>NZ_OZ245747.1:0-1132500 GCF_965227485.1 Oricola indica
TCCGGGACACAGAAGGAGCCGGCGGAAAAGGTCATCAAGGACATCCGCCGTACAACCCGCAAACATTATTCGGCGGAAGAGAAGATCCGCATCGTGCTGGAAGGCTTGCGCGGTGAGGAGTCGATTGCCGCGCTGTGCCGGCGTGAAGGCATTGCCGAGAGCCTCTATTACAATTGGTCGAAAGAGTTCCTCGAAGCCGGCAAGAAGCGGTTGGCCGGCGACACCGCGCGGGCAGCCACCAGTGACGAGGTCAAGCATCTGCGTCGCGAGGCCCATGATCTGAAAGAGGTCGTCGCCGAGCAGGCGCTGGAACTGCGGCTGCTTAAAAAAAGCATGATCGCGGATGGGGGCGACGACGAATGAGATATCCCGCCTCCGAGAAGCTGGAGATCATCCGGCTCGTCGAGCAGTCGCATCTGCCGACCAAGCGCACGCTGGACAAGCTCGGCATTCCCCGCTCGACCTTCAATCGCTGGTATGACCGCTTTCTCACCGGCGGCGTCGATGCGCTGGAAGATCGCAAGCCTCAGCCCGGGCGGGTCTGGAACCGCATTCCCGACGACATCCGAGAAAATATCATCGACCTTGCGCTTGATGAGCCGGAGCTGTCACCGCGCGAACTGGCGGTGACGTTCACCGACACGCGAGGCTACTTCGTCTCGGAATCCTCGGTCTACCGCCTGCTCAAGGCGCAGGATCTGATCACCAGTCCAGCCTTCATCGTCATCAAGGCTGCCGATGAGTTCCATGACAAGACGACCGCGCCGAACCAGCTGTGGCAGACCGACTTCACCTATCTGAAGGTCATCGGCTGGGGCTGGTTCTATCTGTCGACCATCCTCGACGATTACTCGCGCTACATCATCGCCTGGAAGCTATGCACCACGATGAAGGCCGGGGATGTCACCGACACGCTGGAACTCGCCCTGCAGGCATCGGGTTGCGACAACGCCAAGGTGATGCAACGTCCACGGCTCTTGTCAGACAATGGTCCATGTTACGTCGCCGGCGAACTGGCCGATTGGCTCTCCGGCATTGGGATGGAGCACACCCGCGGTTCGCCTTGCCATCCCCAGACCCAGGGCAAGATCGAGCGATGGCACCAGACGTTGAAAAACCGCATCCTGCTCGAAAACCACTTCCTGCCGGGTGCTCTCGAAACGCAGATCGACGCCTTTGTCGATCATTACAATAACCGGCGCTACCACGAGAGCCTCGGCAATCTCACACCGGCCGACGTCTACTTCGGACGCAGCCAGACCATCCTGCAGACAAGAGAAAGGATCAAACGCGAAACTATCAATCAACGGCGCTTGCTGCATCGCAAGGCCGCCGCTTAGAATGAAATCCTGATGGGCCAGAGCCTCCACTAGATCAGGCCGCCGAACTGCTCAAAACCTCTGACGACGGACAGTCGATGCTAATGATGGCTTGCAGGCGCTAGTTACCCGATTAGACGACCTAAACGAGCATGCGGATGACATGCGGGCCACCATCGATCAGTTGTCAACTGAACGCACAGAGGCATTTTCCGAGGCCAGTGAAGTAATAGAAGCCGCAACCTCTGAAGCCGAGACGGTCATTGATGATGTTTCGACAACCGCCACCGGAGTCATTGAAGAAGCCGACGAACTCCTGAGCGCGGTGAAGGAAGAAGTCGCGGAACGGTTGTCCGATATGGTGGCCTTTCTCCAAAGCGAGGCCGCAGAACCTCTTGAAACTCTGGCCGATGCGCTTGATGAGCAGTTGCTCGAACTCCGTGAAAGGATGACAGAAGCTGTTCTCATCAACGCAACCGAAGTCATCGACGAAGAATTCGTGCAAGTTTTACATAATAGAATCAAATCGCTGGCCGAAGAAGTCATAGAGGTCGTGCGCTTACATCTCGCTGAACTCATTGAAGGTGGTGAGGAAAACAAGGCCCAGCGCGAGCAGACGGAAACGGCGATGGAGGCACTCGAAGCGGTCACCGAACCGGTTTTCTCTGCGCTGGAACATTTGCGAAGCCTAGCGGGTACGGTGGGGATAAGTATCTAATATGTCGTTCAACGATGCAAAATCCCAGTTGGAAGAAACGCTGGAAGCAATTCGTGCCCAGCGCGCGGCCGTAGATGACGTAAACAAGGAATTCGTCGAGTCTCGCGACGAGCTCAAGGCTTCGGCGCAGAACCTCATTGAGTTCTCGAATGAGGTAGGCGGTCAGCTGACTGCGGCGATCGAAAGGCTACGGAACCTTTCAGCCGATATCAATGCAGCGGACGATATCACTTCGGCAATAGCCGGTCGTATTGCCGATTGGGCCGATGACTTCCGCTCAAAACTCGACTCAATTGCCGGATCGACCGAACGGCTTGTGCCTGACTTCGAAGTCGATTCGGATCAGATCAAGGCTAATGTCGAAGAATTCGGTGCCGAACTCGCTACGCGTCGAGACAGATTCGAGACGCGCATGACGGAACAGTTGCGCGAAACAATCGGAGAGATCGAAGAAAACCTGAGCGAAGCCGCAAGCACTCTTGAGAAGAGCTATCGCGCTCTTGCCGAAGTTGTCAGCCAGATCATGGATGAAACGGGCGAACGTTTGAAGGAAGTGCTTGCGAGCAAAAAGGAAGCCATTGAGACAAACGATAAGGCGCTTGCTGACCACGCGGAACAAGTGCAGCAAGCGATGCTTGATGCGCTGCGGCGTACGATCGAAGAAACCACGTCCCGCTTGACCGGTCTGTATAACCGCTCAGTAGATTTGATAGCTGACCTTAGCGCTACGGTCTCGAGATTCAAACGCATACAAACGCTTGCCCAGCAAGCAATGGATACATCGGGGATCGGCATGCGGGCCGGCACGAAGTCACTAGAAGTAGTGACAGAAACGCTGAATGCTGTCGTGTAAACACAACACCGTATACCGGCCCCGTACTCATTCGGGGAAAATCGCGGAGTGAAATGAGAAACAGTAATTAAGGGAGCACGGAAGATGAAACCGAAGAAACATTTCTTGATAATACAGGAGTTTTTACGTATCAGCGGAAGAAAGATGCAGGCACCAGCAAAAAGGAAGGGATGCTCGAAACATATAACTAAACGTTACAGAGCAAGTATGATGACCACATTACTTTTCTGCGTATCCGCCCTGCTGCTAGTCACGACCGCAGTTCCCGCCCACGCCCAAGTTGTAATCACAGGGCACGGGATCTTCTCCAACTGCACGGAAGCCTTTGAGTACCGCGATGGCCCGCTCTTCGACATGTTTGACGCCGCTTTCGCGGACTACGACAATGAGGTGGAAAACCGAATTCAAGCGACGATCAGAATGTTCGAGCAACATCGTAAGGACGCCGAATCGGCCTACGCAGCTGCCGATGCGGACCAGAAAAAGCGCATTGCTTTTACGGTTGGCAAATGGCTCTTCTTCGAAACTGTGGGCGGGATGGACGTCTCCAAGCTACCCAAATCCATCACCGATGGCTATTCGAAAGCGCAACTGAAAGTTTTCGAGGAAACGATCAACGCGAGCAACAACCTCAAGGCCGATGTCGCTGCTTCCATCGCGACGGGGAATCCCCCCGACGACATACTCGCTGACCAAGCCACCAGTATTACGCTCAGCATCCTCGGGAAATACTTCGGCCCCGTTGGCGCCTTTCTTACTGGTCTTGGCGAGACGAGCGTGAATGTAGCGATCGACTATTGGCAGACTCAGCCGATCAAGGAGGTCGCCCAACAGGAGGTAGAGATCTTCGCAAAGGCGATCGAGAAAATGCATGCAAAATCGAAGGCAGAGAAGATCTCTGAGATCAACACGGTGAAGAACCAGATCGATGCGATCTGCGGAAATTAGACTAAGCCGTATAGACAGATTCAATCAATTTGAATGCGAAAGCGAGACGAAATTTCGCCTTCCCCGTCGCCGGGCGGCCAGTTTCATTTTGGTCAAATCCTTTATGAACCGCCCCGGGTTTGCCGGAAGCTGGTCGATATAAGCTACGCGGCTATTCCTGACGTTTCCATAGCCGCATACAAGTTTGCTTCGGTCTCTGCTGGCGGCACGTTTCCGATGGGTTCCAGCAGACGGCGGTTGTTGAACCAGTCGACCCATGCGAGTGCGGCATATCCCATGACGTCGAAGCTGCGCCATGACCCACGGCGATGAATGACCTCTGCCTTGAATAGACCGTTGATCGTCTCGGCGAGCGCGTTGTCATAACCGTCGCCGACGCTGCCGACCGACGGTTCGATGCCGGCCTCGACCGGTCGCTCGGTGTATTTGATCGATAGGTATTGCGATCCGCGATCCCAGTGATGCACCAATCCCGCTCCCGGCCGTCGTTGATGAACGGCCTGTTCCAGGGCATCCAGGACGAACCCGGCGTAGGCCGTGCGGCTCACTCGCCATCCGACAATGCGGCGCGAAGGCGTCGATGACAAAGGCGACGTAGACGAAGCCCTGCCAAGTCGCGACATAGGTGAAATCACTCACCTGTTACCCGATAGGCGACGCTTGCACCGCCGTTAGGGCAAAGCATGTCCGGCGCCGGCACGCGGAACTGGCAATTCACTTTGTCCAACGGACATGGCTGGGCCTTGTCGGGAAGCGTGGTCCTGGTCCTTTTGCCACGAATGACGCCTTCGAGGCCCATGTCCTTCTGAGCCTACCCAACTGAATTGATCCACCCTTATGTTTAGAAAACGGAGGACCAACGATGGCGAACAAGCGACACAAGCCGGAAGAGATTGTCACGAAGCTACGGCAGGTTGACGTACTCGTGGGGCAAGGAATGGCCCGGATTGATGCGATCCGGGAAGTGCGCATTATGGAACAGACCTATTACCGCCCCCTCTCGGCATTTGCTGTGCAATTGCCTGCCGGGCAACGGGACGCAAGCAGTATGGCGGTATCCGACACTCCGCACTCCGATCACGTCGCTGTGGCCCATGAAAGCCAAAGGACGGCCAGAAGCGGTGAGCGCCTGGCCGTCCAAGTCACTTGGGGAACGTCACCTCCGAGGCGACGATATTCCCGCGCATTTCCGGTTCAGCTTAAAGGCCGAGTTTCGGCTTGATCCAAGCCGCCTGATCGGCGATCGCCTTGTCTGCTTCAGGTGCTGTTCCGGCGAGGAAATGGAAGACGTGCTGCATTTCCGGGTAGACGTCAAACTTGATCTCGCCGCCCGCAGCTTCGACCTTGGCCACGAAATTGCGGCTGTCATCGAGCAGCGTTTCGTCTCCGCCCACCTGGACATAGAAGGGCGGCAGACCCGAGAGATCCGCGTAAAGCGGCGTCGCCAGCGGATCCTTGCGGTTGCCGTTCTCGCCGAGGAAAGTGGCCGACATGTGCTCGATCACGGCACGCTTCACGAAGTGATCCTTTTCTTCATTGGTCGTCACGGTTCCACCCGTGATTTCCATGTCGGTCCAGGGCGAAATGGGCATTGAGGCGACGGGCAGCGGCAGTCCCCGATCGCGTGCACAAAGCAATGTGGTGATGGCCAGCGCGCCACCAGCACTGTCGCCCGTGAAGGCGATGTGCTCGGGCTTCAACCCCTGATCCAGCAGCCAGGCATAGGCGTCCGTGCAGTCGTTCACCTGACGCGGATGCAGGCTTTCGGGCGAGCGGGTGTAATCCACGATCAGAGCCGGGCACCCGACCGCCTTCGCGATGTGGCCGAACATTTTCCGATGCGAGTACATGGAGCCGACCATATAACCGCCGCCATGCGTGCAAAGCAGCGCGCGGCTCTCGTCCCCGCCCTTCGGCTTCGCCCACATGCAGGGCACGCCATTCGCGACGACCTCGATATAGTCGATGCCGCCGGGCTCTCCCGTCACATCGCCCCAGTGTTCGAACATCGCCCGCGTTTCCTCGAGCGTCATATCCGGGTTGTCGGCCATCGCCGAAACCCATTTCTTGTATTGTTCGCCGAGTACGACGCTTTCCTTGCTAGCCATTAAATGCCTCCTCCTGGTCAAGCCATTGGAAATGAATGGAAATATTACCGAGGCCGCGCCTCGGAACCGGTCTAGTTGTCACCCGCCCATGTGAAGGGTCCAAAGAGACCCTGCGCCATGTCCATGCGGTCGCGCTCAGCGCCGCCAAGCCACATCTGCACGATCTTGTAGTCGCGCATGTATTTCTCGATGTGGCTCTCATACGCATAGCCCGCGGAACCCATCAGCTGCATGGCCCGGTTGGTCACCATCATCGCCGTGTCCCCGGCAAAGGAGCGCGCGGCCGAGAACTTGGCCTTCATCTGCGCTTCCCAGGGCATGCCGTACATGTCGGGACGGGTGACCTGCACGGTGACAGAGAGGTAGTACTGGCGGCTCATCTCAATCGAGCGCCACATCTCCGCCAGCGTGGCGGCAAAAAGCGAGCGTTCGCGCATCGGCTTGCCAGCGATGATGCGGTTCTGCGTCCAGTCCATGCAGGTCTCGAGTACGGCTTCGGACAGGCCCGTCAACCGCGCCGCGCCCGCGAGGCGGCCAAGCCCGATCACATAACCCTTGATGAGCTTGGAGCCCTGTCCCGGCTCGGTGTCGATCCGGTAGCGTTTGGGGATACGGACATCGCGGAACCAGATGTCTGTATTCGCCTCAGAAAAGCAGAAGCCCATCTTCTCGTAGGGCTGCGAGAACTCCAGCCCCTCGGCATCGGCGGGTACGTGGAAAATGCCCACATTTTCCTCGCCGCCGCCGGATTTGGTGATGGCGCAGACCCAGTATCCCATGTGGCCCTTGAGGTGCTCGGACTGGAAATTCTCGGCCGGACCCGCCGGACCCGGCCACAATTTGTGGCCGTTAATCACGTAATGGTCGCCGTCCTCGCGAGCGTTGGTGTTCATCGTCTTGTAGGCCAGCGCCGGGTCTTCGACATTCGCGCCGCCTGCCGGCTCCGTGATGGCGAAACAAGCGGTCCATGCATCGGGACCGGTGATCTTCGGTGCAAATTCCTCAAGCAGGTCATCGCGGCCCGCCGCAACCATGACCGAAATCGCCCAGTGCAGCTTGCCCACCTTGGTCGCGAGCCCGATGTCGGCGCGGGAGAGTTCCTCGTTGATCATCTGGCGCACAACCGGGGAGAGACCCGGCCCGCCATGCTTTTCCGGCAGGATCGCCTTGGTCACGCCGAAATCGTGCAGCTTGGCGTAAAGCCGGTGGATCGTCGCCTTGGCAAGCTTCGGGTCGCGATGCCAGCCACCCTCGATATCGTGACGGTGGGGCATCAGCTCTGCGTCGACGAATTCGCGGAAATGCTCGGCAATCGCGATCTCGTCTTCGGTGCAGAATGCAAGATTGTATTTCTGGCGCGGCTCGAGAAGCTTGTAGCCTCCCGTTCCGCTCGCGCCCGGATTATGCATGCGTTCAAGCATGTTCATGATCGAACTCCTCCTCAAGCCTCAGGCAATGCGTCGTCTTTCGATCGGATGACAGCAGCGCCATCACGAATTCCGTCGACATGGTTTTCCTCACGCACCACACGCCAAGTGACCCGTTGCGTTGTGTTTTCGGTTCTTGTTTGAAAGTGTTGAATGCCGACCCGAGATCGACCGATATATTTAAATATCCATGTATTCTTAGTGTTTCCGCTTCGGAATTTGGTCTCGCAAATATTTTATTTTACAATACATAACTTCATGACTCTCGATCAAAAGCATCATGCGTTTATCGGCTCTTGTATTGACTGTCCGAAAGTATCGCGCCCCACGCCCTGCTTGCAACTGATTTTTCGGCGCTCTCGATTGAGTTTTGCTCACGTGAACTAGGCGCCCACCTCAATTCGGAGCCCCCTTGCAGCCACTCATGCGAAGCTCATTTCACAGCGATGAAGGCTCGACGATACCGACACCACGACTGTCGCCGGGCAGCACAGGACCGTAAGCCAATACTATCAGAAACAGCGTGCGTTCGCCGTCAGTGGGATCCGCCGGCGGCGGCCTGAAACCGGGTGCGCGCGGAGCGCAGCGCGCCGTCGTGGCCGCCGCGCTCCAATGCCGACAAATACCGGTCCCAGTTGCGCTGATCGCCTTTGCGCATCCGCGACCGGGTTCCATAGAAGGCGATCGCATCCGCGCCGCCGGGCTCCGCATTCCACAAGGCATCGCCGGCGATCTCCCGGAACAGATCCCGTTGCGCGTGGCTGCCGCCAATCGCCTGGATCCTGTCCAGAATCGCGCTCATAACGCTCCACGTATCGGCATATTTGTTTTCCCGGTAGCTGACGATGGCCTGCGCCAGCGCCCCGCCAACGTCGCGGTAGGTGGCCGCGTTGTCGTCCGTGCTCGACGCCCCGTATTTGTTCATGGCATCCGCCAGCGATCGCGCGCGGGCGCGATGGTCCGGTTCCTCGCTGCTGGCCAGGGCAAGCACGAAATGGACATCGACGAAGGGCAGCATCAGCTCCTCCTCGCGCTTTGCGGCCTTGGCGGCAATCTTCTGCCAGCGATCACCGACATCGACGCCTCCGAGTTCTATCCTCAAGAGCAGCGACGCATCGTTGCAGACATCCAGATCTTCGGTCGCCTCCTCGTTGAAAACATCGGCATCGAAAGCGGCCAATGCCGCTTCCGCGTCATTGTTTTCATAGTGGAACAGCGCCCGATGCCAGGCGACATGGTAGCGGAAATTGTTCGCGGGCTTCCAGTTACCCTCCATCTCGGTGATGGCGCATACGCCCTCGCCGAACCGGTCGGTGGCCTCGAAGACATGCGCCATGGCGTGAATGCCCCACGGGTCGTTCGGATTCCGGTCGAGCGCATCGCGCACGACACGCTCTGCCTTGTCGTACTCACCGCTTTCCTCCAGACCGAAGGCGTACATGCTGCCGAGGAACGAATATTCCGGGTCGGCCGGGCTCCAGAAGTCCAGCGCTCTGGCCACGCCGTCGCGGATCATCGTCGATCGACCGGTGTAGAAATACCCGAAATGCGCCATCTTGAGCGCGAGCATGTCGCGCGGATACGCACGCGCGATCTCGTCCCAGATCGATGTCGCGCGGTCCAGTGAGCCGTTCGCCCAGGCGAGCAGTGCATTCAGATGCATGACCTCGCGTTCTTCGAGATCGGCCTTCCGCTCAAGGCCCGTCCGCGCTTCCTGCAGCGCCCGTTGAACAAGCGCGCGCGCGCCCATCAACATCATGAAATAGCCGCGCAGGCAGTGCGCCATGGGCATTTCGGGATCGGACTTCAGGAGGCCCTTCAGATGGCCACCGGTCTTGTTGTCAAACGCGAGATACGCCAGCACCGTCCTGTCAAAGCCGCCGGCGGCATCCGGATCGGCACAGGTGAACAGCAAACCGTGATTGTTTTGCGCCTTGGTCATGTTTCTCTTCCCGCTGGTGCTCAGTTGGCAAACGCCTGCATGCCGGTTATCGCCCTGCCGAGGATGAGTGCATGCATGTCGTGGGTCCCTTCATAGGTGTTTACGGATTCCAGATTCATCATGTGCCGTATGACATGATACTCGTCCGAAATTCCATTCGCGCCGAGCATGTCCCGCGCCACCCGGGCGATATCCAGCGCCTTGCCGCAATTGTTGCGCTTGACGATCGAAATGGCCTCCGGCGCGGCTTCTCCGGAATCCATCATGCGCCCGACCCGCAACGTCGCCTGCAGCCCCAGCGAGATTTCGGTCTGCATGTCGGCGAGTTTCTTCTGCACAAGCTGGTTGGCGGCAAGGGGCCTGCCGAATTGCTTCCGGCCAACCACATAATCACGCGCGTAATGTAGGCAAGCCTCCGCAGCGCCCATCGCACCCCATGAGATGCCGTAGCGAGCCTTGTTCAGGCAGCCGAAGGGACCGCGAAGGCCGCGCACACCGGCGAGCATGCGGTCAGAGGGCACCCTCACATTATCGAGCGCGATCATCCCTGTCAGGGAAGCGCGCAGGGAGAACTTGCCGGAGATCTTCGACGTCACGAGGCCCTTCATGCCGCGGTCGAGAATGAAGCCGCGAATGACATCGTCCTCGTCCTTGGCCCAGATGATGAACACATCGGCGATCGGCGCGTTGGTGATCCAGTTCTTCGCTCCACTCAAGACGTAGTCATCGCCATCGCGAACCGCGCGGGTGCGCATCGAACCGGGATCGGAACCGTGGTCGGGTTCTGTCAATCCGAAACAGCCGACCCACTCGCCACTGGCGAGCTTGGGAAGAAACGCCTCGCGCTGCGCTTCCGAGCCATATTCGTAGATCGGAAACATCACGAGACTGGACTGAACCGACACCGCCGAGCGAAATGCGCTGTCGGCCCATTCGGTCTCGCGGCCGATCAAGCCGTAGCAGACATGGTTCACGCCGGCGCAGCCGTAACCCTGCAAGGTCGGACCGAGGAAGCCCAGCTCGCCAAGCTCGCGAAAGACACTGCGATCGAACGTCTCGTGCCGGTTGGCCTCGACCACCATCGGCAGCAGGCGTTCACGGGCGAACCGGCGGGCAGCGTCCTGGATCAGCCGCTCTTCCTCGGAAAGCTGGCGTGACAAGAGAAACGGATCATCCCACTCGAAAGGCCCGTATGTGCTCTTCTCCAAATTGTCGCCAGCGTCTTCCGGGCTGTTGGGCTCAATTGTCGTTTTCTCGCGCATGCTCTTACTTCCTCCATTCAGGCAACCGCAACCGCCGGACCAAACCCGCCGGGCCTCCTTGGGCGACCTTTTGATTTCCGGTGCCGACCATGCGGCAGGTGACTGCCGGCCAAAGCAACAATCAGCGATTTTCCGGTTTCGTTGCGCTTGACGTCAAACGACTTTTATCGATGCTTGATTGAGTTTTTATCAGTATAAACCGCGAAGCGGGCAGGTACGGAACCGGGTCGCGCATGCTCTTACAGGCAACGGAGACGGATCATCATGCGCGGCCGCCGCCTACCGCCACTCAACGCCATACGGACTTTCGAAGCCGCTGCCCGTCACGGCAGTTTCCTGAAAGCCGCAAGCGAGCTCAACGTGACGCCCGGTGCGGTGAGCCGCCTGGTAAAAAGCCTTGAGGAACACCTCGATGTCGAATTGTTCACGCGTTCCCACCGCACGGTGAAGCTGACGGAAGACGGCGAGACTTATGCCGCCAGCATCACACAGGCACTGGATACGATCAGCCTGGCGACGGACCGCCTCGTCCTCGGCAACCAGGCCAATGTTCTCAGCGTATGCTGCCATCCGACCGTCGCGGTTCACTGGCTGCTTCCGCGCTGGGCGAGTTTTCATTCCACCCATCCCGACATCCAGATCGACCTGAAAACGACGCTGATGCCGGAGTCCGTCACCATGGACGCATTCGACGTCGTGATCCGCATCGACCGGAACAGCGACCCAGAAGAGGAACAGGGCTATGTGAGCGAGCGGCTGCTCGACGTGGAGTCGTTTCCGGTCTGTGCGCCCAAGATCGCCGAACATGGGGCATTGGACACGCCAGAAGACCTGAAGAATCATGTCCTGATCCACGCCGCGCTTCGGCCGCATGACTGGAGCAGGTGGCTGGAATCCGCGGGAGTGGAAAACGTGGCGTCGGACAGGGGCCCGACCTTCGAAAGCCTTACCTTGGCCTACAATGCGGCGATTTCCGGCGCGGGTGTCGCCATCGCCATTCGAACCTTCGTCGCCAATGATCTTGCGACCGGCCGCCTGATCAAACCTTTCGAACATGTCCGCAAGTCGACAAGCGGATTCAACATGGTCTACAGCGCCGAGCGCCTTCAGAAGTTCAAGAAGATAAAAGCCTTCCGCGCATGGCTTCTCGAGGAACGGGCGCAGGAGATTGCGGATGAGTTGGCACCGGGAGCGACCTGAAGGCCCGCAATAGCGGCGCGATCCCACCGGCGACTGTGCAAACCTGGATCTGACACTCCGCACCCCGATCAAGCTCTCCGGAGCCTGTCAGATCTGCTAGAGCATCGAGTATCCGAGGCTGTGGAAGTCCGAGGCGCAGGCCCGGTTTATTATCTGGACGTTTTCCTCCGTCAGATAATGATCCAGGGGCTTCTTCTCCGAACTGTTAAGCCGCCCGCCCGTGGGCAGCGCGACATTTGCACGAACCTCCGACAGGAGACCGTTCAGATCGTCATGCAACGCTTCGAAGCGGATGATCCGATCGACCATGACGCCGCTTCCGTCCGGTGCCTCGATGAAGCTCATCTGGGACAGTCGCCTGGTGTTGCTGCGCAAATAGCTATTGAAATCCAAACGTCGTGCTTTTTCGTGGCGATGATGCTTCGGGTTCTGACGAACATTTTCATACTCCGAGACAAGCCGCTCGTATGAATTTCGGACAACGGCGAAGCTCGTCGCATTGCCATAAGTATCGGCTCCGAGCGTCCGCCTGTGCCAGGCCGTCGTCGAGTGACCGGGAATATAGGCACGCATCGGATCCTGTCGCACCGGAAGATAGCGCAGAAACCGGCGTAGCGGTGTCTTGTTACCGGGCGCCCTGTAAGGCCGCAGCAGTTCCTCGATCGCTCCACCCGCCGGTTTGGGAATATGGATAAAAATGAGATTGAGTTCGGGATAATAGGGCAAGGCTCCAATTACCTTCTGTTTGATCCAGGCGAGACCCGCAAGCCGCCGCCACCGGGCGACTGGTCACCGACTGGCTTTCGCATGCGGCGTATGGCGAACAGCCAAACCGCATTTCTGTCACTTGCCCGAATCTGCGCCGAAATCCGAAACCGCGATGGAGAAGCCGGGTGGCGTAGCAGTACGGCGACGAGAGCGCATTCGTCGCCATCCGGGATCGATATCGCCCGAATTCCAAAGCCGCAACGGTACCGATGTCCGGCAGAGTTTTCGTCACGACATGCTGACGGACCTCACTATTAAGCCAAGGCGAGCTTCGGCCCGGCTCCCTTTCGGTGATCAGCGTGCTTCTGTCGCGCTGATAAGGAAATCTCGCGAGATATCGCGCCATTTCTGCAGCTTCGGTCTGACTTCGTCCCAGTCGATTCCGGCCATTAGGCGGTCCGCCAAGGCATCGAAATCGCCGGAATATAAAAGGTCCATCCCGATCGCCCTGTCCTCGAGCCCAAGGAAGCGGAGCATGTTGGTGATGCGTTCGTTTTTACCAACTCTTTTCCCGTCCTTGAGCAGTACCGCGAATGGCCTTTCCATCAGAATGGCGAATGCCATGCCATGAAAGGAGTTCGTGAGAACGAATTTCGATTTGTCGATCGCGTTCAGCCATTGTGTGGGCGTGGGATTCATCAGCCGGTTTCGCGGCATGTGCTGCGCGGCATTCGAGATGAAATCCGCTTGAAGATCCCATCCTTGTCGCGCCGAAAATCGCTCCAGAAATGCGACCGGCAGTTCCTTTGGGTTCTCCAGGCTAACGAAATAAGCCATCAGGAAAGGGCTATCATACGGCGTGTCGTCGCCTTCATTCCGCACAAGATCGATGTAATGGGTCTTTTCCATGAGGAAGACCGGATCGAGTACGAGGGTGGTGTCCTCCCGTCCCGCCCTCCGGCAAACATCGACACCCGCGGCCTCTCGCACCGAAACCTGATCGAAGCGAGCGAGTTTTTCGCGTGCCGCCAACAGCCATTCATCTGTCAGTCCGTCCCACCTCGCGCTGGCTGCATAGGCAATGCGTCTCGACGACGTTGGAACGAAGTCCAGAAAGAAGTGCGGCACCATTTTCGTCCAGATCTGGTCGCTTCCCGCAATATAGATGTCTGCCGCCGGAGGATCGTTCAGGAGATCGTTGCGCGTATAAACTCGCGCCGTGTGATCGACGTGCCTCTCGAAGAAGGTTTCGTAGGGGCGAGCACTGTCTCCTGAGGGCTTGCGCGTCTTGTGGGCGCCCTTTGCAAGCGCGATGGTCGAGTCGAGCGCGTAGAGGTAGAGATTATAGATGCTCTTAATGTATCGAATGTCGCTCAGGCTTTTGGTTCTCACCCAAAAGGGTTCGTGACCAATGTTTTTCAGATAAGCCTGAAGTGCGTAATTCTGGAAAAGGGTGCCATAATTTCCCCCGCGGTAAAGCGCCGAATAAAGAGAAATGATGGCGATTTTCATTGTCAGAACCGGCTTGAAAAGGTGCTTTTGGCAAAGTTGACGACAGAATCAAGGTGTTTGGTACGTTTCCCTGTGATCAGCCGCACCTGACGTTACGTCAGACCGGCCTCTGCCAAATCGGCAAGCACTCCATCCACAGTCGATGGACGCGTGGCCCTATGAACGATGCGATTGTCGGAAGCGGTCACGGCGTTCCAGAGAACCGGCCGGCGGCCGTTTCGGCGCCATTCTCCATCAGGTCGGCGAGCGCCTCGGCCAGACCGCCCCGCATGGCAGGATCGCGCGCAAGCGACGGCAGGAAGACCTCTTCGATGTCGAGATAGCCCGAGACGGTGTCTTCCAGGCTTCCGCCACGGTCCCAGATAGCGCGCAGGCGGTCGGCCATCGGGTCGCGCACATCGATCGGCTGGCCGTCCTCGCCGGTCCCCGACGTGTAGCGCATCCAGGCGGCGACGACGAGGAGCAGGCCCTTCGGCACTCGCCCCGCGGAAAGGTTTTCCGCGATCGAGCCCAGCAGGCGCTGCGGCAGTTTCAGCGAGCCGTCCATGGCGATCTGCCAGTTCCGATGGCGAATGCCGGGATTGGCATAGCGCTCCATCAGCTTGTCTGTATAGGTATGCAGATCGACGCCCGGCGGCGGCGTCAGGACGGGAATGATCTCGTTTGCCCAGAGATGGCGAATGAATCTGGTCAATGCCGGTCGCGCCACCGCCTCGGAGACGGTTTCCGCGCCTGCCAGGTAGCCAAGATAGGCAAGTGCCGAATGGGTGCCGTTGAGGCACCGCAGTTTCATGTGCTCGTAAGGCCGGACATCGTCCGTCAGTTCGACGCCGACCGCGCCGAGATCGGGTCTCGTTCCATCGACGAAGCGTTCCTCGATCACCCATTGGCGAAACGGTTCATGGAAAACGGGCGCGGCGTCGTAAACCCCGGTCTGTTCGGCCAGGCGAGCGATGTCGGCATCGGTGGTGGCGGGCACGATGCGGTCCACCATCGTGCACGGAAAGCTGCATTCGGCCTCGATCCAGCCGGCCAGATCGGCATCCATGCGCCCGGCGAGTTCCAGAACGAGACCGCGCAGCATCGCCCCGTTTTCAGGAAGGTTGTCGCAGGTCAGCACCGTGAAGGGGCGCAGCCCCGCCATTCGCCGGCGGTCAAGCGCGCGGCACAAAAAACCGATGGCGGATACCGGTTTCGCCGGATCCGCGAGGTCCGCGACAATATCGGGATGGGCGAAATCGAGCCGGCCCGTCGATGGCGCGTGACAGTACCCCTTCTCGGTCACTGTGAGCGACACGATGTGCGTTTGCGGGCGCGCCATGGCGTCGAGAACCGCTTCGGGATCCTCCGGCGCGACGAGGACCGATTGCACGGCGGTGCCGACGTGAAGCGTCTCGCCTTCGGGGCCCAGTTCGCACGCGGTGTAAGCGCAGTCCTGCGGCATGAGGCGGTCGCGCAGATCTGCATGGCGCAGGCTGACGCCGACAACGCCCCAATCGCCGCCGGACTTCGCCATCGCCTCTTCGAGATAGATCGCGCCATGGGCGCGGAAGAATGCGCCGAGGCCAAGATGGACGATACCGATTCCCGGCTGCGGCGCGTCGCCCGGTCGGTTCAGGCGCGGCAGATCATCCGGTTTCCCGCTCACAGACGATACGCCTCCTTCGCGAGGGTTGAGGTCATCTCGTGTGCCATGATTTCCGCCTCGTCCATGTCGAGCCGGCCGTCTCCGACGAGATTGGCGAGCCAGGCACAGTCGATACGCCGCGCGACATCGTGGCGGGCGGGGATGGAACAGAAGGCGCGCGTGTCGTCGTTGAAGCCGACCGTGTTGTAGATGCCGGCGGTCTCGGTGACGATCTGGCGGAACCGCATCATGCCTTCGGCGCTGTCGTAGAACCACCAGGGAGGGCCGAGTTTCAACGCCGGGTACACGCCGGCAAGCGGCGCCAGTTCGCGCGCGAAGACCGTCTCGTCAAGCGTAAAGAGGATGATCGTCAGGTCAGGGCGCAGGCCAACGGCGTCGAGCAGCGGCTTGAGCGCGCCGACAAAATCGGTGCGCACCGGAATGTCGAACCCCTTGTCCCGGCCGAACTTCGCCAGCACGCCCGGCGAGTGATTGCGCCAGGAGCCGGCATGGATCTGCATGACCAGCCCATCGTCCAGGCTCATGCGCGCCATCTCGGTCAGCATGTGACCGCGGAACGCATCCGCCTCGTCCGCCGAGAGATCGCCCCCGAGCGCGCGGGCGAAGAGGGCTGCAGCCTCGGCCTGCGGCAAATCCTCGGTGCGTGCCGTGGGGTGGCCATGGTCGCTTGCCGTTGCGCCATGCTCCTTGAAGAAGGCGCGGCGGACCCGGTGGGCTTCCAGATAGCCGGCCCATGTCGTCGTATCGCATCCGGTCAGTTCGCCGAACTTTTCGATATTGGCGGCGAAACCGTCGGCTTCGGGGTCGATCACCGTGTCCGGCCGATAGGTGGTGATGACGCGGCCGGACCAGCCGGATTCGGCGATCTTGCGATGCCATTGGAGGTCGTCGAGCGCGCCTTCGGTGGTCGACAGCGCCTCTATGCGGAACCGTTCGAACAGCGCGCGCGGGCGGAATTCGTCGGATGTCAGGCGCTCCGAAATCGCGTCGTAATAGGCATCGGCGGTCTCCGCCGAAAGGCGCTCGGTCATGCCGAACAGGGTTTCGAAGGAGTGATCGAGCCACAGCCGCGTCGGCGTGCCCCTGAACAGGTGATAGTGGCCGGCAAAGAGGCGCCAGATCGTGCGACCGTCGGTCTCCACCGGTCCGCCATCGGCCCGGGCGACGCCGAGATCGGCGAGGTCGATGCCCTGCGAACACAGCATGCGGAACACGTAGTGGTCCGGCGTGACGAAAAGCTGGGCGGGATCGGGAAAGGGTTCGTTCTCCGCAAACCAGCGCGGATCGGTATGGCCGTGCGGGCTGACGATCGGCAGGTCGGCAATGCCTTCGTAAAGGTGTCGCGCGGTCGCGCGGGTCGCCGGATCGTTCGGGAACAGCCTGTCGGGATCAAGCAGTGGCATGTCGTCTCCAGTAATGAACCATCATGACCTAACCGAAAGCGAGGTTGGGAAGCCAGAGCACGATGGACGGGAAGAACAGAAGCGTCAGCACGAGCACGAGGATCGCGGCCAGGAACGGCACCGACTCGCGGACATAATCTTCGATGCGGCAATCGAGCAGGCTGCACACCGTGTACATCGCCACGCCGACCGGCGGCGTCATCGAACCGAGCGTGACGATGGTCATCATCAGAATGCCGAAATGCACGGGATCGACCCCGACCTTTTGGACGATCGGGACGAAGATGGGCGTCAGGAGCAGAACGAGGATCGTGCTTTCGACGAAAAGGCCCGCGACGAAAAGGCTGACCAGGATAACCGCGACGATTGCGACCGGATTGGTCAGGCCCTGCAGCATGGCGCCCGCAATGCTCTGCGGGACCTGCAGGAAAATGATCGCAAAACCGATCATCCCGGACATCAGGATGATCAGCATGATCAGGCCGATATCGGATATGGCGTGCCCGAAGGCGCGGCCCATCTTTTCGAGTGTCAGTTCACGGTGCGCGAGCGTGCCGACGAGAACGGCATAGACCACGGCAAAGGCGCCGACCTCGGAGGGTGTGAACAGGCCGCCGCGAATGGAGACGATCAACAGGACGGGAAACAGCAAGGCCCATTTCGCCTGCCAGGTCGCGGTCCCCAGCGCGGCGGCTGTCGGCTTGGCGCTGCCCTCCACACGATAGGAGCGCTTGCGGGCGACGAGCCATGCCGTCGTCATCAGGAAGAGCATCATCAGGATGCCCGGTACGATGCCGGCGAGAAACAGCCGTCCGATCGAGACCTGCCCGACATAGCCATAAAGGATCAGGCCGATGGAGGGCGGGATGGTTGCCGTGATCAGCGAGGAGAGCGCGATGACGGCCGCAGAATAGCCTTTGGAATAGCCCTGCGAAATCATTTGCGGGCCGAGAACGCGGGCTTCCATCGCGGCGTCGGCGACGGCGGACCCAGAGACGCCGCCCATCAGCGTCGACAGGATGATCGAGACCTGCGCCAGACCGCCGGCCATCCATGCGACGGCGATATGGGAGAATTTGAACAGCCGGTCGGTGATCCCGCTTTCGTTCATCAGGTGGCCGGCCAGCACGAAGAAGGGCACGGCCAGAAGCGGGAAACTCTGGGAGACCGTCGCGATCTTCTGAACGCCGATCGACATCGGCATGATGTCGGAGGTGGCGAAGAACACGAAACCGGACAGACCAATGGCAAACGCCACCGGCGCGCCGACGACCAGCAGGACGATGAAGACGAGACCGATCGCCAGCATGGTCAAAGTTCTCCCGGTGCGGCGTCCTGCCCCTGCGGGCGGGAAAGGATCAGCATCTGGCCGCCGGCGCGGTTGCGCCACGCCTCGCGCGCATTGGCGAGGATCGCCAGCGTCAGGAAAATGCAGCCCACCGGGACGGCGATCGTGACATAGGCGTAGGACAGGCCGCTATCTCCGAACTGGCGTTCGCGATTGAGCATGGTCAGCTCGTAGCCCTCCCAGGCCAGCACGGCCATGAAGGCGATGAAGATCGCCGCCAGGACGGTCTCGACAATCAACCGGTTGCGATGGCCGGCATAGCGGATGAGCAGATCGACGCCAAGATGGGCGCGTTCGCGCATGGCGCGGGTCGCGCCGACGAAACAGAGCCAGATGAACAGGAGTTGGGCGAGGTCGACGGACCAGATCAGCGGGTGACCGAAGAACCGCATCACCGATGCGATGAAGACGAGCACCACGATCACCGCAAGGAGCCCCGCTCCGGCCGCGAATTCGATGCGCGCGAAGAGGCGCCCCATTGTCTGTCTCCTCCCGTAAAAAGACAGGGACGGCATGCCGCCCCTGTCCAGTCGCTTCCCTGCGGATGCGGGTTCTACTCGGCAGCCATCGCGCGCAGCGTATCACGCAAATCGCCATAGCCCAGCATGTCGTAGACCCCGGCAGTCGCTTCCCGGTAGGGCGTGACATCGGGAGCGGATATCTTGATGCCCTTGGCGGTCAGGTCGGCCTCGATCTGCTCGAGCGAATCGCGCGTTCCGTAGGAGGCGATATCGCCGGCTTTCAGCGCCTCATCACGCAGGATCGTCTGCAGGTCGTCCGGCAGGGAATCGAACCACTGCGCCGAGGTCACCATGCCGGTGATCAGGTTGATGTGCCCCGTCTTGGTGATGTGGGTGATCACCTCGTCCAGCTTGGCGCCGGTGATGGCGGGGAACTGGGCCTCGGCAGCATCGATGACATTCTGCTGCAGAGCCGAATAGACCTCGCCCCAAGGCATCGGCGTCGGCGTCGCGCCCATCGCCTTGATCGTCTCGACCCAGACGGGCGCGCCCGGTGTGCGCATGCGGACGCCTGCGAGATCTTCGGGACCGTTGATTTCCTTGTTGGTCAGGAGGTGGCGCTCACCCTGCCACCAGTTGAAGCTCAGCACCTGGTGTCCGGATGCGTCGTGCAGCTTGGAAACCCAGTCCTCGAACATGTCGGACGTGACGACCTTGCGGATGCCGTCATAGCCGGATGCGAGAAAAGGCGCGCCGAGGACACCGAACTCCTCCTGGAAAACGGCGAGGCGTCCGCCATCGACGATGACCGCGACCGGTGCGCCGGCGCGGGCCTGTTCGAGGACGTCCTCATCGGGGCCGAGCTGCGAGTTGGGGAACAGCTTGACTTCCAGACGGCCGCCCGAAGCCTCGGCGACGTTGGACTGGAAGGCCTCGAGGCCCTTGTAAAGCGGGTCCGACTGCGCGAGCGCCGTGTTGACGCTGAGCGTATAGTCGGCGGCCAACGCGCCGCCGGCCGCAAAGGTCATCGCCGCAGCGGCAATGACGGACTTGATCTTGAAGTGTTTCATCGGTCTTCTCCTCCCTGACAACGCCGGATGCGGCGCATCTTCGTTTGACGGGAGACTAGTATGGTAGTATATCTTGAGTCAAGATGACAGTTAAACCAGACCTAGAATACAGCCTCGAATTGGGGGCGCCTCCACGCCAGGCGACCATGGGAAGCCATGTCTTCGACGTGTTGCGCCAGGCGATCGTGCAATTGAAGCTGAAGCCGGGCAACGCCGTTTCGGAAACGGAAATCGCCCGCCAGCTCGGCGTTTCGCGCCAACCCGTACGCGAGGCGATCATCAAGCTCGCCGATGCCGGGCTGGTAGAGGTTCGCCCGCAACGCGGCACCTATGTGCTGCTGATTTCGAAACGCGAGGTCGAGACCGCACGCTTCCTGCGCGAGGCGATCGAGGTGGCGATCGCGCGCAAGGCGGCGGAACGGATCGACGCCAAGGCCGCGTCCGACCTCAGAGCCTGTCTCGAACACCAGAAAATCGCCGAACAGAGCGGCGTCTACACGGAATTCCTGCGCCTCGACGAGCAGTTTCACCAGACCATCGCACGCACCGCGGATTGCGAAAGCGCCTGGAAAGTGCTTGAGGGACTAAAAGCCCAGATGGACCGGGTCCGGTTCCTGTCTATTCCGATGGCGACTCCGGTCGCCACGCTGATCGCCCAGCACGGCGCCATCGCCGAGGGCATCATTGCCGGCGATCCGGACAAGGCGGAAGCCTCGATGCGCGTTCATCTGCGCGAGATCTTGAAGTCGCTGCCGAAGCTTTCGGCGGAACATCCCGACCTGTTCGTGGAGTAACTGCCGGGTCACCGGCCAAGAAAGACCGCGGGGGACAAGCCGCGAGGGGAGAGGAACGGGAATGCGACGCACTTGGCGCTGGTTCGGGCCGCAGGACAGAGTGTCGGTGGACGACATGCTTCAGGCGAGCGTCGAGGGAGTCGTATCCGCCCTCCACCACGTGCCGACCGGAACGGTCTGGTCCAGCGAAGAGATTTCCAAACGCCAGGCCGAGATCGGCCGAAAGACCGATGGCAGTCCGTCCGGGCTCGCGTGGGAGGTGGTGGAAAGCCTTCCCGTATCCGAAGACATCAAGAAGCAGAGCGGCGACTGGCGCGCCCATATCGAGACTTACAAGGAAAGCCTCGCAAACCTGGCGGCGGCCGGTATCTCGACCGTCTGCTACAATTTCATGCCGGTTCTCGACTGGACCCGCACCGATCTCGCATGGCGATTGCCGACAGGCGGAACATGCATGCGATTCGACTACGCGGATTTTGCTGCCTTCGACATCCACATCCTCAAGCGCGACGGTGCGCGCGACGATTTCCCTTCCGGGATCGCCGATGAAGCCGACGCGCGCTTCGCCGCGATGAGCCAAGAGCGCAAGACGCAGCTGGCGACGAATGTGGTTTTCGGCCTGCCCGGCGCGGCGGAACACATGACGCTGGACCAGGTGAAGACGCATCTCGGCGAATATAGCGACGTCACGCCGGAGCGGCTGCGCGCGCACTTGATCGACTTCCTGTCGGAGGTCGTACCGGTCGCGGAAAAGCTCGAAATCCGGATGTGCTGCCATCCGGACGATCCGCCCTTCGGCCTGCTCGGCCTGCCGCGCGTGATGTCGACCGAGGCCGATTACCGAACGGTCCTCGAAGCCGTGCCGAGCCTGTCCAACGGCATCACGCTGTGTTCCGGTTCGCTTGGCGCGCGCCCGGACAACGACCTTCCGGGGATGATGGAACGGCTCGGCGACAGGGTGCACTTCCTGCATCTGCGCAATGTGAAACGCGAGACCGACGCGATGCGCGGCTCGTTCCACGAAGCCGAGCATCTGGGTGGCGACACGGACATGGTTGCGCTGATCGCGGCGGTGCTCGCCGAGGAATCAAAACGGCGCGCGGCGGGGCGCGCCGACCAGTCGATCCCGTTTCGCCCCGACCATGGCCAGGACATCATGGACGATCTCGGCCGCCGCGCGCAGCCCGGCTATCCGGCGATCGGCCGCATGAAGGGGCTCGCCGAATTGCGGGGCATCGTCACAGCGCTGTCGCATGACCGTTTCGGCGCCGCGAGAACGGACCGAAGCTGACGGTCAGGCCACGCGTTCGTAAACAAGCCCGGCGCTGTCGTGGAGGACGATGGGTCCACCGACATAGGCGTCGTCGATGGAGGGCGTCTTGAGAACGAGACGCCATCCCATCCCCTGAATGCCCGGAACCGGCAGCGTGAGCGGATCGAACTCGCCGGTTTCGCCGCCTTCCATATGCGTTACGGTGAAGACCTGTTTGCCCTGGGGACCATGCCGAAGGCAGGAGAAAACGGTGCGCCCGTCCACCGGTCGCAGATAGTCGAACGTGTCGTTTGTTCCCAGATTGTCACGCAGCCATGAATTGGATCGCCGAAATTTGCGCAGCGCCAGCATGAAGCCTGTCTGGCTCGGATCGAGCAGCGGCAGCGAGTGGGCGACATTGCAGTATTCGTGCATGTCGTCCATCCACGCCCGCGCGATCGCCTTCAACTCGTCAGGCGTAAAGGTTTCCGGCCCCGCGAGTTTCGGCTCGACCGCATTCAGGAGGCTCGAAATCTTGTCGAGGTCGTATTCGGTGACCTCCACCAGCGCCGGCAATATCTCGAAGAAGCGCACGAGTTCCTCGCGCGTCGTGAAGCCGATCTCCTTCAGGCGGCGAAAGTTGGACGGCACCGAGTAGGAATATTCGTCCACCTGCCATTTCAGCGAGATCGCCTCCTCGGCAACCACCTTGACGCCATAGCGGTCGTCCTGGTTGCGGATGAAACCCCAACTCGCCCGCGCCGCCGCGTTCAGGAAATCCATCGGCACGCCGGGCAAGGCCGCATAGGTGAGCATCGAGACGGCCGGATTGTCATAGGCCGTATCGAGAATTTCCATGCGTGTCCGTCCGAGGCGGGTGTTGATGTTGAGCTTCGGATTGACCTGCGTTCCGCGGCGCAGCGTGTCATGGTTGGCGGTTCCCGAAATCCAGTTCGCCCCGTATTGCGCGATCTCGCGGATTCGCCAGTATTTCGACAGCCAGAAGCCGTAGATGAACGGCGTGTTGTGGGCGAAGGTGAGCGGGCCCCACTGGAAAATGTCCTCGTCACCCAGATTCTCGATCACGGCGCGATAGGTGGAGGACAGTTCCCAGTCCTCCTGCGGCCAAGGCCGGCCGTCCTCGAAAATGAACCAAGGCCGGAACCGCGTGCCTGCGACTTCCTGCTCCACCTCCGTCATCTGGCGAAGATAGTCGTCGTCATGCTTGAGGGACTGGGTGTGCGGATCCCACCATTTGAAGTCCTGCGCCCCGTCGATACGCACGCCGTCTGCGCCGAAATCGACCTTGCGGCGCTGCATCTCCAGCAGGATCGCGCGAACCGCCGGATTCTTGTATTCGAGATTCTGGCCGTACATGTTCGGGCCGGCGAAGAAATGCGGATTGAGCGCGTCGAGGCCCTGATTGTCGGCATGGCCGAAGACCACGTCGAGCACCATCATCTTCGGCTTTCCCGGGAAATTGTGCAGCACGGCGGCTAGATCGGCCAGTTCATCCGGCCGGCCGCTTTCCAGAAGCACCGGATTGACCGCGCCCATCCCCGAAATGACGACGTCATATCCCCAATTGGTCGTGTCCGGCCGTGTCAGGCCAACGGTTACGGACTGGTCCGTTCCGTCGGCCTCCTGCCAGAAATCGGGCCCGGTCTCGTAGACCGTCGTCGGCTCGACCGGCAGCAACTGGACCGCGTCGTAGCCGAGGTAGAGCGCATCGCCCTGTTCCAGCGGCAGCTCGGCACGCAAGCGATCGGACAGACGTTCGAAATGCCGCGCGAGGCTGGCCAGCGTTCCACCCGCCGTGGCGGTGGGAACATGGATCTGCAGGATGTTGGTCGGTGGGCCGAAACGATGCGGTTCGTCACCGGCGAGCGCCTCGTAATAGGCCCGGTCCGCGCGCGCCGCCTGCATGGTTCCCAGGTCGTAAAGCTCGGCGGGCGCCATCGTGCCGAATGGCAGCGACGCGGCCAGCGGATCGAGAATACGGTGCCAGTCGCCCGCTGCATCACGCCATGCGAGCGCATAAAAATCCCCGATTTCGCCACGCGTGCCTGCCTTGAGACCGGCGACGCTGGCGAAGGTATGGGCCTCGTAGCGCATTACCGGGAGATAGACGCGCTCGAATGTGACGGTCTGGTGCGCGCGGGTGAGATCGATATCGCCGACCGGAGACAGGACTTCGAGGAACACATCTCCATCGGGAACCCGATGATCGAGCAGTTCCGGTGTCCAGAATCCGAACTCGACGCGGTCGCCGACCTTCTGCGCTCCGAGCCGGCGCGCGATGAGCGCTTCGGCGTCGAAGGCGGTCGGCTGCGTCGTCAATTGCTCCCGGCACCATGCGACAAGTCTTTCTGTAGCCTCCGTATCGAGGCTGGCGCGGTCCTTCAGGGACATGGTTGTCTCCCGTGCTTTTCGGGCCGTGGAGACCCCTTTTCCTCAGGTCTTCACATCCGGCGCGGTACGGCCGGTGTGACGTGTGATGCCGGCGATCGTATCGGCGGCGGCGATGACGTCTGCCAGGGCCTCCTGCGCGTCACGATGCATGCGCGAAGGGTCGGATTCGACGTCCTCAAGATACACACGCAACGTCGCACCGACGGTTCCTGTTCCCGACAGGCGGAAAACGATGCGCGCGCCGCCCTCAAAACCGATGCGTATGCCCTGTTTATCAGCGCGCGAGCCGTCGACGGGATCATCATAGGCGAATTCGTCCGCCGTCTCGACCGTGAGCCCCGCAAAATCCTTGCCGGGCAGATCGGCGAGCTTGACGCGCAGTTCATCGACCAGCGCATTCGCCTTGTCGGCGTCGACGCCCTCGTAATCGTGACGCGAGTAGTAGTTGCGTCCGAATTCGCGCCAGTGTTCGTTCATGATCTCGGCGACGGACTGGCGTTTGACGGCGAGGATGTTGAGCCAGAGCAGCACCGCCCAAAGCCCGTCCTTCTCGCGCACATGGTCGGAGCCCGTTCCGGCGCTTTCCTCGCCGCAGATCGACACGCGGCCGGCGTCGAGCAGATTGCCGAAGAACTTCCATCCGGTCGGCGTCTCGTAGCAGTCGAGGCCCTTCGCCTCGGCCACCCGATCGAGCGCGCGGCTTGTCGGCATCGACCGGGCCACGCCTTTCAATCCGTCGGAATAACCGGGCGCAAGATGGGCGTTGGCGGCCAGAACCGCGACGCTGTCGGACGGGGTGACGTAGATGCCGCGCCCGACGATCATGTTGCGGTCGCCGTCGCCATCCGAGGCCGCACCGAAATCCGGCGCATCGTCGGCGAACATCACGTCCATCAATTCCTTCGCCCAGATCGGGTTCGGATCCGGATGTCCGCCGCCGAAATCCGGCAGCGGTTCGGCATTGACGACACTGCCGGCCGGCGCGCCGAGATTTTCCTGGAGAATCGCTGTCGCGTAGGGACCGGTCACGGCGTGCATCGAGTCGAAACGCAGGCGGAATCCCGACGCCAGCAAAGCGCGGATCGCATCGAAGTCGAACAACGTCTCCATCAGAGCCGCATAATCGGCCACCGGATCGACGATCTCGATTTCCATACCGGCGAGGTCCGTCGTGCCAATGCGCGACAGGTCGATATCCTGCGTCTCGGCAATATCGTAGGCGGTGAGCGTACCGGTCGCGGCGAAGATGCGGTCGGTGACCTCCTCTGGCGCCGGACCGCCATTCGGCATGTTGAACTTTACGCCGAAATCCTCATCCGGACCGCCGGGATTGTGGCTGGCCGACATGATGATGCCGCCATCGGTGCCGCGCAGCCGGATCAGATTGGAGGCGGCGGGTGTCGACAGGAGCGCGTTGCGCCCGACGATCATCTTCCTGGCGCCGGAAGCGGCCGCCATGCGCAGAATCACCTGAGCGGCGCGGTCGTTGAAGTACCGGCCATCGCCGCCGAGGACGAGCGTCTTGCCCTCGACGCCACCGATGCCGATCCAGATCGACTGGATGAAATTCTCGAGAAAATGCGGGCCCATGAAGACATGCGTCTTCTTGCGCAAGCCGGAGGTGCCGGGTTTCTGGCCCTCGATGGGCGTCGTCTGAACAGAGATGCGTTGCATGGCTTGCCTCCTATCGGCCGGATTGTCGCATGATGTCGGCCGCGCGCGCAAAGCGATCGTCCGACGAGAATGCTGAGGCGGGAACCGGCAGGCGCCGTCGCCAGTTCGGATGCTCGAAAACGGTGCCCGGAAGATTGGCCTGTTCCTCCAGCCCCAGAATATCCTCGGCCTGAAGCGCGACAAGCCGGGAAGCCGAACGTCCGAGGAAAGCGTGAAGCGCGTCCAAGCAGCCCTCGTGATTTTCGATCGTCCGGCCAAATGCCTCGACATCGTCGTGGCGGGCGTGCCGCTCCCGCTGCGCCGCCTCGCCATCCATGTGCCCGATCCTCGCGCGCCAATCGATATCGAGCCCCTTGCGCCAACCACGCCAGGTCGGCAGGTCGTGCGACGCGAAGGATGCCAGCGTCTGGGGATCGTAGGTCGAGGAGTTACGGAAACCACGGTCGCCCTGCCATTCGCGCTCGAAGACGGCGACGCGGCATCCGAGAATGCCGGAAGCGTCCAGATCGGCGCGCAGCCCGTCGGGAATATTGCCGAGATCCTCGCCGACGATCGATGCGCCGGCGCGCGCCGCCTCGATACGCGCGACGGCGAGCATCGCCCGTTTCGGCATCATTACATAGAGACCAGGCAGGCCTTCCGGACACCAGAAGGCGCGATCGAACCCCAGTATGTGATCGATCCGCAAGAGGCCGGAAAAGCGGAACTGCTCGCGCAGCGTGTCGGCAAGAACCGAAAAGCCGCTTTGGGCAAGCGCCAGCGGCGATAGCGGCGCGACGCCCCAGACCTGACCATCAGCGGAGAACGCGTCGGGCGGCGCACCGAGCGACACGCCGCGCGCGAAATGCTCCGGATCGGCCCAAGTCTCGGCACCCGAGGGATGGGCGCCGACCGCCAGGTCGAGATAGAGCCCATAATGCATGCCGGCGCCATGCGCTTCCCGCTGGGCGTCGGCAAGCTGAGTTTCGGCACGCCATTGCAGCCAGGCATGAAAGCGCACGCGGTCGTCATTGGCGGCGGCGAATTCGCGCACAGCGGTCCCGTCGCGATCGCGGTACTCCTGCGGCCAGTCCGTCCAGTACGCGCCATGCACGTCAGACAGCGCCTGATGGATCGCGAAGCGTTCGAGTTCCTCGCCGCGCGCCGAGCGCCAGGCGTCGAAGGCCGGATCAGCCGGGCCGGCGCGGTAAAGCGCATAAGCGTCATTCAGCGCCTTGCCGCGCCGCGCGAAAGCCTCGGGATATTCGATCAGTTCGCTTTCGTCGGAAGCGCCTTCCTGACCCGTCTCGATATGCATGACGTTCAGATGGCGGCGGCTCGACGGCGCGTAGGGGCTGTAGTTCAGCGGATCATTCGGAAAGCCGGCATGGACCGGATTGATGCCGAGAAAGCCCGCGCCAAGTCCGCCCAATGCACCGGCCGCGCGCCCAAGGTCGCGATAGGTGCCGAGGCCGCCTCCGGCCTCAGGCCGCAATCCGTAAAGGGGCAGCGTGACGCCCCAACCGCGCGGCGGCTCCGGCAGGCGGTCCGGCGCGGCCAGCAAGGTGGTGACAGTGCCGCCGACAAAAAGCCGGTGTCGCCCCAGGGGAAGATGCCCCGGTTCAAGCCGGCCTTCCGCCCTGCCCTCGCGCAGCGAACCGTCAGCGCATTCAAGCCGCCATTCGACCGCGTCCTGCGCGGCCATTTCGAGGGCGGGCGCTTCGTCAGCGCGAACAACCATCCATTCGGGCAGGATGCGGCGTTGCCGCGCCTCGGAGAGTGATCGAAGGGTATCGGCGGCATCGCCATCGGTTTCAGCGGCGAGACCGAGCGCCGCAAGCACGGCGCGAATGCTGTCGTCGGGCGCTTCCCGCCACTGCCCCGCGCCGTCGTGAAAACGCCAGACAAGGCCCGCGGTCTCCGCCAACGCCTCCAGCGCCTCACTCATCCGGTCTTCTCCAAAACGAGAACCACGACCGACGCCGCCGACACGGAGACCTTGCCGCCATGAACCGTTTTCGGTTCAGTTTCGGGATGGGCTGTGTCGATCTGCAGGCTCCATGTTTGTCCGGCGGGATCATCGGGAACCGCGACCTCGACATCCGGCCCTGCGTTGAACACGGCAAAAACCGCCGCCTCGAGCGCCGCATAGGGCGGCGTGCCGGACGCCGTGCGCAACTCGGCGCAGACGAGGCGCAGATCCGGGTCATCCCAGTCCTCGCTCGTCATCGGCGTACCGTCGGCGCGGCTCCAGAAAAGGTCTTCCTTGCCGTCCATGGCGCGTTCGCGGGCGTGCAGGAAACGCTTCTGGCGCAGAATCGGATGCGCCTTGCGGAAGGCGATCATGCGCTTCGTGAAATCGAGGAAAGCGTCGTCGCCGTTCTCCCAGTCAATCCAGCTGATCTCGCTGTCCTGGCAATAGGCGTTGTTGTTGCCGCCCTGGCTGTGGCCGATCTCGTCGCCGGCGAGAATCATCGGCGTGCCCTGGGCGAGGAGCAGCGTCGCCATCATGTTGCGGCGGCGGCGCTCCCGAGCCGCGAGGATGCCGATGTCGTCGGTCTCCCCCTCGACACCGAGATTGAAGGAATAATTCTCAGAATGGCCGTCGCGATTGTCCTCGCCATTCGCCTCGTTGTGCTTGGAATTGTAGGCGACCACATCCGCAAGCGTGAAGCCGTCATGGGCCGAGACGAAATTGACCGAAGATGTCGCCGGACGTCCGGAGTGATCGAATTGCAGCGCCGACCCGGTCAGGCGATCGGCAAGGTCGGGCGCCCGGCCGGGATCGCCGCGCCAGAACCGGCGAACGCCGTCCCGGAACCGGTCGTTCCATTCCATGAAGGGTGGCGGAAAAGCCCCGAGCTGATAACCGCCGGGGCCGATATCCCAAGGTTCGGCGATCAGCTTGACCTTTGTCAGGACCGGATCCTGACGCACCGCGTCGAAGAAGGCCGCGCCGCGATCGAACCCGGCGGGCGTACGCCCGAGTGTGGAGCAGAGATCGAAGCGGAAGCCGTCGACATGCATTACCTCGACCCAGTAGCGCAGCGAATCCATGACCATGCGCAGCACCATCGGATGGTCGAGATTGAGCGTGTTTCCGGTGCCGGTATCGTTCACGTAGTAACGCGGGTTTTGTTCCAGCCGGTAATAGGACCGGTTGTCGAGACCGCGGAAGCTGAGCGTCGGACCGAGTTCGTTGCCCTCTCCGGTGTGGTTGTAGACCACATCCATCAGTACCTCGATGCCCGCCGCGTGGAAGCGGGCGACCATGGTCTGGAACTCGGCGATGTCGCCCTCGTGCAAATAACGCGGCTCGGGCGCGAAGAAGCCGATGGTCTGGTAGCCCCAGTAATTGGTGAGGTTGCGCTCGACTAGGAAGCGGTCGTTGAGGAAGGCTTGCGAGGGCAGGAGCTCGATCGTCGTGATTCCGAGATCGACGAGATAATCGAGCATCGGTTCCGAGGCGAGGCCCGGGAACTTGCCCCGCGGCTGCGCATCGGGATGCAGCTGCGTCATGCCCTTCACATGCGCCTCATAGACGATCGTCTCCGCGACCGGCGTGTCCGGTGGCGCGTCGTCGCCCCAGGAAAAGGCCGGATCGACGACGACGCATCGGGGCATGAAGGGCGCGCTGTCGGTCTTGTCGTAGCTCAGATCGTCACGCTTGCGGCTGCTCTCGTATCCCATCAGCGCGTCCGACCATTCCGGATGGCCGGTCAGGCGCTTGGCGTAAGGATCGATCAGCAGCTTGTTGGGATTGAAACGATGCCCCTCGTCGGGGCGATACGGACCGTATGCGCGGTAGCCGTAGAGCTGTCCCGGGCGCAGGCCCGGAATGTAACCATGCCAGACATCGCCATCGCGTTCGGGCAGATCGAGGCGCGCAATTTCCTTCTTGCCGTCTTCCGAGAAGAGGCACAGCGTCATGCGGCTGGCGTGTTCGGAAAACACCGCGAAATTGACGCCGTCGCCGTCAAAGGTCGCGCCAACGGGCGCCGGCCGGCCGGCGCAGATCGAGAAGTCTTGCGTCATGGATGCTTTCCGAGGCTTTCGTAGAGCGCCGCATAGCGCGGCGCGGAGGCGGACCAGCCGACGGGGTGGCGCATCGCGCGGCGCTGCATGCGCTCCCAGGCGGGCTTGTCCGCAAAGAGGTCACACAGCCGCCCGAGCGCGTCGGCAAGCGAATCCGCTGTTACGGGGAAGAACTGGAATCCGGTTGCGACATCGGCAACCAGCGCCGCGTCATTGGCGCGGATAACCGTGTCGGCCAGCCCGCCTGTCATAGCGACGACCGGGATCGCGCCGTAGCGAAGCCCATAGAGCTGGGTCAGGCCGCAGGGCTCGAAGCGGGACGGCACGATGACAGCGTCGCCGCCCGCCATCATGCGGTGCGACAGCGCCTCGTCGTATCCTATGCGGACCGAAACCTGCGGCATGCCGTCGGCCGCGTTTTGCCACGATGCCTCGAGCGCGGCGTCGCCCGATCCGAGCAGTGCGACCTGGCCGCCGCGCGCGACAAACGCCGGCAGCGCGTCGAGCAGCAGGTCGAGGCCCTTCTGTTCGGTCAACCGCGAGATCACCACCGCAAGCGGGCCTTCGGTATGGGCGAGGCCGAATTCCTCGATGAGCATGGCGCGATTGACCGCCTTTTTCTTCGGCGATTTGAAGGGGGAGATTTCGGGATCGGTCTGCGGGTCCCAGAAGGTCTCGTCGATGCCGTTGAGAATGCCGACCAGATCGGCGCGACGGCTGCGCAGGACGCCGTCGAGCCCCATGCCGAATTCCGGCAGCATCAATTCGCGCGCATAGGTCGGGCTCACCGTCGAGAGCTTGTCGGCATAGACCAGCCCCGCCTTGAGCGCATTGATCGCGCCGTAATATTCGAACCCGTCCGGCTGGAACCCCGACGGCGGCAGGCGCAGCCCTTCCAGCCGTGACGCCGGGGCCATGCCATGAAACGCGATGTTGTGGATGGTCAGCAAACTGGGAACGTGGGCCGGCGCGTCCATTTCGCGCAGATAGACCGGCGCAAGCGATGCCTGCCAGTCATGCAGGTGCATGACTTCCGGACGCCAGTCACCGACGCCGTCGGCCGCGATAGCGGCGGCGATCCAGCTCAGCGCGGCGAAGCGTTCTGGATTGTCCGGCCAGTCTTTCCCGTCGGGTCCGAGATAGATCGCGCCCTCGCGGTCGTAGAGATGGGGCGCATCGAGGACCAGCAGGTCCAGCCCGGCGACCGTCGCTTCGAGCAGGCGCGCCGGACCGCCCATGAGGTCGGCATCCTCGCGAACCACACGTTTTCGTTTCAGAGCGGCCATGACGGAAGGATATCCCGGCAACAGCGTCCGAAGCTTCCACCCGGTCTCCAGCATGGCTGCGGGTAGCGCGCCCGCGACGTCGGCCAGTCCGCCAGTCTTGATCAGCGGCGCGCATTCCGACGCCACGGACAGCGCTTGCCTCATCCGGCGGCTCTCCGATCGAGCATTTGCTGGGTGATCAGGGTGATGCCGTTTTCGCTGACGCGGAACCACTTGGCGTCTTCCTCCGGATCCTCGCCGACGACGAGACCGGTCGGGACCACGACGCCGCGGTCGATGACCACATTGCGCAACCGCGCATTCCGCTCGATGACCGCGTAGGGCAGCACAACCGCATGTTCGAGGACCGAGAAGGAATTCGAATGAACCCCGGTGAACAAGAGCGAGTTGCGCACTTCCGTGCCGGAGATGATGCAGCCGCCGGAAACGAGGCTCGAGACGGCCGTACCGCGCCGCGCTTCCTCGTCATGGACGAATTTCGCGGGGGGTACGCTCTCCGAATAGGTCCAGATCGGCCAGTTGCGGTCCCACAGGTCGAGATCGGGCGTGAAATCGGTCAGGTCGATATTCGATTTCCAGAACGCATCGACCGTACCGACATCGCGCCAATAGGCCGGTGCCTCGGGCGTGTGCTTGACGCAGCTTTCGGAGAAGCGGTGCGCCATGGCCTTGCCGTTCTTGACGATGTCGGGGATCAGGTCGCCGCCGAAATCATGCCGCGAATTCGGATCGGCGGCATCGGCGAGCAGCAGTTCGCGCAGAAAGGGCCAGGAAAAGACATAGATGCCCATGGAGGCGAGCGCGACATCGGGATCCTCCGGCGTGCCCGGCGGGTCGGCCGGTTTTTCCAGGAAATCCGTGATGCGATCATTCGTGTCGATGGCCATCACGCCGAAGGCCGTCGCCTCCTCGCGCGGCACCGTCAGGCAGCCGACCGTGACATCGGCGCCCGTTTCGACATGCTGGCGGATCATCACCTCGTAATCCATCTTGTAGACGTGATCGCCCGCCAGGATCAGCACATAGTCCACATCGTAGCTGTCCACGATGTCGATGTTCTGCGTCACCGCGTCGGCGGTTCCCATGTACCACATGTTCTCATCGACGCGTTGTGAAGCCGGCAAAATATCAAGATATTCATTGCGTTCCGGCCGGAAGAAGTTCCAGCCCCTCTGGCAATGCCGTATGAGCGAATGCGCCTTGTACTGGGTGGCGATCGCCATCTTGCGAATCCCGGAATTCAGGGCATTCGAAAGGGCGAAGTCGATAATTCGGGTCTTGCCGCCAAAATAAACGGCGGGCTTGGCGCGGCGGTCGGTCAATTCCTTTAGCCGGCTACCTCTTCCACCCGCGAGCACAAATGCCATGCTCCTGTTCGTTAACCGGGAAATTGCCATGGTTGCGTCTCCTCCCTTGGTCACGCCTCGAATGCCAGAATAACGGTCGACAGCGGAGGCAGTGTGACACGCGCCGAGGCCGGCTGGCCGTGGTGTCCCTCGCCTGTCGCGGTCACGCCGCCCATATTGCCGCGATTTCCGCCGCCATAGATATCCGCATCGGTGTTGAGCGCCTCGCGCCACCGCCCGGCTGCGGGCAAGCCGCACAACCAGTCCCGGCGCTCGACCGGCGTGAAATTGCAGATCGCGACAACCGGCGGATCATCGGGCCCGCCGAGGCGGATCCACGCATATATGGAATCCTCGCTCGCATTGGCTTCGATCCACTGGAAGCCGTCGCTTTCGCAATCCTTGACGTGCAGTGCGGGCGTCGCCCGGTAGAGCGTATTGAGATCGCGCACCAAGCGCTGCACGCCCTGATGGTTGGGATACTGCGTCAGTTCCCAGGCGACCTCGCCTTCGTGGTTCCATTCCGTCGGCTGTGCGATCTCGCAGCCCATGAAAAGGAGCTTCTTTCCCGGATGGGCCCACATGAAGCCGTAATAGGCCCGCAGATTGGCGAAGCGCTCCCACTCATCGCCCGGCATGCGCCCGAGCATCGAGCCCTTGCCGTGCACGACTTCGTCATGGCTGATCGGCAGGATGAAGTTCTCCGAAAAGGCGTAATGCAGGCCGAAAGTCATCTGGTGGTGATGGAACTTCCGGTGGATCGGCTCGCGCCCGATATAATCGAGCGTGTCGTTCATCCAGCCCATGTTCCACTTGTAGCCGAAACCGAGGCCGCCACTATCGACCGGCCGCGACACGCCGGGAAAGCTGGTGCTTTCCTCGGCCACGGTCATGATGCCTCCGACTTCGCCATAGACTGTGGTGTTCATGCGCTGAAGCATGGCGATGGCCTCGAGATTCTCGCGTCCGCCGTGCTTGTTGGGAACCCACTCGCCTTCCTTGCGCGAATAGTCGCGGTAGAGCATCGAGGCGACAGCATCCACGCGCAGCCCATCGACGTGATATTCCTCCAGCCAATAGAGCGCGTTGGACACCAGATAGTTGGCCACTTCGACGCGGCCATAGTTGAAGATCAATGTGTTCCAGTCTTGATGGAACCCCTCGCGCGGGTCAGCGTGCTCGTAAAGCGCCGTGCCGTCGAAACGGCCGAGACCGTGCGGATCGGTCGGGAAATGCCCCGGCACCCAGTCAAGGATAATTCCGATATCCTTTTCATGCGCCGCCTCGACGAGGTCGCGAAATTCATGCGGCGGACCGTGGCGGATGGTCGGTGCATAGAGCCCGACGGGCTGATAGCCCCATGAACCGTCGAAAGGATACTCGCTGAGCGGCAGGAACTCGATATGGGTGAACCCCATATCATGCACGTAATCGACGAGTTCGACCGCCGCTTCCTTGTAGGAGATCATCCGGTTGTCTTCGTCGTGGCGGCGTTTCCAAGACCCAAGATGCACTTCGTAAACGGATATCGGCGCGGTCCGGGCGTCGCGGCCGGCACGTTCCTCCATCCAGCTATCGTCTTTCCAGCCATAGCCCCCGATGTCGCGGACGATGGAGGCATTTTCCGGCGGATGCTGGGACCCGAAGCCAACCGGGTCGGCCTTGAGCGGCTGTACCGTGCCGTCGGGTCCGACGATGCGATATTTGTAATGGGTTCCTTCGCCGACTCCGGGAATAAAAATTTCCCAGACGCCGGTGGAGCCGCGTCGCCGCATGATATGGCGGCGGCCATCCCACCAGTTGAACTCACCCACCACGGAAACGCGTTGAGCGCTTGGCGCCCAGACCGCGAAATGCGTGCCGTTCGTGCCCTCATGCGTGATCACATGCGCGCCGAGCACCTTCCAGAGACGGCGATGGGTTCCCTCGCCGATCAGGTATTCGTCCATCTCGCCGATCACCGGTCCGAAGCGGTAGGGATCGTCGAACTCCCAGCTTTTTCCATCGGCCGAGCCGCGCAGGCGATAGGGCTCGCCGGACGGGATCTCGCCGTAGAAGACCGTCGGCGCGCCGGGAAGGGGCGAAAGTTCGACGGTGGCGGATGGTGTTTCGGCAGCCAGGGACTGCGCGCCGGGATCGTGCGCGATCAGCCAGGTCTTGCCGTCTGTTTCATGTGGCCCAAGCACGGAGAACGGATCATCATGCGTGCCGTCGGCAATGCGACGCGCCGTCTCCTCTGTGATCAGGCTTGCGATCGGTTCGGGTCTGGATTTCATGGCCTAAGGCTATCTGGCTCGCACCGAATAGCAATAGCCAAGAACGCTTAGCCGCTATGATCCGATCGGGACGGAGTGCGCCGACCAGACGTCTTGCATGTAGCCGCGGATGGTTCGGTCGGAGGAAAACCAACCGGTACGCGCCGTGTTGAGCGCCGCCATCCGCATCCAGCGTTCCTGGTCCAGATACACGCCATCGACCTCGCGCTGCTTGTCGTAATAGGACGCGAAATCGGAGCAGACGAGGAAGTAATCCGACCAGCGCAGGTTCTCCACCACGTCCGCGTAGCGGTCGGGTTCGCCGGGCGAGAAGACGCCGCTCTCGATATCGGCGATGGCGCCTGCGAGTTCCGGGCTCGCCTCGATGGCCTTGCGCGCGTGTTCATCGACCGCACGACGCTCGATGACTTCCGGTGCGGTCATGCCGAACAGGAAGAAATTGTCTGCGCCGACATGGTCGCGGATTTCGACATTGGCGCCGTCCAGCGTGCCGATGGTCAGAGCGCCGTTGAGCGCGAATTTCATGTTGCCGGTGCCCGACGCTTCCTTGCCGGCGGTCGAAATCTGTTCCGACAGGTCCGCGGCCGGAATCAGCCGCTCGGCAAGCGTGACGTTGTAGTTCGGAAGATAGGCGACCTTGAGGAGATCGGATGTCGCCGGATCGGCGTTGACGGTGCGGGCGACGTCGTTGATCAGGTGAATGATCTTCTTGGCGAAGATGTAGCCCGGCGCGGCCTTGCCGGCGAAAATCTTGACGCGCGGCGTCCAGCCGGCGTTCGGATTCTCGCGCATCGCGCGCCACAGCGCGATGGTCTCGAGGATGTTGAGATGCTGGCGCTTGTATTCGTGGATGCGCTTGATCTGGATGTCGAACATGGCATCCGGATCGAGCATGATGCCCTCGGTCTCGCGTACGAAATGCGCCAGCGCAACCTTGTTCTTCTTCTTGGCCTCGGCGTATTCGTGGCGGAAACCGGCATCCTCGACATGCGGCTCCAGCTCCGACAGCCGGTCGAGATGGCCGACCCAGTCATTGCCGATCGACTTGTCGATCAGGCCGGAAAGCGCCGGGTTGCACGACAGCAGCCAGCGCCGCGGCGTCACGCCATTGGTCTCGTTGACGATGCGGTCCGGATGCAGACGGTTCAGTTCGGAGAAGACCGTCTGCTTCATCAGGTCGGTATGCAGCGCCGACACGCCGTTGATACGGTGCGCCATGATGAAGGACAGTTCGCCCATCTTGACGTGACCATGCTCGATGGCGGTGACCTTGCGGGTCGGATTGCGGCGCGCATGCAGATCGTCGATCCGCTCGATCAGGCGAAGATGGCGCGGCAGGAGCGATCCCATCAGCCCTTCCGACCAGCGTTCCAGCGCCTCGGGCAACAGCGTGTGGTTCGTGTAGGACAGGCAGCCGCGCGCGATATCGACCGATTCCTCGAAATCGAGCCCCTTGTCGTCATGCAGCAGCCGAACGAGTTCCGGGCCGGCGATCGCCGGATGAGTGTCGTTGAGCTGGATGGCGACCTTGTGCGGCAGTTTGCGCAGGTCATCATACTCGGTCAGGAAGCGGCGAAGGATGTCGCGCAGCGAAGCGGCGGTGAAGAAGTATTCCTGCTTGAGCCGAAGCGCCTTGCCCTGCTCGGTGGTGTCGTCTGGATAAAGAACGCGCGAGATGGTGCGCGCCAAAGCCTCGGGTTCTGCCGCGGCTGCATATTCGCCGCGATTGAAGCGCTCCAGGTCGAAGATGCGCGTCGGCTTGGCGTTCCAGAGGCGCAGCGTGTTCGCCCATTTGCCCCGCCAGCCGATGATCGGCGTGTCGTGGGCGGCGGCGATGACACGCTCTTCGGGCTGCCAGACGGCCTGATCGCCGGATTCGACAACCGAACCGCCGAAGCCGATCTCGAAGGTCGCCTCGGGACGCTCGAACTCCCATGCATGCTTGCCCGACAACCAGGTCTCCGGCTCTTCGACCTGGCGTCCATCGACGAAGCGCTGGCGGAAGAGGCCGTGTTCGTAGCGGATGCCATAGCCATGGGCGGGGCAGGCGACTGTCGACAGGGAATCCAGGAAACAGGCTGCGAGGCGGCCGAGGCCACCGTTGCCGAGGGCGGCGTCCGGCTCGTTTTCCAGCACTGCCTCGAAGGAGATGCCGAGTTCCTCGAAGACTTCCTTCGACCGGTCGAGCAGGCCGAGATTGACGATCGCATCCTCCAGCAGGCGGCCGATCAGGAATTCCATCGACAGGTAGTAGACCCGTTTGTGCTGACCGGCATAGGTGGCGCGCGTGGCGTTGAACCAGGGATCGACGATCCGGTCGCGCACGGCCAGCGACAGGGCCACCCGCCAGTCATAGATATGGGCGTGGGCGGGATCCTTGCCGAGGGAATATTTGAGATGGTGCAACAGGCTGTCGCGCAAGTCGGCTTCTGTCATGGTCTGTCCCCTGCCGATAAAAGCAATGATCGGCGAAATCGGATGGAAATGGTCTTGGGAGGCCAAAGCGGTTTAAACGATTGTATCGTCAATCGTGGTTTCGACTGCAACCCGAATGATCGGCGACGGAGGCTCCATCGCGCAAAAAACTGTTTGTGAAAGCCCGGTGTTGCGCGCCCGCAACTTTTCCGCCGCCGCAACGGTTTCCATTTGCACGGAAAACGCACTAGAAGGCGGCAAAGAGACATATTCACAGAGGCGCCGCATGGCCGACAAAACGATACGATTGCACCAGGGAGACCTGTCGGACGAGGCGGCCTCGCGCTACAGCGACAGTATCGCCATCGATACCGAAACGCTCGGTCTCAACCCGCATCGCGACCGGCTGTGCGTCGTCCAGCTTTCGCCCGGCGACGGAACGGCCGATGTGGTCCAGATCGCCAAGGGCCAGAAGAAGGCGCCCAATCTCGTCAAGCTCCTGCGCGATACGAAGAAGACCAAGATCTTCCATTTCGGCCGGTTCGACATCGCCGTCCTGAAACATGCCTTCGGCGTGTCGACGTCGCCCGTCTTCTGCACCAAGATCGCCTCGCGGCTGACGCGCACCTATACCGACCGGCACGGGCTGAAGGATATCTGCCGCGAACTGCTCGGGGTCGACCTGTCCAAGCAGCAGCAATCGTCGGACTGGGCGGCGGAGCAACTGAGCGACGCGCAACTGGAATACGCGGCCTCGGACGTGCTTCACCTGCATGCGCTCATGGCTGTGCTCGAGGAGCGCCTCGAGCGCGAGAACCGGACGAAGATGGCGCAGGCCTGTTTCCGCTTCCTGCCGACCCGGTCCGAGCTCGACCTTGCCGGCTGGGACGAACAGGACATCTTCTCGCACAGCTGACGCGACAATGGCCGAACCCCTTCTGATTTTCGACTGCGACGGTGTCCTGATCGACAGCGAGGTGATCTACCTCGATGTCGAATTGACCTTCCTGCGCGATCTCGGCATCTCGGTCGACTGGGCCACCTATGTGCGCGAGTTCATGGCGCTTGGACCGGCGGAATGGCGGATCAAATATGCCGGGCTCATCCTTCGGGAGACGGGCGAACCGCTGCTCGACGCCGGCTTCGAGAAGCTCAAGGCGGAATCACGCCGCCGCGTCGCCGAAGGCATGAAACCGGTCGAGGGCGCGCAGGCGATGCTGGAAGGACTGACGCAGAAACGCTGCGTCGCCTCGTCGACGCAACTGGCTTTCCTGCACCGAAAGCTCGACCTCGTGGATTTCTCGCGGTTTTTCAGTAAAGGCGTGTTTTCCGGCGACATGGTCGAACACGGCAAGCCCGCGCCGGACCTCTTCCTGCATGCGGCGCAGGCGATGGGTCATGAAAACAGCGACTGCATCGTCATCGAGGACAGCGCCAACGGCGTGCGCGGCGGCAAGGCGGCCGGGCATTTCGTGATCGGGTTCACCGGCGGAAGCCATTGCCGCAAGGGCCATGGCGACATGCTGGAGGAGGCTGGCGCGGATCTCGTGATCGAGAGCCACGACGCGCTTTCGGACTGGATATCAGCCGAATTGCGGGCTGCCTGATCTCAAGACGCGCCGGACCGGGCGAAATCTGCTTCAAGCTCCTCCGGCGAAAGGCTTCCCGGTTCGATACCCTCAACGACGAGTCGGCGCCCGAGATCGCACAGGAACCGGTTGACCGGCACGGGCACGCCGTTCAAACGACCGAGCAGAACGATTTCGCCATTGAGGTAATCGGTCTCGATGGACCCGGTCCCGCGCAGGAGACTTTGTGCCGAAGACGAACCGGTTCGCTTGACGCCCTCAACCTCGACGATGCGCATCAGGTCGTCCTGGCGATAGTCATCCGAGACTGCGATGCCGGCCGCGGCCAGTACCGCCTCGGCCTCGGTGCGGGCAGCCTTTCCCAGAGCGGATTGCCGACCTTCGCGCCCGCATGCGGCATCGAGCACGTTTGTGAGATTCATCAGCAGCTTGCCGTATTTTCCGGCCATCACGTCGTCATCGGGGAAGCCGGCGAAACCCGCGCCGTCAAGCGCCCGGCAGACATCCGTGACGACCTGGTCCACGCCGGACGGGTAGCGCCCGATATTGAAGACACCCCGCTTCGGCGCGCCGTTGATCACGACCTCGCCCGGCCGGACATAATCCGCCGGCATCATCACCACGGCTGCGTAGACATTCTCGAACAGGCGAAGGGCGAGACGCTCGTTTTCGATGCCGTTCTGCATGCAGATGACGGGCTGGCTCCGAACACCGCAAATCTGCAGCGCCTCAAGCGCGGCTTTCGTGTCTTGCGTCTTCATCGTCAGGAAGATCACGTCATCGGAACGGAATTCGATCTCCTCGGGCGACGCGACGCAGGCGAAGCGAACCACCTCGTCGCTGTCCGGCGTGCGCAGCCGCAGGCCGGTGCCGCGGATTGCTTCCAGTTGAGCCCCGCGCGCGATGCCGACGACCTCTCGGCCGGATTGCGCAAGGCTTGCCGCAAGACCGCCGCCGATCGCGCCGACGCCGTAAAACACGAACCGCATTCAGATACTCCCGATTTCGATCATTTTTCCGACCCGGGCTTGGCGAAGACACCGACCCGCGCCATCACCTCCTGCGGGATGTCGTAGGTCGACCTGAGATGGTGGTCGGTCTTCAGGCCAAGATAGTCGCGCTGGATGAACAGGACCCATGCCCGGTCGGCGGCCTCCTGAACGAGTTCGTCGCGGTCTCGGTTCGACCCCGGCGTCGCGTCATGCCGGCGCAGCGCCTCCAGCGCTTCCTCCAGCCGCCTGCCGATACGGCCAAGAGCGGAGGCTGTTTCCTGCATGATTTCGTAGCCGAAGGCGTCGAATCCCTTGTCGGCATTGACGTTTCGGCGGGCGAGAGATCTCGGCGGGCGCATGTTCGAACTGGATCGCGATTGCTTCTGCGACGAAAAATCGGTCCATGCGCCGCGCCCGTCAACCGCATGGCACGAAAAAACCCGCCGGACGCTGCCGTCCGGCGGGTTCGTGTCAGCTATCGCGGGAGGCTTAGTTGCCTTCGCGGTTCTTCAGTGCGGCGCCGAGAATGTCGCCGAGCGATGCGCCGGCGTCGGTCGAACCGAACTGTGCCACGGCTTCCTTCTCCTCGGCGATTTCCAGCGCCTTGATGGAGACGGAGATGCGACGCGTCTTCTTGTCGAACTGCGTGACGCGGGCATCGACCTTCTGGCCGACAGCGAAGCGTTCCGGACGCTGTTCGTCACGGTCACGCGACAGATCCGAGCGGCGGATGAAGCTGTCGACGTCGTGGTCGACCAGTTTCACCTCGAGGCCACCATCGGTCACCGCAGTGACCTCGGCGGTCACGACCGCACCCTTGCGCAGTTCACCCGACGCGGCGGCTTCGCCGATCGCATCGCGGCCGAGCTGCTTGATGCCAAGCGAGATGCGCTCCTTCTCGACGTCGACGTCGAGAACCTGCGCCTGGACCACGTCACCCTTGTTGTAGGTTTCGATGGCCTGTTCGCCCGGCATGTTCCAGTCGAGATCGGACAGGTGAACCATGCCGTCGACATCGCCGTCCAAGCCGATGAACAGACCGAACTCGGTCTTGTTCTTGACCTCGCCCTCGACGACAGCGCCCGACGGGTGGCTGTGCGCGAACGCTTCCCACGGATTTTCGAGCGTCTGCTTGAGGCCGAGCGAGATGCGGCGCTTCTGCGGATCGACCTCGAGCACGACAACCTCGACTTCCTGGGAGGTCGAAAGGATCTTGCCGGGATGCACGTTCTTCTTTGTCCAGGACATTTCGGAAACGTGGATCAGGCCCTCGATGCCCGGCTCGATCTCGACGAACGCACCGTAGTCGGTGATGTTCGTGACCGTGCCGTTGATCTTCTTGCCGACCGGGTAGTTGGCGCCGATGCCGTCCCACGGATCGGCCTGAAGCTGCTTCATGCCGAGCGAGATACGGTGGGTTTCCTGGTTGATGCGGATGATCTGGACCTTGACGGTCTGGCCGATCGACAGGATTTCCGACGGGTGGTTGACGCGACGCCATGCCATGTCGGTGACATGCAGCAGGCCGTCGATGCCGCCGAGATCGACGAACGCACCGTAATCGGTGATGTTCTTGACGACGCCCTCGACCGTCTGACCCTCTTCGAGGTTCTGGACGATTTCCGAACGCTGCTCGGCGCGGCTCTCTTCGAGAACGGTACGGCGCGAGACGACGATGTTGCCGCGGCGCTTGTCCATCTTGAGGATTTCGAAGGGCTGCGGGTTGTGCATCAGCGGGGTGACGTCACGGACAGGGCGGATATCGACCTGGGAGCGCGGCAGGAAGGCCACGGCGCCGTCGAGATCGACGGTGAAGCCGCCCTTGACCTGGTTGAAGATGACGCCTTCGACGCGCTCGCCGGCCTCGAACTTGGCTTCGAGCTTGACCCAGCTCTCTTCGCGGCGTGCTTTCTCGCGCGAGAGAACCGCTTCGCCGAGGGCGTTCTCGACGCGCTCGACATAAACTTCCACGGTGTCGCCGACATTCAGCGTACCGTCCTTGGCCCTGGCGCCGAATTCCTTCAGCGCGATACGGCCTTCGACCTTCAGGCCGACATCGACAATCGCCATGTCTTTTTCGATTGCCGTGATGACGCCCTTGACGACGGAACCTTCCGAGGTGTCGCGATCTTCAAAGGACTGTTCGAGGAGGGACGCGAAGTCCTCCTGACTGGGATTCATATCCGACATTAATACTCCTGGGAGCCCGGGATTATGCTTCGGGCAAAGCGCCGGCGGGTTGGTGTTTCGGTTCTCCAAACTGCGATCCGGCCCTGAAACATCTCGTGGGCCAAATCCGGCGCGGTGATCGCTGTTCGGAATTTGCTAGCTGTTTTCGTCCAAAGCCGCGTCGACATAGCGTCTCGCGGCCCGGAACGCGGCTTCTATAGTCATTTCCGACGTATCAAGCAAGTGCGCGTCCTCCGCCGGTTTCAGAGGCGAGTCGGCGCGGTTCATGTCGCGTTCGTCGCGCTTGCGGATATCGGCGAGAATGACGTCTTCCTGCGCCTGGCCGCCATTGCCGAGAATTTCGTGATAGCGGCGGCGCGCGCGCACCTCCGGCGAGGCGGTCACGAAGAGCTTCACCGGCGCATCCGGACAGACGACCGTGCCGATATCGCGGCCGTCGAGCACCGCGCCGTCGCCAGTGGCGGCAAAATCGCGCTGGCGATCGACGAGGATGCGCCGCACGCCGGGCATGACGGCCACTTTCGAGGCCGCCTCGCCGATCTCGTGGGCGGCGAGCACGTCGCGATGCATGTTGGCAATATCGAATGTGCGGGCCGCCTGCATCGCCGCCGCCTCGTCATCGAGCGGCAAGCCGGTGTCGAGCATCGCTTTGGCGACGGCGCGATAGGTCAGGCCGGTATCGAGATGGCGAAAGCCGTAATAGGCGGCTAGGCGGCGCGACAGCGTGCCCTTGCCGGATGCGGCCGGCCCGTCGATGGCGATTGCAAATGTCACGGCGAGACCTCCATCCCCGCGCCCAGCCCGGTCATCAGATCGACGAATCCGGGAAAGCTGGTCGCGATAATGGAGGCGTCGTCTATGCGCGAACCGTGTTCGGCCGCAAGGCCGAAGACCAGGAAGCTCATGGCGATGCGATGGTCGAGATGCGTCTCGACGACGGCTTCCTCCGTCATTGCACCGAGGCCCTTGCCGCCGGGATGGCCGCGGACCTTCAGCCAGTCGCGCCCGGCGGAGCAGTCGACGCCGTTGACCTCGAGGCCGTCGGCCATGGCGGCCAGCCGGTCGCTTTCCTTGACGCGCAACTCCTCGATGCCTTCCATAACCGTCTCGCCCTCGGCGAAACTCGCGGCGACCACGAGGACCGGGTATTCGTCGATCATCGAGGGCGCGCGGTCGGACGGCACCAGAACGCCCTTCAGATCCGACGACCGGACACGCAGATCGGCGACATCCTCGCCGCCCTCGTTGCGCTCGTTCGTCACATCGATCACCGCCCCCATCTCCAGAAGGGTGGTGATGAGGCCGGTGCGAGCCGGATTCATCATCACGTTTTCGATGGTCACGTCGGAGCCGTGCGTGATCAGCGCCGCCACGATCGGGAAGGCGGCGGAGGACGGATCGCCGGGCACCGTGACGGTTTGGCCCGCGAGATCACCCTGCCCCTCGATCGCGATACGGCGCGCGCCGGAGGAGTCCGTCTCGATTTCGATCTGCGCGCCGAAAGCCCGCAGCATGTTTTCCGTGTGGTCGCGCGTCGCAACCGGTTCGACCACGGTCGTCAAGCCGGGCGTATTCAGACCGGCAAGCAGCACGGCCGACTTGACCTGGGCCGATGCGACCGGAAGCGTATATGTCACGGGATTGGCGGCGCGCGGACCGTGAAGGGAAAGCGGCAAACGATCGCCTTCCGCCGCCTCGACCTGAACACCCATCAGGCGCAGCGGTTCAAGCACGCGGCCCATCGGGCGACGCAGAAGCGAGGCGTCGCCGGTAAACCGGGTGCGCATGTCGTAGACGCCGGCCAGGCCCATGACGAGGCGAACGCCCGTGCCCGCATTGCCGAAATCGAGGGTATCCTCGGGCTCCAGAAGGCATCCGTTGCCGACGCCGCGGACGACCCATTCCTCGCCAGACTTGCGAATGCCGGCGCCCATGGCGCGCATGGCGGCAGCGGTGGCCATGATGTCGTCGCCTTCGAGCAGGCCCGATATCCGGGTCTCGCCGGAGGCAAGCCCCCCAAGCATCAGCGCGCGATGGGAAACGGATTTGTCGCCGGGCATTCTCACCGCGCCGGACAGGGCGGAGGAGGCACGCGCGGAGGCGGGTTTGGCAGGGCCGGATTGTGACACGTTTGAGATTCCGGTGGCTTCGTGCGGTCGGTTTCCGCGCCTAGCACAGGATCAGACCAAAATCACCTCGCGCGGACGCTTCGGCGAAGCAAGCGCCGTATCGTCAATTGGCCTTTGACAGGCAAATTCTTTGCCGCTATGGACCGGCGACATTTTTCAGGACAAAAAGCCCCTGTTATCGCCGCCGATCCGTGCGGAACACGAGAATTCACAAGGACGCGACCGTGGCAAAACCGGAACTTGGAACCAAGCGCATCTGCCCCGAAACGGGCCGCAAATTCTATGACCTGAACAAGGACCCGATCGTCTCGCCCTATACCGGCAAGACCTATCCCCTGTCCTATTTCGAAGATACGAAATCCGAGATCATCGAGGAAAAGGCCGAGGAAGCCGAAGAGACCAAGGCAGAACCGGCCGACGAGGAAGAAGACACCGGGACCGCGGAAGTCATTTCTCTGGAGGATGCCGAGGAAGACGAGTCCGGCAAGGACGATAACCTGCCCGACCTCGGCGACAACACCGATGACGACGACCTCGATATCGACGACGACGACGATGACGACACCTTCCTCGCCGAAGACGAGGACGACGATGATGACGACGTCAGCGACATTATCGATGTCGCCGGCGGAGACGACGACGAAAGTTGACGAAAAGCGCGTCGCGGGGACTTGATCTTGCCGCGGCGCGATTGTATCTGACCGCGATCCGCGGGCTCCCCAAGCCTGCCGCGATATTGACGGGGCCATAGCTCAGCTGGGAGAGCGCCTGCATGGCATGCAGGAGGTCAGCGGTTCGATCCCGCTTGGCTCCACCAATCCAATCCACTAAGTTACTGAAATCGAACGAGTTTGGAGTGCCGACACTACGGGTGCCTACTTCCGTGCCTACTTTTGGTTTGGTCTTCGCTCCGGTAGGCCTCAATCACGCTTCCGTGATAGGCCTCCGTTTCCGCTCTTGCGTTGCGCGCGCTTCGTCCAGCATTGTCGGTTGACGGCAATCACGGTCGCGTGCTGATTAACGGTCGCGGCGAGACATACCACGGATCAGGAGATCCGATGTCTAATCGCCGCAAATCCCTCATCGAAGCCGACCGCCTGCAATTCGTCCAGGACGCCACGGACGCGCATCACAGGCTTGCACCGCATCTGATCGCCCTCTCGCCCCTCAGCGATGACTACAAGGCTGTTCTGCGGCTTTCCAAGGCGCTACGGGCGGCAATCCGCGACGTGACGGGCGATGATCCAGAATGGTGCAAAGTGAAGCCGGGAGCGTATCCGGGGCGCTAGTCGGGCCGTTCCCATGCGAGCCTGATCTGCCGTTCCGTCTTCCGGTTCGCTTCAACCGATCGCTTGTTGTTCTCGGCAAGGCTCACGATTCCATTTCCGACCTCTGCGGCACGCCATCCCGCCTGTTTCGCCCATGCCGCTATCTGGCGAAGATCATGCGCGAATGGATGATCAGGATTAGCGGCGGCTTCGATCAATTCGTCCGCTGCCTGTTCCGGTGTCATACCGGCCACCTGGAGGCGATCAAACACATCGAGGAACGCGTCCTCCATCGCTTCCTCGCATTCGAGGGCACGGTCGGGAAAGTCGCCGTCATGTCGCGGGGCGCGGATCATTACCCCGTGAGTTCATTCCGCAGTTGAGTGAGCAATTCAGCGAGTTCGGCAATACTCTTGTCGATTTGGTCGCGTTCGTTTTGAAGCACAGCCAAACGGATCTCACCAATCTTCAGCGCGGCAGATAGCTGGCGGCGATTGTCCTCCGGATCGTACATTTCGATCAATCGCTTGATGTCGAATAGCGAGAGGCCGACGCGTTTGCCTAGCGTTATCAGCTTCAGCCGCACTCGATCCTTGCATGAGTACACGCGAGTCCGGCCTATTCTCGTCGGGGACAAGAGACCTTTGTCTTCGTAGAAACGCAGCGCGCGCAACGTCACTCCGAATTCGGCGGCAAGTTCACCGATGCGGTAGGTCTTATTCTGTTGACTACGCGGTGTTGTCATGGCGACAGATAAAACCGCCCGGCGCGTGAGGGCAACCGGGCGGCTTATGCGAAAAGGAGTGGGGGAACTCCTTGGCCTCTATTTAGAACCACGCGGACGTTCGTTCAAGCCGATGCCGAATCCGTTTGGCTCTCTCGGGTGGAGTCTCAGTGTCGTCTGCCCGGCGCCTTACGCGCCGCACTCTTCGGAAAGTCTATTTCGAAGACGGCTCTTGTGGCGTTCGGCTATGCCGGGAATGGCAATCAGATCCCAGAGAAGCCAAAGGGCCGGCCAGTCGGAGCGTGTTGCTCAGATGATGGTGGCGCGGATAGTTACGGCTTGCGACATGCCAGCTTTCAAACTGGAATAAATCTTAGTCGCCAAACGCAGGCAAAATCTTGCTCTGTAAAATTATTGTGCATCCTGCCTGCATCATTACCCTAAGGAAATGCGACTCGCGTCGTTCTTCGAAACCCAATGTGTTCAGGGATACTCTCGTGGCGACTGACATATCCGGAACTGTGCAGTTCAGGCTGGGGGAAACTTTAGCGGCAATTGAGAGGGCGACGACAAATTTCGAGATTTTCAAGCAGTTGAAGGCGACGGGGATAGCCTATGAACTGCCGAATTTCCTCGTTGCGCTGAGCCCCGGAGACAGGCGACAGCACTTTAGCCGGCGCGTAATCCTGACAAACTGGAATCCCGAGCTTCTCGTGCTCATGGTCGAAAAAAATCAATGGGGCATTTCAGAAGCTGCCGGTGTCATGTACCGCAGCGGCGTCCCCATCTCGCTGCTTATCTCGGATTTCATTGCTACAGACGACAAAGAGAAGCAGTCAAATCTGCGGTCAATGGTGGCGTATGGAATCGACCGAAAGGTGTATTGTCCTGTTCAGGTAGGCGACGGATTGCGGGGGGCAGTTTCATTCGCAGGTACGCGCGCGCCGGTTCAACCAAATGAAATCGCGGAATTGTTCCTGGTCGCAGCGAATGCGTTCGCCAAGGCTATAGAAATGCGAAGCGATGAACAGCCAGACACCCCGCTGAATAGCCGAGATTTAAGAATCCTTGGATTGCTTGCAATAGGATTGACGGCGGATGCCGTTGGCGAGGAGGTCGGGATCACCAAACACACGGTGACGTTCCATTCAACCAATATCATGCGTAAGCTGGGCGCGAAGAACAAAGCCCACGCGGTTGCAATTGCATTGGCAAACGGCTGGCTCTCGGCGGACGCAATCAGTGCCTAGTCGGTGCGACTCACTGTGAAAACCGAAACATCAAGAGGCCGGCAACGATAAAGGCCAACGCGATTGCGCCGACAAACATGATTGTTAGATGCTGTCTCCGGTTCTTTGATCCGTCTTTAGATAGCCGTTCCCGATCAGTCACTCGCGCAGAATGGGCCGTCCAGCGTGATGCCGAGCGCCGACAAGGAAGGGCTGATCGCTCAAAGGAAGGGTGAGAAGCAGGCTATTGAGGCACGCATACGCGAAACCGGCTGCGAATCGCCGTACCTGTCTGGTTGACCGGAAACCAGCACGGCACGACGCAAGGCGATCTACGAGGAACTGCACCCGGAGACGAAACCGACGAGTGAAGGAGGCGGCGGTCGGAATAACGCAACTCGTCGCCAACTTGGCGACGATATAGCCGACCGCTTCACCTCCGACACGGCCAAGGCCACGGGCAAGAGCGAGCGGGCCATCCGCAGTGCCGGGGAACTGTTGAAGCAGATCGAACCGGCGCACGGTGCTAACCAGAACATTGGGGGAGGCGACTCTCCTAAAGTTCAGACAAGGAAATCCGCAGCGATCGCCGCAGGCATGTCGCCAGATCAGGCAAAGCAGGCCGTCCGCGTCGCCAACGCGCCGAGGGGCTTTTATCATTCGCGCATTATCTGACTGCACGAGCGCAAAGAAAAGCCGCCGGCATAATAGGGGGGGCGCCGGCGGCTTTGTGGGGGAAGGGGGAAGTTCCCTTGCGATTTATCTGGTGAGAAGCGGGAACGAGTTCAAGTCCTCTCCCCGCGCTCGGCAGTGTCAGTGGTGAAGCGGCTGGCGGTTTTCTGGGTCGCAAACTTTGCGAGCCAAGCCGCCGTTTCGTGTTTCCGAATGCCTCGTCTCCGGATGCATTCGTGTTACGTTTCGGCGGTTGCCTTCCATCCTGCCATGAGCGCGTCCATTTGCGGGTCTGTGAAATCGTGCCAGTGGTCAAACGCCTCCGCTATCCATCGGGCCTTGGCGCGAACGTCATCCGGATCGGTGACGGGGTAGGACAGTATCTGACATTCAATGTCATGCACCTCCCGGAACAGAGGCATGGCCTCTGCTTCCAGCGCCGCCACGGTAGGCGAATCGCCGCCTTCGGCGTCAAAAACCCGCTCTGTCTCCGCCATGTTCGCGCGATAGATTGCACTGCGTTCCCGCCAAGCGGATATCAGCTTTTTGAAAGCGCCGGTCATATGCCTGCCCTCCGAAGGATGGCGTTTAGGTTTTCGTCGGCCTGCCGTTGGCGTTCGATTGCATCGGCGGGGAATGTTCCGGGCGGAGCCATGCCGACAATTAACGCGGTGATTTCGTGCGGCTCCTGCACGTTGTCCCGGATGGCGCTAAGGCCGTTCAGATGTTCGGCCTTGATCCGTGCCGCCTCGGCGCTGGTCGGATAGCAGGACAGCATGGCAAGGAATGCCCGTTGTGTGGCCTCCTGCGCCGCGTCGGCTTCCTGCTTGGCCGTCTCGAATGCGAGGCGCGCATGGCTGCTGATAACCGCGTCCAGCGCATAGCGCGCGCGCTCCTCGATTTCGGCAAGGTCGCCATAGCGGGTTTGCGCTTCATCGTGTGCGGCGATCAGCCGTTTGATTTCGGCTGTGTTGCCTTCCGCGCGGGCGGGGCCGGCGGTCGCGATCAGTGTTGCGGCTGTGCCTGCGATGGCTTTGCGTCGTGAAATGGTCATTGGTTCAATCTCTCGAAGATCTGGAAAGGGGAAGCCGCCAGCCGCATGGGCCAGCGGCTCGGCGCGTCAATCGGTCGTGTTCGCGATGGTGAAGAACGAAGCCCAAAGCGCCGCCGCGTCGGTCGGCAAGAAATCCTGCTGCTGCGGATAGCGATCCGCCAGCCACTTGGCCTTTGCGATCAGGTCGCACCGTTCGATAGCAGGGAAGGCAAGAACGTTCTCTTGCGCTTCCGCCCATGCGTCGATGCTGTCGGCCTCGGCGGCTTCGATCCGCTCCCATTCTTCATCGGAAACTGTCGGACGCTTTTCGGAACGGGCGCGATCCTCCGCGTGGAAGGGCGCGCTGACTGCCTCGTAAGCCGCCTTGGCTTCCATTTCGATCGCGATAAGGCGGGTCAGTTCGGGATTGATCGCGGGGATTTCTGCCTTGGCTTTGGCCGACGTGGTGGCGCCGCCGAGAGCCGCAATTATTCCGCTTGCAGATAACGTAATGGCATCGCGGCGCGTGCTGTTCAGTGATAACTTTGATTCTGCCATGTTCGGAGTTCCTCTCTGGTTGATGGCCGGGCGGGTGAGCGGATTTCCAAGGCCAACTCCCCGCCCGTTTTCATGCTGCTCAGGGGCGCTTGCTCTCTTCCATGCGATGGTGGATGAAGTCTTCAATCTCTTCCCGTGTGAAATACTGGATCTGGATATCGACGGGTTGGATCCACTTGCGACCGGGCCATGGAGCGACTTCAAACCATTCTTCTCCGGCGCATTCGCGTCGAATAATTTCATGCACGGTACAGGTGCCGAGTGGGATTTGATGTGCGTACCAACCATCACCGGTAAACTTGGAGGAGGGCTTGAGATACTCCCACAAGTCCCGCGTGGTGATGCCGGCGGTCTCTGCTTTCCGCGACGCGTTATATTTGGCTTCAACGTCAACACCATCGACATTCATCATTACGCCGGATGAAAACCATTTCGGATTGGCACCCGCGTCGCGAAGGTCAGCGGCGAACATGTCAACAGTGTATGCCTCGGAATGGGCCGCTGTCGGCCCGTACGCGGCGAGCGCGGGAACGGCGGACATGGCCTTGAGAAGCGTTCTCCGGTTCATGTTACGCCGCCTCCAGTTCTCGAATTTGCGCTTCGATGTGGCCCCGTTGGCGGCTCGCGCTCATGCCGAACGGCAGATATTGCGTGTTGACCATTTCCTCGCGGAGCCGTGCCACGCGGCGGGCCTTTTCATCGGCTGGAATGGCCGTGATCCGGGCGGCTGCCTTCGCCTCGCGCCATGCCTCTGACAGGCACCATGCGAAGCACTTCCGGCCAATGTCGTTGAATGTGAAGGGATTGCCGAGGCGGTATTGCGTGCGCATCAGTTCCCATGCGCGGGTCATAATTGCCTTGCGGTCGAACGGAATGGTATTGGCGTGATTAGCCATACGATGATCCTCCTGTGATCGTCGTTTCGGTTAGGGCCGTTGGGAAGTTGGCGCTTCCCTTCGGTCTGTTTTTTTGATATCAAATAATCATGGCCAAGGCAATATCTGATATTAAAAAATCGAGAGGCAGACCGAAGTCGGATACGTCGCCTTTGATGGTCCGCGTCGCAGCAAGAGATCTCTCCGCATTGGACGATGCCTTGGCAGATGAACCGGACAAGCCGTCCCGCCCTGAAATGGTGCGGCGCATCCTCCGGGATTGGCTGATCGGCGCGGGTTATTTGAAGGCCGGCGAAGAAAGCGACGGCAACGGCCGATAGGCGGATTTGAAAAAGGCGCATGGAACAGCCGCGCAACCGCTAGCGTTTTGGAACTGACCCCGTTCAGATCGCCGCGAAAGCTCAACGGCTGGAAGGAGGGCGAGTTATGGTTGATGAAAAGAAGGTCGTCGACGAAAAGAGCGCCAAGCAGGGCGGGTCAGGCAGGCGTGCCCTGTATATCCTTGTGGCCTCAGTGATTCTCGCAGTCGCCGCCTACGTGCTTTTGGTTCCGATGGGCCCTGACGGGGAAGACATCGACGCCGGCAGCACCGAAGCGGTCGTAATCCCGGAAACCGAATAGCGTCAGACCAGGAACGCCGTCACAATCGCCCCAGATTGACTCAGGACGCGCGTTTTCCGCTGACGGGTATCAGAAGCCGGAAAGCCGAGACGGCGCTGTGTGACTCGCTGCGAGTCAAATCGGCCACAATCTGAATATGGTTCCTGGGCTTCGTCGACCGAAGTCAGTTGTCAGAAGTCGACGAGCCGCTATCGGCAGGTTCCTCTGTCGTGGCGGTTGGCTGCTCTGCTGGCATTTGCGTCGAAGAGCCGCCGAACACACCACCTCGCCAAGAGGCGACGACAACGAGCACGATGATGATTGCACCGATAATGATAGTGTTTCTGCTCATCAGAAAATCCCTCCCGACGTCCGGCACTGAGTGCCATTTCGTCTGGTCAGTAATTCTTGGCAGAATCGATGGCGAAAACGTGACGTCTAGTTTCGAGACGTCGCCGTTCAGAGCGTAGGCAAGAATTCGAAAGTCGTAAGGTGGCCCCTCTCTTTCATTCCTGCTAGCCTCAAATTGGTTACTACCCCAGAAAACGGGACCCGATATGCGCTGCGCTCTATTTGTTTTTGTGTGTCTGTCACTGGCGGGATGTGAGACAGTCGAAGAAGCAGCCGCAAGAGACGACGCATATTGTCGAAGCCTGTCAGCGCAGCCGGGAACCGAAGCATACGTGAATTGCCGTTTCATTTTGGATCAACGCCGCAAGGCCGCCCAGAACAAGGCAGCCGAGGCTTGGGGCCAAGCGCTCGGCGGGGCTCTAATGCAATAACGGTCGCGCTACACAACGCGCCTTCAAGGTTCCGGGCGACGATCAATGATCGTAATGCGAAAACGGCACAAAGTGAGACAGAGGACAGATTGCGGAAATGGAAGCGCTTCGGAGATTTACGCAGACCACATCGGAATACAGTTCCGAGATCAGACGGATCGCCTACGTGGTGGATGTCGATCGGTTCTTTCAAGCCATGGGCCACGATTGGAAAGAGGAAAAGACCGATTTCGCGAAGGAGCGCGCCGAAATAAGTTTCGCCACGGTCGAGCAGTCCGCCCGGGAGCACGGGTATGCGATTGTCGAGATTCCTTAATCCGCCATCTGGCAGGACTGACGTATGCGGCAGCTGATTGCGATTTCGCTGGTCTGCTATGCCAACGTGGGGTGGGCTGCTGATTTCTATGAGATCGAGGTCGCCCACAATGATGAGGTTTTCGTCATCAACGGCGAGGTCTACGAGGCCCAGACTTACTGCCTAGGGTGGGAGGAAGGCGAAAGCGTGATGTTCCTTTCCGGGAGTCCATACGGCGTGTGCGTTTCCGCCGAACTGCTGAACCTGGATCGGCGTGAAACCTGCAACGTCTGGTGCGAGTAAAGACCGAAGGGGACAACCTTCGACTATCTGGCGCCCGCAATCGCTCGTATCGTTCTGGAGACGCAAATTTAGGCGTTCTACGGTCAAGCCCCGGCCCTTTCGTCAAATAACCGCTTTCCAAGGCTATCTAACGGCTGCTCGAGAGGCCCGCTCGGTCTGCAGGCCGGAAATGGTGTGATCGTAGGTTTCCGTTCTCGCTCGTCCCATGCTGTTATTCTCCGCTCAACCCAAGGGAGGAACGCATGGAGATCACGCAAACGACGATACGAACCATTGAGAATGGCTACAGCGTCGAAATGCATCTGGGTGATGCTGAGGACACTACGCAGCCCTTTCTGGCCTTTCGAGTGCATCTCGAAGCGCATCGAGCGGGACACCCGCAGTTTCGAGAATTGCAACAAGGAGCCCTTCATCGTTTGCGAGACGAAGTAGATCAGCAAATCCGGGGCCTTTGATTTCCTTGATCTTCAAGGCGTGTATGAGGCCCGGAATTGTACCGTCTGGGTTTTCGATCTTCTCCATGACGTATTTCCTTTCCTGATTATGGGAAATCGCCGGAATTTCGGCTAGTTTCGGCTTGGTGCGTTTGCTATCGAATGCCGTTTTTGTTCCGGTGTCAGCCCTCGGAATGCTCAGTCAGAAAACGCTGAAGCAGGGTTTCGAACCTGACCAGCGTTCCTGTCGTCAACAGCGCCGACGCGTTGAGGCCATCTTCCAGTGAATCGGGGATTGGTTCGTCACACCAATCACGGAAAATCGCGTAACCTGCGTCCGGATTGCCTTCGCCTATAGTCTCGAAAATTTTCCGGTTCAATTCCGCGAGTTGCGCTTCCAGTTCGTCGTCGGTCAGGTGCGCATACGGTTTGGCAGTATCCGTCTTGCGCTCAAGGCGCTGTAGCCGGGTTTCTATGCTGCTGATCGTTGCCATTTCGAGAGTCCTTTCTGTTGCTCTAGACGTTCCAGCCGTTCGAGAATTTCGCCTGTCGTTATCGCGTCCTTCTGCGCGTTGACGATCGAGACCAAGGATTGCGCCTCCGCCGGCGCCAGTTTTCCGGCCGCGACCTCTTTTGCAATTTGAGCAATCGCCTGCTTCACACCTTCTGTGCTGGAGATGTCTGGCAGATCAAACTCGACCGTGCGAGGAACCGGTGCCGGGCGCGGATGAACAAACGGCGCTGCCTTTTCGGCCGCCCAAGCACGATCTTTCGCGTCGGCGGCCTCATCACGCATGATGCCGAGCATATACTCAACCGGCGTGACGCCTTCCTCCAAAACCGCAGAAAGCACCTCCGCCGTTTTCTTGTTCGGGCTGCCAGGTTTGCGACCTGAGCCGGGTCTAGCTCCGCCTTGCTTAGCCATGGTTTCTCCTGATTTCTTTCAATTGCCCTGTGTCGCCCATATGACTCTCAGGACGCGCGTTTTCTCTGGCCGCACTTCGGGACTCGGAAAAGCCTCGTGCGATTCTGGGGGCTTTCTGGGGCGATTGTGGGCGCATTACTGTTCTGCCGCTCCGTCTCGGTTTGGTCGGACAGTCAATTCGAGCGGTTTCTTCTGTTCCGGGCCGAATTCCTCGGAGTCGCCGGGGGCAGTCGCGACAATGCCGTTCGAGATCAGGAAGGCATAGATACGCTTCAATGCCCGCTCGCTGGTAGTCCCCAGTTCGATCGTGTTCGCGAGATCTCGGGCAATCTCCGGATCATAGAGTGCGTCGCGAAGCGTGTCCCGCGCCTGCCTCGCCGTCATCGTCCGGAACGCTCTTCCCGCGATATCCGCCAACGCATAGCGGCTGGAAGTGCGCCCACTCTTCACGGCAAAGACGCGCGAGGAAATCTGGTTGAGTCCGGTACCGAGATAGGATTCCACATCAGCGAGAGGATTTGTGTCCATGGATTGACCCGATGGCCTGGGAACGATCCTGTTCTTCTCGATCGCACGCGCCAGCTTCTTCGCCGCCGCGAACCGCTCATTGCCGAGGGCAAGCTTGAGCGCAGCGGCGTTTTCTTCGAGGTATTTTCTCGGATTTGTGGATTCCAGTGCCGTATCCCAAACGTTGCGGGCCAGAGCCGTCTGCGCGTCCTCGGTCTTGAACCCGTTGACGATCCGCTGCATCCGTTTCGGGTTCTTGATCGCTTGCGCCACTGCCTGTTCCGGCGTGGCGTTCAGGTTTTCGATCCGCGCCACTTCACGGGCAAATACCGAATTCTCGATGGCTCGCTTGCGGGCAATAAGCGCCGAGCGACGTTCGGCAACGGCCGAAAGCGCCCGTTCCGTGTCCGAGACACGCTGCCTGATTTCCGGGAAGTCGTTTAGGACGCCGGCATTCTTTCGCACCCAGGAATTGATCAACCCCGGCTGGACTACCCCGTCACGCACCGCAAAATGGTAGAGATCATCGAGCGCAGCACGCTCCATCGCGACGCGGGCAGTAGCGCTTTGCGGGAATATTTTCTTGAACTGGTTCGCCGCTGTCTCATTCCAACCACTGAAGAACTCGCGCGCTACTTTCTCGTCGGGAACAGCATAGGCTCCCGCTACATCGGTCTTCAACACCCGCGCCGCTGCACCCTGCTCATAGGGCAATACATAATCCTCGCGATAGAGCCGCCTGAACTGCTGTAGGTTCCGCGCCAGGTCGGGATCGCCAACCTCCTCGATAAGCTGGTCCGTCGCGGCGTCGATCTCTTTCTTGAGCTTCTGGAGATACGGGAGACGCTTTTCGCCCGTTGGCGTTCGAGCGGCTTCGCGTATGTCGGTGGTGACGCGCGTCCTCAGCTCCATGAGATCGACGATCGATGCGGTATCGTCCATGTTGCGAATGTCGTCGACGATGCCACTCGGCACGGCGGACGTATCGGAAAGCTTCGAGCGAGGCTCCACGCTCTTGACCAGCCGTTCCTTGACGCTAGCGAACGGGAATCTTGCATCGGTTTCGTTGAGACCCATCTGGCGGGCCGTGAGCGCCATCTCTTCGCGCATGTCGCCACGACGCAGGATCAAATCATCACGGATCGCGCGTCCAAGCTCCCGTTGGCGCTTGCCTGATCGCAGACTGTCACTCACGGCAGCTTGCCGTTCATCAAGTCTCAGAAGCTGATCGTCGGCTTTCGCGGTCAACCCGGAAACTCGTCTCTTCCCGGCTGCGAATGCCTCGTCCAGGTCCGTTCCGCTATTGGGTGCCATATCTCGCACGGCTCGCGAGATCGCTGCGTCATTGCGGCTATATCGTCTTGCCGCATTGTCGAGATCAGGGCCGGACAACCCCGCCTCGAACTCACGTTGCGTGGCGATAAATGAAGGGTTCTCGGTCGCCTCGGCTACCGATGGCCGATAGTCGGGCGCCACATCGAGGATCTCCAGGGTTTCGTCGACCGCCCTCCGGCTTTCCGGCGTCATATTCCGTTCGACTTCGCTGACGATCTGTCGTTTCTGTCGCTTTGCCAGTGCCTTCGGCGAGAAGCGCTTGCGGGCGGCTGACGCCACCCTGCGCGTGGGACCGCCGGTCAATGCCCAAAGCGTTCCCGGAGCTGCAATGCCTCCGGCTGTCGCGCCAAGGAATTCGGCAATGTCACTTCCCGGTGCGACGTCCTTTGCAAGCTGTGCGCCCATGCCGGCCCCGACAGTCGAAACCAATTCGCCGGTTGCAGCCGTTCCAGGTGCCGCGGTTACGCTCGTGGCCATTCTGTTGGCGGTCTGCCCGAGCAGGCCGGTACTGCCAGCCGTAGCGGCGGCGATGCGAGGGGCCATCGCGATTGTCACGCCTGCCGGGATGGTATTCGCGCCGACATACTCACCAACGGTGCCGGCCACATGTCCAACCGCTGTCTGAGCTTCCGGCACTTCCATGATCTCCCGATCAATGCCGGGTGCTGCGGCCTCCAGGGGGCGCTTGAACTGGTAGTCTATACCGAGCGCTTTGGTCGCCGCGTTCGCCAGCGTTGTAGGCGCGTTGACGGTGGCATAGAGTCCGCGATTGAAATTCTCGCCGAACTGCTGGATTACGTCCGTGATTGCGCCACGATCTTGTCCAGCCTCGGTCTTGCCGCCCCGGTACGCGCCAAGCGACTGTACAGCCGTGTCTATGTCCGGCGCATCGATCTCAAGGGTGCGCCCGTCTGGGGTCTGAAGTTCAAAAATCGGCATTGGGCTTCTCCCGAATACGGGTGCCATCTGGAAGCACTGTCCAGCCGTCAGAATCAGCTTCTGGTGTCGGCTCCATTGTTTTCCGTTCTTCCGCATTATTCGGAACGCCTAAGCGCGCTCTGGCGGCTCTGACGCTGCGAAGTGTGGCGGTGTCGGCCTGGCGCTGTTCGATCGGCGCGCGAGGATCATCCGTGCCGGCTTGCGCCTCTCGTTCAATACGCGCCAATTCGCGGTCGAGGCTGCGAAGAGACTGCTTCAGGGTATCGGGTGCCGTGAGCGCGCCGCGCGGGACAAGGTTTTCGATACGCTGCTGTTCGGCGACTGGAAACCGCGGGTTGAGGCTGAGAGACCGGACCAAGTCGCGCTTGAACAGTTCGAATTCCTGCCCCGCCTGAACCTGATCCGGGAATGTCGCCATATCCCCTATATTGCCGGGAACCTGACCGACGGTGTTCGAAAGCCCGGTTGCTACGGTCGAACCGACGCCGGTTGCCTCATCGGCCATATCGTATAGGCCGGAACCGCCGGTCGTGTTCTGCGCGGTCTCGCCGCTTGCCGGATTATCCTCGTTGGCGTTGCCATAGTCGGGCTGTTTGAGCGGAACGATTTCGTCGGTCGCGAGATCGACAATCACGCGCTCCCCGGTCTGCGGATTGACGGAAATCGACTTACGCCCGGAAGCCAGTGCAAGTGCCGTATCCGAATCGAAGCCCTGAAGCTCGAATGCACGGATCTTCTGCGAGATGGCGCTGGACGTTGGAAACCCAAATCTGTCCATTCCGCCTTCCGCTTTCCCCTCAGCCAGTTCCATCTGGAAGTCCTGGGAAGCAAGGCGCTCTTCGCGCTGGAATTCACGGGAATCGGTTTCGCGCTCCCGTAGCCAACCACTTCGGATTTTCTCCATCATGATTTCACGCTTTGCCTTTGCGCGCTCAACCATGCTCGTTCCGACGCCTTCAGCTGCCCCGGCCGCCATGAATGCTAGTAATCCGCCTGCCATCGGTCAGACCCCTTTTCTGTCTTGAATGTCGTTTGTCCCTGCCGGGAAGAAGTACTCGACCGGCTGATGCCGGATCGGAGATTTCGTGCTCGCGAGGTATCTGAGCGCCCGGCTCTGCAGTTCCGCAGTCGTATCCGCGATTTCCTGAATGACAGCGAATTCGTCGGCGTCCGGCGAAACAACGAGACCGGCCATACCGCCACGGATGCCCCAGAGAGCGCTCTCGACGATCGAGAAGAACGCAAGCGCATCCTCGACGCTGGCGCACTCGACAGCGGATGAACGCCTACAGGCGATTGCGAGAAGGTCGACAGCCTCTTGCGGGTTCTCGCATTCGACGACAGCGGTGAGGTAGTCGCGCGCGATTGACTTAGCGGAGGGCCCAATCATGCGGCACCGTCCGGCTGGCAATCACGATCCGCAGGAACAAGGCGAGAAATTTCAATCTCGACCAATTCACGGAAGGCGACAATCTCGCGGTCAATCGTGCCCGCATCGACACCGGCCGTAGCCAATCGCCTGCGAAATGTTGCGATCTGCCTTCGCCAATATGCCGCTTGGGCCTTCTCGGAAGGCTGCCGACAGAATACATCAGCGACGTGCCGTGCTTCCCCAACCCGGGCTGTGGCCGGGAAAGCGATCACCGTCGCTGAAGACGTCCATTCGATCAGGTTCAATTGCTTCATCTCAGTAACCTCCACTTGCTCGCGCGTAAGCACTGGATTCTGATCCTTCAGAGCCCTTTGAATCTTCAGGTGTTCTATTCAGGTAGTTCTGAGTCAGGTGTTTAGGTCGCACGGGTGCAACATCGAAACTGAGCAGATTTGCAACATCGAGAGTGTCACCATTTGCAACATCGAGGCTTTTTCGATGTTGCAGGTTTGCAACCTCGGCGGCACGATCCCGACGCTCGATTAACGCGTCTTTGGCGTCTTCCTCTCGGAGGATCTTTGCATCCATGACTGCGCCGATCCGGTCCTCCCGGAAAGTGTAGAAATACGGCTCGCGCCTGTTCCTGCGACCGCGATCAATCCAGACTGGACCACTACGATCTTTGCGCTTTAACTCGCCGGTGAGCCACTTGAGGCTGCGCATGACCGTATGCCGGGAGACCCCAATCTGAGCGGCTATCCGGTCGATGGAAGGATGCGCTTGGCCAGTCCGGGCGTTGACGTGCTGCATGACGCGGAAGGCGACACGGAAGTCGATATCCGAGACTTCAATATCACAGGACATGGCGTCGAGGATTCGGAGCTTCCACGAGGTGAATGAACGGCGTTCCTCTTCGGTGATTTCGGGCTCTTCCATCAGCCGGCCCTCCGAGCGAACTCGCCAAAATAGTGTCGCTCAGCAGCACACCGCGCTTCGATAGCGGCTTCTTTGCACTCGAACCGTCCGAGCTTGATGTTCTTGCCGCCAACGCCGATCTCCGCGCCCCAGAGCAAGCCCGTGAGCGGGTGCACGCCAACCTTGCCGGAAGTGTTGCGGCTGCACTTACCGCGATTGCGGGCGTTCTCCGCCGGAGTGCAAAGCCTGAGATTTCCCCAGCGGTCATCATCACGGATGCCGTTGATGTGGTCGATGACTTTGCCCTTGGGCGGCAGCTCTCCGGTGACGAAAAGCCAGATCAAGTGGCTCGCTTTGTAAGGCCAATAATCGACAAAGACGACGTTATATCCGTTGCTGATCGTGCCTGCGATATCGCCGGCACGCTTCCCGCCACGCGATTTTGCATGTCGAATTTCGCCCTTCTGTGGGTCTATTTCGAGCAACTCAATCTCTCGGTCGCGAGTGAGCTTCGGACGCCCCTTTGCGCGCTCTCGCCGAATGCGATCTGCCTTGTTCTTCCCCGGCAGTTCGCATTGCCTTATTGTTCTGGAGGCGATATGTTCGCTTTGTTCCGAAGCCCCGCCCAGAGCTATGGAATTTGAAGCCCCGGCCGTTGTGCCGGGGTTTTGCTTTTCGTGATACATGGCAGCCTCCCGTCACGCGGCTTCCGGCAGGGAGTTCAGCCAAGCCTCAGCCTCAGCCCTGAGAATGAGAGTCCGGCTTCCGGCCTTACGGGTTTGGATTCGTCCGGCCGCAATCTCGCGATAAAGGGTCGAACGACTGATGCCCGCCCATTCGCAGAAGCTGGTGACGGCGAACGCGCCGTTCGTAGCGGGGGAGTCAACCGGCGGGCCGGTTATGCGGGGAGTGTGGCCACTGGTCTGGTTAACGACCTTTGTTTCTCTCTCGTGGTCCGGCTTGGTTACGCAGGAACGTTCGTTCTGCCAGTACTGCTGGCTCTCGGTCCCTGCCGTGCTGCTTAGAAGTGTCTTCATTGTCGCTTGTCCTCGTGCTGCGCCGCCGTGAAGCGGCATGGAACAAGCGGGAACGTGCCCTTTTTTGTGTGGATGGTCTTCCGGTAATACCAGTAATTACAATGGCTTAATTATCGGAATTATCGGAATTATCGGAATCAAAAGATTCCTCGTATCGGCGTAATGCTTCATTGATGTGGGTGGCGATTGTTGACGGCGCCGGCTCTGTACGCCATTCACGTGCGCACCACTCGGCCATGCGCTTCGAAAGGGTGGATTTGTTGAAGCCATATGGCTTGTAGGATGACACGTTTCCTTCATTAGCAATCTGTTCTACCGCCTCGGAATAGAACGATTCCCAGTCGTATCCATGAGGCCGTCCGGGTTTCGCACGAGCACGATTTCGGGTCTCCGCACATTCGGCTTCCGATTCTGGTGCACCACTCTCTTCATTGATATCCAGTCTTGCAGTGCCGCCGTTTCCCTGAGATCTGCGGCCCCCTGTTACTCGCTGAGCCCACTGGTCAAGTTCACTGCTGTCGACGAAAGGGACTTCGTCTTGGTACCTCTCCCATTTCTTAGAGTGTCCCGTGAGGTCTATGGGATGCCCTTCCATGATCAGGCCGAATTCGAATTTGTCTGCCCCCCATCCTCCTGCCGGCAACGACATACTCTCATTGTCACCGTCAAACCGAACTCTGACTTGAACTTCGTTCCGCCTGAAAGCGCGGCGCAATTCAGCGGACGCCCGCATCTGTCGCCATGCTTTGTTTTCTGAATTGTCCCGGTGTTCCGGAACGCCGAATCTCCGCTCGTAGTACGCGTCGAACGCTTCCTTGAGATCGATACAGCCCTCGGGGATTTTTCCAGGCATCGCTTCACCTCGCGTACGCACCTCTGTGGATCGTAGGGAAACCGGTGGTGCTCCCGGCTTGTCGGAAAATCGTCCTATCCCTGCGAGTTTGTTCTATCCGTGAAGGGCAATCACCTTCGCGCCGGTCTGCCCGGTGCAGTATCTCGCCCATGCTTCCATCAGGTCACGGCGCTTGTTGAGCGCATCGCCGCGCCGGTAGGCCTGTTCAACGGCATTGCCTACCAAGTGCGCGAGTGCCGCCTCCGCAACTTCGCGCGGGAATGAAGTCTCATCGCCCGCCCAATCACGGAAGCTCGACCGGAAGCCATGAACGGTAATTCCAGTCGCGCCCATGCGCCGTAAGAGCAACTCCATCGCCATGTTCGAAAGGGGCTTGCCGCGTTTCATGCCGGGGAAAACCCAATCGCTTATCCGAGCCTCATGAAGCGGGTAAAGAATTGCCATCGCCTCATTGGTGAGCGGCACGGTATGAGCGCGGCGCAACTTCATTCGTTCTTTCGGCACGTTCCAAGTTCGGGCTTGAAAATCAATTTCGTGCCACTTTGCGTTGATGACTTCGCCGGTTCTGGCCGCTGTCAAAATCAGGAATTCCAGCGCACTTGCCGAAGTGGCCTCGCGCTCGCGCAACCGGCTAAAGAATTCCGGAACGTCTGCATAAGGGAGAGCGGCCAAGTGCGTCACGGTCTCCCGCTTCCGGCGCTTGGGAAGAACGTTATCAAGATTGCCGCGCCAGACCGCAGGGTTTTCGCCAGTGCGCCAGCCCTTCACTTTGGCATAGTTCAACACCCGCTCGATTCGTCCGCGCAACCGTGTCGCCGTCTCGGGCTTTTCGGTCCAGATTGGTTTCAAGACATGCAACACGTCAGCGAAAGTGATTTCTGAAACGGGCTTGCTTCGGATCGCCTTGCAATAGGCGTCGCCGAGCGTTTGCTCCCACTGGTAACGATGCTTTGCATTTGTCCAGCCGGGCGACATCGCGTCAATATACGCGTCTACACATTCGGCGAAGGACATTTCCCGTTCTTTGGAGTGTTCCGCCACCAAGTCGCCGCCCTTGGCGGCAATCGCCCGATAGGTGGACGCAACGTCCCTCGCATCGGCCAAGCTGATTTCAGGATAAGGGCCTAACCCGATCTCTTTCCGGCTCCCGCCCTTGGGCGTCCATATGAATGACCAAGACTTAGCCCCGCTCGGCTTGATCCGCAGATACAGCCCGCCACCATCGCTAATCCGACCCGGCCCGGTCGCTCCCTTGGCTTCTCTGTCTTTGAGTTTATGGATGGAGCGGGCCATTTGAATTCCCCTCAGTGCCTACTTCCGTGCCTACTTTTGGACCGGGATAGCCCGACACGTCCTGAAACAACATAAGACGGAGAAGGCAGAAAAGCTATGGTATGCAGGGCATTTGGCGAGACGGCTGGGGATTACCTGAAACAGTGGTTCGGTGGCGCTTGGCTCCACCAAATCCCTCCGGGGACGACGATTTTCCCGACATTACTATAACCGGACGTCGTGGCAGCGCCGCTGTTCACCGCGTGTTCGAGAGCATGCATTCCCGAAATACAATTCGGCTCACAAGCTCCGGCGGCATGTACCGAGGCGTGCGCATGGCCGATCGACGGCGCAGCGGATAACCCGGATTATCGCGCGTGCAGAAAAAATCCGGGACATCTTCAATTTTTCGTTTCCATACTGTAACATTTCGCGAGTAAGAGTTTGCCAGCGTACGGATTTGGCCCATGCAAGACGACATGCGAGTACTTCTTCATCCCGCCCGCGCCGAGCAACTCATGATGCTGGCGGAGAAATGGCGGTGCAACTCCAGCGAAGCCGTCGAGCGGCTGATTCGCGATAGCATCGCCCAGGGCAACCTGCCGGACACGACCCCAGGGCTTGAGGTCGCGGCGTTCGGAAATCTCGTCGCCTTCAAGATCGATTTCGACCGGACTCCGCCAATGTCCTGGCAACAGGCCATGAAGATCAGCCATGCGCTCGGCCAACTCGTCAACGGCAAGAACGACGGCTTTCGGGCCGCCTACAGCGCCGATACGAGCCTTATCTTCACGCGCACCGATGACGGTTTCGCCATCAGCTTCACCGCACCCGACAACAGGAAGACTGTGACGGTGACGACGAGCATTCTCGACGACCTCTCGCGCCAGTTCAACGCCGCGGCGATGAAGGCGCAGGCGAACAAGACAGGCCGCCCGGGAAAGCTGCCCTCAGCGGATCAATCGGCCGAAATGCGTGCCTAAGAGGTCGGATCGCGACCTCTAGCGACCCGAACCGCCGTCGCGCGCGCGCAACCTCGCATAAAATACTTCCGACAGTGTCAGGAAGGCCCGGTCGACCTCGCCCGGCTCCCATCCGGCATGGATAGCCCAGTCCCGAACTGTTTCCATGTCATCGGCAAGCGCGCTGTCCGCGCGTGATGCGTCCAACGCGTTTTCGAGCATCGCGACGACCTCCGCCTCATCATGGCCGGACTTCAGCAGGTTCGAAATCAAATCCTCGAACGCGGCCATGATCGCCGCTTCGCAGTCGCGGTCACGTCCCCTGTAGGGCGCTACTTGTTTCGGCGGTGAAATCGTCATTCTTCGCGGCCGCGCAAATCCAGCTCCTTGTCGTGACTGCGAAACCGCGCGCGACAAAGCCAGATAATGCTCGCAAGATTTTGCCATTACGTAAAGTCCACCTGCCTGTCCTGCAGCGGTTTTCAAAAGGAATGACAGGGCCTTTTCGGCCTTTTGCCGAGTCGCACCCTTGCCCGTTGCGATCGACGGAGATTGCACGAAACGAAAATATCCGAAAAGAAATCGTGACAAATCGATGATTTTCGCGGATAAGCGCGCTGAACATTTTCGGATCCACCGATGACGCCGCTACCGCCACGACATTTGGACATTCTGGAGATCGCCCGGCGTGACGGGCGGGTCGACGTTGAAACGCTCGCGGAACGTTTCAACGTTACGGCGCAGACAATCCGCAAGGATCTGAACGAGCTCTGCGAGGCAGACAGGCTGCAGCGCGTGCATGGCGGTGCGGTATTTCCGTCAAGCACGGTCAATCTCGCCTATCTCGCCCGGCGCGAGATCGCGGCACCCGGCAAGACGCACATCGCCGACCACGTCGCCAGCCTCGTGCCGGACGGGTCCTCGCTGATCCTGAATATCGGCACCACGACCGAACAGGTCGCCCATGCCCTGCGCCGGCACCGAGACCTGATGGTGGTGACCAACAACCTGAATGTCGCCATGATCCTGCACGATGCCGAGGGCGTCGATGTGGTCGTGTCCGGCGGCATGGTGCGGAAGACCGACGGCGGCATCATCGGCGAGGCCGCGGTCGATCTGATCCGGCAATTCAAGGTCGATTTCGCGGTCATCGGCGCCTCCGCCATTGACGAAGAGGGTACGCTGCTCGATTTCGACTACCGGGAAGTCCGGATCGCCCAGGCGATCATGCATCAGGCGCGCAAGACGATCCTCGTCGCCGACACGACCAAGTTCGAGCGGCGCGCGCCGGTGCGGATCGGCCAGCTGACGGACATAGACATATTCATCACCGACGCGCCGCCGCCGCCTTCGATCGCGGAAATCTGCGCGGCCGCGGAGGTGGAACTCATCATAGCGGGAGACACCCATGACTGACGCCACACCGCATTACGACATCCTCGTCATCGGCGGAGGCATCAACGGCGCGGGCATCGCGCGCGACGCCGCCGGACGGGGCTTCAGCGTCTGCCTTTGCGACAAGGGCGACTTCGGCGGCGGCACGTCATCGGCATCGACCAAGCTGATCCATGGCGGATTGCGTTATCTGGAGCATTATGAGTTCCGGCTCGTGCGCGAGGCGCTTACCGAGCGCGAAATCCTGTGGTCGATGGCACCACATATCATCCGGCCGCTGCGCTTCATCCTGCCCTATCACTCCGGCCTGCGGCCGGCATGGTTGCTGCGCCTCGGCCTGTTCCTCTACGACAATCTCGGCGGGCGAAAGCTCTTGCCGGCGACGCGGACGCTGAACCTCGAAACGGATGTGGCCGGCAAACCGCTGAAGGGCAATTTCCGCAAAGCGTTCGAATATTCCGACTGCTGGGTGGAGGATTCGCGTCTCGTGATCCTCAATCTGCGCGACGCGCAGCACAAGGGCGCGACCATTCATGCGCGCACCGCAGCCGAGAATGCGCGGTTCGATGATGGCACATGGCATGTCACGCTCCGCGACACGGAAACGAACGCGACGCGCGAGATTACGGCATCGCTCGTCGTCAACGCGGCCGGTCCATGGGTGGACGAAGTGCTCAAGCAGGTCTTCGGCCTCAACGACGCGCATAATGTGCGCCTCGTGCGCGGCAGCCATATCGTCGTGAACCGGATCTTTGACGACGATCGCCCCTATATCTTCCAGAACGCGGACGGGCGGATCGTCTTCGCGATCCCCTACGAGGAGGACTACACGCTGATCGGGACCACCGACTCCGAACAGGATGCCATGGACGGTCCGCCACGGATCACGCCGGAGGAGACGTCCTATCTTTGCGCGGCGGCAAGCGAATATTTCTCCAGACCGGTGACGACCGACGATGTGGTGTGGACCTATTCCGGTGTGCGCCCGCTTTACGACGACGGCGCGTCCAAGGCGCAGGAAGCGACGCGTGACTACGTGATCCGGCGCGAGAAGACACTCGGCGGCGGCACGTTGATCAACATCTTTGGCGGCAAGATCACCACCTATCGCAGGCTCGCGGAATCGATGATGGACGAGATCGAGGAGACGATGGGTGCACGCCGCGCGGCGTGGACGAAAGGCGCGACGCTGCCCGGCGGCGACTTTCCCGTCAAAGGGTTCGGCGATCTCGTCGCCCGGCTCGGCAAAGGACGCGACGGGCTGGATGCCGAGCTCATCCGCCGACTTGCCCGGCTCTACGGCACCGATGCGGCGGACATTATCGGCGATGCCAAAACGCCGGACGGCCTCGGGCTCGACTTCGGCCATGGCCTCCATGAAGCCGAAGTGCGGCACCTTATGCAGAAGGAATGGGCCCGCACGGCCGACGACGTCCTTTTCCGGCGCACGCGCCTCGGCATCCGCATGAGCGAGGCGGAGCGAGAGGCGCTGGCGGACTGGATGGCAAATCAGCGCACGGGCGGATAACCGTCTTGCCTTGCGGTCAGCCCGCATTGCAGAAATCAGTGCCAAAAACGCTGTCCGGAGGGAAAATGAGGATGAAGAAGTGCTTTCTTGCCGCGCTCCTGCTGCTGACCGGCGTTGTTTCGGCACATGCACAGCCTGGCGATCCGATTGCGGGTGAGAGCACCTTCGCAGCGGATTGCTCCCGCTGCCACCGGACGCCTGACAGGATCCTCCGCAAGATCGATGGTGACACTGACGAGGAAAAGGGCGCATGGCTGGACGTCTTCCTCGATGATCACCACCTGCAGGACATAGGCGGCAAGGACGATCTGATCGCCTATCTCGTCGGCCTCTAGCGCATGACAAAGGCAATCATCGCGATCGCTATTCCCAAGGCCAGCAGCCTGAAATTCCGGATGATCAAGCGATCCTTGGCGGTTGCAGGTCCCGCGCGGTAGTCGAACCTTTCGTAGCGAATGTTGCGTGGTGGAACGCCGAGCCCCGTCAAGCCACTGCACACGGCGCTCATCATGCCCCCCGGACCGCAGATCATCACAGCCGTGTTTTTCGGATCGATTCCGTCGAGAATCTCGACAAGATGCTCCCGGCCAATCGGCCCCTGCCTGTACGCGGCGCCGATCGGGCCCCGGTCGAGCAGGATCATGGCCCGCGCATCAAGTTTTTCCAGATACGGCACAAAGCTTTGCGGGTCGACAAGCGCATCGGCATCCCGTGCAGCATAAGCGAGCCGCACCGGTCGAGGGTCGGAGCGTTCCGCGAGGTTTTCAAGCATGGAAAGGATCGGAGCAAGGCCGACACCGCCAGCAATCAGGACAATCGCATCGCAATGCCTGTTGGCCAAAGTGAAGCTGCCATGCGGACCGTCGATGGCGGCACGGGTCCCGAGTTCGATGGCGCCTATGCCGCGCGTAAAATCGCCCGCTTCCTGGATAATGAAACGGACTTCCCCCTTGTCGTTCGGCGCGGATGCAATCGAAAAAGGGTGGTCGAACAGCGGAAAGCGGCGCGGGGCGAAAGCAATCCAGGCAAATTGGCCGGCGTCATGCTCGAGTCTGCTTGCCGTCACGCTTCGTAACGTGATTTCCCACAGCCTGTCGGCGAGTTTGCGTTTGTTCGAAACCACCCAACCCTCCCCGCGCATCCGGCGCACCCGCACCGTGTAGACCCCGACAGCCAGCCCAAGAGATCCCAGCGCAAGGGCAATCCAGTAGATGCGCGAAGACAGGCTCGCTGCGTAGGTCCCGACGTGCAGGAGGTGCATGAGCGCAACGATTGCGGCTGCGACGGCCATCAAGCCGTGACTTGCGCGCCAATACTCGTAGGAAACCGGCAAGCGGTCGCGGAGCATTCCAAGCGGCACCATCAGAACCACCAGCACGAATGCGATGACGCCGGTCGTGTTCGAAGGCGCCGTGAACAGCGCGACAAGGTGGTTCAGGATTGAATGCGGCCGCGTCGGATCGGGCGGCAGGAGGAAGAAAATCGGATGTGCGATCACAAGGACAACGAGCAGGCGCGCCGTCCACTTGTGAAACGCCATGGTGATATCTATGCCGATGCGGCCGGACAGGAATTCGAAACGGCCGCTGGAGACCAGTTGCAGGAACAGCATCACGGCGGCCACGATGCCGAGGGCGGACGCCGTTTCGGCCCATACACCGACCGGCTTCTCGGTCAAGGCGGCCAGCAGCAGTGGCAAGGCCGCAACGACGGAATAACCGGCAATCAGCGCCAGTGGAGATATTCCGGGCCTTTTTTCACGGCCACCATTCGATTTCATGTCGTGCGGCGCCATTTCTCTTCCGGCTGTCAATACGCGCGATTCTTATCGCGATGGCTGCCAAGCGACAGACCATAAAATGTCGCAAGGTCAGTTTGTAATATTCCGCTCCATCAGCCTGACATAAAGGCCGGGGGCGAGGCGGCTGATCCACCAGGCGATGCGGGCGACGCGCCCGACCGGGATCATGGCGCGGCCGCGGCGAACGCCATCGAGTATGACACGGGCGGCCTGATCGGCATTCATGTAGTCGATCCCGTCGGCTGCGGAGCCTGGGCGCGCGATACCGCCCGGGCGGTTTTCCGGGTTACCGAGATTGGTGGCGACGAAGGACGGCGCGGCGATATGGACGGAAACACCATGCGGCTTTTCCTCCGAGGCGAGCGTGCGGAAGAAGCCCTCCAGCGCGTGTTTCGACGCCGAATAGGCGGAGCGGCGATGCAATGGCGCGAAACCGGCTACCGAGGAGATCGCCAGATGCGCGCCTCCAGCTTCGCGAACCGCGCGCAACAGCCCGGCCGCGACCTCGACCGCCCCGAAATAGTTCACGTCGAAGACCTTGCGGTGAACTTCGGCCGGCATGTCGGCGAAGAGGCCGATTTGTGTGATGCCGGCATTGTAGATCACAAGATCGATCGAGGGGCGCGAGGCGACGATCGCCGCGCAGGTCTCGCTGACCTGATCATGCTCCGTCAGGTCGCAAGGCCAGACGCCGACAGCATCGCCGAGATCCTTCGCTTTATCGAGTTCCGCACCCGGAAGGTCGAGGATCGCGACATGCCATCCTTCGCCGAGCAGACGTTGCGCCAAGGCGCGCCCGAGCCCGCCCGCGCCGCCGGTGATGACAGCCGTCTTCAAAGCCCCACCGCCTTGCGCCAGAGATCGAAGACCTCCGCACTGGTCCGTTCGGGCACGTAGCCGAATTCTGTTTTCAGTTTCGTGTTGTCGAGTACCGGACGGAACTGCAGAAATCGCACCTGTTCAGGACCGTAGCGCGACAGGCCGAGCGGCCGGGCGATGCCGAGAGCAAGCTTCAGCAGGCCCGGCGGCAGCCAGCGCACCCTCTTGCCGAGGGCGCGCGCCAGATCTCGGGTCCCGAGCGCTCCGTCGCCCGCGACATTGAAGATACCGGGCGGCCCGTCGGTCGCGGCGCGTTTCAGGATGCGGGCGAGATCCCGCGTCCAGATGAAGACGAAGGGGCTGTCGGAGCCGCGAATGCCGAGCAAGGGATCACGCCGGAAGAGCGCGGTAATCTGGTTCTCGATGCCCTCGCCCAGTACCGTGCCGACGCGCAACACGACCTGCTCAAGCGCGGGATGGTCATGCCGCGTCTCGGCCAGCATTTCCTCGACCAGCCGCTTATGATGGGCATAGGCGAATTCCTCATTGCCGCGCAGGGTGTCTTCCTCGCGCAACGGCACCGGATTGTCGGCATGGTATCCGTAAGCAGCCCCTGACGAAGTTACCACGATGCGGCGCACGCCATGCGCGATGCAGGCGTCGACAACCTTGCGGCTGCCTTCGACATCGACGGAATATTCGAGTTCCCGCGTCGAGCCCGTTGGCGGCGTGACGATCGAGGCGAGATGGACGACGACCTCGGGCTTCCAGTCGCCGATCACTGCGAGCGCATCATCGCCGCGCACGTCCAGCGGCCGGTATTCGACGCTTTCGGGCAGTGTCTTCGGCGGGCGAATATCCGTCGCCAGAACGTCGTCGCCATCCTGCATTTCGGCGAGCAGGGCCTGGCCGATCCCTCCGGCGGCCCCCGTGATCAGAATGCGTGTCATCGCGCCGCCTCGGTACGGGCCGTCAACCATGCGAGGCCAAGGCCAGATACCGCGTGCCAGATGCCCCAGAAGGCCGCGACGACCGCCATGCCGCCCAATCCATGGAAAAAGGCGAAGATCAGGATCAGGCCGAGCCCGGAATTCTGGATACCGGTCTCTATGGTGATGGCGCGGCGATCATAGGGGCTGACACGCGCCAGCGTAGCGGTCGCAAAGCCGCCGCCGAGCGCCAGCGCATTGTGCGCGATGACCAGCGCCGCGACCGCCCCGATATAGGCGAGGAAGAAGCCCCAGTTCGCGGCAAGAGCGATGACGATAAAGGCAATGAAAATCACCATGGAAAGCATCTGCATCGGCCTGCGGATGCGCGCCGCGATATCCGGCTTGCGGGCGTTGAGCAGGATGCCGAGGCAAAGCGGCAGGACCAGCATCAGGAAAACCGTGACGGCCACGGTCACCGGGTCGATTGCGGTTTCCTGCAGGATCTTGCGCGTCGGCGCGTAGAGGCTGCCCCACAGGCCGATATTGAAAGGCGTCATCACGATGGCGGCGACAGTGGCGACCGCCGTCATTGAAACCGACAGGGCCGTGTTGCCGCCGGCGCGGTGGGTGATGAAGTTGGAGATATTGCCGCCAGGGCAGGCCGCGACAAGGATCAGGCCGAGCGCGATGGACGGGCGCGGCCCGACCGCGAGAATGAACAGGAAGGTCAAGACCGGCAGGACGACGAATTGCGACAGCAGGCCCGCCACAAGCGGTTTTGGCGCCCTCAGGAGCGCGTGGAAATCCGCAGGCCTCAGGTCGAGCGCGATGGAAAACATCACGATCGCCAGGATCGCATTCAGCAGGGTCAGCGAGCCGGGGCTGAAATTCAGGAGAACGGTATCGATATCGCCCGACATCACGCGGCTCCCTTCAGCCTGGCGATGCGCGACGTAACCGCGTTCCTGAACGTCGCCTTGTCGACGTAATAGGCCATGCGCGGCAGATCGATATAGTTCATCCCGCCGGTCGCCCGATCGAAGCCGCCTGCCTTTTCAGCCTGCATCGCCTTCGCCGCCGCCGTGCCGTCGCGCAGGCCGCGTATGTAGCGCGCGACCATTTCGGCCTGTTCGTGACGGCCCTGCCAGCCGAGGCCGGATGCCTCGACCATACCCATCAGGAACAGGTCGTCACGGTCCGGATGCATGCAGTTGAGGAAGAGATGCGGCGCATCGCCCCGCCAATTGAGCAGGGCGTCGTCGATGAAGGGGTAATGGAGCTTGTAGCCGGTGGCGGCGAGGACCATGTCGTACTCGCCGCTCGTCCCGTCCCGGAAGTGCACGGTCCGACCATCGAAGCGCTCGACATCGGCGCGGATCCTGATGTCGCCGTGACCGGCGTGGAACAGGATCAGCGAATTGACCACCGGGTGGGATTCGTAAAGCTGGTAGTCCGGTTTCGGGAAGCCGTATTTCTGCGGGTCGCCGACGAACCATTTCAGGATCATCGCGTCGACCTTGCGCTTGAGCCACATGGGGAGCTTTATCGCGCCGCCCATCGTGTCGGCAGGCTTGCCGAAGACGTATTTCGGGACGAAATAATAGCCCCGCCGCATCGACAACTCGCATGAAACGCCGTGATGGATCGCGTCGACGGCGATGTCACAGCCGGAATTGCCCGCTCCGATGACGAGGACGCGCTTGCCGTCGAACTGGCGCGGCGAGCGATACCGGCTCGAATGGATCAGTTCGCCGGTAAACTCGCCCGGAAAGTCCGGCATGTTCGGTTCGGAAAGCGTGCCGTTGGCAATCAGGACGCCCGCGAACAAATCGTCATGCGTCTCGCCAGCATTGTCGCGCCATGTCACGCGCCAGCCCTCGCCATCGCCGCCCAGGGGCTCGACGCGAAGGACCTCGGTCTCGAACAGGAAATGCCGCCGCAGATCGAACCGGTCGGCGAAGTTGCGGAAATAGGATTTCAGTTCGCGGTGCGACGGGTACTCGGCGACCGCGTCGTCCATCGGGAAATCGGCGAATTCCGTCATCGTCTTCGACGAGATCAGATGCGCCGTCTCGTACATGGTCGAACGCGGGCCATCGATATCCCAGAGACCGCCAACATCCGAATGCAGTTCGAATCCCCGGAACGGGATGCCCTGCTCGACGAGCGTCTTCGCCATGGCGAGGCCCATCGGGCCGGCACCGATCAGCGCGTAGCTGTCACGGTTGCGAACGCCCTCCTCCGGCGTCCGGCTTTCAGCTTGCGTCATGTTTCCTCCCCGGGCTTTCGCGTCCCGATCCAAGTCTAGTATTGAACGATCGTTCTATTTAATGCAAGCTGGATTTCATGACCGACGCCAAGGCCCCGCCGCGCAAGCGCGCTCCCTCCAAGCGCTCCCTCGAAACGCGCGCCCGCATTCTCGATGCAGCGGAAGTGCTGTTTGCCCGAGGCGGCTTCGACGGCGCATCGATGCGCGATATCGCGACGGCTGCCGATGTGCCGGTGGCGCTGGTCAATTTCCACGGCGGCGCGAAGGAGGACCTTTTCGCGACCATCGTGGCGCGGCGTGCGGACGCGTTGTCGCAACGGAGACTTGCCGCGCTTGCAACTGCAAAGGAAAAGCAATCCGCCCCTGACCTGCGCGACGTGCTCGATTGCTTCATCCGGCCCTATATCGATCTCGCGAGGACCGGCGGACCGCAATGGACCGCTTACGCAAGGCTGATCGCCCATGTGTCGGCGGATGAACGCTGGCGGCCAATCAGCGAACGCTGCTTCGACCCGACGGCGGCCCTCTTTACGACCGAACTCGCAAGGCTTTTCCCCACCGCCGCGCCGTGCCGGATCGCGGGAGCTTTCGTCTTCTCGATCTCGGCGATGCTTTCGCTCGCCACTTCGCGCTGGCGCATCGAAGCCATGGCCGGCGTGCCGCAGGGCGGGAATGGCGGCATCGACGACTGGGCGGATGTCCTCATCAATTTCAGCGAAGGCGGCTTCCGGTCCGTGATGGCCGGCGCTTAAACCGCAGTCTCAGGCGTCGTCGCCTTCGGCGGCGCGACGGTCGGCGGCCAGTTGCGCGCTGATTTCGGCCGACACCTCTCGCACACGCTTTCCGATGCGTTCAACCACATCCCGCGCGGCCGACTCGTCGGCGATCGTGACACAAAAGGTGCCGATCGGGCTGGTGCCGCCGTCGAAGATCGGCGCGGCAATGCCGGTAACGCCTGGCGTCACTTCGCCGGACGCGACGGCATACCCCCGGCGGCGGATCCGACGCAGTTCCGCCTGCACCTCGTCCAGTGTCGCGCCGAGGCCGACAGCCTCCATTTCGGACCGGTTGGCCTCGACGATGGGTGCGAGCTTGCGCCTGTTGAGGGCCGACATGACTGCCCGCGAGATCGCGCCGCGCGCCAGCGGCAGCGGACGGCCGCGCGGATAGTCGTTTTCAAGGTCCGGCGTCGCGGATTCCGATGCAACGACGAGAAGCTTGTTGCCGTACCAGCGCACGAGAAGCGCCGCGCAGGGCCAGGCCGCGGCGAAGGACTCCATGTGGGGGCGGGCATAGCGTTCCAGCGTATCGGACTTGCGCACCAGGAAATCGAGTTCGACGACGCGCGGGCCGAGCGCGAAACCGCCGGTGGGCATCGATGTCACGAAGCCCGCTTCCCTCAGGATCTTGAGATAGCGATAGAGCGTCGGCCGGCTGTAGCCGAGTTCCTCCATCATTTCGTCAGGCGTCCATTCAAGACGGTCCTCGCCGAACACATCGAGCAACGCAAGGATGCGCTCGAGACTGTTCTTTCTTTCCAAGAATCGCCCCCCTTGTCGCTGCGCGCCGCATTCATCTCCGGCTTCGCGCGCATCGGAATTCCCGCGTCTTAGCGGGGAACGTCAGGCGATGAAAGGGAATGTTCAGTCAGCCCTTGGCGTCGAGCAGGAGTCCCGGACGATGAGGTCGCCGTGCAAAAGTGTCGATTCGGCGGGCACGGTGCGCCTCGGCAGATAATCGAGCAGGTGCGCCATCGCCAATTCGCCGATCTGCCCTCGCGGCTGACGGATCGTCGTCAGGGACGGGGAGATGTTGTGCGCGAAAGGTATGTCATCGAATCCGATCACCGAGAAATCGCGCGGCACGTCGTATCCGCGCGACTGCAGCGATCCGATGACGCCGATGGCCGTGCTGTCGTTGTAACAAACGAAGGCGGTCGGCAGGCTGTCGCGGATGAACAGACGCTCAATCGCCGAGCGCCCGCCCTCGCTGGTGCCATCGCCCTGGATCTTCCAGAAGGAACTCTGGTCGGAGGATTCCGACAGCGCCATGCAATATCCCCTGTAGCGGTGATCGGACGCGATTTCGCCGGAGGGTCCGGAGATGAAGGCGACCCGACCGTGCCCGAGCGAGATGAGATATTCCGTTGCGACTTTTGCGGCGGCGACATCGTCGACGCCGACATAGGCGATGGCTTCCGTACTGACCGGGCGCAGCACCGCAACCATCGGCGGCAACGCCGCCTCGGGGTTCTTCGGCCATCCGGCAACGGGTACGTGGCCGGTAAGGAGGACGAGACCGTCGGCCATGCCCGTCGACAGGAAGCTGAGATACTTCTCCTCAAGGCCGACATCGCCCTCGGTGTTGCCGATCAGCACGCCGTAGCCGCGGCCATTGGCGACCTTCTCGAGCCCCGTCAGGATGCCCGGAAAATTCGGATCGGAAATCGATTGCGCCAGCACCATGACCATGCGCGAGCGCTGCATGCGAAGGTTCTGCGCCATGGCGTTCGCGGTGTAGCCGGTGCGCGCGATTGCGGCCGTGACCTTCTTGCGCGTGCTTTCGGCCACTTTTTCCGGCGAGCGGATGGTTCGACTGACCGTGGCGATCGAAACGCCGGCAATCTTGGCGACGTCCTCGATCGTTGCGGGCCTGAGTGGCTGGGTCTTCAAGTCTTGTGATGTCATGTGCTCGCGAACCGCGCACAAGAGGCGCCGGGAATCGGTGCCGGGAATGCGCACAATAGCCAACCTTCATGTCCATGATAAGGTTCACAGGCGCTAATGAAAAGGTTTACATAATTCGTGAAAAGGTTTACAGAAGATACGCCGATTGGGAAGTCGGCCTGCTTTGGGAGGAGCGCGCCGTGCTGACGACAGCCAGCGGGAACACATCTGTGCTAGCCGCCGAGCGCGTCAGCAAATCGTTCGGGAGCGTCCCCGTCCTTTTCAGCGTCTCGTTCGACATCAGGGCTGGCGAGGTCCACGCGCTGATCGGCGAAAACGGCGCCGGCAAATCCACTCTCATGAAAATTCTGTCGGGTTTCCACGACACGACGTCGGGCACAATCCGCCTCGATGGCGAAACCCTGACCCTGCCGCCGAACGGACAGGCGGAAGCGCTGGGCATCGTGCTGATCCACCAGGAGCTCAATCTCGCCGAACAGATGACGGTCGCCGAGAATATCTATCTCGGACGCGAACTGACGAAGAACGGTTTTCTGAACCGGGCCGAGATGGCGCGCAGGGTGAGCGACATGCTCGCGGAAGTCGGCCTCGATATTTCTCCAGGATCGCGCATCTCGGAGCTTTCGATCGCGCAGAAGCAGATGGTCGAAATCGTCAAGGCAATGAGCCGCAACGCCCGCGTCCTCATCATGGACGAGCCGACCGCGGTGCTCACCGAGGCGGAGACCGAACTTTTCTTCAAACAGGTCCGCAAACTCAAGGCGGGCGGAACCGCCATCGTCTTCGTCTCGCACAAGCTCCACGAGGTCAGCGAAATTGCCGACCGGGTCACAATCCTGCGCGACGGTCAGTGGATCACGACCAAACCGGCAGGCGAATTCACGCTGGACAGCATGGCGCAGCTGATGGTCGGCCGCGAATTGTCGGACTTCTATCCGCCGCTCAACGAGGCCGATGTCGATGCCGACGTGGTGCTGGCGGTCCGCAATCTTTCCACGCGCAATCTGCGCGATATCTCTTTCGAGCTGCGCAAGGGCGAAGTGCTCGGTTTTTCAGGCCTGATCGGATCCGGCCGCTCCGAACTGTTCGAGGCGATCTGCTGCCTGCGGGACCGGGACAGCGGTACGGTGCTGGTCGACGGCCGGGAGACGAATTTCTCTTCCGTCGCCGAAGCCCGCGATGCGGGAATCGTCTACCTGACCAAGGATCGCAAGGAAAAGGGCCTCCTGATGGAACAGGGCATGCGGCCCAACATGACGCTGCTCGCCCTGCCGAAATTCACGCGGCATTTCATGCTCGACCGGGCCGCCGAACAGGCCGCCCTAGAGCGCGGCATCCGCCGCTTCGACATTCGCACGCGCAATCCGGACATCAAGGCGCGCGAGCTCTCCGGCGGGAACCAGCAGAAACTGCTGCTCGCCAAGATCATGGAGGCCGATCCACGCGTCGTCATCATCGACGAACCGACACGCGGCATCGATGTCGGCACCAAGCAGCAGATCTACCACTTCATCGCGGCGCTCGCCGCCGAAGGAATGTCGGTCGTGGTGATCTCGTCGGAAATGCCGGAAATCATCGGTGTCTGCCACCGCGTCCTGGTGATGCGCTCGGGACGGATCACCGGCGAGTTGACCGGTGACGCCATCAACGAAAACGAAATCGTGCGTTACGCCGCCGGATTGAAAGAGGAAAGAACCCGTGTCTGACACCGCAGCGCCCCGGTCCGCCAGGCTCCGCATGACCGCCATCGATTTCAAGACGCTCGGCCCGGCGATGGCGCTGATCCTGCTTTGCGTCATTGGCTTCATGCTGAACCCGGCCTTCCTGAGCGAGGGCAACATCACCAACCTGCTGACCCGCTCGGCCTTTATCGGCATCATCGCCGTCGGCGCGACCTTCGTCATCACCGCAGGCGGCATCGACCTGTCCGTGGGCTCCATGGCCGCGGTGATCGCCGGCGTCATGATCATAGTGATGAACAATTCGATCGACACGTTCGGCGCCGGTGTGACAACCGTGCTGATCGGCTGCGGCTGCTCGGTCCTGCTCGGGCTCGGCGCCGGCTGGATCAACGGAACGCTGACCACAAAGGGCAAGATCGAAGCCTTCATCGTCACGCTCGGAACGATGGGCATCTTCCGGTCGCTGGTCACCTATTTCGCCGATGGCGGAACGCTGTCGCTCAATTTCGAAATCCGCACGACCTACAGGCCGGTTTACTATGACAGCTTCTTCGGCCTGCCCTTCCCAGTCTGGGTGTTCATCGCGGTCTCGATCGCCGGTTGGGTGCTGCTCAACCGCACAGCGTTCGGCCGTTACTGCACGGCGATCGGCTCGAACGAGGCCGTGGCGAAATACTCCGCGATCAAGGTCGATCGCATCAAGACCTGGACCTATGTGCTGCAGGGCCTCTGCGTCGCCCTGGCAACGATCATCTATGTGCCGCGGCTGGGGTCCGCCTCCTCGTCGACGGGCGTCTTGTGGGAACTGGAAGCCATTGCCGCGGTGATCATCGGCGGAACCGTTCTGAAGGGCGGTTACGGGCGCATCGGAGGGACCATACTCGGGGCGCTGATCCTGACCACGATCGGCAACATCCTGAATTTCACCGACATGATCTCGAACTACCTGAACGGCACCATGCAGGGCCTGATCATCATCGTCGCTGTGTGGCTGCAGCGTGGCGACTGGACGAGGCGAGGTCCGCCGAAAACCTGACCAAGAATTCGCGCGTCGAACCAGGAAGCGAACCGACGTCGTGAAGAGCCGGGCGTTCCCGGAACGGGGAAGCTCACCAAAGAAAAGTCAATGGAGGAGTTAAAATGAAATTGAAATCGGCCTTGATGGCCCTGGCTGTGGGCGGCGCCCTCGGTCTGGCCGGCGCGGCGAACGCGCAAGAGAAGATCAAGATCGGCGTGTCCTACCCGACGCCGACCCATGCATGGGCGGCGGGCATGAACTGGCACGCCGAGAAAGCCGAGGAACGGCTCGAGGCGCTCTATCCCGATATCGACCTGATCCTGGTCAACTCGCCCGATCCGGGCGCCCAGGCCAGCGCACTCGAAGACCTCGTTTCGGTTCACCAGATCGACGCGCTCGTCGTCCTGCCGTTCGAATCCGAGCCGCTCACCGACCCGGTTCTCAACGTCAAGAAGACCGGCGCGCTGATCACGGTCGTCGATCGCGGATTGAGCCAGCCGGGCATCGAGGACATCTATGTCGCCGGCAACAATCCGGAGATGGGACGCGTCTCGGCGGAATACATGAAGGGCCGGCTCAAGGACGGCGACAACATCGTCATCCTGCGCGGCATCCCGACCGTGATCGACAATGAGCGCTTCGACGCGTTCATGGCCGGCATCGAAGGCTCCGGCATCAATGTGCTCGACCACAAGCACGCCAACTGGAACCGCGACGACGGTTTCGAGGTCATGCAGGACTTCCTCAGCCGCTTCCCCGATATCGACGCGGTCTGGGCGCAGGACGACGACATCGCGATCGGCGTGGTCGCCGCCCTCAAGCAGGCGGGACGTGACGGCGACGGCATGTTCGTCGTCGGCGGCGCCGGCATGAAGGAGACCATCAAGGGCATCATGGACGGCAACGAACTCGTGCCGGTCGATGTGCTTTATCCGCCGGCAATGATCGCGACGGCGATGGACGTGACGGTTGCCGCGTTCAAGTCGAACGGCCCGGTCGCCGGCCGCTACATTCTCGGCGCGACGCTGATCACGCAGGAAAACGCGGATTCCTTCTATTTCCCGGATTCCCCCTTCTGATCCGGACCTGAAAACTGCTACCACTGTGCGGGGGAAGAGCGATCCTCCCCCGCACACCAAACAGAGGAAAAGTTCCATGAAGACCATCAAGGGCCCGGCCCTGTTCCTTGCACAGTTCGCCGGAGACGAGGCACCGTTCAACTCCTGGGCGTCGATCACGAAATGGGCTGCCGATTGCGGCTACAAGGGCGTGCAGGTTCCGAGTTGGGACGGACGCCTGATCGATCTCGAAAAGGCTGCCTCCTCGAAGGACTATTGCGACGAATTCAAGGGCGTGGCCGCCGAAAACGGCGTCGAGGTCACCGAACTCTCCACCCATCTCCAGGGCCAGCTCGTCGCCGTACATCCCGCCTATGACGAAGCCTTCGACGGGTTCGCGGCGCCGGAAGTGCACGGCAATCCCAAGGCCCGCCAGGAATGGGCCGTCCGGCAGGTCATGATGGCGCTGGACGCCTCGCGCAACATGGGTATCGGCGCGATGGCCAGCTTTTCCGGCGCGCTCGCATGGCCGTTCATCTATCCCTGGCCGCAGCGGCCCGCTGGGCTTGTCGAAACCGCATTCGACGAGTTGGCAAAGCGCTGGCGGCCGATCCTCGATCACGCCGATTCGTGCGGCGTCGATGTCTGCTACGAGATCCATCCGGGCGAGGATCTGCATGACGGGGTGACATTCGAGATGTTCCTGGAACGGCTCGGCGGACATGCCCGCTGCAACATGCTCTACGATCCGTCGCACTACGTGCTGCAGTGCCTCGATTATATCGACAATATCGACATCTATGCCGACCGGATCAAAATGTTCCATGTCAAGGACGCGGAGTTCAATCCGACCGGCCGGCAGGGTGTCTATGGCGGATTCCAGAGCTGGGTCGATCGGGCCGGGCGGTTCCGCTCGCTCGGCGACGGCCAGGTCGATTTCGGCTCGATCTTCTCGAAGCTGACGGCCAATGATTTCGACGGCTGGGCCGTGGTGGAATGGGAATGCTGCCTGAAGCATCCCGAGGACGGCGCGCGCGAAGGCGCACAATTCGTCTCGGATCACATCATCAGGGTGACGGAGAAGGCGTTCGACGATTTCGCAGGCGCCGGCACCGACGAGGCCGCCAACCGCCGCATGCTCGGCATATCGTAAGGACAACAGGAAGGACAGAAACATGACCGAACGCATTCGGCTCGGCATGGTGGGCGGCGGACGCGACGCCTTCATCGGCGGCGTGCACCGCATCGCATCGCGCATCGACGACCGCTACGAACTGGTCGCCGGCGCGTTTTCCTCGACGCCCGAGAAATCGAAGGCGTCTGCCGCCGATCTCGGCGTTGCGCCGGACCGCGCCTATGGCGATTTCGTCGAGATGGCGAAGCGCGAGGCACGGCTGAAGAACGGCATCGAGGCGGTTGCCATCGTCACGCCCAACCACATGCACTATCCGGTGGCGCGCGAATTCCTGAAGCGCGGCATCCATGTGATCTGCGACAAGCCGCTGACCTCGACGCTGCCCGATGCGCGCAAGCTGGCCAAGGCCGCCGAAAACTCCGGCGCGCTGTTCGTGCTGACGCACAACTATACCGGCTACCCGATGATCCGGCAGGCCCGCGAGATGGTGGCCAAGGGCGAACTGGGCAAGATCAGGCTCGTCCAGGTGGAATATGCGCAGGACTGGCTGTCGGAGCCGCTGGAAAAGACCGGCTCGAAACAGGCCGGCTGGCGCACCGACCCGGCGCAAACCGGCGCCGGCGGCTCGACCGGCGATATCGGCACCCATGCCTTCAATCTGGCGAGTTTCGTTTCTGGCCTCGAACTGGAGCAGCTTTGCGCCGATCTCGACAGCTTCGTCGAGGGACGGCAGGTCGATGACAACGGCCATGTGCTGATGCGTTTTTCAGGCGGAGCCAAGGGCATGCTGTGGTGCAGCCAGGTCGCGCCAGGCAACGAAAACGCATTGAAGCTGCGCATCTATGGCGAAAAAGCCGGACTGGAATGGGCGCAGGAAGACCCGAACTATCTCTGGTACACGCCGCTCGGCGAGCCGAAGCGCCTGCTCACCCGCAATGGCGCGGGCGCGACCGAGGTCGGCCAGCGGGTCAGCCGCGTGCCGGGTGGTCATCCGGAAGGCTATCTGGAAGGTTTCGCCAACATCTACACGGAAGCGGCGCTCGCCATCGCGGCGCATCGCGAAGGCAAACCCGTTCCCGGCGAGGTTACCTTCCCCGGTATTGCCGAGGGTGTCGCGGGCGTCGCTTTCGTGACCGCCTGCGTCGATTCCTCGAAGCGCGGCGGAAGCTGGGTCAGTTTCGGCAATTACGTGAAATAGCCCGCGTCGCGAGGAATGGGCCGCGAGCGGAGGCCTCGGGGTGAGACTGCGGTCAGTCGGTTGTGAAACCGACGCGCAGTCCGCCCCAGTGACGTCCCTTGACCATGATCGGCGAGGAGAGGTCTTTCATCAGCTGAAACTTGCCGCCGCCCATGTCGCGGCGGTAGGTCTGCAGCAGGAATGTCTTGGTGTTGCGGCCCGCCGCCAGCCCGGTCCGGTCGCTGAAGATCCGGCGATTACGGCAGTTCGCCGCGTTCCACACGGGATCGTCCGACTGCGGGCTGGAATATTTCCTGTTGTGCGTGGGCAGATAGCCGTTCCGATCGATGGCTGCACAAAACACGACGCGCGGATCGACGCCGAGAAAGGCTTCCTGGATCGGCGGCATCACGGCGTCGGTAAACTGCGTAAAATCGGTCAGGACCTGCTGCGGGTTCGATCCCGGAATCGGACGATAGCGCTCGTCGAACAAAGCGGACATGGAAATCCGGCCCGCATTGACGGCATCCTCGAAGATCCTGGCCGTTTTCGCCGCTTCGGCGATGCAGGCGCGAATGATCGGCGTGTCCGCCGTCTCGATCCCGCTTTCCTCCACCAGCAGGATCATGTCCTCGGAGAACGAGACGAGATGCTCGAACTTCGTCGTGGTGTCGGCGAGCTTGGCGGCATTGTCCTGGGCCATGCGGTCGAGGTCGGTCACCTTCTCGAGGACGGAGCCACAGATCATGTTGGCGCGTTCCACCGGTTCGCAAATACCGGATATATCGGCAGTCATCGCGGCGACGTTCTCGCCGAATACATGGAACTTGCGCAGATCAGCATCGATCGTGGCCGACCGGTCGACTGCGGCGGCAGCCTTTTCGGCGTTCGACCGGTTCTGCTTCTGCAGCACCTGAACGGATGCGCTCAGATCGCGCAGCCGGGTTATGATGTCGCGCGAGACCTGTTCGGTCTGGTTCGCCAGCTGGCGCACAGATTCGGCGACGACAGAGAAGCCGCGCCCGGCATCGCCCGCATGGGCCGCCATGATCCCGGCATTGATCGCCAGCATCTGTGTTTCGGTGGCAATCCCCTGGATGGATTCGGAGAAACCGTAGACTTCCCTGAGCTGATCGACGACGGCATCGAATTCGCCGAAGACCTCGTTCGAGGACTCCGCCATGTCCTTGATGTCGCGTATGGCGCCTTCCAGCGCTTTTTCGATCGAGCCCGTCGTGTCGGTCAGTCCGTCGCGTACCGAATTGGCGGAATTGGCTGCCTCACGGGCGACGCTCGCGGCCTGCCCGCTTGTCGAGGCGATCTCGTGCAGCGACCCGGTCAGCTCGTGAAAGGCCTGTGCCTCCTTGGCGATATCACCTGCGACATCGCCGACCGTTCCGGACGTATCCGCGATATTGACCGACAGGTTTCCGAGCCGCGCGCCGACCAGCGACACGGCGCGCGCGAGCTTGTCCGTGTCGGTAACGTCGGGAGACTGTGCGTCTTCGCCCCGCTGCGGCCCGTCAGCCGCGAGCCTGTCATCGTCGTTCAGGACCACGCGGACGCCGGTCTGATAGTGATTTGCCATCGGTTCCTCCCGAAATCGACCCATCCGTGGGCCGGTTCGCATCCGCCCGCGCATGTCGGGTCCTTGCCCCCAAAAGTATACCTGCAAATTGTTGCGTGAATCTTGACCGGGATTTCTCGCAGTGAGCTTTCGCCCATTAACCGTGAATTATCCGTTCACCGGGATAATCCGCGAAATACATGGGGCGAACATGCAGACGAAACCGGTGACAGCACAGGAAGACGACGTGACGCGGCTCAAGCGCCTGGTGTCCCGGCTGGGCCGTCAGCAAGCGCATATCGAGGTCATTCTCGCCTGTATGTCGCAAGGCATCGCGCTCTATGACAGCCACCGCCTCCTGCTTGTCGCAAACCGGCGCTACATGAACATCTACGGGCTGCGCGAGGAAATGGCCGTCGCCGGAACCCCGCTCGATACGATCGTGCAACTTCGCAGCGATAACGATGCCTATCCGGCCGAGGAGCAGGCCGACAGCGCCGCGCGCTATATCGCGATGACGCGGGGCGACACGCCCTCTCCGCAGATATTCCGGCTTCGCGACGGGCGCATCATCTCGGTCAATTGCCATCCGCTGGAGGGTGGGGGATGGCTGAGTACGCATGACGACATCACCGAATTGTGGACGCTGCAGCGCGAAGTCGAGCACATGGCGTTTCACGACCAGCTTACCGATCTCGCCAACCGACGCCTGCTGCAAAGCCGCCTCGACGCAGCCGGCGGGGAGGCTGACAACGGCCACCCGTCGGCGCTGATCCTGATCGACCTCGACGAGTTCAAGGCGGTGAATGACAGCCATGGCCACATGGTGGGAGACGAATTGCTGCAGGCGGTTGCCGGAAGACTGCGGGACGCCGCAGGCGCGGATTGCCTGGTCGCGAGGCTCGGCGGCGACGAGTTCGCCATTCTGTGCGCTCAAGCGGATCTGGAAAGCCCTGCTGCGCGGGCGGAACACATCGTCACCGCGCTGCGCAAACCCTATGACGTGGCCGGGCTGGAACTGCGCATCGGCGCCAGCGCCGGCGTGGCGCTGATCGAACACGGAATCGACGATACCGGACGATTCATCGCGAATGCCGACAAAGCGCTCTACACCTCGAAGCGCACCGGCAAGGGATGCGTAACGGTTTTCGGGTCGTAATTTCCGTAAGCTTATACTTACTTAATGAATATCCGACTGCAAAATCGTGCGGATCAACCGGTGCGCAGAAACGCGTCCAGCGTGTGCTCGAGCCCGACATCCACGAGAATTTCCTCGAGATCGTGCAATGTCGATGGCGACGCCCCACCGAAGGCGTTTTGCATGATCTTGGTGACTTCCATCAGGCGCTGGCGGCAAAAATCGATCTTTTGCATCGCGACGATCTGTTGCGGCGTCAGATCCTCGCCACCAATCGGCAGGTCCTCGATCTCACCCGCGATCAGGGCAAGCTCCTGAACGAGCAGACCCACCAGTTCGGACTGGTGAATTTCGGCCTGCTCCCGGAGCTTTCGGACCGGGTTTTCGTCCCGGTCAAATTCATCAAAAGAAATCGACATCGCCGACGCTCTCCAGCTCCCGTTTGATTTTCTTGGGTTCCGGCTCGGGAACCGCCATGCCTATGAATTTCTGGCGCGCCTTGCCGGAAACAGGGGCGAATTCGACCCGCCGTCCCTGCAAGCCGCCGAGGCTGGTCGAAACCAGCGTCAGGCCCTCATTCGTGACGAAATTGGTCGCGAATTCCGCATTCTTGGCGCCGGCATCGCTGCGTGCATCGAGCACGCGGGCTCCGCCGAAAAGCTTGACCTGCAGGCGGCTGCGCAAGGCACCGCGCTCGAACAGGCCATTGAGCAGTTTCTCCATCAGGAACACGCCGTATCGGCGCGACTGATCGGACCCGTCGCGATCGGGATTTCCAGGCAGGAGGAAATGGTTCATCCCTCCGACCCGCGCGACCGGATCGAAGATGCAGGCGGCCACACAGGAGCCAAGCACCGTCGAGATCACCGCACCTTCAGCGTCCGAAACGGCGAAATCGCCCTGGACGATCGGGATCTTCTGGGTCGTACCGGTAATCAATGGAGGCGTCCCACCACCGATTCGATCGACTTCTTGAGGACATCCGGCGTGAACGGCTTCGCAATGACGTTGTTGACGCCCAGCTTGACCGCGTTCTGAACCACCGCGCCGTCCTTGCGGCCGGTCAGGATGATGAACCCCGTCTTGGCCAGCTTGGGATGAGCCCGGATCGCACGCAGCAACTGGAACCCGTCGATATCAGGCATGTACAGATCGGAGATCGCCAGATGCACCGGTTCGGCGTTCAGCTTCTGGAACGCCTCCCGCCCGTCCTTGGCGACACTTATGTGTTTCACGCCCATTTGCTGGAGAGCTTCGACCGTTACCATGCGACTGGAAATATGATCGTCGACGACCATGATCCTCAAGACGTCAAGCACAGACATTTTGTTTTACCTCCATACGAGCGCCGAACAGGGCATTCGCGATTTCTTTCAAGGGCAGGATCTGAATGGCGGCGCCGATTTTGGCTGCGGCAGCCGGCATTCCGTAAACAAGACTGGTCGCCCGATCCTGGGCAACGGTGTGAGCGCCGGCATTCCTGAGCGCCAGAAGACCTTCAGCGCCGTCGCTGCCCATGCCGGTCAACAGCGCGGCGGCGCATTTTCCGCCATAGGCGGCGGCGACCGATTCGAACATCACATCAACCGAGGGACGATGGCCGGACCGCAGTTCGCCGGCAACGATGCGGCATACCCGCTCCATGCGGCCCGCGACCGTCAGGTGGCCGACCGCGCCGGGTGCGATGTAGACATGGCCCGCGCGGAGCGGCATCCCGTCCACGGCCTCGAAGACATTCGGGCTGCACAACCGGTTCAACCGCTCTGCGAAGCTGCGGGTGAAATGTTCGGGCATGTGCTGGGTCACCAGGGTCGGCGGGCAATCCGCCGGAAAGCCGGTCAGAACCTCGGTCAGTGCTTCCACACCGCCCGTCGATGCGCCGATGGCAACGACATCGGGACCGGAGCGTGATGCGCCGCCCCCCGGATTCGAAACCGGCACCTGCGCGGCAGGCGCCCCAACCGCCTTGCGCGCCTTGATGATCGCTTTGGCGGCGGCTGCCGCCTTGACGTTGTCGCACATCTCCTTGAGCGCCGCCTCGTCATCCATGCGAGGCTTGGGGAGACAGGAAAAGGCGCCGAATTCGAGCGCGGCGACCGTGGCGTCGGCCCCCTTGCGTGTCCAGCTTGAAATCATCACGACCGGCATCGGGCGCAGCCGCATCAGACGCTCGAGGAAATCGAGGCCGTTCATGCCCGGCATCTCGATATCCAGCGTGATCACGTCGGGATTGAGCGCCTTGATCATCTGGCGCGCCTCTTCGGGATTGGCGGCCGTTCCGACAACACTGATATCGGGATCGTTTTCGAGCACCGCCGCGATCAGCTTCTGCATGGACGGCGAATCGTCAACGACGATCGTGCGTACGGTCATCGAACTCCCCCTGACGGCTCATGGATGTAGCTGGTGATCCCGATCTGCCGGAGATCCTTCGACACCGGGCCGCTGACCCGTTCGGAATGGCCGATATAGAGATAGCCGCCCGGCTTCAGCACGGAGCAGAAACGCGTGAAGATACGGGCCTGCAAATCCTGTTCGAAATAGATCAGCACGTTGCGGCAGAAGATCACGTCGAATTTCTGCTTGAACGGCCAGTCGGCGAGCAGGTTGAGATAACGGAATGCGATCAGTTCGCGCAGTTGCGGACCTGCTTCGGCCTCGTCGCCGGCACGCCGGAAATAGCGGTCGCGAACGGCCGGCGGCATGCGCGAGACCATCTCGGCGCTGTAGCGACCCTGTTTCGCCTTCTCCAGAGAATTATGGTCGATATCGCTCGCTAGGATCTTCAAATTGTGCCTGGCAGCGTCAGGAAATGCCTGCAGGACAGTGGCTGCGATCGTGTAGGGTTCGCGACCGTCAGAGCAACCAGCGGACCACAGACGCACCGATTCACCATGGCTCAGGCGACTGGCGAGGTCGGGCATGACGTCGCGTTGCAGATGCTCGAAATGATGCGGCTCGCGGAAGAAATTCGTCACGTTGGTCGTGATGGCGGAGATAAGCTCGCGCCGCTCGCCGTCGCCGGTCGGCGATCCGACATGGTCGAGATAGGAGCCGAAGTCGGGCATATGCAGCCGGCGCAGGCGCTTGACGAGGCGCGAATAGACGAGGTCGCGCTTGGCATCGGACAGGTTGATGCCGGACTCGTCGCGCACGAGCCTAGATATGGCCGCGAACTGCTTGTCCGTCAGGACATATTCGCGGCTCGGATCGGGGCTCGCTACCGCCTCATTGACCGCCGGCATCATGCAGCTTGCAACTCCATGTCGGGCGTAATCGCATCGAGGCAGATTTCGCAGATGATGCGCTTGTCCATCACGATGACCCTTCGGAACATCTCGCTTGCCATGGACGGACTGACCTCCGGCACCGGGCGCAGGTGATCCGGTCCGACATCGAGGATGTCGGATACGGAATCGACCAGCAGGCCGACTGTCTTTTCGCCGACCTGAACGACGATGATGACGTGGCGCTCGCTGGGCGTGCTGGATCCCATGCCGAGCCGGGCGGACAGGTCCATGATCGGCAGGATCGTGCCGCGCAGATTGATCACGCCAACGATGTATTCCGGCGAATGGGGAAGCCGTGTCGCCTGACTCCAGCCGCGGATTTCACGGGTCGAGGTGATCTCGACACAGAACTCCTGGTCGCCGACGCGGAATGCAATGAACTCCTCGCCGCCGACCGTCGTCTGTTCATGTTCGTCTTGCATAGTGTTCACCCTGCCATGGATTGAATGATGGGTGCGCCAGGATCCTCGGCCTGGTGCGAAACGATATGATCGCAGTCCAGGATCAGCGCGATCTGACCGTTGCCGAGAATGGTGGCGGCGGCGATGCTGGGCACGCGCTTGTAGTTGGATTCGAGGCTCTTGATGACGACCTGCTGCTGGCCCTCGATCGAATCGACGACGAAAGCGCCCATGCCGTTCTTGCCGCCCTCGACCACCATGATCGTGCCCCTGGTATAGTCGCTGCGCGGTTCGGCGAAGCCGAGCTGGGACCCGACGTCGATGATCGGGATCAGTTGATTGCGCATCTTCACGACACGGCTGTTCCTGCCGACCGTGTAGACATCGCCCGGCTTCAGCGTCGCCGTTTCGAGCACCGCCGAAACGGGGAGCACCAGCGTCTGGTCCGCCTCCTTGACGATCATGCCGTCGAGGACGGCGAGCGTCAGAGGCAGGCTCATCGAGAAGAGCGATCCGTTGCCCGGATCGGACGAGATGTTGACGCGGCCGCCCAGCGACTGGATCGACTGGCGCACGACATCCATGCCGACACCGCGGCCCGAAACGTCGGTGATCGCTTCGGCCGTCGAAAAGCCCGGCGCGAAGATCAGGTTGTCGATATCGTCGTCGGAGAGCTTCGCGTCGCGGGCGACGATTCCCTTCTCCATCGCCTTGTCGAGCACGCGTTCGCGATTGATGCCGGCGCCGTCATCCCTGATTTCGATGACGATACGACCGGAACTGTGATAGGCGGACAGCCTGACCGTGCCCTGGACCGGTTTTCCCTTGGCCTCGCGGGTTTCCGGATCCTCGATACCGTGATCGACGGCATTGCGGATCATGTGCGTCAGCGGGTCGATCAGTCCCTCGATGACCGTCGTATCGACCTCGGTGTGCTCGCCTTCGAGTTCCAGCATGGCCTTCTTGCCAGTAGCGGCGCAGACCTCGCGGATGATGCGCGACATGCGCATGAAGACCGGTTTGACCGGCTGCGCGCGGATCGCCATGACACCACTCTGGATCTCGCGCGTCAGATTCTGCAACTCGACCAGAGCGAGCGCGGCGGGAGACGCATTGCCGAAGCCGGCCTGGCCGATGCGTTCGGCCAGCATGGCCTGGTTGATCACCAGTTCGCCCATCAGGTTGATCAGGCGATCGACCTTCTCTGATTCGACCCGGATCGTCTGGCTCGCCTTCTTGACTTCCTTCTTCTCGGCGCGCTGCCCCGCGGCTGCGACGGCTTCCACGATGGCGGGGTCCACAACCCGCTCCTGCGGTTCGTCCGCACCAGCGGCAACAGTGGCGGGAGCACCGATATCGGCAGCCTCAAGCGACCCGATCAGGTCGGCGACGGGGTTTTTCGGCTCTTCGACTTCCGGCTCGGGATCCTGTCCGAAATCATCGATATCGGCACTCGGCTCGGTTTCATCGAGCGTTTGCAGGAACGCATCGAGATCCACGCCGTCATCCATGGCAGCTGCGCCTGTCTCCTCGATGGAAAGGGCGCATTCGCCGTCCACCCAGTCGAACACCGCCTCGATATCCTCGCGCGAACGGTCCGTCTCGATGTCGACCTGCCATTTGAGATAGGTCTCGTCGGGTGTCAGTTCGCTGAGCTTCGGCAGTTCGGCGCTGTCGCAGGTCACGCTCAGCGTTCCCATTTCCGCCAGTTCGCGGAAGAGACGCAACGGATCGTGCCCCTTCAGATAGAGGCTCGCATGCGGCATGAACGAGATGCGGAAGCTGTCGCCGGACGGTGCGTCGCTGACACCCAGATCGCCGAGGTCGATCATGACCGGCGCGAAATCCGCCAGCGCATCTTCTTCCGCAGCCGCCTCTTCGGCATCACCGAGACCGAAAGATGCCTCCAGTTCGCCGGCCAGAGCCGAATTGTCCTGCGGCTCAGCACCGGTACGCTCCGCCTCGATGACGTCGGACAAGACGTCGACCGAGCGCAGTAGCAAATCCATCCGGGTCTCGTTGACCTGGGAAAGATCGTTGCGGATCACGTCCAGCGCGTTTTCGAACACATGCGCGAAGGAGACCAACGCGTTGTAGCCGAAGGCGCCGGCACCGCCCTTGATCGAATGAACCGCGCGAAAGACGGCGTTGACGGTGTCCATGTCGGGGCCCGACGACTGGATCTCGTGCAATCCCGTCTCAAGCTCCGCCATCTGGTCGGCGCATTCGGCGAAGAATGTTTCCTTGATGTCGTCCAGGCTCATGGGTTCCGTCCTACGGCATCACGCGGTTGACGGCCCGTGTCAGCTTCTCGGGATCGAAGGGCTTGACGATCCAGCCGGTCGCGCCGGCACTCTGGGCGCGCTGTTTCTTCTCAGGCGCGCTCTCCGTCGTCAGGACGAGGATCGGCACGCGGTTGTACTGTTCGGAACTGCGGACGTTCTCGATGAACTCGAAACCGTCCATGACCGGCATGTTGATGTCGGTGATGACGACATCGGGCTGGGATTCGCGCAGTTTCTCGATCCCGTCGGCACCATCCTCTGCCGTCACGACGTCGAAACCGGCGCCCGAGAGCGTGTGGCGAAGCATTTCCCGCATCGTCCGGGAGTCATCTACTGTCAAAATCTTCTTAAGCATGATTGGCGTCCCCTACTTCCAAATCAGCGGCCGAAAGGCCGAGCGTATCCAGATTTTCCTCGAAAATTGTCGATCGTCCGCTCCAGGTCAGCGGCATGCCGTCCTCGCGCCATAGGCGGGCGGCGGACATCAGGACCTGGATGCAGGGCGTGTCGATGCGTTCGACGGCGGTTGCATCGACAATAAGCGCGTTGGTGCGGGCGGACAGGATCGCGTCCGCGATCTGCGTGGCCGTTTCGCCCTGCATGCTCGCCGGCAGTGTCATCACGTAGCCGGCTTCGCCTTCTGCGATGCAACTGGCCATCGGATTTGCAGCTGATTTGCGTGCCATGATCTAGAACTCTCCCCATTCGTCCTTGAGAGCGGCGTTGCCGACGGTGCGTCCGCGATAGGCGGCCGGCGCCCGCTGCGGCGAACGGTCGGCGGACCGTACGTGCCTCGTTTCCCGATGCGCGCGATATGGCTCGCGCGGGGCGATTTGTTCCGAAACCCGAAATACCGAGATCAATTGCGCAAGATGCTCGATTTCCTCGGTCAGCGAATGACTCGCCGCGCTGGCCTGTTCGGCCATCGCCGCGTTCTGCTGGGTCACTTCATCCATTTCGCCGACGGAGACATTTAGCTGCTTGAGCGCGACGGACTGCTCGATCGCGCCATTGGCGATCACCTCCACGGCGCCGGAAATCTCTACGACCTGCCCGGCAATACGATGCAGCGTGTCGCCGGTCTTGTTGACCAGTTCCGAGCCGGTCGCGACCTGGCCGGATGATTTGAAGATCAGCTGCTTGATTTCCTTGGCCGCTGCGGCTGAACGCTGGGCCAGTTCGCGTACTTCCTGCGCGACCACGGCGAAGCCCCTGCCGGCATCGCCGGCGCGCGCCGCTTCGACCCCCGCATTGAGCGCCAACAGGTTGGTCTGGAACGCGATCTCGTCGATCACCGAGATGATCTGGCTGATTTCGGTCGCCGATTTCTCGATGTCGGCCATCGCCTCAAGGGCCTTGGTGACGATGCCGCCGCTTGCTTCCGCATCTTCGCGCGCCGTGTTGACGAGCTTCATGGAGCTCTCGGCGCCTTCCGACGATTTCTGGACCGTTGCGGTGATCTGTTCGAGCGTCGTGGCCGCTTCCTGAAGGGACGCGGCCTGCTGCTCGGTGCGCCGCGACAGGTCGTTGGAGGCGGTAAAGATCTCTTGCGACCCGGATTCGATGCCGGTCGCGGTCATGGCGATCTTCTCGAAGGTGCCGGAGATCTTGCCAAGCGCCATGTTGAAATCGACGCGCAGCCGTTCCAGCTCGCCATCGAAGGGCTCTTCAATGTCGCAGTCGAGATCACCTTCGGATAACCGGCTCAGCGCCTCTGCGAGGGCGGAAACCGCAATGTTCGTCTGCTCGGCCCGATCCGCCAACTCGGCGTCGCTCTGCGCCTTGATATTATCGGCGCGCTGGCGGTCCATCGCTGCCTGACGTTCGGTTTCGAGCTTTTCGGCTGCCGTTTCACGGAAAATCGTCAAGGCCTTTGCGATGCTCCCGACCTCATCGCCGCGATGGGTATAGGGCACCTCCTCGTCGCTTTCGCCATGCGCAAGATCGGCGGTGTAGCCGGCGATATTGACGAGCGGGCGAACGACGGTGCGGTGAAGCGCAATCAGGAAGCCACCGATCATCAGCAATGCGACGCCGAAGGCGGCATGGAAGACCCATCCGAAGGCCGCCATATCCGCTTTGCTGTCGCGTTCGACCGAAGCGAGATAGGTTTCGGCATCCTCGGAGGCGCGCACCATGATCGCCTTGTGCTGGAGGAAGCGCTCCTTGAGGATATCGAGGGACTGCTTGATCTCGGCTGCGCCGAGACCGATTCCGCCGGAGTTTTCCAACTTGGGAAAGAAATTGTTCTCCGCCTCGATCCAGAAACGGTCGAGGACCGTCGGCGAATCGACAGTGATGAGCTTGCGGATGTGTTCGGGAATCTTCGCCTTCTCCCAGCGCTGGAGCTGGTCGAAATAGGCGTCCTTGTGCGTCCGGTATTCCGCGAAGTAGCGGTCCCGGTTCCAGGGTTCCTGCGAGGCCTGCACGATCGTCAGAAAGGCTTCGACGATGTAGGAGGAGGGCGGCAGGATGTCGGCGATCAAATCCTTAACGACAGTGATGCTGTCGTAGGCGGCGCTGCCGATGCTGGTCCGGTTTTGCCGATAGTCGGAAACAGCGAGCAGGACGAGAAAATTGACCGCAATGACGACGGCGAAAAGCTTCAGCCCGTTGGACAGGTTCCAACGGCTTTTCGCTGGCGCGCGGCCACGCGTCGCAGAATTGGCGGGATTTCCCATGCCCAAGCGGTCCCAAGAAATGGAAGTAGATCGCACATTCCGGATCTGCCGGGACTTGGATGGGCTTCATGCCGGGCTATAACGCCACCAAGCACGACTAGGTAATCCCATTTACGTTAACGAAAATTAAATTTCCTAAAGGACGCTATTGATGTCCAGGATACCCAGCCGCACCGCCGTCGTGATCGCATGCATCCGATTGACGGCATTGAGCTTTTTCGTCGCGCTGATCAGGTAGTGATTGACCGTGTGGGTCGACAGCGAAAGGATGATCGCGATCTCGTCGCTTGTCTTGCCCTCCGCGCACCAGCGCAGGCATTCGCGTTCGCGGACCGTGATGCGAATTTCCGTTTCAGGGCGGGCTCTTGCGCCAATCGTGACCTGATCGAAAACGACTTGCAGAAGCCCCTGGCAATGCAGCACTTCCTCGGCGCGCGGCAGGTCCTCGTCCGATGCGGACTGGGCGACGTACAGGAGCGTTTCGGCCGGCGTGCTTCGGCGGAAGAAAACATGGAAGCGAGACCGGGCCAGTTCAAGCCAGGCAGGGTCGGCCTTGCGCGCGGTGTGGCGGATGACGACCGGATCGCTCGAGAAATCCCATATATAAGGGACGGCGCGGTCCAGCAATGCGCGCGAGAAATCTGAGCTCTCGTCGGACAGGATGTCGGACATGAAGGCGGAGACCTGCGGATCGAGGGTCGATTCCGTCAACTCGACGCGAAGCCCGTTGATTCTGATCAGGCGATAAATCGCATATCGCCTCGAGCTGACGATCGTGTTTATGTCCGCGACAATTCGGCCGCAATCAACAGTCTCATTGGATAAGCCATCGATTACGGAATCCGGAATTCGAGCTGTCGACATTGAAGCGTTCCGCGTGTTTTCAATTCGCTCAGGAGTACGCTTCGCCGGGAGCGGCGAACAGGTAACTTCCCATATGTTGCCGTAACGGTTTCGACCGTAACCCGAAGCGAACTGTCTTTCCAGCCAATCGGCGAAACATACCGTTTCAACTCCTTCCGAATAGCTCCGCGCAAGCGAATAGCGGCACAATGGCGGTCGAACTGTTCAGCCGACCGGAGGAAAAAGCGTGGCCGCACCCAGCAGTCTTGTCCGGTACTCCGTCACCGGGGCGACCGCCTGTGTCGCGGCGGTTGCCGGGGTTTACCTGCAAATCATGCTCGCGCAGCCGTCGAACTCGGCGACCGATCCACATGGCGCCTCGCATGCGAGCGGTGACGGGGTCAAGTTTCCGCCCATGGCGGTGCCGATCTACTCGCAATCCGGCAAGGTCGGCTATTGCGTGATGCGGGTGGAATATGACGACGCGCGCGGCAACGCCGATGAATGGCGCATGGCCGTGTCCCAGGTGACCAACGACCTCTATCTTCAGTTCACCGCCGTTCTCGAGAAGAATGCCGACGGACCCGAAGTGTGCGCAACACGTGTCGGCATGCGGACCGACAAGTTCGTCATCTACAAGGCGGAGTTCTACGAACAGATCGACCCCAACAAACTCGAGTGATCACGTTCAGCGGTTTTCCGAGGATTCGAAGCGGGAATCGCCCGGCACGCGCACGGAATTCTTGTCGAAGAAATCGAGCTGTTCGATGAGCACGTCAGCCACGACCTCGCGCCCCGCCGTCTCGTTGGCGATTTCGCGCAACCGCTGCATGGATTCGCGCAAACGCGACCAGCCGTCCGGGTGGGCAAGCTTGTCCGCCTCGGCGTAGAAATGCCGGCTGAGGGCATCCAGCATCACAGTGTTGAGCGGCAGGCCCAAGGCCGCCTCTTCCCTGGCGATCGTCTTGACCGTGAACCGCCCGGTCACATAGCCGACGATACCGGTTTCGTTGACATAGGGAATGGCGAACAGGTCGGTCTTGAAATCGTTGTAGCGCGTGTGATCGACCGCGACCGTCCCGTCGGCGGCCGGTTCCGGCGCCATCTGCTGGCCGAGATAGATGCCGCCGAGCGTGACCGCGGCAACCCACAGACCGAAGACCACCTGACCGATCATTCGTAACCGGCCGGCAGTCGCGAGACGGAGGTATAGGTGCCATCGGATTCGGCACGCTCGATCGCGTCACCGAGAATCCCGATGACATCACGCGTCGCCGTCATTTGGGCGCGCAACGCCGCGGCGTTGCCCTCGACCTTCTTGCGCAAAGCACTCAGCTCGGCGCGGATCTCGTCATCGATCTCGAAGCGCGCCAGTTCGCGCGAGACGATGTTCAGTTCGTAGAGGCAACGGTTCTTGCGCGTGTTGGCGGCAGTCAGGTCGATCACCGGGTTGGACCGCAGCATCCTCGTTTCGGCCTCGATGGTTTCGCCGATGCGCGCAAACAGGAGCTTGAGCTGCTTTGCGCCGAGAACGCCCTTGCGCTGAGCGGGCCGCGTAGCTGTCGTCATGCCGGTCTTCCTTTCATCGCCATCCTGGCGGTCAGCCCTTCTCATCCGGCGTGGCGAGCTCCATCATCTTGCGGATGAAGTCGCGGCTGATCTCGTTGGTGCCGGTGCGCGCCGCATCGATGGCGCGGTTTTCTTTCGGCGTGGCCTCGGCGTCGTTGATGCCGGAAATCGCTGCGACATCCTCGCCGGAGCGCACGAAATAATTCGAGATCTTCTCGGCGACGCCGAAATCGGCCGTCTTGACCACCTGGCTGGCGATCTGCTCGGCCATCATGGATTTCCAGACGCCGCCGGCAAAGCCGCCGCCAAAGAAGCTCTCACCTTCCTCGCCCATCATGTCGGTGATCATGTTGGCCACGAGCAGAGCTTCGAATTCCTTCGCCGCTTCATGCGCATCCTTTCCCTGATGCACCCGCGAAAGGTGCCTGCCGATTTTCGAGACTTCGGAAAGGATGCTCGACGCGTCGGTGCCTCCGGCGGCACCCGCAAGGCGCGTCTCCACATTTCGCGCGCGCTGCGGATCGGCCGCGCGCGCAACGTCGAGAATGAGATCCGATGGAAAATCGACCGCCATGCGTCTCCTGCCGCCGGACATTGAACTGCCTGACGATCAGCCTAACCCGCCAATCTTGCTTGAAGCTGACAGATAGCGCGCGAGCCGCTGGTCGATCGTCTCGGACTGGGCTGCGTTTTCGCCGGCGCGCGCATCCGTGGCGCGCTGTTCCGCGTGACGCTCCTCGATCGCCTCCAGCTTTTTCTTCTCGCGCAGAAGCTTGCGACCCGCCTCCCCGGCATGCCGTTCGGCGTCGGCCTTTTCGATCATCGTGTTCTCGAGGCGACGCGCGACGAGATCCGGGAACAGGTCGAGGACGGGATTGCCGCCGGAAAGAGCGCGTTGGAGCTCGCGGATCGATTGTTCCGCCGACGCGACGCGGTTTCGCGCATCGGCGAGGTCGCGTTCGCAGACGGCCTTGACCGCGCGCTGCAAGCGCAGGAGCCGGCCGAAATCCGTCCTCTGCCCGTCCATCTCAGCGCAGCCCGTACATCCCGGAGAACCCGTCGCCGAAAAGGCTCAGCATGTAGGGCACCGAGAAATACATGATGGTGAGCCCGATCGCGAGCACGAAGGGCAGCGATATGAAGTAGATTGGAATCTGGACCGACAGCTTGTTGAGAAGACCGACGCCCAGATTGATGATGATGGCGAAGCCGATGAAGGGACTGCCGAGGCGCAACGCGACAAGGAAGCTCTCGCGCAGAACATCGACGAGATCGACGAGCAGGATGCGGGTATCGGGGAAACGGTCCAGCGGCATGATATCGTAGGAGCCGAGAAGCGCGCCGATGACGACGTGATGAAAGTCCAGCGTGAAAAGGATCATCAGGGCGGAAAGAGACAGGAAGGCGGTGAGCGCCGACTGCATCTCGAAGCCGTCGATATTGACGCCGAGCATGCCGCCATAGCCGATCGACATGCCGACGCCGGTTATGATGAACTCCAGGGCGAGCAGATAGTAGCGCGCGATCAGGCCGAAAAAGGTGCCGATGATCGTCTCGCTGACGATCAGGCGCAGCAAGGTCGCCGGGCTTGGATCGGCCAGGAAATCGCGCATCTGCACGCCGATGATGGACGAAACGGCGACGGCCACCGCAAGCGCCGCCAGGATGCGAATCTGCGGCGAAACACGGGCGCTCGACATGCCCGGCAAAACCATGAAACACGCGCCGACGCGGCAAAAGACGAGAAACGCGGCGAGGATATCCGCCGACAGCGCGGCGATCACGAGACGGTCCCGAGGATTCTGATCTCCATGCCCTTGCCGATTTCGAGATGCGACAGGACCGGGGTGTCGGGGTGCATGCGCTCGACGATCATGCGCACATAGGGGCGTGCCTCGGGCGAGGTGACGATGGCGAAGCGCCGGTTCTGCTTCTTGTAGCCCTCGATCACCTTGTTGATGTCGTTGCCGAACTCCTCCAGCAATCGGGGATCGATGTCGAACTGGTGAATGTCGCCCTTGGCGTCGCGCTTGAGGCTTTCGCGGAACACCATGTCCCAGCGATTGCCGAGCCTCAAAACATGAAGCACGCCATGCTCGGTGATGTCGCCACACAATTGTTGCGCGATGCGCCCGCGCACATGCTCGACGATCGTTTCCGTGCGACGCGTCGACGGAGCGATCTCGGCGACGGCCTCGATGATCAGAGGCAGATTGCGGATCGACACGCGCTCGGCGAGCAGCAGCTTGAGAACCGCCTGTAGTCCCGGATAGGAGGAATGGGTCGTGCAGATTTCCTCGGTCAGCTTGCGATATTCCGGGTCGAGCCGCTCTACGACAGCCTTCATGGTCTTGTAGGAGAAGAGCTGCGGCAGGTTGTTGCGGATGACCTCGCTGAGATGGGTCAGCACCACCGCGACATTGTCGGCGGTCGCGATGCGCGCGGTCTTCAGATCGTCGGCGAAGGTCTCGGGCACAGACAGCGCATCGATCCCGTAGGCGGGTTCCCTGACCTTTTCGAAGGGGATGCCCTTGAGCTGGGCGGGTTCCGCGAACACCATCAGTTCACCGATCCTCAGATCGTATTCGGCGACGACGGTGCCGTGAACCTTGATCTGATAGACCTTCGGCGAGATCCCGTAATCGTCGGTGATCTGGATATCGGGAACGATGAAGCCGTAATCGGTGGCGAAGCGCTTGCGCATCTTCTTCATGCGGAACGCCATTTCCTGCCGGCTGGGAACGAGCTTGGCCGCCAGTTGCTTTCCAAGAACGAGTTCGAGTTCGGTGGCGCGAAGCGATTCCTTGATCGAATCGCGCTCCTCTTCCTCGCGCTGGGTGCGGGCGTCGTCGACTTTCTGCTGTTCCTCGGCCGCGCGGCGCTGGGCGGCCAGCGGGCGCATGTACCCGATCCCGGCGAGGATACCGGCGAGCGCCATGAAAGGAATAAAGGGCAGCCCCGGCATCAGGCTCAGGGCCGCGAGCATCGCCGCCGCCACGAAAAGCGCGCGGGGATACTTGCCGAGCTGGTCCAGCACCGCCTTGTCGGCGGAGCCGATCGTGCCGCCCTTGGAAACGAGAAGACCGGCGGCAAGCGAAACGATCAGCGCGGGTATCTGCGACACGAGGCCGTCGCCGACCGAAAGCTTGGTGAAGACGTCCACCGCCTCCGAGATCGACATGCCGTGGCGGGTGTAACCGATCACGATGCCGCCGACGATGTTGATGGCGGTGATGATCAGTCCGGCGATCGCGTCGCCACGCACGAATTTCGATGCGCCGTCCATCGAACCGTAGAAGGAACTCTCCTCCTCCAGTTCCTTGCGCCGGGCGCGGGCCTCCTCGTCATTGATCATGCCGGCCGACAAATCGGCGTCGATCGACATCTGCTTGCCTGGAATGGCATCGAGCGTGAAGCGCGCGCCGACTTCCGCGATACGCGTGGAGCCCTTCGTGATGACCAGGAAGTTGACGACCACCAGGATGAAGAAAACCACCAGCCCGATAACGAAGTCGCCGCTCATCACGAAGCTGGAGAAGCCCCCGATCACATGCCCCGCAGCCTCGGTGCCGTGCTGGCCTTCCGAGAGGATGGTGCGCGTGGTCGCGATGTTGAGCGACAGGCGTAGCATGGTGGCGATCAGCAGGATCGTCGGGAAGGACGAGAAATCGAGCGGTTTCGAGATCCACAGCGCCACCATCAGGATCAGCACCGAGAAGGCGAGCGACAGCGCGAGGCCGAAATCGATCAGGAAGACGGGTACGGGAAGGAACAGGATCGCCAGCATCACGACGATGCCGATGGCGAAAGCAACATCGCGCCCGTTGGCTATCTCGGGCTTGCTGGCGACATCAATGCTGGCCAAGGAAACTGTCTCTGCCGGGGCTGGAGTGGCGGTTCATCCATCCGCGATATCACGCCAGCCTTGCGCCAGGCTTTGGTCGCGTGGCGAGACGGGTCAGAAACCGGTGGCGATGCGGCTGAAGACAACGTCCGTAAGTCGCCCGATCTGCGAGCCGATGAAGGGCGCCGACACGGAGACGGTCAGGAAGATCGCGATGATCTTGGGCACGAATGTGAGCGTGATTTCCTGGACCTGCGTCAATGCCTGGACCAGCGCGATGCCGACGCCGACGATCATCGCGATGAGGACGGCCGGCGCCGATGTGACGAGGACCGTCCAGATCGCGAATTGCACGATGTCGAGGGCGTCGGCCTCACTCATCAGCTGATCGTGACGCCGCCGCCGATGACCACCTGCTCGCCATTTTCGAGCACGGCGGCGATGCCGTCGTCGAAGACGCGCACTTCCTTGATTTCGCCCGTAACCTCGCCGTCGGGCGTCGTCAGCGTGCGCCCGATGATCGAGCCGGCCTGCTGGAGGTAGCTCATCTGGATCAGGTCATCGAGTTTGTTGTTGGTCTGGATTCCCTGCTCGACATTCGAGAATGTCGCGAGCTGGGCGACATATTCCGTGGAATCCATCGGCTCCGTCGGATCCTGGTGCTTCAGTTCCGCGACCAGGAGCTTGAGGAACGACTCGTAATCGACCTGGGACTTGGCGGTCGATACGGCGGCCGTCGATGTCGCGCTGGTGGCGCTGGTTACCTCGGTCATGCTGCTTACCCCGCTATCGCTTCCTTCACCGGCGCGGTTTCCTTCAGGACCCTGACTGCGGCCGGATTGTTTTGCAGGATCTCTTCTTCAATGGCATAGAGGCCGCGAATGGTTTTCAGCGCCTCGTAGTATTTTTCCTCGGTTACCAGCCGATCCACGTGTTTGAGCTCGGTGAGGATCTTCTGGTTGCTGAAGGCCGCGATGAGGGCGGGCAGGCTTTCGCGGAACAGCGGCATCGCCGCTTCCTTGTCGTTGGGCGACATCACCATCACCTGGACGATGAAATAGAGCTGGCGCAGCGGCGTGGTCGCGTCCTCGGCCTGCAGGACATGGTTTTCCAACAGGAACTGGACGTCGTTCAGCAACTCCAGCGAGACCTTGCGGTCAACACGGATCACCGCACCATTGATGAAGATGCGCTCATTCGCCTTCAGAAATATCTTGAAAGAACTCTTCATGACATTCCGCCCCTGATGATTTTCGTGATGTCCACGATCCCCTTGATGTTGTCGGACTCGTCTTTTCGGATCTTGTCTGATTCCCGAAGGATCCAAATGCCGATGGAGATCAGGTTTGCCCGCAATTCCTTGGGGAGCGCATTGTCCGGACTTGCAAGATCCTCGAGCAATGCCGACCAGAGCCGGATCGTGAAATGGATGGCGTCCACGCGCGCGAAGGATTTCGGTCCCTCCCGGTCGGCCTTTTCGAGAAGCTCGATCGACTGATCCAGCAGTTGCCGTTCGCGCTCGCGGGCGTCGGCGGGAGAATCTTCTTCGATCTCGGCGTATCGCAACATTATCATTTTGTACCGACCATGGTTGTTTGCTGACGCTACGTTAGAGGTAATTCATGAGAGAGAGCTGCTGGATGCGCGCGGTGACCGAATAGGACACCTCGATCTGCGTCAGAAGCGTGTTGAGCTCGATCGACTTCTCGTAGGGATCGACCGATTCGAGCTCGCTGGCGAATGTCTCAAGCAGCGATTTCTGCGAGATCAGCGCTTCGTTGGCGCGCTCGACGCGCTCCTGGACAAGACCGACCTGGCCCTGAAGCTCAGTCAGGCTGCCAGCGGCGGTTCCGGCATTGGAGATCACGTATTCCGATACGCCGGAAATTGCTTCGGCACCCATTGCGCTGTCATAGAGTTCGGTCGCGACGACGGACGCCAGCATCAGATGCCGAAACGAACTTTCATTGGCGCTGACGGACGTATTCGCGGTGACCTCCGCCGAAATCCGCGACACCATGACCTCGTCGGTCGCCGACGACATGTTTGTGTTCCAGCCGGCGCCGAGGAACATCGGCTCGACCTGCGTGGTCATGAAATCGTCGATCTGCGCACGGGTGATCGAGGCGGCCGCCGCGTCGTTCTTGCCAAAGCCGAAATAGGTCTGGAACGCGGTGTCGAACGCCGCCTTCGCGCCACCGGTTTCGTAGTCGCTCATCGGCTTTTCGTCGGCGTTGAGGCCGGAAAACACAAAAACGCCGTTGACCTGCGTGTTGAGAATCGAGGTCATCTCCGCGATGACGTTCTCCGCTGTCTGACGGGCCGCGTAATTCTGTCCGGAATGGCCCATCACGATACCGACCGCATTGGTCAATTCGTCGGCGAGGTTGTTCATCCGCGTCATGCTTTCCTGCGTCGCGGTCAACCTGGTACCGACCTGCTCGTTGGTATCGATCAGGCGCTGGGTATGGTCGATATCGGCAACGAAGGAGGCGAGTTTGCGGGTCTCGGCGCCAAGCGCCAGACCGACGTCGTTATGCTTGCCATTGACGACCTCCTGCTGCAGGCCCGGCAGGGAGCCTTGCAACCTCGCCGTGCTGTTGCGCAGAGCGAGGGATACGGCGAGCGAGGAAATGGCCGAGGTCTTCATGGCTAGTTCACCGCCGCCATGAGGACATCGAGCATCTCGTCGACCGCGCGAATGATGCGTGCCGAGGCCTCGTATGACTGCTCGAGATTGATCAGAATCGCCATTTCCTCGTCGATATTGACGCCGGTGGCGGATTGCAGCGCACCGTCCAGCCTCTCATAGAGGGCGGTCTTGGAATCAGCGGCTTCCGTCGCGGTCTTGCGCAGCGACTCCAGCCATCCGAGTGAGGATTCCGCGTAGCCGGAGACCGAATAGATGCCGGCGATGCCCGCGCCGATATCCGTCGGCAAGGGATCGTTCATGCGCTCGGCATAGTCGATCAACCGGTCTGCATAGCCCGCGCCGCCGGTGGTGTTGGCGACATAGGCCGCGCCGTTCGCGCCGCCGTCACGCAGAAGTTCGGGATCACCGCCAATGGAGGGGTCGAAGGCCGCGTTGACAGAGAGCGTCACGGCGATACCACTGCTCACCGTTCCCGTTGCAGGGATGGCAGGACCGCCCGCATAGGTGAAGAGACCGGCCATCGCCGGCGCCATGCCGCCACTTGTATCGGTTTCGGCGAAGTTCGTGACCAGACCGCGCGCGACCTCGTCGAGCTGGCTCTGCAATTGCACAGCAATGTCGTCGCGCATCTGCACCATGGCGGCGAGCGAGCCGACGGAATCGGTGTTGGCCCCGTCGCCGCCGATGATCGGCACGCCGTCGATGCGGATCGCGTTGCCGGTCATGCCCGGCGAATAGGAATTCAGCGGTTCGAAGGTGACCGAGCGAGGCACCGTCTCGAACAGGGTCACACCCTGCCCGGTGTAAAGCGCGTAGTCATTGCCGTCCCGCTGCACGACGGAGACCGGGACAAATTCGGAGATCCGCTTGAGTATCGTGTCGCGCTCGTCGAGGGCGTCATTGATGTCGGCGCCGACACGGGTTCCCTGGATGACCTCGTCATTGACCTGCTTGAAGGACACCAGGAGATCGTTCAGCGCGGAGACGGAGTTCGAGATGTCCTGGTCGATATCGCCGCGATACTCCTGGATGGCGAGCGACGCGCTGTTCAGCCCGTCTGCGACCTCCTTGGCAGAATAGACCGCCGAGGATGCGAGCAGAGTATTGGACGGATCCGACGAATAGAGCTGGAGCGCGTCCTCGAATGCGGCGAGGAGCGTTGAAGGCGCTGTCGAATTATCGGTCCCGTTGACCAGCCTTTGCAGGCGATCCGCGCCCGAACTGATGAATGATTGCGCGGTGCTGTTGGACAAGGCGCGCAGGCTGTCGCGAAGCAGGTCCTGGTCGCTGTTGCGGCGGACATCGACGACCCGCGCGCCGTTCAGGCTGCTGACCACAACGGCGTCGCGTCGCACATAGTTCTCGTTGGACGCCTCGGTGATATTGCGAGTCGTCACGATCGTCTGACGCGCGGTATTCATCAAGGAATTCTGCGCTGTCCTGATCGCCGCGGTGAGAGACATGGTCAGGCCACCCGAACGGTCCGGTCAATGCGCCGGCACGCGGATCGACCAAATATGGGTAAGCGAAAGGTGACCATCATCCATCAGCGCTTGAGGTTCAACAGGACGTCCATCAGGTCGGAACCTGTCTGGAACACCTTGGAGTTTGCCGTGTAGTTGCGCTGAGACTGGATCATCTCCGTGAGTTCCTCGGCGATATCCACATTGGACGACTCCACCGCACCCGACACGATCGAGCCGTACTCGCCCTGCGCCGCGAAACCGAGGCGGATTTCTCCTGAGTCCTCGCTGGCCTGGAACACGTTGCCCGACAGGGAATCGAGCTGGTCAGGGCTGTTCACGCTCGCCACGGGTATACGGAAAAGAGGCTGCGAGGAGCCGTCGGTGTATTGCGCGTAGACGATTCCGTCGTCGCTGAAATTGACACGCTCGATCGTCGCGGGCGCGTTGCCGTTGATCGTAATATCCACGTCCACGAAGCCGGTCGAAAGCTGGGTCAGTTCCGAGAGATCGATTTCGAGCGCCGCGCCGTCCGGGACGTTGACCGTGATCGATGTCGGGCTACCGGTGGCAAGATCGCCCGTCACCGGATCGAAGCTGATCGTTTCCGTTTGCAAGGCCGCGGAGGCATAGGGGAACGAAGTATCCGCCGCCGCATCGGCCTGGTCGTAGATCGCGACTTCCCAGGTGTTGTTCGCCGTCTTGGTGTAATAGACGTCGAGGATGACCTGTCCGCCGAGATTGTCGTAGGCGACCATCGAGGCCTTGTGCGAAAATTCGGCGCCGCTCGCGTTCGATGACGGCAGGCTGCCGGTCACGATTTCCGACGAGGACGGCAGGTTCGCTTCAAAGAGCGCCTCCGTCGAAGGGGATGCCTCGAGGTCGCCGCTGTTGATCTGCACCCGCTCAAGACCGGCGAAACCGTTGACCACGACGGACGGATCGCCATTGGCGTAGCTGTAGCCCGAGAGATAGTAACCAGCGGCGTTGACGAGTTCGCCTTGCGCATTGGGCACGAAGGAGCCGGCACGCGTCAGGAAGGAGTTTCCATCGTTGTCCTGGACAACGAAGAACCCGTTGCCGTCGATCGCCAGATCGGAGGAGGAATTCGAAGGCTGGAGGACGCCGTCCTGGGTCACGGCCTGCCGGACCGTGGTGACGACGCCGCCCGAATTGTATGTCCCGGTCGAGCCGTTCACCACCAGCGTCGAGAAATCGACGCCGAACCGCTTGTAGCCGTTCGTGTTTGCGTTGGCGATGTTATCGGCGATCGTCGATAGCTTGCTGGCCTGGCCCTGCATTCCGGACACGCCGGTCCGCATCATTCCGTAGAGGCTCATGAGGACATCCCTCCGTTTGCATTATCGAGCGATCGTAGCCTCCAAATCTTGTCCGAACCTGCCCGCGGCTGCCGAGACCTGCTGGCGCGCCTCTTCGGCAGCCTGCTGCTGCTCGATCGACGGCGCCTCAAGTCGGTATCCGAGGAAGCGCTTGGAATCGATGATCTCGTAGCCGAGCGTCTTGCGCAGCTTCTTGCGCAGTTTCGAGATGTGGCTCTCGATCACGCACTCCTCGACGTCCTGCTCGAACAGGCCGTAGACGGCGTTGTAGATCTGGCTGCGCGTCGCGCGGCGGTCGCCGTTGGACGCCAAATATTCGAGAATGCGGCGTTCCCGGCGCGGCAGCGGAAAGCTCTCGCCATCGATCTCGGGATCGCGGCCGTCCGTATGGACCCGGAGGCGGCCGAACTCATAGGCGGAACTGCTGGTGTCCTTGCGCCGACGTATCGCCGTGACCCTGGCCAGTATTTCACGGACGTGAACCGGCTTGCGCACGACATCGTCCGCACCGATTTCGAACTGATGCAGAATATCGGGTAGCGAATTCTGTTCCAGCAGCGAAATAATCGGCGCCTTGGTGGCAGACCTGATCTGGCTGACAGCACAAAAATCCCCGTCTGTACTTCCAACCAGGAAAGCTTCAATGCTGTTTAATTCACTTGAGCAAATCGATTCCAGCCAAGCCGGAAGTTCTTTTCCCAATACTCCAAATACAGGGTAACCGATACGTTGAAACATTCCGCCAAAACCTTCTAGCACAAGGCTTCGGTCGTCGATGACGACTATCATTTATCATCCCCCGCCCGAATCAGTTCATTGTTCGGCCTTTCCGGCATAACGGAGCCAAGAATCTATCCACAATCGCGATTTTTCGCGTATTGCGTCATTTGATTTTTTCTGAGTCAAAACGAATCGGTTGATATGGCGATCTGACTACCTGCCGCAGAAACTCTTCGCCGCGGGCGTCCAGTTTCCAACGCCCGTCGCCACCATGTTGGTGATCACGCGGCAGACATACCGTTTTTGCGCGGCATTGTTATCCGGGCCCGCGTGATATCGCGCGACGGCCATCGACCAGGTTTTATGCTTTTGTTTCAAAGATTTGAGGAATGCGGCGGCGTACATGACATTGCGGCCCGGATCGAACATCGCCTTGTCCGACGGAAAGTTCTCGCGGTGATAGTAATGGTTGATCTGCATGCATCCGACATCGATCAGGCGAGCACCATGGCGGCGTGCATCCTCGAATTCACGCATCGCATCGTCAACCGAAACGGGAAATTTCGTCTTGCCTTCAATGTTCATCGCGAAGGGATGCAGGCCGCCCTTGAGGCCCGATTCGGTCAATCCGACGGCATAAAGAACACCGACCGGAACGTCATATGCCCGCGCGGCCTCTGTGACGTAGCGTTCGCAGATGCCCTGATGCTGCACCGGGGAGGCGGCGCGGGCCTCAGATGAGAAGCCTGCCATCGTCGACGGCAGTGCCAGCATCGCCAGAATCGCGGCCCGAACGGCCGTTCGGCAGGTCGCCCTGGGAGCGCTGGCGATTGGATTGACCGGATTCATTCGACGTATTTCCGCGATTGTCATGGCCGCTCCATTGCTGGCCGGAAGCATCCCGGTTCTGGCCCGCGATCTGTTGCTGCTGGCCTGCCGTTTCGGGACGGTTGGTTGTGACGCTGATTTCGGATGTCTGGATGCCGGCGGCCCGCAATGCCGAGCGGATGGCGTCGGAATCGCGCGCGAGCATCTGGGCCGTCTGGTCGGATTCCGCACGGATCGACACCCGCATTTCGCCGTCCACGTGATGCAGCCGGACATTCACCGTGCCGAGTTCGACGGGATTGAGTTGCAGGCTGATCGCCCGCACCGGGCGGCCCTGACCGGAAGAAGTTGCGACGACGAGGCGCGACGGCGCGAGTTCCTGGAGATCACGGGCTACGGCGTCGGCGACCTGCCCTGCGGCCGAGCGCTCACCGCCTGTCGCAAGCGGCTGAGCCGACTGGACAATCGGAACGGTCGCCGGCTTGTCAGTCGCGGATGGCTGGGCGTTGCCGCTCATCGCCGTCGAAACGCGCGGCGCGGACGGCTCGCCGCTTCGCACACGTGTTTCACCGGCTTCCGCAGCTGCCGTTTTTCCGCGCGCTGTCACTTCCGCGCCAACGGACGGCGCCGCCTCGCCACTGCGCGCTTTCGGGGTTTGAGGCGCCACTGGCTTGGAGGCCGACGCGTCGTTTTGTAGCACAGATGATACCGGGGAAGACCTTCCGGAACCCTGAGTTTCCGGGGCCGGAGGAGGAACCTTGCCATCAACCGCAGCCCGTCCATCGTTGCTGGAAACAGGTGCGGCGCGTCCGGCGGCAGCGACCTGCTCATTGGAAACAGTGGCTTGCGCGGCGGACGCCTGGGTGGTCGGCGTCCGGTCATTCGCGGGCTGATCCGTCCGGGAAGAGGTCTTCCCGTCGCCGACGGATTGCGGCGACGCGGACTGCGCTGCATTGGCGTTATCCGACGCGTCGATCTCGCCCTTGCTGAATACGGGCGGCACGTCGCCGCTCTTCTTGTCGGCCTCCGCCTGCTTGTCAGTAGGTGCCACGCTCTCTTCGGAGTCGGTGCCTTCGGCGGCTTTCCCATCCGGCCCGGCCGCGACGTTGGCAATCACGTCCACCGGCGCTTTCGTTTGCCGGTTCGCCTCCGGCGACGCCGTGGCTTTCTCGTCCGCTTTGCTCAGGCCGAGATCCGCGCTTGCCTCGTCATCTGTATCCGCGCTCTCGGCATCCTTGGCCTCAGTAGCCGCGCTTTGCGTCGGCGTGCGCCAACCGATATCGGCGAACAGCCGGTCGCGGCGGGCATGTCCTGTGATGACCTGTTGCGGCTCGTCTTTCGGGGGCGTTTCAGAATCCGCTGCCTGATCGCCCGATCGCTGACCGTTCGACCCGATTCGGCCGAGCGTATCCGCGAAGTCGGCGGCCTTCCCACCAGAGGCCGGCGCTGCCGACGCCGTTCCCTTTTGCTGGAGGGCGGTGGTCGAGGCGAGCGCCGCAACGCCGTTGCCGATCATTGCATTTCCTCCAGCATCTGGTCGATATTTTCGAGCTTTTCGCGCGCGCCGCCGACGAATTCGTCGAAACCGCTCAAACCCTTGTCCTGTTCCTCGTGAACGGATTCACGGAAGATCTTCTCGCCGCCGGGGACCGGCTTCGAGGGGATTGCCGCCGTCACGGTCGGCTCCGGATCGGTGACCGCCCGGGCGATTGCGATCACAGCGTCGAGAAGGTTGCGGTCGCTATCCGCCAGTTCGGACCGGTCGATGCGCTGAAGTTCGTCGGCGACCTTGTCGACATTCTCCGACGTGACTTCCGAGATACGCGCATAGAGCACCTGCCGCGCGCCGATCTCCGGATCGATTTCCGGCGCGTCGGCCATTTCCGTTTCCGTTTCGGACAGTTCGGAAATCCTGCGAACGAGTTCGGTGTTGCCCTCAACCGTGGCCTTGCGCATCAGCCGGACGGTCACCGCGCCGCGGTAGGGTTCCGGCATGAACTCGATAATTTCGATGGTTTCCGTCATGTCCATGACATCGTCCATCTCGACGACGGCGTTGACGAACTCCTGGGCGAACTGGATCGCGTAGGGCGAGGCGATGTAGCGGCGCGCGTAGCGGCTCGCCACGCGCAGGAAGGAGACCGGGTCCTGCCGGCGCTTGTGGATCGTCATGAGGCGGCGCAGTGCGGCCTCCTCGACCAGCGTGCCGGGCGCCAGAAGCCGGGCGGTGTCGAAGTCGATACGCGCCTGCTCGTCGTCCTTGGTCACGAGGCCCCGGACAAGCGCGAGCGAGGCGCCGAAGAGGCCGCCGATGCCGACCGGATCCACATCCTGCAGCCGCGACGCGGCAGTGCGGCCCGCGCCTTTCTGATAGACCAGAACCGCGACCGCGAGACGAACGATCTCGTCGTCTTTCTGGCCGAGATCGGCGATGCGCGACTCCAGCGTCTTGGGGTTTCCGCCCGCCATCGCATAGGAAATCAACGCCCTGGCGTTTTTAGGGGCCCTGAAGGCGGCGGCCTCCATCGTGCGGAATCCCTCGTCGATCAGCTTCACCATCTCGCGCTGCATGCCGAGGGCCGACTTGTCGCCGTCGGCGATCTCGTCGTGCATCCGCTGCAGCGAGCGCACCATCTTGTAGGGTTCGAGCGCGAGCCCTTCGGCGGCCGCCGGGACGATGCCCGTCAGCATGCCGGCGCAGGCAGCCGAAAGCAGGAGACGTTGCGGCCCGGTCATCCCGTTTCGACCTCGACCATCACCTCGATGCGGCGATTTTTCGGCGAATAGGGGTCATCGGCATCGAGCAGCTTGCGGTCCGCGAAGCCCGAGATTTCACGAACACGCGTATCCTCGAGGCCGCCACGCAGCAGCATGTAATAGGCCGACTGCGCACGCGAGGCCGACAGCCGCCAATTGTCGTAATCCTTGGAGCGGAAGGGGCGCGCATCGGTGTGGCCGTGAATGCGGATGCCGCCTGCTTCTTCGGACAGGACGTCGCCGATCTTCTCGAGCGCGATGACCAGATCGCGCGACGGAACGGCGGAGCCGATCTCGAACATGGAGATTTCGAAGGCATCTGTCAGGGAGATCAGGACTTCGCCATCGACGGCCTTCACGGACAGCTCATCAAGAACAGCCGCATCCTCGCCGAGCGCTTCCGCGAGCTTTTCGGTTATGTTGACGCGCAGCTTCTCCGCAGCGGCCTCGATGGCATCGACCTTTTCCTGCGTGGCGATGGCCTTGGCCAATTCCTCGTCGGACTTGCCTTCGATGGCTGCCGTCTCCATCGCATCTTCGCCCGCCGCATCGACCTCGGCGACTTCGGTGGTTTCGTCCGTGATGCCCATCCGAGCATCGAGCAGGTCCTGGGCGTTTTCGCCGGTTGCGGCGACCTCTTCGGCGGCTTCGGCGGTCCCGGCCTCGTCGACGCCTTCCGTTTCGAATTGGCCGGCGAGTTGTCCCATATCGTTTGAGGGACGGACTTCCTCGTTCCAGAAATTCGGCGAGAACGGGTCCATGAAGGCTTCGCCGCCCTGGGCGTCGTTGACGGCGTCATTGCCGTTGCGGCCGCCCTCTTCCTCGATATTACGGATCTGTCCGGGGGCCTGATGGGTGGCGATCTCATCGAGCACGGAGAAAGGATCGGCAAACAATTGCGAATCCGTCGCCGACTGCTCCTCGACCTTTTCGGATTTCACAGTCTCTTCTTCCGGAAACTGCTCGTTGGGGGCCTGAACCTCGATTTCCTGGACGCCCTCGGCGTCATGCAGGCCCTTCACGCTTCGATTGCGGTCAACCAGCTTGACCGGATTGAAGTAGCTGGCGACGGCTTTCTTGGTTTCCTCGTTGGCGGCATTGATCAGCCACAGAACGAGGAACAACGCCATCATCGCGGTCATGAAGTCGGCGAAAGCGATCTTCCAGGCGCCGCCGTGATGGGCGTGTTCGCCCTCACCACCACGCTTGATGATGATGATTTCCTGAGCTTTTTCCTGGTTTTTCTCCTGGCCGTTCACGTCAGCGCCTCCGCTATGAGACGATCCGCTTCGGCGAGCCGTGTCGCGATCACGGTCTTGTCGATCCGGGCGACCAAATCGACGCTTTCATCCGGCATCGGATTGATCTGGGCGGCATCGCCCTCCCAGGCGTTCTGGAACGCCAGCACCAGATGCTCGGGACCGTGCAGATCGAATGTCACCGCGTCAGTGTCGTCCAGAAGCCGGGCGACCATGTCGGACAGGGCCGCGACCGACTGTTCCACGAGACCTTCGCGCAAGCGGCCAGCCAGAAGCGGCGCAAGTTCCGACGCCAAGGTTTCCACGATCTCCTGCTTTGCCTTTGGCAGCGATTCCTTGAGCAGAAGATCGAGCGCCTCGCGATGCGCCATCTGAAGGCGTTCGATCTCCTCGCGATGCGCCTCCTCCAGCGCGGCCTGCGCGGCTACGCCGTCGGCGGCGGCCTGGTCGATATCGTCGAGGCCGGTTTCCGCAGGCGAATCACCGGCGGGGTGTTGCGGCAGATCCGGAACGGACTGCCCGGACGCGCCTGCCGCCGGAATGTCGTCGAGGTCCGGAAGGTCGAGGTCTTCGAGCGAGCCGATGTCGAGATCTTCCAGATCGCCGATTTCACCATCGTCGGCGAGCGGCGCGGCGGCGAACGGATCGATCTCCGTTTCGGTACCCGTCGCGGGTTCGAGGCCCATGAAACCGATCGGCATGTCGAGCGAGGAAAACTCTTCCTTCGACGACGCCGCATGCACGAGCGGCTCGAAACCCGGCGCACTGTAGACCGGCGGCGCCGGTTTCTCCTCGGCGAAATCCGGCAACAGGCTCATCAGGCTGGAGCGGGCCACGTTACGCCGCCTCCTGTCTCACCCAGCGCCGCAGGATCGAGGCGGCGCGCTCCTCGTCGAGATCGACGATCATGGTGAGGCGTTCTTCCGGCGAGGGACGCATGCGCGCCAGGAGGTCGCTCTGATCGGAGGATTGCGAGGATGGCAAGGGTGGCAGTTCCGGCAGGCCGTCGAGGCCGCCGATATCGTCGCTGCCATAGGACGGGCCGAGCGTGGAATCCTCCAGCGCCGGCAGGTCGTCAAGACCGGACGACGAGGAACCGGAAGGTAGCGCGGCGACGGGCGACTCGCCCCTCAGCACGTTGATCAACGGACGCAGCCCGAGGAAGATGACGAGCAATGTCGCGCCGACAAAGGCGAGCGCGTTGATGAAGGTGCCGAGATGCTCGCCCAGAACATCCATCGCGCCGGCCTCCTGGAGCGGGATGCCGTCTATTCCTTCCATGAAGTCAACGGCCGTCACCTGTACCATGTCGCCCCGGCTGTCGGACACGCCCGCGGCTGCGACAGCCAGCTGACGGATCTCGGCGAGCTTGGCGTCGATCTGAGCGGCGTCCGCGTTTTCGCCGAGCGTTTCGGCGATACGGGCACGATTGACCACCACGGCGATCGAGAGCCGATCGACGGAATAGCCACTGCTGACCGTGGCGATCCGCCTGGAGTTCAATTCGTAGTTCGTCGTTTCCTCGCGCCGCTCGCTGCGCTCGGACGATTGCGGTGAAGCACCGTCGCCCTGAGTCTCGTCTGGAAGATTCTCCTCGACGGATACCGGATCGCCGCCCGCCTTCTGGGACGAAGCATCCTCGCTGCGCACCACCTGTACGGACCGTTCGACGCGCGATTCGGGATCGAAGATGGTCTCCTCGACCTGGCGCTGATCGGTGTTGATGTCGGCCTGGACGGAGACGCGGAAATTCATGTCGCCGAGATAGGGGGCGAGCGCCTTGTAGACGCTGTCCGAAACCTCGTTCTCGACGGTCGACTTGATGCCCAGCGTGCTGGTCGCCGTGCTGTTGAGGGGATCCTCGCCGGCGGCGAGCAATCGGCCGGCGGCGTCCAGAACGGTGACGTTCTCGGCTTGCAGGCCCGGAACCGCGGCCGCGACGAGATGGCGGATCGAGAGCGCGCTCGATTCGGCATTGGCGCCCTCGTAGCGCACAACGACCGATGCGGTCGGGGTCTGTTCGGCGAAGCGGAAATTGCCGCGGTCGGCAAGAACGATATGAACGCGCGCGCCCTTGACGCCACGAATCGTCTGGATGGAGCGCGCGATCTCGCCTTCGAGCGCGCGCACCCGGGTCACTTCCTGCATGAAGGCGGTCAGGCCGAGCGAGCCGAGATTGTCGAACAGCTCGTAACCGGTGCCGGAACTGTTCGGCAGGCCCTTTTCGGCGAGGATCATGCGCGCCCGGCTGGTCTTGCCGGCAGGCACGAGGATCGACGTGCCGTCCTGATTGACGTCGTAGGAGATGCCGGCATCGGCCAGCGCCATCCCCATGCGCGTGATGTCATCGCGCTCGAGGCCGACATAGATCGGCTCGAAAGCCGGACGATTGAGAAAATAGGCGGCGGCGCCGACACCGATCATCACCGACAGCCCGACCGCGACCAGAATGGCCAGCTTGCGGGCGCCAAGCGCCATCAGATTGTTCGCGACCTGCTGAAACTGCTCAAGCACTGCGGCAACTCCATATCCCCTTACGGAGATAGACCGCGAAACTTGTGTGAGAGTGTCTTGACCGTTGTCAGGCGTGCCGCCTGGCCCGACTGCCAGCTCTGGAACAAAGCAAAGCGGGCGACCCGAGGGTCACCCGCCTTGAATGGATCCGCTGCGGCTGACTTTCGCTCTTACTGGAAGAGCGACAGGATGGTTTGCGCGTTGGAGTTGGCGATGGAAAGCGCCTGCACGCCGAGCTGCTGCTGAACCTGCAAGGCCTGCAACCTCGTCGATTCTTCGCTCATGTCAGCATCAACCAGCTGGCCGACGCCCCGCTCGACCGCATCCATCAGGCTGGACACGAATTGCTGCTGCATGTCGATGCGGGACTTGGCCGCGCCAAGGCTGGAAGCCGAGGTCGTCATGTCCTGGAATGCCGAGTCGACCCAGGAGATCATGTCGTCGATATCGTCATCGTCCACATTGGCGGCGGTGATATCGAGGGTGAGAACGGAAATCGTGGCCGTACCGGCGCCGGTGGTGGTCGTCGTCGTGTCGAGGATACCGGTGTCACCGGAAGCGTTGACGAGTTCCGTGGCGGTGATGTCGATGGCGATCGTCGAAACAGACACCGTGCCGTCATTGGCGCGGGTGAAGGATGAGACGATGTTCTTGGTCGCGGAGTAGTCGGCCGCGCCAGTGTCGACGGAAAGCCAGTTCTCGCCGGAGAACGATGCCGATTCCGCGATCGCGGTCAGCTGATTCTGAAGCTCCTTGATTTCCGACTGGATCTTCGTGCGGTCCACGCCGGGCTCTCGCGCGGCGACCAGTTTTTCCTTGATCTCGCCGGTAACCTCGATGGCGCTGTTCATGGCCGTGTAGGCGACGTCAACCTTCGCGGAACCGAGACCCAGAGCGTCCTGGACGGTGGAAAGCGCGTTGTTGTCGGAGCGCATCGTGGTTGCGATCGACCAATAGGCGGCGTTGTCGGATGCCTCGGCGACCGAATAACCCGTCGAAATACGAGACTGCACCATCTCGATATTCCGGGTTGTGGCTTGCAGCGACTTGAGTGCGGTCATCGCTGCCGTGTTGGTCATAATACTGGACATTGCGTGTCCCTCTCAAAATCTCGAAACAAGGGACATTCCGGGTCAGCCGGTACAGTGGCCGGGCATCATGCCCTATCGTTCGATATCCACTGTGCTTGGCCTGCAGCGTGGCCAATATGCGGTTCCATTCGCAACTAATTCGAATGTCACTCGACGCCGAACTTTCCCGGACCGGTTGGCAACCCTGCGTTCCATGCGGATATGCGGACGCGCTCCCAAAGTGCGGGAACGGTGAAATCGCTGGAACTCAAACAGATTACCAGGCCGAAACAGGGCCACTCGGCGAAACGCGTACTAATCCAACCGGCAGGTTACGCACCGAAACTTGCGCGAGACTAATCGCCACAAGGAAACTCAAAACACTGTCGCCGACGCCCGAAGGCCTATGCGGCGGAAAACAACACTAGGATTTAAGGAAAATGCTTAACAAATCGCAAAGAAAAGGCCGCCCGGAGGCGGCCTGATCGAAAATCCAGCGAAAAACTCGCGTTTTCAGGCTGTTAGCGGAAGAGCGAGAGGATCGTCTGAGCGTTCTGGTTGGCCATCGACAGAGACTGGATGCCGAGCTGCTGCTGGACCTGGAGGGCCTGCAGGCGAGTCGATTCCTCGCTCATGTCGGCGTCGACGAGCTGGCCGACACCGCGGTCGATGGCATCCATCAGGTTGCCGACGAAGTCGCTCTGCATGTCGATGCGCTTCTTGGAAGCACCGAGCGTCGTGCCAGCCTCCGTCATTTCGGTCAGGGCCGCATCGACAACTTCGATCATGTCGTCGAGTTCGGCATCCGTGGTCGTTCCGTCGATCGTGATGTCGTTGGCGCCGCCGGCAATCGAAATGACGTTGGCGTTCGTGCCGGTCCGATCCTGGGACAGGATGCCGTTCGCGGCAGTGTCGACATCGGTGAGGACGGTGGCCGTCGTGTCGACGTCGATGGTCTCGATGGAAACATTGCCCGATGCATCACGCGTGAAGGACGCGACGACCGATTCCGTACCTGCGGTCAGGCCTGTCGCCGTGTGCAGGTAGTTTTCACCGTTGAACGATGCCGAAGTCGCGATGCCTTCGAGCTGAGCCTGCAGTTCGGTGATTTCGGACTGGATCTTCGCCTTGTCGACGCCCGGCTCTTTCGCGGCGACGAGCTTCGTCTTGATCTCGTCTACGACCTCGATGGCCGATTCCATGCCGGTGTATGCGACGTCGAGCGTGGCAGCGCCAAGACCGAGAGCGTCCTGAACAGTACCGAGAGCCGAGTTGTCGGAACGCATGGTGGTCGCGATGGACCAGTAGGCAGCGTTGTCGCTGGCGGAAGAAACCGCGTAGCCGGTCGAGATCCGGGTCTGGGTGGTTTCGATTGCTTTATTGGTGGCGGCGAGGGTCTTCAGAGCCGTCATCGCCGAGGTGTTGGTCATAATACTGGACATAGTGTCCCCTTCCCAAAAACTAACAAAGGAGGGACATTCCGGATCTTCCGGTACAGCGGCCGGGCATCATGCCCCTATCATCACGGATAGCCGATGTGACTGGGCGCAAGATGCCGGGGAAACATTAAAAAAGCATTGAGTCCGCTTTTTCTGAGAAATCCGGGCCTAATTACTAATATTTATGGTAAATAAAAGGTAAATACTGTCTTTAAACGACAGACCGAACCATGCTGCCGACGAGAACGTTCCAGCCGTCGATCATCACGAAGAAAAGGATCTTGAACGGCAGGGACACGACGGAGGGCGGCAACATCATCATCCCCATCGCCATGACGATGGTGGCGACGACAAGGTCGATGACGAGGAACGGAAGAACGACGAGAAAGCCGATCTCGAAGCCGCGCCGGATTTCCGAGATCATGAAGGCGGGCACGACGACGCGGATATCGATGTTCTCATCGACGGTCACCGTCTGGCCGCGCTCGCGGGCAAGATCAGCGAAGAGCTTAAGGTCCTGATCGCGCACATTGTTGAGCATGAACTCGCGAAATGGCTGCGCAATGCGGGGGAACGCCTCCTGCTCGGATATCTCTTCGTTGACCAGCGGCTGGACGCCATCGCTCCAGGCGCGGTCGAAAACCGGCGCCATGACGTAGAAGGTCATGAAGAGCGCAAGGCTGACCAGGACGATGTTGGCCGGCGTCGTTTGCAGGCCGATGCCGGACCGCAGGATCGAGAACACAATGACGAACCGTGTGAAGCTCGTCACCATGATCAGTAGTCCCGGCGCGACCGCGAGTACGGTCAGCAGACCGAAAAGCTGCACGATGTAGCCGCTGGTCTGGCCGGTCAGCCCCTCGGGGAGGGCAAAGCCCGGCTGGTTCTGCGCAAGAGCTGGAAACGCGACCAGCGCCATCACGACAGCAAGAAGAACGGCGCAGCGTCTCATTCGAGGATCAGCGAGCGGACCAGCACCCGCTTGACGCGTCCTTCGGTGCGGATAGCGGCACGTTCCTGCAGATCCTCGATCAGGTGCTGATAGCCGCTTCCTCCTCGCAGATTGTAGAGTTTCATCGTGTGGACATAGGCGAGGATATCCTGATGAACCTCCATCGCGACTTCCTGGTCGGCCTTCTCGGTAAAGACCAGTGACAATTCCATGCGGATCCAGGCATCCGAAGGATCGACAAGGTTGGTGGTGATCGAGGGGATGTCGACGACGACATATTCATGTGCCGGTTTTCCGGAATCGGCACTTTCCGCGCCGTGGCCGGACGCCGGCGCGCCATGCCCGCTTTCGCCGCCATCGAAGGCCGCTCCGCCATCGTTCGCCACCTCCGAGGACGGGAACGTCGCCGGTCCGATCATCGTCGCGCTGACGCCAAATCCCGCGCCGGCCGCGACGAGCGTGATGACCGCGCATGCGATCAGGAACGCGACCATGGAAGGTCCGCTCTCGCTGTCCGTCTGGTGTTCAATGGTTGATGCCATCGCCGCGCGCCGTCAGAAGGGAAGATAGAGATCGAGCGCCTGCTGGCCGTAGGGCGGCTGCTGTACCTCGGTGATCCGGCCCTTGCCGCCATAGGAGATGCGCGCTTCGGCGATGCGATCGTAGTTGATTGTGTTCGCCGGCCCGATGTCGGAAGGCCGCACGATGCCCGAGATCGTCAGAACCCGCATCTCGGCATTGACCCGCACTTCCTGGGAGCCCTGGATCAGAAGGTTGCCATTGGCCAGTTCATCGACGACGACGGCGGCCACCGACAGATCGATGGTTTCCGCCCGTGTCGTGCCGCCGGACCCGGCGAAGTCGGTCGAGGAGTTCATCGAGGCGTCGGCGGAGAGGCCGCCGGTTATCGCATCGGTGCCGTATCCGGCGCCCAGACCGATCTTCTTGTTCGCGGTGCGGTTGCGCGCGCTCTGATTGTCCAGCTTCGCGCGGTCGTTGATCGCGATCTTGATGGAGACGATATCGCCCTTGGCAACGGCACGGTGCGCGGTGAACAGGCTCGCGGCGCGATCGTTCCAGACCGAGTAGCGATGCCCGGATGGCTTGGCAGGATACTCCGTCGGCTTGACGACCATCTGATCGGCCGCCAGATCGCCGCCCACCGGCGACAGCGCAGGTGTCTTGCCGATTTCGCGCGGATGGGTCGCACAGCCGCCGAGCGCAACGGCCCCGGCCAACAAAAGAAGAAGCACCGGCCTCATTTCCGCGTTTCTCCCTTGTCGGCGACGGCCGCCATGATCACGGCCACCAATGCGGCGCGGTCGGGCGACATTTCGTTGAGGATCGTTCCGGCCGTTCGCGCACTCAGCTTGGTCAGCAACGCGGCCGTCAGTTCACCCGGCAGTTTCTCCATGCGCTGCGCGGCGGCGTCCGGGCGCATCTTCGCAAAGACCTCGACGAGCCCTTCATTGGCCGCGTCGGAAAAACGTTCCCGCTTCTCGACCCATTGCTGAAGTTCGGTCCGCTTCTTTTCGAGAACGACGATGCGATCCTCGATCTCCGTCTGCAACGCCTCGAGTTCCTCGCGCTGGATCGCATAGCGGCGTTCGCGGGCGGCGTCGGCGATGTTGGAGCAAAAACGCTGGATTTCATCCGAACTGGCGCGTGGTGGCGGCGCATCCAGCAAGGTCGGCAACGAAGATTGCGCCGATGCCGGCGCGGCAAGGGCCAGGATCGCGGCCGCCGCGAAGGCCGGTCCGATGTGGAACGCGCCGGGCTTCATGGAAATCGGGCATAGCCGGGTCATTGCACCACCACTTCGGCCTGCATGGCGCCGGCGCTCTTGATTGCCTGAAGGATGGCGATGATGTCGGTCGGACCGACACCGAGCCTGTTCAACCCTTCGACCAGATTTTGAAGGTCGGTGCCATCGACGGTTCCGAGTTGCGTGCCGACCTCGGAGACATCGATGAAAGTGTTTGGCTCGACGGCGGTTTCGCCATCGGAGAATGGCCCTGGCTGGACGACTGTCGGTGTCTCGGTAACCCGCACCGTCAGCGTGCCATGGCTGATGGCCACCTTCGAGATGCGAACATCCTGACCGATGACCACGGTACCGGTGCGCTCGTCGAGCACAACGCGGGCCGGCGAGGCCGTCTGCACCGTCAGATTCTCGATTCCCGCGATGAACCGCGCTGCGGATATGTTCTTCGGCTTGGTGATCGCGATGGTGCGCGAATCGATCTCGCGGGCCGGGTTCATGCCGTATTGCACGGTACCGAAGCTGTTGATCGCGTCGGTGATGGCGATCGCCGTGGTGAAATCTGGATTGCGCAGTTGCAGGGTCAGCGCGTGTTCGGCGGAGAAGTCGGCCTCGACCTCCCGTTCCACGATCGCGCCGCCGGAAATGAGTCCGGCGGTCGGCGTTCCGCGCGAAACGGTCTCGGCCTGACCCTGGGCCTGGAAACCGGAGATCGAGACAGGGCCCTGAGCGACGGCATAGATCTCGCCATTGGCGGCGCGCAGCGGCGTCATCACCAACTGGCCGCCGCCAAGCGATGTCGCGTCGCCGAGCGAGGAGACAGAAACGTCGATCCGCGAGCCCTGACGGACGAAGGCAGGCAGGTTTGCGGTCACGATCACCGCGGCGATGTTCTTCAGGCGCGCCCGGCCCTCGGCTGTCGCGATGCCGAGATTATCCAGCATCGAGCGCATCGACTGTTCGGTGAACGGCGCGTTGCGCAGGCTGTCGCCGCTGCCCTGTAGACCGACGACGAGACCATATCCGACAAGCTGGTTGTCGCGCGCGCTTTGCAGCGTGGCTATATCCTTGACGCGCGACTGCGCCCAGGCGGCGGGCGCAGTGACGGCGAGCATGGCGAGCATGAGAACAAAGCGTTTCATCGCGCCTCCACGAGCACGTCGCCATCCGGCATCACAATACCGGTCACGGTGCGCCCGCTCGAAATGTTGCGCATGCGAACCGGCTTGCCGAAGCCGGCGGACTGAAGGGCGACCGCATCCATCGCGATGGTCAGCGACCCCTTTCGATAGTAAATCGTTGCCGTCTCGCCGGCCTCGACCGCATAGGCCTCGCGCAGCGCGCTCGGCGCGATCAGCCGGCGCGGGAGGATGGTTTTCGCGGCAACCATGCCGATCACCTCTCCGGCGTCGTGAATGGCGACCGTGCCACGGCGCAACGGCTTGCGCAGCCGCGTCTCGACGACAGCATCGGCGGGAACGGTCTGGCCGGGATAGATGACGCGGTTGACGGTGATCACGATATCGGCGTTTTCCGAAGCGGTCGCGGGACCGCTCCAGACCAGCAGCGCCGCCAGGACGGCGACAACAGTGCCTTTCCACCGATCAATCATTCTAGCGCAACCCGGTCGAGACGACGCTGGCCATCTGGTCGGCCGCCTGGATCACCTTAGAGTTCATCTCGTAACCGCGCTGGGCGGCGATCAGTTCGGTGATTTCCTTGACCGGATCGACATTGGACGCCTCGAGATAGCCCTGTTCGACAGTGGCGAAGCCGGGATCGCCGGGAATGCCGACCACCGGTGCGCCCGACGCTTCGGTCTCGGAGAACAGATTGCCGCCGAGCGGCTTCAGGCCGGCGTTGTTGGCGAATGTCGAAAGCGTCAACTGCCCGATATCCTGCAGGGCGACCTGGTCCTCGAGGCGTGCGAAGACCTGGCCCGTCTTGTTGACGATGACCTCCACGGACCCCTCGGGGATCGTGATCGCCGGCGTCACGAGGAACCCGTCGACCGTGACCAGCTGGCCGAGCGCATTCGTATTGAAGGCACCGGCACGGGTATAGACGGTTTCGCCGGCCGCGCCCTCGACCTGGAACCAGCCCTCGCCGGTCAAAGCCATGTCGAATCGGTTGCCGGTGCTGGTCAGCGCGCCCTGAATATGAACGTTGCGGATGGCGGCGGTGCGGACGCCGAGGCCGATATTGGCGCCTTCGGGGATCACGGCCTGGTTGCCGCTGTTCGGCGTGCCGGCCAACCGCTCCGTCTGGTACAGCAGATCGGAGAACTCGGCGCGGGCGCGCTTGAAGCCGGTGGTGTTCACATTGGCGATGTTGTTCGCGATGACCTCAAGATTGGTCTGCTGCGCGGTCATGCCGGTGGCGGCGATGGACAGGGCCTTCATGGCTTACTCCTCAGATTTGCATCCGGCTGACTTCAAGGAAGGCAGTCACGATCTTGTCGCGGATGGATATGGCCGTCTGCAGTTTCTGCTCGGCACTCATGACGGCGTCGGTGACATCGCGAATGTCGGCCTCACCGGACAGGGCCTGCAACGAAATGCGCTCGGCGCCCTGCAACTCGCCGATCGTGCCCTGCGCCACGTTCTGCAGCGTCTCGGCGAAACTTGGCCCGGTCTGCCGCACAACCGATGTTGCCGCGGCGGTCGTTCCGGTTTTACCGGTGGAAGCGAGGGAGCTCAGAGCCCCAATGGTAAAATCGACTGCCATCAGCGCGCCCTCATCAGGTCGATCGTCATCGAGATCAGGTCACGCGCCTGTTTGAGAACCTGCAGATTGGCCTCGTAAGACCTGTTGGCATCGCGCATGTCCGCCATCTCGACGAGCAGATTGACGTTCGGAAATTTGACGAAGCCCTCGGCATTGGCGGCCGGGTGGGCCGGATCGTATTCCAGCTGGAAATCGCTCAGGTCGCGCTGCACGTTGCTGACGCTGACCTCGGCGGTATTGGAAGCGCGATCCACTTCGGAGGCAAAGGCGACAACCTTGCGCTGGTAAGGATCACCGCCCGGGATGTTGGATGTCGACTGGGCGTTGGCGATGTTCTCGGAGACGACACGCAGCCGGACGTTTTCGGCGTCCAGCCCCGATGCGGCTACCTTGATGGCGGAACTGAGATAATCCATTACGACCCCTTCGCCGTCATCAGGATCATGCGGTGAAATGCCGATACGATCGCCGTGTTCATCTCATAGGCGTGGCGGATCTCGCTGGACTTGACCAGTTCGTCTTCCATCGAGACGGACTTGCCCGATGTGGTCAGGCCGGCCGGTTCTTCATCGAGAACCCGGAAGCCGCCATTGTCCTGCTGGTTGCCGAAATGTACGGAGTCGGTTGCCGCCAGCCGCACGGCCTCATTGGAGACCGCAGCCTCGAACGGCTCGACATCGACCGCGCGATAGCCTTGCGAGTTGGCGTTGGCGATATTGTTGGCGACCGTTGTCTGACGCAGCGAAAGCCATTTCGCCTGGGTCGAGGCCAGCTTGAAAAGATTGACGGCGTCCATGTCGTATCCTTCTCTCGGAGGGACACTAGTGGCCGTTTCTTGCGTGTGCCTTGTCGCAGTCGGTTCGCCGGTCAGTCCGGCCGCAAAATCGTCTCGCGCGACGTCACGATGTACCAGCCCTTTTCATCCTGCCGGAAGGCTTCGGCGATCGAGCCGTCGGGCAGGCGCGACATGGCGCGCACCAGGTAGACCCCGCCGGCATCGCCAACCAGCGCACGCGCGCCGTCGACCGCCAGCACCTTGAAGGTCTTGATCGCCTCCGGAAAGGGCTGCTCCGGTTCGACCGTGCGAACCTGGGTGCGGTCCACTTTGCCGGTCGTGACCGGGTCGAGAACCTGTCGCGGCAGCCGCGACGCGACGCGGTCAGACGTATCCGTCTCGCGAACCGGCCCGCGCGGTGACTGCGCGACAATCTCCTCCTCCGGAATCACGCCGCCACGCGAGAATGTCATGCGGGGCGGCCCGTATGAATCCGGATGAAGATAGACATGCCACGGAAACAGAGCGGCGGCCGTGCCGAGACACAGGCCGATGGCGCTCAGTATATAGTCTGCCGGCTCCATGTCGGTAAACCAGCGGCGGCGTTGCTTCTTAGGTTTTGCCATCGTCTCTCATTCGGTCTGCCAGTGCGGCGAAGGGGTCGCTGTCGGGCGGATCGGCGACGGACTGGGTCAGCGCGTCATAGATACGCGGCACCGCCATCACCGCCTGATCGAGGTCGGGATTGGTGCCCTGCTGCCAGCCGCTCATCATGCGCAGGTCACGGGTTTCCTCGAACAGCGAAATCATCGCGCGCAACTGGCCGACCAGCGCGCGCTGCTGTTCGCTCCACGCCTTGTCTGCGAGCCGCGATACGGATCCCAACGGATCGACGGCCGGAAAGCGGCCGCGATTGGCGATCGCTCGCTGCAGGACAAGGTGCCCGTCGAGGATGCCGCGCAAGGTGTCGGAGACCGGATCATTGTGATCGTCGCCATCGACGAGAACCGTCGCGACGGCGGTGATCGAGCCGCCTTCGGGCCCGCCGGGTCCGGCCCGTTCCAAAAGACGCGGAAGGTCGGTGAAGACCGAGGCCGGATAGCCGCGCGACACCGGCGGCTCTCCCACCGAGATCGCGACCTCACGCAGCGCATGGGCAAACCGGGTCACCGAATCGAGAAGCAGCAGGACCCGCTTGCCGCGGTCGCGAAACCATTCGGCGACGTCCATTGCGCTCGATGGCGCCCGTCGGCGCATGATCGCGCTTTCGTCGCTGGTCGCCACGACGGCCACAGCCTTCTTCATGCCGTCCGAACCGAGCGTGTCCTCGAGAAATTCACGCACTTCGCGGCTGCGCTCGCCGACAAGCGAGACGACGACGACATCGAAGGCGTTTGCCCGTGCGAGCATGGCGAGAAGCCTCGACTTGCCGACGCCCGACCCCGCGAAAACTCCGAAGCGCTGGCCAATGCAAAGCGGCGTGAAGATGTCGATCACGCGCACGCCAGTACGAAAATGCTCGCCTACCCGGCCACGCATCATCGGCGAGTGACGCTTGCTCTCGACCCGTCCTGTATCGGATGGAACCAGCGGCCCCATGCCATCGACCGGCTCGCCGAGCGCATTGACGACCCGGCCGAGCCATCCCGCATCGGGATGGACGTGAACGGGGCCCTTGTGCATCACCGCATCGTTGATCGAAAGCGCGTTGGCGTTGCCGCAGGGTGCGATCACGACGCGGCCCGGCTCGATCTGCACCACTTCGCCGCGCGTCGCGCGGGCGCCGCGTCCGATCGATACGAAGTCGCCCAGCGCCGAATAGCCGGCCATACCCTCGGCGACGACGACATTGGGATTGATCGCCGACACGATCCCGCCGCGTTCCAGCGGCCGGGTTTCGACGCCGGACGATTCGATGGCGTGGCGCAGCCGGACAAGAGCATTCATGCCGATCAGCCGCTGTTGAGGGCTCTAATGAGCTGCTTCATGGAATCCTCGGAGGTCTCCATCAGCGAGGCCGCCTCCTCGAAGGAACGCTGCACCATGATGAGCTGGGTCATCTCCTGCAGCGAATCGACGTTGGACAACTCGACATGCGCCTGGACGATGCCGACGTCGGGATTGTCGACGATCGGCTCGGGTTCGCCGCCGACAACGATGCCGGAATTGCCGAAGCGCTGGAAGTCGGGACCGGGCTCGAAAGCGAACAGGCCGAGCGCCGCGACCTGGCGGCCGTTCTGCCGGATGAAGCCGTCATCGCCAAGTTCCGGAACGCCACCGGCCGGATCGAGCGTGATCGGCGCGCCGCCCGGATCAAGCACCGGATAGCCGGACAGGGTGACCAGGTCGCCATTGTCGATCATGGTGAAGCGGCCGTCGCGCGTGACCACGGTACCCGCCGGGGTCTGGATGCCGAACCAGGCATTTCCGCGCACGGCGAAGTCCAGCGGATTTCCGGTCTGCTCGAGGCCACCGGATGCCGGATCGAGATATTCGACGCCGTCGGACGCGAAGGACACGTCCTCGCCGGACACTTCCTGCACGACCTCCTCGAAACGCACGAACCCGGCCTTGAAGCCGACCGTCTGGGAGTTGGCGATGTTCTCGGCGATGGTCGTCAGCCGCGCCTCACGCGTCATCTGCGCGGAAAGACTGACATAAAGCCCCGTTTCCATGATCCGTGCCTATCGTTTCATCTGTGCGATCTGCAGCATCAGATCCTGGCTGATGCCGAGTTGCGGGCCGGTATTGAAGAGCTGAGCGATCTGCGAGACCGCCTGCGACTCGGTGCTGTGATCCACGTCCCAGAGCGCGGTGAAACGCTCCAGCAATTTGTCCAGCTTGTCCGGATCGGCCAGCGTTTCGAGATCGATCCGGTCCGAGATGAGCTCCACCTGCTTGTCGATATCGACAGTGGCGAAGGACTCCGGCAATCCAAGCGTTGTACGCACAACCTGCGACAGGGCGGGGTCCGCCAGGATCTGGTAGAAATTCTCAATCGTGTCGGCCTTGCGCTCGAAGTAAAGCGCCAGTCGCACGCCCTGGTTCTCGTCGCCTGCCTGCTCTTCCAGCGTCTGGCGCAGATATTTGTCCACCACGCCCTGCTGGGTCTTGGTGAAGGATGTCGTCGCCTCTCCGAAGGATTTGAAATTGAAGGTCTTGGCGAACTCGGCGTAGCGTTTGTCGGACAGCGTATTGGCGAAGGCGCGGTCGTCGTCGATACCCTCTTCCAATACCTTTTCCATGAACGCCTTGGCATAGGTCATGTCGCTCAGGCCGTGCGCCTTCATGGCAAAGCTGAACAGCCGATAGTCCGAGGTCAGGTCCTCGATCGTGTCCACATTGCCGATGTTCTCAAGGTAATATTCGACGTCGCGCGACACCACCGGCTGTTCCGAGACGCGCTTGATCGTCGTGGCGATATCTTCGGAAGCGAGCTTGTAGGAAACCAGCGTGCTGATCATCGAATTGGTCCCGGTGGCCTTTGCCTTTCAATAGCCCGGGCATCTTGCGCGAGCCTGTCGCGACGCCTGCCAGCCCCGTGCAAGGTTTGGCCACTAGCTTGCCGGCAGGACAAGAGCGGAGATGGCCTGTGGGCGTTATTATCGGAATGGTCGTTACGCTGGGATGCGTACTCGGCGGGTTCATGGCCATGGGCGGCCATATCGAAGTCCTCATGCAGCCGTTCGAGTTCGTCATCATCGGCGGCGCTGCAATCGGAATCTTCATCATCGCCAACCCCATGTCCACGGTGAAGGACAGCGGCAAGGCCGTGATGGAAGCGGTCAAGAACAAGGTGCCGTCGCGCGAGGAGTATCTCGAACTGCTCGGCCTGCTCCACCAGTTGCTGCGCGAGCTGAAGACCAAGCCGCGCAACGAGGTCGAAAGCCATATCGACAATTCCGACGAATCACCGATCTTCCAGGAGTATCCGCTGGTCCTCGCCAACAAGGACCTGACCAGCTTCATCTGCGACTACTGCCGGCTGATCATCGTCGGCAATGCGCGCCCGCACGAGGTCGAGGCGCTGATGGAAGAGGAAATCGGCACGATCCGCCACGACAAGCTGAAATCGGCGCATGGCCTGCAGGGCATGGCCGACGGGCTGCCGGCCCTCGGCATCGTCGCCGCCGTTCTCGGCGTGGTGAAGGCGATGGGCGCGATCGACCAGAGCCCGGAAGTTCTCGGCGGGCTGATCGGCGCGGCGCTGGTCGGCACCTTCGTGGGCATCTTCCTCGCCTATGCCGTGGTCCAGCCGATCGCGACCAAGATCGGCATCATCCGCGAAAAGAACATCCGGCTCTATTTCGTCGCCAAGCAGACGCTGATCGCCTACATGAACGGCTCGCTGCCGCAGGTCGCGCTGGAATTCGGCCGCAAGACGATTTCCAACCACGATCGCCCGTCGCTCGATGACGTCGAGAACGAGGCGATGGGCGCCGGCGAAAAAGCCGCGTGACAATGAGCGTCTCCTCTTACCCGAAGGACTACGACCGCGAGGTCTTCGACCGAATACTCGGCCGGAAAGGGGATGCCGCGCGTCTTGAACCCGCCTGCAAGGCGATCAAGAAGTTCCTGGCGCAACGCCTGCAAGCCATTCTTCAGAAAAACGGGCTCGACGTCGCAGCGGAGTTCTCGGACTCCCACAATTCCAGCGCGACGGCGCTTTTCGCACGCTACAAGAGCGGCGCGGCCTGTGTCGTTCTGTCCGCTAAGCCGCCATCGGCGGCCGCCTATGTGATCTGCGACTATCCCGCTGCGGGCATCCTGTCGGAAATCATGCTCGGCGGCGACCCGGAGTTCGCGGCGCTGTCGTCCAACCGCAAGCCGACGGCGACGGAATGCGATCTCATGCGCCAGTTCGCCGATCTCGTCGGGCAGGCACTCCAGACCAGCTTGTCAACGAAGGACCTGCCCACCGGCGTGCGCGTCGCCTTCAATGCCGACGATTTGCGCGACGGCGGCAATGGCGGTTCGGTTGTTGCCTTCGACCTGACGCTTCAATTCGGGGACGCAAGACCCGTCATCTCCGTCGCCATCACCCATGCCTACATGCTGCAGATGGCGCGCGAAGAGCCGGAGACGATCCGCAAGCCCGCGGCGCGTGGCCATGCTTCGACCAATCGCAGCGCCCTGACGATCAAGGTTCCGGCGTCCGGCTCCGTGACGATGCCGCCGATGACGCTTGGCGAACTGGCAATGCTGCGACCTGGCGATGTGCTGCCGCTCTCGGAATCCGGCGACGCGACTGTTCGCCTGAGAGTGAAGGGTCAACCGCTTTACGAGTGCAGCCTCGGGCGCAAAGGCGCCAATTACGCACTGTGCCTGCAACGTCCGCACCGGGCGATGTCCGAGGCGCTCAATGGCATCGGAATTCCGCTGCCCGACGACGATTCAGAGGAGACTTACGATGAGTGAGCCTGAACTTTCCCCGCTCGAAGAGCTCGGGCTGACAGACGACCTCACGGCGGAAGGCGATCCGCTGAACGAGGCGATCGCCGAATTGCAAGGCGTGATGGACAAGGATCACGCATTGGGACCGCTCGAGGATATCGGACTGGACGACCCGTTCGAAACGCCGCCCGCACCGGCGGAGGAACCGCCTGCCAACCATGACAGCAACCTGCAGAAGCTGGTCATGTCTATCCCGGTGCAGCTGGACGTGGTGATCGGCTCGGCCGAGATGCCGGTGTCGGACCTGATCGGCATGGAGGCCGGTTCCGTCGTGATGCTCAACCGGAAGATCGGAGAAGCGGTGGATATCTGCGTGAACGGAACGAAAGTCGCCACCGGCGAGATACAGTCGATGGAAGACGATCCGTCGCGCCTCGGCGTGCGAATCGTCGCACTCGAGAAGTCCTGACACTGAGGGCCTGTGGGCGGTTGCGACCGCCAGGTGCATGAGATGGCGAAACGATACACCCTGACAAAACCGCAAAGAGCTGCAGCCGTGCTCGTGGCCATGGGGAAAACGCGTGCCTCGCAGCTTCTCAAGTTCTTCAAGAGCGAGGAGCTGCGTGTCATGATCGACGCGGCCCATACGCTCAAGAACATCCCGCAGCCCGACCTGGAAGAACTGGTCAAGGAGTTCGAAACCGAGTTTACCGTCGGTGTCGGATTAATGGATTCGGCGGAATCCATGGAGATGATCCTCAATGAGGGGCTGAGCGACGAAGAGCGCTACGCCCTGACCGGCATGTCGACGGAGACGGTTGAACAGGAACCGGAACAGACTGTCTGGGAATTGCTGACGAAGGTCGACATCGACGAACTGGACGCTTTCTTCGCCGGCGAATCGCCGCAGCTCTGCGCCGTCGTCCTGTCGCGGCTGAATTCGCGGACATCGGCATCGATCATCGAAAAGCTCGATCCGGAACTGCGCAAGGCCACGGTGGCGCGCCTCCTTTCGTCCAAGCCGGTGCCGCAGTCGGTGATCGAGGTGGTCGAGAAGCGTCTCGACGAGGCATTCAATCTCAGCGACCAGTCCGCGTCTAGCGGTGGCGAAGGCGCATCGCGGCTCGCAGATATTCTCAACGAGATGAAGAAAGACGTTTCCGACGATCTGCTTGCACAGCTTGCGCCGGTGATCGGCGACCGCAAGGTCGAGGGCGTCAAATCGAAGATTTTCCGTTTCGAGGATATTTCCAGCATTTCCAAGGAAGCGCGCACGCTTCTCTGCGACGGCCTGTCGACCGACGTGCTGACGCTGGCGCTGCGCGAGGCAGACGGCGACCTGAAGGAGGTCATCCTGTCCTCGATCAGCCAACGCACCCGCCGAATGATCGAGTCCGAACTCAGCGCCGGCAAGGCGAAGGTTTCGGACATCGAACAGGCACGCAAGTCGATCGCCGCACTGGCGCTGCGTATGGCCGCCGAAGGCCGTATCGAACTGCAAGCCGCCGCCTGACGGTCACATAAGAGAGCATCATGGCGGACGATCAGGACAAGGAAAGTAAAACCGAGGAGGCGACGGAGAAGAAGATCCGCGACGCTCTGGACAAGGGTCAGACACCCTTTTCCCGGGAAACGCCGATCCTGTTTTCTCTGCTCGCCATCCTGTTTGTCGCCACCTTCTTCATGCCGGGACGGATTTCGGCGACGGCGCAGCAACTTGCCGCCATGATGGACCAGTCCTTCGAATACCATCTCTACGGAAGCGGCGACGTCTACTGGCTGATCCAGCGCGTGGTCCTGATCGCATCGGCCGTAACCCTGCCCCTGTTCGCGGCACTCATACTTGCCGGCGTCGCCGGTTCGGCGGCGCAGAACACGCCGCGTTTCGTCGGCGACCGGATCAAGCCGCAGCTCTCGCGGATCTCGCTGATCAAGGGTTGGGAGCGGATCTTCAGTGCGAAGGGTTTCGCCGAGTTCCTCAAATCCGTGGCCAAGCTGCTGTTCGCCAGCGTCCTCGTCGCACTGATTCTGCATGACCTCGTGCCGCGCATGCTGGAAGGCATGGGCAGCGAGGTCGGCGCCTTCCTGTCGACCGTCAACGGGCTGATGCTGAAGATGTTCGGCGCGATCATTTTCGCGATGGTGCTGATCGCAACGGCAGACTGGTTCTGGACCCGCTTCCAGTGGCGCACCGACCTCAAGATGACCCGGCAAGAGGTCAAGGACGAGCTGAAACAGTCGCAGGGCGACCCGATCATCAAGGCGCGGCTCCGGTCGGTCGCCTATGACCGGGCGAGAAAGCGCATGATGAACGCGGTGCCCACCGCCTCATTGGTCATCGCCAACCCGACCCATCTGGCGATCGCGCTGCGCTACGAACCCGGCAAGGACGCCGCGCCGGTCGTCGTCGCCAAGGGACAGGACCTGATCGCGCTCAAGATCAGGGCCATCGCCGAGGAAAACGGCGTTCCCGTCTTCCAGAATGTCGAGCTTGCACGCGCCATGTACAAGCACATCTCGCTCGACCAGATCATTCCACCCGAGTTCTTCAAGGCCGTCGCGGAGCTGATTTCGGTTCTTCGCCGGCGAGCACGGAAAAGCTGATTACGATGCTGGCACAAGATATCTGTCTTGAACTTGAACCCCATGTCGCCGATGCGTTCGCGAATCTCGCGGCCGAACTGCGGCTCGTCGATATCAGCGATTACATCGCCTATCTGCGCATGGAACAATATGGCTGCGTCGCCGATATCGTGCGCGATGCCGCGGACCTCTATTTCACGCCCGGCTACGTCGAATTCGCGATGGATGGCGAGACCTCGGCGGAATGGGGCGTCGCGCCGGAAGTCACCCTCATGCTGGTGATCAACAGCGCCCGCGCCAAGGCGCATGTCGCGCTGAAATTGTGCGAGAACCACGCCGAGGTCAAAATGGGCTATGTCAGCTTCGCCTCGGAATTCGAGGCCCGCCATGACAGGGCCTGGATGCTGCTGAACGACATCGCCGTCAACAGGACGGGGCCAAGGGGCAGGCTGTCGCGACCCTGGCAGTATAACGGCTTTTCGGGTTATCCGACCGCCTGAACGTTCACGAATTTTCGGAGCGGACGGGCATGCGGTCATGTGCGCGCAGTTCGTGACGCGACATCAAAAGCGTTCCGCTCCAGTCGCCGCGCGATTGCCCGGCCTCGTTGGACGGGACGATGAAACCGTGAACGAACGCACCCTTCGGAAACGCCAGCCGGGCCGTGAAGTGAAACGGATGCCCCTTACCGGACAGCATTTCGAGCAGTTCGAGCAACTCCCGGCGGCAAGCGGGATCATAGGCCTGGATGAAGCGGCGTATCCCGACATGCTCTTCCTGCGGAGCGAAACCGTGGAATTCGCGTGCAACCGGGCCGACCGAAATCATCGCGCTGTCCAGGTCGAATGAAAACCAGTCCACCCGCACATGCGGCGAAAGTCGCTTCAGTTCGGTCTCGGTATCGATGGCAGTGTTCGTGTCGCCCGTGTTCATTGGAACGATCGCACCGCCGAATAACATGTGTGTCATCGGTCAGTCCTGTACTTGATATCCGCTGCATCGGTTTTTTGCTCGGCGCCGGCACATCATGCAGGCGGGCGCGCCCGGAAGTCGGAATACTATTGCGGCGCACTAATCCCGAAATGGGAATGTCCTGCAATCTTTATCCTTTGTTAACCTGAATACCGCGCATTTTAGGCGAATACCCGCTAGCGGCAGATTTCCCGCGCAGGCTGGAACCATGCGATTTCTGCTCCGTTGTGTCCGAATGAAATTCAGGACAGCACGGAGTGCGCCATGACCAGCAACAATCGAAAATCAGACAATGACCGGCTCAACCGGGCGGACATCGCCAATGAAGAAATGGGCCGCAACAGCCTGCAGGGGAACGATCAGGAGAACGTGCGCAATCAGCGCCAAGCGGTTCCCGACGTGAAGACCGAACCGGACTGGATCATGGAAAGCTTCAAGAAGCTCGACAAGGAAAAGCGGGCCCGCGAAGACCTTGGAAAAGGCAACCGGAGTTCGCGGGAAGGCTGAAACCGGCCACGACGTTCGAACGGGAAGTCAAGCAAGGAAAGCCATATGACCAGCACGGTAACGATCCGGGCGATCACGCCCGTCGCCCACAATGTATTTTCATACGACCTCGACAAGCCCGAGGGCTATTCCTTCGAGCCCGGACAGGCGACCGAAGTGGCCATCGACAAGGATGGCTGGCGCGACGAGAAACGTCCCTTCACCTTCACCTCGCTTCCCGGTGACGAGCGCCTTCAATTCACCATCAAGTCCTACCCGGACCATGACGGCGTGACCGACCAGTTGCAGAAACTGCCGGTTGGCGACCGGCTGATCATCGACGAGCCTTGGGGCACGATCTCCTACAAGGGTCCCGGCGTGTTCATCGCGGGCGGCGCCGGCCTGACGCCGTTCCTCGCGATCCTGCGCGAACGCAACAATTCCGAGGGGCACCTCGCCGACCACACACTGCTGTTTGCCAATCGCCGGGAGCGCGACATTATCCTGCGCGACGAGCTGGAAACCATCCCGGGCCTGACGGTACGGCATATTCTCAGCGAGGAGGACAAGAGTGGTCTCGATCACGGGATGATCGACCGGGCCTATCTGGAAAGCGTGATCGACGATCTCGACCAGACTTTCTACCTGTGCGGTCCGGACCCGATGGTGAAGGACCTCAAAGCCGTACTGAATGACCTCGGCGCCGACCCCGAAGGACTGGTCTTCGAGAAATAGGTCGAATGAGGCCCCGAGGGCTCAATTCATGACGGCCTGACCGCGACCGTCGCACATCACCGGCGCGAATTTGCGCTCCGGCATGTTGAGCAGTGTCTCCAACTCGCGATTGCCGTCCACGAGGTCCGCCAGGCAAATATCGTCGAGCGAGTTGTAGAAGGCCTCCACCGCCTTCTTCAGCGCTGGCCGCAGCCAGCAACTGCCGATCAGCGGACAATTGTTTTCCTTCTTGTCGAAACATTCGGCGAAAGGCAGATCGGACTCGAAGACGCGAAAGACGGACCCGACACGTATCTCCTCGGCAGGCCGGGCCAGATACATGCCCCCATTGCGGCCGCGCATGGCCCGGATATAGCCCAGATGAGCGAGTTGACGGATCACCTGGCCAAGATGGTTCTTGGAGGCGTTGCACTTCTCCGCGATTTCGGCCTTCGTGATACTGTAGCCGGGATTGACGGCACAGGTCATCAGCACGCGCATCGCGAGATTTGTTCTAATGGTTAGGCGCATGACTTCGTCGCGTCCAGCCGCATTGTTCCACCGTTTCAGTCTGGATCGTACACCGCCCGATACAAACGCTACTTGATCGAGATCATACGATCCTGTCCTCCCGACAAGCGGTAGCCGCTTTAAATAGCGGGGAACCGGCGGTTTTTCCAGTCTATTGCCGCAAATGGCGCCATTTGTAAGCCACGAGGGCTATGGCAAGGCGCAGGATCAGCCGTGTGAAATCTCCCGGAACGAAGTCGGCGTCATGTTACAGGCACGCAGGAAATCACGCTGAAAATGTGCCTGATCGGCATAGCCGCAGCAATAGCCGATCTCGGCAAGCGGCACCTCGGTCCGACGCAGCATTCGGCCCGCCTGTCCATAGCGGATTTCACGTACCACGCTGGAAAAGCTGCGATTATCGGCGGCAAGCGCCCTTTGCAATGTACGGCTGGACAAACCCAGTGCCCTCGCCGCCTCGCCGACATGCCAGTTACGACCCGGATCGCGGCCGAGAAGGCCGCAGAGACGCTGATGGAGAGAGCCGTCCGCATCACCGATCGGCGCTTCGGATGCGTCGCTTTCGATCGCTTCGAAGCTGCCCCAACGGACGTGAAACAGCGATGTTTTCGCGTCATCGAGCGGTCGCATTTCGAAATTCAGGGCCGATTCGGCCTGTCTTCCGCCGATCTCCACCACGATGGCGCGGGCCCCGATCATGGACAGGAGACCGGCGATCACACCGCAGATCAGGACATTCTCGCTTGCAGTCGGCATGCCGCTTTGCGCGCTGCGCCGGCAATCGAAGCCTTTCTCCCCGATCACGATCGCGGTCCGGTTGGCGGAGTGGTGATAGCTTTCGAAGCGCATCCATTTCTGCGCGAGTACCGCCGGATCGGGCGATGCGACGAGCGCGGCAATGGTGGGATCCCGTGCATGATCGGCCAGCGATCGCCCGACCCGCAGCAACGGCGCCGCGCCGCCCTTGCGATAGGCATGACCGATGATGGAGCGCTTGGCGGCGGGATCGACCAGCGCATCGCGCATCGGGTCGACCGGTAAGGCGTCCGGCGGCAGCAGGCCCCGGTCCTCTCGGGACAGCGCCGTGACGACGAGGGCGACAAGCTTCGCGCTGGCAAAATTACCGGGCATTCGCCGCGCCGCCATCGGCCTATTGCCGTCCGATGATGCGCGCCAGCAGGGCGGGCGCGATCCGGTTTAGGGCGAGCGCCATCCGTCCGATGCCCGGTGCGATCCTTTCCCTGTGATCGGCAAGGCCTTGAAGCAGCGCGGCCGCCATGTCCTCGGGCGTCAGTTTCCTCCGGCCGCGTCCCGTCGTCATCGCAGTGTCGACCAGCGGCGGCATCACCTCGACGACGCGAAGGCCGTGCGGCTGCACCTGCCGGCGGAGTGCTTCGGTGAAACGCTGAAATCCCGCTTTCGATGCCGAGTAAGCAGGCGCCGACGTCTTGGCCTGAAGAGCGACGAGCGAGGTGACATTGACGATCGTGCCGCCCGGCCGCGCCATGACGGGCATCAGCTGCGCCGTCAGACATATCGGCGCGACGAGATTGACCGCGATTTCGGTTTCCATCGCGTCGCACAGTGCACCGGGATCGTCACCGGTCAAGTCCAGCGACTGCTGGATGCCGGCATTGTTGACGAGGATATCGAGCGGTCTGCCGAGCGCGCGAATCGAATCAGCCAGAGCCGCACGCTGCACGCCGGATGCGATATCGCAGGCGATCCACGTCACATTCCTGTGCGATTTTTGACGGTCTCCATCGACCGGCGTGCTGCGGGCGACGGCCACGACGCGCGCGCCTTCGGCTAGGAATGCCTCGACGAGGGCGCGGCCTATACCCCGGCTAGCCCCGGTGACCAGAACCGTTTTTCCCTTGAATTCCGGCATGTCTCGTCTCCTGCAGTCGGTCGGCTTTTCCGTTCCGGCCGGAGATAAGACGGCCAGCCTCAAGCGTATTGAACAATCGCGCCAAAATCCGGGGCCGTCATGCCCGCCATCGCGACTTGACGGGGGCGCTGTTCAATCGGAAACTTCCGAAAAAAGGGACACTCGGGCCATGTTCGCGAGGACAGGGCGTTTCGGAATTGCCGAAACGCGAAGTGGTCTCGTACCCTCTCAATGACGGGAATATTCGATGCGTCCAGACCGCTTTTCAGCAATCCTTTTCACCATGATTTTCTGCGCGCTTTCCGCGTGCATCACCCCGGCGGGCGCCGCCGGCGCGGATACGCCCGAATTGCGCCAGGCGATCCAGCAAAACCTCAACGACAAAGGCTTCCCGGTCGGAACGCCGGACGGGATTTTCGGGCCGAAGACGGAAGCCGCGATCCGCGCCTACCAGGAGTCGATCGGCCAGCCGGCGACCGGTACGCTGTCGGACGGGCAGATCGACGTATTGCTCGGACGCGCCGCCGCGAAGGCAGAACCGAAGGCGCCGGAACCGCAGCCGGAGGTTACCGCGGGCACTGTCTTCCGCGATTGCGAGCAATGTCCGGAAATGGTCGAAATCCCGCCAGGCACCTTCGCCATGGGCGCGACCGACACGGAGCAGGAACATCCCTTTATCGGCTTCGTCCCGGAGGAGCAGCCACGCCATTCGGTGACGATCGAATATCCCTTCGCGATCGGGCGCTACGAAGTCACGGTCGCCGAGTTCGACGCCTATGTTCGCGAAACGGGCGCATCGGTCGGCGGGACATGCGGCGTGCGCCTGATCGAAAGCGGACCGCAGGAAGGCAAGTTCGAAGGTACCCGTCATCCTGAGTCCAGCAAGGAAATCTACGGGCCCTATTTCGTCTACATCACCGATGGCTCATACGCCCAGCCGGGCTTGCCCGTTACGCAGCGCCAGCCGGCAGTGTGCGTTTCGCGCAAGGAGGTCACGGCCTATATCGAGTGGCTGCGCGAGAAGACCGGGCGCGCATACCGGCTGCCGACCGAGGCGGAATGGGAATATGCGATGCGCGCAGGTACCGACACCGTGGCCTTCTGGGGCGATGACCTCGACCATGCCTGCGGCTACGCCAATTTCGCCGACAAGGCATCGGGCTACCAGGCCGGGGCGGCCGCGCCCTGCGCGGAGGCCGTGCAGCCGGAATGGACGGCTGAGGTCGGCAGTTACCGGCCCAATCCGTGGGGGCTCTACGACATGGCCGGCAACGCTCAGGAGATGCTGGAAGATTGCTGGAGCCCAGGCTACGAGGACGCTCCGACCGACGGCTCGCCGGTGCGCCGGAACCGCTGCCAGCTCTTCATTGCGCGCGGCGGCGACTACGAACACCTGCATGTCTCCATGCGTGCGTCACAACGGCTGACCTTCGGCTACGATCCGCAGGTCGACATGGTGCAGGGCCCGGACGAGGCGCTCGACATCCGCAGCAACGTCGTCGGTTTCCGGCTTGCCCTGTCGCTCGGCAGCCGTGCCTGGGACAGGCAGTAGCGGGGGAATATCCCCGCTACATGAGGGACGGAACGAATGTCGCCAGCGACGGGATGCAATAGACCGCGAGCGCGACGATCAGGATCATGATCCAGTAGGGTGCGAGCCCGACGAAAACTTCCGTCAGCCTCAGATCCCTGTCCGGTATCGCGGACAGGACCACGAACGCGCCGATCCCGAAGGGAGGCGTGAGCACGCCGGCCTCGATCACGAGGATGCCGACCAGCGCGAAGACGATCGGGTCGATGCCGGTCGCCTGCGCGACGGGCCAGAAGAGCGGCACCGTCAGCAGCATGATCGAGATGCTGTCGACGAAACAGCCAAGCAGCAGCCAGATGGCGCACATCACCAGGATGATGCCCGCCGGTCCGAGTTGCATCGCGTCGAAGAAGGTGCCGACAAGCTGCGGGATTCCGGCAAGGGCCAGCAGTTTCGAATACATGGCCGCGCCGAGAAGCAGCAGCAGGATCGGCGTCACCACCATTCCGGCCTCACGGGCCGCATCCCAGATTTCCCGGATGCTCATCTTCTTGACGAATCCGAGCACCACGGCACCCATCAGGCCGACCGCGCTGCCCTCCGTCGGCGTGAAGAAACCGCCCCAGATGCCGCCAAGCGTCAGGATCACGATCGCGGTCACGCCGAGGATGCCGACGGGGTCCGGCCGCTCGAGGTCGGGGCTACCGCCTGCCTCCGCGTCGCCGGCGATGACGGCGGGTGTAACGAGCGCACGGATCACGCAGTAGAAGCCGAAGAGCGACGCCAGCAATATGCCAGGCAGGAGACCACCCGCGAAGAGCCGTCCGATCGACTGTTCGGTCAGAATCGCCCAGACGATCATGAAGACGGAGGGCGGTATCAGAAGGCCCAATACGGACGACCCGGCGATGCACCCGGCCGCGAAATCCCGGCGGTACCCGTGCTTTTTCATCGGCGGATAGGCAATCTGGCTGAACGTCGCCGCGGCCGCCACGCCGACGCCGGTGACGGCAGCAAAAAACGCGTTGCCGGCGACAGTCGCGACGGCGAGGCGCGCCGGCACCATGCGCAAGGTTCCATTGGCGGCGGCGAACAGGTCATGCGCCGCCCCGGATCGCGCGATGATCAGCCCCATGACCGCAAAGAGCGGAATCACCATGAGATTGTAGTCGCGAAGGCCTTCGAAAGCCGTCTGTTCGAGGATGCCGAGCGTGATGCTCCAGTCGCCGAACAGCATGAAGAGGCCGGCTGTAGAGCCGATGACGAAGGCAAGCGCGATATGGACGCCGAGCAGGGCGAGACCGAAGATCAGGCCGAGCGCGACGATTGCGGAAAGTTCGATCATTGAGGTAGCTCCCGGCGACGGTCGAACGCCTTGACGAGAAAGGCGATGCCGAGCACGACCCACAACACGGCCACGCTGATGCGGATCGGCCACGCAGTGACCCGAAACGCATCGGTGCCGAAGAATTCATGGTTCTCGATCGACTGCCTGATCGGCTCGATCGAGATATAGGCGAGGCCGATGAAGAGACCGGCTCCGACGATATTCGCCGCGACCATGGCGGCCTGCTGCAGTTTCAAGGGCAGCTTGTCGAGGAGCAAGGTGATTTGCAGCAACCGGCCCTGCAGGAGGGCTTTGCCGGCCTGAAGGAATGTCACGAGCACGAGGGCAATCGCAACGAGGTCGGCGGTACCCGCGAAGGGAGAGCCGAACACCATTCTCAGGACGACGTCTACGACGATGAGCGCGCCGGCGACGAATACGAGGATCGCTCCGAGATCCGCGAAGAGGCTGCAGATCCACTCGACAGGTCTGTTCATGATTTCGCACTCTGGCTGGAGGCGGGAAGGCCGGGCCTTCCCGCCGTCACGCGATGATCAGAATTGGTAGTTCGTCGGGAAGGTATATCCTTCCTCGCCGAGAATGCGAATGTAGGTCTTGAGCACATCCACGGTGGGATAGTCACGATCCTTCAGGCCATCGACCGAGTTCGCCGGAAGACCCGCGACCGACCGCGCCCATTTCTCGCGCTCCTCGGGAGCGAGGTCGCGAACGATGATGCCTTCGCTCTCAAGCTTTTCGGCGACTGCCTTGTCGCGTTCCGCGCTTTTCTCGGCGATGATGAGGGCCGCTTCCCCGGCAACCTCGTCGATAATGGCAACGACGTCTTCGGGCAGCTTGGCGCGGGTCTTCTCATTCATGAAGGCAACGAAGGTCGCGAGCGATCCGAAACCGGTCCGTGTGAAAGTTGAAGAGACTTCCTTGAGGCGGAACGCCTCCATGCCGGAGATGAAGAACAGGCTTCCCTCGGCGAGGCCCGTCTGCATCGCCTGGTAGTGCTCGCCAATGCCCAGATTGACCGGTACCGCGCCGATCGGCAGGAAGAGCGGCGCATTGGTGCCGGCCATCGCGATGCGGCGACCTTTCAGTTCGTCGATCGTGGTCCAGTCGAAATTCGTCGCCAGTCCGTAGGCCTCTGTGACCATCATCGACAGGATATGGGCGCCGTAGGGCTCCATGCTTTCCTGCAAAGCGGGCACTTCATTGAGCATCCGCGTCGCGACACGACCCTGGAGGACCGGATCCGCGGTGGTGAACGGCACCATTGCGGAATAGTTCAGAAGCGCGGCGCGCGACTGCTCGAAACCGATCGGGGAGAGGCCGATGTCGAGCGTCCCCTTCTGGACTGCCTCGATGGCGCCATCGACCTTGGCGACGCTGCCGCCCCAGGCCGTGATGAAGCGGATCGTGTGACCGGTTTCCTCTTTCACCCGTTTCGTGACTTCCTCCTGGAAGAAGCCGTCATAGGTTGCGACATAGGTCAGTGCCGTCGTGTGACCGCCGCCCATGCGCAACAGGAACGTGTCTGCATGGGCCGCGCCGACCGCCAGCGCACAGACACAGCCGCCGAGAATAGCGGAGAGTGTGGATTTGAAGTTCATTGTGTTCCTCCCTGAACCCTGAACGCGCCTTACTCCAAAAGCGCGCTGACTGCCCGGACAAAACCATCCGGATTATTGACGTAGGGATAATGCCCGCCGCCGATTTCGATGTGTGGCGCCCCGGACCACGCAGTCCGGAAACGCGTTCTTGCCATTGCGCCGACCAGCGCGTCGTCTTCGCAATCGATGATCGCGGCCCTGCCAGAAGGTGCCTGTCGCGGTAATGCCTCAGATCGGGCCACATGCAACAGCCGGCCCTTCAGGTCTTCCGCCGGAAGCCAGGCGCTCATCGCCTGGCAAAGCAGATAGGCCAAAGGTCCCTGTTGTCCCTGCGCCCTTTCCAGCCACTGTACCTGCAATTCGTCAGCAGGCGTTGCGTCGATGATCGCCGCATCGAACAAGGGATTCGGCAAAAGGTCAGCGACTTCCACGAAGCCGTTGCTAAAGATCAGCGTCGCCTCTTGCGCGAACTCCGCGGGAAGAAGCTGCATCCACCAGGCGCTGTAGGAGCAACCCAGTATGACCGGCGCCTCGAGTTCGGCTGCCTTGACGAAATCCGCCAAGGCGGACGCCAGACGGCCGGGCGCGACGGTGCCCGCATAGTCGATCGTGATCGGGTCGAGCCCGAGTTCACGAAGCGGCTCCACCACGAGGCTGAAGAATTCCGCGGTACCGCTCGCACCCGGCATCAGCACGATGGGCCGGCCTTGCCGGCCGTCTTGGCGGCGAACCTTGAAAGGCGCGCCGTCCAATCCGTCCACCAGCGGGTAACGGTCCCGAAAACTCGCGACCGCGTCCTTCAGCGCTGCGTGCTGGTCGTGTTGCATGGTCAGGTGACCAGCCCTTTTTCGCGCAGTTCTTCCATCGCTTCCGGCGAGAACTCGGCCTTGGGGCCGTTGCCACCGATCACGAACATCAGCAGGTGCTCGTCTTCGGGTTCGTCGAAGGTGATGTTCTCGAAGCGGCGCTGAACGCCGGCGGGAAAGGAGATGACGTCGTGCGGCCCGAGTTCGAACGCCTCGACCTTGCCGTCGACTTCCCAGGAGCAGCGCCATTTGCCGGTCATGGGAATGAAGGTTTCGTTGGTGTCGTGATTGTGCATCATCGGGCCGCAGCCGGGTTTCGCCTTGCAGTAGCCCAGATTGAAGCCTTCGGAGATCTTGATGGCGGCGTTCTTGGCCGCGTCGTCGCCGACCGGCGAGGTTACAGCGCCCGAGTCGCGCTCCGGCGGCTGGAAGCCGACCACATTATAGAGGGTGCGCTTTGCCGACGGGTGGTTGCTGTCCGGCAGGCCGCCGTCGAAACCCTTGATCTCGGAGAAAAGTGCAACCCGTTTGCGCATTTCCTCGCGCGGCACTCTGATCGTCTTCAACGCCATTATCGTCTCCTCCTTGTGCGCTGTTGCGCCGGATCGCATTACGCCCGGTCGCTATAAAGAGATACGATAACGTCTGGATTTCACGCCCCACAATGCACTAGGAATGATATCGTTTATTACAAAATCGAATAATGCTGGGCCGGGAATGGACCGTAATTACAGCCTTAAAGACCTGAAAGCGCTGAACGTCCTGCTGAGCGAACGCCATGTCAGCCAGGCCGCCGACCGGCTGGGCATCAGCCAGCCCGCCATGAGCATGCTCTTGAAACGGCTGCGCGCAATGTTCGACGACCCGCTGCTGATCCGCAACGGAAACAGCCACTCCCTGACCGATGCCGCCGAGGATTTGCGCCCGCGCATCCGCGACATGATCAAGGACATGGAAGACCTGCTGGAGCACGGGAGCCATTTCCGGCCCGACCGATCCGACCGATCGTTCACGCTCATCCTGACCGATTATATCGACGCCATCCTGGTGCCCACGCTGCACCGGCGGTTTCGGGAAATCGCGCCGGGCATCGAACTCAAGATCGTCGGGCCCGACCCGTTTCGCCTCGGCCGCGCCTTCGGCGAGGGCCATGTCGACCTGACGGTGTCCTATTTCCCAAGCCCGCCCGGCGACCTGGTGACGCGAAGCGTCTTCACCGACCAGATGGTGTGCGTCACGCGCAAAGGCCACCCGGCGCTCGCCAAGACGATGGATCTCGACATCTTCTGCAAGCTGGACCACGTGGCCATCGAGCCCGGGCAGGCGTCGATGTACCGCGCCGTCCTCGACGAAGCGCTTGCGCGCGAGGGCTTCGCGCGGCGCGTGACGATTTCGAAGCCGGACTTCCTGGGCGTACCGTTCCTGCTTGAGGAAAGCGACTTCATCGCAACCATGCCGGAGAAACTCGCGACGCTGTTCACCCAGCGCTTCGACCTGGTGACCTTCCATCCTCCGATCCACCTGCCGAAGCTGGATATCCGGATGATGTGGAACCGCAGCACCCACCGTTCGGCGGCCCATGTGTGGCTGAGAGAACAGATCCTGGAAATCTGCCGGAAGAAATTTGCGGCAGGCTGACCACCATCGGGGCAACGGGCGGTATCGTTCACGTCGTGCGTGCCATGCGGCTCACCGTTGCGCTTTGAGCGGCCGTGTTTCACGTCCGAACCAAAATCACAACCAATTGAAATTGCTTTGCTTTTCCCTTGAAGAAACCAAAAGAAAAGGCGGAAGTTGCTTTCTCGGGACGTTCGCGCAATCCTGATCGTTTCATGCAAAGGGAGAAAGCCATGAAATTGTTACTTCGCACGATCGCCGCAGGCGCTCTGGCCCTCGGAGCCCAGTCCGCGGTTGCCGAGGAAACCTTCATCACAATCGGCACTGGCGGACAGACCGGCGTGTACTACGTCGTCGGCCAGTCGATCTGCCGGCTGGTGAACCGCGGAACGGCGGAGCACAACATCAAGTGCACGGCGCCTTCGACCGGCGGATCCATCGACAACATCAACGCCATCAAGAACGGCGACCGCCAGATGGGCGTCGCACAGTCGGACTGGCAGTTCCATGCCTATAACGGCTCCTCGCAGTTCGAAGGCGACAAGTTCGACAAGCTGCGCGCGGTCTTCTCCGTGCATGGCGAGCCCTTCACTGTCGTTGCCCGCGCCGATGCCGGCGTGAAGAACTTCGACGACCTGAAAGGCAAGCGCGTCAATATCGGCAATCCGGGTTCGGGCCAGCGCGCGACCATGGACGTCGTGATGGACGCCAAGGGCTGGTCGCTCGACGACTTCGCGCTCGCGTCCGAACTCAAGGCCGCCGAACAGGCCGGCGCTCTCGGCGACAACAAGATCGACGCCATGATCTACACCGTCGGCCACCCGGCCGGTGCGATCCAGGAAGCGACCACCACTACCGACGCCACGCTCGTCAATGTCGATGGCGATGCGATCGCCAAGCTGGTCGAAGACAATCCCTACTATGCATGGGCGACCATTCCGGGCGGCATGTACAAGGGTAACGACGAAGACACGACGACCTTCGGCGTGAAGGCGACCTTCGTCTCCTCCTCGGATGTTCCCGAGGATGTCATCTACCAGGTGGTCAAGGCGGTGTTCGACAATTTCGACCGCTTCAAGAAACTTCACCCGGCCTTCGAGAACCTGAAGCCGGAGGACATGATTTCCGCCGGCCTCTCCGCACCGCTCCATGACGGCGCTGCGAAATACTACAAGGAACAGGGCTGGATGTAAGCCTTGGTGACCCCGCGGGCTTTCGCCCGCGGGGTTCTTTTTTCGGGGGCGGACTATAGCCGCAATATGCGGCGTGATCGGGGATGATCGAACATGACGGATACGGCGCAATCGCGTGAACATGAGGGACTGACACAGGCGGAGATCGATGAACTCGTCTCGCAGGCCGATACGGGAGGCCGCTCGGCCGGACCGTTTATAGGACGCCTTATCGCCGGTATCGCCCTCGTCTGGTCGCTGTTCCAGTTGTGGTTCGCCTCGCCGCTGCCCTTCGCGTTCGGTTTTGGCGTCTTCAACGATACCGAAGCCCGGTCCATCCACCTTGCCTTTGCCGTCGTCCTGGCGTTCCTGGCGTTCCCCCCCGCCCATACCGCCGTCCAGACGGCGCTCGGGGTCATCGTTCCGCTCGTACTCGGCGGGCTTCTCGCCCTTTCGGCAGGCGATATCTTTCCGGTCTGGGTGGTGTTGCTGGTGACCATCGTCGTCGCCGGTGCCTGCGCGCTTCCGACCCGAAACGACCGCGTCGCCATCCACGAATGGGCCATGGCGATCGCCGGCGGTTTCTGTGCCGCTTATATCTTCCTGTTCTATCGCGACCTCGCCGACCGCGTCGGCCAGCCGATCTTCATCGACTACGTGGTCTCGATCGCCGGTCTGCTGCTGTTGCTGGAGGCCGCGCGGCGTTCGCTCGGCCCGGCGCTTGTCATCGTCGCCTCGGTGTTCCTGCTCTACACGGTGCTCGGCCCGTGGATGCCCGAGATCATCGCGCACAAGGGCAACAATCTGCGCGAAATCATCAACCACCACTGGATCACGACGGAAGGCGTGTTCGGCATCGCGCTCGGCGTGTCGACCTCCTTCGTCTTCCTGTTCGTCCTGTTCGGAGCCCTGCTCGACAAGGCGGGCGCGGGCAACTACTTCATCCAGGTCGCCTTCTCGCTGATGGGCCACATGAAGGGCGGCCCGGCCAAGGCCGCCGTCGTGTCCTCGGCCATGACGGGGCTGATCTCCGGTTCCTCCATCGCCAATGTCGTGACCACCGGCACCTTCACCATTCCGCTGATGAAAAAGGTCGGTTTCTCCTCGGAAAAGGCCGGCGCGGTCGAGGTCGCTTCATCGGTCAACGGACAGATCATGCCGCCGGTCATGGGCGCCGCGGCGTTCCTGATGGTCGAATATGTCGGCATTCCCTATTTCGATGTGGTCAAGCACGCCTTCCTGCCGGCGCTGATCTCCTACATCGCACTGGTCTATATCGTTCACCTGGAAGCCGCGAAGGCCGGCATGGAAGGCCTCCCGCGCGCCTATCAGCCCGGCCCGATCATGCGCCGGCTCGTCGGCTTCGTCTTCGGTGTGCTCGTACTGTGCGCAATCTCCTTCGCCGTCTATTACGGCATGGGCTGGATCCGACCGACCTTCGGTGCCGGCGCGCCCTATGTCATTTTCGCCGTCCTGACCGCAGCTTATGTCGCGCTGGTCGCCTTCGGTTCGCGGTATCCCGAACCCAAGATGGACGACCCGAATGCGCCGGTGACCTCGCTGCCGCTGCCCGGGCCGACGATCAAGTCGGGCCTGCATTTCATCCTGCCGGTGATCGTTCTCGTCTGGGCGCTCATGGTCGAGCGCCTTTCGCCCGGCCTGTCCGCCTTCTGGGCGTCGGCCTTCATGATCTTCATCCTTTTGACCCAGCGTCCGCTCTTCGCGATTTTCCGCGGCGAGAGCGACATGGGCGCGGCTCTCAAGCGCGGCTGGGACGAACTGATCGACGGCCTGATCTCGGGCGCCCGCAACATGATCGGCATCGGCATAGCGACCGCGACGGCCGGCATAATCGTCGGCGCGGTGTCGCAGACCGGCGTCGGCTCGGCGCTCGCCGATGTCGTCGAGGTGCTTTCCGGCGGCAACCTGCTGGCGATCCTGTTCCTGACGGCCATCCTGTCGCTGATCCTGGGCATGGGCCTGCCGACCACGGCGAACTACATCGTCGTTTCCGCGCTGCTGGCGCCGGTTATCGTGACGCTCGGCCAGGAGAACGGCCTGCTGGTGCCGCTGATCGCCGTGCACCTGTTCGTCTTCTATTTCGGCATCATGGCCGACGTGACACCGCCCGTGGGACTTGCCTCGTTTGCGGCGGCGGCCGTTTCGGGCGGCGACCCGATCAAGACAGGTTTCGTCGCCTTCTTCTATTCGCTGAGAACGGCGGCATTGCCCTTCCTTTTCATCTTCAACACCGACCTGCTGCTGATCGACGTAGACTGGATCCACGGAATATTCGTCTTCATCATCGCGACGGTGGCCATGCTGCTGTTTGCGGCAGGAACCCAGGGCTGGTTCCTGGCGCGCAACAGGATCTGGGAGACCGCCGCGCTGCTGCTGCTCGCCTTCACCTTCTTCCGGCCCGGTTTCTGGATGGACATGGCCTTCCCGCCCTATGAGGAGGTGCCGCCTGCCGAGATCGCGGCTGCGGCCGGAGAGGTGCCGTCCGGCGAGAGCCTGCGTCTGCGCATATCCGGCATGGATGCGGTGGGCGACGTACGCGAATGGGTCGTGCTCCTCGAGCTTCCGGACGGTGCGACAGGCGAGGAACGTCTGGAGGCCGCCGGCCTGACGCTGGTCGATCGCGACGGCAAGACGATCATCGACGATGTCGCGTTCGATTCCGCCGCCCAGAAAGTCGGGCTCGACTGGGATCAGGAAATCATGCGCGTGCTCAAGCCGGCGAACCCGCCGACGAAGTACCTGATCTACATTCCGGCCTTGCTGCTTCTGGCGCTTGTCGTGTGGGCGCAACGACGGCGTGCGCCCGCGCCGCCGAAGCGGGAACAGGAAGCGACGGCCTAGAGAAGGAACACCGAGATGTACAAAGCAATCATGTTGCCGATCGACCTTTCCCATGAAAGCTCATGGAAAAAGTCCATTCCGGTCGCAGTGAAGATGGCCGAAACATTCGGCGCCAAACTGCACGTCATCACCGTCGTCCAGGACATTCGCGATGCGATGGTGGCGCAGTATTTCCCCGACGACTACGAAACGACGATGGCGCGCCAGGCCGCCGAAAAGCTCTCCGATCTGGTCGGGCGCGAACTGGCGGGCGTCGAGGTAACCGAGCATGTCGCCGCCGGTCAGGTCTATCGCGAGATCGTCCGCGCCGCGGAAAAAAATGGCTGCGATCTGATCGTCATGGCGTCGCACCGGCCGGAGCTCGCCGACCTGCTGATCGGGCCGAACGCCGATCATGTCGCGCGCCACACGGCGGCATCGGTGATGATCGTCCGCGAGTAAGCGGCAATGACGTCTTCGCGCACGCATTTCGGCCCCAATTTCGGCGCATCCGCCGCCTTGCATCTGATCGGCGGAACTGCCTGCCGGATCGGTCTCAGGGGATGGCCTACATGACATCGCATATTTTCGGCCGCTCGACCGCGGGTTCGCTACCCGTGGCCGCGCGGGGTGACGGCTGCTACATCGTCGACACGAACGGCAAACGCTATTTCGACGGATCCGGCGGCGCGGCGGTTTCCTGCCTTGGCCACTCCGACCCGGACGTCACCGCCGCCATCAAGCAGCAGGTCGATCGCATCGCCTTCGCCCATACCGGCTTCTTCACCTCCGAACCGGCCGAAGATCTCGCCGACCTTCTTGTCCAGCATGCGCCGGAAGGGATCGACCGCGTCTACCTCGTCTCCGGCGGCTCCGAGGCCGTCGAGGCGGCAATCAAGCTGGCGCGGCAGTACTTTCTCGAGATCGGGCAGGACCGCTACCGCGTTATCGCACGCAGGCAGTCCTATCACGGCAACACGCTCGGCGCGCTCGCTGCCGGGGGCAATGAATGGCGCCGGCGCCAGTTCGCGCCGATGCTCGTCGAGACCTCGCATATTTCACCCTGCTACGAATATCGCGGCCGCGAGGACGGCGAGAGCGCGTTCGATTACGGCCAGCGCGTCGCCAATGAACTGGAAGCCGAGATCGAACGGCTCGGGCCGGAATCCGTGCTCGCCTTCATCGCGGAACCGGTTGTCGGCGCGACGGCCGGCGCGGTTCCGCCAGTCGAGGGCTATTTCAAGCGTATCCGCGAAATCTGCGACCGATACGGCATCCTCCTGATCCTCGACGAGGTCATGTGCGGCATGGGCCGCACGGGGACGCTGTTTGCCTGCGAACAGGAGGGTATCGCACCCGATATCGTCACGATCGCCAAGGGACTCGGCGCAGGCTACCAGCCCATCGGCGCAATGCTGTGCACGGAAAAAATATATGATGCGATCGCCACCGGCTCCGGCTTCTTCCAGCACGGCCACACCTATATGGGCCATCCCGTCGCGACCTCGGCGTCGCGCGCGGTGATCAAGGCGATACTCGGCCGTGATCTCCTTTCGAAAGTACGCGACCAGGGCACCCGCCTGACGTCGGAGTTGCACAACGCCTTCGGGCAACATCCCAATGTCGGCGACATAAGGGGACGCGGTCTCTTCCTCGGGCTCGAGTTCGTCGAGGACCGTGAGACCAAGGCGCCTTTCGATCCGAAACGCGGCATCGCGAAGGCCCTCAAGAAACACGCCTTCGAGGCCGGACTGATCTGCTACCCGATGAGCGGCACGATCGACGGGGCCAAGGGCGATCACGTTCTTCTCGCGCCGCCCTTCATCATCGAGGATGCGCAAATCGACGAGGTCGTGGGCAAGCTCGATACCGCCATCCGCGCGGTGTTCTGACGATGGGCGTCCAACCGCTGCCGAGGATCATGGTCGCGCCCAACGGCGCACGGCGCACCACCGCCGACCACCCGGCCCTGCCGGTCAAGATTCCCCAGATCATCGAGACGGCGAAGGCCTGTTTCGCGGCAGGAGCAGGCGGCATCCATGCCCATGTTCGCAATGCCGGCCAGCACCATGTTCTCGACGCCGGTCTCTACAGGGAACTCGTGACGGAACTGGCGCGAGAGGTTCCGGAGATGGCGGTACAGATCACCACCGAAGCCGTCGGCCGCTACACACCGGAAGAACAACGCGCGGTCGTGCGTGCCGTGATGCCGGACATGGTCTCCGTCGCCCTGCGCGAAATGATCCCCGATGCGGATACCGGCGAGGCCGCCCGTTTCTACGCCTGGGCGCATGAAGCGCAGATCGCCGTCCAGCACATTGTCTACGGACCCGACGAACTGGACCGGCTCGCCGGCCTGATCGGGCAAGGCGTCGTGCCAGCCGAAAACCTGCAGTTGCTCTTCGTCCTCGGCCGCTATGCGAAGGACCAGGAAAGCGATCCGCGCGATCTCCAACCGTTCATCGACGCGCTTCGTATGGCGGATATTTCCGCCGACTGGGCGGCCTGCGCCTTTGGCCGCAACGAGACGGCATCGCTTGCCGCCGCCTTCGCCGCCGGCGGGAAAGCGCGGGTGGGATTCGAAAACAGCCTGTGGAACGCCGACGGCACGGTCGCGACCGACAATGCCGAGCGCGTACGCGAAATCGCCGCGTTGCAGGCACGCTCCGGATAGGCAGTTTCGGCGCGAGGAGGCCTTACGGGGCCCGCGCAGCGTCGAGTGAACGGCGACTATCATTCGCATCCACCGCTCGAGGATGCGAAACAATCGGTTTGGCGCGAATACGCTCTGGTCGCGTATTCGTTTGCCTACACGCTAGTAGCCAGCAGCCCTCGGAATGAACAGCACCAGATCCGGGAAAAGGATGATCAGCAACAGCGCCACCAGAAGGGTGACGATAAAGCCCCATATTTCCCTGATTATTTCGGCAAGCGGGATCTTGGACACGCCGCTGATCAGGAACAGCAGTTCCCCATAGGGCGGCGTGATCAGGCCAATCATCATGTTGACGATCACGACGACCCCGAAGTGCACCGGGTCGATTCCCAGCGCATGGACCGAAGGCAACAGGATCGGCACCATGACCAACAGCATCAGCAGAGTATCGAACACCGCGCCGAGCAGTAGGAACAGGAGCGCTGTCACCAGCAGGAACGCCATCGGAGACAGCGACATGGAGGCGATCCATTCGGCCACCATTCCGGGAATGCGCTCACCGGCGACGACATAATTGAAGAAAAGCGCGCCCACGACGGTGATCGCGACAATGGCGGTGCCTCGCGCCGAAGCCAGCAGTGTTTGCCACATGGCGGAAAACGTCATGTCCCGGAACACGAACGCGAGAATGATGGCATAAAGCGCCGCCACCGCGGCCGCCTCGGTCGGTGTCACTGCGCCCGAATAGATGCCACCCAACAGGATAACCGGCAGCATCAGAGGAGGCACGGCCCGGATCGAGGTCACCCGCGCCTCGGAAAACGTGAAACTCTCCTCGACAGGGAAGTTCTTGCGCCGCGCAACGAAGAAGGACTGCACGGCAAGCACCAACCCCATAAGCAGTCCCGGTACGATACCGGCCAGAAAGAGCGCTCCGATCGATGTCCCCGAAATGGCGCCGTAGATCACCATCGGAATGGAAGGCGGAATGATAGGACCGATCGTGGCCGACGCCGCCGTCAGCGCACCGGCGAAGGCCCGCGGATAGCGGTTGTCGCGGGTCATCATGTCGATCATCAGCTTGCCGGGACCCGCTGCGTCGGCGAGCGCGCTGCCGCTCATGCCGGCAAAGATGATGCTGACGATGATGTTCACATAGGCCAGCCCGCCGCGCACCCGGCCGACGATCAGAACGACGAAATTGAGCAATCGCGTGGAGATGCTCGATACGGTCATGACTTCGGCCGCGAATATGAACAGCGGAACGGCAAGAAGGATGAACGAGGAAAACAGGCCGTTTATCCCCTGGGCGGCCACCAGCCCGATGTCCTTGCCTGTGACCAGAAGATAGGCGAATCCGCTGACGATCATGGCAAAGCCGATCGGCATGCCGATCGCACCGGCGACCACGAAGAGGAGCAGCATGAATGCGGCGGCGACGCTCATCTCAGGGCTCCTTGTCCCAGGTGTCACGTGCGAGGCGGATCATCCGGAAAGCGGAATTGAGGATCAGCAGCACCAGGAAAACACCAAACGCGCTGAACACGACCGTCATGGGCAATCGCAGCGTCGGCGATGACTGACGTCCGGTGAAAACGATGTAGTCGTAGTTTCCGTAGAGCGAGAGGAGCAGAACAACGAGGATCAATCCTGTCCCCACCAGGGCGAGAACCCGTCGCACGGCCGGACGCGCCGCGTGGTACAAGAGATCAAAGGAGACGTGCTCGCGTTCCTTGACGATCGACGCCGCGCCGACGCAGACGATCCAGACATACAGAATGCCCGCAACTTCCTGTGTCCACGACAGCGGATCGTTCAGCACGTAGCGGAAGAAAACCTGCAACACGAAAACGATGAAAAGGGCGGCAAACCCCAGAACGCAGAATATCTCGCACAGCTTGGATATCAGTGCCCAGACCGTCTTTACCACTCAGCCTGCTCCATTGCGAAGGTGAAGCCGCAGCCATCCTTGGCCGCGGCTTGTCCGAGTTTCCCCGAGTGTCGGTGACTTAGAGAGCGTTGATCCGCTCGAGCAGGCCTTCCGGCCACTCCTTGGCGTAATCGCTTTCGAGATAAACGCCCTGAACATGGCTCCGGAATGCATCGAGGTCCGGCGTCGTCACTTTCAGCCCGTTCGATTCGAGCAGGCTCGTCCCGTCCGCTTCCGTGGCGAGCGTGCCCTCGTCGACGAAGACCGCCTGGGACTTGGCCGCATCGCTGACCACGGCCTTTTCGTCATCGCTCAGTTCGTTCCAGAACGAATTGGACATGGCGAAGAAGAGCGGCGCGACCATGTGGCCGGTCAGCACGAGCTGTTCGCTGACTTCATAGAATTTGGCGGCGATCATGTCGCTGATCGGGTTTTCCAGGCCGTCGACCGTGCCGGTGGAGAGGGCAAGATACACCTCGTCGAAGGCAATCGGCGTCGGGTTTGCGCCAAGCGCCTTGCCGAGGAACTGCCAGGTGTCGGAGCCCGGAACGCGCAGCTTGAGGCCGGCGAGATCCGCGGGCGTCTGCACGTCCTTCTCCTTGCGCAGGATGACATGGCGCGTGCCGAGATACTGAGAGCTGAGGATCGTGACATCCATTTCACTGGACACGCGGCCGCGATATTCCGTGGCGACATCGCTGTCGTCGAAGACCTTGTGCATGTGCTCGGCATCGCGAAGCAGATAGCCGGCCGTGAAGATGGAGTATTCGGGGATGTAGCCGGCGATATCCTGCGGCGAGATCATGCCGACTTCGAGATTGCCGCGTTGCATGGCGGGAATTTCGGTGCCCTGATCGAAAAGAGTGGCGTTGAGATGGATTTCCACGCCCAGTGTCGGTGCATTCGCCTCGACCATTTCCTTGAATTTCATCAGGCCTTTGGCCTGCCACTCCGCCTCAGGGCTGGGCGTCGAGATCCTGATCACCTTCTTGTCCTGAGCGAAGGCCGATCCGGACAGGAAGGCCGGCGCCGCGAGGGCCGCGCCCGATGCGGCGAGAAGCGTTCTGCGTGAAATGTTGGTCTTGCTGTGCTTGCTATGTTTCACCGTATTCTCCCTTGGTTGAAACTAACCGGGACTATCCCGGCCTGCTGCTGCGGATTTCTCCTTGACCGACTCGGCAAGCAGGCGCTCCACTTCGGCGCTGTTATGGGTTCGCGCGAGTTGCTCGGCCTTGTCGGCATCGCCGCTCGCGACGGCATCCTTCAAAGCGCGATGGTCCTCCAGAAGATGATGGTAGTCGCGCGCCGTCAGCCCGATATGGGTCATCTGGAAACGGACCTGCTGGATCAGTCGCTCATGCTGCTGGATCAGCCTTCCATGGCCGGACATACCGATGACGGTCCGGTGCAGATTGAAATCCGCATCGACGATCGCCTCGCGGTTTCCCGCTTTTGCGGCCTTCTCGAGTTCGCTGAAGGCTTTCGCGAGTTGGGTACGACTCGCCGGTGTGGCGCGTTCAGCAGCAAGACGCGCGCCAAGACCTTCCAGTACGGCGCGCAGCGTGTAGAGCTCCCACGCTTCATGGACCGATGCGGGCGCAACTTCCCATTTCGTGAAGGCTACCTGGCAGACAAGGCCCTCCGAGGTCAGCTGCATCAGCGCGGAACGGATCGTGCCACGGCTGACTTCGAGGTTCCGCGCCAATTCCGTCTCCAGAAGACGATGACCAGGGGGCATCGTGCCGCTAACGATCTGTCGGCGGATACTGCTGGCCGCCTGGCGGTCCAGAAGCCTGTCCTGGGTTTTTAGACTTTCGAGAGCTACCATTCTTGCGCCTCTCCTTTCTGGTGATTGCAAGCAAGCGCATCGTTCATACGACACATGCTCGCGATACCAAAGAGAGACCTCAGCCCCGGTCCGCGCAATCGGCATGCATTTCCGAACTGTCCTACCGGCTTCTCCGGTCGACCGCGGTTCGGCATGGCTGCATCCCCTTTATTGCACCGTCCGGCATCCGCTGATCGGAGCCGACGTGACAATGAGAAGACACATTCAGTCAATTGTCAACAATTGATTATAGATTGACATAGGTCGGCTGAAATCGCACGTCGATTGACAAGATAGAAGATTGCTGACAATAAACTATCACGTTTCAATGAAGTGAGAGACATGGCAGCCACTGCGCGAATAGGTGTCGATATCGGCGGCACGTTCACCGACCTTGTCCTTGTCGCCGATGACGGGCGACGTCTTGCCAAGAAGGTCGCCTCGACACCGGATCACCCGGAGGCGGCGGTCCTGTCGGGCGTCTCCGCACTTCTGGACGCCGCCGAATTGAAGCCGGGCGACATTACGGCGGTTCTGCATGGCACCACGGTCGGCTCCAACGCCATTCTCCAAAAGCGTGGGGGTCGCATCGGCCTGCTGACGACGCGGGGATTCCGCGATGTGCTGGAGATCGGCCGACTGCGCACGCCGGACATGTTCGACCTGACCTGGGACAAGCCCGTGCCCCTGGTGCCGCGCCATTTGCGCTTCGAGGTGACCGAAAGGATCGCGGCGGACGGGCAGGTCGTGACAGCCCTCGCCGAACAGGAACTGGAGGCGCTGTGCCACGAGTTCGCGCAGGCGCGGCTTGATACGCTGGCGCTGTGCTTTCTCAACTCATACTGCAATCCGGAGCATGAGTTGCGGGCCGAGGCAATCATCCGCGCGGCGGTGCCGGATCTGCCGGTGACCACCTCGGTCTCCATCCTTCCCGAACAGCGCGAGTATGAACGCACCTCCACGACCGCCGTGAATGCCTATGTGCTGCCGGTCATGCGAGACTATCTGATCGCGCTTCAGGAAGGCCTACGGAAAGGCGGCGTGACCGCCCCCCTGTTCATCAGCAATTCGAACGGCGGGTTGGCTCCCGTGCATGTCGCCCAGAAAAAGCCCGTCATGTTCATCTCGTCCGGTCGGGCCGCGGGTGTGGCCGGCGCCGGCCATGTCGGACGGCTCTCGGACATCGCGAATCTCGTCGCCTTCGACATGGGCGGCACCACCGCCTCGGCATCGCTCATCAAGGACGGCGAACTGACCCGCACGACCGAGTACGAGTTTCGAGACGGTATCTCCACGCCAAGCCGATTCATCAAGGCGGGCGGCTATCTCATGCGCGTTCCCACGGTCGATGTCGCCGAAATCGGCAACGGCGCGGGATCCATCGCGCATGTGGATGATGGCGGCCTGATTCACGTCGGGCCGGTGTCGGCCGGCGCCAGCCCCGGACCGGCCTGCTACGGCGCGGGCGGCGGCCGCCCCACACTCACCGACGCCAACCTCGTGCTGGGCTACCTGCCTGACAGGCTGGCCGGCGGAAGCATGGCGCTGTCACCCGAACTCGCAGCCGCCGCGATCGAGGAACATGTCGCGAAACCCGCCGGTCTGACCGTGATCCAGGCGGCGCTTGGCATGCGGGCAATCGCCAATTCGAACATGTCGCGCGCGATCAGGGCCGTGACCGTGGAGCGTGGGCAGGATCCGCGCGACTTCGTTCTTTTCGCCTTTGGCGGCGCCGGCCCCAACCATTCCTGCGATCTGGCCAGAAGCGTCGGCATACGAAAGGTCGTGCTCCCGCCGGAACCCGGCGTGTTCACGGCGTCCGGCATGCTCGAGGCGGCTGTCGAATATTTCTTCATTCGCTCCTTCGCATGCGAACCCGGCGCGATAGACTTGGCCGGGCTTCGCGAAACGGCACGGTCGCTCTCAGCGCAGGCCGACGAGGAATTGCGGCAGGAAGGGTTCGACGCCGCCGCGATCCATTTCGACTTCGAACTCGACATGCGTTTCGCCGGGCAGGATTCCGAACTTCAGGTTCCGGTCGATCCTTTCGCCGACGACCTGTCGGTCGAGGATCTGACGGCCCGCTTCCTTGCCATGTACGAAGACACCTTCGGCTACGTGTCGTTGGACGGCGTCGAAAGCGTCAACCTGCGCATGCGCGCTTTCTGGCCACTGCCCGGCACCGGCGAGCGCACGTCGGAAAACCCTGGCGGAACCGCGCCTGAGCCTGTGTCGCGGCGCGCAGTCCACTTCGAGGCTGACGCCGCGCCGGTCCTCACGCCCGTCTACGACCGCCACGCGGTGACGGCTCCCGTCGAGGGGCCGGCGATCTTCGAAAGCGCGGATACGACCTTTACGATTCCGCCCGATGCCATGGCGGAACCCGACCCCTACGGCAATCTCGTGGTGACCTTCCGTGACTGACACTTCCCAAACGCCCCAGGCCGACGGCTTCACTCCCGATCCGGTCACATTCGCCGTCATCAAATCGGCGCTCGATGCGATCGTGGACGAGATGGCCGGCACGGTCATGCGCACCGCGCGCTCGCCTATCGTGCGCGACGTGCTCGACTATTCGGCGACGCTTTGCGACAGCAAGGGCCAGATCCTCAGCCAGGCCAAGACCGTTGCCCTGCATCTCGGCGCGGTGCCGGACGCGATGGAGGTCATCGTCGGGAAGTTCGGCGAGACAGCAAAAGAGGGCGATGTCTACGTTCTCAACGATCCTTACGCGGGCGGCATGCACCTGCCAGACATCTTCATGGTCAAGCCGATCTTCTTCGAAGGCCGGCTGCAGGGCTTTTCCGTCGTCGTCGCCCATCACTGCGACGTGGGCGGCCGCGTACCCGGGTCCAATGCCGCCGACTCTACCGAGATCTATCAGGAAGGCGTCCGCATACCGCCGATGCGCCTCTACGATGCGGGAAAGCCCAACGAGACATTGCTCGAACTGCTGCGTACCAACGTTCGCCTGCCGGCCCTGGTACTCGGCGACCTCGATGCCCAATACGCCACATGCCGCACCGGCGAACGCGAACTCATTCGCCTCATCGAGCGCTACGGCGAATCCGGGCTCAGGTCGTATTTCGAGGCGCTTCTCGACTATGGCGAGGTGTTGACGCGCAAATCCATCGCGGCCTGGCCGGACGGGACCTACACCTTCGAGGACGCCATAGACGGCGACGGATTCACCACCGAGCCTATTCCCATTCGATGCGCAATCACTGTGGCAGGCGATTCTCTCGAGATCGACTTCGCGGGCTCGTCGTCCCAGGTCCGCGGCGCGATCAACGCCACCTTCTCCTTCACGAAGTCGGCATCCTATCTCGCGGTGCGCTGCGCATTGGAGCGCGATGTTCCGAACAATGCCGGCGTCTATCGCGCCATCACCGTCAAGGCGCCGGATCACTCCATCCTCAAGCCCGACATGCCTGCGCCGGTCGCCGCCCGCGCATTGACCGGATACAGGGTCGTGGACACGGTTCTCGGCGCATTGTCGGAGATTTCCCCTGCCCGCCTGATGGCTGCGGGGGAAGGCGGCAACACGGTTCTTTCCATGGGCGGCTACGACAAGGAGACAGGCGAGCCTTTCGTTCTCGTGGACATGATCAACGGCGCATGGGGCGGCCGGGCCGACAAGGACGGCGTGGAAGCGATCACCAATCCGGCGCAGAACATGTCCAACCTGCCCATCGAGACCCTTGAGAAGCGTTATCCGCTGCGCATGGAGGAGTATTCCCTACGTCCGGATTCATGTGGCGCGGGGCGCTTCCGCGGCGGGCTCGGCCTGACCCGGACCTATCGCATCCTCGTCGATGACACGATGCTGCAGGTTCGCGCCGACCGCATCGCCACACCGCCCTACGGTATCGCCGGCGGGCTGCCCGGCAGCCTGTCGCGCAACATATTGAATCCGGACCGCGAGAACGGCGACTTGCCGGGCAAGCTGACGCGCATCGTCGACAAGGATACCGTCATCCGGCATGAACAGGCCGGCGGCGGCGGCAATGGCGACCCGCTTGACCGCTCGCCGGATGCGATCGCCTTCGACATAAGGGAAGAAAAGATCACCCGCGACTACGCCGCGCGCTTTCATGGCGTCTGTTTTGCCGCCGACGGTTCGATAGACGAGCCTGAAACGCACGAGAACCGGGCGAAAATGCGCGAAGCACGCGACATGAAAAAGGAGAGCGTTCAATGAGCGGAAACAAGACCGCCGTCGTCACCGGTGGTGCGAGCGGGATCGGCGAAGCGACCGTCATGCGGTTCGCCGCCGCCGGATGGACCGTGGTGATCGGAGACATCAACGTCGAGCGCGCCGGGATTGTTGCGGAGGCCGCCCGTGAAGCCGGCGCGGCTGCTGTCCACGTCATTCCGCTCGACCTGGCCGACGAAACGAGCGTGGCGGCATTCGCCGAACGCACGGATGACGAATGCGGATCCGTGGATGCGGTGGTCAATTCAGGCGGCATTCTCCAGAACGGCATCCGTTTCAACGATATGCCGGTGGACGAATTCGACGCCGTCTGGCGGATCAATGTCCGCGGCACGCTTCTGATCAACCAGGCTTTCGGCCGACGGATGACCGCGGCCGGTTCCGGCAGCATCATCAACATGTGCTCGCTGACGACCTATCGACCGTCGCCGCAGCCCGCCTATGCGCCGGCAAAGGTCGCCCTGAAATCCATGACAGAGACGATGGCCGCGGACTTCGGGCCATCCGGCGTCCGCGTCAACGCGGTCGCGCCAGGCTATACGCTGACACCGGCGATGAAGGCACGCATCGACGAAGGCGTGCGCGACCCGCAGGCCATCCTCGACAAGTCGGCCATCAAGCGGCTCGTCGAACCCTCGGATGTCGCCGAGGCCGTGTTCTTTCTGTGCTCGGACGCCGCATCGGCCATCACAGGCGTCGTACTGCCAGTCGATTGCGGCTGGCTCGCCTATTCGGCTTATACCTCTTACGCGTCGCAGCCGGGCTGAAACCGGAAGCCCGCTGCAAGAACAACCGGCCGGAAGCTCCCGGCCGGTTTTTTCGTTCTAGTTGAAGTTGAGATACATCGTCTTCTTCTGGAAATACCCTTCGAGACCGTATTTGCCGTCTTCGCCACCCAGGCCGCTGTCCCGCATGCCGGCATGGTGCGCCTGCACGACATCGCCCCCGGGCTTGTTGACGTAGATCTCCCCGAATTTCAGCTCGCGCGTGAGCCGCATGATGCGGCGCATGTCCCTCGTGAAGACATAGGCCGAAAGGCCGTAACGGCTTTCATTGGCCAAACGCATCGCTTCGTCGAAATCGGCGACCCGCATGATCGGCACTACCGGTCCGAACACTTCGTTCTGCATGATTTCCATGGCGTTGTTGTCGACACTCATGACGGTGGGCTGGAACCAGTGGCCCTTCGAGAACTCGCTTCCGTCCATCCGCTTGCCGCCGGTCAGGAGTTCCGCGCCCGCATCGGTGGCGGCGGCCACCATCGCCTCGACCTTTTCCAGTTCGCCGCGGCTGAACTTCGGGCCGACATCGACCAGTTGGCGCGGATCGCCGACCTTGAGCGCCTCCACCGCCTCGATGAATCGCTCGGTGAACTCGTCGGCTATCTTATCGTGGACATACATGCGCTCGTTGCAGATGCAGATCTGGCCGCAATTCTCGAAACGCGAGAGCACCGCGGCGTTCACCGCCGACGCGATATCCGCATCCTCCGCGACGACGAATGGGGCCTTTCCGCCGAGCTCGAGCCGCAGGATCTTGAGATCGTCAGCGGCGGCGCGGAAGATCGCCTTGCCCGCGCGTACGCTTCCCGTCAGCGTTACGAGACGCGTATAGGGATGCGCCACGAGCGACTGGCCGATCTCTTCGCCGAAGCCGGACACAACATTGATCACGCCCGCGGGAAAGCCGGCCTCCAGCGCCAGTTGCGCGATCTCGAAGCTCGAAATCGGCGTGCCCTCATGCGACTTGACTACCACCGTGTTGCCGGCCAGAAGCGCCGGGCCGATCTTGCGGCACATCAGCGCCGCCGGATAGTTCCATGCGGTCAGCGCGACCACCACACCGTGGGCGACCTTCTGGATCCAGATCTGCTCGTTGGGATTGTCCGACGGGATGATGTCGCCGGTAACGCGGCGCGCTTCCTCGGCGGCATATGTCAAATAGAGAGCCGCACCCTCGATCTCGCCGCGTGCTTCCGCGAGCGGCTTTCCCTGCTCCGCGATCACGATCTGCGCCAGTCTCTCGCGGTTCTGGAGAATGAGGCGGGCAAGGCGCTTGAGCAGCTCCGCGCGCTCGATCGGCGGCAAGGCTTCCCAGTCCGGCTGTGCGTTCCAGGCCGCCGTCAGCGCGCGATCGGCATCGGCCGCGCTGCCCCGCGGTACGGAAGCGATGATCTCCTCGGTGGCCGGGTTCTCTACCTCGATCCATTCCTTGACGGTGGAATCGACCCACTCGCCATCGATGAAATGACGATAGCGGTCAGAACCTTTGACCAGTTCCTTCATAGCCTGCAAAACGTAAACTCCTGTATTCCGGTCGGCCCGATCCGGCGAGATACCACCGTCGGATGAAGTGCGGCATTCCAGGAAAGCTCCGGCGCCGATATGGCGCGACATGTCCCCTCCGGCGATAGCCGCTGGCCGTCCGCGCCTGTCTTCGCCAACACAATCGCCCGACCGCAGATTGCCGTCAAGAAGAATGTTGACAATTATCGATTAATCCTGTCACTTGCCCGCACCACAAACATTGTTGGAGCACACACCCGCGCGATGTCATTTCTGCCGTCATCCAGATACCTCTCGACTGCGATCGCGACGCCGGTCACACCGGCCCTGCGTCCGGATTCGGAACGCCTGATCGCCTTCGCGCGCCACCTGCTGGGCGAGGGCGTTGACGGCATCACCGTATTCGGAACGACGGGAGAAGGTCCGGAGTTTTCGGTTCGTGACCGGATGGCGACGCTGGATGCCTTGGTCTCGGCCGGCATAGCGCCCGAACGCATCACCGTCTCGGTCAGCGCGCTTGCCTTCGAGGATGCGTTGACGCTCGCCCGCCACGCAACCGGGCACGGCGTACATGGCTGCCTGCTCATGACGCCTTGCATGTTTCGCGGCGGGATTTCCGACGACGGTGTATTCGAGTTCTATCGCCAGTTCATAGAGCGGACCGGACGCGACGATATGCGCCTTCTGCTTTATAACTTCCCGGATATTTCCGGCGTCACCATTTCGCTGCGGGTCGTGCGCCGCCTGACCGAAAAATACCCCGGTATCGTGGCCGGCCTGAAGGATAGCGGCGGCGACGCTGACCTGACCCGGCAGTACATCCTCTCCTTCGCCGAGATGGAGATCTATACAGGCAACGAAGTCGACCTGCCGGAACTGAATCCGATAGGCATCGCAGGCACCATATGCGGCCTCGCCAATATCATGCCCGGCTTCATGCGCGCCCTCGTCGATACCCGAAACAGCTATGAAGGGCGGCCGATGATCGAATCGCTGCGAAACGCCGATGCGATCCTGTCGCGCTTCGCTTTCATACCCTCAGCCAAAGCGATCATCGCCGACACGATGAACGACCCGAACTGGCTGCGGGTCATGCCGCCAATGTCGCAGCCCCCCGCCGTACAGCGGTCGCAAATGCTGAGCGCCTACCGGGCCTGGCAGCAATCCGCCGCCGGGCTGGTGCGAACGTCAGACGATCAGGCTTCAACAAGCAACGTGACGCCGATCAGGATCGCCTGAGCGGGCACGTTCAAGACCCACGCAGAACGCAAGGATAACGCAATGCCGGACAATGCGCCGAAACTCGACACGGCCGAGATCCAAAACGCACGCCGTGAACTGGCCGCCTGCTTCAGGATGGCGGCGCGCCTTGGAATGCATGAAGGCATCTGCAACCATTTTTCGGCAGTGGTGCCCGGATATAACGAGCTTTTTCTGGTCAACCCGTACGGCTACGCCTTTTCGGAAGTCACCGCGTCGAACCTTCTGATCTGCGATTTCGAGGGCAATGTGGTGTACGGCGACGGCGTTCCGGAACCGACGGCTTTCCACATCCACGCACAACTTCACAAACTCAAGCCGAGCGCGCGCGTCGCGTTCCATACGCATATGCCATATGCGACCGCGCTTGCCATGATCGACGCGGAACCGCTGAACTATGCCGGCCAGACCGCCGCGCGCTTCTACAACCGCGTTGTCGTGGACGACGATTACAACGGCCTTGCACTCGACAATACCGAGGGCGCGCGGATCGCCAACGCCGTTGGCGACGCCGATATCGTCTTCATGCGCCACCACGGCGTCATGGTTCTGGCGAACAGCATCGCGGAAGCCTGGGACGATCTCTACTATCTCGAGCGCGCCTGCGAAGTGCAGGTTCTGGCCATGTCCACCGGCAAGAAGCTGATTCCGATCGACCACGATCTGGTCCGCAAGACAGGCGAGCAGATCATGAGCGAAGCGGCGGCGGGCGCCGGTCTTCACCTCGCCAGCATCCAGCGCCAGCTCGATCGCCTGGAGCCCGATTACCGCAATTAGCAGCGCGGCCGCAGGCCGAGAGCACTCCCACAACAAGGAAACAACCATGGCCTGGACCGGCGTATTCCCCGCAGTGACCACGAAACTGAAAGCCGATGGCAGTTTCGATCCCGACGCAATGGCGCACAGCATAGAACGGCTGATCGAGAACGGCGTCTCCGGCATGATCGTGTTGCCGATGCTCGGCGAGAACGCCTCGCTGAGCCAGAAGGAGCGCGATGAAGTGCTCGACCTGTCGGTCTCCGTCGTCGCCGGGCGCGTGCCGCTGCTCTCCGGACTGGCCGCGATTTCCACCGCGGATGCGACCTTCATGGCGAAGAACGCGGAGCGGCGCGGCCTCAAGGGGCTGATGGTCTTCCCGAGCCTGGCTTACAAGACAGACAGGCGCGAAACCATCGCGTGGTACGAGGCCATCGCTGCGGCAAGCAGCCTTCCGATCATGATTTACAACAACCCGATCGCCTACAAGGTCGATGTGGACGTTCCGACGCTGGAAGGCCTGCGCGCAGTCGATACGATTACCTGCATCAAGGAAGAAACCGGCGACATCCGTCGCGTAACGGACCTCTATAATGCCTTCGGGGACCGTTTTTCGGTCTTTTGCGGGGTCGACGATCTCATTCTCGAAAGCCTGGCGCTTGGCGTGACCGGCTGGGTATCGGGCATGACGAATGCCTGGCCCAAGGAGTGCGTCGAAATCTTCAACGGCGGCCGCGACGGAAAGTTCGACGCCGTGCGCGCCCTCTACAGGCTGATAACTCCCGCCTTCCACCTCGATACCGACGTCAAGCTGGTGCAATACATCAAGCTGGCCGAGAACATCGTTTACGGCGCGCCGGCCGGCGTACGCCCGCCGCGCCTGGAAATCGAGGGCGAGGAACTCGCCCGCGTCACGGCCGTCATCGAAAAGACCGTAGCGGACCTGGCGAACTACCGGTAACTCCGAAGCGGTTCCGACGGGTAAACCCACCGGCGCGGGCAACTCGCCCCGCCGGCATTCCCTAATACGCGCGGCGGCATCAGGTCTCGTCGGACACTTTGTCCGATTCCAGCCGGCCGCCATTCGCCCAGTTTTCGGGCGTAATGTCGTCGAAGACCACGGCAACCGCGGCGGCGCCGCAACCCAGAATCTCGGAAGCCGCCCTTGTGACCGCTTGAGCGAAGTCGCGCTTTTGCTCGACGGTGCGCCCGGACAGAAGTTCCACACGTATCATCGGCATGTTTCAGTCTCCGTATTCAGTATTTTGTCGATCGATTTGACGGCAATCGAAACAGGCATTCCTCGCGGTCCGCCCTATAGCCATGCATTGATATGCCAGGGAGCGAACTCGTCGTCGCCATAGCCGAGGTCTTCGCTGCGCGTGGCTTTGCCGGAGGCGGTTTCGAGCATCAGCTGGAAAATCCGCTCTCCCATCTCCTCGAGGCTTTCCTCGCCATCGAGAAGCGTGCCGCAATTGAAATCCATGTCCTCCCGCATCCGATCGAACATCGGCGTATTGGATGCGAGCTTGACGGACGGCGTCGGACGGCAGCCGAAGCATGATCCCCTGCCTGTCGTGAACATGATGAGGTTCGCGCCGGACGCCACCTGCCCGGTCGCGGAAATGGGATCGAAACCGGGCGAGTCCATGAAGATGAGCCCCTTCTTTTCTGCCGGCTCCGCATAGTGGATCACATCCACAAGATTGGTTGTTCCACCCTTGGCCACCGCTCCCAGCGACTTTTCCAGGATCGTCGTCAATCCGCCTTCCCTGTTGCCGGGCGATGCGTTGCCGTCGAAGCCCTGCGGCTCGCGCCTGGTATAGTCCTGCCACCAATCGATCAACGCGATCAGCCGCTCCCCAACCTCATGGCTGACGGCGCGTTCGAGCAACAGATTTTCAGCGCCGTGTATCTCGGGCGTCTCGGCAAGGATCGCGGTGCCCCCGCATGCGACAAGGCGATCGACGGCCGCGCCAAGGGCCGGATTGGCCGTCAGGCCCGACATGCCGTCCGACCCGCCACACTGCAGGCCGACGACCAGCTCGGATGCCGGGATCGGTTCGCGTTCGGCCTTCGCCGCCTCGACCAGCATTTCCTCGACATCGGCGACACCCGCCGAGATCGCCGCACGGGTTCCGCCGGCATCCTGTATGGAAATCGTGCGCAGCATGGGCCCCGGCACGAAGTGCTGATCCTTGAGCAAGGCGCTGATCTGATTGTCTTCGCATCCAAGCCCCACCAGCAGGATACCGGCGAAGTTCGGGTGGCGCATATAGCCACCAATCGTACGACGCAGCATGTCCATGCTGGTCGAGCCATCGGAGACACTGCAGCCGGATTTGTGGGTGAGCGGCACGACGCCATCGACGCCGGGATATGGGTCCAGCGCTCCTGGCATGCTGAAGTGCTCCGCTATCTTCTTCGAGACCAGGCTGGAGCAGTTCACCGAGGCGATGACCCCGATGTAATTGCGGGTCCCGACCTTCCCGTTGGAGCGGCGATATCCCTGGAAGACGGGCACGCGGTCGGCATCGACATACCGGGTGTTGCGCAGGCGTGCGCCAATTTCCAGCGCGGCGTGGGACGGTTCGTAACCAAGATTGTGTTCGTGCACCCAGCCGCCCGGCAGTATGTCCTTACGCGCGCGCCCGATGACCAACCCCATCCGGCGAACCTCCTCACCCGCCTTGATCGGAGCGATGGCGATCTTGTGCCCTGCCGGCGCCGCTTCGATGGCGACGAGTCCGAATCCGTCCAGCGGGTCTCCAATATCGAGACCGTCTATCGCGATGGCGACCTGGTCGTCCTGCTGCATGTGTAGGAGTCTTTTCAAGGCGGTCTCCAGCTGAATGAAAAAGGGTGAGGAAACGTCGGCGTCTGCCCGCCGCGTGCGTAGAGGGCGTGAGCCGTATCTAATCACACATACCTAATGTTAACAATGATTGTCAGCAATCATTCAAAGATTGTAGCTAGGCTTTTCACGGGCTACTTTATGAGCCGGGGCTGCGTATGCATGGCGCCCAGACGATTTTGTTTTCGCGCGCGACGAACGGGCGATATGGAACAGGAAAAGCAACATGCGCCAACGCCTGGACGGGTCTGCCATGCCCTTTGAAGGCATGAGGATCGAGACGCTCGACGGCCTGGCACAGAGACTGCCTCGACGTGACACCATTCTTTGCCTCGGCAACGGCCCATCATCGGAAGATCCGCGCCTTGTCAATTTCGAAGACCCGATCCTGTTCCGCGTGAACTGGATTTGGTCGGAACGCGACTGGCTGAACAAACCCGATCTGGTGCTGACCGGTGATCCGGATCTTGTTGCCCTCGCGAAACAGCCTGTCGTCGTCTTTCCGACACTCGAGATCGGCCAACCAATTCTTCGAGATCACGCGGAGCGAGGCCATTTGCCGAATTCCGGCTATGTATTCCTCAGCCGCTTCAGCCCGATCCTGGCAGACCTTTCAGGACCGCAGATCCCTACCAACGGCGCTCTCATGATCGCGCTTTCCGTAGCCCTCCGACCGACACGAATCGTCATCGCCGGCATTGATCTCTACCGCCACCCACAGGGCAAGTACCCGGGCGCACCGGACGATTCCGAGGGGTATACCAGCCAGCATAGCGCTGAGATTGACCTCGCCTTGATCGACTACGCGCTCGCCGATTTCTCCGGCGAAGTGACGATACTCAGTGAAAACCTGCGTAACGCTCTCGCTTCCCACCGGGACTGACAATACCGGTCTCAACGAAAGCAAAGCGCAGATACATCTGCCTCGCCGTTGGAGTGATGCCGACGATCGAGGAAAACCTGCGTGAGACCAGAGCCTGCAAAGCAGCGAGCTTACGCATGAGAGCGAAGCAAATCACTTTTTTCTCGTCGCTTCCGAAATCACGCTTTGTATGAGCATCACTCAACCCCAGCCCGAAACCGACTTGACGACCAGGTATTCCTCGATCCCCCATGTGCCGCCTTCGCGGCCTCCGCCCGAATGGCGAACGCCTCCGAAGGGAGAGCCGGCGCCGCGCGGCTGGCCGTTCATCTCCACCATGCCGGATCGCAAGCCCTTCGCCATCCTGTTCCTCCGTTCGCCATCCGCGCTCTGCACGTAATTCGTCAGGCCGTATGGCGTGTCGTTGGCGATTTGCAGCGCGTGTTCCTCGTCCTCGAAGGGGATGATGGAAAGCACGGGGCCGAAAATCTCCTCGCGGGCGATCGTCATGTCGTTGGAGACGTCGGCGAAAACCGTCGGTTGGACGAAAAAACCGCGGTTGAATCCCGCGGGCCGGCCGGGGCCGCCAGCCACCAGCCTGGCGCCTTCGTCCATGCCCTTTTCGATGAGTGCCTGGACGCGTTCATACTGCCGGCCATTGACGACCGGCCCGATATGCGCGCCCTCCTCCCGCGACGGACCGACGGTCACGGTTTCGGCGACCTGGCGAGCCTTCTCGACCGCCTCTTCATAGAACGGGCGCTCCACCAGCATCCGCGTCGGCGCATTGCAGCTCTGGCCGCTGTTCATCATGCAGGCCCGAACACCGCGCTCCACCGCTTCGTCGTCCGCGTCGGCGAAGATCAGGTTGGCGCCCTTGCCGCCGAGTTCCAGCGCGACGCGCTTGAACGAGTCGGCGGCTCCCTTCAGGACGCTGGCGCCGGCACCTGTGGAACCGGTAAAGGAAATCATTGTGACGTGAGGGTGCTCGACCAGCCGGGCGCCCGCTGTCGCGCCGTCGCCCTGAACGAGATTGAAAACGCCCGCGGGCACTCCTGCCTCGTCGATGATCTCCGCGAGCAGCGCCGAAGACAGCGGAGCGAATTCCGACGGCTTGAGCACCATTGTGCAGCCGGCAAGCAGGGCCGGAATGACCTTGAGCGCGACCTGGCTCATCGGCCAGTTCCATGGCGTGATCATGCCGACCGCGCCAATCGGCTCCATCAGGATCCTGTCGTCGGGCGCATGCGGAGCAAGCGGGCGGACGAACTCGAAATCCGTCATCGCGGCGAGGAAGTTCTTCATGTGCCGCAAGGCCGCAGGCGCCTGGCGCGTCCGCGCCAGATCGATCGGCGCACCCATTTCCTCGCTGATCGCCAGCGCCATCTCCTCGCTTCGTCGTGCGTAGACCTCTTGAATGCGCTCAACGACGGCGATGCGCTCTGCGGGTGCAGTCGCTGACCAGGCAGGAAAGGCCGCGTTCGCTGCAGCCACAGCGGCATCGACATCCGACGCATTCGCAAGGGAAATCGATCCCGTTGTCTGTTCGGTCGAGGGATCGACCATGACATGTTCGGCATTCGAACTCGCGGCAACCCAGCGGCCGCCGATATAGAATTCACGCAGATCGCGCACGTTACTGATCTCCTTGATGTTCGCTCGGCTCAGTTGCCCGAATTCAGGCGACGTCTTCCATTTCGGCCACCTCCGGCACAGGTGCCGCGTCGAAGATATGAATGAGGTCCGGCGCGGCACTCAGATGGATTGTCTCTCCGGGCCTGACCCCCGTTCGTCCACGGACCAGAACGCGCACGACATTCCCGGCAAGACGAGCGGTTATCTGTGTTTCAGACCCGGTCGGCTCGACGACAGACACGGTTGCGGGCCAGCCGTTATCGGTCAGTTCGAAGTGCTCGGGGCGCACGCCGACGGTGATGCGTGACCTGCCCTTGGGATCGCCTGCAGGAAGCTCGAGCCGCGTTCCATCCGAGAGGACGAGACAGGTGTTGTCGACGAGTTCTCCTTCCAGGAAATTCATGGGCGGTGAGCCGATGAAAGCGGCGACAAAGAGGCTCGCGGGATTGTCATACAGTTCGAGCGGCGGACCCTCCTGCTCGATTACCCCGCCGTTCAGGACAACGACCCGATCGGCGAGAGTCATCGCCTCGATCTGATCGTGGGTCACGTAAATCGTCGTCGTCTTCAGGCGCTGGTGAAGTTCCTTGATTTCGGATCGCATCTGGACGCGCAACTTCGCGTCGAGATTGGACAAGGGCTCGTCGAACAGAAAGACGTTCGGGTCGCGAACGATCGCCCGGCCCATGGCGACGCGCTGGCGCTGACCGCCGGATAGTTGCCGCGGCTTGCGGTCGAGCAGGTGTTCCAGTCCGAGAATGCGCGCCGCTTCGGTCACGCGTTGTTCGATATCGGCGCGCGGCACCCTGCGCTGCCGCAGCGCAAAGCCCATGTTCTCGCGGACATTCTTGTGCGGATAAAGCGCGTAGTTCTGAAACACCATGGCGATGTCGCGATCCTTCGGCGCGACATCGTTGACCACGCGGTCTCCGATATGGATCTCACCGCCGGTGATGTCTTCCAGGCCAGCGATCATGCGAAGAAGGGTCGACTTGCCGCATCCGGACGGGCCGACCAACGCGACGAACTCCCCGTCCTCGATATCGATGGAAACGCCGTGAAGCACCTCCACCGAACCATAGGATTTGCGTGCGTCGCGTATGTTTACGGTACCCATTGGGATCTCCTCCTTCGAAGGCCGCCGATACAAGGCGGCGGCCGGCAGGTTCAGGCCTGCCTGCGTTTGTCGATTGCCGGTATCTCGCTGATCATGCGGATCAGGAAATCGCCGGTGTTCTTTTCGTGCTGTTTGACCAATTCGGCGGCGCCCTTGAAGTCGCCGGCGCGCAGCATGTCGCGAATGCTCTTGTGCTCCGTCAGCGCGTCGCAGAGCCGGTGATGCTGGGGCGGAATGCCGTGCCGTTGCGCCGACATCTGGCCGTGCATGTTCTCGATCAGCTTGTGGCACCATGGCGATTGCGGGTTGTCGCAAAGAAGCTCGTGAAACTCATAGTTCTTCTGTGCGACGAGGTCGTAGTCCTTCCGGTCGAGAGCCTCCGCATAGGCCTCGATGTTCTCGTCGATCGTCGCGAGGCGCTCGGCGTCGAAATTCGGTGCTCCGAGTTCGATCGCGAGGCCGCAGACCCGTCCGCGCAAAGCGCTGATTTCCCGGATCTGATCGGCCCTCAACCCCTGGACGACGGCGCCAATGTGGCTCTGGATATCGAGCCACCCCTCTGAAGCGAGCCCGCGGATGGCTTCGCGGATCGGGGTTTCGCTTATTCCCAGTGCCGTCGAAACCTCGCGCGTGGTGATCCTGTCGCCGGGGCCGACGGCTCCGCTCAGGATCATGGACTGGATGTGGCGCCGGGCCATCTCCGCCTTGGTCATGTAGGTTTTCGGGTTTTCCATGGTTCGATCCAGTTCCGGTAAGAAAGGCCGATTGCGGCGACTATCCCTTGGTCGCTCCATCGGCCAGACCCTTAATCAGCCACTTCTGGACCAAAAGCGCAAAGATGACGACCGGAACCACGGTGATCGTGCCGACCGCCGTGAGCGCCGCCCAATTGGCGCCGTTGACAGTATCGCCAGCGATCCCCGCAATGGCCACCGGAATGGTGGAGGCGTGACGGTTGGTGAGAACCAGTGCGAAGAGCAACTCCTCCCATGCGAGGATCATCGAGAATATCAGTGTCGACAACAGGCCGGGAATGGATATCGGCACGATGATCTTGAAGAAGGCTCCGTAGCGCGAACAGCCGTCGATCATCGCGGATTCCTCCAATTCGCGCGGCAACGAGAGGAAGAAACTGCGCATCAGCCACATCACATAGGGAACCAGAAACGTGCTGTAGGCGAGGATGAGGGTGATGTGCTTGTCGGTGAGACCGAGATTGCGGGCGACGAGGAACATCGGCACGGCAAGCGCGATCGGCGGAACGCCGCGCGACAGGAGAATGAGGACGCCGATGGTGGCTGCGCCGCGCAGCCTGATGCGGGCAAGCGCGTAGCCGGCCATCGTTCCCACGACGATGGACAACAGACCGGAGCCCGTCGCCACGATGATCGTGTTGATCAGGCGCGGCACGATGTCGGCGCGCGTCATGTACTCGATATAGGCGTCGAGCGTCGGCTTGAAGAAGAATGTCGGCGGGCTGGTGAAGATGTCGACCTGGTCCTTGAAGGAGGTCAAGACCATCCAGTAGATCGGAAACAGGAAGACGATGCTGACGATTACGCCGCCCGCAATGCGAAGATTGTGTCCGAGCGAGCGGCGCAGACGCTTCGGCGCCGGAGTGACGATCGCGCTCAAAACAGTTCCTCCAGCTTGCGGCTGCCGCGCAGGAACAGGCCAGTCAGCACCATGGTCAAGATCAGGACAATCACGGCCATCGCGGCCGATTCGGCGAAACGCAGAGAGCGAAAAGCTTCCTCGTAGATGAACAAATTGACCACGTTGGTCGCCTTGCCCGGCCCGCCATAGGTGGCCGCCAGAACGATATCGAACATCTTCACCGCCCCAAGCCAGCGGATCACGAATGTCGCGGCGATGACCGGAACCAGCAGCGGCACCGCGACCGACCAGAGTGTCGACCACCAGTTCGCGCCATCGATCCTTGCCGCCTCGAACACATCCTTGGGAAGCGCCAGCAAGGCGGCCGTTGCGATGAGGACAATGAAGGGCGTCCACCGCCATGTGTCGATGATGATGATCGACGCCATCGCCAGCGTCGGATCGCCGAACCAGTCCAGCGGACCGATCCCGATAAAGCCCAGCCAGTAGTTCATGATGCCCCAGAGCGGATCGAGGATCATTCGCCACATGCCGCCCGCCACTACCGGCGCGACGACCATCGGGATGATGAAAAGCGCCCGGACCAGGCCCCGTCCCTTCCACTCCGCATTGATGAGAAAGGCGATACCGAAGCCAAGGACAACCTGCAGAGGAAGGGCGATCACCAGATAGATCAGCGTCACCTCGAGGGAATCCCAGAAACGATAATCGCTCATCACCTCGCGGTAATTTTCCCAGCCGACCCATTCACCGGCGCCGAAGGTTGCGATGTCGAAGCGCGAGAAGCTGATGTCGATCGTGTAGAAGATCGGATAGGCCAGAAGGGCGATCAGGAGCACGATCGACGGCGCCATGAAGGACCAGCGCACGAAAAGATCGCCGATCCGTCTCCGACGGCGCGGGGCGGCATTCGGTCCTGCCTGTGCTTTCTCGGATGTCATCTCTCTTTCTCCCTGCCTATCCGGCATCGCGATAGATCTTGCCGCGCGCCCTTACGGGGTCGAGCAGCGACAGGTCGCCCTGCTCCACCCTGTAGCCCTTCGGAAAGGCGGGGCGCGCTTCCATTCCGATGGAAGCCATGACCCGATCGTCGCGATAGTAACAGCGAGCGACCACCGACTCGATCACGCCCGCAAGATCCGCATGCCGGGTGCGAAATTCGGCAAGCCGCTTTGCCTGCTCGGCTCTCGACAGCGCCAAGATCATCCCGTCCGAAAGGTCGTTCACGACCTGCAGCGCCTTTCCCAACGCCTCCCTGTCACGATCGATGGAGCGGGTGATATCCGCAAAAATACGCAGATCGTCTGCCCCGGGTACGCCGTACTCCACGCTCGCCGGGATCATGTGTCCCGCGACGCATAGCAGCGTCACCCTTTCGATATCGGTCAGCGGCGCCGGAGGCTGTTTGTCGCTCATCGTCGTCATTGATGCCTCAATCGAAGAGTTCGTATATGCGCGACTTGATCTGGTCGGCGACGTAAAGCGCAACCGCCTGGATCGTGGATGTGGGATTCACGCCGCCGGACGTGACGAAAACACTCCCGTCGACGATGAAAAGGTTCTTCACGTCATGGCTCCGGCCCCATTCATTCACGACGGACCGTTCCGGATCCCGTCCCATGCGCGCCGTTCCCAGAAGATGCCAGCCCGCATATGGCACCGGCGCTTTCGTCGTGATGTCGTGCGCGCCGGCTGCCTCGAGGATTTCCACGCCCCGCGCAACGGAATGCTCAAGCATTTTCCTCGTGTTGTCGGACAACCGGTAGGTGATCCTGGGTGCGGGGATTCCATTGCCGTCCTTCAGGTCGGGGTCGAGCGTGACGCGGTTCGTCTCTTCGGGAAGATCCTCGCATACCGACACCATTCCCGCGCTGCGCTCGAAGAGGCGCCGGAACGCGGCATGATGACCTTCGCCCCACGGCACCATTCCGTCGGCAAAGCCGTTGATCGCCGTGCGCGCCGGCCCGATACCCCGGGAAAACTGGTATGAATAGCCGCGCAGGAAATCCCGTGCCGGATCGGTCTCGTAGAACTCCATGCTCCAGACGCAGATCGGCGGGCCGCGATAACCGTCCAACCGTTCATCAAAATGGCCGCGAATCTGGGCATAGGGGTGAAGCATGAGGTTCTTGCCCACCAACCCGCTGGAATTGGCGAGCCCGTCCGGGAAGCGGCCGGAAGCGGAATTGAGCAGGATGCGCGGCGTACCGATCCCGTTGCACGCCATGATGACGATCTCGGCCGGCTGAAAGACCTCTTTGCCATCAGCGTCGAAATAATGGACCCCGGTCGCCATGTCCGCGTCATTGGTCTCGATGCGGCTGACACGGCATTTCGTGCGCACCTCGATCCGCGAGCGGATTGCCTCCGGCCAGTAGGTCACGTCGGTGCTCGCCTTGGCGCCCTGGGCACAACCCGATCCGCATTGGCCGAGATTGATACATGGCGCGCGGCCTTCATACTCCTCGGTGGCGATGGCGGCGTCCGACGGCCACCAATGCCAGCCAAGGCGGTTCATGGCGGTTCCGAGCACTTCGCCTGTCCGGCCCATCGCGATGGGCGGCATCACCGCTTCCTTTTGCGGATAGGCCGGATCGCCGGCCAGCCCGGAGACGCCCATCATACGGTCATTGAGCGCGTAGAAAGGTTCAAGCGTGCCGTAATCCAGCGGCCAGTCGTCCGCGACGCCATCCAGGCTTTTAACGCGGAAATCCGACGGATGCAGCCGCGGGAAATGCGCGGCGTAGAACACGGTCCCGCCGCCGACGCCGTTGTAGTTGGCGATCTTGATCGGCGAGTCGTCGTCATTGACCGGATAGTCCGCTTCCAGCGCTCGCCGGTTCGGACTGATCGCGTAGTCTTCCAGGGCCCTGGCTTCCCAGTCCGTTCCCGTGCTCGGGAAATCGTTACTCTTCGGCCAGTCGCCCTGCTCCAGGCAGACGATGCGCATGCGCGTCTCTGCGAGGCTCCAGGCCACCGCCGCGCCGGATGCTCCGGCTCCAATGATGAGAACGTCGACAGGCTCGTTCATGACACTCATGCAAGCTTGGGGTGACCAGATACGTCAGACATCGTCACACAGACAGACGCGGCACCGAAACACGTTTCGGCATACCGACATCCGGCAAGGGCGGGTATTTCGCAAGCGCCGCCTCGATCGGCTCCGTCCCCCAACCAGGCCGGTCGGGCACGACCATGTAGCCGTCCTTGATTTCAGGCACATGGGTGAAAAGCTCACTGTCCCATGCGATCCGATCGATATCGGTTTCCATGATGCGCATGTTGGGTACGACGGCGCTGAAATGCGCGTTCATCATCGTGCACAAGTGACCGTAGAAATTGTGGCTCGCCACGTTGATTTCATGCGCCTCCGCGGCCGCAGCGATCTTGAGCGACTGCCAGACACCGTTCCAGGGTGTGTCGATAATCGCAACATCGATTGCCTGTTCGCGGAAGAACGGCAGAAACTGCTGCAGGCCGATCAGCGTTTCGCATGAGGAGATCGGGTGCCTGCTCTTGGACCGGATATAGGCCAGCGCCTTGGGATCGAGCGTGTCGATCTCAATCCAGAAGAGGTCGAGGTCCTCGATCTCGCGGATCATCGACAGGAAGCCCTCGGTCTTGCCGTTGAAATTCAGATCGAGAAGGATATCGATATCCGGACCGGCTTCCTCCCGCATGATCTGGAGGTGCTTGCGCAGATCCTTGCGTGTCTTGCGCTCGACATTGCGCCCCGGCTCGTGCGGACGGCTGAAGCCTGGCGACCAGCCTTCGATCCGGCCTTCGTCGTCATAATGGAAAATGTTCGTCTTGAGCGCCGTGAAACCCTTTTCGCCGACCTCGCGGGCGATCTGACGGACGCCGCTTTCGTCTGTAATACCGGGCGGGAAATGTTCCGTCCGCGTGCGGTAAGACACGCAATGCGACCAGTAGACCCTGATCCTGTCGCGCACCTTGCCGCCGAGCAGGACGTGACACGGCACGTCCAGCGCCTTGGCCTTGACGTCGAGAAGAGCGTTCTCGATCGCACCCAGCGCCTGGCCGATCACGCCGCCCGATCCCGGCCGCGTCACGTTGCGCAGGTCTTCCCTGACATGCTCGTGATGCATCGCGCTCTGCCCGATCAGGCGATGCGCAAGTTCACCGATGACGGCGGAGACGCCGGGCGACCCGAAGTTCTCGTCATATTCGCTCCAGCCGACGATGCCATCCTCGGTGACGATCTTCAGGAAGTGGTAGTTTCGCCAGGAGTTGCTGCAAGAGAATGTCTTGACTTCGCTGACAATCGCTTTCGTCGGCATCGGGTTCCCCAGTCAAAATCGGGCACGGGCAATCCGTCCCGCAAGCGCGATGCGCAGTGCATCGCCAGGTTGGCGCCGCATTGCGTGATGCGGCCGTAATCTGTCGGTTGAAGAGCCATCCGGCGCTTCGCCCGGATGGGGCATGGGCGCGCGGGACGCCCATGCCAGTTATGCAGCAGCCGGTTATTTCAACGCTTTTTCGATTTTTCCGGCGGCCGTATCCAATGCCTCTTCGGCACTGGCCTGTCCGGCAAGACCGCGTGCGATCTCGTCTGCCAGGATCTGCTGAGCAGCATCGGATTTCGGGCTGCGGATGCGCCACATTTTACCCTTGGCGGCCACATCGTAAGCCTGCTGCAGCGTCTCATAGACAGGCCCGAGCCAAGGTTCGGCCGGTTCGCCATTGAGCGTCGACTTGCGTGCCGGGAAAGACCCCACCAGCGAGGCGTTGATGCTCTCGCCCTCTTTGGAGGTCAGCCATTCCAGAAACGCCCAGGACGCTTCAAGCTCCTCGGTCTTCGAGCTGACGCCGGCAATCCAGATACCGCGGTGCGCGCCGGCCTGGACGTCTCCAACGGGGAGCACCTGAATACCGACCTCATCCACTGTAAGCGTCGTGGACTTCGGGTCGACAGCCGTGGACTTGTACACACTGCCCCAGTTGAACATGTTGGCGACCAAGCCCTGGCGGAAAGCCTGAAGCGATTCCGAAAAACCGTGGCCGAGCGCGCCGGGCGGCGCATAATCCAGCAGGCGCTTGTGGGTTTCCAGAGACTTCGCGCCGGTCTCGTTGGCGAATGCCGGCACACCGGATTCATCGAGCAGGCTGCCGCCATTCGCGTTGAGGATCGATTGCCAGATCGTCGGCGTCAGCGGCTCGCGAACGAAATAGGTGTCGATTGCCCAGCGGTCGTCCTTGCCGTCACCATCGGCGTCGCGCACCAGTTTTTCGGCATCGGCGAAGAACTCGTCCCAGGTCTGTTCCGGCGTCGGCTCGGGCAATCCGGCTTCCTCGTAGAGCGTCCTGTTATAGAAGCGCAGAAGCATGTTCGAGCGCACGGGGACGGCGTACTGGACGCCCTGCCACTCGCCCGCCGCCAGAGGCGCGGCGTTGAAATCGCCCCAGTCGTAATCGTCGCCGGTCAGCGCGGCCACCTTCTCGCCCTTCAGGTCCACGAGCGCGCCGATTTCGGCAAGCTGCGGAACCCACGGATCGTCAACCAGAAGCACATCGTACTCCGGATTCGGGCTGGTGGCGTCCAGCATCATCTTGGCCAGAAGCTCCGTATAGGGCACGCCGTCGAAGACAACGCGCACGTTCGGATAAACCTTGTTGAACTCCGGGACGAGCAGCGTCTGCCAGGTGTTGGCAAAGGCCTCGTTGGCCATGATCCTGACTTCCACGGGATTGCCCGCGGTACCAAGCCCTTCCTGCGCATGCACAGAGGCCGCCGGCCCTGCCGCCAGCACCAGAGAGCCGGCCAAACCGGCCAGCATGCTCCGACGACTCGTCAATTTTCCGATCTGCGTCTTTTTCACGATTTCCTCCTCGTTGGTCGCAATGAAATGCAATTTCTATATTCTATAGAATATGGAATCGTTCGCGCTGTCAAGAACGGGCTTCGGCGTCTCGGGGCGCCAATTCATGAGGCTTCATGGGCAACCAATTGTCAGGGCCGCAATCCCGGCAAGGTGTTGGAGTCTCGATTTTCGAGTGATCCAGACTCGGTATTCTGTCCGGCTTCAGCGCCAATGAGTCAGTTTCGTCCTGACGAACGGAGGAGGATTCTGGAAAACGTTAGCTGTGGCTTACAAAATCAAAGATTGGATAAAAAGTGGGTCCTCTTAATGCCGGCGCAGTCGAAGGGCTGAGAGGATAGCCAAGACGAGCGGGATTTCCCTGTTATCGATTTTGAATCATTTCACGACGTCATGAATGTGGAGCAAACCGTCATCCAAGCGCCATCCCGAGAGCAATCATTCGTTCAATCGGGATGAGGGTTCATCGCCTGTTTCCCGTCGAAGGGAACATGATCGGTCCAAGTGCGCGATATCAAACACGGTTTGATAACCGTGGTCCCGCCTTGAAGGACCCTACACTTTCGGCATGCCCTTCGGGCGCATTTGACGTTTCTGGGCGGCGGTCCGGAATTGGGCGTTGGCCGCGCCGTAGCCGCGATAGCCGTTTCGACGCTCGACGATCTCGAAGAAGAAGCCCTCGCCGTAATTCGGGCTGTAGAGCTGGAAATATTCGCCGTTGTCGTCGCGGTCGTACAGGATGTTGTGGTCGCGCAGCCGGGTCAGGAAATCCGCTTCCAGGCCGAAACGGGCGTCGAGATCGTCATAATAATTCGGCGAGATGACGAGCGGCCGGAAGCCTTTCGCGCGCAAGGCGGTCGCGGTCGCGAAGATGTCGTCAGTCGCAAGGGCCAGATGCTGCACCGAAGAGCCGAAGCTTTCGGCCAGAAAATGCCCGGCCAGCGTGCGCCTGTTCTCCACGCCGTTCAGGGTGATGCGGAGCGAGCCGTCCTCGCTCTCAATCACCTGGCTGCGCACGAGCCCCGCCGGATCGACCACATCAACCATCGGCGATTTTTCGGTTGCGAAGATCGACGTGTAGAAAAGCACCCAGGTCAGCATCTCTTCGTAGTTCATCGTCTGCGCGACATGATCGATCCGGGTCAGGCCGGCATCGGCGGGATTATCGTCATCTGTGGCCGGCTCGAACTCGATCTCCCACACCCGCGCCAGATCGCTCTTTTCGTCGATGAAATGAACGATGCCGCCGCCGACGCCGCGGATCGCCGGTATCTTCAGTTCGCCCGGCCCCGCCGGCTGGTCGAAGAAATTCGCGCCGAGCGCCCGCGCCCGCTCCACTGTCGCCGACGCATCCTCCACCTTCAGTCCGATATCGCAGACATTGGCGCCATGCACGACATAGGACGAATGGGCGAAGCCCTCCCGCTCGGTATTGATGACGATATTGATCGCGCCCTGGCGCCACAATTCGACATCCTTGGCAATATGACGGCCGGCACGCCGAAAACCGAGCGTGTGGAGCAACCCGCTCAGTTCCACTCCCTCCACCTCGTCGGCGGCAAACTCGGCGAACTCGACGCCGCTCACGGGAATACGGTCCGGCATGTCGGGCACCGGGATTCGAATGTCCGGCTCGGCGCGGCGCACCTGATCCATCAGGTAGACCAGCGAGCGGTGGCCATCGACGGAGATCGATTTGGGCGATCCGCCGCGGAACTGGTCGTTGAAAATCTCCAACGACAGCACGCCGCCATAGCCCGTGGCGGCGACGGCGCGCATGAAGCCGGTGACGTCGAGATCGCCTTCGCCCGGCATGTTGCGGAAATGCCGGCTCCAGTAGAGCAGGTCCATGTCGATCTTCGGTGCGTCGGCGAGTTGGATGAAGAAGATGCGGTCGCCGGGGATGGAGCGGATTGTCTCGGGGTCGATCTTCTTTGCCAGCGTGTGGAAGGAATCGAGGATCAGCCCGACATTCGGATGGTCGGCGCGGCGCACGATCTCCCACGCATCGCGGTGATCGGACACATGCTTCCCCCAGGCGAGCGCCTCGTAGCCGACGCGAATGCCGCGTTTCGCAGCCCGCTCGCCCAGTTCGCGGAAATCATCGGCCGCACGGTCGATTCCGCCGAGCGAGATCGGCGAGACGTTGGAGCAGACCAACACGAGGTCGGTGCCCAACTCGCCCATCAGGTCGAACTTGCGCTCGGCGCGATCGAAAGCGCGGGCGCGTTGCGGCTCCGGCATGCCCTCGAAGTCGCGGAATGGCTGGAACAATGCGATTTCCAACCCGTGATCGCGCACTATCTGCCCAACTTCGCGCGGACCGCCGTCGAAGGCGAGAAAATCGTTCTCGAAGATCTCGATGCCGTCGAAACCGGCGGCGGCGATGGCCCCGAGTTTTTCTCGCAGGTCACCCGAGATCGAAATGGTCGCAATGGCGGTTTTCACGGGTGATCTTCGGTTTCATGGGTCTTAGCAAATGCCTGAAATCGGCCGAGATCGACGACGTCGCAGAATTCCGCGTAGCTCATTTGCCCGACGAGACCATCGGGCGTCCCCGCGTCGGACAAATGCGCCAGCGCTTCGCGGATCGCCGCTCCGGCGGCGAACAGGGTGGTGACGGCGTAAAGGACGATCGAGAACCCCATCTCGGCCAATTCGGCGCGGGTCAGTTGCGCCGCGTCTGTTCCATCGACCAGCGAGACGACCTTGGGCCCATCGAGCCCCGCAGCTATCCCCTCGACCTCGCTTCGCGTCTTCACGCCATCGACAAATGCGAGGTCCGCGCCAATATCCCGGTAACGCCGAGCGCGATCGATCGCCGATTCGATACCTTCGGACTGGAGCGCGTCGGTGCGGCCGATGATGATCATATCGGCGCCGATTTCGGCACGGGCGGCAACAGCCGCGGCAATACGCAGTTCCGCATCGCACCGGGGAACGATGCGCACGCCGGCGAGTTGGCCGCATCGTTTCGGGCTTTCCTGATCTTCCAGATGCAGCGCCGCCACGCCGGCCTGTGCATATTCCTCGACTGTCCGGCGCACATTGAGCGGCCCGCCGTAGCCGGTATCCGCGTCCGCGATCACCGGAATTTGCACGGCGCGCACCATGGCGCGGGCGTGGTCCGCCATCTCGGTTTGCGTCATCAGCCCGAGGTCCGGCTGGCCCAACCGCAGGGCGGTCGCGCCCAGACCCGTCATATAAACCGCTCCGAAACCGGCGCGTTCAACCATTCGCGCGGTCATGCAATCGGGCGCGCCCGGTGCGGCTAGCAGTTCGCCGCGCACCAGCAGATCCTTCAGGCGGCGCGCGCCGCCCATAAGCGTCGGTGCATTCGCGGTCATCGGGCCACCTTCCGTGATGCTTTTCGATCGGGGCCCAGATGGCCGTCGGCCAGCGCCTTCTGATAGACGTCGGCCGTGCGTTGAACATGCGCCGCGAGCGCGGCGTCAAAGGCAGCGAAGTCCTCGCGCGCGAGCATGTCGAGCATGCTCCTGTGCTCGTTCATCGATTCCTCGCGCCGCGCCTCGTAAGGCGCGGTGATGTTGGCCCTCAGGGTGGCGATGCGTCCGGCGACGAGAGCATAAGAGTCGCGCAAATAGGAATTGCCGCAATGATCGAAGGCGGCCTGATGGAAGGCGCTGTCGAGCTGGCCGTATTCGACGATTTCGCCATTCGCCAGCGCGGCCGCCATTTTTTCGACCACTGCGCTCAGCGTTTCGAGAAAACCGGTTCGATCCGTCCGCATCGCGGCGCGCGCGCCCTGCGCCTCAAGCATCTGGCGGTAGTCGCAGATCGCGGCAAGATCCTCCAGTGAGGTCTCGAAAACGAACGATCCGCGTTTGGGCCGCACATTCACCAGGCCTTCACGCGAGAGAATCGCCATCGCGTCTCGTATCGGCGTCCGGGAGATCCCCATCTGCGCCACCAGGCGATCTTCCGAAATGTTCTCCCCGAGCTTGAAAGCACCGGTCAGGATCGCTTCGCGGATCTCTTTCGCGGCGATCTCCGCCAGTGTTTTTTGTGGAGCGATCCTGCGCACATTCATACAAACGTCTCCCCTGACTTTTTCCGCCGCCGTCTGATCCATAGCACGACCGGCACGATCCAGATTATCGCGACCGTGAGGGCGAGGCCGGCCGCGATGGGGCGTTCGAAAAAACCGAGAGGCGATCCGTCGGACTTGATCAGCGACGTGACCAGATTCCGTTCGACGAGGAGACCCATGACGATACCGAGGATCGTCGGCGCGACCGGAAAGCCATTCTCCTCCATCAAGTAAGCCAGAACGCCGAGAACGACCATGATGACGACACCGGAAGCGCTGGCATCAATCGAATAGGAGCCGACGATGCAGAAGCCGAGGATCATCGGCGCAAGGACGAGTTTGGGAACCCGCAGAACCTGCGCCGCAAATCCAATCGCCAGAAGGCCGAGGGGAACGATGAGGATATTCGCCAGCAGGAACACCAGAAAGATGGCGGCGATCGTATCGGCGCTGGTCAGGAAGACCATGGGTCCCGGATTCAGGCCCTTGATATACAGAACACCGATGACGATCGCGGTAATGCTGTCGCCAGGGATACCGAACACCATGGCGGGCACATAGGCGCCCGACAGCGCCGAATTGTTGGCGGCACAGGCGTCAACCAGCCCTTCCTCGCTGCCATCGCCATAGACCTCAGGTTTTTTCGAGAACCTCTTGGAGACTGCGTAAGAAATCCATGACGCAATATCGGATCCCGCGCCTGGCAGGATTCCGATGATCGTCCCAATAGTGGAACTGCGCGCGAGGTTGGTCTTGTGCCGCCACAGCACACCGCCGAGGCCACGGAAGAGCGAGAATGGATTGCCAATCGGCGCGGCCGGAGGCGGTAGATCGCGATGCACGAAAGTACGGATCAATTCGGGAATGGCGAACATGCCGATGAGCGCCGGAACGAAGGCAACGCCGTCAAGGAGCGAGGTCAGCCCGAAAGTGAAACGCGGCAGGCCGGAGGTCGTATCCATGCCGACGCTGGCGATCATGAGACCGATGCAGAGCGCGATCAGGCTCTTGAGGATCGACGCCGAGCCCAGCATCACTGCAGCCGTGAGACCCAGAAGGGCCAGCCAGAAATACTCGAACGAGGTGAAATTCAGCGACACGAGAGCCAGTTCAGGTGCCGCGAAGATCAGGACGAGCGAGCCGAATATGCCGCCGATGGCCGAGGCTGTGACCGAAATGCCGAGGGCCCGACCGACTTTGCCGGCGCGCGTCAACGCGTTGAGGTCGCTCACATAGGCCGCGGAGGCGGCGGTTCCGGGAATGCGGATCAGAGCCGCCGGAATGTCCGACGCGAAGATCGCCATCGCCGCCGTGGTCACGATTGCAGCGATTGCCGGTACGGGATCCATGAAGAAGGTCAGCGGTACGAGCATCGCCGTCGCCATGGTTGCCGAAAGGCCCGGGACCGAGCCGACGAACAGGCCAAACAGGGCGCAGGAGAACATGATGAGGAACATGTTCCATGTCAGAACGAGTTCGAATGCAGCGCCGAGATGCTGGAAGATCATCACAAAATGCCTTTCAACAGCCCGGCCGGCAGAGGCACGTAGAGGAGACGCGTCATCGTCAGGTAGACCGCCAGAACGAAGACTGCCGACGCTGCGATCCAGGTCGGGCTTCTGTACCCCGACAAGATGAACAGCGCGGTCAAGAGCAGGAAACCTCCGATGGGAAAACCGACAGTTTCGAACACGATCGCGAAAACCACCACGCCGGCGGTCGCGAGAATCGCAGCGGCAAACCGGGCCGGAAATCGCCAGCCGGGATCGATCATAACAAGTCCCATGCCGCGCTCGCGCAATCCCGCGATCGCCAGCAGAACACCGCCGGCCATGAACAGGGCGCCCAGCACGCTGGGAAAGGTTCCCGGCCCGATGCTCTGACCGGGCATTTCCGGATAACTCCACGCCGTCGCCAGCACCCAAAGGCCGAAGGCGAACAAAAGCGCACCGATCACGCTGTCATGAACCTTCATGGCTATCAAACCCTCCCTGGCAACGAACGACGGCAGGGGAGGACGTGAGTCCTCCCCGCGCCTTCTTTACTGCTTGGCCAGTCCGACGGCCGCGAGGCTCTGCGCCAGCGCCTTGTCCGAATTCTCCATGAACGACTCGAACTCACCGGACGGCGTCCATTGCGTCGCGTAACCCCGATCCTTCATGAAGGCCAGATATTCGGGATCGTGGACCACGTTGTCGACAGCCTCCACCAGCTTGGCTGCAACCTCATCGGATACGCCGGCGGGCGCAACAACCCCGCGCCAGGATCCGAGAGAGAAATCGTTGCCCGTCGCCTCCTTGAATGTCGGCAGGTCCTTTGCATCGTCGAGGCGCGCATCCGCAAAGACGGCGAGCGGCTTGATCAGCCCGGCCGACATCAGGGCGGCGGCTTCAGGCAGCGACGCCGTCGCGATCTGGACGCCTCCGGCAGCAAGGTCCTGCAGGCCGGGAGCGGCACCTTCCGAGGGAACCCAGGCAACGCGCTCGACGGGCAGACCCGCCGCAAGAAGCATACCGGCCAGTGCCAGATGGTTCACGCCGCCCTGCGCCGAGCCGGAGGCCTTGAATTCACGATCCGGCGCCGCTTCCAGAGCCGTCAGCAGGCCCGCCATATCGTCATACGGGGCATCGGCGCGCACGAAGATTGCGGCGGGATCGGAATTATAAAGACCGATGGGCGTGTAGGCCTTGTAGGTTAGGTCGGTCAGACCGAGCGTGTGCATCGACCCGATCTCAAGGGTGGCCACACCGATAGTCTGGCCATCGGGAGCGGCATCCGCAATGGCCGAATGACCGATAACGCCGGACCCGCCCGTGCGATTGACCACCGGAACAGGAACTCCGAGTTCTTTTTCGAGCAGCGTGCCGATCATGCGCGCCGTGGCGTCGGTGCCGCCGCCCGCGCTCCACGGCACGATCAGTGTGACCGGACCGCTCGGCCAGTCCTGCGCGACGGCCGGAGCGGCCACGCCAAGCACCACGGTTGCCGCGAGTGCCAGAATATTTCGTCTGTTGAAGCTCATGCTTTCCTCCCAGGGTTAGCCCTTCGCGACACATGTCACGACAGGGTCAGTCGAAAATCTTAGTCGGATTGAGGGTCAGAGCCGGGTCGATGCAGCGCTTGATGCGCCGCATCAACTCGATTTGGGCCTGATCGCGCGTGTGTTCGAGATAGGGCTTCTTGAGAAGTCCTATTCCGTGTTCGGCTGAAACCGTGCCGCCGAGATCGCCGACGATTTCGTAAACGACCCGGCTGGCGTTCGCCAAAGGCTGGATCTTTGCGCCGGGTACCCACGCCACGATGTGGATGTTGCCGTCGCCGACGTGACCGTAATGCACCGAATGGCATCCAAGCTCGTCCTTCAGTGCCTGCTTGGACCGGTTGACGAATTCCTCGATCCTGCGGATTGGCAGCCCGATATCGAAGGATATGTGCGGGCCGATCACATCCGGATTGGCGAACTCGACCGCGGCGTCGCGCGTGCCCCAGAAATCGGCCATGTCGGAGAGGTTTTGTGCGATGGCGCCGTCACCGATCACACCGCTCTCGAACATCTGCTCCAGCCATGCGCTGAAACGCGCGCCGTCGATCTCCTCGTCCAGGCCCTGCATCTCGACGAGGACGACATGCGTCCCCTCACCAATCCTTACAGGCGCCTTTGCGTTGGGCACCCGCTCGGTCGCCTGGGTCCAGTAATCGGCCCACATGACCTCGAAGGCCGAAAGGAAGGGTCCGAGATTGCGGCGGGCGGTGCCGAGCAATTCGAGCACTTTGTCATAGCCAGTCACCACACACATCGCGGCGCATACGCATCCAGGTTTGGGATGCAAGCGCAGCACCGCGCGTGTAATCACGCCGAGCGTGCCTTCAGCTCCGACGAATAGCTGCTTGAGGTCGTAACCGGCGTTGTTCTTCAACATCCGGTTGAGCATTGGCAGGACGGTTCCGTCGGGAAGCACAACTTCCAGCCCGAGCACGAGATCACGGGCCATTCCGTAGCGAATGACGCGATTTCCACCCGCGTTGGTGGAGAGATTACCGCCGATCACGCAGGAGCCGCGCGCGCCAAGGTCGAGCGCGAAAAAGAGGCCGGCGTCATCCGCGGCCTTCTGAATGGTTTCGAGCGGCGTGCCGGCGCGCACGATCATCATCATGCCGTCGCTATCGATACTGTCGATACCGACCATCCGCTCCATTGAAAGGCCGACACCGCCATCGAGCGGCCGCGCCCCGCCGCACAGACCGGTCATGCCACCCTGCGGGGTCACGGCAATGCCGGCCTCATTGCAGGACCGCAGGATCAAAGCGACTTCTTCGGTGGAGGACGGCCGGAACACCGCGAAGGGCGCGGTTGCGGGAAGGAAGCTCCAATCGGTCCGGGCGCGATCCGGAATGTCCGCACCGGCAAGAACCGCGTTGGGGCCGAGCTTCGATGCGAGATCCTCGACAAGCTTGCCGCGCGCCTGGACCTCCATCATTTTTCTCCCAATCTCTGTTATATGTAACACATAACAGAATTGAAGCGACATGCAAGACGGTGCATTGACTCACGTGTCGGTTCACGGATCGACGCAGGAGATGGGGGGAATTTTTGGGCGAATGCACTGTCGGCGTTGAACCGGCACGTTCGCGACGAGGTGTCAGAGATCGAGGGGATTATTAGGTTGAGCGGGGCCGGTCGTCAGGAAGCCCACACGACGCTGAACCCACACGAAGAAATGGGGAAAGCGTTAAGTTTAGAAAGACGGAGGATCGAGGATGCCCAACGAGCGGCACAAGCCGTACGATACAGTCACGAAGTCAGGGCAGGTTGAGGCGCTTGTCGGCCGCCGGTGATCGTTTCGTCACAGTGCTCCAGCGACCATAACGGCTCGCGACAGCTATCCAATTGCATAGAGGGTGACGACGACCTTCTCGGCAAATCGAGCCCCTGAACCCACGAACAGTGTCCGGTTTACCCAGTCATAGCGGGAATCGCCGGTTTCAAGCCGCGCATGCGTTCGCATGTAGTAGTCGTCGGTCGCGACAGCCTCACCTCTTGCGAGCGCAGAAATCACTTCGGGCGGACCATGGCGATAGCCGTAATTGACGATCTCTATCGTCGCACCGTCGTTGGTTTCGATCGCGTAGCGGGTATCGAGCTCAGCGAGACCGTCAGCGAATATCGTTTGCCAGTCCGCGCCGAGGTTAAGAATGCGACCATTCAGACGCGGCCCTTGAACTGTTCCGCCGACGATCGGGATAATACGGCGCTTTCCAGCGCGTCCCATGCCCATTTCGCGGATTGGATCGAGCTCAACGGTGAGATCGCATATGTGCTCGAGTCTCGGTTCCGGGGGTTTGTTCATGAAACAGCGGCTCCATGTCGATGGTTGGCTCTATTTGCGTCTATCAATTCAACATCAAGCGTAACAACAGCAAGTATCTCGCTCTGCAGGAAAGCCGGCCAGGACATAGCCGCGACGAACATCAATGGTTGGGTCGTGTTCAGCGCGATTTCCTCACCGCAATTTGTCCGGGCGCGGGACTTGGAGCACCTCCGGAACGTTCGCCGTCGGAATTTTGCCCGCTGCACTGCATCTTGTCCATCCAAAGGGCGCGCTGTCTCGCGCAAACCGGGTTCGTAAGTATGCATGAAGGGCCTAAGGCATAGACAAACATGCCAATACCATGGCTAATTGCATACAGAGAGAGTCAACGGAGTGATCGTGCCAAGGCACGACACCTCGGCTGGAGGATTGCCTCTCTCGATTGACAGGGAGGAAAACATGAAAATCAGTCAATTCATCACCGGTGTGGCAGCATTTGCGCTTTCGGCGGGCATGGCGCAGGCCCAGGAGGTCACGTTTCGTCTCGCCCACTGGGTGCCGCCAACGCATCCGATCCAGACACTCGGTATCGAGCCGTGGGTCGAGTCGATCAAGGAAGCCTCGAACGGCCGCATCGACATCACGATCTTTCCGGCTCAGCAGCTCGGCGCAGCGCCGGACCATTACGACATGGCCCGCGACGGTATCGCGGATATCAGCTACGTGAACCCCGGTTACCAGGCCGGCCGTTTCCCGATGTACAGCCTGATCGAAATCCCGTTCCACATGAACGACTCAATCGCCGGTGCGCAGGCCATGCATGAATGGTACGCGCCGATTGCCGAAACAGAGATGTCGGACGTCAAGTTCTGCATCGCCAATCCGCACGACCCCGGCACCATCCACTCCAAGGACCCGATCATGGTCCCGAGCGACGTCAAGGGCAAGAACGTGCGGCCGGCGCACGCGACGATGTCGCGCTTCATCAGCATGCTCGGCGGCGGCCCCGTCCAGGTGCCGGCACCGGAAGCCCGCGAGGCGATCGCCAACGGTACAGCCGATGCCATCACCTTCCCGTGGAACTCGATCTATATCTTCGGCATCGACTCGGAAACGAAGCAGCATCTCGACATGCCGTTCTACGTGTCGGCGCAGCTCCTGCTGATCAACAAGGCAAAATACGAGGGCTTGCCGGACGACCTGAAACAGGTGATCGACGACCACTGTACGCCTGAATGGTCGAAGAAGTTTTCAGCCGGATGGGCCGAGAACGAGGCGTCCGGCCGGCAGAAGATGCTCGACTCGGACGAGCACACGGTGAATGTCCCGACCGCGGAGCAGGTGCAGATGTGGCGCGACGCCGCAGCGCCGCTGATCGACCAGTGGAAGGAAGACGTGAAGGCTGCCGGCGGTGATCCGGACGCGATCTACCAGAGCTATCTGGACGCGCTCGACCGTCACAGCGCCCGTTTCGACTAGCACAGGAAAGGCCGGGGCGGCGCCAAGCCGCCCCGGCTCCGTCATCTTGTCCAGTTTACAGAATTTCCTCGAGTGGTTTTCTCTGGCCATCGAGAAGGTCGCAGGGGTGCTGATGGCCCTGATCACGGTCGTCGTCGTGGTCTCGGCGGTCAGCCGCTATATGTTCTCGTTTCCGATTCCCGACGCTTTCGACCTGTCGCGGCTGTTGCTTGGCGCGGCCATCATGTGGGGCTTTGCCAGCGTCGGCTATCGCGGCTCGCACATCAAGGTCGATATCGTTGCGGAGTTCCTGCCGAAAAGCGTGCGCCGATGGATCGACACCTTCGCCTGGACGGTCCTGCTCATCTTCACATGCCTGCTGACATGGAAGCTATTCGACCGCGTGCTCAGCGCCAGCCGTAGCGGCGAGGCGACGATGGATTTGCGCATTCCGGCCTGGTGGCTGATGGCGCTGATCTGGGCGGGCGTCGCCGTCAGCATCCTGACGATTCTCGCACGCCTGATCCTGGTTGCCACCGGGCGCGGCACGCTTGACCATTTCGACGCCGTCGATACCGAAGAGAACGTCGCCGCCGAAACAGGGAAAGTCAGTCATGATTGATGGCGACCTTATCGCGGTAGCGGGTTTCCTCGCACTCTTCGCCATGATGATTCTGCGCGTGCCGATCGGCATTGCAATGGGCCTGGTCGGTATCGGCGGCTTCGCGGCCGTTGCCGGTTGGGGCCCGGCGTTGAACCTGCTGGCGCAGTCACCGATCCGCACGGTCACGGACTTCAACCTGACGCTGATCCCGTTCTTCGTTCTGATGGGCGTGCTGGCAACCAATTCCGGCATGTCCGCGGAACTGTTCCGGACGGGACAGTCCTGGTTCGGGGTGTTCCGCGGCGGCATGGCCCTGTCGACCATCGGCGCCTGCGCGGGGTTCGCGGCGATCTGCGGCTCTTCGGTCGCGACCGCGGCCACCATGACCAAGATCGCGTTGCCGGAAATGAAGCGGGTCGGCTATCGCGACGACATCTCGACCGGCGTGATCGCTGCCGGAGGTACGCTCGGCATCCTGATTCCGCCGTCAGTCGTGCTCGCCGTCTATGGCTTCATCACCGAGCAGGATGTCGGCAAGCTCTTCATTGCCGGCATATTGCCCGGCATGCTGGCCATCATCATGTACATGCTGGCGCTTCGCATCGCCTATGCGCGCAGCCTTCCGGAAGGCACTCGGTTTGACCTTGGTGAGGCGCTCCGTTCGCTGGGCGGCGTCTGGGCCGTCATGCTGCTGTTCATCGCGATCATCGGCAGCATCTATTTTGGCGTCGCCACCGCGACCGAGGCTGCCGCCGTCGGATCTTTCCTGACCGCCTTGATCGGCATCCTGCGCGGACGGCTGAACGCGCGGAAACTCATGGACAGCCTCGTCGAGGCGCTGCGGACATCCGTCTCGATCTACACGATCCTGATCGGCGCGATCCTGTTCGGCTATTTTCTTGCGGTGACACAGACACCGCAGAAGATCACCAAACTTCTGACCAGCCTCGATCTCGGGGCACACGGCACGCTGGCGCTGATCCTCGTCTTCTTCGTGCTGATGGGATGTATCCTGGACGCCATGGCGATGATCATCCTGCTCGTGCCGATCGTATATCCGGTGATCGTGCAGCTTGGCTTCGACCCGATCTGGTTCGGCGTCATCATCGTCATGACCGTCGAACTGGGACTGATCACGCCGCCGGTGGGCATGAATGTCTTCGTCATCAACTCGATCGCGCGGGATATCAGCCTGCCGACGATTTTCCGCGGTGTGCTGCCATTCGTCGGTGCGGACCTTATCCGGCTCGCGCTGTTGATCATGTTTCCCTGGATCGTTCTGTACCTGCCGACAACAATGCGATGAGGGAGTACATGAGCCGCCAACGCCGCCGATTTCCAACGATCTATTCGACCCTGATGCGGGAGAACTCCAAGGCCTTCCTGAAGGGCATGGGACTGACGGACGAGGAGATAGAGCGCCCGCATATCGCCGTCGTGCATACGGGCGGCGACATGAGTCCGTGCAACATGAACCTGCGCGACCAGGCTCAGCACATCAAGACGGGGATCTATGGCGCCGGCGGTTTTCCGCACGAGACCCCCGTCGTCTCCGTCTCCGACGGTTTGACAATGGCGCATCCGGGCATGCGGTTCTCGCTGGTGTCGCGCGAACTCATCGCCGACAGTCTCGAGACGACGATGCGCGCGCACTGCTTTGACGGCGTGATCGGCCTTGGCGGTTGCGACAAGAACCTGCCCGGCCTGATGATGGGAATGCTGCGCGTCAATGCGCCGGGCGCTTTCGTTTTTGGCGGGGCCGCCATGCCCGGCCGCGTCGGCGGCAAGGACGTTACGGTTCTCGACGCATTCGAAACCGTGGGCCGGATGATTGCCGGGGACGCGACCAGGGACGAACTGGAAGACTTTCAGTGTCGCAGCATCCCGACGGCCGGCTCCTGCGCAGGGCAATTCACGGCAAACACCATGGCGATGGTGGCCGAGGCATTGGGGCTTTCCCCTGTTGGACTGTCCATGATGCCGGCGGTCTACACTGACCGGCAGGGGCGGCTGCGCCAGATCGGCAAGCTGGTCATGTCTGCGATTGCGGGGGATACGCCGCTACCGCAGGAGATCGTCACCCGCACCGCACTCGAAAACGCCTGCGCGCTGGTTGCCGCGACGGGCGGGTCGACAAATGCGGCGCTGCACATTCCGGCCATCGCGCATGAAGCGGGAATAGATTTCGGATTGGATGATGCGGCGAGGGTATTTGCGAGAACCCCACTGATCGGAAACCTGTCGCCAGGCGGCCGGTATCTCGCGCGCGACGTCTATGAGATCGGCGGTACCGGTGTGATCATCGCCGAGCTCATCCGAAGCGGCCATATCGACGGGTCAGCCTTGACGCTAACCGGTCGGACGCTGGAGGAGGAAGTTTCCGGCTCAGATGCGCCGGATGGCGAGGTCGTGCGCGGCACCGACAATGCGATCGCACCCAATGGCGGGGTCATTGTGCTGAAAGGCAATCTCTGCCCCGAGGGTTCGCTGATCAAGGTCGCGGGCCTGAAGAAACTTCGCCACCGCGGCCCGGCCCGCGTTTTCGACGGCGAGGATGCCTGCCAGAGCGCGATCGAGAACCGGAACTACGATCGCGGAGACGTTATCGTCGTACGCAATGAGGGACCGAAGGGGTCTCCGGGCATGAAAGAGATGCTCGGCATCACCGCGCTTCTCTACGGTCAGGGCATGGGCGAAGAGGTCGCGCTTCTGACGGACGGACGCTTTTCCGGTGCGTCGCGCGGGCTGTGCATCGGGTATGCATGTCCGGAGGCCGCCATCGGCGGGCCCATCGCGCTTGTACGTGACGGAGACATGATCGCCATCGATGCGTCTCCCGATGCCGCATCCATAACGCTGGAAGTGGACGAAGAGACGCTGGAAAGGCGACGTGCAGAACTGCCTGAACCAGATTTTCGGCGCCTGGGCGGCGTCCTGGAGAAATATGCGGCTGTCGTCGGCGGCGCCAACAGGGGCGCGGTCACGCATTCCGGCGCAGTCGATACGAGCGGAGACATCGATTGACCGAACCGAACCCCTATGATCCGTGGCAAAGGACCGACCTGACGGCAAATGAACGGACCTTGCTGACCTTCATGCGCGACTGCATGCACGGCGACGATCTTTCGCTGATCGACACGCTTGTCGCCGAGGATTACATCCAGCACACACCCGGTATCGCACAGGGCCGCGAAGGCCTGCGGCGCTACATCATGGAGGTGGCGCGCAAGAGGCCGAACCGCACGCAGTGGCGCGCAGTTCAGATCTTTGCCTCCGGTGACATGGTGATCCTGCACAAACTGATCTCCAGCCACGCGATCGCCGATTTCGTCCGCTTCAACGCGGACGGCCAGATGGCGGAGCACTGGGACGTCGTCGCGCCGCTGTCAGAGCCGGACTATGACCCCATGCGTACCTCCAAAGAAGATCTTTCAAGGTTCAGCGCCGTGTTCGACTTCGATTCCGGACGTGACTGAAAAAGAGGTGACGCGGCAAATCACTGCGCCGCGAAACGTTCGCTTTTTTAAACCCAAGCGGACATTTCTTATGAACAAGTCTGAGATGCGAAACGATGGCCGATCAGCCTTCACGCATCTCGATGGGCGGCGCCGCGAGCATTCATGATAAGCACGCATGGCGCGTTTCAACTCAAAATGCCCTCATGCGGTTTGACGGTGAACGCTCCGAATACTGATTGACGTACCTCAGAAGCTTTCCCTATCTAAGGGCAGGAGGAAGGTATGTCACGCCCGACCGTCAACGACCTGGCGAAAGCGGCCGGTGTAAGTCTTGCAACAATCGATCGGGTGCTCAACTCTCGGCCGGGCGTTCGCGAGCAGACAATCAGGCGCGTCAATGAGGCGATCGAACGCATAGGATTCGTGCGCGATGTCACTGCGGCCAATCTTGCCCGCCAACGTCGCTACAAGTTCGCATTCGTGCTCCCGGACGCGCCGGGCGAATTCGTGACGCTACTGCGCTCTGCGGTGAACGAGGCTGCCGCGGGCCCGATCGTCGACAGGATGGATCTGACCGTTGCGACGGTGCCGCCCAACGATCCCCATTTCCTCGTGAAGACCCTCCGGCGGTTGGGCGCCTCGCAGATCGACGGTATCGCGATTTTCGCACCGGAAACTCCGCATGTGCGCGACGAGATCGCACATTTGAAGGAGAGCGGCGTCGCGGTCGTCGCGCTGGTGTCCGATCTGCCGAACACGGGCCGCGATCATTTTGTTGGCATCGACAACATCGCTGCTGGCCGCACCGCCGGGGTTCTTATGGGCCGATTCATGCGGAAAATCAGGGGATCCGTCCTTGTGCTGGCAAGCTCCATGCAGGCGCGGGCCAACGCGGAGCGGCGGCTCGGTTTCGATCAGGTGATGGCGACGCAGTTTGGTGCGATCGAGGTGTTGCCATCGCTTGAAGGGCACAATGATCCGGAAACAATCAGGAGGATCGTTTCCGCCGTTCTGGATAGCAGGAAAGACATCACCGGCATCTACTCGGTGGGAACGGGAAATGGCGTGCTGGTCGATCTGCTCAAGGAAATGGGCCGCGACCAGGATCTCGTTGTTATCGGGCACGAACTGACCCGGAACACACGGCGCGCGCTTGAGGACGGCGCACTCGATGCGGTGATCAACCAGGATACCGGCCACATTGCGCGCAGTGCATTGCGGGTGTTGCGCGCGAAGACTGACGGCATAGACATCTTGTCGTCACAGGAGCGCATCCGCATAGAAATCATCATTCGCGAAAACCTCTACTGACGGCCGGATTTCCACCGGGTCCCGTTTTCAAATTCCGCCATGATTGACATGAGGTACGTACCTCATTTAGGATTGCATCCGGATCGAACGATCCCGCTATCGATTTGGGAGGAATAAGATGAAATCCATTGGATTGGCGTCCGTCGCCGCTGCATCCCTTGCCGTCGCCTTTTCGGGCTCCGCCAAGGCAGAAGACCTCACCCTGTGCTGGGCATCCTGGGACCCGGCGAACGCGCTTGTCGAACTCTCCAAGGATTTCGAAGCCGAATCCGGCCACTCGATGAGCTTCGAGTTCGTGCCGTGGCCGAATTTCGCCGACCGCATGCTCAACGAGCTGAACTCGGGCGGCAAGCTGTGCGACCTGATGATCGGCGACAGCCAGTGGATCGGCGGATCGGCGGAGAACGGCCATTACGTGAAGCTCAACGATTTCTTCGATGCCGAGGGCATCAAGATGGACGACTTCATCGACGCGACCGTGACAGGCTATTCCGAGTGGCCGAAGAACACGCCGAACTATTGGGCCCTGCCCGCTTTCGGTGACGTGGTTGGCTGGACCTACCGCAAGGACTGGTTCGAACGCCCCGAGCTGCAGGCCGAGTTCAAGGAAAAATACGGCCGCGATCTCGGCGTACCCGCAACCTTCGCCGAACTGAAGGACATCGCCGAGTTCTTCCAAGAGCGCGAGATCGACGGCAACACGGTCTACGGCGCCTCGATCTACACGGAACGCGGTTCCGAGGGCATCACGATGGGCGCGATGGACGTGCTCTACTCCTTCGGCTTCAAGTATGAGAATCCCGAGAAAGCCTATGACATGGAAGGCTTTGTCAACGGCCCCGGCGCGGTCGCCGGGCTGGAATACTACAAGGAACTGTATGAGTGCTGCACGCCGCCCGGCTCCTCGAACGGCTACATGTCGGAGGGCATCGACGCCTTCAAGTCGGGCCAGGTGGCGCTGCAGATGAACTTCGCCTTCACATGGCCGGGCTTTGAGAGCGACGCCAATGTCGGCAACGGCAAGACCGGCTACTTCGTCAACCCGGCTGGACCAGACGGCGAACAGTTCGCGCAGCTTGGCGGCCAGGGTATTTCGGTCGTATCCTATTCCGACAAGCAGGACGCGGCGCTGGAGTACATCAAGTGGTTCGCGCAACCGGACGTACAGGCCAAGTGGTGGGAAATGGGCGGTTTCTCCTGCCTCAAGGCCGTGACGCTCGCGCCCGATTTCCCGCAGAGCCAGCCCTATGCGCAGACCTTCCTCGACTCCATGGCGATCGTGAAGGACTTCTGGGCCGAGCCGAGCTATGCGACGCTGCTGCAGGACACCCAGAAGCGCTTCCACGACTACGTCGTTGCCGGCAACGGCACCGCACAAGAGGCGCTGGACGGTCTTGTTCGCGACTGGACCGAAACCTTTGAGGATGACGGCAAGCTCTAGCAGCCTGGCCGCACTCTCCCGGCGGAGCCGCCACGGCCCCGCCGCTACGACCGAACACCCTTCAGCGGAATTGGCAACATGACGGACGAAACGACCAGCCGTTCTCCGGCGGTGGCGCCGGCTGGCTTTGCACGGAAATACAGAGGGCTTTCTGACCGGGCCGTGGCCTGGTTGTTCATCGGCCCGTCGATCTTCCTGCTGCTTGCGATCAACATCTTTCCGCTGATCTGGACGATCCGTCTCAGCCTGACGAACTACCGGGCCAACCGCACGAACGCGGATATCGACTGGGTCGGGCTGCGCAATTACGAGCGCATCCTCACCGATCCGGATATCTGGAACTCGATGCAGGCGACAGCGCATTTCCTGATCTGGACGCTTGTCCTGCAGGTCCTGATCGGCTTCGGCCTCGCCTACCTGATCAACAAGAAGTTCAAGGGTAACGATCTCTGGACCACGATCATCGTGCTGCCGATGATGCTGAGCCCCGCCGTCGTGGGCAACTTCTGGACATTTCTCTACCAGCCCCAAATCGGCCTGTTCAATTACGTGGTCGCCTTTCTGTCGGGCGTCGATCCGTCGTCCTTCTCGATGATCGGCGATGTCAATCTCGCCCCTTGGGCGATCGTGATCGTCGACACCTGGATGTGGACGCCTTTCGTGATGCTAATCTGTCTCGCCGGGCTGCGCTCGATCCCCGACTCAATCTACGAGGCGGCCGAGTGCGACCGCGCCAGCAGATGGCGGCAGTTCTGGACAATCACCGTCCCCATGACGCTCCCCTTTCTCATGCTGGCCGTGCTCTTCCGCGGCATAGAGAATTTCAAGATGTTCGATCTCGTGGTGCAGCTCACCGGTGGCGGCCCGGGCAGCATAACCGAGCTGACCTCGATCAACCTGAAACGCGAAGCCTTCGAGAAATGGCGTACCGGCTATGCCAGTGCCTACGCGGTGATCCTTTTCGTCACCGTCTTCGGACTGGCATCGATCTATGTGAAGGCCCTGAACAAGGTGAAGGAACGATGAGCTTTTCGGTCACCGAACCCTCCCGGCTTCAGAAGTCGGTGGCAGGCGCGCTGGTCGTCATCTATGCGCTGGTGACGATCATGCCGCTGGCATGGATCATCGCTACGGGCTTCAAGTCTCCCAACGACGCCATCGCCTATCCGCCCAAGGTAGTCTTCGAGCCAACGCTCGAAGGCTATGTGAACCTGTTCACCACGCGGACACGCATGTCTCCCGACGCACTGGAGGAAATCGGCCCGCCGGAAACGTGGTACGACAAGATCGTGCGCCAGTACGACATGGTGATCTCCGGCCCGAGCCGCTACGGCGAACGGTTCCTGAATTCCGTCATCATCGGGTTCGGTTCGACCTTCCTGTCGGTCTTCCTCGGCACCCTGGCGGCCTATGCCTTCTCCCGCTTCAAGGTGCCGCTGAAGGACGATTTGATGTTCTTCATCCTGTCGACGCGCATGATGCCGCCGATCGCGGTGGCGATCCCCATCTTCCTGATGTTCCGCCAACTCGGTCTGTCGGACACGCATCTGGGCATGATCCTGCTCTACACGGCGGTGAACCTGTCGCTGTCTGTCTGGCTGCTGAAGGGGTTCATCGACGAGATCCCGGTCGAATACGAGGAAGCTGCGCTGATCGATGGCTACACGCGGTTCCAGGCATTCTACAAGGTCGTGCTGCCCCAGGCGACGACGGGCATCGCATCGACGGCGATCTTCTGCCTGATCTTTGCGTGGAACGAATACGCCTTCGCGGTGCTGCTCACCTCCGGTACGGCGCAGACCGCGCCGCCCTTCATCCCGACCATCATCGGCGTCGGAAAGGACTGGCCGGCGGTCGCCGCCGGCACCACGCTCTTTCTCGTCCCCGTCATGGTTTTCACCATCCTGTTGCGCAAGCATCTGTTGCGCGGGATCACATTCGGAGCCGTTCGCAAATGACCGATTTTTTCTCCGGCCTCGCTCGCCTGCGCCGCGGCCCCTGGGAAATGCTCGCCACCGTGCTCATCGCGCTGGGCGTCGTCATGCTCATGCAGCCATTCGCGATGTGGGCCTACACATGGTCTTTCATCGTCACGCTCGTCGGCACCGTGATGTTCATCATCGTCAGCCATTTCCCGGAGTAACCAGTTGGCCGAGATCGTCATACGAAATCTCCGCAAGGAATTCGGCGCGTTCGTCGCGGTGCAGGAGTCGACCTTCAACGTCGCCGACGGAGAGTTCTTCATGCTGCTCGGGCCCTCCGGCTGCGGCAAGACGACGACGCTGCGCATGATCGCCGGGCTCGAACTGCCGACATCCGGACAGATCCTGCTCGACGGCAAGGACGTCGCCCAGATGCGCGCCAGCGCTCGTGACATCGCCTTCGTCTTCCAGATGTTCGCGCTCTATCCGCACATGAACGTGCGCAAGAACATCTCCTATCCACTGCTCAGCCAGGGCATGTCGCGCCGCGATGCCCGCAGCAAGGTCGAGGAGGTGGCAAGGATCCTCGATATCGAAAGCATCCTCGATCGTCCGGTGGGCGGCCTGTCGAGCGGCGACCGCCAGCGCGTGGCCCTCGGCCGCGCCATCGTCCGCCAACCGAAGGCCTTCCTCATGGACGAGCCGCTCGGCGCGCTCGATGCCGAGTTCCGCGAGCGCATGGCCGAGGAGCTTCGTGCGCTCCATGACCGCATGGGCGCGACCACCATCTACGTCACCCACGACCAGCTCGAAGCCATGCAGATGGGCGACAAGATCGTCGTGATGAACCACGGCGTCGTCGAGCAGTGGGGCACGCCGCAGGAAATCTACGACCGGCCGGCCACCATGTTCGTGGCCAACTTCATCGGGTCGCCGCCGATGAACTTCCTGCGCTTCGAGGCAACGCTCGAACCGGGCGCAGCCACCGCCCGCCTGTCAGGCGTGGACATTCCGATCCCGCCTCTCGAAACCGGCGTTTCCGGCCGCGAACTCGTCCTCGGCGTGCGACCGGAACACGTGCGTCTCGGAACCGACGGCGCCTACCGTGGGGAAGTGATCGCCACCGAATATCTTGGAACGACGCAGATCGTGACGCTGAAGTCTCCGAACGGAACCCTGCGGGTCCGCGCGCCCTCGGGCCAGCCGGTTCATGTCGGCGAGACGGTCTCGCTCGACTTCAACACCGCGACGCTTTCCCTTTTCGATGCCGGCTCGGGGCAGGCGATGAAGGTCGACCGGGCGGCCGTGCGCGCTGCGATGAAGGAGCAATCCTATGGCTGAAGTCGTTCTGTCCGGCCTTTCCAAGCGCTTCGGCATGACCACCGCCGTCGACGACGTATCAATGACGATCCCCGACGGCGCCTTTGTCGTCCTGCTCGGGCCGACGGGCGCCGGCAAGACCACGACGCTTCGTCTCATCGCCGGTCTTGAAAGGCCGGATGCTGGAAGCGTGTCCATCGGCGCAAACGATGTCGGCGAATATTCGCCGGCCCAGCGCAATGTTGCGATGGTCTTCCAGCAATATTCGCTCTACCCGCACATGACGGTGCGCGAGAACCTCACCTTCCCCCTCAAATCTCCGCTGATCAACGCGCCCGAGGACGAAATCGAGCGCCGTGTCGGCGAGGTCTCCTCGGCTCTCCAGATCGCGCACAAGCTCGACAACAAGGCAACCGCGCTTTCGGGCGGCGAGATGCAGCGCGTATCGATCGGCCGGGCGCTGGTGCGCCGGCCCGACATTTTCCTGATGGACGAACCGCTGAGTTCGCTCGACGCCAAGCTGCGCGCGGATCTTCGGCTGGAACTGAAGCGTATTCAGGCCGTTCTCGGCGCGACACTTCTCTACGTCACCCATGACCAGATCGAGGCCATGACGATGGCGACCCATATCGGCGTGCTCGAGGAAGGCAGGCTGGTGCAGTTCGGCTCACCGCGTGAGATCTACGAAAATCCGTTTAGCATCTATGTTGCCACGCGTCTCGGGCAGCCACGCATCAACACCCTCCCCGCTGCCTTGTTCGGGGGCGCGCCGGCAGGCGCCGAATTGATCGGACTGCGCCCCGAACACATCCGCCAGGGCGAAGGCCGAGATGCCAAGGTCGTTCGCGTCGAGCACCTGGGCGACCAGACACGCCTGCACCTTTCGCTCGAAGGCCATGCGCTGATCACGCTCACCGACCCGCACACCCCGCTCGCGTCCGGCGACACGATCGCCATTCGGCCGGACAACCCGCTTTATTTCGCCGCCGATGGCGCGCGCATACTACAAGGAGCCTGACATGCCCCAGTTCGTGAATTCGAGGGAAACGGTCGTCACCGAGGCGATCGACGGCGTCTTGCGCGGCGCCGGCGGGCGGCTGGCGCGGCTCGACGGATATCCGCATATCAAGGTCGTCGTGCGCACCGACTGGGACAAGTCGAAGGTCGCGCTCGTCTCGGGTGGCGGCTCCGGCCATGAACCGGCACATGTCGGCTTCGTCGGACAGGGTATGCTGACGGCCGCGGTCTGCGGCGATGTCTTCGCCTCGCCGTCGGTCGACGCGGTGCTCGCCGCGATCCTGACGGTCACGGGCAAGGCCGGCTGCCTGCTGATCGTCAAGAATTATACCGGCGACAGGCTGAATTTCGGCCTGGCGGCCGAGCGTGCCCGGACCTTCGGTCTCAACGTCAACATGGTGATCGTCGATGACGATGTCGCGCTGCCGGACCTCCCGCAGGCGCGCGGCGTCGCGGGCACGCTTTTCGTTCACAAGATCGCCGGCGCTCTGGCCGATGCGGGCGACGACCTCGACACGGTGACGGCCGCCGCGCAGAACGTTATCGACGGCGTCGTGTCGCTCGGCATGTCGCTCGACACCTGCACGATTCCCGGATCGCCGAAAGAAAACCGTATCCTTGAGGGCCACGCCGAACTCGGCCTGGGGATCCACGGGGAATCCGGAGTGGAGCAGGTGAGCTTCGAGGGCGCCCGCAAGGCGGTCGAGACCGTCGTCGGCCGCCTCGCCTCCAATATCAAGCCCGGCCCCCACGCGCTCCTTCTCAACAATCTCGGTGGAACCACGCAGCTCGAAATGGCGATCCTCGCGGAGGAACTGGCAAAGTCCGAGATCGCGGACCAGTTGCGCTGGATTGTCGGCCCCGCCGCCATGATGACCTCTCTCGACATGCAGGGGTTCTCGGTCTCGCTTATGCCGATGACAAAAGACGCGGAACGCGCCTTGCTCGCTCCCGCCGCGCCCACGGCCTGGCCGGGGCTCGATCCGTTCGGCGCCATCGAGATACACCCCCTGCCTGACGGGCTGACACCGATTCAGGCCATGCCCTCGGCCAACCCGGCGCGGCGCGACCTTATCGAACGTTGCTGCGACATCCTGATTGCCGCCGAGGCGGATCTCAACGCGCTCGACGCGAGATCGGGAGACGGCGACACCGGCACCACGCTCGCAACCGCCGCGAACGCTCTCAAATCGGCGCTGGACCGGCTTCCCCTTGCCGACACGACCCAACTCTACCGTGCGATCGGCATGGAGCTGTCGCAGACGATGGGCGGCTCGTCCGGCGTCCTGCTGGCGATCTTCTTCGCGGCGGCGGGCGACGCATCGGCCGGCGGAAAAGACTGGATCGACGGACTGGCGGCCGGCCTGGAACGTATCCGTCAGGTCGGTGGAGCCAATCCGGGCGACAGGACCATGATCGACGCACTCGCCCCCGCCCTCGGCAGCCTGAAGGACGGCGTTGGCGCCGCCGCCAGATCGGCGCGCGAGGGAGCCGACTACACCGCCACCATTGCGAAGGCCAAGGCCGGCCGTGCAAGCTACATCTCCGAGGACAAGATCCTCGGCCACAACGACCCGGGCGCTGAAGCCGTGGCCCGTTTGTTCGAGAGATTGTAGGAACCGGACGCGGCGGCCTCGGGGTCGGAATTGCCAAAAATTCAGAGCCCGATTGGCGGTTCATCACCGGCTCGCCAGCTCGGTGAGGTATGAGCTATGGCGCGGCTGTGTTGGTGCACAGGCGCTGGAGTGGTCATCGAGGCTTCTTCCAGCGATCGACCGGTCTTGAGCGGAAAGCGAGCGTTTGCAGACGCTGCGCTCGACTACCGGCCGGCGAAATCCTGCAGTACACGGATGTAATTCGCCCGTTCATAGGCTTCGGGATTGGCGATGTTGCGGTGACTCATTCTGCCACGAATATCGGCAGGCGAGGATAGATCGCGGGAGACGAGCCAGTCGCCAAGCCCATCGACCAGCGTTCGCATGTGATCGACGCCATGGCGCAGCAGTGCCGATGTGGTCATGACCACGTCGGCCCCGGCAAGCAGGTATTTCACCACGTCCTCGGCGCTCTCCACCCCGGTGGTCGCCGCCAGCGACGCCTTGGTCTGACCGGAAAGCACGCCGATCCACAACAGCGGCAGCCGCATCTCGTAGCCGCTCGACAATTCGATGCTGGGTGTGACTGTCAGCGTCGCCGGGTCGATGTCGGGCTCATAGAAGCGGTTGAACAGCACCAGCCCCTTCGCCCCTGCCTTGACCAGTTCGCCGGCCATGTGGCCGGGCGACGAGAAATAGGGCCCGATCTTGACCGCCACCGGGATATCGACTGCCGAACTGACCGACCGGACAACGTCCACATAGCGCGCTTCGACATCGCGCCCACTCAACGCAAGATCGGAAGGCACGAAGAAGACGTTGAGTTCGATCGCCTTCGCGCCGGCTTCCTCAATGTCGCGGGCATAGTCGACCCAGCCACTGTCTGTGACGCCATTGAGGCTGGCGATCACCGGCACGCTCAGCGCTTGCGTCGCCTCCTCGATCAGGGCGAGATGAGCAGATGTGTCGAAAGCGAAGGCCGTCTGAGAGGGAAAGTAGCTCAGTGCCTCACCGAAGCTCTCCGCCCCCCTGTCGATCAGTGCGTCGATGATCTCCTGTTCGTGCTCGATCTGCTCCTCAAAGACCGAGGGCAGGACGACCGCGCCTGCGCCGCATTCTTCGAGGCGCTTAAGATTGTCGATGTCACGGTTGAGCGGGCCGGCGCTCGCCACGATGGGGCTGCGCAGTTCGATGCCGAGATAGCTGGCGGTCAGATCCATGTCCGGCTCCTCACAATTTGCGCGCCGCGCCCATGGCTTCGGAAGGGTCAGGGCCTGTTTTCATCTGCGCGAACTCCTCGTAGGAGCGGTATTTGTCGCGGATCGCCTCCTGCGCTTGCGTCATCAGCATAGCGGCATCTTCCGGCCGGCTCGCGGCCAAGGCGCTGTAGCGCAGTTCGTTATAGGCGTAGTCCTTGAATGGCAGCGTCGGCCGAGGCGAATCGAGCCGAAACGGTGCCTCGCCGACATCGCGCATCGCAGGGTCGTAGCGCAGCAGCGGCCAGTAGCCGCTCGCCACCGCCTTGTCCTGTTGCGACAGACCTTTGCGCAGGTCGTAGCCATGCGCGATGCAATGGCTGTATGCAAGAATCAGCGACGGCCCCTCCCAGGCTTCCGCCTCGCGGAAGGCCTGCAGGGTCTGTTGCGGATTGGCGCCCATCGCCACCTGCGCGACATAGACATTGCCATAGGCGATTGCCTGTAGCGCGAGATCCTTGCGCGCGGTGCGCTTGCCCGCCGCGGCGAATTTGGCGATGGCGCCGAGCGGCGTCGCCTTGGAGGCCTGGCCGCCCGTGTTGGAATAGACTTCGGTGTCCATCACCAGAATGTTGACGTTGCGCCCGCTTGCGAGCACGTGATCGAGCCCGCCATAGCCGATATCGTAGGCCCAGCCGTCGCCGCCGACGATCCAGATCGAGCGCCGGACCAGATGATCGACGACCGACAGCAGGTGATCAGCCGCCGTGTTGTCCTTCAGCGCCAGCAGCTTCGTCTTCAGCACCGCCACACGCTCGCGCTGCACGCGGATTTCCGATTCCCTGATCTGCGGCGCGTCGAGAATGGCGGCCGCCAGTTCCTCGCCGATCTCCGGCGCCAATTGGCGCAGCAGGTCGTGCGCGAGCCCCAGATGCTTGTCGGCCGCGAGACGGAAGCCGAGCCCGAACTCGGCATTGTCCTCGAACAGCGAATTCGACCAGGCCGGCCCGCGCCCCTCGGCGTTTTTCGTCCATGGCGTCACAGGCAGGTTACCGCCATAGATCGACGAGCAGCCGGTGGCGTTGGCGACCATCAGCCGGTCGCCGAACAGTTGCGAGAGCAGCTTGACGTAAGGCGTTTCGCCGCAGCCGGCGCAGGCGCCGGAGAATTCGAACAGCGGCTCCAGGAACTGGACGCCACGGACATTGGCGAAATCGACGCGGGAGCGGTCGTTGATCGGCAGGCCCTCGAAGAAGGCGATATTCTCGCGCTCCCTGTCCACAAGCCCGGCCTTGTCTTCCATGTTGATCGCCTTGATCCCCGGCTCGGCAGGGCTTTGTGCCGGGCAGGTCTCGACGCACAATCCGCATCCCGTGCAATCCTCGACATAGAATTGCAGCGAGAACTGCGCGCCGGGATAGCCGCGCGCATTGACCGGCGCCGACTTGAATGATTCCGGAGCGCCGTCCAGTTGCGCCTCGTCATAGTGCTTCGCCCGGATCACGCCGTGCGGGCAGACAAAGCCGCACTGGCCGCACTGGATGCAGAGATCCTCACGCCAGACCGGCACCTCCTCGGCGACGTTGCGTTTTTCCCACGCCGCCGTGCCGGACGGAAACGTGCCGTCGACCGGCATCGCCGAAACCGCGATCTCGTCGCCCAGCCCCTCCATCATACGCGCCGTGACCCGGCGCACGAAATCCGGCGCGGACGGGGGAACGATCGGCGGGCGCTCGAATTCGCTCGTCGCGCTCGCGGGCACGGTTACCTCGTGCAGACGCGCCAGCGCACCGTCGACGGCGGCCCAGTTCTGCTCGACGATTCGTTTGCCCTTGCGGCCATAGCTCTTGGCGATGGCCTGCTTGATCGCGTCGATCGCCTCGTCGCGCGGCAGAACGCCGGAAAGCGCGAAGAAACAGGTTTGCAGAATTGTGTTGGTGCGGTTCTTCAGCCCCACCTCGCGCGCCGCCGTCGTGGCGTCGATGACATGGAACTTCAGCTTCCGCGAAATGATCTCCTGCTGAACGCTGCGCGGCAGATGGTCCCAGACCTCGTCCGGCCCGTAGGGAGAATTTAACAGGAATGTAGCGCCCGGCGCGGCGAGCCGCAGTACATCGGTCTTCTCCAGAAAGTGGAACTGGTGGCATGCGACGAAATTCGCCGAGCGGATCAGGTAGGGCGAGCGGATCGGGTTCGGCCCGAACCGTAGATGCGAGACCGTCTGCGCGCCCGACTTGTGGGAATCGTAGACGAAATAGCCCTGGGCGTAGCGCCCGGCGTCTTCCGCGATGATCTTGACGCTGTTCTTGTTGGCGCCGACCGTGCCATCCGCGCCGAGGCCGTAGAAGACGGCGCGAACGACGTCATCCGGCTCGGTTGTATAATTCGCATCGACCTCGAGGCTGGTGAAGGTGACGTCGTCATTGATGCCGACGGTGAAGCCGTTGCGCGGTTCCCCCTTCCCGAGTTCGTCGAACACCGCCTTGACCTGGGCCGGATCGAAATCCTTGGACGACAGGCCGTATCGCCCGCCGACAATCCTCGGCATGGACGCCCGCGCGCCGCGCGCGACTGCGTCGGCCACACCCGAGACCACATCGAGATAGAGCGGTTCGCCGCTCGCACCCGGCTCCTTGGTGCGGTCGAGCACGGCGACAGCCTTGCAACTCGCGGTCAGCGCCGCGAGAAGGTGTTCTGCGGAAAACGGCCGGAACAGACGGACGGCAACGAGGCCGACCTTCTCGCCATGCGCGTTGAGATCCTCTACCGTCTGGCGCACAACTTCGACGCCAGATCCCATCGCGACGATAACGCGTTCGGCATCGGCGGCGCCGAAATAGTCGAACAGCCGGTATTGGCGTCCGGTGAGACCCGCGAATGTCTCCATCGCTTCGGCGACGATGCCGGGCGTTGCCGCGTGAAAGCGGTTGGCGGCCTCGCGCCCCTGGAAGAACACGTCCGGATTCTGCGCCGTTCCGCGCACGAACGGATGCTCGGGATCGAGCGCTCGCCCGCGATGCGCGATGACGTCATCGTCGTCGATCATCGCGCGGATCGTGGCATCCGGCACGAGCGTCACCGTGTTGACCTCGTGCGAGGTTCTGAACCCGTCGAAGAAATGCACGAACGGCACGCGCGCCTTCAGCGTCGCCGCCTGTGCGATCAGCGCCATGTCATGGGCTTCCTGCACCGAGTTCGAGGCCAGCATGGCGAAGCCAGTCGGCCGGATCGCCATGACGTCGGAATGATCGCCGAAGATCGACAGCGCCTGCGTCGCCACCGAGCGCGCCGCGACATGGAACACCGCCGGCGTCAGTTCGCCGGCGATCTTAAACATGTTCGGCAGCATCAGCAGCAGGCCCTGCGACGCCGTGAAGGTCGTCGTCAGCGCGCCCGCCTGCAGCGAACCGTGCAGCGCGCCCGCGGCGCCGCCTTCGCTCTGCATCTCCTGGATGACCGGGATGTTGCCCCAGATGTTGGTAATGCCCTTCGCCGTCCACTCGTCGGCAAGCTCCGCCATCGGCGAGGACGGCGTGATCGGATAGATCGCGCAGACCTCGTTGACCCGGTAGGCGATGTGGGCGACGGCGGCGTTTCCGTCGATCGTCGCCTGTACGGCAGAGGCGTCAGCCATGGGTCGAAACCTCCGGGACCATCTCGATGGCGTGGCACGGGCACTGCTCGAAGCAGGCCGCGCAGCCGGTGCATTTTGCGTAATCGTATTCATAGCGCTTGCCGGGCCCGAGCTTGATAATCGCACCTTCCGGGCACGCGGCATAGCAATTGTCGCATTCATAGCAATCGCCGCAGGAATAGCAGCGCTGTGCTTCGAACCGCGCTTCCTTGTCGCTGAAACCAGAGACAATCTCGGCGAAACCGTCGAGCCGTCCGGCAGCGTCGAGTTTCTTCTGCTTGCCCGGCTCGGCATCGGAATAAACCGGAAGATGCAGCATGTCGAAGGAGACCAGATCGGCGGCGGTCGGCTCAGCATATTTGCTGCCGCTCAGCCAGGCGTCGATATGGCGCGCCGCTCGCTTGCCGTGGCCGACCGCTATCGTCACCGATTGCTGGCTCGGCACCATGTCGCCTCCGGCGAAGACACCGTCCGCGCCAGTCATCAGGTCGGGGCTGATCTCCACGGCGCCGTCGGGCGTGAAGCGGATTCCGGGCACGTTGGCGAGGAACCGGCTGTCGCTCTGCTGACCCAGCGCGAGCACGACCGCATCGGCGCTCAGCGTCTCGAATTCGCCGGTCGGCTGCGGCCGGCCATTCTCATCGAGCGCCATGCGTTCCACCGTCAAGTCCGATCCCGAGATCTCCTTGATCGTGGTCAGCCATTGAATCTTGACGCCTTCCTCGATCGCTTCGTCGGCCTCGAAGGCATGCGCCGGCATGTGTTCGCGATCGCGCCGGTAGACGATCAGCGCTTCTGTCGCTCCCAGCCGCTTGGCGGTCCGGGCGGCATCCATCGCCGTGTTGCCGCCGCCATACACGACGACCCGACGTCCGAGCAGTGGCGGATTGTCTGCGCTCGTCTCATGCAGCACGTCGACAGCATCGAGCACCCTCGTGGCGTCGCGCGCCGGAATCTCCACATGTTTGCCGCGGCCCGCTCCGATCGCCAGGAACACCGCGTCGAATCCGCCTTCGCGCTTTTCGGACAGAAGATCGGTCACCTTGTGGTTGGTAACGATCTTCACGCCGAGCGCCACGATGCGCGCCACTTCATGCGCCAGTTCGGCGCGCGGCAGCCGATAGGCCGGAATGCCGAAATGCATCATGCCGCCGGCGACCGGCCCGGCCTCGCGAATCTCGACCGAGTGACCGAGCCTTGCGAGATGATAGGCGGCCGACAAGCCTGCCGGCCCCGCGCCGACGACCATAACCTTTTTCCCGCTCTGCGGGCGGACGGGTTCGAAAGCCCAGCCTTCTGTGGCGGCCATGTCGCCGAGGAACCGTTCGACGGCATGGATCGACACCGGCGCGTCGACTTCACCGCGGTTGCAGTTGCTTTCGCAGGGGTGGTAGCAGACCCGGCCGTGCACGGCCGGCATCGGATTCTGCGCGGTCAGGATGTCCCACGCCTCCCGGTACCGGCCGGCTTGCGCCTCCGCCAACCAGCCCCGAATGTCCTCGCCAGCCGGGCAGGCATGGCTGCACGGCGGCGTCAGCGTCACATAGTTCGGTTTTCGATTGCGCACAGGACCTGCGCCGCGCGCAAAGGTCAGATCAACTGATGGCGTGAAATCCGGTAGCTTGGTGTTCAAGTTTCCGCGCCCCTCTTCCGTCATGTGCGATCCAGTCTCGCTCGCGTCGCCCCGTTCCGCCTTGATCGGCGTCAAGACCGACACGAATATATGACGGAACGACGCGGGCGATCCGGCGCGTAGTCGAGCTCCTCGCGAATGCGGTCGACACGCAGCGTGTCCAGATCGAACACGACGCCGTCTTCGTCGTCCTGAGCGAGGATGTCCCGGAATGTCGCCAGCATCGCGGCTTCGCTCGGGTCACCGAAACCCAGCAGATCGAGATCGCGCGTCCCGCGGTGCGGATCGTCGAACCAGCTCATCATCAGCATGGCCCCTTTCAGCACGAAGCGGTCGGCATGGGGTGACTGGCTGAGCCGGAACAGGAGGCGCTCCAGCGCGAAGCGGGTGAGCACGAGATCGAAGCTCTGTCCCTTCGCCTTGGAGAGGTTGAGGAGCCGGGCGCGCACCGAGGCGCCAATATTCCTGATCTCCTTAGCCATTGGCGGTCAGCGCCTCCAGATAGGGGCGGATCACCGTGCCGACCCCGCCTGTATCCGCCGCCCTGGCGATCTCTGCCGGCGTGGCTTTGCGTTGGCGCAGAGCCTCCTGCAGGCCTTCGAGCGCGACGGGGAGACCGATCTTGCCACGATGGCGGAAGCAGTCCGCGACGGTCTTTGCCACGCCGAACACCTTTACCGACACGCCTTCGATCACATGGGTCTCGACGCTGTCGGCAAGCAGATCGTCCGAGAAACGCAGCACACGGATCGGCATGTCGCTCGGCTTTGGGGTCCAGTCGTTCCGGCCGATCGCCATCCACACCTTCTTGGGAAGCTGATCCGTGATTCCGTGAAAGGCGAGTGCCGAGACGAGGCAGATCACGCCCTTGGGGAAACGCTTGGCCGCTTCGGCGAGGCTGTGGTTTGCGTCAAGCTCTGCGTCAGGAAGCTGGTAGAGCCCGCGCGCAAGGCGGATGACCTCGCCATCCTTTTCCATGCGGCTGACGGTTGCGGCGGTGACGCCGGCATCCCTGAGTTCCGCAAGGCGCAGAATCCCACGCGCCGCGAGGAGATCGCGGGCTATCTCGCGCTGGGACCGGGTCTGCGGCATAGATATATATTCTCGCACTTCAGCATGCATAGTGCGAGGTTTTGTATCACAGAGAACAATGAAGGAAAAGACCAACGAGGTTGTTGAACCGGCTGATTGGAAGCCACCGCGCCGCTGATTGGAAGCGTACGGAGCGCGACGTGGAAAGCCCGGGAGGGGAAGGCCTTCCCCTGCGGCCGAGCCTGTAGTCTCGGCCGACCCCTTCTGCGGGGACACCCCGCAACGCCCCGAGAGTGAGAGTGCGGACCGGTTTGCCGTGACGGGTTGAAAGCCGAGGGAGAGGTCCGAACGGGAAAGTGACCGCGAGCCGGACGGCCAGAAAGATAGCCATCGTGAAAGTCGTCGTGTTCTGGGCAGGAGCCATCGGAGTGACAACGGCCTACTACCTCGCGCGTGCCGGGCATTGCGTCGAGGTATTGGAACGCCGCGAGAACGTTGCCTGCGAGACAAGTTACGCCAACGCCGGGCAGGTGTCTCCCGGCTATTCCGCTCCCTGGGCCGGGCCGGGGATACCCTTAAAGGCGTCGAAGTGGCTCTCCATGCAACACGGCCCGTTGGTCATGCGCGCGTTGGCGGATCCCGCGATGTGGTCCTGGCTCTCCCGCATGCTTCGCAACTGCACGAGCGCGCGATATGAGGTTAACAAGGGACGCATGCTTTCGCTCGCGGAGTACAGCCGGGACTGCCTCCGGGAACTCCGTGCGGAAACCGGTATCACCTATGACGAGCGAAGTCTCGGAACGCTCCAGCTCTTCCGGACGGCAAAGCAACTCGACGGCGTCGCCCGCGATATCGAGATCCTCAGAGAATTCGGCGTCGAACACAGGCTGCTTGACCAAGTTGGATGCATATCGGCCGAGCCAGACCTCGCCCATTCGTCGGCTCAGTTCGTTGGAGGACTCCCTCTTCCGGGCGACGAAACGGGTACCCTCCGGTACTGGGTTCCGTGTCTTGCGCAGCATGTCGATTGCCGCGACAAGGTCCTCGAGGCCGTCATACCTGAAATGAGACAGCACGCCGTCCCAGGGCCCCTACAAGGCTTTGCGGGTCGATATTTCAGGCCCCGACGGGGTGAAACGCGCCGCTGGCGAGAGTTGAGCGGATCGGAAGGACTCGCCGACGGCCGGATCAGCCTCGCGACCCGGCTTTCGCCGCGAGCCGCCACCGAGCCGAGAACGTTGCCGCGATGCTGCTTCATCGCCATCAGGAAGCGTAGCGTTCGGCCGGACGACCGGGACGGGTAAGAACGTGTCGGTCAAGCCTCAAGGGCCTGCGGACATTTGGAACTGGGCTCATCGGGACCTGCTTTTGCCGAGGCCGTGGCCACAGGGACTGCCTGTGTTCATTCAAGGAGTGCATTGCGGCGTGGCGTCGCAACCCTTAAAGATATATTGAGTATATATCTTTAAGGGTCTAGGAAGGTTCCAGACCGTTCCCGCCGACAGGCACCTTGATCGGAAAGTCATCATGAACTTGAAGCCGGAATCCTTTCCCGCCGCCGTTTCAGCTAATATCTGTTCGGCGGGAACGGAACACCTTCGGATCTCGCCTCTGTCTGCTGCGGCGAATGGGCAAACAAACGTAAGCGCATCTGAACTAGCCGCCGGCCTCCTGGCGGCTTTTCGCGCCCACGGCCATGTGTGCAATATCCTGACCCACGTGTCCGGAGGCAACTGGGGAGAGGTCGAACGAACCTTGCTTTTGATTCTCGATCCTTCGACGAGCCGGGCGGATCTAACTCCGCTTGCCGAGAATGTTCTCGACCTCTTGCTGGCCGAAAACGGCGTGGCGGGCCGCGTGGCGGCACCGTACTTCCAGCAGACTCTTCTTCGCCTCCTGCCGCGGAACGCGGCTGGACGGATATGGACACATGTCGCAAGCCTGCTGGCAGGCGGACTTTTCCCGGACGATGCTGCGCTATCGTGGCTATGCGGCGAAAGCGGCCCAAGACCCAAGGTACAAGCCGGTCAGCGACCGCTTTGCCCGCAACGCAGGTCCGCGCGTGCGGCGCCGACAGGCGGCCCGGCACCAGTCCTTCCGGCCTAGATGACGGGGAGAAGCCAAGATGATGCGCCTTTCGATATCCGCGCTTGGATTAAGGCTGCCTATAGGGCCCGATGATCCGCAGAGCCTGCGCTACCATGAGACACTGATAGAAGCCGATTACGCACGTTGCCGTCCTGGCGATACCCTCGCCGACCTGAAACACAGGGCCGTATTCTCGAAGGAAGACCAAGGTCTGCTCCGCGACTGGATGGCTGTTGCCGCGGAACGGGCCTCTGAGCGCGCACGAGCCAGGCAGAGAACAAGGGCTCGACAGGCCGACACTTGCGACATGGCTATGTCGAACTTTGCGCCGTCGCCACAGAAGGCCCCCGTTGCCGAAGCCGGCCACTGCCGACAGCGGAAAACCAGTTAGGGTCTACCGCAAGGTCCGCGAGCGTATGCCTGTCGAAAACCGACACGAAAGCGTTGAGGCCCTCGTTCAGAAGGTTCGGCAGCTTGCATCGGTTCGAGAGGATGCATCCATTCTCAGGCGAGAAGCACTCCACGAGCGTGAAGTCCGGCTCGGTAATACGGAGCACGGCTCCCAAGTTGATGTCCTCTGGCGCTTTTTGAAGAGTGAACCCGCCAGAACGTCCCCGGATGCCTCTCAGATACCCCTGCTTCACAAGGACGTGCACGACCTTCATGAGATGAGCGCGCGAAATATCGTACAAGGCTGCCGTCTCATCGATTGTTATCAGACGTGGTCGCTCCGCTGCAGCCAACATCAGAACGCGCAGGGCGTAATCGGAGAATGTGGTTAGCCGCATCGATTCCTTCTTCTCGGGTAGTCCGAATCTTCCTTGTGTCGGTCAAACGAACGCCATCACAAGTACCGCGCCAACGAGTATGAGCACCAGACCCCAAATTAGCATGGGCACCAACGTATTTTCCTGTTCAGCATCGGCGGCGATAAAAATGTTCGGTGCTGACCTGTGTTCGCCTTCGTTCGTTTCGTCTTTTAGCATTGGGCCTCTGACTTCTCCTTCCGATCGAACCATCCACGTCGGTTTGACCGCTGTTTCACAATATAAGATATAGATCATATATATCTTTTATGCAAACATGGCGCAACACGATTGGGGAACACCCGAATGACCACGAATCATGACGACAAAGTCGACTCAGCCGTAGCGATCGAAACCGACGGCACGACGGTAACGGTCGATGCGCACGAATTGGCACCGCTATTGGGTATCGGGCCTTATGAAGTTCCCGACCTCATGAGAAATGGGGAGATTACGTGCCTGTGCGAAATGGGGGCGGGCGAGGACGAGGGAACGCTCCGCATTTCCTTCTTTTACCGCTCCAAGCGCGCGAGGATCATTGTCGGTCCTGTAGGCGCGATCCAAGCGCGTACTGTCATCGATTTCGGCGACAGGCCGTTGCCGCAAGGATTGAGGCGCCCCTCCGACCGGCTGCCTAAAGCGGGTAGCAAGAATAGTGATAGCTGACAACAACTTGTTTCATTTGTCTTTGCAAGCGCACCTGTACCATGACGAGCGGCAGAGAGGAAAGTCCCGCAATGACCGTACGCGATATCCCCGGCACCGTGGCGTCGAGTACCCAAATGAAACTGCTAAGCCACTGCTCGACAGGTTATCCGAGGACTGCTACGGAAGTCGAATGGTGGCGGAAGACCGAACGCAGACGATTGATCGACGCACGGCTCGCCTTGCCGGCGGATACGCGGCTACGCGTTGCCCGCCGGGTCACGGAGCAGCTGGACGGATTGCTTGCGTCCTTTCCTGACGCAGTCCTTGCTCTGTATTGGCCTTTCCGGGGAGAGATTGACCTCCGCGACTGGATGACGGGCTTGCCGAAACGCGGCGTCCGAATCGCGTTGCCTGTTGTTGTCGGGCCGGGCGAACCGCTCGTGTTCCGGGAGTGGGGGCTAGCCACGCCGATGGTTCGAGGACCCTGGAACATACCCGTTCCTGCCGAAGACAGGCCGCTTGTTCCGGAGATCGTTGTCGCACCCCTAATCGGCGTGGATCGGCGAGGGTATCGCCTGGGATACGGTCGGGGCCATTACGACCGCACGCTCGGTGCGCTTCCGCATCGCGCTCTCTCGATCGGCATCGGGCACCCGGTTGCGGAGATCCCGACCGTCTTCCCTCAATCGCACGAACGCCCCCTCGACTGGGTCATTCTCGGCAAGTCGTCATGGGAACGTCCCCGGGAGTGCGACCCAGCCGGTTATGGCCTATCCTGAAGTGCCGTGGCATGGCTGCCTTCACAGGCAGGATACCGCCGAGCCTCCCTGTCCTCCTTTTACAGGAACGCGGCGGACCGGGCAGCATCGGCTGCCTACCCCGGGAGCTCGGCCCTATACGGGAATGACTATCACTGGAAGCGTCCATTGATCACACTGGCCCAATTACCGCAAACGTCCGCGACAACGCGGCGTTCCTTGAGGTTACCGCGGGGTGCTGATGGATTGGATAAGCGCCAGCCCCGAGTGTAGGTTGACGATTATGGCGCGGATATCGGGAAGGATCTGCCCGGCCTGCGCATCGGGGTGATCGGCGAGGGCTTCGGGCATGAGAATTCCGAAGCTGATGTCAACGCTGCCGCGGTGCTGGCGCAGCGTGGCGCAGAAGTAGAGAATATCAACATCCCGATGCACGCTTACGGATTCAGTATCTGGTCGGCGTTCGTCCATGATGGCGGCTATTGGGCCATGCAGACCAACAGAATGCGGCTCGGGTCTCAGCCCCCTGTTTGGACAGGTCTTCCCGACAATGCCGGCAACTGGCAGCAACGTGCAGATGAGATGTCTGACCCGTTGAAGATCATGGCGCTCTTTGGAGCTTATCGTCACCTCTGAATACCCGATTTCCGGGCTGTCGTAGGTTGGCTAGCGGCGATGCTCGTTTTAGGCTGAGCGGCCTCCGGCATGGCGTCAACCATGAAACCGGTCTGCCGCTCACGTTCCAGCCATATCTTCACAAGCGGGATGAATGTTCGCTATGGCGCGACGCTTCGCCTACGACGAATTCACACTTGCCCAACTGCCAAACTGGCGCGTGGCGGCGATCAGGTTGTTCTGGGATTTGCCCGCCCTCGGCAAGCAGATGTTGTCTTGAGCGGGTTGTGAAGTCGATTGCCCTGGCTCCGGGATTGGGCAGGGGCCTGCAAAACACTCGCGACAGATTGAAGACGGTCGATCGTGCAACAGGATGCCTGATTCGAAGCCGATGCTGACGGTTGGCGACAGGGATTCATGAAGCATCGGAATCCTGTGCCGTTGTAGGTAGTGCGACGTTACAAGAACGCCTCGGCCTCCCGGCGCCAACCCTGATGGGACTTCGAGTTCCGGGACGTCGGCAGACCGACTTGGAACTTTCGCTAATGCAAAGTCGGCTGCCGGCCGTGCTCCTGCATGGCGAAGGCCGCCTGTAGTGGCACAGCGTGTTCGCTTCCGGCCGTAGCTTCCTGTCGGCCGTGCGCCTTGGCTCGTTCTTCTATCGCATCCAGAGTTCCCGGTAGTGACCCGGGGCACGTAGACAAGGACGCCTAATCACATTATGACCAAATCATCTGATGAATTGGTTGGCCAGTGATGCAGTCTCTTATAAAAACGAGCCTCGTGGATAATGCGGTCGATGCTATTCGCGCGGAGATAGTCGGAAACCGCTGGGCGGTGGGGGAGAAGCTCCCGAACGAAGCGAGACTTTCGGAGTCTCTCTCCATTAGCCGGGGTACGGTTCGAGAAGCCGTTCGCGTGCTGGTTTCAGAAGGCTACCTTGATACGCGTCAGGGTTCCGGCACTTACGTCCTTTCCACTGCCGATGCTTCTCGGCCTCTGACCATGGCAAGGCGCGCGGATTTGCGTGACCAGTTCGAGGCGAGGCTTGCACTCGATGCCGAAGCCGCAAGGCTTGCCGCCGTCCGCCACAATCCCGCGGTGATTTCTGGACTCCGTAGCCTGCTTGCGGAGCGCGGTAACTTCGATGGCAGCAACAAGGCGGAATTCGTCGCTCGCGATCTGTCGTTCCATAAGGCGGTAGTGGCAGCATCCCGGAACTGCGTGCTCGTCAACATGTACGAGTTCTTCTCGACGCTCATAAGCGAGACGATCGAGGCAACGCTAAGGGAGGAATTGCAAGAGCCGGACATGGCTGCCCACGCCGCGATTGTCGATGCGATAGCTTTCGGCGATCCTGATCAAGCGGAAGCGGCCGTACGTCGATTCATGGCCCCGGTGCTCAGCGATCTTGAGCGGCTGCTGACGTCATGAGTCGCGCGACGCTCGCTAGTGCCTCCTCGGCGGGAACGGAAGCCCCAGACGAGGCTAGCGGAGTCCTGGCCTGCGAACCGGTTCTGAAGACGGGTCGCTTGGTGCGGTTCCTGCTTGGCGCCAGCCTGGTGCTGGTTGCCTTCAACCTACGCCCGGTATTCTCCAGTGCCTCGGCGTTGCTGCCGGAGATCCAGGCAGTCTTCGGACTCTCGCCGGTGGGAGCGAGCGTGCTCACCACGCTTCCCGTCGTCTGCCTCGGCTTGTTTTCGCCTCTCGCGCCCCGCTTGACCGGAAGGATGGGTACAGAACGTACATTACTTGCAGTTGTCCTGTTCCTGGCACTTGGTACCGCGGCGCGCGGATTCGGAACGGTGCCTGCGCTCTTTTTCGGTACGGCGCTGGCGGGCGCGTGCATCGCAGTTGGAAACGTGCTTCTGCCCGGGCTTGTCAAGCGTGATTTTCCGGACAAGGCGGCCCTTGTAACCGGCTGGTATACAATGGCTCTCTGTGCCGGCGCAGCGGGAGGCGCCGGCCTGACCGTACCGCTGCAGAAAACGCTGGCGGGCTCTACCGAGGGGGCGCTTGCGCTCTGGGCCGTACCCGCGCTTCTTGTTGGCCTTCTCTGGTTTCCCCAAGTCATGGCGGCGCGCAAGCGAGCCAAACCCGAGCGTTTTGTTGTCAAAGGAATGTGGCGGGACAGGCTTGCCTGGCATGTCACGCTTTTCATGGGGCTCCAGTCGGCGCTCGCGTACAGTGTCTTCGGATGGCTGGTGCCGATCCTGCGTGCTCGGGGCTTCGATGCGGTTACCGCAGGCGGGATAGCTTCGATATCCGTGATGGTACAGGCTGGAGCCTGCTTGGTCGCACCGCATCTGGCTGTCCTGGGGAAGGACCAGCGATTAATAAACGTGTCCCTTTGCTTCCTCGCCGTGGGAGCGCTCCTGGGGCTGCTTTTTGCGCCGCTATCGACCGTCTGGCTCTGGGCTGTGCTGCAGGGTATCGGCCAGGGCGGCTTGATCGCCGTTGCACTCACAGTGATAGTGCTGCGGACTCGGGACCCTCATGCCGCCGCCCATCTTTCTGGCATGGCGCAATGCGTGGGCTACGCGCTTGCCGCAGTCGGCCCGTTAGTCGTCGGCTTAATACGGAGCTGGACAGGAAGCTTTGCGTGGAGCGCTGCGCTGTTCGTACTCGTCGGCGGCATGGCTGCCGTCAACGGATGGTTCGCCGGCCGGGCGGTTTTCGTCGAAGCGGAGACCGCGAAGGTTTCGCTCTAGGTCCGAGCGAAGCTGAGCGCCAGAAGGAATCGGTTTTCCCCGGCGTTTTTGGCAAGGTGTTTGTCTTCGATCAAAAGGATTGGCCAGTCCACAGGAGCACGCAGTCCGGGTTACCGCGCCCGTTCCGCGCTTCGTCGACTACGCTGAAAAAGACCCTTCATCCCAAGATGCTTGGTTCAGATATCGCCGAGTAGCTCGGCGCATATGGCAGGCAACGCCTTCGCTCACGACCAGAACAGGCAAGGAGACCGCGTGAACCGTCGCGCGCGCTTACGAAGCGGCTGGTGACCAGACGCATCGATATGAGCGCCCTATCCGGCGCAAGTCTCGAGCGCGCAGGCGAGATCTCCAATCAGGTCGTCCGGATGTTCCAGGCCTATCGAAAGGCGCAAGAGGTCGTCCGTCACGCCTGCAGCACAACGCGCTTCCGTACTCATCCCCGCGTGGGTCATCGTCGCAGGATGGGCAACAAGGCTTTCCACTCCGCCAAGCGATTCGGCGAGGCAAAAGACGCGAAGGGTCGCTACCAGCCGCCGCAAGGATTCATCGCCGCCAGCGACACGGAAGCTCAGCATGGATCCGAAGCCCGTTTGCTGCTTCTTGGCGACTGCATGTTGCGGGTGAGATGTCAAGCCGGGGTAATTCACGGCCGCTATTCCCGGATGGTCGGACAGGAATGCAGCGACGGACCTAGCGGTCTCTTCTTGTCGCGCTGTCCGCACGAACAGCGTACGGATGCCGCGCAACGCAAGGTAGGAGTCGAACGGCGCTCCGCCGGTGCCGGTCGCATTGGCCCAGGACTGCAGCCATTCCATCTGCGTCGTCTCGGCGGCTACAATGGCGCCTGAGATCACGTCTGAGTGTCCGTTTAGGTACTTCGTGGTGGAGTGCACGACAAGGTCGGCGCCCAAGAGGATGGGCCGCTGGAGAGCAGGCGACAGGAACGTGTTGTCGACGACGGAAAGCGAGCCGGCCGCTCGGGACTTCGCTGCTACCGTTGCGATGTCCGTGACCCGAAGGAGCGGGTTGCTTGGCGTCTCGATGAACACGATTGCGGGCCGTCGTGCCAGGGCTGCGTCGAGGGCGGCGGAATTTCCCATGTCGACATACTGCACATCGAAGTGTCCTGCCTCGGATCGCATGGACAGGAGACGGTAGGTACCCCCGTAGCAATCGTGAGGGGCCACCACCAGGTCTCCGGGCTTCGCCGCGTAGAGGGCGAGGTTTATGGCTGCCATTCCGCTGGACGTAACAATCGCCCCCGCTCCTTCCTCGAGTGCGGCGATGGCTTCTCCCAGAGTGTCGCGGGTCGGGTTCGACGTTCTGGAATACTCGTGCTCGTTCGGCTTGCCGAGTCCGCGAAAAGCGAACGTGGAGGAGAGATGCAAGGGCGGAGCGACCGCGCCTGAACGATCGGCGGCTACGCCCACTGTGGCGGCCAGCGTCTCCGGCTTCAGCCCGGTCCGGCGTCCCCTGAGAGCGTTCCCGTGCCGTGCACTCGAATCCTGGGAGCCGGTCATGCCTAAGCCTCTTCGCGCCCGGATCTCGACCGAGCATAGGTACCAGCGGCGTCACCGGCGAAGGCGCAGAAGAGCTGGCACGCGTCCACGGCCGCCGCTTCCGCTTCAGCCATTTCCGCGAGAATCGAGACCGAAATCTCGGACGCCCCCTTCGCGTGTGGGAGGAGGCCGGCCGGTCCACGGATGCGGCGTTGCCCCTCGGAACGGAGTCCTTTCTCTGCCAGCCGCTCTATTCGCAGCTCATGCGTACGTTCGCTCCCGAGAGCGCCCACGTAAAAGGCGTCCGATGCGAGAATGCGAGGAAGGAGGTTCGCTTCCCATTCGTGGTCGTGAAACGCCAAGGCGACCGCAGTGCGGCCGTCGATGACGACGTCGGCCATGTCGCTGGACGGCCCCACCGGGAGCTTGGCGAAGCCCGGTCTCGACGGAGCCGTCAGGGTCCGCTCGTCCGGTGAGGCGAGCACCACCTCGTAGCCGGCCGCATGGCTCAGCCGGGCCAGCGAGGCGGCGATCGGTCCTATGCCTGCCACAACGAGACGCTTGCGGGGCAGGTATCGCCGCAGGAAAGGGCCAGAGGCGCCGTCCGGCCCGACGGAACCAGGATCCGGAACCGCGATTGCCGCCTGGCGGCGCTGGCGATGCCGGTCGTCGGCTTTCTCCAGTTCTTCCGTTTCCAAATGCACGTCCACGACCAGTTCGATGGCGCTACCGCACGGCAGCCGAATGTCCATGTAGGGCGATCCGGCACCGTACCTGATCCGCCGCGAACGGCGATCGGCCATTGCCTGGACCGCTTCGGCCGCCACCGCGCGTTCTATGCAACCGCCAGACAGATATCCTGCCCACTCTCCTGATTCCGAAACAGCCATCTGCGCGCCGGGCCGCCAAGGCGAGGACCCGTCCACGTCGACGAGCGTGACAACAGCCACCTGCAGGCCTCGCTTTGCCGTCTCGAGCGCAAAGCCAAGCACATAGTCATCGCAGTCGTCCCCCGCATGTTCCATCTCCGTGTGGACCGTTGTGGGAGTCATGAAGCGGTCCCGTCCGCCAAGGCTGCGATCGCCAGTCTCGAATGCGCATAAGGAGCGCCCGCCCGCATTTCTGCGGCAACCCATATCGCCTCCATGATTTCCTTCGGCGATGCTCCGGCCGTTGCAGCGCAACGGGTGTGCGATTTGATGCAGTCGGGGCATTGGGTCACGTGCGCGACCGCGACCGCGACCGCGATGAGTTCCTTCGTTTTCTTAGGCAGTTCGCCATCCGCGAAGACCGCCTCCGAGAAATTCCGGAACGCATCATACGGGACCGACGCCAACGCCGCCCGCCCCGACCGAGTGGTGCTTCCTGCGGTCGCATTCTTTCGGTTATTCATGGCCGGGTTCTCCTTTGTGTCTGGCCGTCGGCGAGCCTTTGCCTGCGTTCGCCCAGCAATTCGGCGTTCGCCTGGAAAATTCTCGCGCAGAGGGGCGCTCGGCCTGATTGGATGGCGAAGGTAGCCACCACGGCCACTGCGGCGACAATTGCTTCTTCTCCACCGAAACGGTCGGCCGCGCGGCGCATGGCCCGCGACAGAAACGTGATGGCATCCTCTCCGTCTAGCCCCTCGGGGTCGCTCGGGCATAGCACGTGTGCATCCTCGAGAATCCCGGTAGCCGGAGATCGCATGGCCTACGTCCCACGGCACAAACTATCGCGGGCTGACCATGCCTGTGCGTCGGCCACCAACTGAACGGTACGCGCTCGCTTGACTAATAGGCAAATGAAATTAAATGCGGCTTTAACGCAACAAAATTGCATTGACGAACGGTCGCCCTCATGCGTTGGAAACGTCGGGATTACGACTCGGCGAGACATGTCGACGATGATCGAGGTTAAACCCCAAGCAAGCTGACGGTCTAAGTAGGCGTCCCCAAGGCTTGGGACCAACGGTCGGATTTCTCCAATTAGCTCCGAGAAGCGTTGCATCCTCGGGCTCGATACCGTCGAAACCTTGCCAAGGCAGAAGGTTGGACCATCACTTCAGAGAGCGAGACATCGGCATGTAATGTCACTCGCGCCGACGTCTAGATGTTCAGTCCCGGGATGTCGGCCAGCGTCGATCGGTCGAGATCGGCCAGGAATGCCCGTTCGGCAGATCGGAGCCGTGCCTTCAATCGACACTGTCCGTCGATCGAACAATCGCCGCCATCCGTGCCCAAACATTCAACGAGAGGCTGTCCTTCTTCCAAATGATTGATGACATTGCCAAGACGGATCTTGTCCACTGGCCGGGCAAGAACAGCGCCACCACCACCACCACGGCGTGTCTCGACAAACCCGGCGCGGGCCAGATGCTGCATGATCTTGGCGAGATGGTTCCGTGACAATCCGAACTCTTCGGCAAGATCGGCCGTGGAGAAAGCCCGGTCTGGCTCGTTCGCCAGGCGCATCAACATGCGAAGCCCATAGTCGGTAAAGGTGGTCAGGCGCATATCTCTCCGGTCTTCGTTTGAATGGGTATTTACAATACCTATTAAGCGAACTAGGAGTTTTTGCAACCGAAAACCGGAGAGACTCTCGTGACTTCGCCAGAACTGTCCATCGTTTCAGCCAGACCGCAGCTAACGGCGGGTCTGATGGCGCAGACCGGGCTGAACGAAGAGATTCTCCGCGAGCTTGTGCATCGATTTTATGGCAAGGTTCGACAGGATCGGCTTCTTGCTCCGATCTTCGAGGAGCGCATCTCAAACTGGCCGCCTCATCTGGAGCGCATGGTCGCGTTCTGGTCCTCTGTCGCGTTGATGACCGGGCGCTATCACGGACGTCCGGTATCGGCGCATGCCACGCTGCCTGTCGATACGCAGCATTTCGGGCGATGGCTGGAACTCTTCCGCGAGACGGCGGGAGAAGTCTGCACCCCCGCCGGCGCGGCGCATGTCATCGAGCGTGCCGAGCGGATCGCGCGATCTCTGCAGGTCGCGGTGCGAGAAGCGCAGGCCAGGTCTGGCGTGATTGCCGGCCTGGAATGACGGAAGGAGAACGCCCATGAGCAAAGCTGTCCCACTCGACGACGCAGGTGCGCTGACTCACTATATCGAAGAGCGCTATCATGCGCACCATCGGATGCTGCTTCCGCCGCTGGTCGCGATGGCCGAGATGGTGGAGGATCTGCATCTCGACGACGCAGGTGTGCCGGACGGACTGTCCGATCTGCTGCGGCGGATGATCGGCGAGATGGAAGTGCACATGAAGAGGGAGGAACTGATCCTCTTTCCCGCTATACGCGAGGGCGGCATGCCCGGTATCGAAAACCCGATCGCAGTGATGCGGGCCGATCACGACGATCATGATCGCGAGGTTCAAGAGATCCGACGCCTGACGCGGGAGCTAAGCCTTCCCGAAGGTGCCTGCACCACCTGGAAAACCCTCTATGACGGGCTCACCGAATTCATCGACGACCTCACCGAACATATGCGGATCGAGAACGATATTCTGTTTCCGCAATTTGAACCTGCGCGGCAGATCCATGGCTGACCTGAGCCGACCGAGCGTTTCCGACGATCCGGCTGAGAGGATTCGCGTCAAGCGGATCTACCGGGCCGCTCGGGTCTCGGATGGACGACGCATCCTCGTTGACAGACTTTGGCCGCGCGGCATCTCAAAAGACCGAGCGCGCCTGTTCGCATGGGAAAGAGGCATCGCACCGAGCGACGGGCTTCGTCGTTGGTATCACGAAGACCTGGATCGTTGGGAGGCCTTCAAGGACAGATATCGCAGCGAGCTCGACGCGGCGCCGGAACTGGTTGGCAAGATCACCGGTTATGCCAGCGACAGTGTCGTGACACTGATCTATGCCGCGAAAAACGAGGATCGCAATCACGCGCTCGTCTTGCGGGATTACCTGAGCCAATGGCTGAGAACCGAGGGGCGAGCCTGATGGCGAAAGGAATCCGGGCCCCACTGCACACCCCGCTTTGCGACTTGCTTGGATGCGATGTGCCCGTTCTGCTCGCGGGGATGGGGGGCGTCTCGCGCTGGGAACTGGCGGCCGCGGTGGCCAACGCGGGGGGGTATGGCATACTCGGCATGGTTCGCAAGGCGCCCGAACTCATCGCCAAGGAAGTCACGGCCCTGAAGACGGCGACCGAGCCGCGATTGCTTGACGCTCAAATCTCCTGCTGCTTCGATCTTGGTGTGACCGCATTCAGCTTCTTCTGGGATGTGATGTCGGAAATCGTTGCCCGTGTGAAACAGGCGGGATGTCTCGTTCTGCATCAGGTCGGCACACTTCAAGCTGCGCGCCTTGCCGAAGAAGCCGGTGCGGACGTGATCATCGCGCAGGGCATCGAAGCCGGTGGCCACGTCCATGGGCGCACTCCGGCGTTCGCTCTTGCCAGGGAGATACTGGATCGGACGGAATTGCCTGTCGTCGTGTCGGGCGGAATTGCGACCGGCGCGGGGCTCGCCGCCGCGTTGGAGAGCAAGGCAAGTGGCGTGCAATGCGGGACTGCATTCCTGGCGACCGAGGAATCCTTCGCCCATCAATATCACAAATGGCGTGTGGTCAGCACCACCGGCGAGGACACGGTGCTTACGGATGTGTTCGTGCTGAACTGGCCGGCGGGCGCGGCGGTGCGGGTGATCTCCAACAGTGTGACCGATGGCCTGGAAGGCAGGTTTATCGGCCACGATCCCGAAAACCTGCAGCGGGAAGTTATCGCTTGGGACGGTAATCATCCGCGCCTGCGCTTTAGCACGGATTCGCCGCTTCGCACGACAAGCGGCGACCTTGAGCCAATGGCGCTCTATGCCGGTCGCGGCGTTGGCGACATCCTCGACATCCCCTCCGCTGCGGTCCGTTTGACCGAAATGGTCACGAATGCTGCTCATCTCCTGGAAAGCTCTTATCGGACGAATTGCGAGGCAGTCTCATGAGTGATGATTCCGACAACCCCGGTGGCCATGGCCGATTCGCCTCGCCGCCCTGCTATGCCGGAGAGATCGCGCCGGATTACTTCGATCCGCTCGCGGTCGATCCCGAACAGGCGCGTGATGTCGCGCGCTGGCGCAAGGCGGAGCGGACGCGCCTGCGCGCCGAACGAATGGAACTGTCGGTCGCCAACCGCAAGGCAGCCGGGGAGGCGCTGGCAGGGCATCTCCGGCAACTTCTGCTGAACCAATTCGACGGCGCGAGGGGCATGATCCTGTCGGCCTATTGGCCGATCAAGGGCGAGCCCGATCTCCGCTCGCTGATAGGTGAACTGCATGAGGCTGGCGTGGCGATTGCCTTTCCGGTGGTTGAGACCCGGTTTGCCCCGTTGATCTTCCGCCGCTGGACGCCTGAGACGCGCATGGTGCGCGGTGATTGGAACATTCCCGTTCCACCGTCAGACTCACCCGTTGTGACGCCGACGATTGCGCTTGCGCCGCTCGTCGGTTGGACTGAGGACGGGTATCGCCTGGGATATGGCGGGGGGTATTTCGACCGAACGCTGGCAGCGTTGAAGCCAAGACCCTTTGTTATCGGTATCGGTTTTGACGAAGCGCGGCTCTCCACCATCTATCCGCAACCCCACGACATCCGCCTCGATATGATTCTGACCGAGGCCGGCGTCCGTGCGCAACGAGACATCGCATGACGACCAGCGCGGAACGGATTCGGGCCTGGACCGGCCCAGCCATCCTGACATACGGGTTTCGCCCTTTCTTTCTCGGCGCCGGACTGTGGGCCGCTTGCGCGATGGTGGTCTGGATTCCGCTCCTGTCGGGATTGCTTGATCTGCCGACGCGCTTCGATCCGGTGACGTGGCATGCGCACGAGTTTCTCTTCGGCTACCTCGGAGCGGTTGTAGCCGGATTTCTGCTCACCGCGGTGCCAAACTGGACCGGGCGTCTTCCTGTGGTTGGGTGGCAGCTTGGGACACTTTTTACCCTATGGCTTGCAGGCCGCATGGCGGTTGCCATCTCGTTATATCTGCCACCCTGGACCGTAGCATTGGCGGATCTGTCCATGCCCCTTGCGCTGATCGGTTTCCTGGCGCGAGAGATCGTTGCGGGCAAGAACTGGCGCAATTTGATCGTTCTGGGAATGCTCATCGCCTTCACCTTCGCCAATGCTGTGTACCATTGGCAGGCGGCAGCGGGGGATTTCGCCGGTGGCGGTCCGGGGCTGAGAATTGGGCTCGGGGCCGGGATCATGATGATCGCAGTCATCGGCGGGCGCATTGTACCGTCGTTCACCCGAAACTGGTTGGTCAAACGAGGCGGGACGAGGTTGCCAACTCCTCCGATGCAACCATTTGATCGCGTGGCTTTGCTGATCCTTCTGGCGGCGCTTCTGCTCTGGGTGATCGTTCCCGACGGGTCCGTCACCGGCGCGATGCTGATAGCAGCTGGTGTGGTCCATTGTGCGCGTCTCATCCGCTGGGCCGGATTGCGTACCCTCGCGGAGCCATTGGTATGGGTCCTGCATGCCGGCTATGCATTCCTGCCGCTGGGGGCGTTGGCTCTCGGACTCTCGGCATTCTGGCCCGATCTGGTGGGCCAAGGCGCGGCGCAGCATGTCTGGATGGTTGGAGCCATCGGGTTGATGACGCTTGCCGTGATGACCCGCGCGACGCTGGGACATACCGGCCGCGACCTGACAGCGGGAACCGGAACGCTGGCGATCTATCTTTGCCTGATCGGAGCGGTCCTGGCGAGGCTGACAGCCGGATTTGCACTTGGGTTTGCCGGATCTCTCTACATGATTTCGGGCCTTTGCTGGATCGCCGCCTTTGGTGGTTTCGCCATTCTGTATGGGCCGATGCTTCTCCGCTCTCGCATCGGGGACTGAGGCATGGAATGGTCAGGCTTTGCGCTGGCGTTCGTGGCGTTTTTTCTCGGCCATTCCGCACCGGTGCGTCCGCCATTTCGGCCGATCCTGGTGCGCGTGCTGGGCGCGGCTGGTTTCGGGCTCGCCTATTCCGCCTTGTCGGTTGCGATACTGACGTGGCTGATCGTGGCGGCAGAACGAGCGCCGTTCGTACCGGTCTGGAACTGGATGCCGTGGCAGAACTATCTCGTCCTGGCCATCATGCTGCCAGTCTGCCTGATCGTTGCCCTGTCGATCGGCTGGCCCAATCCGTTCTCGTTCGGCGGCGCGCGAAACGCTGCTTTTGATCCGGCGCGACCGGGCATAGTCCGGCTGGCTAGACATCCGCTCCTTGTTGCGCTGGCGCTCTGGTCGGGCGCGCACCTGGTCGCCAATGGCGATCTGGCCCATATCCTGCTGTTCGGGACATTTTTCGTTTATGCGCTTTTCGGGCGCCGGCTCGTCGACAGGCGCAAGCGACGCGAGATGGGACAGAATTGGGATCTACTGTGGGAAAGGGTTCTCGCTCATCCCCCAGGGGAGACGCTATTCCCGCTCTCGTCCGAGATCGTTCTGCGCGCGACGTTGGGCGTTGCGATCTATGCGATCCTGATCGTGCTCCACCCGATTGTCATCGGCGTAGATCCGATGCCGTGATTCAGTCACCGTAATCTTCGATCCAGGTCTTCGCCGCCACGGCGCGTGGAAGTCCCAGTGGGCCTATTGCCAGCAGCGCGACCTGACGGAGCGCGGCTTTTCGATACCTTCCGATTTCGCGCGGCGCGCATGCGAATGGACAGCACCTTCGGAATTCGCTCCGATGGCCAAGGCCAGCTTGACGAGCCGACGCTCGCGTTCATTAAGTGGCCCGCTGTCCGATGCGGCCTTGCCAAGCGCAGAGTAGGCGGCCCAGATATCGGGGTGTTGCTCCGCGAGATCTCCGGCCGCCCCTGGTAAAGCCTTTGCCATTGTCTTCTCCTCAGGAATGTGGGTCATCAATAAGCCGGTTGGGTTTCGCGAACCGTTCGAGATCCTGCTGATCGCTGATGGTGATGCGATTGCCGTGCACCGCAACGCCATAGGCCTGCAGCCCCTTGAAGGCGCGGCTCAGGTTCTCCGGCGTCATGCCGAGGTAGGACGCCAGGCGGCGCTTCTCGAATTCGAGGTCGAATTCGCTCTCACCGCCGACGCGTGACTGTTGTCGAAGAATGTAGTTCGCGAGCCGCTCCAGCGACGTCCGCAATTTCAGGTCCTTTTGGGTCTTCACGACGGACCGGTAACATGTCGCCAGTTCCGTCACGATGGAGCGAGCAAAGGCGTTGTCTGCATCAAATATGGCGCGCACATCCTGGCTTGGGATAAGCGCAATCCGGCTTTTCTCCAGAGTACGCGCCGACATCAGGTAAGGTGCGTTCCTGATCGAGGCGGCAAGAATAAATGTCGAAACGGGCCGGGCGGTTGCCATGCTGGTTTCCCTGCCGTTCCAGACCGAGAAGAGATCGACGGCTCCCGACAGGATGACGTGCAGGAAGTCGCTTGGTTCTCCTTCGGTGATCAGTTCGATCCGTGGCGGGAAGTTCTGCACATAGGCACCGCACATGAGCGCATTGAAATGCTCGTCTGCCATATCCGAGAAAAGTTCAAGCCTCCGGATATCGGGATAGTCTGAATCTGGCATGCCTGGACGCATCAAAAAACCCCTTTTGAAATTCATCGCCCCCACGATTGATAAATATCAATCTACCCGTTGCCATCAATAATAACACTGCAATGCAAATGTCAAATGTTGAAGTGATATTATTCTATAACCCATTTATTTCATTGTGATATTCCCAGTATTATGATCTAGATCAAGTCGATTGGCCGCTCTGGGCCGCATGTGTGGTGCCGACCCCTTTTCGGGACCGGACGCAGTGATAAAACCGGAGACCTTGCCATGCAGACCACAGCCACAGCCTCGCGCGCGGACCAAAATCGCGCACTCGGGCTGAGCACGATCGCCTTCACTGCGTGTTTTGCTGTCTGGACGATTTTCTCCATCATCGGTGTCGCAATCAAGGGAGAGCTGGGCCTGACTGAATCCCAGTTCGGTCTGCTGGTCGCGACCCCCATTTTGACCGGATCGGTCACGCGCCTGTTTCTGGGCGTCTGGACGGAGAAGTACGGCGGACGCCTAGTCTTCTCGGCGCAGATGCTGTTGACGGCGCTGGCGACCTGGTTACTGACGCTTGCCGATAGTTACGCCATGTACCTGGTCGCGGCTTTGGGTATCGGTCTTGCTGGCGGCTCATTCATTATCGGCGTCGCCTATGTCAGCCGCTGGTACGATGCCGGTCATCAGGGCACCGCGCTCGGCATCTTCGGTGCGGGCAATGTCGGCGCGGCGGTGACCAAGTTCGTCGCGCCCTTCGTCATGGTGGCATATGGCTGGCACGGTGTCGCCTATGCCTGGGCAGCGGGTCTGGCCATCATAGGCATCCTGTTCTTCCTCTTCGCCAAAGACGACCCGGAGCTCGTTGAACGCCGGGCCAAGGGCACTCGCGCGCCGTCGTTTGCGGAGCAGTTCGCGCCCTTGAGAAATCTCCAGGTGTGGCGCTTCTCGCTTTACTACTTTTTCGTCTTCGGCGGTTTCGTCGCTCTTGCGCTGTGGATGCCGCACTACCTGATCGACGTCTATGGCGTCGATGTGAAGACAGCCGGCATGGCGGCCGCCTCTTTCAGCCTGTCGGCCTCACTGTTCCGGGCCTATGGCGGACATCTCAGCGACAAGTTCGGCGCGCGGACGGTGATGTATTGGACCTTCGGCTTCAGCCTGATCTTCCTGTTCATGCTGTCCTATCCGCCGACAGATTATGTCGTTCAGGGCAAGGACGGGCCGATCGCCTTCTCGACCGAACTGGATTTCTGGCCTTTCATCATCATGCTGTTTGGCCTCGGCTTCTTTATGAGCCTTGGCAAGGCGGCCGTCTACAAGCACATTCCGGTCTACTATCCCGGGCATGTGGGTGCGGTCGGCGGTCTCGTCGGCATGATCGGTGGCCTTGGTGGCTTTGTTCTGCCGATCATATTCGGTGCGGCGCTCGATCTGACGGGGATTTATACCTCGTGTTTCGCGATCCTCGTCGGCCTGGTAGCGATCATGCTGACCTGGATGCACCTGTCGATCCGCGCAATGGAACGCGCCGCGCTTGGCAAGGAACTCGATACGCTACCGACGGTCCCGGAACTGCAGGAGGTCCATGTTCCGGGCAAGACGGAGATGCCGCGGGTCCTGCAAGATTGGCAGCCCGAAGACGAGACTTTCTGGGAGGAGAAGGGCCGCAAGGTCGCCCGCCGCAATCTGTGGATCTCGATCCCGGCGCTTCTCCTCGCCTTCTCGGTCTGGATGGTCTGGTCGATGGTCGTCGCCCGGCTGCCCGCCATCGGGTTCGAATTCTCGACCGGACAGCTGTTCTGGCTGGCGGCGCTTCCGGGCCTGTCAGGCGCCACGCTCAGGATATTCTACAGCTTCATGGTGCCGATCTTCGGTGGCCGGCTGTGGACGACGCTCTCGACCGCCTCGCTGCTGTTGCCTGCAATGGGTATCGGATACGCGGTCCAGAACCCAGACACGCCCTACCTGATCTTCCTCACCCTGGCGCTGTTGTGCGGCTTCGGAGGCGGCAACTTCGCCTCTTCGATGGCGAATATCGCCTTCTTCTTCCCGAAGGCGGAAAAGGGCAACGCGCTGGCCTTGAATGCGGGGCTGGGCAATCTCGGCGTCTCGGTCATGCAGTTTCTCGTGCCGATCGTCATCACCGCCGGCGTATTTGGCGCCATGGGCGGCGCGCCGCAGACATTGACGGACGGTGGCGAACTCTGGATGCAGAACGCGGGCTTTGTCTGGGTGCCGTTCATTCTGCTTGCCACGGTCGCGGCCTGGCTTGGCATGAACGACATCGCCGACGCCAAAGCGAGCTTTCGCGAGCAGGCGATCATCTTCAGCCGCAAGCACAATTGGCTGATGTGCGTGCTCTACACCGGCACCTTCGGTAGCTTTATCGGCTACTCGGCGGGCTTTCCGCTGCTGACCAAACTCGCTTTCCCCGAGGTGAACGCCCTGCAGTATGTGTTCCTCGGACCGCTTGTCGGCGCGCTCAGCCGCGCGGGCACCGGCTGGATCAGTGACCGGTTCGGTGGCGGGCGAGTCACGTTCTGGACTTTTGCGGGCATGATCGTCGCGGTGTTTGGTGTGATCGCATCGCTTGGCGCGGACAGCTTTGTTGGCTTCTTCGCCGCCTTCATGGCGCTGTTCTTCCTGACCGGGGTCGGCAACGCCTCCACGTTCCAGATGATCCCCGCGATCATGGGCCGTGAGGTGCCGCGCCTGATGCCGGAACTGGAAGGCAACACGCTGCGGCGGCAATCGGAGCGCGAAAGCGCGGCAATCATCGCCTTCACCAGTGCGATTGCCGCCTATGGGGCCTTCTTCATCCCCAAGGCTTACGGCACCTCGATCGCGATGACCGGGTCGCCCGTCGGCGCGCTTTGGGCCTTCCTGATCTTCTACGTGGTCTGCCTGGTCATCACCTGGGCCTATTACACCAGGCGCGGTGGTCTGCTGCACGATCTGGAACGGCACGGTCAGCCAGCCATGCCCGCCCCTGCGCCCGCTCAATAACCATGCCCGATCCGGGCGGCTGCCAAGGCCGCCCGGACCCTCGCCCCACGAAAGGAAAGCCAGATGAGCCATCTTCTCGACAGATTGAACTTCCTCCAATCGAAGGGAACGGAACAGTTCTCCAACGGGCATGGCCAGGTCACGCGCGAGAATCGTGACTGGGAGGACACCTACAGAAACCGTTGGCGGCACGACAAGATCGTGCGCTCCACCCACGGTGTGAACTGCACCGGGTCCTGTTCCTGGAAGATCTACGTAAAATCCGGGATAGTCACCTGGGAGACCCAGCAGACGGACTACCCGCGCACCCGGCCCGACCTGCCGAACCACGAACCGCGCGGTTGCGCCCGCGGCGCCTCCTACAGCTGGTATCTGTATTCCGCCAACCGGGTGAAGAACCCGTTGATCCGCGGCAAGCTGATGAAGGTCTGGCGCAAGATGCGCGAGACCAAGAGCCCGATCGAGGCCTGGACGGCGATCCAGAACGACCCGATCCTGCGCCAAGGCTATGTCGAGACCCGCGGCAAGGGCGGCTTTGTCCGCGCAACCTGGGACGAGGCAACCGAAATCGTTGCCGCCGCCAATGCCTATACGGCCAAGACCTACGGGCCCGACCGGATATTCGGTTTCTCGCCCATTCCCGCGATGTCGATGATTTCCTATGCGGCCGGCACCCGCTACCTGTCGCTCTTGGGCGGGACCTGCATGTCGTTCTACGACTGGTACTGTGATCTGCCGCCTGCCTCGCCGATGACCTGGGGTGAGCAGACAGATGTGCCGGAATCCGCGGACTGGTACAATTCCAACTACCTCCTGCTCTGGGGCTCCAACGTCCCGCAGACCCGCACGCCTGACGCGCATTTCTACACTGAGGTGCGTTACAAGGGCGCCAAATCTGCGGTGATTTGCCCGGACTATTCCGAGGCCGCGAAATTCGGCGATGTGTGGCTGAACGCCAAGCAGGGGACCGATGCGGCGCTGGCAATGGCCTTTGGCCATGTCATCCTGCGTGAGTTCCACCTCGATCGGCAGACCGAGTATTTTGAGGAGTACTGCCGGAAATATTCCGACTTCCCGATGCTGGTGAAGCTGGAGGATAAGAATGGATCCTTCGTCCCGGGACGCTTTCTGCGGGCGGACGACCTGGACGGCAAGCTGGGCGAGGACAACAACCCCGAATGGAAGACCGTCGCTGTCGACGAGTCCTCCGGCGGGCTGGTCGCGCCCAACGGTTCCATTGGCTACCGCTGGGGTGAGCAAGGCGAATGGAACCTCGAGGAAAAGGCGGCCGGAGCCGAAACCCGGCTGAAGATGTCGCTGGTCCTCGACAGCGACCAGGACGACGTGCTCGGCGTCGACTTCCCCTATTTCGGCGCCGACGCGACCGAAGCCTTCTCGACCGGCGACAAACGCCCCAACGTCCTGACCAAAAACGTGCCGGTGAAACGGATCAAGACGAAGGACGGTGAGATCGCCGTCGCCACCGTTTTCGACCTGTTCTGCGCCAACTACGGTCTGGATCGCGGCCTGGGCGGCGAGTGGGTGGCCCAATCCTACGACGAGGACGTTCCGGGAACTCCTGCATGGGCGGAGAAGATCACCGGCGTCGATCGCGCCAAGATCATCCATGTCGCCCGCGAATTCGCCGACAACGCCGAAAAGACCCGTGGCCGGTCCATGGTCATTGTCGGCGCCGGGATGAACCACTGGTACCACATGGACATGAACTACCGCGGCATCATCAACATGCTGGTGATGTGCGGCTGTGTGGGTCAGTCCGGCGGCGGCTGGGCGCACTATGTGGGCCAGGAAAAGCTTCGCCCGCAGACCGGCTGGCTTCCCCTGGCGTTTGCGCTCGACTGGGGGCGGCCGCCGCGGCACATGAATTCGACCTCGGCCTGGTATGCACACACGGATCAGTGGCGCTACGAGACGCTGACGGCGGGCGAGATCCTGTCGCCGACCGCACCCGAAGGCGATTGGGACATCGGGCTCATCGATTACAACATCCGAGCCGAGCGGATGGGCTGGCTACCCTCTGCGCCGCAATTGAAGACCAATCCGCTGGAGATCGCGAAGGCGGCGAAGGCGGCTGGCAAGGAGATCGCCCCTTACATCGCCGAACAGCTCAAATCCGGTGCGCTGGAAATGTCCTGTCAGGACCCGGATGATCCGGCGAACTGGCCGCGCAACCTCTTCGTCTGGCGCTCTAACCTGCTCGGGTCCTCGGGCAAGGGGCACGAGTATTTCCTTAAACACCTGCTCGGCACCGATAACGGCGTGATGGGCAAGGACATGGGCGAGGAGGGCCGTCAGCTTCCGAAGGAAGCGAAATGGCACGAGGACGCTCCGCGCGGCAAACTCGATCTGCTGGTAACCATTGACTTCCGCATGTCCACCACTTGCGTCTACTCCGATATCGTTCTGCCGACGGCGAGCTGGTACGAAAAGGACGACCTCAACACCTCGGACATGCATCCGTTCATCCACCCGCTGCAGGCGGCGGTGGACCCGGCCTACGAGTCGAAATCCGACTGGGAAATCTTCAAGTCCATCGCGAAGAAGTTCCAGGAGGTGGTGCCCGGATATCTGGGTCAGGAAACCGACATCGTCGCGTTGCCCATTCTGCACGACACCCCTGCAGAGATTGCGCAGGACCAGGTCAAGGATTGGAAAAAGGACGAATGCGACCTGATCCCGGGCAAGACCGCGCCGAACTATATCGCGGTCGAGCGGGACTATTCCGCGGTGTATGACCGCTTCACCGCGCTTGGTCCGCTACTCGACAAACTCGGCAATGGCGGCAAGGGCATCTCCTGGAATACCGAGGACGAGGTCGCCGCGCTGAAGGCGCTGAACGGCGAGCGGCTCGACGGATCGGCAAAGGGACGTCCCGCGATCGACACCGCGATCGACGCCGCCGAGGTGGTATTGATGCTGGCGCCCGAAACCAACGGCGAGGTGGCGGTCAAAGCCTGGGAGGCGCTTGGCAAGGCGACGGGCCGCGATCATGTGCATTTGGCCGAGGGCGAGCATCACAACAAGATACGCTTCCGCGATATCGCCGCCCAGCCGCGCAAAATCATCTCCTCGCCGACATGGTCGGGCATCGAAAGCGAGCATGTCAGCTACAACGCCGGCTACACCAATGTCCACGAATTGATCCCCTGGCGTACCCTGACCGGCCGCCAGCAGCTCTATCAGGATCACCTGTGGATGCGGGCCTTCGGCGAGGGTTTCATGTCCTACCGGCCACCGGTGGATCTCAAGACCGTCACCGACGCGATCCATACCGACAAGGACAAGCCGCATATCGTGCTGAACTTCATCACGCCGCACCAGAAATGGGGCATTCACTCGACCTATACCGACAATCTCTTGATGCTGACGCTCAATCGCGGCGGACCGGTAATCTGGATCTCCGAAAACGACGCGGCGAAGGCGGGCATCGTCGATAACGACTGGGTGGAACTTTACAACGCCAACGGCGCGCTGACCGCGCGGGCGGTGGTGTCTCAGCGCATGAAGGATGGAACGACCTTCATGTATCACGCTCAGGAAAAGATCGTGAACACGCCTGGCTCGGAGAAGACCGGCCTGCGCGGCGGAATCCACAACTCGGTCACCCGGGCGGTCCTGAAGCCGACCCACATGATCGGCGGCTATGCCCAGCAATCCTACGGGTTCAACTACTATGGAACCGTGGGCTCCAACCGCGATGAATTCGTCATCGTGCGCAAGATGAACAAGGTCGACTGGCTCGACGATGAAGCGACCCCGAAGGAGGCAGCGGAATGAAGATTCGTGCGCAAATCGGCATGGTGCTGAACCTCGACAAATGTATCGGGTGTCATACGTGCTCGGTCACCTGCAAGAACGTCTGGACCAGCCGCGATGGCGTGGAATACGCATGGTTCAACAATGTCGAGACCAAGCCTGGCACCGGATATCCGACGGACTGGGAGAACCAGGACCGCTGGAACGGTGGCTGGACCCGGACGAAGTCCGGCAAGCTCCAGCCCAAGCAGGGGGCGAAGTGGCGGATCCTGGCGAATATCTTCGCCAACCCCGATCTCCCGGAGATCGACGACTATTACGAGCCGTTCGATTTTGACTACGACCACCTGAAATCCGCTCCCGAGGGCAAGGCGTTCCCGACAGCTCGCCCGCGCTCGAAAATCTCGGGCGAGAGGATGCAGAAGATCGAGAAGGGTCCGAACTGGGAGGAAATCCTCGGCGGCGAGTTCGAGAAACGGTCGCAGGACTACAACTTCGAGGGCATCCAGAAGCAGATCTACGGGGAATACGAGAACACCTTCATGATGTATCTCCCCCGGCTCTGCGAGCACTGTCTGAACCCTGCCTGCGCGGCGTCGTGTCCCTCGGGCGCGATCTACAAGCGCGAGGAAGACGGCATCGTCCTGATCGACCAGGAGAAGTGCCGCGGCTGGCGCATGTGCGTCTCAGGCTGCCCTTACAAGAAGGTCTACTATAACTGGTCTACGGGAAAGTCCGAGAAATGCACGCTGTGCTACCCCCGGATCGAAAGCGGCAACCCAACCGTCTGCTCGGAAACCTGCGTCGGTCGCATCCGCTACATCGGCGTGATGCTCTATGATGCCGACAAGATCGAGGAGGCCGCGAACGCGGCCGAGAAGATGGATCTCTACGACGCCCAACTCGGCGTGTTCCTCGATCCCAAGGATCCCGCCATCATAGCCGAGGCGCAGAAGCAGGGCATCCCGCAGGACTGGATCAAGGCCGCGCAGGAAAGCCCGATCTGGAAGATGGCGATGGAATGGAAGGTCGCGTTCCCGCTGCATCCCGAATACCGGACGCTGCCGATGGTCTGGTACATTCCGCCGCTCAGCCCGATCCAGAATGCGGCCGAAGCGGGCGCGATTGGCATGGACGGTGCCATGCCGGACGTGAAGAATCTGCGCATCCCGCTCAGATATCTCGCCAACATGCTGACGGCCGGCGACGAAAAGCCGATTGCTCAGGCGCTGGAGCGGATGCTGGCCATGCGCGCCTATATGCGTGCCAAGAGCGTCGAGGGTGTGACCGACGAGGCGATCGCCACCCGCGTCGGCATCACGGGGCGGATGATCGAGGACATGTATCGAATCATGGCTCTGGCGGACTACGAAGACCGCTTCGTCATTCCCACGACACACCGCGAACAGGTTGAGGAAGCCTACGACTTGCGCGGCGGTTGCGGCTTCACCGACGGCAACGGTTGTTCCACCGGCGTCTCAAAGGGGTCGCTCTTCGGAGGCTCCAAAAAGCCGCTGAAAATGCCGCAGGAGGTGCGCTGATGACCCTCGTTCTGCAAGATCGCACCCTCAAGGCGTTGTCGCTCATCTTGAGTTATCCCACGAAGGAGCTGCAGCAGGCGATGCCGGAAATCGGTGGCGTCCTGTCGGCGGAACGGCGGCTGACAGCGGCGGCGCGGCGTGCGCTTCGCCCATTGCTGGAAGAGTTGCAAACGCGCGACATCTACGACCTGGAAGAGCAGTATGTGATGCTGTTCGACCGCTCGCGCGCGCTGTCGCTGAACCTGTTCGAACATGTTCACGGCGAAAGCCGAGATCGCGGCGGTGCCATGGTGTCATTGGTCGAAACCTATCGTGAGAAGGGATTCGAGCCAGCGACCAGTGAACTGCCGGATCACCTTCCGGTCCTTCTCGAATTTCTGTCCACGCGCCCCGCAGACGAGGCTCGGGAAATACTCGCGGACGCCGCGCATATTTTCGAGGTCCTCAATACACGGCTTGTCCGGCGGGAGAGCCCCTATGGAGCGGTGTTTGCCGTCCTTTTCCAGCTTGCCGGTGCCGCCGCCGACAAGGAGGTAGTGGCCGAGTTGCTCGACCAGCCCGACATCGCGGCCGACGATCTCGAGGCACTCGACGAGGTCTGGGAGGAAAGCGAGGTTCGCTTCGGCCCGGACCCGAACGCTGGATGTCCGCAGGTGCGCGACATGCTGGCGCAGATGGATCTTCCGATCAATCCCGCGCCCCGGGCGGCGGCCGAGTAACGGAGGCTGAAATGAACAACTTCTTCTTCGGAATCTATCCCTACATCGCCCTGGCGGTGCTGCTCATTGGCTCTGTCGCGCGGTACGAGCGGGACCCTTTCACCTGGAAATCGTCGTCGAGCCAGATGCTGCGGCGGCGGCAGTTGATGATCGGTTCGGTGCTATTCCATGTCGGTGTGCTGGTCATCTTCTTCGGCCATCTCTTCGGGCTGCTTGTCCCGCACGAGATCTACGAGGCTTTCGGCATTCACGCCGCTGCAAAGCAACTGCTTGCCGCCATCGTTGGCGGGATCGCCGGCGTTGCCGCGATCGTGGGTGGAGTAATGCTGGCGCATCGCCGCCTGGTCGATCCGCGTATCCGCACGAACTCCAGCTTCTGGGACATCGCGATCCTGCTGATGTTGATCGCCCAACTGGCGCTCGGCCTCATCAGCGTGCCCTGGTCCATCGCCACGGCCGAGCATGGCGAGGTGATCCTGTTCATGGAGTGGGCGCAGGGCATCTTCACCTTCCAGCCCGGAGCGGCCGAGCATATCGCGCATGTGCCGCTGATCTACAAGCTTCACATCGTCCTGGGACTGACGATCTTTCTCGTCTTCCCCTTCACCCGTCTGGTGCACATTCTGTCCGGTTTTGCTGCTCCCGTTCGTTATCTTTTCGCTCGCAAGGGGTACCAAATCGTTCGCACACGCAAGCAAGCGCCGCTGTCGATACGCGGATCGAATCCGCCGGCGAGTGCAAAGCAACCGGCGGAGTGACGACTATGGTCACGGTCCTATCAACCGCAAATCCGCGACACGATGCCGGGGCATCAACCGTCGGGACTGGCGCAGCCAATCCGGAACACCTCGTGGTCAACGGGGTGACTGTCCCGACGAAGGTAATAGCTGCGGAGGTGCAGAATCACGCAGCTCCCAAAAATCAACCGGGGCTCGCGTGGCGCAAGGCGGCGAATGCCGTCGCCATGCGCACGCTTCTGCTCCAGGAGGCGAAGCAGCGAGGAATACGGCCCGAACCGGCCGAGGTCGGGCCGGGGCGCTTCGAAACGGAGGAGGAGGCCCTGATCCGAAGCCTTCTTGAGGTTGCGGTTGAAGTCTCACCACCAACGGAGGATGAGGTCCGGGCTGAGTGGGCGCGTGGCCCGGAACGGTTCCGTGCACCGCCCCTCTGGGAAGTATCGCATATCCTGTGCGCCTGCGACCCGCGCAATGATGACGAGCGCAACGCCGCATTCACGCGTGCGAAGAGTTTGGCCGCACGCGTGGAGGGTGATCCGCAAGGTTTCGCCAGGCTGGCATCGGCGCACAGCGATTGCGGATCGAAGACTTCGGGTGGCGCACTCGGTCAGCTCGGTCCGGGTGACACGGTGCCCGAGTTCGAAGCCGCGCTACGCGAGATAAAAGAGGGTGAATTCACATCCGAGCCGGTGCTCACCCGTCATGGCTGGCACGTCATCCGCATGGATGCGATCGCTGAGGGCGCGGTACTCCCCTTCGACACGGTGCGATCGAAGATTGCCGATGCCATGGAAAAGGCGGCCTGGGCACGCAACGCCCGGGAATTCGCGGACCGGCTCGTCGCTTCCGCCCGAATATCTGGCGCCGAGATCGGAAACCGCTCACAGGGAGAGAGATTATGAAGGGCCGTTTGTCCAACGCACGACGCGGCGATAGCGAACGGGATCCGACCGATCTGAACTTGCTTCAAGATCCACTTGAGTTCATCCGCGAGGATCACATGCATATGCGCGCGGTTTGTGAGGAGATGGAGCGGGTTTCGCAAAGCCCGTCACCGGGCGGAGTCGAAATCTCACGGCTGCTGTATTTTCTCGAGCATGAAATCGGACTGCTGATCCATGACGAGGATGACGAACTGCGCGGGATGCTCCTGGTCCGGTGTACCCCGGAAGATGACATCGGACCAACGCTCGAGCGATTGAAGGTCGAGCATGAAGCGCTTGGCGACTCATGCCCGCGCCTCCGTTCGATGCTTAGGGAGATGCACGATGACAAGCGACCAGCCAAGGACGACGAAGCGGCCCTTCTGCGCGACTTTGCGGATCGGCTCCGCCGCCACCTGATCGTGGAGAACGCGATCGTATTGCCAATCGCACAGGCGAGATTGACGGTAGAGGATATCGTCCGACTGCGTAACGCCATGATCCAGCGACGGATCGCCGACATGCAAGCGTGATGTCATGCTGGAATCATTGCTTGCGCGAAACATCGAATGGTCCGCCGCGCGTCATGATGCTGACCCTGGCTATTTCGCGCGCCTCGCCGCGTTGCAGGCCCCGGAATTTTTCTGGATCGGCTGCTCGGACAGCCGCGTGCCGGCGAATGTGGTGGCGGGTCTCGATCCCGGCGAGGTCTTCGTTCACCGCAACGTTGCCAATGTGGTGCACTCGGCCGATCTGAATCTGCTCTCGGCGCTGGAATTCGCGGTAGAAGCATTGAAAGTGCGCGAGATCATCGTCTGCGGGCACTATGGCTGTGGCGGGGTCAAGGCGGCTACGGAAGACCCGCCGCACGGACTGTCGGACCATTGGCTCGAACCGATCCGTCGGCTTGCGCGGTCCTACGCCGTGGATCTCGCCGCTTGTGGAGGTGATGAAGATCGCCGCGACAAGCTGGCCGAACTGAACGTCATCGAAGGGGTCAGACGCGTTTCGGAGACGCCGATACTGCAGAAAGCGTGGGCACGCGGCGCAGATGTCCGCGTGCACGGACTGATCTATGGTCTGAAGGACGGCAGGCTGCGCAATCTCGATTGCTCCACCGGACCGGGCCACTTCGTAGAGGAGACGGCGCGATGACGATTGTGCAGAGGATCGACACCGGGAATTGCGGATGCGAGGCGTTCGACGCCGCGTCATCCCTTATATCTATCGATGAGGCCTTACGGCGCATTGCAAGGAACGCCGCGCCGGTTGACGGGACGGAGACTGCGCCGCTCTCCTCGGCGACAGGGCGCGTTCTTGCGGAGCCCGTCCGGGCGGCCGCGATGACCCCACCCTTCGACAATGCCGCAATGGACGGCTACGCACTCGATAGCACGGCACTGGAGGGCGACGGCCCGTGGAGGCTGTCGGTCGTGGAGCGCATTGCCGCCGGCGACGCGGCGGCCGGACAAGTCGCCCGCCGAACTGCCGCCCGGATATTTACGGGCGCACCGGTGCCGCCTGGAGTAGATACTGTCGTGAAGCAGGAGAGTGTCGTGCGCGACGGCGCCACAGTCATTCTGGACCGGCGTCCGCTGCCCGGACACAATATCCGCCGCGCAGGTGGCGACATGCGCCTCGGTGAGACTGTCCTGCGAGACGGCGTGCGGCTGGGGGCTCGCGAAATCGCTGCCTGTGCCGCCGCCGGCGCTGCCCGCGTCCATCTCCGTCGCGCCGTGCGGATCGGACTGCTCGTAACCGGCAGTGAGATCAGGCAGACCGGGGCCAGCCGCGAAGCCGCTCAGATCTGGGACGTGAATACGCCGGTGCTCTGTTCTGAATTCTCGCGACCGGACGTCGATCTGGTCAAGGTCGCGCAAGGCGTGGACGACCGCACCGAACTGCGCCGCTGTGTTGCTGACATGGCTGAAACCGTCGATCTGATCATCACGACCGGCGGGATCTCTGTGGGAGAGGAGGATCACGTCAAGCCGGTCCTGGAGGCCCTGGGGGCAGAAATCCATTTCAGTGGCGTCGCTATCAAACCCGGCAAGCCGGTGAGTTTCGGACGGGTTAGAAAAGCGGTTTGGCTAGGCCTGCCCGGCAACCCCCTATCGGCGTTCGTAACCTGGTATGTCTTCGGATTGCCGCTACTCGATGTCCTTTCGGGAAGACTGCGCGGATCGCGCAAGCGCCATCATGTCGTGACCGGAAAGCCGATTTGCCGCAAACCGGGACGGTGCGAGATCAGGCCGGCGCGCATCGTGGGGTTCGATGGTCAAGGGCGTGAGGTCGTGGACTTCGACGACACGGTCAGTTCTGCTCATGTGGCGAGACTGCCCTACGCGAATGGCCTGCTGTTCATTCCGGCCGAGGCGGAACACCTGCCTGAAGGCGCACTGATCGAGTTTCAGCCATTCCACCAGACGTAAGGACCAAATGAGATGAAACTTGCATACACGATGGCGCCGGGGCGGGGCGATACGGACCTGGTATTGCATGCTTTGGCTTGCTCGATCATCGAGCAGGGTCATCGCCCCGTTGGTACCGTTCAGATCAATACCGAGTCTGACGCCGGCCCCTGCGACATGGATGTCAAGATACTGCCAGACGGGGGCACCATTCGCATTTCCCAGACGCTCGGGCGTGCGTCCCGAGGGTGTCGGCTCGATCCCGCTGCGCTTGAAACCGCAGTAGGGCTTGTCGAGGCTGAGCTTTTCAAGGGTGCCGATTGCCTGATCGTGAACAAGTTCGGCAAGCATGAGGCCGAGGGGCGCGGCTTCAGATCGGTAATTGCGGAAGCCCTTGCGAGGGATATTCCCGTCCTTGTCGGTATCAACCGGCTGAACCGAGATGCGTTTCTTGATTTCGTCGACGGCTTTGCCGCTGAACTCGTTCCGGAGCTTCCTGTGTTGGAGGAATGGCTTAAGTCGGCATTCACTGATGGAGCGGCGGCAGCCTAGCAGGCACATCGAATTTCGCACAGCGCCTACACCTGTGTGAATCTCAATGACGCATAATATGTCATATGGAACTACGGCGCGTTACTGAACTGTTCTGACTTCATCCAGTTCAGGCACATATCCGAGAACATCGACGATCAATCGCACCAACTCATGGTGGATTTTGAGCTCGAGCATGGCGACTCGATATTCGCGCCGGAGAACTTCCAAGACATGACTTGAACTGTCCGCCGCCTCCGACTCTTCGAGCTTCTCAAAAAGAGACTGAGCCAGATCCACACGCCGCCTGTTTTCGCGAATGATCTCGACAGCGACGCGCGAAACTTCTTCGGACGGCAATCCGTCGAGGATTGCCAGAACCGGGCGCGCGTTAATCTGCGCGGTGGCAACTTCATTTGCGAAGGCCTGTTTCGGCACGTGTTCATCCCGCGGCTTGGGCCGCGGTGCGCCCCCGCGACAGAGAAAGATCTCGACCCATAGCCGGGGGTTGGAAAACCGCCTTAGACGGTCCCTGCGACCTTTAGCACCGGGGTACCTGGACATACGTCACAGGCCCCCGGCCGAAAGCCGGAGGATCTTGGTGCCGAAACGGCCGACACCAATCCGCTAAGGTGGGGTTTCCACGCCCCGAGGCGGCGCGTACCGCCTCGGGACCGCTTCTATTGCAAAAGGACAAGATTTTCCAGCACTTTGCGGTGCGGAAATGCCAATGCGTCACGCGGCCTTTTTAGCCAATGAGGGCAGCAGCGTTATTGCGTTCGGACTGGCGAGCACCGGCGCACCAAAGCCGCCAACCCTGGCGAGACGCGTCCACATCGCGTCGGACATCTCGAACAACGCAGCATGGGTCATGACCTTGCCGATCCGCGTCGGTGTCCCGATCTCCTCGTAAGGGCAGTCGACCGCTCTGAATATCCGCGCCATGCGTGCATCGAAGACCGACACGATCTGGCCAATACCGGATTTCTGACAGACCTCGACGATCCCGCACAGCAGTTCAAGCGTTATGCTGTTCACCCGGTGGTTCGCGTGGGCGCGATCGTCACCGGCGAAAATGCGCGGATTGATGGCAAAGCGCGAACTCTCCCAGATCAACGGGCTTTCAGGCGCACCACCGGGAACCAGCTCGGAAAAAACATCGCGCAGCATGTTCGGCCCGGTCGTCGGCAGCAAGCGGACAGCACCCTGAAGGGCGCCGGTCCTCTCGTTGACGGACAACAGATAGGCCGGGTCTTCCTCATCGAAGCGGTCGATTTCGCGGCCATTCGTGACGGAGACGTCCCATCCCAGCCTCCCGGAAAAAACTTCGGCGCGCATCCGGAACATCTGGTCGATCAGTTCGGGGAAGTGGTGCCGGTTGTGGCTCTCGATTGTCAGGATCATATTGGTCTCCATTCGTGTGTTGACGACGGAGAACCAGATATTTTGTGATGGTCAGGGGCAGTATCCGGCCGGTCAGCCGGATTTACAGCCGCGGGAAGAACAGCCCCGATTCATGGGCAATGGATACCGCATGGGTATTGCTGACAGCATTCAGCTTCTTGCGAGCAGTTTCGAGATAGCAGCGCACGGTGTTTATAGAAATGCCGAGAATGATTGCGCATTCCCAAGCGGTCTTTCCTTCGGAGATCCACTGCAGGCATTCGAGCTCACGCGGCGCGAGCTTCACGCCGGTATGAGACTGGGCCGCAAGCTGAAGGACCTTCTCGTGGAGATGTACGGCCAGCATCTGAAAGTCGCGCAGATATTCGAATTTGGCGGCCAGCCAGTCACGGTCGGTAAAGTCCGACGTCACGGTAAACAGGGACCTGTTACCGCCCCTGCCATGGACCGGGATCGTCAGGCCGTGGCGGCCAAGGCCGAACTCCGCCGCCTCGCCGAAGAATGCTTTCAGATCGTCTTGCGACGAATCGAAGTCATCCCAGTCGATCGGCAGTAGGCGCCGGAAACCCTGATGGACGACAGGATCGATTTCGACATAGCGCCGGCTCTTGTAGTGCACGACCCAGTCCGAGGAGTAGGTGACCGCAAGGAACGGTTCGCTTTCGTTTCGGGCGATTCCCGTGCCCATATAGGCGGCTGATTTGATGGCATAGGCCGGCAACAGACCTGCCATGACCTTGTCGAGCGTGTCGTGATCGGCCGAAGCCGAAATCTCGGCCAGAGCGCGTGCAAGGCTTCCGCCATCGTTCTCGTTCACCGTCGACACACCCCAATACGCAAATCTCGACCCGGAATATCTTCCGGGAATGGATTAAATCGACAATTGCAGGAATGGCTACTTCGCTTACATTCCCTTGGACCGGCGCCTGAAGATCATGTCCGGGTTCAGCACCAATGAGACAATTTCGGCTTAACGGATAGAGGAGGATTTCTGGCTCATCGTAGCCCTTCAAGGAGCGAAGATGAGACGGAAATCCGGGACACAGAAGGAGCCGGCGGAAAAGGTCATCAAGGACATCCGCCGTGCAACCCGCAAACATTATTCGGCGGAAGAGAAGATCCGCATCGTGCTGGAAGGCTTGCGCGGTGAGGAGTCGATTGCCGCGCTGTGCCGGCGTGAAGGCATTGCCGAGAGCCTCTATTACAATTGGTCGAAAGAGTTCCTCGAAGCCGGCAAGAAGCGGTTGGCCGGCGACACCGCGCGGGCAGCCACCAGTGACGAGGTCAAGCATCTGCGTCGCGAGGCCCATGATCTGAAAGAGGTCGTCGCCGAGCAGGCGCTGGAACTGCGGCTGCTTAAAAAAAGCATGATCGCGGATGGGGGCGACGACGAATGAGATATCCCGCCTCCGAGAAGCTGGAGATCATCCGGCTCGTCGAGCAGTCGCATCTGCCGACCAAGCGCACGCTGGACAAGCTCGGCATTCCCCGCTCGACCTTCAATCGCTGGTATGACCGCTTTCTCACCGGCGGCGTCGATGCGCTGGAAGATCGCAAGCCTCAGCCCGGGCGGGTCTGGAACCGCATTCCCGACGACATCCGAGAAAATATCATCGACCTTGCGCTTGATGAGCCGGAGCTGTCACCGCGCGAACTGGCGGTGACGTTCACCGACACGCGAGGCTACTTCGTCTCGGAATCCTCGGTCTACCGCCTGCTCAAGGCGCAGGATCTGATCACCAGTCCAGCCTTCATCGTCATCAAGGCTGCCGATGAGTTCCATGACAAGACGACCGCGCCGAACCAGCTGTGGCAGACCGACTTCACCTATCTGAAGGTCATCGGCTGGGGCTGGTTCTATCTGTCGACCATCCTCGACGATTACTCGCGCTACATCATCGCCTGGAAGCTATGCACCACGATGAAGGCCGGGGATGTCACCGACACGCTGGAACTCGCCCTGCAGGCATCGGGTTGCGACAACGCCAAGGTGATGCAACGTCCACGGCTCTTGTCAGACAATGGTCCATGTTACGTCGCCGGCGAACTGGCCGATTGGCTCTCCGGCATTGGGATGGAGCACACCCGCGGTTCGCCTTGCCATCCCCAGACCCAGGGCAAGATCGAGCGATGGCACCAGACGTTGAAAAACCGCATCCTGCTCGAAAACCACTTCCTGCCGGGTGCTCTCGAAACGCAGATCGACGCCTTTGTCGATCATTACAATAACCGGCGCTACCACGAGAGCCTCGGCAATCTCACACCGGCCGACGTCTACTTCGGACGCAGCCAGACCATCCTGCAGACAAGAGAAAGGATCAAACGCGAAACTATCAATCAACGGCGCTTGCTGCATCGCAAGGCCGCCGCTTAGAATGAAATCCTGATGGGCCAGAGCCTCCACTAGATCAGGCCGCCGAACTGCTCAAAACCTCTGACGACGGACATTCCGCAAAACCAAAGCCAGGGTCTTTCCATGCGCGCAATCACGTACCAGCCCGAATTCAACATCGTCGTATTCTCTTTTCTTCTCCATTTCGTATGGGAGTTCGTCCAGGCACCCACCTATGCCGGGATGATCGAGATGAACCATTGGGACGGCATCAAGCTTTGCATGTCAGCGACATTCGGTGATGTCGGCTTTGCCCTTGTTGCTTTCGGTCTCACAAGCCTGGCAGCGCGGACGCGTCAGTGGTTTCTCCGTCCTGCCGCTCGGCAGTATCTGATGTATCTCGGCATCGGGATCGGCCTGACAGTCGGTTTCGAGTATTACTACACGCAGGTCTCACTGCGCTGGACCTATTCGGGGCTGATGCCTCTGGTGCCACCGTTTGGAACAGGTCTGAGCCCTCTGTTGCAGTGGCTGGTCGTTCCAACAGTTGTCTTGTGGATCACGCGAAGACAGATCGCCGGAATCAAGGTCAAGGAAACCGAGCAATGATGGACAACAGTCTGGGAAGCGGCATGATGGGATTTGGTGGCATCGGGATGCTGCTGATCGGCATCCTCGTTGTGTTGGCGATTGCGGCCCTGGTCAAATATCTGATGAAGTGATCGCATTCACGTCGCCATCGACCGATCAACGAGCGCATCGATTGTGCGCGCTCGTTCCTCGTCATGACATCGGGTCTCCACCTGGATTGTAGTAAAGAAAAATCCGAACTCATCCACGAGCTTTCCTTGTGCAATCGTCAAGACCTCGTCCGAATCAATTTCGGCGCGTTTATCCACCATGACATGTGCCGAGAACACATATTTGCCGCTTGTAAGTGCCCAGACGTGGACGTGATGAACATTCTTCACACCCGGAATTGTCGCGAGAGCGGCCTTGGCTTCGGCAAGCGAAATCTCATCAGGCGTTCCCTCCATGAGAAGATGAATGGCGTCGCGCAGTATCCCCCAGCTGGCCCACAGAAGCAAAAACCCGAAGATAATCCCCAACACGGGATCAATTGCGAGGAAGCCGGTAAATCGGATCACCAGTGCAGCGACAATGATTATGAGACTGCCGACGAATGTCTGTATGATGTGCCAATAGGCACCCCGTACATTCAAATCACTGCCCTGTTGCCGGTACAAAAGATACAGCGAAATGAACTCCGTAACGAGGCCTCCCGCCGCTGCAATCAGCATCGGACCGGTGGGGAGATCGATCGGGTTTCCGAGCCGCATCAGGCCCATGACAATCACAACCAGGGCCATGATCAGAAGAAATGCGCCATTCACGAGCGCGCCAATGATTTCGGCGCGCAACCAGCCGAAGGACTTTTGTTCGTCCGCCGGCCTTTTCGCGATGCGGGCAGCGATGATTGCAACCAGAACGCCTCCGACCGCGGAGAATGTATGAAAGGCGTCGGAGATGACTGCGACCGAACCGGTCCACAGTCCGATGCCAAGCTCCACGATAAAATAGACGCCCGTGAGCCACGCAGAAATCGTAAGCGCCCGGCCGCTTGATGGCATATGACCGGCATGGTTTTCTGACATCGGTTTTGCCTCCTCTCAGGTCAGTTCGGAGCTAGGTCACAGTAAACTGCCCCATCATGCCACCATCCTCATGCTCGAGAATGTGGCAGTGATACATGAAGGGCGTTCGATCACCTGCGGGCTGCGTGAAGCGCATCAGCAATTCGGTTTCGCCATCAATGACGACAGTATCCTTCCACCCACTGCTTTCGGGTAGCGGATCACGAGCGTTTTCGCGGACGACCTGAAACGACACGCCGTGGATGTGGAAAGGATGGGCCAGCATGGTTGTGCTGACGACCCATTTTTCGGTGTCGCCAAGACGCACGCGTTGGTTGACGACGGCCATCTCGAACGGATCTCCGTTGATGGCAAACCCGCCCATCATGCCTCCTCCCATGCCCATGTCGAGTGAGAAGCGCCTGGTTTTGGCAATTTCAAAATCCGCAAGTGAGATCGCTACGCCTCCTATCGTATCGGGGATTTTGGCAACCGCGACCGGGAGGCGTTCATCGACAAGGATTGGCAGGACCTCGAAACGCCGCGCGCCCGTCAAACCATCGAGCATTCCCCGGGCACGGCCCATCATGCCGCCTATTCCCTGATTGGGATCACCGTCACTCACGAGAGAAACGCCATGCCCGCTCGTGAAATCGACCAGAATCTCTGCACGCTCACCGGGACCCATTCGCAGCGTTTCGAGTGCGATCGGCCGGGCAAGATACCCGCCATCGGTCGCGATGAGATGTATCGGGCGGGAGTCGCTCAGGCGCAACGAATAAATGCGGGCATTGGAAGCGTTAACAATCCGCAGCCTGACAATTCCCTTCGGTACATGCGCCGCCGTTCCAATCTGGCCGTTGACCAGGATCGTGTCTCCGGTCATGCCATGCATAATGTCCATCATCGAATTCGCATAGGCCAGCCGCCCGTCACCGGCAAATCTGCGATCCTGAATGACCAGTGTGAGATCGTCCGTGCCATAGGTTTCTGGCAATCCACGCTCCGCATCGTGGCCATCAACGATGTGGATCACTCCGGCCAACCCGGCATAGACATCCTGTGCCGTTCGCCCGTGTATGTGTGTGTGAAAGAAGGCCGTGCAAGGCGGCTGGTCGATCTGCATATCAGGCGTCCAGTTGGAACCCGGGCCGATCGGCAAATGCGGACCGCCATCGTGTTCGCCAGGTACGAGCAGTCCATGCCAGTGGGAACTGACAGGCCATGACAGGGCGTTGGCGACTTTCGGCTGCAACGGCCCCTTTTGAACGCGAACAACCGGCCCGAGATAAGGCTGGTTGAATCCGATTGTCGGTGTCGCCCTGCCGCCGATGAAACTGGTCGTGCCGGACTGTGCGGTCACGTCGAAACGCCCCGATTCGGAAGTATCGAGCAATGGCGGCATTTGAAGCCGAGGGAAGCCGGTTGCCCTGGCAAGGTTCACGGACGGCCGTGCGCCCAAAACGCCGTAGGCGGCGGCGCCAGCGGCCAAAGCCACACCTCCTGCAAGCAGTCCGCGCCGCGTTGTCATTAGCGTCTCCCTTCAACATTTTCTGCCCAACCTGCGTTCATCTCGTGTCCCGCGGTTCCAAGGCGTAGCGCTTGTTCATCTCGTCATGGCCGGCGCGGATTTCATCGGGCCAGGTGCTCTTGATGTAAGACAAGACGGCGACGATCTCCTCATCCGACAGAATGCCCTCGTAAGCGGGCATCGCGGATGTGTAATCCTTCAGATTGGCCGCTTCGGCGACCCCAAGTTTGGTGATCTTGAAGAGCAACTCGTCGGGATGATGCCAAGTGTGTCCTGTTTCATCGTGCGGCGGAGCCGGCATCAAGCCGTCGGGTCCCCGGGAACGCCAATCCTCTGCCTGGCCCTGCAATTCCGCTCCGTGACAGGACGCACAGTTGGCAGTGTAGACCTGTTGGCCGAGCGCGACTTTTTCCTGGTCATCCGGCCTAAGGAGAGCCGCGCTTTCCCCATTACCTGGGCCGACCCCAATCATGGCGACGACGCCGATCGCAAGTAATGCCAGACCGGCAAGGGAAATTATCTTCAATCGTCTCATCGACATGGCTTCACCTAAACGACCACCAGGGAAGACCCGCTGGGGACACGGCTGTAGAGATCGATAATGTCCTGGTTCATCAATCGAACACATCCGCTGGAGACAGCCCTGCCGATGGTCCAGTATTCCGGCGAACCGTGAATCCGGTACAGCGTGTCCTCTCCGTCCTGAAAAATGTAGAGGGCTCTCGCTCCCAGCGGATTATCGAGCCCCGGTGGCATGCCGCCATTGCGTGCGCTCCATTTTTCGAGGTCCGACTCCCGCGCGATCATTTCCTCGGGCGGAGTCCATTTCGGCCAAGCCTGCTTCCACTGGATGACCCCGCGGCCCGACCACGAAAATCCCGCTCTGCCGAGTCCGACGCCATACCGCATCGCCTTGCCGCCCTCCTGGATCAAATGAAGGTAAAACGTCTGCGTATCGACAATCAGGGTGCCGACCGCATGAGGCCCCGAATAGTCGACCTGACGACGCCAGAACCTCTCCGGGACCTTGTTCAGATCGACGGCCGGTATCGGAAAACGCTCTCCGGACATCGGCCCATACATGGTTGCATACGTGCCTGGAATTCTCGGTGCCGGTTGCGGCTCGAGCGCCTGTTCGGGTGTGGTGGTTGTACAGCCGGAAAGGGCAAGCAGCGACAGGCTGCCTGCCCCACCCAGGAGTTGCCTGCGATTCATTGCTTGCCGGCCTGGTAATACAGGGTCGGCGTCTCTCCGGTTTTGCCGGTGAAGGCGAGGACGTCGTATTTCGCCTTCGGATCTTCTCCCATGCCCAAAGAGCCCATCGGCATACCCGGCGTGGAAATGCCGCGAATATCCGGTTGTTCAGTCATGAGCTTGCTGATCGCTGCAAGCGGGACGTGTCCCTCGAGAACGTATTTTCGATCGCCTCCGATGGCGGCCGTATGACAGGCTTCGAGTTTTGCCGGCACGCCCGCCTGCTTCTTGATCGAGGAGAGGTCTTCCATGTCCTTTGTTTCGACGGTGTAGCCGGCTTTTTCGACTGCATCGACCCAGACCTGACAGCACCCGCACCAGGGTGTCTTGAAGACGGTGATATGCTTGTCATCGGTTTCGCCTGCATGTGCATGCAGCGTCAGCAGGTTGCCGGCCAACCATGATGCGGCCGCGATTTTGATCAGTGTTTTCATTTCTGGTCTTGTCCTTTGTGTGTTTGATGGCCGTGACAGGTCCGGCCCATGATCTTGTGCATGACGAGGTGCGCCCCAAGGCAAAAGCCGATTGGCGCCAATGCGCCGAGGCGTTCAGCCCAACCTGCGCCAGCGCCCATGCCCCAAAGCAGCAGTCCGGCGCCGCCGACCATCGGACTGCAGCATGCGATCATGATCCAGGTGCCGAATTTCCGCGGTTCGGGAACGCCCGTGACGTCATGTGCTCGAATTCTCGGCATCCCGGAGGAAAGTGCATAGGGCGATAGTTTTTGCGGGTCCTGAGCCATCACAGCACGACCACCTTTGCGCCCACCGGAACCTTTTCATACAGGTCCTCGACATGCGCATTGATCATCCGGATGCAGCCGTTCGAAACAGAGCGCCCGATCGAAGATGGCTGAGTGGTGCCGTGAATCCGATACATCGTGTCACGGCCACTGCGGTACAAATACAGCGCGCGTGAACCAAGCGGATTTCCGGGTCCGCCGGGAACGCCTTTTGCATATCTGGCGTATTTGCCCGGCTCACGCCTGATCATGTTCTTGGTCGGGGTCCAACTTGGCCACTTTGCCTTCCGCCCGATGGTGGCCGAGCCCCGAAAAGCCAGACCAGCTCGGCCGACGCCGACCCCATATCGCCTTGCTGTTGTCCGGCTTGTTTGCAGGTAGAGAAAGTGGTTGCCTGGATCGACCACCAGCGTGCCGGGACTGTAGCCGGAGAATCGAACAGTCTGCGGTTCGAACCGCGGATCAAGTTTGAAGACGCGTTTGTGTGCCTGTGCCAACGAGGCAGGCAGGAATGCCGACGACAAAGCGCCAAGCATGAAGCTACGTTTGGAAAGCATGGTTTCCCTCTCAAATCCAATTACTCGACGAACGCCATTGATGGCTGGCGAAGTAAGATCAGATCGAGATGGGGGGCCTCATCTGGAAATATATCACTTCCAGAAGCGTCTCGGACTGTGCCGGGATTTCAACCGACGCCAGGACAGGCGAACTTTGTAGCGGCGTGAATTCGGGAAGATAGTGGCAATCGGCCGCACAACTGCCTTGGCGGTTATCAATGCCGCTTTTCGACTTCTGACAGCACTTCATCGCGGCCGTCTTGTCAGCGGCCAGAACCTCATGAACCTGACCGGTCACTTTCGTCGATGTCATGTCGGCATGCGATTGGATCACAGCCGGCATCATGGCCCCGAGGACCAGAACCAGTATCATCAACGATGGTAAAAGTCTGCGCATTTCAGTAGCGTAACGCCGGTTCCGTAAATTTTCTACAATCGTCTCAGCTGACTTCGAACCATGTGGTCATGCCTGCCGCCGCGTGTTCCAGCATATGGCAGTGATAGAGCCATCTGCCGGGATTGTCAGCGACGAAGGCAACCTCCGTCGTCTGCTCAGGTCCAATCAGGAATGTGTCGCGCCAGGGCTTGCCGTCATCGACGTCGGCTCCGGATCGGCTGAGAACACGGAAGTGATGACCGTGGACATGCATGGCGTGTACCCAGCCTGTCTGATTTATCGTTTCCAGCAGCACCGTTTCGCCGCGCCGAACCGTGAAAAGCGGAGCCTCCGCCAGGTTTGCTATGCCGTTGAATGCCCAGGACTGGCCCGTTTTGCGGAAATCTTCGCCTTCAAGGCGCTTGCCCTTGTAGGTGATGTTCACAAAGCCGCCCATGGCGCCACCTTCCATAACGACCTTCACTTTCCGGGCGCCCGTCACATCGGGCTCCGGTATCAGGTTTACCGGAATTGAAGGCGTCAACTGCGCTGTACGCGATATCCCGTCGACGATCCCGTCGACCAGGGGGAATGGCTGATCGCCCGAAATCTCTTCGATCGTGAAATCAGCGTCCGGAACAACCATAAGGTCGATCCGTTGCGCTGGTCCGAGAAGATGCGGGGAATAAGGCAGAACGACGGATTCCGGCAGCGCCTGTCCGTCATAGGCAATTACCTTTCCGCCGAACCGATTGGGATCGAGTTCCAGAACACGTGCGTTCGAGGCGTTGATCAGTCTAAGGCGATAGGCGTCGCCACTGCGCAGCTTCAAGACCGGACGTGACTTGCCATTCACAAGGAGCCAGTTACCGAGACGCCCTCCGTGGCTCCAATCCATCAAGGAGCCGAAGCTGTCCGTGTCCAGAACGCCAGGCTGGCGCAAGCGCCAGTCATCAATGATGAGGGTGATGTCATGGTCGCGATCAAAGGTGGAGGTTCGCTCCTCCACGATCAACGGGCCATACAAGCCACGCCCGACCTCATTCCAACTCTTGTTGTGCGCGTGATACCAATATGTACCGGCATCCGGAAGCTCGAATTCATAGACGAAACTGTCTCCGGGCTGCACGGGTTCCTGGGTCAAGCCGGACACCCCATCCATCGCATTTTCGATGCGGATCCCGTGCCAGTGGATGGACGTGGGCTCCTCAAGATTGTTGCGAAAGTTGACGCGTATCCGCTCGCCCTTTCGGACCCGGATTTCAGGACCGGGTACAATGTCGTTATAGGCCCAGAGATCTGAGGGCTGCTGCTCGTAAAGTGCTTGCTGGACCGGTCCGGCGATCAGATCAAACTCCTGCGCACCCGCCTTTGCCACAGCAAGACCGGGCAGGACGCCTGCTGACACGAGCACCCCGGTTCCCGCCAGGAAATTGCGTCTGTCAATCATTCTCCCGCTCCAGCAAAAAGGTTGCGATTGCCGTCAGATCGTCCTGACTGAGAAAGGATGTTCCGTCACGCACCACTTCCCCCATCGAACCACCAAAAGCGTCGCCGTCCGGTTGGATGCCTGTTTTCAGCGCATAAGCCAGATTGGACACAGTCCAGCCCTTTTCCTTCAGCACATCCCTCCTGATCGAAGGGGACTTGCCGCCATCGGGCAGACTGTCTGATCCATGCAGGCGCAATTCCGCCTGTCGGGCACCCGTGAAGTTCCGTGGCGTGTGGCAGGCACCGCAATGCGCTGGCCCTTCAACGATATATTTGCCACGGTTCCATGCATCCGATCTCGCCGGATCAGGTTCGAATGTCTTGTTTTCCACGAATGCGGCGCGCCAAAGCTTCAGACCCTCGCGGAAGTTGAAGGGGACCGCCATCTCCTGTGGTTTTGATGGCTCCTCCACCGGCGGGACGGTCTGGAAAGCCGCCCAGAGATCGGCGATGTCCTGGTCTGTCAGCCGGGAATAAAACGGGTAGGGAAATGCCGGATAGTAAGGCTTGCCTTCCCGGGAAACGCCCTGCCGGACCGCCTTGGCGAAGTCTTCAACCGACCACGCACCTATCCCGTAGGTCGTGTCTGTCGTGAGGTTGGGCGAGTGGAAGGTGCCGAACTGGGTCGGCAATGCCAGGCCGCCAGCAAGCGGAGCGCCGCCGTTCTCGGCATCTGTGTGACAGGCTATGCACCCGGCCATGCGCGCCAGATAGGCACCACGGTTCGCGTTACCCAGTTCTGCGTTCAAGGAGACGGTTTTTCCGATAGGCCACCAATATAGGCCGGTAACCGCCACGCCGGCCAATGCCAGCGCAGCGGCTCCCAAGAGGAGCAACGTTTTCATGTGTTACTTCTTCTCCAGCCGGAATTTGGTATGGCAGGAAGAACACGTCCGGGCCACCATGTTGAAGACGCTGTCGGCGGGCATGGTCGCCAATTGCTCGGCGGTCATCATCGGTTGTGTAGTACCCATCATACCCGATCCGCCACCCATCATGCCGTTCTGGTTGCCCGTCATCATGGAGTTGTTGTTGTCCATCATCGAGCCTTGCGCGTCGCCAGACATGGCAAGACCGTTGTCAGCGGCGCTTTCCAGCCCGGTTGCATAGGTTTCCAACTGACTGGCCAGTGCTTCAAAGGCCTCCCAGTCAGTCCAGATTTCTGCCCGGGCTTCGGAAGGTGCCTCGGTCGTTCCTTCCGGAAACAGCGAGGTCATGGCTTTGCCGGCGTGGGATTTGATGATCAGCGCCCCCGCCTGCACCGACGCGGCATCGTAATCGACCTCGCCGCGCATCATCGCCGAAAGGGATTTGACGACCTTGCTCATGTCCATCATGGCATCCATGCGCTGCTTGTATATTCCGGTGGCGCCGCCATGGGCATAAGCCGCGACGCCACCTGCAAGGATGATGAATGCTGCCGCGGCAGCTGCAATTCTTGTTATCACGATTTCTCTCCTGAATGATCTCTTCGATGGCCAGGAATGCTGGCTGTTTCGTCAGAAGAGGATCCGCGGAGGTGGCGGGTCGAAACCGAGTGTGATGCCCGCATAGTTCGCGGCACCTGCCGGTCCATGCAATTCCGTGCGACAGCGGCTTTTGATTTCGACGGACTCGACCGGCAGAAGGATAGGCGCACCACAATGCATTGCGCGCGTCCCGTCCGACTGGTTTTGCGAAGTCCGCTCCGTGTGATCATGTGAGCCGTCGGCGAGAACGGCCTGGATCGGCCCGGCGTGTTCATGCGGCATCATATCAAAATGCGTGAACCTGCCGCCGGCAAGGACAAGCATGAAGACGGCCAGTACAGTGACCGGCCACTTCATCCACACAATCTTGCCCTCGATGTCATATCCCCTCATCAGAATATTCCGTTCGCCTTTTGCAAGGCTCGGACGTAGGCGATAATCTTGTCAACGTCTTGTTCGCTGACACCCGGTACCGGCGGCATGTTCCCAAAATGCCAGTGATGGGCGCGCACTCCGTTTTTTACCGCAAGCTGAAAAGCGGCATCGCCATGGTGGTTCGGCTCATAGATCCTGTGAACGAGGGGCGGAGCCGTACCATCCTGCCCGGCCGCATTAACACCGTGGCAAGTGGCACAATTCGCTTCAAACGCTATTCGTCCCGCTTCCGCTTTGGGCGAAAGCCCGGGAACTGCAACCGTGGCAAGAGCCGCACCAGCCTCCCCGGGTGCCACCTGCACCGAATGAGGATTCGGCTCCCGAGGAGAGCCTGTCCAAACATTTTCATAGACAACCACAAATATTCCGAGGCTAAAAACCCCAACAACTATGTATTTTGGGTTCATAATTCCCTTTTGTCGAAAGACTTATTTTAAATCGGCAATCTGTAGACTTGGCATTGCTTATCAATGCAACAACTCGGAGTTCAGCGCTCTGCGCTTCTGATGTGCTCCGTCAGAAATTGCTAACGAGATTGATCATTTCTTATCGTCTCTCGCTCGTGCATTATCTACAAGGCCTGCCAGTTTCTCCTTCTCCACGAACCCGGCCACTAGCTCATCACCAATAACAAACGACGGCGTACCATTGAAACCGAGCTGCTGGGTAAGACGCATTGAAGTAGAAATGTGCTGCTCGATCGACGGGTCGTTCATGTCATTACTCAATTGCTCCAGATCGAGGCCGACCTGCTTCGCCACCCGGAGGACAGATGCTTCTTCGGCGCGCTCCTGGAGTGCCATCAATGCCCAGTGGAACTCCGCATACTTGCCCTGCTCCCGAGCAGCAAGCGCCGCTCGAGCCGCAAATACCGACCCCTCACCCAGTATCGGCCACTCCCGATAAACGAGCCGTATATTTGCGTCTTCTTTCAGGAGAGCTTGAATTTCGGGCTTCACACGCCGGCAATAGGGACAATTGTAGTCAAAGAACTCTACAATTGTTACATCACCATTCGGGTTTCCAAGTACAGGTGCATTTGAATCCCGCTCCAACATATCGCGTTGACTTGTAAGCACTTCCGTCTGGGCAACGGCCTGCGCCTCCGCTTCACGCTTTCTCAAAATTTCCACCGCTTCCATCACGATTTCCGGTTTTTCCCGGATCGCTTCAAGGACAAGCGCTTTTACGCGCGCTTCATCCAAATCATCCGCAGCAGCACCGAACGGAAACGCAGTCAGCACCACTGCTGCAAACGACCAAGACTTGAAATTCATGCGCATCCTCAAAACCCGACAAAAAAGGCCCCCGCCTTTCAATCGACAATTCTCTGGAAATCAATTCCATCAGAATATCATTCTGAAAATGCCCGAACCGGTTTTTTTTGTAACCAAATGTATCCTTGACCTTTCCCTGCGGAAGGGCTGCAAATACGGAAAATCGCTTAGGAAAAAAGAAAATCAGATGCCTACCAAATCCCAAGTTAAAATGAATACCCAGTCGAACCTGATGCGCTTTGGGATGATGGCCTGTTGTGTCGTCATGCTGTTGCCCATAGCCGGGTTTTTCGTGGCTGGCGGCAGCTTGGCCGGTCTTTGGACTAAAGCAGGAGTGTTCGCGCCGCTTCTGCTTTGCGTAGGCGCTCATCTCGTCATGCACAAATTGATGGGTAGATCATGCCATGCGGCAAAGAGTGAAAATGAACTTCAGGCGGTACCAGTCCTTACGGATCAGCGAGCAGAAAATAGACAGTAATTAGGTTCCGTGTAGATCTTCGCCCCGGCTTTCCGAAACCTGCGAAGCAGGCCTCGACAGCAACGTACCCCGTCTCAAGGCATCATCTACCCGACTGCGTGCGGGATTGATCCTGTGGCATAGTTCGTGGCCGCTCCTTGTGGCCACCGACGATATGTACCAAAAGGTGAGCAGGCAGCATTGTGATAGCTGAAAGAAATCCGAACACTCGGCAGTTTGGCGCGGTCAAGCGATACATTGTGGTCGCCGTTCTGAACACGTCGTATTGAGCAAAGATGTCGAAGCTTACGGGAACCTTGATTGGCGCACTCGGGCTGGTGCTGCTTTCAACTTATCTGGCAGTTGCGAAATCATCGGTCCCGTTCACTTCTCCTGCCGTGACAGCAAAACTTGTCACCGCCCAGAATGGTGTGCCACCGGGCGCGGAATCCCTGTCAGCAGGCCTCGACCTGGATCTTGGTGAAGGATGGAAAACATATTGGCGGTCACCAGGCGAGGTCGGCATCCCGCCACGGGTCGATTGGTCAAGATCGCGAAATGTTGAACGGGTGGATTTCCTCTGGCCCGCGCCTGCACGCTTCACTGCCTTTGGCATAGAAAACTTCGGCTACAAAGACGAGGTCTTGTTTCCGCTTCGCATTATTCTGAAGCGCGCCGGTGAGCCGGTCCATCTTTCGGCAACAGTGAACCTGCTGACCTGTTCCGAGGTCTGCGTACCCCAAAACTTCGATTTGGAGTTATCTTTAAGCCAAGGGTCATCGATCGACCAGATATCGGCTGACAGAATTGGCGCCTATCTCAAACGAATTCCGGACGAAGAGGAAAAGGCGGGCATTACCTCTTCCAAAGCACACCTCGACGAGAAGCGCACAAAGCTGACCGTCGAACTGGAAAGCGACATCCCCTTCAAGACACCGGACATCTTTCCTGAACTGGGCGACGGAAGTGCGTTAGGAAAACCTGATATTCGCCTTAGCGGGAATCGCCGCCTCCTGTGGGCATCTTTTCCCGTGTTGGCCATCTACAAAAACGGTTTGATACCCCCCCGGATCACCGTGACCGACGGATCCGCTCGGTCACTGACCGTGGTCCCGAATTTGATAAAGTCCGCCCCTCCCCCTCCAACTTCGATCGAAGAACAGGCTCCCGCACTGGGTGAACTTCTTTGGATCGCGTCGATCGCGTTTATCGGCGGACTTATCCTCAACGTCATGCCCTGTGTTCTTCCGGTCTTGTCGGTAAAACTATACTCGGCAACGAAACAGCAAGGACGGACGGCATGGGCGACGCGCGCCGGTTTCCTCGTGGCAGCCGCAGGGACAATGACATTCATGTGGGCGCTTGCCTCGGCCCTATTCGGTCTTCGGTGGATCGGCGTGACCATCGGCTGGGGATTGCAATTCCAGAATCCCGCTTTTCTCACCCTTATGTTCGTGATCCTTGTCGTGTTCGCAACAAACCTTTTTGGTTTTTTTGAGATTACTCTGCCTACCGCCATCCAGAATCGCCTGTCGAGGTCTGGGGGCAACAATGGCTACTTATCCGACTTCTTTACCGGATTGTTTGGGGCGGTCCTGGCGACCCCGTGCTCTGCACCTTTCCTGGGCACCGCGGTCGCATTTGCACTCGCCGGGCGCGGAATCGATATTTTTATAGTATTTACAAGCCTTGGACTTGGTCTCGCACTCCCCTATCTCGCTATCGCCTCTGCGCCCCGACTGGTGAATTTTCTCCCAAAGCCGGGAGTATGGATGACGACGCTACGGTTTGTCTTGGGCGCTTTGTTGCTCGCTACCACGGCTTGGCTGCTGACGGTTTTAATCGGAGTAGCCGGTAAGTATGCAGCTTTTACTGTCCTGATGTCGACGACGGCTCTAGTAACTGTACTGGTTTGGCGGCGGCTTGGGGCAGCCCTGCGCTGGAGCAGTATCACCATCTTCGCGATCCTCCCCCTGTTCGCCGCAGAGGTTCTCACGGAGGATGAGGTAACTTCAGCAAGCAATGGAGAGAGCTTGAGCTGGCTTTCTTTTGACCGTGCGCAAATCCCGCGCCTTGTGTCGCGAGGTCAGACCGTATTCGTCGATGTAACTGCCGATTGGTGCCTGACCTGCAAGGCGAACAAAGCTCTGGTCCTGGATCGCGATCCTGTTGCATCGCGGTTGGACACGGAGGGCGTGACGCTCATGCGTGCGGATTGGACCAAACCTGACGAGCGCATTTCGAAATTTCTTGAGAGCTACGGCCGCTATGGCATTCCGTTCAATGCGGTCTTTGGCCCCGGCGCCCCGGACGGCATCGTGCTATCAGAGATTTTATCAAGCGCCAAGGTTATCGAGGCCCTGGATATGGCAACAAAAAAAGCTGATGATACTATGGCCGGAAGACGGTAGCTCTTCGAGTTTTGACTTTACATTTGTCCGGGGTTTCCGGCGATTGATGAGCTCGCGCATCCGTAAAGGCCAACCGACAGGGCAATTAAGTTTGCCACAGCGAAACCCGCGGTTTTCTTCTATCAGGACGAGAAAATAGACCCGGTTATCGGAGTTGCACCGGGTGCCCCTGCAATTCGCCGTGCCGATCTAATTCCCGAGTTTTTTCAAGCCATTCTCAATCTGAACGCGCCGCGAGTCGTTTTCGGGCACGTCGCCCAGAAGTGCCCGTGCTCTCACATAGGCAGCAATTGCCTCGTTACGCTCTCCGATGACGCTGTAAGCATTGGCAAGGCGAAGCCATCCGTCAAGATCTTCCGGCTGGCTCTCGAGCCTCGAAGCTAAGCGCTCCACCATTGAACGGATGAACGCCGCCCGATCTTCGCCGCTCATTGCCTGGGCGGCTGCAATATCCGCCGCTGTCGGACCACCTCTCCCCCCTGAAGCGTAGTCGGACATTCGCACCTCCGGCTTTCCGATACTTTCGCTGATGCGATTAGCTTCGCCCACGAATGCTTCCATCCACGGCGCAAAATCATCGGCGGTCTCCAACCGCCCGATCAGCAGATCATATGCCGCACTGGCATCACCGATCTGCTGCAGCGAAACAGCTTTGTAGAAGATGGCAGCGGGATTTCTCGCATCGAGTTCGATAGCCTTTTCTATCGCGATTTGCGCATTCGGCGTCACTATTCCGGCTTCCGCATTGATCAAAGCTTCGGCGAGCAACGACCATATAGCCGAGTTTGCGTCATCGCGCTGTACAACTACCTCAAACGCGTTGGCCGCATCTGCAAACAGTCTCAATCGCATGTAAGACTGCCCCAGAAGCATCCACCCATCGGTAGCTCCGCCACTCGGGTCCGCCAGCAAACGTCCCCTCAATGTTTCGGTAAGTTCGGCAATTCGCTGTTCCTCTGCGCGTTGGAAGCGGCGTTCCGCGTAAGTTTGACTGGCGAGACCGGGTGAGCCGTTGACTGCATAGAAACCGAATGCGAAGGCGGGCGCTATAAAAGCTAAGGCGATAATAGCCAGGCGGCCCTCGCCGGCCCTCATGGCCGCTGGTTCGGCTATTCGTCTCGACCGGGCCAGAATACGCCTTTTTATTTCCAACTGCGCAGCCGAAGCCTCCTCCGAGGCAATCAGGCCCCGATCTAGATCTCTTTGCACTTCGTCGAGCTGATCCACCAGGATCAACGGCACAGAATCGTCATCCGTCAAAACGGGAGAGTTGCGCATTGCAAGCGGCAAGAGTACCAGCCCTGCCGCCAAAAGCGCCAGAGCGCCAAAACCAATCCAGATCATGTCCGATTCCCAGCCTGTTGCGCTTTTACGAACTCCCGGACCTCTGCCTCTTCCTCCGCGCTCAACACGTCCGCGCATGGCTTGCTTCGATGCCGAACAAGGATGATGGCACCCGCCAATAGTACCACTACTGCGAACGCTGCCGGCGTAAGCCAGAGCACAGCGGTCTTTGGCTGGAACGGCGGGTTGAGCAAAACGAAATCTCCGTAGCGCGCCCGAATGAAATCAAGGACTTCCTTGTCATTGTCACCCTCGATAAGCCGTTCCCGAACCATCAGCCGCAGATCGCGCGCAACACCTGCATTCGAACTGTCGATGTCCTGGTTCTGGCAGACGACACACCGCAACTTTTTCGAAATATCGCGTGCGCGCGCTTCCAACACCGGATCCGGCAGTATTTCGTCGGGTTCCACTGCATATGCCGATACTGGCGGCAACAGCAGTACAACCATGATGACCAATATCCTGAACATCATCATCACTCGCTCGCGAACGCGCCGGCTTGTTTAAGCACCGTTCCGATTTTCCTCACGGCCTCGTCGCCAATGATGGGACCGACATAGCGATAAAGCACGGTGCCGGTTTCCCCGACTATGAAGGTTTCGGGCACGCCGGAAATCCCCCATTCGATTCCGGCGCGGCCAGTCAGATCGGACCCGATACGCTCATAAGGATTCCCAAGTTCAGATAGCCAGCGCACGGCATCTGCAGGCTGGTCCTTGTAGTTTATTCCGAACAGGCGAATGCCTTCCCTCTCGACAAGATCCGTGAGCACCCGGTGTTCGGCGCGGCATGGCACGCACCACGACGCGAAAACATTCACGACGATAGGCTGGCTAGCGTTCACCAAATCCGATCGCGCGAGCCCCGGAACGGATAAGCCTTCGATGGCTTCAAGTTGAAACTCTGGGACGGGTTGCGCAATCAGTACCGAGGGTATTTCGTTCGGATCACGGTCTGGATTGAGGCCCCAGAGGAAAAAGATCCCGAGAAAAAGCGCTATGAAAAAGGGCAATGATGCAAGCAATCGTGCCATGACTTATTCCGCTGGAACCGCCTGTGCATCTTTTACGGCGGGCCGTGGCGCCCCAACGCGCAAACGTCTGTCCGATAGCGACACCCCCCCTCCTAAAAATAATATTAGCGACCCTACCCAGATCAGATTTACTAGAGGTTCGTAGAGAATGCGCAAAGTCCATTGACCGCTTTCTCGCGCCTTCTTTGACGAGGGCTCTGATATCGACGCATATAAGTCTCCGGCCAAGGTCGAACGTATCGCTGACTCTGTAGTCGAACTTTGTGCGACGGGGTAGTTACGGCGTTCCGGGAAGAGTGTTGTGACAAGTTTTCCGTCTTTCTTAACCGATAACGAACCACGCTCGGCGAAGTAGTTTGGGCCTCTCACCCTCTCGACACCGTTAAAGGTTACCTCAAATCCCGCGATGGAAACAACGGAGCCCGGTTCAACGAAAGCGATTTCTTCGGACTTCCATATGCTCGAACCGATGAAGCCGAACATCGCAATGGACAGGCCTACATGCGCCAATGTCATCCCGTGAGCGGCGCGCGGGAGACCTTTCGCTCGGCGCAACGCTGTCGCCATCGGCAGCTCGAAAAGACGAATTCTCAATGCCCATTCTCTGACCGTTGCCAGGAACAGCCAAACTGAGAAAAAGATTGAGACATAACCCAGTACAGGTCCACCGCTGATAAAGTACCAAGCGGCAAGCGTGGCTAGCACGGTTAGCACTGCGACGAACTTCAAACGCTGCAGCACGCCTTTGAAGTCCGATCGCTTCCAAGACAAAAATGGCCCTATCCCCATGATGAATACGAGAGGCAGCATAATGGGAACGAAGGTTATATTGAAGAAAGGCGGACCTACCGAGACTTTTTCACCCGTGACTGCTTCGAGAAACAATGGGTAGAGCGTGCCAACAAGCACACTACCGGTTGCAGCCGCGAGAATCAGATTGTTAAGCATAAGACCGGACTCACGACTGATAGGCTTGAATAGTCCACCGCCTTCCATCATCGGCGCCCGCCACGCGTAGAGAGCAAGCGAGCCACAAATGGAAATGCCGAGTAACATGAGGATATACAGACCGCGTTCCGGATCGACCGCGAATGCATGGACCGAGGTCAACAGACCGGAGCGAACTATGAACGTTCCTAACAGCGAAAGAGAAAACGTGAGGATTGCCAGCAAGATTGTCCAGCTTTTGAAAGCATCACGCTTTTCCGTCACGATGGCCGAATGCAACAAGGCGGTTCCCAATAGCCACGGCATGAAACTCACATTCTCGACTGGATCCCAAAACCACCATCCGCCCCAACCGAGTTCATAGTAAGCCCACCACGATCCGAGCGCGATCCCGGCGGTAAGACTCATCCAGGCCGCCAAGGTCCATGGTCGGACCCATCGAGCCCAAGCGGCATCGATGCGGCCTTCGAGAAGCGCGGCGACAGCAAAAGAAAAAACAATCGAAAACCCGACATAACCAAAATATAGGAGTGGCGGATGCATGGCGAGACCGACATCCTGCAGAAGCGGATTAAGGTCACGTCCATCTGACGGCGGCGGAAAGACGCGTTCAAACGGATTTGAAGTAAGCAATAGAAACGACAAGAAACCTACGCTGATCCATGCCTGCACAGACAATGTACGCGCCATGACGGCTTCGGGAATGTTTGAGCCAAACAGGGAAACACTGGCACCAAATACGGCAAGGATAAGCACCCAAAGCAGCAGCGACCCTTCGTGACTACCCCAAGTACCGGCCACTTTGAACAACAGCGGCTTTAGTGAATGAGAATTCTCTGCGACATTCAAAACGGTGAAATCGCTAACTACAAACGACCACATGAGACTGGCGAAGGCGAGCGCGACGAACAGCAGCTGGCCGACCGATGTCGCCCGGGTTGAGCCCATCCAGAGAAGGTTCTTCTTCGCAACTCCGATCAGCGGAAGTACGCTTTGCACGAGGGCAAGAGCGAGCGCCAAGGCTAGCGCGAAATGACCCATTTCAGGTACCATGTTTCAACCTCGCTGCAATACAATGCTGTTCACTTCCGAATGGCTGTCGTGCGAGAAAGCGCGATCATTCTTCGAGAGCGGCTTTCCGCTTGCGATACTCGTCCTCATCGATTTCGCCTTTGGCAAATCTGTCTTTAAGAACATCGATCGCCTTGGAGGTGTGCACACCGGATTTGTTATCGGCGAGCCAGCGAACTGCGAAAAAAACGAGTACGATTACAACTCCCCAGAAAACCAACATCATGAGACCGCCCAGCATCCCAAATCCTCCGCCCCACGCCATATGGGTATAGTCACGAATCCAGGGCCCTTCCGGATCTGCCTTTGCACCCGAAGTCACAAACAAAGCCGCCAGTCCCATAGCTACTGATCTTAGTCTCATCTCAGTGCCTCTTCTTGAGTGAATTATGCCGAGATTGGTATTGTAATAGTGACGCACAGGCCGCCTTGTTCCCGGTTCTGAAGCGCTATGTCTCCGCCGTGCCCGCGAATGATTGTGCGTGCGATTGCCAATCCCAAGCCGTAGCCTCCTGTCTCCAGCGATCTCGAAGTTTCCAGCCGGAAAAATGGCTCGAACACCCGTTGGAGTTCAGCTTCTGGAATGCCGGGGCCATCATCATGGACTGTGATGACCAATTCATCTCCGCGCGTGAAATATCGAACATGCGCGGAACCACCATAGCGAATTGCGTTCTTGATGACGTTGCGCAAAGCCCTACGCAAAGCGGTAGGCCGGAACCGCGCCAAGACTTCTGGACCGGGTTCCAAGGAGAACGAGGAATTAGGTTCCAATTTCAATCCGAGGAAGAACTCTTGGACATTAACTTCCTCCGTATCCTCGGTAGCGCTCATTCCGCGTGCGAAGACCAGCGTAGACTCCACCATAGTTTGCATTTCTTCGATTGAAGCGATCAGACTCTCGCGGGTTTCCTGGTCATCAACCATCTCGCTTCGTACTCGCATGGCGGTGAGCGGAGACCACAGATCGTGCCCCAGAGCCGCCAGCAAAAGCGTGCGATCGGAAATGAAGCGCGTGAGCCTATTGTGCATCTGGTTAAAAGCGAACGTGAGTTGCCGGATTTCGCTTGGGCCAGACATTTTGAGGCTGGCGACACCCTCGCCCCGGCCTAATTTCTCGGCAGCTACGGCGAGGCGCCGCAACGGCCCTGTCAACTGAGTTAGGAGAAACCAAAAGACGGCGACCAGTATCGCCGCTGCCGTAAGCACGAAAGTCACCATCGAATAGAGCGGCCATTGAAGCGGCGGTCGCTCAAATCGTGTACCGACGTTCAACCATTGACCGCCCGACAATGCGATCGATAGGTTCATCTCGACGGCGGAGAGTTCGCCGCGCATCATCGCAATATGCAATTCAGCCATATCGGGCGACAAATGCGGCAACGGTAGAATCCGGCCCTCGATTTGGTGCAGCTCAACACGGATATCACGGCTGTATGTGTCGCCCAACAAGGTGCGAACACGGGATTCGACCACACCCCCAGCGGCGGTATCATTATGATCAACAGCCGGCTGGTCGCCTAACTCAAATCTCACCAGAGGCGAATTTGCTGCTCTTATAATGGATTCTCGCAGATCCGGCGATGCTTTTTCAATTAATTTTGCAACATTTGCGGCACGTCCGGTCGCCTCGAATCCGAGAGCGGCCCTGACCGCCAGACTTCGCTCGTCGGCGAAAAACCACAAACTAAACAACTGCGCAATTATCAGGGCAGCAATTACTAGCAGCACCAGTTGCAGTCGCAGGCTATTAAGAGAATCCCGGATCATTCCAGAACCTCTATATTCACCGCAAGGCAGTACCCTTCATTCCGAACGGTCTTGATGATTTTCGGTCGCAGGACATCAACCTCTATCTTCCGCCTGAGACGACTGATTTGGTTATCGATGGTACGGTCGAGTGGCCCAGCCGACCTTCCGGCGGTGAATTCGAGTAACTGCTCGCGGCTCAACACCAAACGCGTTCGTTTGAGAAGTATGATTAGAAGCTTGAAGTCCGAGGACGTGAGACGGATTTCATTATTCGCCTCATCGACAAGCACATGCTTGTCAACATCGAAAACCAAATGCCCGAAGCGTATGCGCTTCCCGGCGAAATCGCCTGCGTGCTTCTCCATCTGTCGCGAACGACGTAAAATTGCCTTTATGCGCGCCAATAGTTCGCGAGGATTGAAGGGTTTCGCCAGATAATCATCGGCTCCGGTCTCAAGGCCAGTTATTCGATCGGTTTCTTCGCCCAACGCCGTTAGCATTAAAATTGGAAGATCGCGCTCAACTGAAAGCCGACGACACAGAGACAATCCACTCTCGCCAGGCATCATCACATCGAGGACCAAGAGGTCGAAATGGCCGGTCGAGAGCCTCTCGTCCGCCTCGCGGGCGTCCTTTGCACATGTCGCGCGCATCCCGCTTCTTTCGAGAAATCGCTTAACGCTTTCCCGAATCTCTTTGTGATCGTCAACGACGAGTATGTGCGGGACAACTGACACTTCAATCTCTTCTAGTTAAAAAAATCACAGCTGGTCAGAGCAAAAATTGTCACCATTTGTATCAGAAGGCATTTGACGCGGACCACAGACCTGGTTCCCGCTAATCCCAACCTCTTTGGCAATCCTGGATTAACCCGCCCAAACATCCAGTAAGGTCATCATCCCCATCGCGATACGCGCCATATGATGGCGGTACGACATCAACGGCGCTTCCTCGCCCGCGTCAAAGGCAATCATAACTTATTAGATCGGCCGGGATATGTACCGGGTCGCGCATAGCTCCGATGAACCGATTGCCCGTCACACCACCCAACTTGAAAACATGCCTTAACAATTATATCAGATGGTCATCATAAACATGTCTGGAATATTGTAACGTGATGGATCTTGCGAGAGAAAAGTCGGCTTGATCATAGATGTTCGCGCAGCGCTTCGTAATGCGTTTTCCATTTAAGGCGCCGTACGCTCTTGCTAGCTTATGGTGTCCGGGTTCAGCGCCAATGAGACAATTTCGGCTTAACGGATAGAGGAGGATTTCTGGCTCATCGTAGCCCTTCAACGAGCGAAGATGAGACGGAAATCCGGGACACAGAAAGAGCCGGCAGAGAAGGTCATCAAGGACATCCGCCGCGCCACCCGCAAACAGTATTCGGCGGAGGAGAAGATCCGCATCGTGCTGGAAGGCCTGCGTGGCGAGGAGAGCATTGCCGCGCTGTGCCGGCGTGAGGGCATTGCCGAGAGCCTCTATTACAATTGGTCGAAGGAGTTCCGCGAGGCCGTCAAGAAGCGGTCGGCGGGCGACACCGCGCGTGCAGCCACCACCGACGAGGTGAAGGTGCTGCGCAAGGAGGCCCGCGACCTGAAAGAGGTCGTCGCTGAGCAGGCGCTGGAACTGCGGTTGGTCAAAAAAAGCATGATCGCGGATGGGGGCGACGACGCATGAGATACCCCGCATCCGAGAAGCTGGAGATCATCCGGCTCGTCGAGCAGTCGCATCTTCCGGCCAAGCGCACGCTGGACAAGCTCGGCATTCCGCGCGCGACTTTCAATCGTGGTATGACCGCTTCCTGACAGGTGGCGTCGATGCACTGGAAGACCGCAAGCCTCAACCCAAGCGGGTCTGGAACCGCATTCCCGACGAGGTGTGCCAGAAGGTTATCGATCTGGCCCTCGATGAACCGGAGCTATCACCACGGGAACTGGCTGTGACATTCACGGACATTCCCGCCTTCGGCTACAAGAACCACGCGGCAATCGACCGGCACCATGGCTTCATCCGCGGCTGGAACGTGACGAGTGCGGCCGCCTGGGACGGTGCGCAGCTCCGCAATTTCCTGGACCGGAGCAATACAGGCTCGACGGTGTGGGCAGACACGGCCTACCGTTCGAAGGCGAATGAAGCCCGGCTCGAACGGCACGGCTTCATCTCCGACATCCATTCGAAGAAGCCAAAAGGGCGACCACTGGGCGAGGCGACGTCTTGCGCCAGGGTGCGGCGTCCACGGATCCGGTCATGCATCGAGCATGTCTTTGCGCGGCAGAAGGCGCAGATGAACCACGTCGTGCGCACCATCGGCATGAAGCGGGCGCGGGTGAAGATCGGCATGTCCAACCTCGCTTACAACATGCTGCGTCTCGTCTGGCACGAGGGGCAACGTGCGCCCGCATGACGCCGAAATGGCCCGAGCCGACAGCGCGCCGGCCCAAATCACACCTCGGAAGGTCAGAAAACCTCTGTAATCACAGCCGGCATCCAGCCAATCTGCGCATCTCGACCATTTCCGGGCCGCAAACGTCGGTAATTAGAAGCGTCCGATTGGTTCCACAATCGTCGCTTGCTGAATTTCATCGGCAACACTCCGCCAGCAGAGGCCGAAGAAAAATTCAACGTAGCTCTGGAAACTTCAGAAATGGCCACGTAAGTTATTGATCGGCCTCCGTCACACGCGGGGCGGTTCAGTTGCGATGGTTGGCTAGGCCTAAACATCTGCGTGACGCAATCGGCCAAATGGCGGAGCGGAGCTCCAAAGGAGCCTATGCACGATAGGCAAAAATAAAAATTGATCCATACAATCGGCAACGATCTGGGCTTAGGCTGACGCAGGCCGAGCTAAACCGTGCCGCATCGTTTTGGTCAGGATTCGCAAATGCCCCGGACAATCCTTATGTCGTCGCTTGTTTTCCTTTTTTCGCTTCTGGTGTCCGGCTGCGTCACCGTGTCCGTCGTCAGAGGTTTTGAGCAGTTCGGCGGCCTGATCTAGTGGAGGCTCTGGCCCATCAGGATTTCATTCTAAGCGGCGGCCTTGCGATGCAGCAAGCGCCGTTGATTGATAGTTTCGCGTTTGATCCTTTCTCTTGTCTGCAGGATGGTCTGGCTGCGTCCGAAGTAGACGTCGGCCGGTGTGAGATTGCCGAGGCTCTCGTGGTAGCGCCGGTTATTGTAATGATCGACAAAGGCGTCGATCTGCGTTTCGAGAGCACCCGGCAGGAAGTGGTTTTCGAGCAGGATGCGGTTTTTCAACGTCTGGTGCCATCGCTCGATCTTGCCCTGGGTCTGGGGATGGCAAGGCGAACCGCGGGTGTGCTCCATCCCAATGCCGGAGAGCCAATCGGCCAGTTCGCCGGCGACGTAACATGGACCATTGTCTGACAAGAGCCGTGGACGTTGCATCACCTTGGCGTTGTCGCAACCCGATGCCTGCAGGGCGAGTTCCAGCGTGTCGGTGACATCCCCGGCCTTCATCGTGGTGCATAGCTTCCAGGCGATGATGTAGCGCGAGTAATCGTCGAGGATGGTCGACAGATAGAACCAGCCCCAGCCGATGACCTTCAGATAGGTGAAGTCGGTCTGCCACAGCTGGTTCGGCGCGGTCGTCTTGTCATGGAACTCATCGGCAGCCTTGATGACGATGAAGGCTGGACTGGTGATCAGATCCTGCGCCTTGAGCAGGCGGTAGACCGAGGATTCCGAGACGAAGTAGCCTCGCGTGTCGGTGAACGTCACCGCCAGTTCGCGCGGTGACAGCTCCGGCTCATCAAGCGCAAGGTCGATGATATTTTCTCGGATGTCGTCGGGAATGCGGTTCCAGACCCGCCCGGGCTGAGGCTTGCGATCTTCCAGCGCATCGACGCCGCCGGTGAGAAAGCGGTCATACCAGCGATTGAAGGTCGAGCGGGGAATGCCGAGCTTGTCCAGCGTGCGCTTGGTCGGCAGATGCGACTGCTCGACGAGCCGGATGATCTCCAGCTTCTCGGAGGCGGGATATCTCATTCGTCGTCGCCCCCATCCGCGATCATGCTTTTTTTAAGCAGCCGCAGTTCCAGCGCCTGCTCGGCGACGACCTCTTTCAGATCATGGGCCTCGCGACGCAGATGCTTGACCTCGTCACTGGTGGCTGCCCGCGCGGTGTCGCCGGCCAACCGCTTCTTGCCGGCTTCGAGGAACTCTTTCGACCAATTGTAATAGAGGCTCTCGGCAATGCCTTCACGCCGGCACAGCGCGGCAATCGACTCCTCACCGCGCAAGCCTTCCAGCACGATGCGGATCTTCTCTTCCGCCGAATAATGTTTGCGGGTTGCACGGCGGATGTCCTTGATGACCTTTTCCGCCGGCTCCTTCTGTGTCCCGGATTTCCGTCTCATCTTCGCTCCTTGAAGGGCTACGATGAGCCAGAAATCCTCCTCTATCCGTTAAGCCGAAATTGTCTCATTGGTGCTGAACCCGGACACGTCACCGTACTGGAAACGGTGAAGAAAGCCGATCAACCGATTCCCACTGAGCTCGTGGCGTCGATGCGGTCAAAGGGGATGACGTCTGCGGACCCGGTTCTCATTCGGCTGTTCAAGGAAGAAAGCGAGCTTGAGGTCTGGAAGCGAGATAAATCGGGTCGGTATGCGCTCTTGAAGACGTTTCCGATCTGCAGGTGGTCGGGTCAACTCGGCCCGAAAACGCGTGAAGGCGATCGTCAGGCTCCGGAAGGCTTCTATCAAGTAATTCCCGCAGGACTGAGAGTCCGACTCGAAACTCATGCTGACCGGGCCAGTCGTCGTGTGAGCAGCATGACGGATGCGGCGTAGAGGAAGACCTCGGCGGAGGCGATGGTGCCTTCGAAATCCTTGGCCAGCCGTCGGTTGCGACTGATCCAGGCGAATGTGCGTTCGACCACCCAGCGGCGCGGCAGGACGTGGAAGCCGATCTGGTTGGCGATCTTCTTGACCACCTCGATGGCGATGCATGTTGCATCCTTGACCCTCTGGGCGCCATAGGCGCTGTCGGCGAAGGTGATTTCGACGAAAGGGAAGGATCGTCGTGACGCCTTGAGCAGCGGGACGGCACCGTCACGATCCTGAATGTCGGCCGGATGCGCCTGGATGACCAAGGCCCGGCCATCGGTATCGACCATGGCGTGGCGCTTGCGCCCTTTGATCTTCTTGCCAGCGTCAAAGCCCCTGGGGCCGCCGGCCTCGACGGTCTTGACGCTTTGGCTGTCGATCACCGCCGCCGAGGGACTGGCCTCACGTCCGGTCCGTTCTCGATCGGTCATGACAAGGTGGTGATTGATTGTCTGGAACAGACCTTCGCGGCGGAAGCGCAGGAACCAGCCATAGACCGTCGTCATCGGCGGGAAGTCCTTGGGCAGAAGCCGCCAGGCGATGCCACCCCGCAGCACATAGAAGATGGCGTTCATGATCTCGCGCATCGGCCATTGACGCGGCCGGCCGGTCCTTGCCGGCGCCGGCATGAAAGGGGCGAGAATTTCCCATTCCGCATCACTCAGATCGCTTCCATAACGCAGATGATCGCGGCTATGCTGCCGCCGGGTGGCCGGTGTCCACATGAGGCTCTCCAAACTGGCTTTGACAACCGTTTGGAATCACATTCGGGACCGGCCATCCAGCCTCGCCCCGAGTTTCAGGACGGCCTCTGAATCCGAACTCGAACTACTACCTCTCCTTCAATATTGGCTATCCGAACAAGCTTGAGCGCGCGCTCGGCTACACAGGCAGTGCAATCATGGTGCACGGGGCATGCTCGTCATCCGGCTGCTATGCGCTTACAGACCGCGGCATGGCCGAAATCTATCCCCTGTTGCGCGAAGCCGTAACGGCCGGGCAGAAATCCATACAGGTGCAAATCTTTCCGTTCCGCATGTCTGTCGCCAAGATGCTGGAACACGAAGGCAACCCAAATTCCCAGTTTTGGAAGAACCTCAAGGTCGGCTATGACAGCTTCGAACTGAGCAGGAAGCCCCCCTTGGTCGGCAGTTGCGGCGGACGCTACGTGTTCGCGTCCGCAACCGGCACGGAACTCCCGAACAATCCTTTGGGAGACTGTCCGGGAGGCGCGAGCAAGTCTATATCCGAGGTCGCGGCAAATGGGTCGCTCGACGGCGAGAGGTCTCCGCAGATTAATGGAAATCCACAGGCACCGGGAGCGCACGCCTATTCGGACGGGAGCATGAACCCGTATTTCAGGAGGATCCTAGAGCAGAAAGGCGCCGCCAAGCTGGCGGAGATGACTTCACTTACTAACGTTCCGGTGAGCCGTCCACAGGCCGCCCTTTTCGAGCCACATTTGGCCGCCCCGATGACCGATTGACCGCGCTGCACTGCGAACAAGCCCGAATTATGAGACCAGACTACGAGTATTCGCGCGATCTTCGGCGATTGCGAAGCTTGAGCATTGTTGCACGAAGGGAGGTGGCCCTGCCACGATCTGATGACAAATCGTCGCCTTCGTTATTATGTGGCGAATTGACCTTTGGTTCCTCAGGAGCGGAAATTGTTGGGATCGTCCCCGTGAAAAAAACTCTCGCTCGAAACGGACAGATCCGAAAAACCTCGGAGCAATTGACAAACGTTTCAGGACCGCTTGTCTGATCAGGTCCGGGCAAGTATCCATCGGGCTGCAAATCCTTACCGGCGGACGTTGGCAATATGAGCAGATATGCGCTAGTTCTTGGTCATGCTTAGGTTCCCGGCATCTGTGTTTTTCGCCCTGATTCTGCTAATGCACGCTTCTGCAATTGTGCCCGCTGCGCACTGGGACGGAGCCCGCGATACCGGAGAAGTCCTGACCGAATCTGTCATCTCCGTGCCGACAGCCAAGGCTGCAGCGGATACTATGCACCTAGCCCCGACCGTCCTTGCCACTGGCACGCCGGTTTTGCACTGCGCGTCGACGTGCCCAGCTATCCTTGGCGATGAATTTTCAGTTCTCGGTCCAAGTGGCGATCGGCCAACCTTGCGACCAGGCAGACGATTGCATGCGGCGGTCGTTGCCGTGCATTTCCGGCCACCCATCGGTACGCGTGTCCTTTCATAGAGCGCGCTGACTGCGCCTGGCCTGTCAAACCGACCGATGGAATGGGTCATTCGGTTTACCGAAACGGGTATGACCCCATATTCCCCGAATTCAGCCCGCCGTAATAGGCGCTGAACCTGCCCATGTGGGGCGGCGATGCGTCTGAAATCGGCGGCCATCGCAGTCAGTTGGTACCTGACGCGCGGATTGAATTCCGCGCCCAACTGGAAATCTTGAAACATGAATTATGCTTTGTTGCAGTCGGCCTTGCTGGCCTACCCTGCGATCAATCCGGTGATTGTGTCTGTCGGCCCGCTCGACATCAGGTGGTACGGAGCCGCTTATGTGGCGGGAATTCTGCTCGGCTGGCTTTACGCCCGCGCCCTCGTGAGAAACCGCAGGCTCTGGGGAAGCCGACCGGCACCCCTCGCTCGCTCTGATCTCGACGACTTCATTGTATGGGCCGCCATCGGCATCGTGGTCGGCGGCCGCGTCGGATACATCCTCTTCTATGATCTCGCGCCTGTGCTCGCACATCCGATGCGGGCCATCGAAATCTGGCGTGGCGGCATGTCGTTCCATGGCGGCCTCGCCGGCGTGACCATCGCAATGGTGCTGTTTGCCCGCTCGCGCGGCATCGGCGTCTGGCGCCTTGCCGACATCATTTCCGCCTGCGCACCGATCGGCCTGTTTTTCGGGCGAATCGCGAATTTCATCAACGGTGAACTCTGGGGGCGAGAGACAGACGTGCCATGGGCGATGATATTCCCGGGCGCGGGTCCGCTACCGCGTCACCCGAGCCAGATTTACGAAGCCGGTCTTGAGGGCCTCGTTCTCTTCGCGGTCCTGCGCCTCCTCACCCATCACTCGGTCAGCTTGGCATTGCCGCGGCTTACGACCGGGGCGTTTCTTACCGGATATGCATTGACCCGCATGTTCGCGGAATTCTTCCGCCAGCCCGATGTTCAACTGGGATTTCTGTTTGAGGGTTGGCTGACCATGGGCATGGTGCTCTCGGCTCCAATGTTTCTGGCGGGACTCTTCCTGCTTTTGAGAGCCCGTCTTCTCCGACAGCGGCAGTCCGAGACCGAACCGACGACTGGAGGGCAAGGGGCATGACATGCACCGACAGCGTGTTCCGCAGCCCTCTTGGAGGGACAAACGACCTGATCGGTCATCAACACTGCCGCGCCAAAGTTCTGCATGGCGCGAAGCAACGCCTTCGAACGATCGACCACGCACGGCTTCGTCGACGCACGATCTCCCATTTTATCGGCTCGATTTCGACGTCGAGGATACAAGGAGGGCAAAGATGAAAAGGGTCCTCAGAACCGTCAAGGCTCTGTTTCTCCTCGATATCGTCGGCGGATTGACCTATTCGATTTGGGCATTTTCCATTTTGACCATAAGGAATTGCGGCATCTTTCTCGACTGTCCGGCATCAAACGCAAAATTCGCCGGCGTGCTGGCCGTTCTCTCCAGGTTCGTGCCGGACTTTTACCTGTACGCTCTCACCGTGTCCGTTGGTCACGGCATCATGTGGATGCCGAACTTCCTTCTTTCGCTCTCCTGCTACCGTGACATCTGCTTTCCCGAATGGCTGCTCGTAAATGACACACCGTCTTTCGAGGCATTCGTTCACCTGGTTTCGAGATGATGAACTACCGCGCAGATACCGCCCGCTCCGCGCTAATGGCAAAAAACGTCTATGACAAAGCCCCGATCTCCCGGATCGAATTGCTGGACGCATGGAAAGGCCTCGCAATCATTGGCGTCGTTGTCTTCCATTTCGCCTGGGACCTCGAAGCATTCGGACTGGCGCCCGCGGGAATGACGTTGCGGTCGGAAGGGATATATTTTGCCAGAAGCCTCGCGGGCAGCTTCATGTTGATCGTCGGCATCAACCTCTACCTCGCCCACGGCAGGGTGATCAGATGGCTGGCGTTTGTCCGCCGTCTTTTGCTCATCCTCATCGCTGCTTTCGCCATAACGGCATTTACCTATATGATGTTACCGCGAAGCTTCATCTATTTCGGCATTCTGCATTCCATCGCGATCTCTAGCGTATTGGCGCTGATCTTCCTGAAGGCACCGGCGCTGCTGACGGCAGCGTTCGGCGTGTTCTTTCTTGTCGCAGGTCGACTGCCGTCGTCCGCCTTTTTCGACACGCCGTATTTGTACTGGACCGGCCTTTCGACCTTCGTCCCTCCCTCAAATGACTTCGAGCCAATATTCCCCTGGTTCGGCCTTGTGCTGATTGGCATGGCGATCGCCAAGTCCGCTGCCATGGGCGGCGCGCTCCAGACCGTATCCGAATTGACACCACGGGGGCAGCCGTTCTCCTTTCTCCGCTGGACGGGCCGCCACACACTAGCGATCTACCTTGTGCATCCGGCGGGCTTTATGTCGCATTCGTCGGCGTGTGAACAATTCGAAGGTCAGGCATGACGAAACCTCGAATCCTGATAGTTTGCAGCAATCGAGAGTTTGCCCCCACCATCGGCGCGCAGCTTGCCGACCGGGAATTCGCGCCGACGGTAGTACGGTGCGAGTCGAAAGCCACCGAGATGATCCTGTCGCAGGTTCCAGATGCCGTCCTGATAAGCCATGGCGCAACAGGAGACATCGACACAACGGAAATGATCATACGTCTGAGATGCAAAGGATATCATCGCCCCCTTGTTGTCATCAACGCGAGGACATCTACGAGTGAAGAAGTCCTATTATTCGAATTGGGCGCCAACGATGTAATCGCAGACACGGAATCATTTCCCGTCTTGGTGGCGCGGATTCGGGCCCGCCTGAGACAGTTTTCCGACACCCGGCACATCGCCATCCAAATAGAACGTTTTGTTTTCCGTCCGGACTTCCGACTTCTCGTCTCGCCCAATGGTTCACGCATCAGGCTGAGCGAGAAGGAAACCGAATTGCTTCAGCGCCTCGTGCAGGCAGACGGCGCCCCCGTTTCTCGTAGAATTCTTCTTGGCGAGGTATGGGGCGATCCCGATAGTCTATCTCACACGCTGGAGACACATATCTATCGGCTGAGGCAGAAATTGAGTGATTCCGGCTCGACACCACGTCTCATAATGACCACTGATCGCGGGTACAGATTGCTTCGGCTATAATATGGTGACGTCAAGCGTCGAGAATCGGTTGCTTTCGAGCGGCTGAACAATATCTCTGCGCCCGACAAGCGATTGGTGACCTAATGGGATGAACTGCCTTCCCACCTCGAACGCGGCTATCGTCGCGGGCAAACGGTGGAGCAGAAGGAGCATCCTGATGGTTGTCGCGGTTCTTGGCATAGATCTCGGGAAGACGATTTGCAGTGTCGCCGGTCTGGACGAAGGAGGCGCCGTGGTGTTGAGCAGGCGCATTCCAGCGCTTCCGACTGCTGGACTTTCTTTCTGCGTTACCGCCTTGCGTTGTTGCAATGGAGGCGTGCGGCGGTGCCCGTCACATCGGCCGCTTCTGCGTCGAGCATGGCCATGAGCCACGATTGATGTCGCCGCTTTATGTGCGTCCCTATGTGAAGGTGCACAAGAACGACGACCGGGATGCTGAGGCAATCGCAGAAGCGGCCACATATCCAACCATGTCATTTGTCGCGGTGAAGTCCGAAGAACAGCTCGACTTACAAGCTGTGCACCGGGCCAGAGAGCGCCAGTTGCACAACCGGACCCGACTGATCAATCAGGCACGTGGATTCCTGACAGAGCGCGGCGTTCGTATTGGGACCAGTCGGCACGTGTTCCAGTGCGCTCTCGGCGAGTTGATCGGCGATCCTTCGAAGCAGCTGTCATCGGCGATGACAGCAATCCTCTCGGACATGGCGGAGGAACTGAGTGCGATCAACAACAGGGTCGCGGAACTCGACAGGGAGATTGCCGCGCATGCCCGCCGCAATGCGGACATGCGGCGCTTGATGGAGATACCTGGTATCGGTCCGACTATTGCGAGCGCACTTGTCGCCGCGGTCGGTGACGGTGGATGCTTCGCAAGAGCAAGGGATCTGTCCGCCTAGCTCGGCCTCGTGCCGCGTCAGATCACGACTGGTGGCAAACCCAGGCTGATTGGAATCTCGAAACACGGCAACAGCTACCTGAGAAAGCTGTTCATCCATGGTGCGCGAACGGTCCTCCATCTCGTGAAGGGCAGAACGTCACCCATTACCCAATGGTCCGATGGCTTGAAGGAAAGAGCATACGTAAACGTTGCTGCCGTGGCGATGGCAAACAAACTCGCACGCATCGCATGGGCCGTCCTGACGAAAGGCGATCGATACCGTCACAGTGCACTCGCCGGCGCATGATGGTGACGATGTGAACACGATAGGCTGAAAAGGAATCTGCGAGCGGAGTGAAGATGGACCAACGGCCAATCGGCGTTTTGTGAGTCTGGCGGGGAGCATGGCCTTCGAGTGCCGATGACCTAATGAGACACTGAGCGCGCGACTTCCCAGCTTGGTCAGGGGTATCACAATCCCCGAACAAAGACCGAATACATAGAAGCAGGGTCAACGGGACATCGACAAATCGCTTGCACGGGAATGCAGTTCATACATGCTTCCCTGAATTGTTGTCAGAAGACTGGAGGTTCGAATCCTGCCGAAGGCCCCACAGGCCTTCCGGAGTGCTTGGCCGCGTATCCATAAACGCCTACGTCCGGTCTCGGCGGTTTTCGGACGCGGCTCGATCGGCTTTACGTGTCGCTGATGCGGACAGATCGGACATTCCAGCGTGAACCCTGAAGGATAGCCACAGCCCAAAACCGTCTTTGGGACTATGCGCGGAAAAAGTCTGCTTCGAGTGTGCGTTAGCACCCATAATCCCGGTGACACAATTGTCGACCGAATGCCGGTGCACGGAGATGGGTTAGCACTCCAGATCAGCGAGGCCGCGCGAAGTGGCGGCAGCGGCGCTTACGACGCCTTGTATCCGGGCCATCACGCTCATCTGTTCGATAAAGTCCTGGCCAAACACCGTCCGTTCGTCGATATGGCCACGCATCGTTTCGTACTCGCTGCCCGTTCAGCCCCCGACGAGACTGAGCGCTGTCCCATTCTCGATGATGATCGTCGCGCCGATCCACAACGCGGCAATGCCAATTGCCGCGGAGGTACCAGTGCGCAGCCAGTTGGCCCCGCGCTGCGCCAGCAGCAACGGAAAGCTGACCACCGTCGACAGCGCCACCATCCCGGCCATCGAGCCCAACCCGAACACCGCGAAATGGGCCAGCGCCTGGCCAATACTCTGCGTCGCGCTGACTGTCAGAACCAGAAGCGCCCCGGACCCCGCTGCACCGTGGACCAGCCCGACGCCAAGGGCCTTGGCGTTGGTCCTGCGGTGGGTGTGGTCGTGGCGAGCCTCGTTGTGCGGAAGCGTCTCCCCCTTGTGCGAATGGGCGTGCATATGCTTGCAATCGCCATGCTTGTGAACGTGGATGTGTACACGGTCCCGTTGCAGCCGCCACAGCGTTTGCGAGCCGAGCGCCACGATCATCACGCCGACCGTAAACTCCAGTCCTGCCTGCGCCCGGCCCGATATCGTAAGGCCCAGAATCACCACAACAGCGCAGAACCCGAACAGCGCCAGTGTGTGCCCAAGCCCCCAGAACGTCCCCCGTGCGATCAGCGCGCGACGGCCGCCCTTCTGGACCAGCATGTTGGACACGGCGGCAAGGTGATCGGTCTCAAGCGCATGGCCCATACCGATGACGAATGCGAGTGACAGAATCGTAGAGTAACTCATGTCGCGATCCTCATGTCCTGAACGCGGGAGGCAATGCGGGGGATGCGGCCCTTACCTGCAACGCTACCAGTGCCCTCGTGAACCACCGCGTCGAATTTTTCACCCGGTCGACGTCCCTGTCGCCGCCGTCAGCGATAAGTGCAACCCCTTAATCGGTTTGATATAACGTTTGCTCCGCAGGCGGTATGGACGTTCGCATCAACTACAAATGAGCGCGACCCGTCCAAAGTCACCGACGCCGCGCGTGCATGCCTCGTCAGCCTCAGGCTCATCTTAGAGGCCGTCCTGAAACTCGGGGCGAGGCTGGATGGCCGGTCCCGAATGTGATTCCAAACGGTTGTCAAAGCCAGTTTGGAGAGCCTCATGTGGACACCGGCCACCCGGCGGCAGCATAGCCGCGATCATCTGCGTTATGGAAGCGATCTGAGTGATGCGGAATGGGAAATTCTCGCCCCTTTCATGCCGGCGCCGGCAAGGACCGGCCGGCCGCGTCAATGGCCGATGCGCGAGATCATGAACGCCATCTTCTATGTGCTGCGGGGTGGCATCGCCTGGCGGCTTCTGCCCAAGGACTTCCCGCCGATGACGACGGTCTATGGCTGGTTCCTGCGCTTCCGCCGCGAAGGTCTGTTCCAGACAATCAATCACCACCTTGTCATGACCGATCGAGAACGGACCGGACGTGAGGCCAGTCCCTCGGCGGCGGTGATCGACAGCCAAAGCGTCAAGACCGTCGAGGCCGGCGGCCCCAGGGGCTTTGACGCTGGCAAGAAGATCAAAGGGCGCAAGCGCCACGCCATGGTCGATACCGATGGCCGGGCCTTGGTCATCCAGGCGCATCCGGCCGACATTCAGGATCGTGACGGTGCCGTCCCGCTGCTCAAGGCGTCACGACGATCCTTCCCTTTCGTCGAAATCACCTTCGCCGACAGCGCCTATGGCGCCCAGAGGGTCAAGGATGCAACATGCATCGCCATCGAGGTGGTCAAGAAGATCGCCAACCAGATCGGCTTCCACGTCCTGCCGCGCCGCTGGGTGGTCGAACGCACATTCGCCTGGATCAGTCGCAACCGACGGCTGGCCAAGGATTTCGAAGGCACCATCGCCTCCGCCGAGGTCTTCCTCTACGCCGCATCCGTCATGCTGCTCACACGACGACTGGCCCGGTCAGCATGAGTTTCGAGTCGGACTCTCAGACAGTCACCCTACCGAACATACCATCGCCGCTTATCAGGTGATAGACGGCGGCGACGATGTGGAAGAATGCCACTACAAGAATAATCTTCCAGATATATGCGTGGACTAACCTCGCCGGTGCCCAAAAATATGAGGTAATGGCCCAGTCCGCGACCTGGTGTAGTACCGAGAAGTAAAGCCCGAGATGTACGATCCGCGCCAGTCGGTCTTGCCATTTCTGGGACGTCGGGAACGGCGCGACCGTTCTCATGTAGGATAGCCCAAATCGGATCAGCATGATGATGCCGATCAGCAGTCCGGCATATGTATGAACCGCATGCTGGAAAAGATCGATCTTCGACGGCGGTAGAAGCGAACTGTGCGTGCGGGGTATTGCGCTCGAGGTGTACCATTGGCCGATAATCAGGAGGACAACCAGCCAATGCAGCGATATCTGGGTTCGCGTATATCGGCCATTGAACACCATTCGAGTGGATACTTCTGGCAAGGTATCGCTCCCACGTTCGACTCGATGGCGCCTGAAACTGACTTCTAACCGATTTCTTGACATTCAGTCGGATTTCGTAAGGGGCAAAAGCTACTGCGGGGAAAGCCCAGTCCGAAGCACCGCCTATTCAGAACCAAAGAACTTCCACCGCGGCACGAAACGAGGCACGGCGGACCGGTATTCTTCGAATGCGTTTCCGAAGCGATCTGCCAATAGCCTGTCCTCCCGGGCAGCAAGACCGAGATAGAGCCAAACGATCACCGGCGCGAGCACGATACCCGGAAGGGTCGGCCAGTTCACGAGTTGACCGCCGATCAAGAGGAATATCCCGGCATACTGCGGGTGCCGGATCGTTCCATAAATACCGCTGGTCACAAGCTCGTCGCCGAGAAAATAGATCCTAACCCAGCCCTTCACGATCAGCAGCATCCCGAAGAGTATAAGTGGCCAGGCGACAATGGCTTCGACCGCCGCGCCAAGGCGGCCGAATCCTAGGAGAGAGCTCCAAAGGTGGCCGCTTGATTCTGTGATTGGCATCTCGAACGGCAGTAAACTTGCGAGAAGATAGACCGTGAGCGGGAAGCCGTACATCTCTGCATAGAGGGCGATGATAAAAGCCTGAACCAGCCCCGCGCCGGTCCATTCGCGCCAACCTGACGGGGCTAGAAAGTAGTAGGCACCCCAGACGCCCACGACAATGAAGAGGACGGCGAATGGCCAGAGGCCGATCCACTGATTGATATCTACGGTCATCTGGCAGCTTTGCCGCGGTGCGGTAGCGACAGACCACTTCCGGGATGCATCGGCATACCTATTTTCGCAGGAATTTCATCAGGGGGCGGCAATCGCGAGGATCACCAGAACAGTGACGAGTAGCATGCCGACGCCACCCATCCCGAAACCAAAACCATATTCGTTCGTCATTATGGTCTCCGCGACCCCGAATGCGATGGCACGACGGAGCCTGGGTTGACCGGGCTCCGCCTTGGCGATCAGTTTTCGCCAGCGCCGGCATCATCCATCATCTGCATGCGCTGCTGCCTCGGCGCACCAACTGCGGGCTGATTGCCACGCATTTCGTCACGGTACATCGGCATACCGAAACCGCGGCCACCACGCATCCTCATCCGGCCTGCGCGATCGGCTGCAGCGGTAATCTCGTCTACGGTAACTTGGCCATCGCCGTTGTCGTCTAGCGCCTGGAACTGATCGACCATCTGCCAGCGGACGGTGGCGGTGTAAGCAGGATCGAACTCATTGATCGAGAGAGTTCCGTTCCCGTCGCGATCATTGTTCTTGAGGATAGCGGTCAACCCGGTACTAAATTCTTCCGAGGTCACCTGACCGTCATCATCAGCATCCAGCGACTGGACAAAGGCAACATTGCCAGCCGCGAACATACCACCCATGCCCATTGGCATTCCGCCCATTCCCATGCCATCGCGTTGGCTGTTCATCATCTGCATCATGCGCATCATCTGCATCATATCCGAGCCGCCCATGGGACCGCCCTGCATATTCCAACTACCGGTCCCTCGCATCATCTCCTGACGATCGTAGGAAGGACTGGCACGGTTTTCATGTCGCGAGTATCCAGGATCAGCGAATGCGGAATTGGTGGCGGCAACAAGCGTTGCGGCGAAGGCCGCCAGGAGGGCTTTTCTCATTTTTTACTCCTATTCTGTCAACATACACTCCCAGCATACGCTTTGAATTTCGCTAAATTCTGTTTCAATGATCCTAAAAATGTATCCAATTGTCACAGACTGGAATCTGCCCGTCGCAAGTGGGCATCCCTCGCCCGCCTGATACGCGGTGACAAAAGAAATCGAGCGTTCTCGAACCGCAGTCGCATTCATGCGCGATCGCGCTGCAAACCGACAACTGCGCCAAGGAACAGGAAAAATAGAGCAGAGGTGATCGCCGGCAGATTATCACCATTAATGAGACCTGTGCGCGGGTAGCGCCGGACGACAGTGAGTATTTCTGATTCCCTCGATTTGAACAGAGCACTGAGGGTGGCGATGGCGCTGCGACAGATTGGTCAGGGAACGTTCAGGTTCGCTATTGGCGGCGGCCGACGGCGTTCTTCACTGGACGAACTTTCCAGCCTCATCGACCGGTTGCCTGTCGAAGATTTTGTTTGGCTGCGATCTACTGCGCGGCCAAGGGCGAACCGGCATGGCCGCCGCTGGCACTGTTCAAGGCGATGCTGCTTTCGATCTGGTAGGACCTGTCGGATGTAAAACTATCCGAGGCGTTGAATGACCGAGCTTCGTTCCGGCGGTTCTGTGGATTTTCGGCATCAGAGCCGACACCCGAGCGCACCGCCTTTGTCCGTTTCCGCAAAGCCCTTGTGGCGCATGAACTGTATCGGTCACTGTTCCATGAAATCACCGGCCAGTTCAAGGCCAAGGCAAGCACGATCAAGACCGGTACGCTCGTCGATGCGACCATCATTGCCTCGGCAAGCGAGGAGGACGGCGACGCGCATTGGGTTAAGCACAAGGGCAGACCAGCGGTTCACGGCTTCAAAGCCCATGTGGGCGCCGACGCCGATACTGCGCTGGTTGAAGAGGTCGCGATCACTCCGGCCAATGTCAATGATGGCAAGGCTGGCCCGCAGGCTTTGCCGGACGATCCCGGCGAGGTTTTTGCCGACAGCGCCTATCGGGGAACGCAATTTGGTGATGCCGTGCGCGCCAAGGGCGGCACGCCACGCATCGTTGCTACCGGCATCTGGGGCCGTGACGAAGCCGAAACCCGAAAGCGACTCGATGCCCGGAACCCACCGATCCACCGTATACGTGGCCGGGTCGAGAAAATCTTTGGCACCTGGAAGCGAAGCTACGGCCTTCGTCGCATGCGATGGCAGGGATTGGCCAAGGCCGCCATCCAAGTTCATCTCACCGCTATCGCCTGCAATCTCAAACGCGGTCTGGTGATCGTCACCGCGGCGTGACCAACACGACAACCCTGAGGTCACCACGCTTACGCCGAGGAGCCATCGGCATCGCCAATGGCTATGGGCTGAACTGCGCTGCCGAACGGCCATGAAATCAACGAGAAAGCGCTACCCGCGCACAGGTCTCTAGAAAGCCCCATTCGGCATGCGGATACCCATCGAGGCCGGGAGCTAGGCTGCTCCACACAGAGGCCGGATACATTGACGCAAATGTTCAGCGCAGACCGAAATCCTGCCTGCACACCCGGGGCGGTCCATACATTTCCCTTTGCGGCCTCGTGCAGGATAAGCTTGTCCAGCGTCAGATCCGAAACAGCCTTCCGCAGCCGCTCGTTCTCCTATTGCAGGCGCTTGAGTTCTCTCAGCTGGTCCGTTCCCATACCGCCATATTGCTTGCGCCAGCTAGTGGGATGGACGGCTCTCCCTCCACCTCGGCAGACTTCGGCCGTCGACATAAAAGGAGAGAACCACGACCGCCATAGACATCCTCGACATCGATATCGCGAGGAACGTCTTTCAACTGCATGGAGCCGATCGACGAGGCCGCCCGGTCTTCAAACGACGAGTGATGCGCGATCAACTCCTCAGTGTACTTAGCGGCATCGAGCCATGCACCATCGCGATCGAAGCCTGCACCGGCGCGTTCTGCTGGGCGCGGAAGTTCGAGGAACTCGGGCATCCGGTGAAGATCGTAAGCCCGCAATATGTGAAGCCGTTCGTGAGGGGACAAAAGAACGACGGACACGACGCTGAGGCAATCCGCACCGCGGTGCGCCAGCCGCATATTCCACTTGTGCCGATGAGAACTAAAGAGCAGCAGGACATTAAGGCGTTGCATCGCGCTAGGTAGCGCCTTGTAAACCACCGCACAGCGACGATCTGCCACATTAGAGGACTACTCCTCAAGCGCGGCGTCGCTTTTGGCAAGTCAATACCAAAGCGCGACGGATGGTCCCTGATATTCTCAGCGACATGACCAATGAGTTGAGCGAGATAGCTCGTGATGCCATCGCCGAACTATGGGTTCTGTTCTGCGATCTCGATCGGGGTATCATTTCCTTCGACAAGAAGATCGAAGCGGTCTTCAGGGGGAGTGCAACCTGCCAGCGGATCATACTCAGCATCTCAAAGCAAGGAAGCCATCATATGTCTGCTCGGTTACGCGAACCTCGCGGATCGTATCCACACGCGCCATCCCCTGGCCGACAAGCACCTCAACCTGCCGTTACTTCGTGACTATCTTTGGTTTGTGCCGCTTGTTGGGCATCTTCGATCCTCCTTCTTCCGAAACATAACGGTAAACCCATTTCTTTGGAGAGGCTCACCTCCGCCAGGGGATCGATGCCCAAGCGGATCCGCAATTCATCATAACCGCCGATACGCTCACCTGAGATGCAGATCTGCGGCGTGGTTTCGACGCCGTACCGTTCCATGAATGCATCGGTTTCCGCACGGGTGGTCAGATGATGGTCCTCGACCTCGAAGCCCTTGCGTTCGAGTAGATCCTTCGATTTCAAACCGTATGGGCAGATATGATCCGGCATGACCATTCTGTAGAGTTCTGCCTTTTTCGTTGCATCCGTCATCATGACCGCCTCCTACGAAGCTACGCAGGCATAGTGTCCCCGGAAGCCGGCCTCATATTCGGTTCCTGCAGTCACAACCAGATCGTAGAGGTCACCATCGCCGCTTTCGCGCAGTTCGGCCACGAGAGGTTCTGCTTCGAAAGTGCCGCCTTGGCGCGTTGCATCTTCCGTTGGCAGCTGGACCAAGTCGCCGCTGATTTTGACGAGCCCAACCAGACCGTCAGTCGTGTCGCCCACGACAAAAACTGGTGGACTCCTCTCTGCGTAGGCATACCTACAGGCCGCTCCTTCCGGGAAGATATTGGCGATCTCGTCTTCTTTCAGGAATTCCGGATCGATGGTGGCCAATACCTCCGTCGAAAGTGCCTCACGCGCGTCGGCCTGACGTGCCGCCGACTCTGCTTTGTCGTCCGAAGCGTCTCCGTTCGCCGCAATGTCGGCGATCAGATAACGCATCTCGGCGATTTCCTTGTCTTGGGCGTAGATGATGCCGTCGGCCAGCTTCCTCACACGCGGATCGGATATGTTAGCTCTTGTAGATGTCATGATTGCGATGGAGTGGTGCGGGATCATGGCGCTCATATAACTGCGGTCCTCAACGGTAGTCTGACTGCGAACCAGCCAAAGCGCGACAGCGAAGACTGCGATCGAACCTGCAAAAATCGCGATGTTCAGACCGTGACTTGCGTACATCGACAACATGAAAGCGAGCATGATGAACGCCATCGTAGCGCCCATCACGACTGCCATGTAGACCCGGGTCTCCGACCAGAAAACGTGATCAACAACGTATGTGTTCAGATACATCAGACAAAACATCACCACGGTCGACGTAGCAATCATCGCGAAAAATCGACTGTAACTCATCTTCACCTCCGTATTTGCGGATGCCACATCAATGACGTTCCAGCGCTGGAAGGTTTCACCGTTCCCTCAAATTTTTCACGCAACGACGAAAAACGGTTTCTATCCTGGAGAAATAAGCCCATTCTCCCCGATTAATTCAGATATGACCAAATGTAGCCTCAATCTGATCGTTCATCGGAACTGAAATCCATTTTGGTTGGTTGACCGTCTGAGCATCAAAGACGGCCAACTAGAAGTGGCATCTGAAGAGGATCAGGGTTTCCTGTGACACCCCAAAAGGCTAAATTCCGATGATGAATGATGCCACCGTCATTGGATTTCCATGCAGGTTGCACCTGTTTCTGGCTGTCGTAGCCCTGCTTTCGCTCCTCGTGACCGGAGGTACCTTTTCGAATGCCGAAGAAATTGGTTTGCAGGATCACGTTCATGCGGCCGCAAACGCCGCTGATCACAGCCATGCAACCGAATGTCCCGCCTGCGAGGTGAAAGACCTTCCAATACATTGCGGTTCGAGCATCCTAATTTTGGCCGGGCACGAGGAATTTACTGTCGCTGCTGGCGGCCATCAATTTTCCAACAGCCGTTTCGAACCTCTGGCCAACCTCCCTATTATTCCCGAACCGCCGCCACCTCGCTCCTTCCCCGTTTTCGACATTTGACGCCGCAGCTGAATCAGCTGCCCGACATCGAACAACGAGGAAAGATATGAAAATCCAGAAAATTATCGGAGCGGGTGCCATCGGCCTCGCGTCCATAGTCGCTGCATATGCGCATGGCGGCGCGACCGGCATTGTGAAGGAACGCATGGAAGCCATGGGCACGATGAGTGACGTCGTCAAGGCGCTTTTGGCAATGATGCGTGGCGAGACCGCATATAACGCTGATGCCGTCCGCGACGGCGCGGAGACGATCCGCCGCCACGCCGGCGAGGCGCTGACCGGCCTGTTCCCGGAAGGAAGCGGCGGCGAACCCTCCGAGGCCAAGGCGGAAGTCTGGTCAAACTGGGACGAGTTCTCCGCGCTGGCGGCGCAACTCGAAACCCTATCGGAAGGCCTAGGCCTGGCCGCGGATAACGGTTTAATGTCCGGAAGCGGAGGACAAGCGCAGGGCGGCATGATGGGTGGCGGAACCGGCATGATGGGTTCGGCCAACACCATGATGGGTGGCACAGCGCCGATGATGGGCCGGGGCGGCAGTTTCGACGCCGCCGCGCTCGCCGCAATGCCTGCGGACGGAGTGTTCAATATGATCGCGCAGTCCTGTTCGGCCTGCCACACCAAGTTCCGGCTCGAAAAGAACTGAGCCATGCGACGGATAGCCAAACTTGGAGCGCTCGCCGCCGTCCTTGCGGCGGCGGGCGCGGCCTCGCTTCACGCCTGGCCGATCGGCCGACCGGTCGCGCTAGAATCGATCGCGGGCGACGCGGCGCGCGGCGCGTATCTTGCGCGGATGTCGGGATGCATCGCCTGCCACACCAACGCGGAAAACGGAGGCGCGCCGCTGGCCGGCGGCGTGAAACTGCCGACGGATTTCGGCACGTTCCACTCGCCCAACCTCACCACCGACACCGTAAACGGGATAGGCGGCTGGTCGATCCAGGAATTCTCCAAGGCCGTCCGGCAGGGCGTCTCGCCGGACGGCGAACCCTACTACCCGGCTTTCCCCTACCCGTTCTATTCGCGGTTCTCCGACCAGGACATCGCCGATTTGTGGGCGGCGTTCCAAACGGTGCCTGCGGTCTCGGAATCCGCGCCTGGACAGGATCTCCGATTTCCGTTCAACTTCCGCCCGGCTCTGAAAGCCTGGCGGGCGATGTTCCTCGATACCGGGCCGCTCGAACCGCGCGAAGACAAGAGCGAGGCATGGAACCGGGGCCGCTTCATCGTACGCGGACCGGCGCATTGCGGAGCCTGTCACACGCCGCGCAATCTGCTGGGCGCTAGGCAGGCCGAGTTCGCCTTGCACGGGGCTGAGGGCTTGCCCGACGGCGGAAAGTCGCCGCCGATCACCAAGGCAAAGCTCGAAGAACGGGGTTGGACTGTCAGCAGTCTTGCCTACGCATTGCGCAGCGGCATCACCCCGGGCGGTGATGTCTTCGGCGGCTCGATGGGCGAGGTGGTGCGCGACGGAACGGCCTTCCTCTCCGATGACGACCTGCGTGCCATCGCGATCTATCTTCTCGACAAGGACGGGCCCAATGATCCCTAACCGACGCGAATTACTGCAGCAGGCGTTCGGCACAGCCGCGTATTTCGGTCTCGCTCGTCGCCGACAATCCCGGCAAGTGGCTCTATCATTGCCACATGCTGGAACATGCGGCCGCGGGCATGAACACCTGGTTTGAGGTCGGCCAGGGGGAAGAACCGCCGGCCCTCTGAACGGCGGTTCCTGCCGCGGGCTTCACTGCCGCGTGAAGCCCGCGGTCTGGTTTTCCAGGAAGGTTTTTGCTACCGAAATTCCATGCGTAAGATGCTCGCCGCACTCGCCGTTTTCGCCTATTCTCTGGCTCTTCTGCCAGGAGGATCTGTAGTGAAAATCCACGACATCGAAGACCTGTCAGCGATCAAGAAACAGGCGGGCGTGAGCGCCGAACTCGAGGCGTGCCACACCGCAGTGCTGGATGCCGGGCGGAAATACGTCGTCGAAGGGCACGTGCCACTAGAGGCCTTGGCCAAACTGGTCAGCACAGCCCCGGACATTCGCGGCATCGCAACGCCCGGAATGCCGGCTGGTTCACTCGGCATGGGAGACGATCCGAATGCGCGCTACGATGTTCTTGCCTTTTTCGGTACTGCAGCGGAAAGCCCGGCTGTTTTCTATGAAGCGGGAAAACCATGAGCAGCACGGCATAGACCATTCTGGTGCCCCAGCGTTTCAACGCCGGTGTAGGCAAGCCTCACAAGGCTTGCCTACACCGGCGCCCGTTCTCCCATTTTCCTTGGAAAGGTGTGCACACAAGGAGATTACTGACTCAGGGGCGCGCTGCGATTCGGCAACTGCCTTGCCGTGAACCAGAGCACGAGCGGCGGTATCACCAACCATTGGAGGAGCGGGCTCAGGCCGGTTCCAAAGGGCGGAACGAGCGGCATCAGGTCCGAATAGGTCCAGCGCATGCTGATCTGCGTGTAGTGGAATTCGAAACCAACCGTTAGAGTGATGCCAACGACCATGTAAACCAGCATATGCAGGGGCCTCGGCGCGACGAGCCAGTATCGCGACCGCGCCAGAGCGCTGGTGGCCCAGAAGGCCGTTAGCGCGAAGCCAACATCGCCGAAGGTCGCGGAGGTGCAGAGCTTAACGCCCTCCCAATGCGGCAAATCCGCCATGCCTGCATAGGTGGGCGCCTGCAAATATTCCCAGACGAAATGTAGGAGGAAGGAAAAGACCGCCACTCCGAATTCAGGCTGGTTCGCAATGCTGCGCATTTACAGTCTCCCTTGTCGATCGAGGAGCAGCACATAAACGTTCCAGTGCCGGAAAGGTCAATGAAAGCGAGTCCCTTGTTTGGCTAGACGCGGTTTCCGTCGCTCTGGTCTCGATTGAGCTCTTCACGGCTGACCCCAGCTCGCTTGTCAAACCTTGGCACGCTGAAGGGTGCCTAACTGATCGCGCAGCACTCTGCGCGCCTGTGAACCGCTAGTTTCTGAATGAAAACGGTTTATTCACGATTGGATACGAGGATTGACGCGGCGTCAGCCCTCGTAGCTCAATTTGGTAGAGCACCCGAATTGTAATCGGGAAGATGGAGGTTCGAATCCGACCGAGGGCCCCAAAAGCTTTGACCAACCGCAATTATCGAAACCGCGGGATCATCCGCCGGAGCACTCCGTCGCCGCGTATCAGATGATAGACGGCCGCGGCGATGTGGACAGACGCAAGTATCAGAATGACATCCCAGAGATACGCATGGAAAACCCTCGCGGGGCCCCAGAGATATGTCGTTACAAAGCCTGTAGCGGCTTGGAAAAACACTGCAAAATAGAGCCCACCGTGAACGATCGATGCCAGGCGTTCCGTCAACCGCGGCCGAATTTGCGGCCGCCGACGGTAGCTCGCATATGCCAACATGCGCCGAAGCGCCATGACTATGCCAATAACAATGCCGGCATAGATGTGAAGCGCGTGCTGCAAGAGATCGGCATCTGACGGCGGAAGAAGAGGATTGTGGGTTCGAGGGATTGCGCGCGACGTGTACCATTGCTCAAAAATCAGGATTACCACCAGCCAGTGCAGCAGGATCTGCAAGAGCGAATAAGGGCGCTTGGGCCTTTTCTCATTACAAGGGTCGGACAAGAGCTTACTCGGCATTCTAACCTGGCTCACTCGATCGGCCCTCGATCACGCGCGAGAGAAGCTGTCCAAGAACCGCGCCAAGAAACAGCCAGAACAGAGCCGAGGTGACGACGGTCGCGATGGCAAACTCTGCCGCGAGTTCTGCCGGAACGGCTGATTCACCTGCTGGGTTCTGCGGCGCACCGTATACGTGAGGTGCCACAATAAGCATTACGCCCGCTCCCATCCAGGAAACCGAATCCTTGAACGCGAAAATCAGTAGGCCTCCTCCAGTGAGCAAGACCGTGGCGATCCACCAGGCCTGTCTTGCGGTCAGATCGCCAGACGCCATACCGGGCAATTCAGGCGGAAGACCGAAGTTTGGGGCGAGAACGAAAACCGCGAACCCGCCCGCCCCCCAAAGCGCGCCATGCCGGAGCGACACCGGTTGGTCTAATATCAGAATGATAGCCGTCAAAATCAGTGCGAATGCAACACCGGTCACGAGATTCGAGAGCAACGTAAAAAACGTCCGCTGCAACCCTTCTTCGGGCGCCCAGACTTCGTCCTCGGTCTCAGCGTGTGACACCCCCTCTTCATAAGCTTCGGCTTGGAGGATCAACGGGATAACCCGCACTGATTGCGCCGCAGTCGCGAACACACCAGCGAGCAATCCCGCGACAAGCGCGGCCAGAATTACCCGGGTCAACATCTACGTCGTGGCGCCTTAGTGGCAGGGCGCGACGATTGCGTGGCGCGTGTCGTGGGCGCCGTTGTGCAGTGCGTCCGAATGAGCAAACGCAGCGAGATAAAGCAACGCCATGCCAAATATTGCAGCGAACAGCGCAGTCGTCAGACGTGCTGATGCCGAAACCGGCAGCGAAACAGATTGTGTTGCGAGCATGACAACCTCCGTGTTGCTCATTCAGTAACTTGAACGTCTCTCCGTCCGTTCACATGGCAGGTCTCCTGGCTCATGGCGGTTTTCCGGCGCTATCGCCTTCCCGGATGTCTCCAGTGGCGCTCCCGTTTTCGGGAGTTATGGCGCCGCGCCATTCTACAGTCGCGGGGTCGGCTGTGATTTGGATGCCCGGTCTGGGTCCACCCGTCACATTCCCTTTTCATCCCGCTTCGCGCTCGGCATCGCGGGAACCGTGTGAACAATTACCCTGACGTCACGCCGAAACCGAGTCAATAACGACAAGCTTGGCCGCGACCGATTTCCGACAAGACCAGGACAACGACTCCGTCAGGATCTCAAATCCAGTTGCCGCAGTCTGAGCGAATTGACGACAACAGAGATCGAAGAAGCGCTCATCGCGAAGGCGGCGAACATCGGACTAATCAGGATGCCGAAGAACGGGAAGAGAACGCCTGCAGCTACCGGAACGCCCAACGTATTGTAGATCAGGGCGAAAAACAGGTTCTGCCGTATGTTGCGCATGGTCCCGTGGGCCAGACGGCGGGCCCTGACGATCCCGTCGAGATTTCCTTTGACCAAGGTAAATCCAGCGCTTTCGATCGCGACATCGGCGCCGGTTCCCATCGCAATTCCCACGTCGGCCTGAGCCAGAGCCGGAGCGTCGTTCACGCCGTCGCCGGCCATCGCGACCTTGCGACCCTGCTGCTGCAATTCCTGGATGATGCGCGCCTTGTCTTCGGGAAGCACGTCGGCGCGGATCTCGTCAATGCCCAGGCGCGCAGCAACGGCTTTCGCCGTTCGTTCGTTATCTCCGGTCGCCATGATGATGCGGAATCCAAGTTCATGCAGAGCCTTCAGCGCGTCGGGGGTTGTTTCTTTTACCGGATCGGCGACGCATACGAGTCCGGCGACGCCATTGTCGACGACGACGAACATGACCGTCTCGCCTTCATCGCGGCGGCCATTGGCTTTTTCGGTCAAGTCCCCCGCCTCCAGGCCAAGCTCGCGGATCATCGCGAGATTGCCGAGCGCCACGGCTCTGCCATCCACTGTACCCTTGACGCCTTTGCCGGTAACGGCCTCGAAGTCGCCGGCCGCGGCCATCTCCACGCCTCGCTCTTCGGCTCCCCTTACGATGGCTTCGGCGAGCGGGTGTTCCGAACCCCGTTCAAGGGACGCCGCCAGACGCAGCACTTCGGTCTCGTCATGGCCGTTCTCCGCCAGGACCGCCACCAATCGCGGCTTGCCTTCGGTCAACGTGCCTGTCTTGTCGACGATTAGCGTATCAACTTTCTCGAACCTCTCGAGCGCCTCCGCATTCTTTATGAGCACGCCTGCTTGAGCTCCGCGTCCCGTTGCCGTCATGATCGACATTGGGGTGGCGAGACCGAGGGCGCAGGGACAGGCTATGATCAGTACCGCGACCGCGGCGATGAGCGCATATGAAAGGGCGGGTTCCGGGCCCCAAAACGCCCAGCCCAGGAAAGCAAGTACAGCGATAGCGATCACCGCCGGCACGAAATAGCCGGATACCTTGTCGGCATATTTCTGGATTGGCGCCCGGGACCGTTGTGCGTTGGCGACCATTTCGACGATCTGGCTCAGCATCGTGTCGGCGCCGACGCGTGTAGCTTCCATAATAAGGCTGCCAGTGCCGTTGATGGTTGCGCCCGTCACTGGATCGCCTGAAACTTTCTCGACCGGAACGGGTTCGCCGGTGATCATGCTTTCGTCGATCGATGAACGACCATCGACCACCACGCCATCCACGGGAACCTTGTCGCCGGGACGCACGCGAATGCGGTCGCCAACCCCAACATGTTCGAGCGGAATTTCCTCTTCCGTGCCGTCGTCGCGTATCACGCGGGCCGTCTTTGCCGCCATATCGAGGAGTGCCCGGATCGCCTTGCCGGTACCCTCACGAGCGCGCAGTTCCATCACCTGCCCGAGGAGCACCAAGGTGACGATGACGGCTGCGGCTTCGAAATAAACGCCCACATGACCTTCTGGATCTCGGAAGCCATCGGGGAAAATACCTGGAAACAGCACGGCGACGACACTGAATGTCCATGCCGCCATGACGCCCATCGCGATCAGACTAAACATGTTCAGATTCATCGTGCGGAAGGAGTTCCAGCCGCGGACAAGGAACGGCCAACCCGACCAGAGAACGACCGGCGTGCCGAGCACAAGTTCGATCCACAAGGTTGCTCGTTCTCCGAAGATCTCCCGAACGCCGGAAAGACCGACGAAGGGACCCATGGTCAGGATCAGGAGAGGAATACTCAGGACCGCGCCAATCCATAAGCGCCGAGTGAAATCGACAAGTTCGGGATTCGGCCCCTCTTCAACCATAGTTGCCGATTCCAGTTCCAGCCCCATGCCGCATATCGGGCAAGATCCGGAATGCGTCCGGCGCACTTGAGGGTGCATTGGGCAGGTATAGACGGGTCCGCTATATCCAGCCGGAACTTCGTCATACTGGCCTTGGCCGGCCGAAGAGGTGCCTTCGGCGTCCGCCGTGTGATAATGGTGCTCGTGCTGGGAGGTCATCGCAATCGCTCCTTGTCGTGTCACATGTTGTGCGGTTTGAACGTTATACCGTTGGCGACCTGCAACTCGCGAACATATTGGACGATCTTCGCCACCTCGTCCGGCGTGACCTGCTCCTGCTTCGGCATATTGCCGTATGGCCAGTGATGCTGGACCACACCATTCATGGCTGCCAGATAGAACGCATCATCCGAGTGATGTCCCGGATTGTAAATGTCGTGGATCAGCGGAGGCCCTTTGTCCGTTCCGGATGCACGATCGCCATGGCAACTGGCACAGTTGTTGTTGAAGAGTATCTGACCAACGCTTGCTTCACTCGACAGTTCCGGCATCGATACGGCCACAATCGCTGTTTCGGGTTCACCCCGGAAAAATTTCGAGAGTAGGACGGCCGCTCCGAGCGCAAAGAATCCGAGAACAAATATCTTCGGGAGGTTCAATTTCATTTTCAATTCTTGTCTCCGTGCTTTCTGATTTGGAAATTCGAAAGTTCGCCTATGGCGGATGCCAACGGACCGGCGATCGAAATCGCGTTCGATCGATGCGCGATTGAATTGGTACTCACCAATGACGCCACGCCGGCATCGAGCAGTTCCTCGTAGGCATTTCCGGCAAAAACCGGATGGATAATCACGCATATAGCGGGTGGAAGACCGAGTTCCCGGAGATGTCCGGCTGTCTCGATCATCGTTCTGCCCGACGACACGATGTCGTCCACGATCACCGGCGTCCCTTTTTCGGCTTGCGAGAAATCTGGAATGCTTATCGAAACATCGCGATCACCGCGTCGCGTCTTTTCGAGTATCTGGTAAGGCGCGTCGATCCGTGCCGCTATGCTTGCGACCCACTGTTTGCTCTCCGAATCCGGTCCGATGAGGACCGGCCGAGTTACATTCTGCTTGATCCAGTCGGCGATCAGCGGGGCGGTCGCTACAGTCCTGGTAGAAATCTCGAAGAGCCGGGACAGATCGGGATTGCGGTGCAGATGCGGGTCGGCGGTAACCAGCCAATCGACGCCTTCCTCGAGGAAACGCGCGAAGAGAGGCGCACTGACTGCCTCGCCCGGATGGAACCTCCTGTCCTGGCGCATATAGGCGAGATAGGGTGCAACGAGGCCGAGTAAACGCACTCCGAATTCTCGCGCGGTCATGACAACGAACCGCAATGGCAGCGCGATCCGGTCCGGATGCCTTAAAGATGCGACGAGGATAACGTCTCGCCCCTTCACGGCCTCGTCGATCGATACCAGGGACTCGCCATCGGGAAAGCGGTGCCAGACGAGTCGTCCGGTTTCAGCTCCGATGCAATTCGCAATTTCGCGGGCCAGATCGCGATCATCGGGAAAGGACAGAAGGAGGGGCTTCATTCCTCGTCCCTCACCTCGACGATACCGTCATGGGCGGCCGCAAACTCCAAGGCATAGTCGAGCGCACCTGGCGTATTCGCGCAGATTTCAAACAGCCTGTCGCCGATGTCGACCCGATCTCCTACCTTTAGACGGCAAAACACTCCCGCTTCGGCGTTCGATGGGGCACCTGCGAGTTTGGCGACTTTTGTCAACCGGCGATTGTCGATGCTCGCGACCTTCCCGGTCGTGCTTGCCGGGAACGGAAATCTATACGCGGCGGCACCGGGTTCCCGAAAACCTCCCTGCGCGTCGCAGATGGCGATGAACTTTGCCAGGGCCTCGCCGCTGTCAAGCAACTGATGCGCGCGCATTTTTCCGGTACCGTTTCCGTCGGGTGCCATATCCAGGAGCGCCCCCGCCAACAGAACGGCGCGCTCGCGAAGGTCGCTTGGCGCGAACGGCTCGCCGCGCAGCACGGCCAACACATCGCGCGCCTCGAGGGCCGGGCCAATACCGAATCCGACCGGCTGTATGCCATCTGTCCTGACCACGCGAAGTTGCAGCCCAAGCACTTCCGCCGTCGCGGCCAACCGGCCGGAAAGCGCGCTCGCGCTACTGTCCGTGCGAATCTTCGCCGTCGGTCCGACCGGAATGTCGATCAGTACGTGACTCGATCCGGCAGCCGCCTTCTTCGACAAGACGCTGGCGACAAGCTGTCCCGCGCTGTCGAAATCGAGCGGGCGTTCGACCCGAACAAGGACGTCGTCGGCGGGACTCAGTCGGACATGTCCGCCCCAGACGACGCAGCCGCCTTCCTTCTCGACGACCTTGCGCATGGCGGCGAGGTTGAGGCTCACCGGCGCCATGGTTTCCATCGTGTCGGCAGTACCCGCCGGAGACGTGATGGCGCGCGACGAGGTCTTGGGGATTCGTTTTCCCGCCGCAGCTATTATCGCCACAACGATTGGCGTCGTGCGGTTGCCCGGCAATCCGCCGACACAATGTTTGTCGAGGACATAGCCGGCGCCCCAATCGATGCGCTCGCCAACCGCCAGCATCGCTTTCGTCAAGGCGATGGTCTCGTCGAGGTCGAGGCGATCCCCCGCGCACGCCGTGACGAACGCCGCCAATTCGAGATCGGAGAGATTGCCGGCCAATGCATCGCGGATGATTGAGAGGAAGTCGTCCTGTATCAGTTTTATACCGAACACCTTCGCGCGCAGCGCCGAAGCGGATTGCGGAGGGTCGGGATGCGTGAACGCCGCGGTTGCGTTTTCGGAAGGTGCCAAGGCCTTCCAGGCCGCTTCCGACAGAAGCGCGGTGCCGTGCGGGATCCAATCCTCGTCATGAACAACGTTGAGGGTCGCAACGACGGACCGAGCGCCGCAGGCTATCCTGACACGTGTCAAAGCGGAGAATCCCTCCGAGGAACAGACGTGACAATCCGAACGCATAAATACAATCGGTTGCTGATAAGTATCAACGCGCGCCCTAAGAATGCGAAGAACGTTGTGGCTCTGGTTCATTTCGGATGGTCCAGACTGATCCGTTCAAGATGTTCCGGTGCGCGTACGTGCCAGCCCAACTCATGCTCGATGCGCCAGCGCAACGCATCTGCCGCATCCGGTTCTCCATGCGTAAGATAGGTCATCGCCGGAGGACGGGCTGCGCCAGTCAGCCAGGTCATGATTTCGTCGACATCGGCGTGACCGGAAAAACTCTCCATTTGCACCACCTCCGCATTGATCTCGACTTCGCGACCGAACATGCGCAGGGTCCTGGCTCCGCCGACGAGCGCCGCGCCACGCGTGCCGCCAGCCTGATAACCGGAGAGCAGAATGGCATTCTTCGGGTCGGTGCCGAAGCTGGCGAGGTGATGCAACACCCTACCTCCACTCAGCATTCCGCTTGCAGAGATTATGATCATCGGCCCCCTGCGCGTGTTTAGCTCCTTGGATTCCGCTACGGAGCGTACGCGTTCGGCAAGCCTAAACATTGCAACGCAGTCGTCCCAGGTGACGTGATGCTCTTCGTGATGATTGTGATAGATTTCGGTCGCATCGACGGCCATGGGACTGTTCAAATAGACCGGCAAATAAGGAATTTCGCCGCGTTTCCGCAGCCGCGCGATGTGATACATCACACCCTGCGCACGGCCGATCGCGAAAGCCGGAATTAGGATTACGCCGCCGCGGGAGCAGACACGGTTGATGACCGGCGCCAATTCCGCTTTCGGATCAATGTTGGCGTGCTTTCGGTTGCCGTAGGTCGACTCGCAGATGAGGACGTCGACTTCGCGCAACGACCGAGGTGCGCGCATTAGCGGATCGGAGTTGCGCCCGAGATCGCCGCTGAAATGAATAGAACGGCCATCGATCTCAATCCGGATCTGCGCTGCGCCGAGCAAATGGCCTGCAGGCACGAATTCCGCCGTTATCCCGTTTCCGAGGTCGAAGCGGCGATCAAATTCCTTCGCCTCCAGGCTATCAACAGCGCTTTCCGCGTCCTTCAACGTGTAGAGCGGCCTCGGATCGGCATGCTTCGAATAGCGTTTGCGCTTGGCATACTTTGCATCTTCTTCTTGAAGGTGACCGCTGTCTGGCAGCAGGAGCCCGCAAAGTTCCACCGTCGATTCCGTACAATAAACCGGCCCCTCGAACCCGTCGCGCACTAGCGCCGGCAGATATCCCGAGTGATCGAGATGCGCATGTGTCAGGAGTACCGCATCGATCGAACCGGGGCGGACGGGGAACGGCAGCCAATTGCGCCGGCGCAGTTGTTTGAACCCTTGGAACAAACCGCAATCGATCAGGATTCGCCGTCCGTTCGCTTCGAGAAGGTATCGCGATCCGGTTACTGTTCCGGTTGCACCGAGAAATCGCAAAGCATTTGCGGGAGATTTTGTCACTTTGTCTCCTCCTCTCTCAGATCAGCCGATAACGACGCTCTCGCCGTCCATAAGCTCGTAGGGCGGAACGACGAGGTTCTTGGGTGCAGGGCCCCGCCTTACACGCCCGGACGTGTCGTATTGTGAACCGTGGCACGGGCAGTACCAGCCACCCCAATTGCCCCTTGGATCGGAATCCTTCTGCCCGAGTGGGATGCAGCCGAGATGCGTGCACACCCCAACCACGATCAGCCACTCGGGATTCTGCACACGATCTGCATCGCTTTGAGGATCGATAAGATCAGCATCGTCGTCAGCGACTGCCGCATCGATTTGAGCTTTCGTCCGTCTGTCGACAAACACAGGACGGCCACGCCACATGACCGTCACTCGCTGGCCGACCTCAATGTCGCCCAACGGGATTTCGACCGTTGCGAGGCTTCGTACACTTGCCGAGGGATTCATGCTGTCGATAAACGGCCAGGCGAACGCCCCTACTCCCACGACTACCATCGCCCCTGTTGCAACGTAAATGAAATCGCGTTTGGTAACCGACTTGTCGGCATCTGAGACTATTGCGGACATATTATTGCTCCTTGCGCTTTGGACGGAGTTCACGCCGGATTGTCCGGCGTTCCCTCTCGCTCCTGTTTCAAGGTCCGCATGGCGGACTACGCACCGCCACCGCCGCGATGGCGTCTACTCGTCATCGGATTCGTGCATCAGATCCTCGATACGCTCGGGAATGTCCTCTTCGGAGAATTCGGCCTGAACGTCGGCATCGTGGACAAACGCAATGATGTCGGCCAGTTCGCTACCGTCGAGCTCGATCGGCGCACCGAGTTCGTCACGCTGCATTGCGACCATCGCCTCTGCACCCCGCCACATGCGCGCGGCAAATTCGAACGGATTCATCGGTAGGGGCATCGCCGACGCATCAAGGGCCGGAGCGTCCTCGCCGCCGACGCCGTTTATCGAATGGCACACAACGCATCCCTTGCTCGCGAACAGCTGCTTGCCTCGTATCGGATTCATTTGAGGATTCATCAAACCCGGGCTCACCATACCGTCGTCCATCATGCCGCTTTCCTGGCCCAACGAAGCGGTCACCAGGCCGAACATGATCGCTCCACCGAGAAGGGCTGAAGTCATGGCGTTTGAAGTTGCATATCTGTACATGACAGTCTCCTTTCGTTTTTCCGGCTGCTCTTAGGGGAGCACCACCATTTCGTGACCTTCACCTGAAACAGCGATCTCGCCCGTTACTGCGAGGTTTTCCTGGTCGACGATCCAGACCTTGGGCTCTTCGCGACTTGAGACGTAGAGGCTGTTCGTCCCGGCTATTGTCGTCAGGTGATAGGGGGCGGGAGCTAAGGCTGCGAATTTTGCTTTGCCGCTGCTCAGGTCAATAGCGGCAATCTTGTCGTCGCGCTTGCCGCTAACGAATAGCGTCCCATCATCGTCCGACAGATCAAGCCCATGGATTTCGCCACCGACATCCAGAGACCGGGAAATGTTCCCGTCCGAGATGATGACCTCGTGGACCTTGCCGGCATAGGCATCGGCGACATAGAGCCGCTTGCCATCGTGCGACATGACAACATGCTCCGGCGCCTCGCCGGAAAGGATATTGCGCTTGACGAACGTCTTGTCGACGTCAACCTCACTAGTGGTTCCGCTGTCGGCGTTCGTAACGAATACCGATCTACCATCGCGCGCAAACACGGCATAGTTTGGGCTCGTTCCAGTCGGCACGAACGCTTTGAATGCCAAGGTGTCGAGATCGATGATACTGATCCCGTCTGTGGTCGGATGTGTCACTGCGGCGTAGCGGCCGTCCGGAGACATAGCCACGTGATGGACGGCGCCGGGAACCTCAATCCGGCGCACTACCGCGCCGGTCTTTGCTTCGACTATCGTCAGAATGCTTACTCCGGCATCTTTGGGCATGACACTCGCCGCCCTAGGGGCGTGATGCGCTTGGTGTTCGTCTTGCGATACGCCTTCCGGTTTCGCCGGCGCCTCTGCTTCTTCTTTCGCCACCTCGGAATAGCTGCCCGCAACGATGTAACGTGCGCCTGGTGCTCCGGCCAGACCGTGGACAGCCTCAAAACCTGGCCAGCGCGCCTCGACCGAACCGGTGTCGGCATCCACAACAAGGATTTCTCCAGCGCTCCCCTCTGGAATGTAGACGGTGGTCGCGAATGTCGGCACGGTTCCGAGCAAAGTCAGAGTTGCTGTCGCTAACGCGAATTTCATTTCTGTTTTCATTTTGGTCTCCATTAATATGGCCGTGTTCAACGGAACCTGCGTGCCGCAAAGTAGTTGAAGAGAGGGCCGAAAATCAGCGCGACATACCAGCCGTAGGCAAATGCCTCGACCAGACCGAGCAGGAAGCTCGGGACACTCAACCAGGTGAATCCGGGAAGAAGTTTCAGCCATGTCTGGTACATCGCCATTCCCGGAAAGATGAGGTCAAAGCCGACGCACAGGACGAACGTGATCGCCAGAAACAAGCCAAGGCTCATGCCGAAAGCGATGACCGGAATACGCGGTGTGTTCGACGCCTGCGGAGCCACCCTGATCGCATAGCCCGGACTGGAGTTGCGTGAGTCAGCCATGAACGGCCCCCCCTGTCTCCAAGGTCGCAGATTCCTGATTTAGATATGTATCAGGTGCCGCCTCAAAGCGTTCGCGGCATTCTCGCGAGCAGAAGTAGAACACGTGCCCGTCATGCACTGCGGACTTCGCCGCATTCGTATGGACTGTGATCCCGCACACGGGATCAATGGCACTTTCAGGCGCAATCCAGCGCAGATCAGTATTGCTACCTCCCTCCGACTGCTTTGTTCGAGAGTTGTGGCCATGTCCCATTACATGAGCGCCACAGCCAAACCGCATCATGAGCAGGATCAGTCCGGCCCAGACGAGAAAATATATTATTGCTTCCATTATCCGCTCCTTATGCATCGCCCGCACGGGCTGTTGCATTTTCGGCTTTGTCCGAACCGACAGGGGCGACGAATGCGAACTGCGTCCTGCATTTCAGCGGGCGCTATCGCAGATCCGACGGGGCAAGGCAGACTTTTGAGCTATTGCGGAAAGAGCCGCAGTGGCGCTCAGTATTCGCTCACGCGGGTTGGCGCCATCGTCAGCCGGACAGGGTTACCCTATGTTTCAGGCAGACTTTGGAGGGGGAGATGGAAACGACAGGAACAGCCGATCGGGAAGAAGTTTTGTAATAAAGTGCTGACGCTGACGACCTGCGTCAATGCCAGAAAATCCGGCCAGGAGAACAGCCGGTAACAGGCAATGACTGGCCGTACTGCATACCTTGGAATTAGCAGGTACAACGCGATTGCCATCGGAACCATCATATGAATGGCTCACGCTGATGACCGCGTGCAAACCAGTGTCAATGTTCTCGCTAAATTGGTGGAATAACGGCGCGAGGACGTAGAACATTGCTATCATCGCCCACAATACCGACCGCGAACGCGGCAGCGCTCTCAATCGGGCTTCTCTTTGGGCTTTGACGGTCATTTCATAACCTACTTTTTTTCAGCTTACTCGCAAAAACGAAGCGATCCTTGATCTCTATCAACGCGACCCTGACCTACCGTTTTCCGACCGGTGAAGGCTTTTAAATGTCGGCCTCCATTGGAGGTGGATTTAGTGGCTGCAATTACCTGCTGGCTTTTTCAATTGGTCGCTTGCAGGTCGATCTCCATGGCCAAGATCATTAAGTATCGGGCAGTCCGGACGATGGTCACCCGCACAAGCATTGACGAGTTCAGCGAGAGTGGCCCGCATGGAACGGAGCTGCGCGATCTTTTCGTCGATCCGCGCCAAATGGTCTTCGGCGATATGCTTCACGGCAGCGCTCTCCCGTCCATCATCCTCATAGAGAGCCAGCAGGTTCCGACAATCCTCGATCGTGAAGCCCAATGCACGGGCGCGGCCGAGAAACGCCAGCTTGTGCAGATCCTTGTCTTGGAAACTGCGATAGCCGTTTTCGCCCCTTAGCGGCCGGATGAGGCCGATGTCCTCATAGTAGCGTATCGTCTTCGCGGGCAGGCCTGAAATTCGTGAGACATCACCAATATTCATCGTCAGTTTCCTTCTCATTCGGCCGGCGCCGGCACGAGTCGCGCCGGAGTTGGGTGGGCCGAAGCCCTTTCATCCATTGCCGGAGCGATCCGCCGCAACCGCAACGCGTTCGTCAGCACAAAGACAGAAGATAGTCCCATAGCGCCTGCTGCCAAAATGGGTGACAGAAGCACACCGAACGTCGGATATAGTACGCCGGCCGCGACCGGGATCAGGGCAGTGTTGTATCCGAACGCCCAGAAAAGATTCTCGCGGATATTGCGCATCGTCCGGCGGGAAACCTCGAATGCGTTGACCACGCCGCGAAGGTCGCCTGACATCAGTACGACGTCGGCGGATTCGATGGCGACGTCAGTCCCGGTTCCGATTGCGATCCCGACATCGGCATGGGCGAGCGCTGGCGCGTCGTTTATGCCATCGCCGACAAAAGCGATCCTTTGGCCCTTGCTGCGTAGTTCGTCGAGCGCAGCGACCTTACCGTCGGGAAGAACTCTGGCGATCACATGATCGATTCCGGTTTCCCTTGCGATGGCTTCGGCGGTCTCCGGCTTGTCGCCCGTGATCATAGCCACTTTCAATCCGAGCTTGTGCAACTCCTGTATGGCCGCAGCGCTTGCGGATTTCACTGGATCCGCCACGCCGAATACCGCCGCCACCTTTCCATCAATCGCGGCGTAGAGGGCAGTGTGACCGCGCCTGGCCAGTTGCGCTTCCTCGGCGGCCAGAGCACCCAGGTCCAGGCCCTTGCGCTGCATCAGCCGGTCGGCGCCAACCAGAACCTCGGTCGTTCCGACGCGGGCGCGAACCCCGTAACCCGTCATGGAGTTGAATTCCGACACCTCATGACGCGCTGCTCCTTCACGACGCGCGCCGCGAACGATCGCTTCGGCAATGGGGTGTTCCGACTGCTCTTCGACCATGGCGACGCGGGCCAGCACATCGGCGCGGTCGAATCCTTCGGCCACGATCACGTCGACGAGTTCCGGACGACCTTCGGTGAGAGTGCCGGTCTTGTCGAATGCGACCACGTCGACCGAACTGAGGATCTGCAATGCGTCGCCCTTGCGGAACAGAACACCCATCTCGGCCGCGCGTCCGGTGCCGACCATGATCGACGTTGGCGTGGCAAGACCCATCGCACAGGGGCATGCGATGATGAGGACAGACACGCCTGCCACCAGCGCAAGGGTCAGCGCCGGCTCGGGGCCGAAGATCAGCCAAATCAAGACCGTCAATGCAGCGATCGCCATGACCGCAGGAACGAACCAGAGCGTGATCCGGTCGACGAGGCCTTGGATCGGCAACTTCGCACCCTGCGCTTCTTCTACCATACGAATGATCTGGGAAAGGGTCGTATCGGCGCCCACACGCGTTGCCCGGAAGCGGAAGCTTCCAGCCCCGTTGACCGTGCCGCCGGTTACCGGACCTCCAGTTGCCTTGGTGACTGGTACCGGCTCCCCGGTGATCATGCTCTCATCGACGTGGCTCTCGCCTTCCACGAGTTCGCCGTCTACGGCAATCCGCTCGCCCGGGCGCACAAGGAGAACATCGCCAAGTCGTATTTCCTCGATGGGTACTTCGACCGGCTCACCATCGCGCAGAACGCGCGCGGTTCTCACCTGAAGGCCAAGAAGCTTCTGGATGGCTGCGCCGGTACGGCCCTTTGCCCGCGCCTCCAGGAACCGTCCCAACAGGATCAGCACCACGATCACCGCTGCGGCTTCGAAATAAACCGCGCGAACGGCATCCGGAAGAAGCCAGGGCAGGAATGTCGCAATGACGGAGTAAATGTAGGCCGCGCCAGTTCCGACCGCGACGAGGCTGTTCATGTCCGGGGCCCCCTTGATGAGAGATGGGATACCTTTGAGGTAGAACACCCTCCCCGGTCCGAGCAGCACGGCTGTGGTTAGCAGGAACTGGATAATCCAGCTGGTCTGATGACCGATCGTGCCTCCGATGAATGCGTGCATTCCAGGAATCACATGGCTGCCCATCTCCATCACGAACACAGGCAAGGCAAGAACAGCCGCCAACATGGTGCGGCGCTTGATCTCTCTGGCTTCTTCCTCCTTGCGGGCCACACGGTCGCTTGAACTGGAAGCTTCGGCGATTTCCGCCGGATAACCGATTTCGGCCGCCGCCGCGATGAATTCGGCGGGGCCGGTCGCCCCTTCAAGATATGTGACAGTAGCGGTTTCGGATGCCAGATTCACGTTGACATCGAGAACACCCGGCACGGCGGCGATCGCGTGATCCACCCGTCCGACACAGGATGCACATGACATCGATTCGATGTTCAGCGTGACGCTTGCCCGCCGTGCCGGATAACCGAGTTCGTCCAGCTTGTTGGCGGCCTCAGCAAGCCGATCCGGGTCTTCTATCGTCAACCTGGCCGTTTCGTTTGCCAGATTGACTGAAACATCGCGGACACCTTCGATTCCAGAAAGCGCGCGGTCGACCCGTCCCACACAGGACGCGCACGACATGCCTTCGATGGAAAGCGAAACAGACTGATTGCCGTTCATCGACGTCTCCAATTCAGAATTGTTTCACGGAAAATAATTGTTCCAGTCACTGGAAGGTCAAGGGTAGGGATGCGATTTTTTTATAACCAGCCAAGTTCGCTTGACCCTCCAGTTGGTGGAACCTCTATCTTCCAGCCATCCAAGACCTGTGGAGACCAAAAAATGAAATTCAGCGTTCCCGAAATGAGCTGCGGTCATTGCGTCGCGGCGATCGAAAAGACCGTGAAAAGCGCCGATCCTGATGTGGAAATTGCCTGCGATCTGGCGAGCAAGACCGTGGAGATCAACAGCGACTTGCCGGCCTCGGATATCAAGGTCGCTATCAAGGACGCGGGCTACGATTCCGAGCTTCTCGAGGTAGCTTAAGACGCTCATTTGGCCTGAACCACACGCAAACGTCCGTCCCGCCGGTCCCGGTCACAGTCAACGTGAGGATATGAAATGAAATACACCTACGACCGTCTTCTTCCCAACGTGCCAATCGACGAGGCAGATGCCCGTACGCGTGACGCGCTCAAGGAACAAGGATTCGGCGTACTTACCGAAATCGATGTCAAGGAAACGATGAAGAAGAAGATTGGTGCCGAGATGGACGGTTATCGCATTCTCGGTGCATGCAACCCGAACATGGCCCACAAGGCCATCGGTCTGGAGCCTCGGATCGGTGCGATGCTTCCATGTAACGTAATCCTGCGCGCCGTCGAAGGCGGGACAGAACTAAGCGCCATCGATCCCGTTGCCTCGATGGCAGCGGTCGACAACGCTGGCCTTCACGCTGTCGCAGCAGATGTGCGTGACATGCTGAAGAAAGCGATCGATCTGGCCTGATCTCAACGCAATCAGGACAAAAGCAAGGATTCCGGCGTGACGACGGACTATCAGAAAAACAGCATATCGCTGACTGGCGCAGTTTCGATGGGGACCGGAGTGATGATCGGTGCCGGTATCTTCGCGTTGACCGGCCAGGTCGCCGAACTTGCGGGCACCTGGTTTCCTTTGTTGTTCCTCGTCGGCGCGGTTGTCAGCCAAACAACCGCGTCCGGATTGTCCATGAAGCAACGGTAAATGATCCAGGCCGCATCGCCGACCAGTTCGATGGCATAGTCACGTTCCACGCCACGTTCGATGGCGGACCGAATGGCGGCGATGATCAGCGCTCCATTCAGAAGCCGGAGCCGCGCACCCGCGCTGCTTGCGTACGGGATTTCGGTCGTGTGCCCCTCGAACCGGGCCCATGTGTCTGTTGTGTCTGTGAGGAGTGCGCGGATTTCGGCCCGGGTGAAACGGCCCTTTGCCATCTCGCCGCGCGCACGACCGGGCGGAACGCTGGGCGGGACAGGCGCTGGCCGCGGGTCACTTCAGCCAGTGCGGCCGGAAGGTCCGCCCCCGCTCGGTGAATGTCATACAACCAAGGACGGCGCCGCCCAAGGCGGACATAGCGATGCCATTGAGCATGAACAGAAAGCCCGCGCCTTGGGCACCGAAATAGCCGAAGGTCAGATCAAGCCTCAGGCACAGCGTGTTGCAAAACAGCCCCAGCATCACCGTTGCCGGCAGCACTGTCAGCCCAACCGCACACCAGCCATCCACACGGCCCAGAAGACCAAACACCACGACCGCGCCGAATGCACCGCCCATTCCAACGCCGCAATAGACCGGGGTCCACATAGCCTTGTTGAACCAGCTGCCCTCGGGGAAAAGGTAGAAGCCTCAGACGAGGAGGACCACAGCCTCGCCAAGGATCGAGAAGAGGAGCGCCAGTTTCAGTGGCCGAGCAGCACCAGTCGCGTCCGCGGTGAAGCCCTGCTCCATGGCGAAACTCATTCCTAGTCTCCCTTGTGTTCGGCCATGTCGCGCAAGAGGAGGACGATCCGCGACGCGGTGCGGCGACGCGGGCTTCGGACATCTCGCTCCAGGTTGCTGCAAACCAGCGGTCGCCGCCCTCGAGCAGCCTGAAGGTGGTGTCGAGAAGCAGATCCTGCGGCAAATCGGTTCGCACCGCACCTAGCGCCTGGCCCCGCAGTATCAGCGCTTCGAGCCACCGACGCATCTGGCCTGCCAGTATCTCGAGCGCAGGGTGTGCCGTGCCGGCGGCGCGGGCGCTGATCGCGCTCCAGTTCAGGGCCGCCAGGACGTGGTCTGTCAACTGGCACTGCAGAAACGCCCTATACACGGCCTCCCACATCGCCCAATATTCCAAGCTCGTAGCCGGCAGTGCGCCGGGCGCCATGGCGGCAACCAGGTCGTCAAGCGCCCGTTGCGTCACGGCGGCATAGAGATCGTACTTGCCTTCGAAGTAATGGTGGAAGGACGATTTGCTCATCCGGGCTGCCGCGATTTATCGAGGCGCCGGACAGGCCATGCGTCGCGATCTCCGCCGCCGCGGCATCAAGGATTGCCGCCTGTTTCTCCGACGTGACGTTCTGGAATCGCTCCATCGGGGCCATGATCGAAAAACTGTACCTAGAGTCCAAAGATTGCCGATGCTAATTTGATTAGACGCATCGGGACGCCACCCATATTGCGGTCAACAGTATCAATACACGGATCGTAAGTTGTTAATTTCGATAGCTATTTCCGCCGCGCTCTTCGTCACCACAGCCTATCTGCATCTGGCATCCCTGCGCTTCTGCTCAGGTCGCATGGCGTCTGTTCCGATGCGGTCGCATACACGCGTGCTGTCCATCGTGAGCCTGCTGTTCGTCACGCATCTGTTTCAGATCGGGCTATTCGCGGGCGGCTTCTGGATTGCGGGGGCGTGGTTCGGGATCGGTGACTTCGAGGGGTCTGACATGGCACACCCGCTCGACTACCTATATTTCTCGACCGTCATGTACACATCGCTCGGGATCGGAGATATCGTCCCGACCGGTCATCTGCGGTTTCTTGCCGGTGTCGAGGCCCTCAACGGGCTCTTGCTGATTGCCTGGTCAGCATCCTTCCTTTTTTCAACGATGAACCGTCTGTGGGACTGGCAGCCTTGCGTCGAGCCAGAGGACGAGGAGTGAGGCATCCGTTGCTAGCGCCCGACCGATCGGCGGAGATTGAACGAGAGGATGCCGAGTAAGGCGGCGATAGCTGAACTGCTCACAACGGCGAGTTTTGCCGTTGCGGCAATCGGGGCTGCATCGAATGCCGCGCCGACGATGAACAGGCTCATAGTGAAGCCGACACCAGCCAGCAGTGCGACCCCGAATAAGTCTCGCAGCGAAGTGTCAGGAGGAAGTGTTCCGATGCGCAAGCGAAGCGCCAGAAGCGTTCCGCCGAGAATTCCCAAAGGCTTTCCGACAATCAAAGCAATTGCAATGCCGATTGCCACAGACCATGCCTGTGGGTCAGCGGGAACAAAATCCAGCACGATGCCACCATTGAAGAAGGTAAAGACCGGCACGACAAAGAACAGAGCAAACGGCGAAATGCGCTGCTCGGCGCGCGCGGCTGCTTTTGACGGAAACGATGAAAGCGGCAGGGAAAACCCGACAATTGCACCTGCAACGGCTCCTTCGAGGCCGGTCATGATCAGTCCTGCCCAGAGAACGCAGCCGAAGAAAAGGTAAGGCACGAGCGAGGCCTTTCGGGTTCGATTGAGCAGAAGCAGGCCTGCCGAACCGCCAGCCACAATCCAAAGCGGCAAGAGCTGATCCAACTCTCCGTAGAACAGAGCGATAACAGCCACCGACCCAAGGTCATCGAATATAGCTGCAGCCGTAGCAAATGCGACGATCGCAGGGCCAACCTGACCCGAACATAGCGAAAGGACACCAAGGACCAAAACGATGTCCGTCGCAATCGGAATCGCCCACCCACGAAGGGCGATAGTCTCTCCGGCATTAAGACCAAGATAGATGGCTGCCGGCACGATCATGCCGCCGACTGCCGCACTTGCCGGAAGCACGGCCGCGCCGGGTTCGGACAGCGTACCTCGGGTCAACTCATTATTTGTGTGGATGCCAATCAGAAAGAAGAAGACCGTCAGAAGGCCCTGATTGATCCACTCGATCAGGGGGGCTTCGATTGCCCACGCGACCGGTCCCACTCGCAGAGGCAGATGGTGAATAAGCGCGTAGGTATCCGCCAGCGGCGAATTCGCGGCCACCAAACCTAGAGCAAGGCCGACGAGCATTGCAAGGCCCGCTCGCCGCCCATCGCGAACCGATTGTGTGACATGATCCGTCAACTGTGGGCGGACCCATTTTGAAGTGCCAGCCAGCGCGAAAGGTAGGCGCGTTCGAACAGAAACACGCTGAGGATCGCCAGGGCCGCATAGGCGACGATGGCCGAATCGCTCTGCAGCTTCATCGCGGTAAACGCGACGAGAACAATCGCGTCCACCCCGAACGCCACCAGAAGCACGACGCCAGAGGCGCAGATTTCCGCCCGCCGGAAACGCCAGACACCCCAATGCACAACCATATCCATGATAAGGTAGAAGAACGCGCCGAGCGACGCGATGCGGCTCAGATCGAAGAATACGGCAAGGAAGGAAGCGATGACCACCGTATAGACCAGCGTATGCCGCTGGATCGGACCGGACATACCGAAATGGCGATGCGGGATCATCTTCATTTCCGTCAACATGGCAAGCATCCTCGAGACGGCAAAAACGCTGGCCAGCACGGCCGAGGCCGTCGCCACGACGGCCAACAAGACCGTCAGCAGGAAGCCCGCCTGACCCAGCGCCGGTTCCGCCGCCTCGGCCAGCGAATAGTCCTTGGCGGCGATGATCTCGTCGATGGTCAGGCTGGACCCAACGCCGAAGGCCACAAGAAGATAGACGACTACGCACAGCGCAATCGAAATCATGATCGCGCGCCCCACGTTGCGGTTCGGGTCGGTGATCTCGGCACCGCTGTTGGTAATCGTTGTGAACCCCTTGAACGCGAGAATGGCAAGCGCGACCGAGGCAACGAACCCCATTACGCCAAAATCGACCGCGTCCCGCGACGCCGCGGCGAAGCCGAAGCCGCTCGACCACAGGGCGGCTACCCCGAAAAGCGCGATGCCGCCAATCTTGATTGCGGCCATGCCCATCGAGAACAGCCCGATCGACCGGTTGCCCGCGATGTTCACGAGGAAGGCAAAAAGGATCACTCCAACAGCCAAGATGGGCACAAGCGGCCCGCCCTCGATGTCGAAGGCGCGCAAGAGGTACGTGGCGAAAGTCCGGGCGACCAGGCTCTCGGCGATCACCATGCTGAGCGCCATCAGAAGCGCCGCCCCCGCCGCAACCGCCCCCGGTCCGTAGCACTTCTGCAGGATCATCCCGATACCCCCTGCCGAGGGCCAGGCGTTGGACATCTTGATGTAGCTGTAGGAACTGAACCCGGTCACGATCGCGCCGATGATAAAGGCAATGGGAAAGAGCGGCCCGGCAAGCTCGGCGATCTGCCCGGTCAAGGCAAAGATTCCCGCGCCGATCATGACGCCGGTCCCCATGGCAACCGCGCCGCCCAGCGTGATGGAATTCTTCTTGTAGTTGTCGCCGTCCTCGTGATTCATTGCGGGCCTCGTCATTCTTTTTTCTCAGTTCGGGTTTTGCCGAGTGATAGTGTTGATGCTCAATGTTTCAGGAAAGTGGCGAGCCAGGCCGCGCACTGCTTGCGCTAGATCCAAGTGGTCAACGATGGAATTGCCCCCTTCCTGCCCAGCATCGCTGGAACATATTGACTCAACTGTCAGCAATATCATTGAGGCCGTCAAATCGGCCTGATCGCCGCCTTCGAAAAGGTGCGACGCAATCTCCTTGCCATCGCGATCAAACGCAACGGCCGCAATACGTGTTCTGGTGGGCCCGATTTGAGGCAGCCACCGGGACAGCCTTGTCAATCTTATGGAATGCCTTGCCATCCACCGTCCGAACCCGAGCCGTTGTGTTGCCGCAATAAGGCGCGTGACGAGGCGCGGATCGACGGCCAGGTAGTGTCGAACCGACTCCTCGCGCCCGTCGGGAAAAATACCGGCGTCGGGAAACCCTATGTCGAGCGCCATTCGCGGTGTCTCTGTAGGCGCGAACTTGAACCTCCACGGGTTCGTGCCAGGAAATGTGGCCCGGCCGGTAGCCGGGTCGTCATAGGGTTTACCAAGGGCTCGAAAGAACCACTCAGCCGCCGCCTGCCCGAAGTGGCGGCCCATCCCCAGCTCAAGCCCGATTCGGAGCGTTCGCACCCGCCCGTCCCTTGCCAGATCTGCCCCCATCAACGTGCTGAGACCAGGAGCAGTCCCCACGCCTGTGATGAGACGCCCGGTTTTCCCGACCGCGACCCGGTTCTGGTCATCAACATAGTCTGGCGACGCGGACGTATCGAGAACTATGCCGCCCCTGGCGAGGATTGTCGCAACCAGTTCTGGAGGCGTTGCCTCCGTGAGATTGACGAAAATGGCGCCCTCGGGAAGAGAATTGGCCGCTTCGGGACTGGCCACGTCAAGGGTGATCGCGGCGACGTTTGGATGCGTCGTATCAACAGCCGGGCCCCGCCTCGAAACAGACCAAATCTTCCATTCTGCGTGGGCTGCGAGGAGCCGAATGAGCCGCTGACCGACATCCCCGGATCCACCGAGGATCACAAGATTTCCGGTTCCGATCGCCTGCGTGGTTTCGGCGCTCTTAATTCGCAAATCCGTAGTCCAATCCCGATGCCAAACTCATTCACCGATCAAGATGCAGGCTGACGCCCGGACGCTAGCGAAAATGGAGATTGCTTCGGTTCCCCGAGAGGAAACAAGCTCGGTTGCGCCTCGCAGGAACGGGACAGGACTATCGCGTTCACTGCGTGGCAACCTTGCGCAATCGAGGCACAAATGCCGGAACATCTTCCGCATATCTCTCCCAGGCCTCGCCAAATCGAGCCTGGCTATCCGCCTCCTCGCTTTTTGCAAGGCGTGCGTACATCCAAACGAGAACCGGGAACATCGCAAGCGTTAGGAGAGTCGGCCACTGCACGAGGAATCCGGCCATTATGAGAACGAAGCCCAGATATTGTGGATGCCGTATCCGGGCGTAGGGACCCGTGACGGCCAGTCTCCCGGCCCGCTGTGCGCTCCAGAGATGGTGCCAGGCCACCGATATCAACCAGAAACCTCCACCGATCAGCGCGAAGCTCAGGAAATGGAACGGTCCGAAATGTGGGTTCGACCTCCAGCCAAACATCATCTCCGGTAGATGCCCGCTGTCATGCGCGAACCAGTCGATCTCCGGCCAGTTGGATTGAAGCCAACCTGAGAGGAAGAAGATCGTCAGCGGAAAACCATACATCTCGACAAAGAGTGCGACGATGAAGGCACTGAAGGCACCGAAGCTGCGCCAGTCGCGCGATGTCTGCGGCTTGAAAAAGCTAAAAGCGAATAGAATGAAGACCGCCGAATTGATGACCACAAGCAGCCACAGGCCGTAAGAGGAACCGGTGTCGGTCATAACCTGTCATCTCCTGTGACTTTACATTAAACCTCAAGAATCAGTTTACAATGATATCAAGGCTTTGCGCGGGCACTTAATTTGATAATTAGCAGTTAATTGTGATAATCATTACTTGATTTTGGCACTTAATGCGAGAATGATCGATCTCATATTCTTGCGCCGAGAGCCGCGATGCCCGAGCCGTTTGCCGAAGAAATCGACGACACAGACTGGGATGATGCCTGCCGTAAGGCAGATGTGATCCGCGAGTTTCTGCGTCGAGTGTCCGGTCCCACTACGACAGCGCAGATACGAGACCTTGCCGACGATCTTCGGCTAAGCCAAGCATCAGCGTATCGGCTGCTGAAGCTATTCCGAGCAGGCGGGACCGTTCTGTCTCTTGTGGGGCGCAAGCCCGGTCGGCGCACCGGTCACCGGATGCTCGACGACGCACGCGAGGAAATCATCGGGGCCGAGATCAAGCGTTTTTACCTGAAGAAGAACCGCCCATCCGTATCAGCTCTGGTGCGTGAGGTGAACGCGAGTTGTCGCGCGGCAGGCTTAGCGCCACCTCATCGGAGAACAATCGTCGCACGCATTGAAGACGTCGATATTGGCAAGCGTGCCAAGGCGCGCGGAGAACCGAAGATCGAGAAATCGACGATCGCCGTTCCGGGCAAGTTCGAAGTTTCCAGACCGCTGCAGGTCGTCCAGATCGACCACACCAAGGCAGACATCTTCGTCGTTGATGAAGAGGATCGTCGACCGCTCGGGCGCCCGTGGCTGACATTGGCCATGGATGTCTGCAGCAGGATGGTCACCGGCTTCTACCTCACCATGGCGGCGCCATCTCGGCTATCGACAAGCCTTTGCTTGCTGCATTCGGTCTTTGACAAATCTGCGTGGCTTCGCGAACGCGAGATAGCAGACCCCTGGCCCGTTGCTGGCCTTCCGGATCGGCTCCATGTGGATAATGGCCGCGACTTCCGTAGCCGCGCATTCCAGCGCGGCTGCGAGGATGCCGGTATCGCGATTGACTGGCGGCCTCCCGGCGAGCCCCGCTTTGGGGGCCACATCGAGCGCCTGATCGGCACACAGATGGGCAAGCTTCACCTGCTCCCCGGCACGACATTCAGCAATCCTGACGAACTGGGCGAGTACAATTCTCGTCGACATTCGGCATTCACGCTGCGCGAACTCGAGCGCTACATCGCTCTCGACATTCTCGGCGACTACCATCAATCGATCCACACCAGTCTCAAACGACCCCCGATCGCTGTATGGCGCGAGCATGAAGGTACAATCCCGCTACGGCTTCCACAGGACCGAATGCATTTCTGGCTCACCTTCCTGCCCGAAGACGAGCGGACGCTGCGACCAAACGGCATCCACATCTTTGGATTGCGGTACTGGTCCGCCGCCTTAGCTGCGGATGTTGGACGGACCGGCAAGCGGCGGCTGTTGATCAAATATGACCCGCGAGATCTGTCGCGCATATTTGTCCGGCGTCTGTCGGGCAACTTCGTGGAGGCCCGATATGCCGACATCACCTTGCCTTCGATCACGCTCGCTGAAGCCAAGTCGTCGCGAGAATGGCTGTTGGCGAAGGGAAAACGCGAAATCGATATGGGAACAATCGTTCGTACCGCCATGGCTCGGCGCCAATTGGTGGAAGACGCGAAGCGGATGACGGCTAGAGTGCGGCACGGCAAAGCAGTCGGCCGCAAGCCAAGCGTGGAAGATCGCGAATGGGGCTCGCTTCGCGGCGTCGACTCCAGCAAACCCGTACCCTTTGTCGAGGATACGGATTGAGCTGACATGAACGATGAAATCTCTCACCTGACCGCTGGCGCGGCGGCGTTGCTTGTCGAAACGGACGATCGGCGCATTCGCGCGATACGATCACGCCGCTGGGTGCTCTACCCACGCGCCAAGCAGGCTCTCGATCGTCTGAGCGCGCTCCTCGACCATCCTCGAGGTACCCGCATGCCCTCGATTGCGATCTATGGCGACAGCGGCATGGGCAAGACGATGATCATGAAGCGTTTCCGGGACGAGCATCCGCCGAGCTTCAATCCGGTGACGGGAACGCTGAAGACCCCGGTCCTGGCCATGGAAATGACCAGCCGGCCCGGCGAGCGGCGGTTCTATGCCGAGCTCCTGACCCTTCTCGGCGCGCCGCAGCGGCCGCGCGCAGACATTGCTCAGATGGAACAGGCGTCGCTGCGGATCATGGAGGCCATCGGCGTACAGGTTCTGGTCATCGATGAGGTGCACAACATCCTCGCCGGAACCTACCGTGAGCAGCGCATAGTGCTGAACACACTGCGCTTCCTCAGCAATCGTCTTCATATCTCGCTGGTCTGCTTCGGCGTCAACGAGGCGCGCGAGGCGATCAGCGGCGACGTCCAGCTTGCCCGCCGGTTCGAGCAGTTCACCCTGAACAGGTGGGCCGCGAACGAGCAGTTCGAGACCCTGGTGACATCGATCCTCCGCAACACACCACTACGCCGGCCGTCGGTGCTCACCCCGAAATCGTTGCGGCGGATGCTGCAGATTACCGAGGGCATCACGGCCAACATCTTCCACATGGTCAACAACCTGGCGATCGACGCCATCGAAAACGGCAGCGAGCAGATTACGAACGAAGCGGTCGAGAGCTGGGAGCCGGAGTTTGATGCCGAGGCGGCATTCGCATGATGCAAGAGGCGGCACGACGGCAGTTGCCGGTACGGCTGCTGCCCTTCACTGACGAACTTTTGTCCTCCTGGATCAACCGCCATGCCGACTTCTACGCGGTCCCACCGCTCGTCATGCTGCGGCATTGCCTGCCGGAGGCTCACTCGCTGCGAGCCGCCGATCTCCATTTGAGTGACGATCAGGAAATCCGGCTGGCCAAGGTGTTCGCCATCGAGCCGGCTGTCGTGCGTCGAATGACCTTCACCAATGTCGCGCAGTCGTCACGCCGGCTGATCGCCGTCAGGCCTCAGCAATCCTGCCCGAACTGCAGCGTCCGTCGCACGGAACCGGAGCCAACCTTCAGAAGCCACCTGGTTGGCTGGCGCCTCACCTGTCCTGCCTGCGGAGATCTGTTCCGGGACACCGACGGGCGCGAACTCCCCTCCCCTTTCCGGCAATATCGCGATGCGGCAATTCGTGGCGAACAGCTGCTCGATGACGAGGCCGAACGTGGTATCGCGACATGGACATCGCCTTCCGAAATCGCTCGGCTTCTCCTGATGCGACGCATTCCAAGACCTATTCCCCGCGAGAGCGACCTTTGGCGCTTCAGGGTGCTCGGCGCCATCATTCCCGATCTCGATGGCATCGTTGCTGCGGAACAGGAGAACCTACCCACGCCCGCAAGTCCGATCCTTCGGCTTCACATGCGACCGGCACTGCTGGCCGGGATAGCCATTGTCGAGCGTGCCGGACCTGAAATGCTCCGAATGCTGCGTCGTCACATGATGGGCGACAACAGGGTCCAATTCACCGACACCACCGAACGCATGATAGCCCAAGCCCAACGGCCGAGGCCCTCCCAGCAATTGCAGTTAATTTGAGAATCCCGCAATCCAGATTCTCATGATTAAATGGTCAATCAGAACAAAACCGGCGCATTCTTGCGGTTAACTGCTAAGCGACAGCCAGATACCGCGTTTCTGGTGGCCATAAAGAACAAAGGCGCCAGAGGCGCCCGGTAGCTGGAGATGGTCCCCGTCGAAGGATCGGGGCGCGATATTGTTGAAGGTGTCGTTATAGACGCGCGCCAGCCGGTCGGTGCGGTCGGGATCGGACCAGACCCATGTCTGGAAGGCGATCTTGATCTTTGTGAGCTTCTCCTTGGCCGCCTCGGTGTCGATGACATTGAGAACCCGCCGCTCGCTGTCGCCGTCCCTGATCGTGTCGAAGATCTGCGGGATACGGCTGTTGAGCGCATCGGCGAGCAGTTCGCCGGCGTGCCGGCGCTTGGTGCCCCATTCGGACGTGCCCTCGGCGCGGTAGGCAAGCAGGGGATCGAACCACCCCTGGCCGTCATGAATGACAATGATGATCTCGTCGCCGCGACGATATTTGACCGCGCGGCGGGTGCTCTCCTTCAGGTCGACGGCAAAGCCCGCCGTTTCGAGCACTGCGCCGCAGGCAACCTTTCCCCTCAATTCTTCGAGTTCTGCCTTTTCCATTCTCTCTTCCGCGTCCGGCGCGTCCTCTGTTCGGATCCCTGCTCCCGACAATTTCGGGACGGATCCCGGAAGCCGCGAAGAGCAAGGCAGGACAAGGGCGCGCCTGGCAAGCCGGCATTTGTGCCGGGTCTCAGTTTTCGCGGCCAGAAGCGGCGAAGCTTCCCTTGCCGGCCGTTGCGCGCAAGCGGCATCAGGAACTTTCCAGTTCTTTCTAATCCTCTCGGTTGCACCTCGCGTCAGATGGGATAATCGGACCCCGGACGTCTGCTAGCATCGCGCCCGGTTCGAACTTAACGGAGAATCTGGCAATGAAGCTATTTATCGGATTGGATCTCGGTCTCATTAAAACGGCGATATGCGCAATTGATGAGGACGGCACAAACGTTCTCCAGGTAACAGCTCGCTCGGAGCCGGAAGAAATCATAACGAAACTTTCGAAATTGAAGAGGGAAATAACCTTGCTCGGGCTTCAGGCCTGTCCACTCTCTGAGTAGATTTGCGGCGCGTTGCAGGATGCGGGTTTCCCGGTGTTCTGCCTTGAGACGCGGCACACACAACAGCTGCTCTCCACGCGGCCGAACAAGACCGACCGCAACGACGCGCACGGGATCGCAACCATGATGCGTGTGGGACACTTCAAGCCCGTGCATGTGAAAAGCCGACCGTCGCAGTTCGTCCGATCCTCGTTGATCGGTCGCCGCCAGTTCATGAGGGCAATGCTGCGGATCGAAAACACCATTCGGGCCCTCTTACGCACGCAAGGGCTTAAACTCGGGAAGATTCACCGCTGCCAGTTCAGTGAGCGGGTCAAAGAACTCTGCAATGAGGAGCCCATGCTGCTGCCGGCGATCGAACCGCGTCTGGCGGCGCGCGACGAAATTCGTACCCAGATGCGCAAGCTGAACAACGCCCTGGAACGCGCCCCACGTACCCATCCGATCTGCAATCTGTTCCAGACGATTCCGGGCGTCGGCCCACTGACGGCTCTTTCGTTCAAGGCGACCATCGACGCCCCCAACCGCTTCAAGCGCTCGAAACTGGTTCCGGCGCATCTGGAGCTAACGCCGGGGGTTTATGCGCCTGGTTCAATATCTGCGCTTCGATGATACTGCGCGAGACTTGACCAAGCGCGTGCGGCGACCCGACAGTGCAGCCCGCACTGTGTGCGCCTGCCAGCCCAGGCGCTCGACGATTACCGAGATGCACGCGCCATTCGGCTTCGACAGCAGAGCGACCAGTTGGTCCTTCTTGCTCTTCGCAGCCGGCTTTTTGATCGCGTGGACTTCGGCCTCGATAGCCGAGCCAAAATCGCCGCCATTCTCGATGATGTGGGTTTTCATGTTGTTCTCCACTCAGATTTCGAGGCCGGTTTATCCGGCTTCCCACTGAGTGAAGCCCGCGGTGCGGGCACGGTCAGCCGACATGAGTGGTTCGACGTGACAAACACTACCGCTTCCTTTGCCAAGGAAGTCCAGCTGAACAATGAATAAAGAGCCACATTATTTGCGGACGCTAATCTACCGAGAGGTCAACACCATCTGCGCCTATGCGGGTGCATCGCTCGGTCGTCCACTTTCATGCCCCACCGACCGCGCGGACTTTTCCTGGCGCGGCCATCCAGATGCTGACGACGGAAATGCCGGAGGCAAGAACGCAAAGCCACCAGCCAGGGCGGTAGCCGCCGAAAGCGTCATCAATGATCCCGAGCGCAAGTACACCGCCGGCGGCGCCGAAGTTCCCGAAGAGTGAGAGGATCGAGAAAATCTTTGCGAAGTGCTTGCCGGAGAATACCTCGGCGGGGATTGCACCGTAGATCGATGCCATCCCGTATCCGAGGAGCCCCTGTAATGCGACCATGACATAGATGAGATAAGGAAATTGCCCGAAGCTCACGGTGGCGAGAAGGAGCGCGGCAAGCCCGAAACCGCATTGTGCCAGAGTCCAGGCGGTCTCGCGGCCGATCTTGTCCGACAGAGCACCCAACGCGATTTGCCCACCGATTCCGAACAGCGCAATGAGGCCGAGCGCTGACGCCGCTGTCACGGAATCGATGCCTTGCCGCATGAGGAAGTTCGTTTGGTGAATCTGGATGGCGTACCAGACGAACAGGCCGCAAAAGAACGCGCTGCCGATCCACCAGAAGCGCGCCGTCTTCATTGCTCGACGAAGGGTCCAGTCTGTGGAAACCCATGCTTGATCGACAATACCATCCGAAGAGCCGCGAATGTCCGTGCTTGTTGAACCTGACTTGCCGTCCGGTTGAAGCCCCATGTCCTCGGGACGTTTGCGTTGGAAGAGCAGGTTGAGGGGAAGGATCACGCCGAGCGTCAGCATTGCAATGCCCAGACAGGCAACGCGCCAGCCATGAGCGTCAATCGCCCACTGCATGAGCGGCAGCAAGGTAACCGCGCCAACGCCGACACCCGAAAACGCGATGCCGACAGCAAGGCCGCGCCGTCGCACGAACCAGTTGGGCAGGAACATGGAGTGGCCGATATAGCTCATCGCCATCGATCCCATGACCGCCAGAAGGCCGAGCGACAGGTAGAGGCCGACCGGAGAGCCGATCACGACAGCGCCAGCGTAACCCGCGGCAACCATGACGGCTCCCATCGGAATGGCGATCCTCGGGCCGTAACGGTCCATCACGGCACCGAGCACGGGCACGAACGCGGTAGAGGCGATAAAGCCCAGTGAAAATGGTCCCGAGGTCGTCGCGGTGTTCCAGCCGAGTTCATTCGAGATTTGTGGCAGCAGCAGCGAATAGCCGGTCCGCGCATTAACCGCGACGGCCATGGTGACAAAAGAGATCGCCACCACGACCCAGCCATAGTAAATGCGGCTTCCCTGTACATTCATGGGCTGTCTCCTCCGGAGGCAGCCATAGTCGGCGGAGGGTCAGGTGGAAAGGTCCGATCTCGGCTAAGCGCCCCATTTTGGCTGTGCAGATAAACTTGACCGTCGCCCGAAAGCCTACATGGTCCGCGACCATGTATTAGCAGACAAGCTGCGCACATTCGCGGACAAGCTGGGCGTTTTCTCAGAATCCAACCCGGCCTCCAAGTCCTGACCTCGAAGGCCTCCTGTTACTGCGGAATCCGCTATTCGCCGGGCGGCACGACCAGCATATCGGCATCGAGTTCCTCCAGGACGCCCCGCGCTCCGCTGCCGATATAGGGACCGTGTGACAGTCCCTTGTTGTGCTTTCCAAAAGCGACGAGGTCGGGAGCCGACTTGCCTGCGCAGCGGGAGAGGACATCGGCAACAGGCCCGTCCTCGATCAGGATCTGTACAGCCCCTTCATGGACACCCACGTCCTTGCGGGCCGCGGCAAGGCACTCTTTCGTTATCCGCGCCAACGTATCCCCTGTGTCGCCGTCTCCCGATCCGGTTTCCTTCGCATGCGCGATTATCAAATCCGCCGTCGGCGCGACCCGGAGTGCCGCTTCGAGTGCATGGTGCGATGTCGGCGAGAGGTCGAGGCCCACGAGCACGCTTTCGTAGTTCCTTGTCGGGCGGGACTTGACCACGATCGACGGCCGCGCGCTCGTCATGAGCAACCGTTCCAGGATCGTGCTGTCGATCAGGCCGCGAGCCCCGGGTTTTTCGCTCAGGCCGGTAATCGTCAGGTCCGCATCGCACATGTCCGCCTCCGCCACGATCGCCTGTACGGGATCGCCCGCGACGCTCTTGAACGATGCGGGTTTGAAGCCCGCGCCGAACTCCTCCGGCAAATGCGCCTCGAGATAGGCGACGGCCGCTGCCACTTGCCGGGCGAGCTCTTCTTCGGCGGAACCGTCATGGGCGGAGGCGACATGGATCACGTGCAGCGCGGCCTTGTGCAATCTGGCGACAAGCAAGGCTCTTTCGAGCGCCTGTTGCGAGTTAACACCGAGATTGGTCGCCAGCAGCAGATTCTTCATTAGCCTCTAACCCGGACCGGAATCCTTGGTCTTCCCGTTGGTTCTAAAACGTCATCTAGGATTCGGCGGCGAGCGCCGCAAGCTCGATGCGGCTGGTGATCGGCGATAGGAACGCTGTCTCAATAGGTCAGCGCGAAGACGCCGGCTCCGGCGGCAAGCGCCGCGCCAAGCGCCAGATACCGCGCCATATCGCGGCGATCCTGGCGCGATGCGGCGGCTCCGCCGTAGTCGAAACGCTCGTAGTCGATGTTTTTCATCGGCAGACCGAGATCGAGCAGCGTGTCGGAGACGGTCGTCACCATCGGCCCCGGGCCGCAGATATGGGCACGGGCGCGTTCCGGATCGAGACCGTCGAGCAATTGCCGGATCCGCTCACCGTCGAGCCGTCCCGTCGCTCCTTTCCAGCCCTCCGGGCCTTCCTCGCTGACGAAGATGACACGCAGATCGAGCTCGTTTTTCGCCGCCTCTATTTCGTCGAGACAGGCGAAGTTGTCGGGCCGGCCCGCCGCATAGGCGAGCCGCACCGGTCTCCGGTCACGCCTGGCGACCATGTCGCGCAACAGCCCCATGATCGGCGCAATGCCGACACCACCCGCCAGCAGCAGCACGCTGTCGTCTTCGTTCTCCTCCAGCACGAATTCTCCATGCGGCCCGTCTATGCCGATCGGCGTACCGGGCGCCAACGTTCCGACGGTTCTCGTGAAGTCGCCGACCTCCTTGATGATCAGGCTGAGGCCGGGCCGGGCCGGGCTGTCCGCGATGGAGAAGGGATGGTCGAACAGTGGCGCGCGGCGGCGCCCGACCGTCATCCAGACGAACTGGCCTGCGCGGTAGGGCCATTGCGGATTTCCCGGTTCCGGCTGGATGTCGATCTCCCACATCCGGTCGGCCAGTTCGCGGACCGAGGCCAGCCGCCAAGGCCGACGATGAAGTTTCAGCCAGCGCCAGCCGTGAAGTACCGCGATGACCGTAGCCACGGCGAACTCCGTCAGCCACCACAGCCAGTGGACGGGACCCGCCGCGCCGAATCGGCCGACGGTCAGCGCGTGATGCAGGCCGGCGCCGGCGGCGGTCAGCCCGAACACGATGTGACTCGCCCTCCAAATCTCGTAGGGCCACGGAAGCCGGTTGCGCAGGATCGAGGTCAGCACCAGGGCGGTCAGCGCCGCCAGCGCGACGACGCCGCTGCGATAGTGAGGAAGGGTCAGATAGGCGGTCAGCCTCTCCGCACCCAATGCCGGATCGTCCATCCAGGTGGGCAATACATAGAACAGCGGGTGCAGCATGAGCGCGAGCAGGACCCAGAGGGCGGCGACCTTGTGAAAGGTCATGATCTTGTCGATACCGAGATGCCCGGAAACGCTTTGAAACCGTCCGGAGGTGACGAACTGCACCGCCATCGCCATGAGGCCCGCCATCCCCAGCGCCGCCGCCGCCAGTTCCCAGCGTTCCAGCGGCGCCACGCGCCGGACGCTCGCCAGCAGGATCACGGAGAGGCAGACAGCCACATAAAGCAGAGCCAGCACCGCACCGGGCAAGCGAAATCGCCTGGGGCGCTTGGTTGTCGGGATTTTCCGGCTTGTGTCGAGCCCGCCTTCTTCCATCGATTCTCTTTCGGACATTGGCGATTTTCTATCACCACCTGCCTCAACTTTATCTTGATCATGGTCAAGGCTTCGAAAGATTCCGATATGTATTCTTTCATCGATAGTGGATGGAGGTTTGGGAGGATCACCTTGCTGTTCAACAAGATGAAGCAAACGGCCATTGTCTTGCTCTCGGTTCTGGCCGGGAGCATCGGATCGGCGGCGGCCCAGGATGACGAGTCGCTTGCCGCGATGGTCGAGGCCTGGCTGGCATCGCCGCATGGCGACTACCATTCGCATTCCTTCACATACTGGAACAAGGACGGCGAGGTCCCGGTCGCCTGCGGAGCGTGCCATTCCGAACCCGGCTTCCTGGATTTCCTCGGCGCGGACGGCAGCGCGCCGGGCAGTGTCGAAAGCCCATCCGCAATCAATTCCCCGATCGGCTGTGCGGCGTGTCACACGGGCGCCGCGCATGCGCTCGACATCGTGTCCTTCCCTTCCGGCGCGGTTTTGGACAACCTCGGAAGTTCCGCGGTATGCACGGTCTGTCATCAGGGGCGGCAGTCCGGAGGCGCGGTCACCAAGGCTGTTTCGGGGACCGGCGAGGATACGGTCGATCCGGAACTCGCGTTCATCAATGTCCACTACGGCGTGGCCGCGGCGGTCATGCATGGCGCGGACGTGCAAGGCGGTTACCACTACCCGGACAGGAACTATGCCAGCCGCTTCCAGCATGTTCCGAGCGCCAACACCTGCACGGCCTGCCATGATCCGCATACGACGCAGGTTGCGACGGAAACCTGTTTCGCCTGTCATCGCGGGGTTGAGGATGTCCGCGCCATCCGAACGAGACATGGCGATTTCGACGGCGACGGCGACATCTCCGGCGGCATCCACGCGGAGATATCCGGCCTGCACGCGCGCCTGTACGACGCGATACGAGCCTACGCCGCCGAGATCGCGGGTGAGCCCATCGTCTATGCCCCCGGCAGTTTTCCCTATTTCTTCGCGGACATCGACGGAGACGGATCAATCGCTTCCGAAGACGCCGTCATGCCCAACCGCTACGCCAGTTGGACGCCAAGGCTGCTCAAGGCCGCCTACAACTATCAGGTCGTCGCCAAGGACCCGGGCGGATATGTCCACAATCCGACCTATCTCCTGCAACTCCTCCACGATAGCCTTGAAAACCTCTCGGCGCGGACCGACATCGACATGACCGCCATCCGGCGGCCATGAACGCGCACCGTTCGGCACCTCTCGCCGAAGTCATTGGCATCGCCGTGAGGGATCCCCGGACCGGCGTTCGCTTATTCGTCCGGCGACACCGGGGCGCGCTGCACAAGGAGGGTGTCGATCCTTGTTCGGTCGAGATCGACGACTTCCAAAAGCCATCCCGCATGTTCGACGAATTCCCCCGGTTTTGGCAGATGGCCGATCCGATCGAGCACCAATCCGGCGACCGTGGCGTATTTTCCGCCGGTTACTTGCGGTGAGAACGGCGGTGGAAAACTAGACCACGGTAGCGGCGGGATTGTCCGGCTGCGGGCGGCGCAAAAGTCGTCCACTTTTTCCCTTTTCTGCACAGCGCAGGGAGGGACGAGGGATCTACACCGTGGAATTATATCTGAAGGTTCGAGTGGCTTGCGACGGCGGTATGAGCCAGCGCGAAGCATCAAGGCATTTCGGCATATCGCGCGACACTGTTCGCAAGATGATGACGTATTCGGTTCCGCCGGGTTATCGGCGGCGGGCTCCGGTTCGGCGTCCGAAGCTGGAAGCGTTCATCCCAATTATCGACGGGTGGCTTGAGGCGGACCGGACGGTTCCGCGCAAGCAGCGTCATACGGCCAAGCGGGTGTTCGACCGGCTCCGTGACGAGCACGGATTTGCGGGCGGCTACACCATCATCAAGGACTACATGCGCGATCGGGATCGGCGAGGCCAAGAGATGTTCGTGCCGCTGGCGCATCCTGCCGGGCATGGACAGGCGGACTTCGGCGAGGCCGTGGTCGTCATCGGCGGCGTCGAGCAGAAGGCGCACTTCTTCGTGCTCGACCTGCCGCACAGCGATGCGTGCTATGTTCGCGCCTATCCTGCAGCCGTGGCCGAGGCATGGGTGGATGGCCATGTCCAGGCCTTCGCCTTCTTCGGCGCTGCGCCGCAGTCGATCGTCTATGACAACGACCGCTGCCTTGTGGCGAAGATTCTGCCCGACGGCACACGCAAGCGTGCAACGCTGTTCAGCGGCTTCCTGTCCCACTACCTGGTCCGGGATCGTTACGGCCGCCCCGGCAAGGGCAATGACAAGGGCAGCGTCGAAGGTCTGGTCGGCTATGCCCGGCGCAACTTCATGGTGCCGATCCCGTGCTTTGCGACGTGGGACGACTTCAACCTGTGGCTCGAGGATCAGTGCCGCAAGCGCCAGGGCGACCGGCTGCGTGGCGAGAACGAGACGATCGGCGAGCGTCTGCAGCGTGACCTTGCCGCCATGCGGCCGCTGCCGGCTTCGCCCTTCGATACCTGCGACCAGGCCAGTGGCCGGGTCTCCTCCCAGGCACTGGTACGTTACAGGACCAACGACTACTCCGTGCCGGTCGCATATGGCCATCAAGATGTGTGGATCCGGGGCTATGTCGACGAGGTGGTGATCGGCTGCGGCGGTGAGACCATTGCCCGTCACCCGCGCAGCTATGAGCGCGAGGAGGTTGTCTTCGACCCGCTGCATTACCTGCCGCTGATCGAGCAGAAGATCAATGCGCTCGACCAGGCGGCTCCTCTGCAGGGTTGGGAACTGCCCGAGGCGTTCGCCACACTGCGTCGCCTGATGGAAGCGCGGATGGGCAAGCAGGGCCGGCGCGCCTATGTGCAGGTGCTGCGCCTTCTGGAAAGCTTCGATCTGGCCGATCTGCATGCGGCTGTGAAGCAGGCGCTACACCTGGGCGCCGTCAGCTTCGACGCCGTGAAGCACCTCGTCCTGTGCCGGGCCGAACGCAGGCCGCCAAAGCTGGACCTCGACATCTATCCCTATCTGCCCAGAGCCACCGTCGAGAAGACGTCGGCCAAGGCCTACATGCGCCTGCTGGACCGCGAGGGGGAACCGGCATGAGCGGCGATGCTCCCGAACTCCTGCTCGCTCATCACCTCAAGGCGCTGAAGCTGCCGACCTTCCTGCGCGAGCACCAAAAGCTTGCCCGACAATGTGCAGTCGAGGGTGTGGATCATGTCCGCTATCTTGCCCGGCTCGTCGAACTGGAACTGATCGACCGGGAACGGCGGATGGTCGAGCGTCGCATCAAGGCTGCAAAGTTCCCGGCCGCGAAAAGTCTCGACAGCTTCGACTTCGCCGCCATTCCGAAGCTCAACAAGATACAGGTGTTGGAATTGGCGCGCTGCGAATGGGTCGACAGGCGCGAGAATGTCATCGCGCTCGGACCCAGCGGCACGGGCAAGACCCATGTCGCGATCGGCCTCGGGCTGGCTGCCTGTCAGAAGGGATTGTCCGTTGGCTTCACCACGGCCGCCGCGCTCGTCAGTGAGATGATGGAGGCGCGTGATGAACGCCGTCTTCTGCGCTTCCAGAAGCAGATGGCGGGCTGCAAACTTCTGATCATCGATGAACTGGGCTTCGTTCCTCTGTCGAAGACCGGGGCCGAGTTGCTGTTCGAGTTGATCTCTCAGCATTACGAACGCGGCTCCACGCTGATCACCAGCAATCTGCCCTTCGACGAATGGACCGAGACGTTCGGGTCCGAGCGTCTCACCGGCGCGCTTCTCGACCGGCTGACCCATCACGTCAGCATCCTTGAGATGAACGGCGAAAGCTACCGACTGGCGCAAAGCCGGGCACGAAAAGCCGCGAACACTCACCGGTAAGATCGCCGAAGCTGCAAGCGGGAAACTCTGGTCGGGCTACGCCCTCCCGACGTTCCCCGCTTGCAGCGCCAAGTGGCCTACTTTTGCGCCGCCCAATGGCCGACTTTTGCTCCGCCGTTGACACCCTGACGAGCACCCAGGCCGGCAACTCGAATACCGGTGCGTCCGGCAGGACAAACAAGGACCCCGCGGCGACGCGGCCATGCACCAGGCGTTCGGGGAAATAGCCACATCCGCCGTTTTTTTCCAGGCACTGCAAGCCGAGCCAGCCGATGTTAACCGTCACCGCGGGTCCGGGAAACTCGGGAAAGCTCGCGCTCAACTGGTTATCGAACTCGGGACCCCAATCGACATGGATGTAATCGTCCGGGCGCATGGCGAGATTGCGGTTGGATGTGACCATAACAAGCCGCTCAGTGAGAAGCGGGATAAGCGAGAGATTCGGGCGGCGCTGTGGCGTGAACATGATACCCATATCGATCCGGCCTTCGACCAGTCCCTGCATCAGTTCCGGCTCGAAACCGATCTCGGCGCGAAAGGAAACGTCCGGATGGTCGCGCAACAATGACGCGAACCAGTCCACCATGGCTCCGTCCCACAGACCCATCCTGGCGCCGATCACGACCTTGCCCCGAAACCGTTTCGGTAGCCCGATATCCTGGCGCGCCCGCTCCATCGTCCGGACGAGTTGCCCGGCATACTTCAGGAACCGCCCGCCGGAATTGGTCAAGACAGCACCCGACCTGTTTCGCACGAAGAGCCGGGCTCCGAGCGTCTCCTCCAGCGTGGCGATCCGGGCGCTGACGGTTGATTGGGTAATGTGCAGACGCTCTGCCGCAGCGACGAAACTGCCCGTATCGGCTACGGCAAGGAAGGTTCTGGCGTGCTCAACATTCATGGATGGTATCTTATATCGAATAATTCGATATTATCTCACATTTATATTCTCTTTCTCGAGTCACGATTAAGCGCAATGATAGGGTGTTGATGAGCCCCCAAATCGGAGTGCTTGGCATGCATGGCGGCACAACACCGGCCGAGATCGCGGAATTCGTCGTTTGGCCATCACCGGAGCCGACGTCAGATCTCACGCAATGCATCGGCGCCCTGCTGCCGCAGCTTACTGCACTTGATGCCAAGTTCGACCGGGTGACCTCGTCCTTCGCTCTCATGGCAATACTTGTCGCGCGCGCGATGGAATGCGGCAAGGAAGGGCGCATGGTGGTCCTGCTGCGCAACTGCGCACGGATACTCGAAATAGAAGCACAGAACCGTGCCCGAGAAAAAGGCTGCCGTGCCGAGCCACGACCGGAGAGGCGAAATCATGAGTGAAGGCGAATACAGTTCTCCTCCCTGCTTCGCACACGAGATCGATGAAGGATGGAATGGCTTCGAACCGGTCGATAGGCAGACAGCCGTCGACGTCGCTCGCTGGCGGAAGTCGGAAAGGGAGCGCCTGATAGCAGCGCGGCTTGCCGTAACGAACGATGAGCGCGTTGCAATCGCTCGGAAAGTTGCCGATGTGCTGGACGGTTTCGTCACTGCATATTCTTGTCCGGTTATCGGCCTCTACTGGCCGTTCAGAGGCGAACTGGACCTCCGCGACTGGATGGTTTCTCAGTGCGGGCGCGGCGCCCGGGTTGCACTTCCGGTTGTCGTCGCCAAAGGGCAGCCGCTGCAGTTCCGGGAATGGCGTCCGGGCTGCCGGATGGAGCGCGGCATCTGGAACATCCCGATACCGGCCGACGACTGCGAGCTCTCTCCCAGTATTGTGGTCTCGCCGGTGGTCGGCGCCGATCGCGCCGGGTATCGCCTCGGTTATGGCGGTGGCTTCTATGACCGCACCCTAGCCGCCATGCCGGAGAAACCCCTGACGATCGGCGTCGGCCATCCTGTCGCGGAAGTCGGGACCATCTTTCCGCAGCCGCACGATGTTCCGATGGACTGGATGATCCTTGGAGGCGATTGCTGGGAGAGGCCCGGATGAACGAATTACGCATAAAGCGCGCCTATCGCGCCGCACGCATCTCGGACGGGGCGCGAATCCTTGTCGATCGCGTATGGCCCCGAGGGATGACACGCGAGAGATTGCGGATTGCCGAGTGGTTGAAAGAAATCGCGCCAACCGCCGACCTCCGGCGGTGGTTCAACCACGATCCAGCGAAATGGGACGACTTTCGCGCAGCCTATTTCAGGGAACTGGACGGCAAGCATCAGGAAGTCTCTCGAATCCTCGAGCTGCTGGAAGATGGATCCGTGACGCTCATTTACGGCGCGAAGGACAAAATCCTGAACAACGCAGCTGCGCTGAAGGAGTTTCTCGAGGCCACGTTGCGTGAATGTGAAATGGCCGCGGCGCCGGACATTACGGGTACCCGGACTATTTTACGCCCGGGCGCAAGCGGAGAAGCGCAATGAGATCACCTGAGAAAATGCTGCAAAAAGGCCAAATGACGCTGATGACGGGCCTCATCGTCACGGTCGTCGGTATCGTGCTTTATTGCATTGGTCAGGCGCTTGGCACGGTAAGCGGACCTGCGAACCTAACATCCGAAACGGGCGCCGCCATCATAGTGATCGGCGTCCTGATCTGGCTGAAAGGCGCCGTGACGCTCTCGCTGGAATTATAGACGCGCCCATTGAGTTCGTTTTTGTTCGCGCCACCCCGCATTCAGCCATCGGTCAGGATCTGCTCCAAAGGATTGGCTGAATTGCCGGATCTTTCCTTGAATGCGAGGCATGCGTACCTACCTATTCAGAGGGAACCCCCACCCCTCCCCTCTAGGAAGTGCCGGCTGTCCCCTCCCCGCCGGCACTTCCACTCTCGGCATCCAATCTCGCCAAAGGTAATCATCCAAAAACTCCGAAATCACCGTCGCTGCCTCGAACAGTTTGCTCTCTGGTTTGCGCCCTGCCTGGCGTCAGAGGCTATGAGGCAATCGGCAACTCGTGACCGAATAAGGAGAGCTTGACGCGCTCGGCAAGAACTCTACCTCCAGCATCGGAATTATTGTGAGGGCGCAGTTCGGCAGGCGCTCGGGTTTCTTTTCGAAAGTGAAGGTCAGCCATGTGTCAGGCCTTCCGGTTCGAATTGCGGGAAGAGCACTTCGTTTTCCAGCCGCATGTGCTCCTCGAGATCGGTAATGAACTCATCAAGCCCGCCATAAAGCGCTGTCCAGGTGCCACAAGCTCCCTGCGGCAATGTCAGTTCGGCGGTGAGTCGGCGGATCTCGGCGACCTCGGCGACATGATCGTCATGGTCGGCGCGCATCACGGAGATCGGGTTCTCAATTCCGGGCCCACCGCCCCTGCGGATGGCGGGAAAGAGAATAAGCTCCTCCTTCTTCATGTGCACTTCCATCTCCCCAATCATGCGGCGCAGGATTTGGGAGAGGCCTTCGGGCACGCTTTCGGCACCGGAATGGACGTTCTCTACCTTCTCGGACATCTCGGCCAGAAGCGGCAGCTGATCGCGATGGCGCGCGTGGTAGCGGGTTTCGATATACCGGGTCAGCTCGGCAGCATCATGGATCGGGGCAACATCGGTCATGAGAACATCCTTTCGTCAGCGGAGTATGGGAGCGGCATCGGTGGCGTCCTGCGCTTCCGATATCGCGATGAGGAGTGAACGGGCGATGCGTTCGGCGCGCTCGATGACATGCTGGGCACCCGCGTGCGAGCAAGTCTCGCGCGCTGTCGCACCAAAGAGGTCAAGACAACGCTCGAAATGGCCTTGCCGATCGGCAGGGGTGCGTGCACCGGCACCGAGCGGCCATGGTAACGCCTAGTAATCAGCGCGACCGAGGACCAGAAGGCAACCATACGCTCCAGATGCGGGCACCAATCGGTAATGCGTGCGGCGAAGACCGGGCCGAGAACCGGGTCGCGACGGACCTTGCGGTAGAAACCGTGCACGAGGTCATACAGAACCTCTTCGTCGAGGCCGGTTTCAGCCGTAATCGCAGCGGTCATCTCCGGCCGCGCGGAAGTGTCCCTTGGGGACGTTTCGGGAGTGGGCATGAGCGTCTCTCGGCTTTCGTCTTGCAATCAAGCCTAGATCTATTAATAGGTATTGTATATACCAATTAAGAAACGAGAGCAGCGGCGATGCGTCTCACCTCCTTCACCGACTACGGATTGCGGATGCTGATGCGCATGGCGAGCGCGCCCGAACGCGCCTTCTCGACCGCCGAACTGGCCGATGAGTTCAGGCTCTCGCGCAACCATCTGGCCAAGATCGTGCAGCGCCTCGCCCGCGCCGGACTGATCGAGACCCGTCGTGGCGGTGGCGGTGGTGCCGCACTTGCCCGACCGGCATCGGAGATCCGGCTCGGTGCCGTCATCCGCCTGCTCGAGGAAGGCCAATCGCTCGTCGAGTGCCTAGGCGCGGACGGCTGCGCCTGCACTCTTTTTGGACAATGCCGGCTCAAGAGCCGCCTTCGCGCCGCCGAAGCAACCTTTCTCGCCGATCTCGACCGCACGACACTCGCGGATATCGCTCTGACGCCGCTTCGAGTGGCATAAACAAAGGGACATTTTGAATGGCCGTGACCGCAACCCTGACAACGGCGGAACGACAGATCGGCATCGGGCTGTCGGTGATGCTCGCCATTCTGGGTCTTTCGATGGCGGCCGCGGCGAAGCAGGGGCCGATGGCCCTGCATGGCGGCATCGCGATGATCCTCGGACTGGCTCTCGTCTTCGTTCTGAGTGGCGCGCTTTACGATCAGCCGGAGCCGCGCGCCGATCGCCTGACCCGGTATTACGACGCGCCGACCCGATTCGGCATCGTGATGACGCTTATCTGGGCGGTTCTCGGCATGGGGGTGGGCGTCTGGCTCGCCGCGCTGATGTACTGGCCCGAGGCGACACCGCTTTGGCCTGCCACGAGCTACGGGCGGCTGCGCCCCCTGCACACCTCGGGCGTGATCTTCGGCTTCGGCGGCAACGCGCTGATCGCGACCTCGTTTTATGTGCTGCAGCGCACCGCGCGGACGCGGCTGGCGGATGCGGTCAGCCCGTGGTTCGTGATCATCGGTTACAACCTGTTCTGCGTCTGGGCCGCGACCGGCTACCTGATGGGACAGACCCAATCCAAGGAGTATGCCGAGCCCGAATGGTATGCAGATCTCTGGCTGATCGTGGTCTGGGTGACCTATTTCACGCTCTACATCCGCACGCTCGCGCGCCGGACCGAGCCACATATCTATGTCGCCAATTGGTATTACATGGCCTTCATCCTGGTCGTTGCGATGCTGCACATCGTCAACAACCTTGCCGTTCCGGTCACTTGGGGCTCGGGCGAAAGCTTCACGATTTGGTCGGGCGTACAGGATGCGATGATCCAGTGGTGGTACGGGCACAACGCCGTGGCGTTTTTTCTGACGGCCGGGTTTCTGGGCATGCTCTACTACTTCCTGCCAGTGCGTGCGCAACGGCCCATCTGGTCTTATCGGCTCTCGATCCTAAGCTTCTGGGGCATCGTATTTTTCTATATGTGGGCGGGGTCACACCACCTTCACTACACGGCGCTGCCCTACTGGGTGCAGACGCTCGGCATGACCTTCTCCGTGATGCTTCTGGTGCCCTCCTGGGCTTCGGCCGGGAACGCCATCGCGACGCTCAATGGCGCGTGGCACAAGGTGCGCGACGATGCGACGCTGCGCTTCATGTTCGTGGCGGCGGTGTTCTACGGGCTCTCGACCTTCGAGGGCTCGTTCCTCGCCATCCGCCCGGTCAATTCGCTCTCGCACTACACCGACTGGACAGTGGGGCACGTACATTCCGGCACGCTGGGCTGGGTGGCGATGATCGTGTTCGGAGCGATCTATACACTCGTTCCCAAGCTCTGGGGGCGCGAGGAGATGGCATGGCCGGCCGCAGTGGAATGGCACTTCTGGCTCGCGATCGCGGGCACGCTGATCTATGTCGTCTCGCTCTGGAACGCCGGCATCACGCAGGGGCTCATGTGGCGCGCCTATGACGAAAACGGCGCGCTCTCCTACAGCTTCATCGAGTCGGTCGAGGCGATGCTGCCCTATTACGCCGCGCGCGCCTTGGGTGGGGCCCTGTTCCTTGCCGGCGCGGTGATCTGCGCCCTGAACTGCCGCGCCACGATGCGTGCCGCGGGCGACAGTGTTGACGCGACCGACCGCCCGCTAGCGGCCCAACCGGCGGAGTGAGCCAATGCTGAAGCTTCACTACAACCTCGAGAAGCTCTCCATGGGACTTGTGGGCGCGATCATTGCGGTGGCCTCGGTGGGCGGGCTCGTCGAGATCGCACCTCTTTTCACTATCGAGGAGACGGTCGTGATTCCCGACGATTTGCGCCCGCACACGCCGCTGGAACTCGCCGGGCGCGAGATCTACATCCGCGAGGGATGCTATGCCTGTCATTCCCAGATGGTGCGCAGCCTTGCAGACGAGATCGACCGCTACGGCCCTTACTCTCTGGCCGCCGAAAGCGCGTGGGACCACCCGATGCTCTGGGGCTCGAAGCGCACGGGGCCGGACCTGGCCCGCCTCGGGGGCAAGTATTCCGACGACTGGCATGTGGCGCATCTGATCAACCCGCGAAGCGTCGTCCCCGTGTCCATCATGCCCGCCTATCCCTGGTTGGTGCAGCCGCTCGACACCGATCTTCTGGAAGACAGCCTTGCGACGCTTGCCCGCATGGGCGTGCCCTATGACGAGAAAATGATCACCAGCGCCGAAGGCGACGCCCTCGGCCAGAGCCGTCCGGACTCGGACGGCGCCGCAGGAGTCCGGACACGCTATGGCGAGGAATTGGCCGTGCGCTTGTTCGACGGCGATCCGGGCCGCCTGACCGAAATGGACGCGCTCGTGGCCTATCTCCAGTCGCTCGGCACGCTCACCGGCGCACCCTACGACCTGCCGACGGAGGGCGCGCAATGAGCCACGAGACGCTGGTGCTTATCGCCAAGACTTTCGGTCCGATCTGGATGGGCGGCTTTCTCCTGATCGTGCTTGTCCGCGCCTACAATCCCAAACGGCGCGCCGAGCAGGAGCGAATCGGGAGGTCCATCCTGCCCTGCCCAGACGCGAGGGATCGGCCATGACGACCGATCCCAAGACACTCCCCGGCGCGGACCTGCATACCGGCAATCGCGAGGTCGATCCGGTTACCGGCTATGATACGACCGGCCATGAATGGGGCGGGATCAAGGAACTCAACACGCCCTTCCCGAAGATTGCGCTGGTCGCGCTGGCCCTGGCATTCGCCTACTCGGTCGTCGCCTGGATCCTGCTACCCACCTGGCCGCTGGGGCGCGATTACAGCCGCGGGATCCTCGGGCTCGATCAGGGCGACATCGCCGTGGAACGTCTGCGCGATCTCACAGACCTTCGCGCCGACTGGCTTGCGCGCTTCCGCGATCCCGATTTCGCCGCGCTGGCAGGCGATAACGCCCTGATGGCCACCGCCATGCCTGCGGCAGATCGGCTCTTCCAGGATAATTGCGCCGCCTGTCACGGCAGGTCAGGCGCGGGCGGCCCGGACTACCCGAACCTGGGAGATTCACACTGGCTTTGGGGCGGCGCGCCCGAGCATATAGCCGAGACGCTGCACGTCGGCATCAATACCGACCATCCCGACACCCGCTGGGCCCAGATGCCCGCCTTCGACTGGATGGAGCGGGCCGACCGCCTGGCCCTGTCGGAGTATGTCGTCGCGCTGCCATCGGGTACCGCCGCCCATGACAGCGCTGGGGCCCTCTTGTTCGAAGAGAATTGCGTTGCCTGCCACGGGGAACGTGGCATCGGCGGGTTGCTGAATGGCGCGCCATCCCTCGCCGATCGGGCCGTAATCTACGGGCAGGACCGCGATAGCGTGGCGAAAACCCTCGCAAGGGGGCGACAGGGCGTTATGCCGTCCTGGTCCGACAGGCTGAGCGAGGCCGAGATCAACCTTCTCGCGCTCCATGTCGCGCGACTGTCCCAAGGAGACAGCGAATGACCGCCCGGACCCAAAGACACCTCGCCCTGCTCGGCGGAGCGGCGGCGATCGGCCTGGTTCTGGCCGCCAATGCGCATCTCGTCATTGTGGCGCTTGGTTCGCAACCCGCCTGCGCCGCCGTCGAAGGGGCAGCCGTGGCTGCGAAACCCTCCTGCTGAAAGGCTTGACCGATGCTGGAACCGCTTCCCACCATTCGCCCGCCGCAGCGCCCCGCCTCGTCAATGGCCCGCGGCCTGCCCGCGCGCTCGGCACTCGACTGGCTTGTCGCCGGCTGGCGCGACCTGCGCGCCGCGCCGGGGCAAAGCCTTTCCTATGGCGTCTTTCTCCTGGCGCTCTCCTATGCCGTGCTCTGGGGACTTGCCGCCTTGGAACTTCTCTATCTTGCCCTGCCGGCGATCTCGGGTTTCCTGATCGTCGGTCCGTTTCTCGCGATCGGCCTTTACGCACAGAGCCGCCGCCGAAGTGAAGGCAAGACGACATCGCTGGGCCAGATGCTGGTGGTCCGCCCAGCCTCCGGAGCGCAACTGGCCTATGCGGGACTGTTGCTGGGCCTCCTTGTCTTGTTCTGGCTGCGCGCAGCCGATCTGCTCTACGCGCTCTTTTTCGGACTCGCGCCCTTCCCGGGCGCTGGCGACGCCCTCGGGAACGTGTTCACCACGCCGCGCGGATGGGCACTGCTAGCCGTGGGCTCGGCTGTCGGGGGACTCTTCGCGGCCTTCGCCTTTGCTCTCAGCTTGTTTTCGCTTCCGATGCTCATGTCAGAACGGCGCGACGCGTTGACCGCGATGGGCCTCAGCTTTGCCATGACGACGCACAACCTCGCGCCCTGCCTCGCCTGGGGCGGGATCGTCGCCACGGGCATGGTCATTTCTGCCGCGACCGGACTACTGGCACTGGCGGTCGTGTTCCCGGTCCTCGGATACGGCGCATGGCACGCATGGCGTGCGATCGCCAGGGAAGCATCATGACATACCTGATCGTCCTCATACCGGTGTCGGTGGTTATGGGGCTGATCGGGCTCCTGGCCTTCCTCTGGGCGATGCGCACGAACCAGTTCGAAGATCTCGATGGCAGTGCCTGGCGCGTGATCGGGCCCCAGGATCCTCTGCCACAAGTCAATCCACTCGAAACAAAAGGTAATCGACATGACAACTTGGCTGCCCACGCTGAAGACAAAGACGCCCGAAGAGGGCTATGAACTTGCAGTAAAATTGGCCCGTGTCGCCATCAAGATGACCCAGCCGGACGCGGAGGTGCGCGACAAGTTGCGGCCCGTTTATGCAGAGGATACCGACGCCCTGATCGCGTCCAGTCAGGTCGTGGCGACACATTTCGCCACCGTGGCGGCGGCAAATGGCTACTGGAGAGACGCGTCATGACATCTATCCAAGCCAAGGCCGGGGATTTTGTCATCGATGCCGCGCTGCTGGCGGACACGTTCCGTCTTTCGCAAGACGAGATCAAGGCGCGTATGCGAAAAGGCGCGATCACATCGCGCTGCGAAGCCGGTGTTGACGAAGACGCCGGACGTTGGCGGCTGACCTTTCACCACGGCAACCGTGCATGCCGGTTCATCATCGACGAAGAGGGCACCGTTCTCCAGAAGGCGACCTTTCCGATCAGACCAAGAAAACGAAATCCTGCTGCGCGGCCTCGTGACATTCAGACGATGCCGCATGGAGAGGGAAAGGATCCATGATATCCAAAACCCTCATCGAAACAGCAGGCAACCGCCTGGTGACGGTAGACCGATCCGCGCGATTGATCGCCGCCGCGCAGGCGTTCGATCACGCACAGACCCGGCTGATCGTCGTGCTCGGTGCGGGAGGTGCCATTGTGGGCGTGGTCAGCCGAACCGACATTGTCAGCCGCATCAGTCGTTGCACGGGCTGCAGCTGTACCGAGGCAGTCGAAACGGCGATGACCGCCGATGTGAAAACCTGCGCACCCTCCGAACCAGTCGAGGAAGTCTGGAGCCGGATGAAGCAGACCGGGTTCATGCACATGCCGGTGATCGATGCCGCAAGACATCCTCTAGGCGTTATGACCGCCCGCGACATTCTCGAGGCGCTGCTCGATGAAAGGGAACATGAGGAAAGCCTCTTGATGGATTACGTCATGGGTATCGGATACCGGTGATCGCATGGACGGCGCGCGATGCGGACATGCAGAAGGGTTAGGCGTACCTTCAATCAAGTTCCAGTCGAGGCATGTCTTGCCGTATGGATACTCGCGCATCGACCCGCAACGCGCGCCACACTCCTCCGTCGACAACACAACAATTCTCAGGCGGTCATTCGCGCGCCATCAAAAACTAAATAAAAAATCGCCAACAAGACAATCGGGAGCAGATCGTTACTGGCTTCAGGCGGCGTAGGCGACCTCGCCACCGCCTCGACCCCGTTGCCCGAAATCGGTCAATGCCGCAACGCACCCGCGGTCTCCACCTAATTCCCGTGCGGATGCACATATTCACGGGCGATCCGTTGCCCCAATCCGCAGAGGATCTCATAACCGATCGTACCGGCGGCGGCGGCGACCTCATCGACCGTCTGACGAGCGTCGATCAGGTCCACCCAGCCACCCTCGCGCAACCGATCCGGCGGGATGCCGCTCGCATCGACGGTGATGCTGTCCATGGATACCCGCCCCGCGAGCGGTAATCGCTTTCCACGGTGCATTGCCCCCAGATCGACATGACGCATCCAGCCATCCGCGTAGCCGATCGAGATCACCGCCAGCTGCCGGTCTCGCGTCGCCCAGTAACGATGGCCGTATCCGACCGCGATCCCCTCGTTGACCTCCCTCACCTGCAAAACCCGCGCCATCAACGAAACCACCGGCGCATCGGATTCTCCGACCCGGGAACCGGATTGATGCCGTAGAGCGCCGCTCCCGGCCTCGCGAGATCGAAGCCGTACTTCCGGCCAAGGAACATCCCGGACGAGTTGGCAAGGGATGCCGGGATTTGCGGGAAGAGAGACCGCAAGCCGCGAAACGCCTTCAACTGCGCCATGTTCGCCGGGCTTGACGGCTCGTCCGCGCAGGCCAGGTGGCTCATGAACAGGACGGCGCGAATGCCGGACAGCAGATCCGGATTCCCCGCGATCGTCAGGACATCCTCCCTCGACAAGCCCAGCCGGGCCATTCCGGAATCGACCTGGATCGCCGCGTCCAGCGGAGCGCCTTGCCGATGCGCTTCGTTACGCCAGCGCTCGATCGCTCCCATAGTACTCAGAACGGGCACCAGATCAGCTCTGACGGCCTCCGTTTCCGCGCCCGGCGGGATCCCGTTCAATACGAATATGCCGACATCGTCTGTGAGCATCGCACGGAGCGCCAGCCCCTCACCGAGTGTCGCCACGAAGAAGGTGTCGCAACCCTCCTCCGTCAGGCGGCGCGAGACGGGACCCGCTCCAAGTCCGTACGCATCCGCCTTGACCACCGCCGCGCATCGGCCCGGGCCGGCCATCGTCGACAGCGTCCGGTAATTCGCGGCGAGCGCGTCAAGGTCCACCGAGAGGATCGCGCCGGATCGCGGCGATCCATTCACGTCCGGTACCGCCTGATTGAAAGCGGCCGCATGTCGATCAAGGGTTCACGTCCGGAGACGAGGTCGGCCAGGGCGCGTGCCGACCCGCAGGCCATGGTCCAGCCAAGCGTGCCGTGTCCTGTGTTGAGGTAGAGCCCATCGATGCCGGTCGGACCGACCAGCGGAGGTCCGTCCGGCGTCATGGGCCGAAGGCCGGTCCAGAATGTCGCGGCGCGCATGTCGCCACCCGCCGGAAACAGTTGCCCGAAGGAATGCTCCAGCGCGGCCCTTCTTCCGGATCTGAGCCGCTGGTCGAACCCGGCGAGTTCGGCGGTGCCGCCCACGCGGATCCTGCCGCCCAGCCGCGTGATCGCCGTCTTGTAGGTTTCGTCCATGACGGTGGAAACCGGCGCGAATTCGGGATCGGTGATGGGGATCGTCAGCGAGTACCCCTTCACGGGATAGACGGGAATCCTGATGCCCAGTGGCGCCAGCAGCGCGGGACTCCAGGAACCGAGCGCGACGACGCAGGCATCGAACCGACGTATGATGCCGCCGTGGACAACACCGGAGACCTTGTAGCCATCAGTGGCTATGTCCGTCACCTCGCTGTTCAGGCGGAACCGGACGCCCTTGCGATCCGCCAGTTCGGCGAGTTCCCGGGTGAACATCCGGCAATCGCCCGTTTCGTCGTTGGGAAGCCTCAGCCCCCCGGCCAGCGGCACGGTGGACGCGGAAAGCCCGGGCTCGGCCAGCAGGCATTCCTTCTCGCTCAGGATCTGGTGGGGGACTCCGAGTTCCCGAAGAACCTCCACGTCCCTGGCGATGCCATCGAGTTGCCGCCGGGTCCTGAAGAGCTGGAGCGTTCCCTGGCTTTTCTCGTCGTATCGGATGCCGGTCTTCTCCCGCAGTTGCCGCAGGCAATCACGGCTGTATTCCGCAAGCGGCACCATGCGGGACTTGTTGAGCGCGTACCGGTCGGCCGTGCAGTTGCGGAGCATTTCAAGCATCCAGCGCCACATCTTGGTATCCAGCCTCGGCCGGATCGACAGGGGACCGTGGCGCATGGCGAGCCATTTCAGGGCCTTAAGCGGAATGCCCGGTCCCGCCCATGGAGACGAATAACCGGGCGACACCTGTCCGGCATTGGCGAAACTCGTTTCCTCGGCGACATCGGCCCGACGGTCGAACAACTCGACTTCGTGGCCGGCCATTACGAGATAATACGCGGTGGTGACACCGATAACCCCGCCGCCCAGAACCGCTACCTTCATGCGATCAACCTCCGGAAATTGGCCGCGCTCATGAATGCGACCGCTGTTGTCGTGATTTTCCCGAATGCGGCCTCGGGACGATCGCGGCGAAGACTTCACCGGACGAGACGAGCGGCGGCGGCGATCCGCCGACAAGGAGGAGGACAATGCCGAACATGATCGCCGCGCCTCACGCCGCCGACGGCCCCGGATCTCCGGAACCGTCGGAGAAGGGCCTTCGACGATCAGACGATGGCGAGACATCCAGTCCGCCCGAGACGACCCGAAACGCAGCGCGCCGGGAAGCGGGCAAGGTGGCTCGCGATGCCGCTTCCCGTTCCATGCGAGCCGCTTCGGGTTGATAGAGAACCCTCTCGAGTAGGATGTGCTCCGTTTGGCCTTCGTCATCGCCGATGCTGATCGCCTGCCCCTCACGCAGTCCGAAAAGCGCGAGGCCCCGCAGGCTGGTCAACGGCAGCAGAAGGCCGACGGGCAAGGTCATGCGGTCATGGGACAAGACCCGGGTATCGGCATCGCCGCTGTCGATCCGAAAACAAACCCGGCTGTTGAGCGTCGCGACGTTCGGCGGAACGTCGTCGCGGAATAGGATATTGACAGTATCCAACTTGCGGTACAGAAGCGCGCGCCACTTTCCGGATGTTGAGGAATAGCGGTCATACAATGCCTCAAGCATCGCAAAGTCCTTGGTGGTGAGAATGCAGGTATCGTGTCGCATCGTGAATCTCCATCGCGCCCTTGCAGGGCACGGTCGTGAACTACGAATGTGATGGGCCCCCTGGCCGCGCGACGGCGGCGCAGGGGTTACGATCCTGCGAGCAGGCAGCCTCCGAAGAGCGCGAGACGCGACGGCGAGATCATTGCCCTTGCCCGCCCGGTTCCGGCACGCCCACGCTTTCCACCACGAGGCGGTGAACGCGTCCGTCCCGCGCGCGCCAGTCCATGGACTGTCCGCTGGACAGGCCGATCAGGGCCGCGCCGATCGGCGTGAGGACGGAAATCCTGCCGGCGGAGATGTCGGCTTCCACCGGATAGACAAGGGTCACTTCGCGAACCTCTCCAGTCTCGGTTGCGTATCGCAAATGCGAGCCCATGCGTATGACGTCCTCGGCCAGGCGCGCATCGGGAACGACGCGCGCGCGGTCGAGTTCGGAAAGCAACACATCGGAGACTTCTGCGTTGCCCGCTTGAACTGCTTCGGCGAGACGCGTCAGCTTGTCATGGTCCGTCCGGCCAAGGGTTATGGCTGGCTTGCGAATGCTCGCGGCAACGGGGGCCATATCGACCTCCTCGAAGTGGGGCGCCCGCGGATGTCGCGACGCCGGGTCTATCAATGTCGTGAAATCGCCGCTGTGCGGATCGGGCCCTGTCGAGTTGTGCCGTCTCTCCGCATACCCCTCGACCGGGGCGCGACGCGACCGGGCCGGGGGTCAGATTCCCGCGATCGGGCAGACCCTGTTCATTATCTCGGTAAGGCGATTGAAAATGACCATGCAACAAGAGGTGGGAAAATCGCGAGACAAAGTCAAGAAGCAAAATCGAATGAGCGGAAATGACGCGACCGCGCGGAAATGAGGGGTGGACTTGAGGTGTTCATCCGCCGTTCGTTTCACCGGCCACGCCTACAGTGCCCATAGGTATCACCAAGCGCATGTTGACATAAACATATCTTTATGTGACGAAAATACCTCTCAACATGAGGTGCAAACTGGTGAAGTCACATTCGCACGTTCCCGTGGACGCGCTATTCGGCCCGTTGGAAACATCGAAAAAATCGGACTCGCGCTATGAGCTTCAGAAAGCCGCGCGAGAGCGAATTCTCGTCCTCGACGGCGCCATGGGTACCCAGATCCAGGGACTGGACCTCGGCGAGGATCATTTTCGCGGCGAGCGCTTCGGCGACTGTTCCTGCCATTTGCAGGGCAACAACGATCTCCTGATCCTGACTCAGCCGGCCGCGATCGAAGAGATCCATTACCAATATGCGATGGCGGGCGCGGACATCCTCGAAACCAACACCTTCTCCTCGACGCGCATCGCGCAGGCCGACTACGGCATGGAGGGGATGGTCTACGAACTGAACCGCGACGGCGCCCGGCTCGCCCGCCGCGCCGCGCTTCGCGCCGAGAAGCAGGACGGCAAACCGCGCTTCGTCGCCGGCGCGCTCGGGCCGACCAACCGCACGGCATCGATCTCGCCCGACGTCAACAATCCGGGATACCGGGCGGTCACCTTCGACGACCTGCGCCATGCCTATGGCGAACAGCTGCGCGGCCTCATCGACGGCGGCTCGGACCTGATCTTGATCGAGACCATCTTCGACACGCTCAACGCCAAGGCCGCGATCTTCGCCTGTTTCGAAATCTTCGAGGAAAAGGGCGTCGAACTGCCGATCATGATCTCCGGCACGATCACCGACCTGTCCGGCCGGACTCTGTCGGGCCAGACGCCGACCGCTTTCTGGCATTCGGTGCGCCATGCGAGGCCACTGACGATCGGGCTCAACTGCGCGCTCGGCGCCAGCGCGATGCGGCCGCACCTCACGGAGTTGGCCGCCGTCGCCGACACGCTGGTCTGCGCCTATCCCAATGCCGGCCTACCCAACGAGATGGGTGAATATGACGAAAGTCCCGAGGCGATGGCGGCCCAGATCGAGGGCTTCGCGCGCGAAGGGCTGGTCAACATCGTCGGCGGCTGCTGCGGCTCGACGCCCGAACACATCACCGCGATCGCCGCGGCCGTCGCCAAATATCCGCCGCGCGTGGTTCCCGAGGTGGAGCCCCTGATGCGGCTTTCGGGTCTCGAGCCCTTCACGCTCACGGACGAAATCCCCTTCGTCAATGTCGGCGAGCGCACCAACGTCACCGGCTCGGCGAAGTTCCGCAAGCTGATCACCGCCGGCGACTTCGCGACCGCGCTCGACGTCGCCCGCGACCAGGTCGAGAACGGCGCCCAGATCATCGACGTCAACATGGACGAGGGGCTGATCGATTCGCAAAAGGCGATGGTCGAATTCCTCAACCTCGTCGCCGCCGAACCCGACATCGCGCGTGTGCCGGTCATGATCGATTCCTCAAAATGGGAGATTATCGAGGCCGGCCTGAAATGCGTGCAGGGCAAACCGGTCGTCAACTCGATCTCCATGAAGGAGGGCGAGGAGTTGTTCCTAGAACAGGCGAAGCTCTGCCGCGCCTATGGCGCCGCCGTCGTCGTTATGGCCTTCGACGAGAAGGGCCAGGCCGATACGAGGAAACGCAAGGTCGAGATCTCCCGCCGCGCCTACCAGCTCCTTACGGAAAAGGCCGGCATGGCGCCGGAGGACATCATCTTCGACCCCAACATCTTCGCGGTCGCCACCGGCATCGAGGAGCATGATGATTACGGCCGCGCCTTCATCGAAGCGGCGCGCGTGATAACGCAGACCATGCCCGGCGTCCACGTCTCCGGCGGCGTGTCGAACCTGTCGTTCTCCTTCCGCGGCAACGCACCCGTCCGCGAGGCCATGCATGCCGTGTTCCTCTACCACGCGATCCAGGCGGGCATGGACATGGGCATCGTCAATGCCGGTCAGCTCGCCGTCTACGAGACGATCGACGAGGAACTGCGCGAGGCCTGCGAAGACGTGGTGCTCAACCGCACACCGAAGGGCGACGGTACAGCAACCGAGCGCCTTCTCGACCTCGCAGAGCGCTTCAGGGGGACGGGCGGACGCGAGGCACGCGAGAAGGACCTGGCCTGGCGCGAATGGCCCGTCGAGAAGCGCCTCTCGCACGCCCTGGTCAACGGCATCACCGATTATATCGATGCCGATGTCGAGGAGGCCCGGCTGGCCGCCGCCAAGCCACTCGAGGTTATCGAGGGACCACTGATGGCCGGCATGAACGTGGTCGGCGACCTGTTCGGTTCGGGTAAGATGTTCCTGCCGCAGGTCGTGAAATCCGCCCGCGTGATGAAACAGGCAGTCGCCCACCTGCTCCCCTACATGGAGGAAGAGAAGCGCCTCAATGGCGGCGGTGACAGGAGCAGCGCCGGCAAGATCCTCATGGCGACGGTCAAGGGCGACGTTCATGACATCGGCAAGAACATCGTCGGCGTCGTGCTCGCCTGCAACAACTACGAGATCATCGATCTCGGCGTGATGGTGCCGTGCGAGGAGATTCTCAAGGTCGCGCGCGAAGAGAAGGTCGACATCATCGGCCTGTCGGGGCTGATCACGCCGTCCCTCGACGAGATGGTCCACGTCGCCTCGGAACTGGAACGCGAGGGCTTTGACATCCCGCTGCTGATCGGCGGCGCGACCACCAGCCGGGTGCACACGGCGGTAAAGGTCCATCCGCGCTACGAGCGCGGCCAGGCCGTCCACGTCAATGACGCCAGCCGGGCCGTCGGCGTCGTCTCCAGCCTTTTGTCGCCGCAAGTGAGGCCCGGCTACATCGAGACCGTGCGCGCCGAATACCGCAAGGTGGCGGACGCCCGTGCCCGCTCTGAATCAGAGAAGCGGCGGTTACCGCTGGCGCGGGCCCGCGATAACGCGTTCAGGACAGACTGGCCGTCCTACGAGCCGCCGCGTCCGTCATTCCTCGGCGCGCGGGTCTTCGAAACCTGGGACCTAGCCGATCTCGCCCGCAATATCGACTGGACACCTTTCTTCCAGACCTGGGAGCTCAAGGGCCGCTATCCGAAGATCCTCGAGGATGAGAAACAGGGTTCCACCGCCCGCGCCCTGTTCGACGATGCGCAGGCGATGCTGTCGAAGATCATCGACGAGAAATGGTTTGCTCCGAAAGCGGTCATCGGTTTCTGGCCGGCAAATGCCGTCGGCGATGATATCCGGCTTTATGCCGATGACGGGCGCAAAGATGAACTTGCGACCTTCTTCACCCTGCGCCAACAGCTTTCGAAGCGCGACGGCCGTCCCAACATGGCGCTGGCCGATTTCGTCGCGCCGGCCGACAGCGGCAAGGCGGACTATCTCGGCGGCTTCGTCGTTACGGCCGGCATCGAGGAGGCTGCGATCGCGGAACGCTTCGAGCGCGCAAATGACGACTATTCCTCGATCCTGGTCAAGGCATTGGCCGACCGTTTCGCCGAGGCCTTCGCCGAGCGCATGCACGAGCGCGTCCGCACTGAATACTGGGGCTACGCCAAGGACGAGGCACTCTCGCCAGGGGAACTGATTACGGAAAGCTATCGCGGCATCCGCCCCGCGCCCGGCTATCCCGCCCAGCCCGATCACACCGAGAAGACGACGCTGTTTCGCCTGCTCGATGCCGAGGAAAAGATTGGCGTGCAACTCACCGAGAGTTTCGCCATGTGGCCGGGCTCGTCGGTGTCGGGGTTGTATTTTGCGCATCCCGAAAGCCGGTATTTCGGGGTCGCAAAGGTGGAACGAGACCAGGTCGAAGATTATGCCGCGCGCAAGGACATGCCCGTGCAGGAAGTCGAGCGCTGGTTGGGGCCGGTTCTCAACTATATTCCGGCACCTGTAGCGGAAGCAGCCGAGTAGGCAAGTCGACCCTCATGCGCGCGAAGATCGACTTTGCCGCCGATTCCAAAGGTTAGTGCTTCGCCAAATGACTGGGGCCGAGCAGACGCGGATCTACCTGACACCTGCCCATGCTTCCTAGCCTGGCTTGTGGACCCGATCAGGAGACTGCTACCGAAGACACGCCCTCCGCTTTAAACAGGTCGAGATACTGGCAGCTATCGTCCGCCTCACCGTCACGCCGATGGACCGAAGCGCGGAAGCCAAATCAGCGTGGCGAACAAGTTCCACAGCTGAGCGGGAGGCAAGTTTGGTTTTGACTGCCCTATCGTAGACGGCGACACTCTGCCCCGATAAGGCGGGAGGCGTAGAGCAGGCCGTCAATATCGAACGAACGATACAGCTTTTTGCTCAACTGGACGGCTCTAAAAACCTCGCAATCGGGAGCGCGTTTTGATTCACTTCCCCTGCTGATTTGCACGGAGGCGGTGAATGCGGGGACAGGCTGGGTTTTGAGACCTTGACGAGCGGTACGTTCGGCTGAGCGAAGCCGGCGATCCACTCGAGAAGTTGAATGCGGTGGTTCCGTGGGCTGTATTCCGCAAACCGCTGGCCAAGGCGCTGAAGCGGTCGGATGGCGCCAGAGGCGGCCGGCCGCCCTATGACGCTGTGCTGATGGTCAAAATTATAGTCCTCCAGGCGCTCTACAGCCTGTCGGACGACCAGGCGGAGTTCCAGATCCAGGACCGGCTGTCCTTCATGCGCTTCCTTGGACTAACGTGGCGTCCGATCTGATTGAAACTATCAGATCGGCAAACTTGCCGCGCCAGCTTTATTTGTAGACCGGTAATCTTTCCGATCGCCGCAGGCACGAACGCCCGTGTGTCCCGACCACGATGGTATCAGTGGAAGGCTCGCGCGCCGCTTCGGCCAGCACCATTCCCGCCGATGTCTCGTTGAAGCGCATGATGCTGTTGTCCGGCAGATGGCCGGCGCAATTGAGAAACGCGGCCAGGTCCCGATCCTCCCGATTCTGATGCAATCGCGTAAAGGGCGCGCCTCCTGTCGATCCCCCATAGACGGAATACAGGTGCGGGCGCGACGAGATTCATCTGTCAGTCAGCTAGTTCCATCCAGTTTGCGACCTTGACACCACAGCTTCGCAATCTTAGTTAGTGATCAATAACTCACATATGGAGCATCGTATGGGCCGCAAATCCACCGGTCAGCGAAGGGCAGAGATAGTGACCGCCACTTTGCTGCTCGCCGACGAACTTGGGCCCGACAGGCTGACAACGCAGGCGATCGCCGACGCGGTCGGTCTGACACAGGCCGCGATCTTTCGGCATTTCCCCACCAAGCAGGCCGTGTGGCGTGCCGTGGCCGAGACAATAGTCGAGACGATGACCACGGCCTGGCAGACGGAACTCGCCGGGAATGCGGATCCCGAACTGCGGCTGATCGCGCTGATCCGCGTTCAACTGCGCCAGATCGAGGCCAATCCCGCGATCCCGGCCATCCTGCATTCGCGGGAACTGCAAACGGAAAATGCCGAACTGCGTCAGAGCTTCCGGGCGTTGATGATGCGCTTCCAGGGCTTGCTGACGGCGGAACTCAAAAGTGGCCAGGCGGGGGGCGCCATGCGCCTTGACATCGAGCCGGAGGATTGCGCGGCCCTGCTGATTTCCCTCGTGCAAGGCCTCGCGATCCGCTGGTCGCTGGGCAGTCGCGCCTTCGGGCTTGAGGCGGAGGGGGCCCGGCTGCTCGGCGAGCAACTCAGACTGTTCCATGTTCCGCCGCCCCAGGAGGTCAAGACATGACCCGCAGGATGCGTCGCAGTTTTCTTGGATTGGCCATTCTGGTCGCGCTTGGCGCGGGGGGCTACTTTCTCCTCGTCGAACGTCCCCTCGTCGTGCCGGTCGTGTCGGCCGAGCAAAACGTCCCGGTGCGCGTCTACGGTCTTGGCACTGTCGAGGCGCGGATCGTGTCGAAGGTCGGCTTCGAAGTGGGCGCCGCGCTGACCGACCTTGCGGTCGACAGTGGAGATTTGGTCACCAAAGGCCAGGTCCTGGCCCGCCTGCACACCGCCGAACAGCAGGCGCGCGTGGCGCGGGCCGAGGCGGCGGTCGAGGCCGCGGGCGCAACGCTCGGCAAGACCAAGGCCAGCGTCACCCGCGCCCGCGCGATCCTTGCGCAGCGCGAGGCGGCCAACGCGCGCCAGCAGGAGCTTGTCGGACGCAGCGCGATCTCCGCGCAATCGGCGGAAGAGGCGCAGCGCGATGTGGATGTCGCGGCCGCCGAACTGACGGTTGCCGAAAGCGAGGTCGAGATCGCCCATGCCCAACTCGCCGATGCCGAGGCCGGGCTTCGCTATGAATCGACGCTCCTCGAGTATCGCGTTCTGCGTGCACCCTTCGACGCGGTCGTGGTCGAGCGCCATGTCGAGGCAGGCACGGTCGTGCGCGCGGGCGAGCCGATCTTCACGCTGATGGACCCGGCGACGGTCTGGACGCTGGCCTATATCGACGAAGCGCGCGCCGGCACGGTCGCCCTTGGCCAGGGCGCGGAGGTGCGGCTGCGGTCGCTGCCGCACGAGGCCTTCAGTGGCGCCGTGGCGCGGATCGGCATCGAGAGCGATCGGGTGAACGAGGAGCGGCGCGTCTGGATCGCCTGCAACCAATGTCCCCCACAGCCCTATCTCGGCGAGCAGGCCGAGGTCAGGATCACGGTGGCGACGCTGCCGGAAGCCCTGCTGGTGCCGGAGGTCGCGGTCAGCGGCTTTGACGGGCATCGGGGACGCGTCTGGGCCGTGCGGGACGGAAGACTGCTGGAGGTTCCGCTGGTCTTCGGCTATCGCACCGAAGACGCCCGACTGGAGATCGTGAGCGGACTGCCGGACGGCGCCCAGGTGGTCGCGGCTCCCGTCAAGGGGCTCACCGAAGGTCGCATTGCGCGGGTGCAAGGCGGATCCGCGCCATGAACCTTGCCTATCGCGACGTGCGTCACAACCTTTTCCGTTTCGTGCTGACCTGTCTTGGCCTCAGCCTGCTGATGGCGGTCGTTCTTGCCATGATCGGCATCTACAACGGTCTGGTGGCCGACGCCCTGAACATCGTGAAAGCCCCGCAGGCCGATCTCTGGGTCGTGGAGGCCGACACCCAGGGGCCGTTCGCGGAAGCGTCGAAGATCCCCGGCGGCACCCGCGATGCCGTGATCCGGCTGCACGGCGTCTCCGAAGCCGGTAGCATCACTTATCAGACCGTCGAGGCCGACCACGCAGGAGAGACCTTGCGTCTCTATGTCATCGGTTTCGAGCCCGGCCGCCCCGGAGGGCCGCAGACCATCGCCGAAGGCCGCGGCATCACCCAGACCCACTTCGAGCTCGTCGCCGACCGCGAGACGGGCCTTGTCGTCGGCGATCGCATCCGTCTCGGCCGCAACAGCTTCGCGGTCGTTGGCCTGGTCGAGGACACGATGAATTCCGGCGGCGATCCCGCAGCCTTCGTCACCCTTTCCGATGCGCAGACCCTGCAGTCGCAGCTGGCGCCACCTGCCCAGCGCGTTCAGGTCGCGCGCGGCGCCGGACTTCTGGAGAGCGCGGATACGGTCGCGGCGGTGATCGCACGGCTCGAGCCGACAGCCGATCCCGAGGACGTGGCGCGAACGGTGAGGCAGTGGAAACACCTCGGGGCGCTGACACAGGCTGAGCAGGAGGCAATCCTGCTGGGCTCGGTCGTGGACCGGGCCAAGCGGCAGATCGGGTTGTTTCTCGCCATCCTGCTGACGGTCTCGGCCGTGGTCATCGCGCTCATCATCTACACGATGACGATGGAAAAACTGAAACAGATCGCCACGCTCAAGCTGATCGGCGCTCCGGACCGCACGATTGTGGCACTGATCGTCCAGCAATCGGTGGCGCTCGGAATGGTCGGGTGGAGTTTCGGGCTGATCCTGATCCTGCTTGTCAAGGATGCATTTCCGCGCCGCGTGGTGCTGGAGCCCGTGAACGCGGCGGCCCTGGCCGGAATCATCCTCGTGGTCTGCATTGCCGCCAGCGGGCTCGGCGTTCGCGCGGCCCTGAAGGTAGACCCCGCAACGGCGATCGGAGGTTGACGTGACCGACGCTTCGAGCCGCCAGCCCCTGATCGAGATCGCCGGTGTCTCCAAGCACTATGGCGAGGGCGAAACACGCGTGGACGCGTTGCGCGACGTCAACCTGACGGTGCACAGGGGCGAAGTGGTTGCGCTGCTCGGGCCCTCCGGCTCCGGCAAGACCACGCTGCTCAACATCATCGGCTGCATCATCGATCCGACCGAGGGCCGGGTGACGCTGGACGGCGAGCGGGTCTATGACGATCGCTGGCTCCGGCGGGACCTGCGCAAGCTTCGGCTCGACAAGATCGGCTTTATCTTTCAGTTCCACAACCTGCTGCCCTTCCTCAATGCCACCGACAACGTGGCGCTGGTGCTGCGCCTGGCGGGCAGGACCGCGGCCGAGGCGCAGGCCCGCGCGGTAGAGTTGCTCGACTATCTCGAAATCGGCCACCGCAAGGACGCCATGCCAGCGCTTCTGTCGGGTGGGGAGGCGCAGCGCGTGGCCATTGCCCGCGCCCTCGCCAACAGTCCGCGCATCATTCTGGCGGACGAGCCGACGGCAGCCCTCGACAGCAAGCGGGCGGGGATCGTGATGGACCTGATGCGCAAGCTGGCCGCCGAACAGGACGCCTGCATTGTCGCCGTCACGCATGACGAGAAGATTTATGACCGGTTCGACCAGCTGTTCCATCTGCGCGATGGGGTACTGGATCATTAGAAGGGAAAAAAGCCATGAAATCGCAATCATCGCATAGCAGGCCACGCGTGATCGCCTCGGGCGTCGCGGTGGTGTTCGGCATCCTGACGATCGCGTCCGGCGGCAGGGCGCTGTTCGGAGGGGCCGCCGCACAGGCCGCCGCCGGAGATGCGGTCCCCTTCGTCTTGTGGTTCAATTTTCTGTCGGGTTTCGCCTATGTCCTTGCCGGTTTCGGGATCGCCATGGGGCGCCGCTGGGCGGTTGCGTTCTCCATCGCTCTGGTGGCGGCGATCGCTGTGGTGTTCGCCTTGTTCGGCCTGCACGTCTACCAAGGCTCGGCATTCGAGATGCGGACGGTTGGCGCGATGACTCTGCGCTTGCTCGTCTGGATCGCGATCACGGCCGTGGCAATTCAGTGCGCTGCCGCAGGCGGTCCCAAAGAAAACTAGACAGGGGCCTCGTCCCCTCGAGAGACGCTGCCCTTGAAGTGATTTCCTGCGGTGGGTAATGCGGAGGTCCGGACTTCCAGGAATGATTAGGGACAGGTCGGAAAGTCACCGCCGGGCACCGCGATCCGCAATGCCCGATCCAGCCGCGCCTGCAACATTCGGCGTGGCCGTCAAGGATATCTGTTCTTATTGAACGGCAAGGCCGATGTATCCAAAGTGAGGCGCGACCACGACTTGCGGGAGCGCCGGTCGCAAGGTCCGCTTATGGGAAATGGCCAAACAGGCATCTGCCGCCGCTAGACGGCGCTAATCTGCAAGTCGTCGATCCATTCCTGCTTCTGGTGTGCCGATCGTCCCCACCATCAACGATCACGACCAGGTGCCCCAGGGCATGGTATCGCGTATGGCGCGGGCGACGAGACCTGAAGCGAAGAACGGGCCTTGCCACCAACGACGCTGCCCGCCGCCACCGACACAAGCTGTGTCGCGATTTCGGTCACCAGGTCGTCCGGGATGCCTGTGTCGCCTACAGCTGGCGTCCGGCGGCACTTGGAACCGCGGCGGCGCTGGTCGTGCCGCGAACAAACCCGGGATCGCGGCCAGCAGCCTTGGCATAGATCATCTATTCCTCGTTGGCGGCGTCCGCGTCGTTATCGTCGGCGCCCGCAAGCTCCGGCGAGATCTCGCCGGCCAGCAATTTTTCCCTCGACAGCAGCCCTGCATCTTCGAGCGCCTCGAAGTCGGGCAGATCTCGCAGCGTGTTCAGACCGAACTCCGTGAGGAACCCAGGGGTCGTCACGTAGGTGTAGGGCGCGCCAGGCGTCGGGCTGCGCGGCCCGGACGCGATCATGTCAAAACCGCGTAGTTTGCCGATCAGATCGCGGCTGATCTCCTTGCCGAAGAACGACGACAATTCCGCGCGCGTGATCGGTTGGAAATAGGCAATACACATCAACACCAGAATCTCGGACTGGCTGAGGTCGATCGTAGGTTCATTGGCGCCGATCGCCGCGCGGATAGCGTCACCATAGACCGGCCGAGTCAGATGTCTCCAGCCACCGGCGACGGCAACCAGATCGTATGGGCGGCCGCGCAGTTCCTCCCGGATATCGTCGATGATGAGATCGATGCTGCAGCTCTTGCCGACGATGCGCGCCAATGTCTCACGGCTTACCGGGTCGCTTGCCGCAAAAATAACCGCCTCGACGCGGTTCATCCATTCGCGCCAGCGCACTTCCGCCGGCAGATGATCGAGTTCGCGGTCGAACAGGTTGTCGTCCGGGCGGCCTTTGCCTCCCTGTTTTCCCTTCCGCCGTTTGGCCGAACTCTCCGCCATTACGCTCACAATCCGTACAGCCGGAAGGTCGGCCGCCCGGTCAATTCCCGCACGGCGCCGAACGCCTCGAGACGCTCGAACAGCCGTCGGGCGGCGCGCTCGCTCATTGCATTGGTCGCCGAGCGAGCCGTCTGAGCGTCCTCCATCATGAGGATCAACATCACCTCGTCGGCATGTTTCGCGCGCATCTTCGGCGCTGCGGCCATGAGCCGTTGCGCACGCCGGCACAGATCGGCATGCAGATCCGAGGCGCGCGCCGCGGCTCTGGCATAGGCCACGGCACAGGTCGCCAGCCAGCGCCCGTTCCCATCGAGGTGGTCCGGTGCGGTGCGCAGATCCTTGCGCCTGATCTCGAGGGCAAGCAACGGCACAGGACGCGGCCATTTCAGCCGGGCCGCCAGCATGGCGTCCGCGAGCCACAGCGCCAGCAGTTCGGCATCGGGGCCGAATTTCATCGAAACCGCGACCATCTCGGCCGCGGTGGCGATGGGATTGGCCTCGCCGCGCGCGAGGCGCTCCGCGACGGCGTAGATATCGATCATCGGTTCATCGACGCTGAGTCCCAAAACGGCCGAGGCCGACAGCCACCAATCATCGACGAGCTGCGTCTGCCGCTCGGCCAGCCGCCGCCACGCCATCAGAACCTTGCCGGCCGGTCCCGGATCGTCGCCCGGACGTGTGAGCATCACGGCATCGCGCAGGGCCGCCTCGTCCTCAGAACGCCCCAGCATCGGCATCAAGGCCGCCGCATTGGCCAGCGCCAGGCGCTGCCGCCAGAGGCTGCCGATCGGATGCTCGTCGCAGGCTATTTGGTGCAGCCAGGCCAGCGCCGAACCGGCCAGAAAGCCGGCATCCGCCGGGCCTTCCGGCTCGGTTTTAGGACGCAGCACTGCCGGCAGCGGCGCAAAGGACGGCGGTGACGGCAGCGCGAATCGAGGGGATTTCACCATGATTCTGGCTATCATGGAACGGCGCTTAAGGCTACTGTTTCGCGCAGAAACCGCCGCGCCTGTCGATAATCTAAAACGACCGATAATCTTGCATTATCATTCGTTTTGCGCTTTATGGAAGAAATGGCCTCTCTCGTCGATCAAAACCCAAAAAAGCGTGCTCAGGGACGCTCCGCTCGATCACAGCAAACATCCCAGGGTGTCGATCAAACCGAACCGGCGCACTCCGCAGACGAATTGCCCGATATCGACCTGGACGTCCTGTTCAACGAGGAACCCCAGGAAAACGCTGCCGGCAAGGCAGCAATCCCCTCACCTTCCGTTCCCGCTATCTCAAGCCTTCGCTTGCCGACAAATCTCGACGCGCTCGCCGACCGTGCGCGCGATTATGTCGAAGCGGCAAGTTCCGCCAACACCCGCCGCGCTTACGCCTCAGACTGGAAGCATTTCGCGGGTTGGTGCCGCCGGCAGGGCGTCGAAATCCTCCCTCCGGATCCGCAAGTCGTCGGCCTCTATATCACCGCTTGCGCTTCCGGCAGGGCAGTCGGGGACAAGAAGCCCAACTCGGTGTCGACGATCGAACGCCGGCTCTCCTCCCTGACATGGAACTATGCGCAGCGCGGACAACCGCTCGACAGGAAGGACCGCCATATCGCCACGGTCATGGCCGGTATTCGCAACAAGCACGCATCTCCTCCCCGCCAGAAGGAGGCGTTGCTGCCAGAAGATTTGATCGCCATGCTGGAAACGCTCGATCGCGGAACCTTACGCGGACTGCGCGACCGCGCCATGCTGCTGCTCGGCTTTGCTGGCGGCCTGCGGCGCTCCGAAGTCGTGGGCCTGGACTGCGGTCGCGACCAGACCGAACACGGCCGCGGCTGGATAGAAATCCTCGATAAAGGCCTGCTGGTGACGCTGCGCGGCAAGACTGGCTGGCGCGAGGTCGAGGTCGGCCGCGGTTCGTCCGACGCGACCTGCCCGGTCGTGGCGCTGCAGACCTGGCTCAAGTTCGCACGCGTCGCCCATGGCCCGCTGTTCCGCAGGGTGACCGGACAGGGCAAGACAGTTGGCGCCCAACGGCTCAACGACCAGGAGGTCTCCCGCCTGGTCAAGCGCGCCGCACTTGCCGCTGGCGTGCGCGGTGATCTGTCGGAAAGCGAGCGCGCAAAGCTCTTTGCTGGCCACTCGCTGCGCGCGGGCCTCGCCTCATCTGCCGAGGTTGATGAACGCTATGTTCAGAAGCAGCTTGGCCACACCAGTGCGGAGATGACGCGCAAATATCAGCGGCGGCGCGATCGTTTCCGCGTCAATCTCACCAAGGCCTCTGGGCTTTGAAAGCCCCCTCCCCTACTCAGTGCGCAGCTTCCTTGTTTTCTGGCGCTGCATCAGGCGACGAGAGTGCGCGCAGTACCGCCTCCGGCTCTTGGTCCATGACACGAAGCAGTGTGCGGGCGGCGCCGCTCGGCTGCCGTTTGCCCTGCTCCCATTTCTTGTAGCCGGAAGGGCTGGTCCCAAGGACCACTGCCATCTCATCCTGGGTCAGGTCGAGCTTCTTTCGGATAGCCTTTGCGTCCACCGCACCAACGTCAACGCTGTGCACCTTGACGCCGGGAACGTCCTTACCCTGCGCATGCGCCAAAGCTTCCGACATGGCCTGAATCAGATCACCGCCGAATTTTGTCATCTCGCTCATGTCCTGCTCCTGTTCGCCGCCTTGATCGCCCTTGCGAAGGCGGAAACCGCTTTTGCTTCGTCCGGCTTCAAGTCGACCTTTTCGTTCTTCCCATAGGCAAGCAGCGCATAGATCGGCGCGTCATCGCTGTACCAGTAATAGATGACTCTTGCGCCGCCACGCTTACCCTTGCCTTTGGCTCCAAACCGCATCTTTCGAACGCCACCAGTACCCGGGATTTCGTCGCCGACCTGCGGATTGGCCGCAAGGAAGTCGATCAGTTCCTTTCGCTCATCGTCGCTGAACAGGGCCGCCGCCTGCTTGATGAACGATGGTGTTTCGACGACGGTCTGCATACGCTTCCTATAACCCAGTGGGTTATATATGCGATAGCGGTAGCCCAGAGTCAATGGCCGACGCGCCGCAAAGACACCTTCAACCCATCAGTTATCCGTATCTTCTATGTTTGTAACACGGGCCCTCAATTACCTCCCAGGCGCTGCAAATGGCCGCTGACACGCATAATCGCACCTCGCGTCGACCACAGGGACGGCTTGGCGCCGATTACCCGTTCGGGAAATGGCTCGGGCTGCGAGAGGAAGTACCAGTGCCAGTAGGCGCCTACAACACGGTGATTAGTGTCCAGGAACATCGCCAATGTTGGCACGATGTCTAGCACCGCCAACGAAAGGATCTTGTCCGGATGGTCCAGTGCCATGCGATGTCCCGTTCTCCCGCCACGGTCGTGTCCAATCAAATGGAATCGCTCCATGCCGAGTTGCTCCATCAATCCGACCTGATCATCCGCCATGGCGCGAAAACTGTAGTTGGAGTTGTCGGGAAGGCCGTGTGGCTTGGAGGATGCGCCGTAGCCGCGCAGGTCGGAACAAACCACGGTGAAATTGGCAGCGAGTTTTGGGGCCACTCTCGCCCACATCTCCTTTGATTGCGGAAATCCGTGCAACAGAAGAACTGGAGGGCCGACGCCGCCAATGACGCAGGCGATGTCAACGCCGTCCACGCGCACGACTTCATTCCGAAATCCTTCAAACATGTGATGCCCTCTGGCGGTTTTCTGCCAGCGACCCGGTCCAATCGCGGATGCTGAACGTCAAATTGAACGTGTGGCTTTCGCGCATTTCCAGCGTCTGCGCTTTTCGTTTGCACGCTGAGCGAAGCGCTGAAGGTCTATGATGGCGCGGGTATGGGTCCCCTCTCCGATCAAGCCGGCCTCGTCTCGGCAAGAGACCGTGAAAAGCAGCGAGTTGCTGTTGATCTCTACGAGTTTGACGTCAGCCACAAAACTCATGCCAATGGGCGTGGGCGCGAGGTGGCTGACGTTGACATGCGTGCCGACGGTTCGTTGCTGGGGCCGGAGATAAGGACGAAGCGCTTCGATACAGGTTTGTTCAACGAAGCCGATCATCATCGCGGTGGCAAGAACCGGAGGCATGTCGCGAAAGCCGGGCCAAGTGTCATCCAACTCCGGCACGGTGTGGAAAGGAGCAACTGTGAGTCGCTCTCGTGCTCCTATCCCGACTTCAAGTGGCAAGCACTCTTTGAACTCGTTCATGTGATCCCCACGCGCATGTTGATCGGCCAAATCACGGGTCGCCTTCGATCTCCCCAGATGAGGTGAAGATCGTGCACAAAAGCTTCAAGGATATCGTCTCGGCCAGCCTCATTGACCCGGTGCACAGCGGACCATGTCGAGAGGTAACCGAGAAAATCGCTCAGATCCCAAGCCCGGTCGATTTCCATTCCGGGAGTCGGTCGTTCCTCAAACGGAAATTCGAGATCGGCATAGCCTGACTCGACGAGCTTGCGCTCCGGCGGCCAGTAGCAAGCGATTTCTTCCCAATAGAAGCGCCTAAAGCGTGCGTCCAGGTCGGACGGAGCCAAGCGCGGCACTCCGTAGCTTACCAAGGCAATCACAGCCCCGTTCACGGCTACCCTGCGGACCTCGTCGTAGAACGCCGCAAGGTCGAACCAATGGGCGGATTGCGCAGCGGTAACAAGCGTAACGCTGCAATCGGGCAGCGGTAGGTTCTCGGCAGGTGCGCAAACATACTCGACACGGTCATGCGGCAGGGCGTTGCCGATCTGTTCAGTGCTCGGATCCACACCCATCACGGATTGGAAGAAGTCTGCGAGCTGACGCAGCGACGTTGATCAATGTTGCCCAACGCATTAGAGGTGCAGTCGGCGCGATTGCGGTGGTGGCTGTCATTGAGCAGGTCGGCATCTCGACCCCAGGGTCGGCATACCAAGTTGCGTTTGGGATGCTGGTTGTCGTTTCAGCCTGCGCACTGATCTCTGCAACAAATATAGCAGCGTCAAAACAGGAATAGGCGAGCTGTGCGCCCATCTCTATCCGCGCCCGTTCCGGGAATGGAATTGCGGAAGGCTGGCGAACACCTCGTCTCAGTTGATGCCAAACTCGCAGGAGAGCCGTTGCAGGACATTTCGGGGTTGAACTACGAAAAGCAGCGGATCCTGGCAACGGATTTAGCGGCCTTCCTGAACGAACTGCACTCGATCCCGACCGCCATGGGCTGCTTCGTCCCCTAAATGAGGAATGGAGGTTGCCAAAGAGTTGCCGCGGAACGATGCAGTAACGGAAACATCAATATGGATTCTTGCTCAGGCCGCGCTCACCTCTTTGCCGGAAGGCTTGGACGAGCAGTGTCACAGTAGTTGCACCGAGAGCCAGATCCTGTTTCTACGTGGAAGTATGTTGGAAGAAGAACGTGTTTTGACCCAAGCCCCAATGGCCTGGAAGGAAAAGCTGGCCAGCTACACCTGGACCCAGCAAACAGTCGGCTGCTCGGAAGCGGCGGTATTCCGCGTTGAGGCACCAGGCAGACGGGTTCTGTTCGTGAAAACCGAGCCAGCCGGCTTGTTGAGCGAACTACAAGAAGAGGCAGCGCGGCTGCGCTGGCTGTCAACGACCGGCCTGCCCTGCGCACAGGTGCTTGCTGAGGTCCACCAACAGGAGCGGGATTGGCTGCTGCTGAGCGCGGTGCCCGGCGAAAACCTGCTTTCGGCCTCGATGGGTGCGGAGGAGAAAGTGGCGATGATGGCCGCTGTCTTGCGCCAGCTTCATCAACTCGACCCGACGACCTGCCCGTTTGATCATAGAGCAGAGCACCGCATCGAGCTGGCACGGGCGCGAGTGGAGGCCGGCCTGGTAGATCAGGATGATCTCGATGATGAGCATCAGGGTCTTGGGCCGACTGAGCTGTTTGCACGGCTGCAAGCCCGCAAGCCGCTTCGTGAGAACTTCGTAGTCACGCACGGCGACGCTTGTCTGCCAAATGTTATGGTAGAGAGCGGCCGCTTCTCCGGCGTCATCGATTGCGGCCGCCTGGGGTTAGCAGACCGCTATCAGGATTTAGCATTGACCACACGGGACGTCGCCGAGGAGCTCGGTCGCGAATGGGTCAAACCGTTCCTCGGTCACTATGGCATCAGCGATTTTGATTCCGACCGCGCGGCCTTCTACCGGCTACTTGATGAATTCTACTGAGCACGTACCAGCCGGAGCTTGGGAAACAACCGCTTTGGCTCCCAGGAAGCTGACAGAACTTGACGTCGATTAGCCCCCGATGAGCGCACGCAGAACCGACACGCCGAAGATGGCGGCTACTGCCGAGATCATCAGCGTGCGCTCGCACAGCGCGTCGGGGTCGCGGACGAAGAGGTTCGTATAGCGAAGTCGGAATAATCCGTGAATGTTAGTCGCGGCATTCAGCATAGAACGCGGGCGTTCGACGTTCATAGTTCTGTTTTAAGTGGCGCACCCGACAGGATTCGAACCTGTGGCCTTCGCCTTCGGAGGGCGACGCTCTATCCAGCTGAGCTACGGGTGCTTACCGGGTCGCAACTGCTTACGCAGTGCTTACGTGAACTTTTCGCGAGTTGAAAGATCAGAATGACGACCTCGCAAATCCTTGTTCTTACAACCTTTTTTCGTCTCCTCTTTGTCGCCAACCCCCTTGACATCAGCCTTCGGAGGGCAGCGCTCTATCCAGCTGAGCTACGGGTGCTTGCGGCATGGAGCCAAAGCCCGGCCTTGATAACCGAGGCGGGCGATTCCATCAATGCGAAATTGCGAAGTGGAGTTGCGCCGTCTCATTGAGGCAGCTCTTTGAGATCAATCTCGCTGACAGCTTCCAAATCCTTCACCTGTCATCTGCAATGGGCAGCCATTACTGCCAACTCGTTCGTCAACCTCCTGGAAATAGCCAGTGCCGACACCGCCCGGTCGGTCGCGTCGAAGATACAACACGGAAAGACCGATCGCCTCCGCGACTTTCCGCCCTTTTCCCTCACCCAAAACCATCATCGCCGTGGCCCAGGCGTCCGCGTTCATGCAGTCCCCGGCAAGAACGGTGACGGATGCGGGGGAATTGGAAAGCGGCATGCCCCGCTGCGGATCCATCGTGTGGGACAGACGACGTTCACCGACCTGCACCCAATGGCGATAGTCGCCCGACGTGGCGACGGCCATGTCCGTCAATTCGAGGACAGAATGCGCCGCGCGCCGTTCGGGGTCTGGAGACTCGACGGCAACAATCCATGGAGACTTGTCCGGCTGATTGCCAATGGCACGCAGTTCGCCATCGATTGCAAGCAGGGCATTATCAACGCCGAAAGCTCGAACGGTATCGGTCAGACGGTCCACACCGTGGCCCTTCGCGATGCCGTTCAGGTCGAATTGCATCGGCGCGTGCTTACGGGCGCGGCTGTGTTGGCAGTCCAGTTCCAACACATCGTGCGCCGGCAGACGACAGCGTTCCCGCGCGGCGCGTATCCGGCCGGGGTCGGCGTTCGTCGGGCCGAAGCCCCACGCGCTTACTGCGTCGCCCATGCCGATATCGAAAGCTCCATCCGTCGCCCGACCTATGGAAAGTCCGGCCGCGAGTACCTTCATCAATGCCGGCGGCAGGTCGACCCACGTGTCCGGCGGCGCTGCGCTCAGGCGGTTGATGTCGCTGTCAGGCTTCCAGATCGACATCTGGCGATCCACCTCGTCGACCGCAGCAGTCACCGCGTCGCGCAGCGGCTCGGGGTCGAAATCGGCAGGCGCATGAAAAAGCGCCGACCAGCGCGTCCCCATCGTCGGACCGTTCAGCGCGTGGCGCGCCAGGTCAGTAAACGTCTTCGGCATATCGGCCCTCCGCCTTGAGCGTTGCCAGAGTGAGCCCCTGAGGCGCGAGGATGTCAGCCAGCGCAGCCGATACTCCGGCCGCCATGCCCCGTCCGCCACAGACCAGAATTTGAGCGCCGGCCGAGACGAGACGGGCGATATGCGCGGCATCACTGCGAAGCGCGTCCTGCACATAGGTCGGTCTTTCACCTCGCGAGAACGCGGTCGTCACGGAGGCGAGCCGCCCGTTTTGCTGCCAATCCGCCAGTTCCTCGGCGTAGAGAGCATCGCTTTGCGGATGGCGCGTGCCGAAATAAAGATGCATGGGTCGCTTGGTTCGATTGGCGCGGGCAAAGCCAGCGAGCGGACCGATGCCGGTCCCCGCACCGATCAGCAAGACGGGCGCCTTTCCGCGGGTCGGTCGGAAGGTCGGATTTCGACGCAGGAAGGCCTGGACTGACTGCCCGGGCTCCAGAGTCGTCAGTTGACCCGAGCTCAATCCTCCGGGATGACGCCGGACGCAGATCTCGACAAAGCCGTCGCGCTTGCCCGACGCCAGCGAATAGAAGCGAGGAAGATCGGACCCCTCCGGCAGGATGCCGAGGATGTCGCCGGCCTCGAAACCCGGGAATGTGCGTCTCGTCAGCCGCTGCCAGAGCGACCCTGTTGGCAGCGCAAAGCGCAGAATGGCCGTCGGGGCCTGAACGTCGGTGCCATAGTCGCGTCGCGATACGAGGGTCAGTGCGCGCGATTTTGGCGGGGTCGGCTGATGGTTGAGTTCGAACTCCAGGCCAAGCACAGCCGCGAGGTCGCGCCCCCAGCGGGCGAAATCCTGCGGTGACTGGCGATCGACTGTTTCCATCGGAAGCAGTTCCCGCCAGCCTTTCGCCTCCGCTGCCTGGATGATTTGCTCCGCGTATCCGCAGAAGGAGGGGAAGCTGCGGTCGCCGAAGCCGAGAACGGCGAACGGTGCCTTTGGAGCCTCGGGCAAGGCGGCGAGTTTCTCGAGGAAATTTCCGGCCGATGCGGGCGCTTCACCGTCACCGTAGGTTGCGGCAAGCAGGAGAATGCGCTGCGCCTGCGGCCAGCGCTCCGGCGTGAAGGCCGACATTGGGCCGACATGAACCCGAAGCCCGCGCTCGTTCAGCGCACCGCAGAGCGTGTCGGCGAAGCTCCAGGTGCTGCCACCCTCGCTGCCGACAAGCACGATCGTATCGGCTTCTCCGACGGGAACCGAATGCCCAACCCTCCCCCTCTTTCGACCGGTCAGCCAGAGGCAGAGTCCAGTCCAGCTCAGGAAGGGAACGCCAAGTGCCGACACGCCGAGAAGAAGTCCAAGCAGGGCGGCGCCCTGGCCGGTATGAAGCATGGCAATGAAATCCGTGACGCGCTCCCACGCGCCAGCGTCGGCCCAGGCGAGCATCTGGCCGGTGCCCTGATCGATATAGCCTTCGCCGTCGCTGGTCTTCAGCGTGAAGACGTCGGTCTTGTCGCCCACGAGCGGGAAAGTCAGCGAGCGCAGTCTGTCCACCGGGGTCTGCTCAAGCACCGCGATTGCGGCCGGATTGACGCCGGTCTGACCACTGACATCAGAAGGGAAAGGGGGAGCGCCGGCGCCTTCCGGAATCAGACCGAATGTCGCTGCGGTCATCCACAGGGCGGTGATCGACGACAGGCCAAGGCCGAAAACCGAAAGCCTTGCGATAGAGGCGTGCAGCTTGCCATGGCCGCTGCCCCGCGCGGGAGAGAAGAGGTATCGCCATCCGCCAGCGCGGCGCGCGAGAAGCACGAGACCCGACAGGCAAAGGGCGAGCATGGCCCCGGCGGCGGTCGCTGTCATGATGCGGCCAGCATCATCGAGAAACAGCGACCGATGAAAACTGGTCAGCCAGCGTTGCAATGCCGGCGTATCCGCGTTGCCGATCGCGCCGCCGGTCGCCGGATCGATGACCGCGGCGGCCGGCTGATCGCCCTCGTAGTAATAGGCAGCAATCCGGCCGGTCGGGGCACGGCGGATCTGCTCCACCGTCGGCTCCATTGCCTGAACGCGCGACGCCAGATCCGCCACGCTGATGCCGGCGGACGTTGGGGACTGAGCGGCTTCAAGAGCGGGGAACATCGATAGCGCCGTTCCGCTCAACGCGATGACGCACAGAAGCAGCGCGGCGATCAGCCCTGGCCAACGGTGAAGCGACCGGATCATGACGGAACCTCTCCGGATCAGCGTGTGTAGGTGAAATCGGCGATGTAGCGGCTGCCCTGAACAGGCTGGCCGGAGCCGTCGGACGTCAGCGGGACGACGATTTCGTTTGGACTATCGCGATAGTCCTCCACGGCGGCGTCGATATGCAGTTCATATCCCGCGTCGAAAAGGGCGTCCGCCAGATCGAGCGTGACCGTCAATGTCCGCCCGGAGCCGACACTGGCACCGGTGATGCCGGCGATTTCGCCCAAATTGCCGCCGGTGGCGCGATACCAACCCGTCAGGTGCTCGTAGTATCGGGCCTTGCCGCCCGCCATCCACAGGCTACCGAGATAATTGCCACTGGCGTTCGTGACATAATAGGCAAGATAGGCGCCGGGGCCGCCATAGTTGCGCAGATTGGTGGTCAGCGTGACCTCACCGGCAATGGCTGGCGCCACGGCGCTGAGCGCCGTGGTCACCGTTAGAATAGCTAGAAGCGATTTCATCGGGTTTCTCTTTCGAACGTGGAGGGCGGTATCAGTTCACCTGCACCTTTGGCGCGGTGCCCTTGAGAATCAGGCCGTTGTCGGGAGGTGTCGTGCTGCCTGCCGGCGCCAGGCCGTTCCGGCGATAGCTCCAGCCATCGTCATCGTCGTCGTCCTCATGATGACGCTCGTGGTCGCTTCGCACATGGCGATGATCTTCGTGCTCGTCGTCGTCATAGTCAGCCTTGCGAAAAGAATGATCCCATCCGGCGGCCTCGATTCCGCTGACGAATTTTTGGGGGAACGACGCCGCTCCGGCGGCATAAGCGATCGATATTCCGCCGACAGCGACGGCGGCGACAAGCAAACTGCGTAAGGGCTTCATGCTCACAACTCCTGTGGTTTCGTATGGCTTACAGATGGCGGTCCTCGCTGAGCGTTCGCTGACGGATCGGAGAAATTCGCTTCAGCTTGCCGTCAGCTTTCGACGTCCGCTCACCGGTGTCTGCGGTCGGATTCGAAGCCCGTTATGGCGAGGGTGGCCGGATCGACGATCACTTCGAACCGCTTGCCGGCGGCGTCCGTCACATAGGCTTCGTAGCAACCGTCATGGATCTTGATGCGATGCAGTTTCCAGCCACGTTCCTCGATCATGGCTCGGACAGCCTGCCTCGGCTGCCAGTCGGCCATGGGAACGTCGCAGTCATCATCGGCGAGACCTGCAGTCGCCGACAGGGAAATCAGAATCGCTGTGGTGATGGCGCGGGCGGTCACGGCATGTCTCCGTTTTTGTATGGGGCTATTTCACCGGCCAATCTGACGGCCGACTTAAGCCGCCACTCCCTCCGCTTAAGCTTCCCGTAAGGTGGCGCGTGGACTAAGGCTGGAGGGGACAGGCAGAGACAAAGACATGCGAATCCTGCTGATAGAGGACGACACCATTCTTGGTGCGGCGGTGCGCGACCAGATCGCCGCGGACGGTTATTCCGTCGACTGGGTCGGCCGTCTCGATGCAGCGGGCGACGCGTTGGCGACGACCGTCTACGATCTCGTGCTCCTCGACCTCATGTTGCCCGACGGCCGGGGAATTCCCTTCCTGAAGACGCTGCGCGGCCGCGGCGACGTCACGCCGGTCATCATCCTGACCGCGCTCGACCAGGTTTCCGATCGGATCGAAGGCCTCAACGCGGGCGCGGACGACTATCTGGTCAAGCCTTTCGACCTGGCGGAACTGTCAGCGCGTATCGGCTCCGTCGCGCGGCGATATACCGGAAATCCCAATCCGATCATCAGGCACGGGCCCCTGGAGATCGATCTCGCCGCCCGCAGCGTGACGAAGGACGGCAAGAAGATTGTTCTGACCGCGCGCGAGTGGGTTCTCTTCGAGGCCTTCCTGCAGCGTCCCGGCCAGCTTCTGTCGAAGGCGCAGCTCGAGGAACGGCTCTATTCCTTCGACACGGAAATCGACAGCAACGCGATCGAGGTGCATGTCAGCCGCTTGCGCAAGAAGCTCGGCGCCAAGGTCATCGAAACCGAGCGGGGACTTGGCTACAGGCTGGGCCGTCCATGAAAATGCCTCGCTCGCTTCAGGCCCGGCTCGCGCTTCTGATCGGCCTTCCGGTAACGGTCCTGTGGCTGCTCGCGGCATCGGTCACCGCGCATCTGGCCGACGGCGAGTTGGAGGAGGTCTACGACAGGGCGTTGCAGGCGACGGCGGAGCGCATATTGCCCCTGGCTGTCCACGATCTTCGGCGCAGGGGCGACGACCACGAGGACGACGACGAACTCGATGAGCATATCGGCCGCGTAAGCCCTCTGGATGACAAGGTCAGCTATGTCGTCCGCGATCGCAACGGCGGGATTTTATTGCGTTCGTCAGGGGCCCTCGAAGAGGATTTCCCGCCATTCAAGGAGAACGGTTTTACCCAGACATCGACGCATCGCCTCTACTACGATTCAGCTCGGGACGGGCGTATCACGATCGCGGTCGCCGAGCCGCTGGATCATCGCTCGGAGACGTCGCGAGCTATCCTGCTGGGTCTGTTGCTGCCCCTTCTGGTTGTCATTCCGCTCAGCCTGACGGCCATCCTTCTGGCGACGCGGCGAGGCTTTCGTCCCGTGCGTGCGCTGCAGGACGGATTGGAGCGGCGGGGCGCCCAGGATCTTTCGCCTTTGCCCGATACGGGGCTTCCGACGGAATTGAAGCCGATTACGGGCGCAGTGAACCAGTTGCTCGACCGCTTGCGTGCCGCCTTCGAAGCGGAACGCGCCTTTGCCGCCAATGCCGCGCATGAATTGCGCACGCCGGTCGCCGGCGCGATCGCACAGGCCCAGCGCCTGAAGTCCGAGACGGCCGACGCACGGACGTCGCAACGCGCCACCGAGATCGAAACGACGCTCAAGCGGCTTATGCGCATGTCGGAGAAGCTCATGCAGCTCGCCCGCGCGGAAGGCAGCCGGCTGCAACTCGACACCTCCAACGATCTTCGGCCGGTCTTGCAACTGATCGTGCAGGACTTCGCCCGCTCGGGAGAGGAGCGGATTGCGCTTTCGATGCCCGGAGCGGCAGTCGAATCGAATCTCGATCCGGATGCGTTCGGTATCCTCTGCCGAAACCTGATCGAGAACGCGTTGCGCCACGGGACCACCGACCGGCCTGTTGAAGTCGACCTGAGCGCGGACGGAGTGCTTTCGGTTCGAAACGACGGGCCGGCGTTGTCGCCGGACATGGCAGAGCGGCTCATGCTGCGATTTGAGCGGGGATCGGGGAACAAGGACGGCAGTGGACTGGGCCTCGCCATCGTCAAGGCGATCGCGGACCGCGCCGGAGCCCGTATCTCCGTTGTGTCGCCACTGCAGAATAGCGCGCAAGGGGTCCAGATCTCGGTCGCGCTCGCCCCGGTCGGAAATCCGTAAACAGAGAATGATGATATAACGCACCGCTCTATCCCGCTGAGCTACGAGTGCTTGCGATATGGAGCCAAAGCCCGGCCTTGATGACCGAGGCGGGCGTTTCCATCAACGCGAAATTGCGAGATGGAGTTGCGCTGCCTCCTAAAGCAGCGCTCCCGAAAGTACATACAGGCATATCTGGTCGTTCGCGCATTACGCTGACACACTACAGCGGTCGGAGTCTCGCTCTCAGGGCCGGCACCGCGAAATCGAGGAAGACCCGCATTTTCGAGGGCAGCATTCCGCGTGCCGCATGGATCAGATGGACCGGGGCAGGCTCCAACTCAAAGTCCTCCAGAACGATCCGAAGCGCGCCAGCGCGCAGCTGTTCGGCGCACTGATAATGAAGCACGCGCGCGGCGCCGACTCCCCGGACGGCAGCCTCGACAGCCGCTTCCGCCGTCGAAACCGAAAGGCGCGGCACGATGTCGACATCGATGACCCGCCCGGTTTCGGCCAGCCGGAAGGGCCAGCTCGCGGCCGGCGACAGGAACTCGAAATTGACGCTCGGCAGCGCTGCTGCATCCTCCGGCCGCACGGGCGTGCCATAGGCCTCGATCAGTTTCGGGCTGGCGCAGACGACCGTCCGCATCGCGCCGATATTGGTGGCGATCATGGTGCTGTCCGGCAACCGGCCGATCCGCGCCGCCATGTCGACATGCTCGTCGAGCAGATGAAGATTGCTGTCCGACAGAACCAGCCGGACATTGATGTCCGGATGGGCTGCGAGGAAATCGATGACGACCGGCAGGATATGCAGCCGGCCAAATAGCACCGGGGCTGTCAGGGTCAGTTCGCCGCGCGGCGACTGGAACTCGCCTGCGGCGATACGCTCAGCCTCCTCGACATCTTCAAGGATTCGCCGCGCCGAAGCCAGATAGGCCGTACCGGTATCGGTCAGTGCGACCTTGCGCGTCGTGCGGATCAGGAGCTTCGCACCCAGATGCGTCTCGAGCTCGTTGATCTTGCGGCTGACGGTCGCGAGTGGAACGCCCAGCTCGCGGCTGGCTGCCGAGAAACTGCCTTTGTCGGCGACGCTGAGCAGCAGTCGCATGGCATCGAGCCGATCCATTATTATTCCAATTTTCAAGACACTAATTCCCGACAATAGGCGATTATCCCTCAATTTGGAATGAGCTAATCCTCCTTCGAACGGAACCCGCCTGGTTCCTAAGCTCGAAAGGAGAAACACAATGCCCCGTCTGACCATTCCGGCGCGCGACGATGTCCCCGCCGAATCCAAGCCGATCCTCGACGCCGTCCAGAGCCAGCTTGGCGTCGTCCCGAACATGTTCCGGCTGATCGCCTCCAGCCCAGCGGCACTCAAGGGCTACACTGCCAACAACGCCGCTCTCGCCAAGGCGCTGGACGTCAAGACACGCGAGCGTATCGCACTGGCCGTCGCCCAGGTGAATGGCTGCGATTACTGCCTGTCCGCGCACAACTATCTCGGCTTGAACATGGCGAAGATCTCAAACGAGGAGATCGCGCTCAACCGCATGGGCCGGTCAGGCGATCCGAAGGCCGATGCCGCCGTTCGCTTCGCCGTGACTGTCGTTCGCGACCGTGGCCAGGTCGCCGCAGCCGATATCGAGGCCGTTCGCGAAGCCGGTTTCTCCGACGGCCAGATCGTCGAGATCATCGCCGTCGTCGCCGAGAACATTTTCACGAACCTGCTCAATGTAGTCGCTGGCACCGAGATCGACTTCCCCGTCGTCCATGCCAGCGAAGCAGCCTGACGCGAGAAACGGGCGGGCTTCTCTGACCCGCCCGTCATCGACCCGGAGACACCGCCATGCCCTACGGATTTCTCGACATAGCCACGACTCCCAGCGTCCGCGCCGAGCAGCAAGCCTCTGGAAGCGATCGGGTCTACCGGAACTACAAGGCTGACCGCGCCTTCGACAGGTTCACACCCGATGAAGTCGCCTTCATCGCGGCGCGTGACAGCTTCTACATGGCCACCGCCTCGGAAACCGGCTGGCCCTATGTCCAGCACCGCGGTGGTCCCCGGGGCTTCCTGAAGGTCGTCGACGAGAAGACACTCGCCTTTGCCGATTATCGCGGCAACCGCCAATATATCAGCGCCGGCAATCTGGCCGCAGATGCCCGCGCGGCCCTGATCCTCGTCGATTACCCGGCCCGCGCCCGCCTCAAGATCTACACCCATGTCGAAGCGGTCCCGATCGACAGCGACCTCGCCGCGCTCGTCGCGGAGCCGGATTACAAGGCACGGCCCGAGCGCGTCTACGTGTTGCGCCTCGCCGCGTTCGACTGGAACTGCCCCTTGCACATCACCCCTCGCTACACCGAGGCGGAGATCGCCGCGGCGATGGCGCCGCTGCGCGACCGTGTCACCGCACTCGAAGCCGAAAACGAAGAGCTGCGAGCCCGGCTCGCCAAAGCACAAGGAAGCTGACCATGGAACCCGAACGCCCGCCGCTGCCGCCTTTCACGCAGGTCGAAGACGCCGAAAGCAAAGTCCGGCTCGCCGAAAACGCCTGGAACAGCCGCGATCCGGAGCGCGTCGCGCTCGCCTACACCCCGGACAGCCACTGGCGAAACCGCGCCGAGTTTCTCGAGGGCCGCGACGCCATCGTCGCCTTCCTCGCCCGAAAATGGGACCGCGAGCTCGACTACCGCCTGGTCAAGGAGCTCTGGGGCTTCCGCGAAAACCGCATCGCGGTCCGGTTTGCCTATGAATGGCGCGACGACAGCGGCAGCTGGTTCCGATCCTACGGCAATGAATTGTGGGAGTTCGACGAGCGCGGCCTGATGCGCCGCCGCGTCGCCAGCATCAATGACGCGCCGATAAGCGAATTAGAGCGGAAGTTTCGCTGGCCGCTCGGGCCGCGTCCGGAAACTCATCCGGGCCTGAGCGACCTCGGCCTCTAGCCCCGCGCAAGCACCACCTCACTTCGCCGACCCGACCGGGCCGGCGCGGACGGCGAGGACCTCCTCGCGGTCACAGGATCGATCGCGCCGAATTCCAGCGGATCGTGCCGACGGCAAGTCGCCGGCGGCTTCACCCAGACGCCCGCGTGGCGCAAACCGAAAGGAAGACTGACATGAAGAACCTGAACACCATAATGGCGATTGCCTGTGTCATCGGCACGATCTCCGGTGCCTCGGCCGCATTCGCCGCCGACGAATACAATGTCTCGACCGGCACCACCGTCGACGGCCAGGGCGTTGCGCTCCGCGGCAACGATTCCGTTGCGCTGTTCACGGGCCTGGACGTGACCCCGGGCCACGCCAAGTTCACCGTCGTGCATGACAATGTCGCCTATTACTTCTCGTCCAAAGAGACGATGAAGCAGTTCGCGGCCGATCCGGCAGCCTTCATCCCGCAATATGGCGGTTTCTGCGCCTTCGGCGTCGCCAAGGGCCTGAAGCTGGACGGCAGCCCGCGCTTCGCCGACGTTGTCGACGGCAAGCTCTACCTCTTCCTCAACGCCGATGTCTTCGAGGCCTACAAGAAGGACAAGGCCGGCACGATCGCCAAGGCGGAAGCCAACTGGCCGGGCATGGAACACCGCACAGTGGAGGACGTGAACGGTCTGTGATGCTTGATGCGATCCGACCGGTTCGCACTATCCGCATCAGCAGATCCTGGAGGCATTCCCCGGCGAAACCCGTCCTCCTTTTCGCCCGCTGCCTCTAGGACCCGGCATCTCTCGCCCGGATGCCGACCCGGAAGCGCTGGTGGCGATTTCCCCCGATCGTCACCAGCGTTTTTATCGTTTTCTCGCAGCACGAGTGCGGCTCAAAGTGCCACCAGAGTGGGGGTTTCGTGCCAGAAACGCCAATCGCGGCATGGAACCAAAGCCCGGCCTTGATGACCAAGGCGGGCGATTCCATAAATGCGAAAATGTGAGGCGGAGTTGCGCTGTCTCCGAAGGCAGAGATCACAGGATCGAAGCCTGTCGGGTGCGCCGGGGATGTGCCGGGTTGTGGCCGTGTTGCGCGCGGCGGCCTCGATCAGTAATAATTAGGAATGCGAAGTCCTGCGAAAAACAGCTTCCACCTGGCGGGCAGATACTCGGTTGTCGCCGGGGGCATGTTTGCGGCCCTTCTCACAACGAATAGTAATTTCGCTTTGGCTGATGGGAACACTGACCCACATTCTTGCTCGAACGTCCAGAATAATGTCGAAGTCTGGAGCAACGACGCCCACGAAATTGCCGTCAGCTGCGAGGGTGTCGAGACCGCGATTTCATTTCTGCAGCAATGTGGCGTTGATTATGATGGAAGCTTGGCGATCCACTTCGAGCGAGACATGCGCGATGAGTGCGGCGTAGACACCTATGGGATCTACGAAATTTCCGAGAAGGTTATCCGTATCAATAGTTATCCGACCTGTCGCAGCGTCTTCACCAAATCGAAATTGACGGGCCGAATCCCATTCGACGAATTCTTCGAGTCCATCGTCGTGCACGAGGTGACACACGCGGTTGTCGATGCAATCGGCGCGGAGTCCGCGAAGAAACCGTTGACGCAGGAATATATCGCCTACGCGGTTCAATACTCAATGTTTGAACCGGCTGACGTGAGTGCTTTAACCGACGACCTGCTTATTAAGGATCACGTCGCACTCAGTGATTTCAGCATGTCGATCTACGCGTTATCGGCGGAGAAATTTGCTGCCATGGTCAGCTCCCACTTCAACGGCCCGGATGGCGGGTGCAAGACGATCCGTGATCTTGTCAGTGGCGACCGGCAGATGCGTGAAAGCGTGCATCAGGAATAACCGCAATGAATTTGTGACCGCAAACGTGCACGATCCTTCAGATATCGAGCGTCACCGCGCGCCTGCGAGTTTCCAAACCGCACTATCCATTTGCCCGAGAATCCGGAACTGATAAGCCTACGCTTATAGTTGAACTCAGCATTAACGCCCTGTTAACCAAACATTCAGGGTTTGCATGTTCGACAGGAACAACACAGCGAGTGGCCGGCAACACCCTGCCTGTCGAATGCAGCTTGAGAGGTTACACATGATCCGCAAACTACTGATCGTTACATCGTTCGCGCTCGTTCTTGCAGCCTGCAGCGACGATGAAGACAAGGCCGCCAAAACTGAAGCCCCAGCCCAGCCGGCGGCGTCGCAGGCCGATACGCAGAAGGCGGAAGAAGCCGCTGCGAAAGCCAAACTCGAAGCCGATGCCAAGGCGGAAGCGGAGCTGAAGGCAAAGGCCGAACGCGAGGCACGGATCAAGCTCGAAGCCGAGGAAAAGGTCCGCGCGGAAATGGAAGCCGAGAAGAAAGCGGCGGAACAAGCCGCGGCCAAGGCAGCCGAGGATGCCGCCGCCGCCGAAGCCAAGGCCAAGCGCGAAAACGAGGCTTTCGAGCAGTTGCAGGCAGAAGAGGAGCTGCGTCTCAAGGCCGAACGAGAGGCCCGCATTAAGCTCGAAGCCGAGGAAAAGATCCGCGCCGAAATGGAAGCCGAGAAGAAAGCAGCCGAACAGGCCGCTGCAGAGGAGTTGGCCCGCCCAAAGACCGAGGCCGAACTGGAAGCCGAGAAGGTTCAGAAAACCATCGAGGATGTCGGAAATGCGGTCAACGCGGTCGGCGAATTGCTGAAGAAATCAAACTGATGTGATCTGGGCTCTCCGATGGAATGAACACAGTTCGCTGACCTCGTTCTCGTCTGCGCGAACTGCCACCGGATGATCCGCCGTCGTCGGCCTTGATTTTTGATGCGACCCAAGGGCGACGGCGCTTAGCCAGATATGCGCTCCGTTTGACTCGAGGCTTTTCTGCGGCGAACGCGGATATGCTCGGCTTTGTCAGGCTGTATGGCGGCCCGCCTCATTCTTCAGCAAGACCGTTGGAACCGAGAGCAATCCGGGGACGATTTCAGAGGCCAGCGCTCTATCCAACCGTGCTACGGGTGCTTGTGACACAAGGCCAAAGCCCGGCCTTGATAGTTGAAGCGGGCGAATGCTCGGTGTCTCGTATTCACAATTAACCCGCCACTGGCTGACCAGCACCTTTCCCGCTGAAAGAGCTCGAATTTCCCGGAATTGCCGGATATTTCCCTACCTTTTACAGTCCCTTGGAGCGGCTCTTTCCAAGGCGTGTGAACGGGATGTGACAAGCCGGGTTTCCGGCGGCACACAAAATTTGACCGGATAGCAAAAATCCACCAATGTCCGTCTCCCGACGGTCTCGAAACCGTTGTCTACATGGAGGGAGTTCCCATGCATTTACGCAGCAAGAAACTTAAACTCGTCGTTTCGGTCGCAACTTTCGGCCTGCTCGGCCTCACCCAGGCCACCAGCGCGGACACGCTGCGCCTTCTGACATGGGGCGGCTATGCGCCGGAGAATGTCGTCGAGATGTTCGAGAAGGAAACCGGCCACACGGTCGAGGTCACCAAGTCGAACAACGAGGAAATGATCGCCAAGCTGCGTGCCACCGGCGGCGGCGGTTTCGATCTCGCGCAGCCCAGCCAGGACCGCATCGCGGGGCCGCAGGCGGAATTCGGAATCTACAAGCCAATCGACCTGTCGAAGATCGACGAGTCGCAGTTCATCACGTCGATGCTCGAAGCGACCAAGGGCAACACGACGGTTGACGGCGAAGTCTATGGCGTTCCGCATGTCTGGGGCACCAGCGGCCTCGTGCTCGACACGAGCAAGGCAGCCGGCGTGAAGGACTACACCGACCTGTGCAGCGACGATGTCGCCGGCAAGGTGTCCTATCGCCTGAAGCGTCCGACGCTGATCGGTTTCGCCTTCGCGATGGGCCTGGATCCGTTCGCGGCCTATGGCGACGAGGCAGCCTATACGGAGCTGATGGAAAAGGTCGAAGCGAAACTCATCGAGTGCAAGCCCAATGTCAAAACCTACTGGGGCGGCGGCGATGAACTGATGAACCTCGTGCGCTCGGGCGAAGTCGTCGCATCGATGGCGTGGGACACGGGCGGCTGGAAGCTGAATTCCGACAATCCCGACATCACCTTCGTCGCACCCGCATCCGGCGCGCTCGGCTGGATCGACACATTCGTGCTGCCGGCCAAGGGCAAGGCCGACGATGCGGCCTATGCATGGATCAATTTCGTGATGCAGCCGAAGGTCGCGGCGATGATCACCGACGCCGCGGGCAACTTCACGGCCTCCAAGGGCGCCGACGAGTTTGTCGCGGCCGATCTCAAGGCGCGCTACCAGGCAAGTTTCCCGCCAGAAGCAGTCGACAACATCAAGTGGTATCCGCCGGTGCCCGCCGGTCTGGAAGCCATCGAGGGTGGCGTTCTCGACCGCGTGAAAGCAGCCAACTGACGATCTGAAACAAGCGGCATCCGCCTCCGGGCGGGTGCCGCCCACATTTCGAAGCAGAACGCGATGACCCCCGACCTTGAATGCATCGACCTGACGAAGCGCTTCGGTGATACGACTGCCGTCAAGGAGGTTTCGTTTTCCGTGCCACCGGGGTCGTTCTTCTCGATCCTCGGGCCGTCCGGCTGCGGCAAGACGACGATCATGCGCATGATCGCCGGCTTCCTGCAGCCGACAAGCGGCGACATCCTGATCAAGGGGAAATCGGTGCTCGACGTGGCGCCGAACAAGCGGCCGGTGAACATGGTGTTCCAGCACCTCGCCCTTTTTCCGATGATGAACGTGGCCGACAATATCGGCTACGGGCTGCGGCGTGCCGGCCTGCCAAAGGCCGAGATCACGCGCAAGGTCGGCGAGGTTCTCGACCGCATTGGCCTGCCCGGTATCGGCCACAGGCGCGTTGACGAATTATCCGGGGGGCAGAAGCAGCGCGTGGCGATCGCGCGGTGCATGGTTCTCGAACCGGATGTCCTTCTGCTCGACGAACCGCTCGGCGCGCTCGATCTCAAGCTGCGCGAGCGAATGAAAATCGAATTGAAGGCGCTGCAGGCCGATTTCGACACGACATTCGTATACATCACCCATGACCAATCCGAAGCCCTGGTGATGTCGGACCAGATCGCCGTGATGAACAATGGCCGTTTCGAACAGATGGGCACTGCACGCGATCTCTACTACCGACCCCAAACGCCATTCGTGGCGGGCTTTGTCGGCGACAGCAACCGGTGGAGCGGCCGGGTCGAGCGCGCCGAGGGAGATACGCTTGAACTGCGCACGGAAAACGGCCTGCTCATTCGCGGCCAGACGCATGGTCGCGCGCTCGCGCCGGGATCGTCGGCGGAGATCTTCGTGCGTCCCGAGGCCGTCCGCCTTTCCCGAAACGAGGGCGACCTGAGCGCTTTCGACAACCGCATGTCATGCCGGGTGACGAGCCTACTCTTCAACGCAGCGGCGAGCCGGGTGCTCGTACGCGACGCCGGGAGTGCCGGCGAGATCGAGGTCTCGCTTCCCCAGTCTGGCGAGTTCGACGGCCTGTCGCGCGGCGACGAAGTGCATATCGGCTGGTCGGGCGATCAGGCCAACTGCTTTCCGGCGGGGGCCGGTTGAATGCGCGAGGGAACGCGTATCGGCTTCATTCTGCTCGTGACGCCGCTCTTGCTTTGGCTTACGCTGCTGATCGTCATTCCGCATATCGACATGCTGCTGATATCGCTGCGCGAGCGGGTCGGTGTCGGCGAGTACCAGTTCAGCGCAGCCAACTACCTGACATTCCTGCAGGAGCCGCTTTATCTCTGGACGTTCCTGCGCACAGCCGTGATGTCGGTCACGGCGACGCTGATCACGCTGCTCGTCGCCTTTCCGGTCGCCTACTACATCGCCAAGATGGCCAAGGGGCGGGTTAAATCCCTGCTCTTCCTGCTGTGCCTGGTGCCGTTCTGGGTTTCCGAACTCGTGCGCACATTCGGCTGGATGATCCTGTTGCGCGAAACCGGGATCGTTTCCAGCCTTCTGCAGTATCTCGGGCTCGTCGATGGACCCGTCGAAATGCTCTACAACGACGCCGCCATCATGACCGGCCTCGTCTACACGTCGATGCTGTTCATGGTGGTGCCGCTGATCACGACGCTCGGCAGCCTCGACGACGCGGTAATCGAAGCCGGCTACGACCTGGGCGGCAGCGGTCCGTCCATCCTGCGCGAAATCATCATTCCGCACGCGATGCCAGGGATCGTTTCCGGATGCATCGTCGTGTTCATGCTGAGCCTCGGCAACTATCTGACGCCAACCATGCTGGGCGGCAAGGACAGCCTGTGGTTCACCGAGCTGATCTATTCGCAGTTCATCGTCCGGTTCAACTGGGAGCTGGGCGCGGCGTTCGGGTTCGTGCTGCTGTTCCTGTCCTCCTTCATCGTCTGGGCGATGCTGCGTCTGACCGGGCAGACGCTCGAAAAGACGATGGGCTAGGGGAGGCGGAGCGATGATCCCGACCATACCGCAATCGCGTCCGTTCCGGTTTGCCTATTCGGCCTATGTGATCCTGTTCTTCCTCTATCTGGCCCTGCCGCTGCTGGTCGTGACGGTTTTCGCCTTCAACGACAGCCAGTTTCCGTCGCTTCCCTGGGAAGGGTTTACCTGGAACTGGTTCTTCGGCGATTCCGCACCGATGATCGGCGTCTTCCACGAACGTCCGATCCTGCGCGCCATCGGAACGTCGGCCTTCATCGGCGCGGCGGTTTCGCTTCTGGCCGTCGCGGTCGGCGTGTCGAACGCCTTCCTCTTCACGCGCCACAAGTTCCAGGGACGCGGCCTGCTCTATGTGCTGATGCTGCTGCCGCTCGTCATTCCCGGGATCGTGCTCGGCATTTCGATCCTCGTCTTTTCCAGCACGGTCGCGAACAGCGTCTGGGACAGCATGAAATGGGACCTCGAGGTGCTGCGCCCCGGGCTCACTCTCGTCATCCTCGGCCAGTTCTCTTTCATCGCGACCATCGCGACGCTCGTCATTTCCGCGCGGCTTCAGAAGTTCGACCAGACTCTGGAAGAGGCGGCGCTCAATCTCGGCGCTACCCGCCTGACAGCGGTGCGCACGATCACGATTCCCTATCTCGCTCCCGCGATGGTCGGCGCCTTCGTGGTCGCGTTTCTCATGAGCTTCGAGAATTTCAACACCACGCTGATGCTGGTCGGCTCCGATGCGCCCCTGACGATCGCTATGTTCGACCGGCTAAAGGAAGGCTCGACGCCGTTGCTGAATGCCGTTTCGCTTCTGCTCATGCTGGGGTCGTCGTGCCTGGCGTTGATTATGATCGCGTTCCAGCGGCGGGATTGATTTTCCGCGCGAGCGGCCGGTTCGGACAGACGCCGGTTCGTCAGTCTTGGCTTCGCTTGACTGGAGTACCGTCTCGCCCGACACTGCGGGAAGGCTTGAAGCCGGCGCCTGCGGATGTCCGCAAAGCGATCCTGCAATCCGGAGCGAACAATGAACGCAGTCCTAGACGAGTGCCGCGATCTGGAGGAAGTCCGTTTCGAGCCCGGCGAGCCGCTCATTCGGGAGGGCGCGACCGCGGATCGCATGTTCGTCCTCATCGAAGGCGAAGTGGCGGTCTCCAAGGGAAGCGTCCAGGTCGCCGTCGACCGGAAACCGGGCTCGCTCTTCGGCGAGATGTCGGCACTGCTCGAAACGAGCTACTCGGCGTCGGTCATCGCGACCACGCCCGTTCGCGCCTACCTTGTCGAGGATCCGATCGAATTCATGACACGCCGTCCGGGTCTGGCGATCCATGCAGCGCGACTTCTCGCGCAGCGCCTGCATGACGCGACGACCTATCTCGCCGACCTGAAGGTGCAGTTCGACGACAGGAAAGACCATTTCGGCATGGTCGACCAGGTTCTCGGCGCGCTGATGAACCAGCAACGCAAGGTCGCTTCCAACCGCGAGACGCGGTCCGACGATCCTAGATTGTAATCCAGCCGGGCAGTTCCATCAGCCGGGCCGGTTCAGGTAACGGCTCGGCCAGCGATTGCGCCTGACCCCCCATCATGGACAGCCAGACCGATTCCTTGCGATCGAGATCGAAAGCGATGATGGTCGGCCGCTCGCCCGGCTGCTGACCGGTGTTGAACACCCATGTCTCGCCGACACGGTCGACCCAAGACCCGTCGGGTATGAAGGGCGACTGATGGACATGGCCGCCAAGGACAAGGTCTGGATGGAACCGCTCGATCCAGCCAACCAGATCCGGGTCTCCGAAATGGCGCTGGCCACCCCAGCTGACCCGCTTGTCGGCCGGCGGCGCATGATAGACCCAGACCCAGTGGTCATGGGACAGTTCCGCATCCGCCTCGAGTTGCGACAGGACCTGCTTCTTCGTCTGTTCGCCGTCCCACCACGGGAAGGACGAGAACCGGACGCCGGAAATCGTGACGGATTCGCCGTCCGAGACGACACCCAGATCGCCGAGGTCAAGCATCCAGTCCGCGACGCGTTCGCCGTCTTCGCGTTCGCCGTCAAGATCGTGATTGCCTGAACAGACGATGATCCGTGCCTTCTCGGCAAGACTGCGCAGATAGGTCCGTAATACGACGATCTGGGCCCGGCGATCGACCATCGACGACACTTCGAGCAGGTCGCCGGCGATGACCACCGCTTCGTAATGCGGGGCCACTTCGAGAAGCCAGTCATACTGCTTCAGCGCGTAGTGGATATCGGCAACGACCAGAAACTGCATGAGCGCCCCGTAACTCGCAAGGAGCCTCGATTGCTAACAGACTGCGCGGCCAGCGGCCACTTCTTCGGTCATCCAGATTGCCGCGACGTCATTTATGCTTTGCATCGCGCGCGTTGTCCGAAACGGTCAATCCGATGCGATGCAGTGCAGGGGGCATCCACGGGTATCTCTCCCCTGTCTGCCGAAACGATTCAGGTGCCGTTTGGTGACCTGATCGGCCGCAAATACTCTTCACCCGTGAAAATCGGTCAGGCCGGTTCGCGCATGTCTCGACGGTTCGTGTCGCTGAATTCGACCGCTGGCAGAGAAGGCCGACCGAGGATCATGTCCGACGCCTTCTCGGCGATCATGATCGTGGGTGCGTTGGTATTGGAGGAGTTGATCTTGGGCATGATCGAGGCATCGCAGATCCTGAGTCCCGCAAGGCCATGAACCTTCAAGTCCGGATCCACCACGGCCAACGCGTCATGCCCCATCCTGCAGGTGCCGACCGGGTGATGGTCGGTCTTGGCAATGCTCATCGCGTAGTCGAGGACTTGCTGCTCGCTTGCGCCGGCACCCGGCAAGGCTTCGTGGCGAACGAAGCCCTTGAGCGCGGGCTGGCTCATGAGCTCGCGCGCGATTTCAAGCCCGCGCAATCCCATCTCGCGATCGTGCGGATCGTCCCAGAAATTCGGATCGATCAGCGGCGCATCCGCGGGATCGGCGGAGGCCAGCCGCACCGTGCCGCGCGAATCCGGGCGGAGATAGGTGGAATTCAGGGTCACGCCGGCGCCTTCGATCTTCACGATGCCCGCCTCGATTCCCGAACCCTGGCCGAGATGAAACTGCAGGTCGGGCGTCTCCGCGTCCAGATCGCCATACCAGAACGCACCCGTCTCGAAGAGCGAGGCGGTCACCGGGCCCGTGCGGGTCAGGATGTATTGCAGACCGGCGAGCGCCGCCCGGTCCGGCCTGTCGACGCCGTCATAGGTATGCCGCCCCGTGCATTCGGAGATCGTGCAAAGATCGACATGATCCTGTAGGTTCGAGCCCACGCCGGACAGATCATGGACGACATCGATTCCGGTTTCGCGCAGGTGGTCGGCGGGCCCGATTCCCGACAGCATCAGGAGACGCGGCGAACCGATCGCGCCGGCGGTCAGCACCACTTCCCTAGACGCGGTGTAGTGAACGGTTGCGCCACGTGCCGCGACCTCGATCCCGGTGACCCGGCCGCTCTCCACCATGATGCGACGAACTTCCGTTCCAGCGAGCACCGTGAGGTTGCTACGGTTTTCTGCCGGTTTGAGGAAGGCGCGCGCGGCGGAAGACCGGCGCGCATCGCGCTGGGTCAACTGGTAGTAACCGCAGCCCTCCTGATCCCGACCGTTGAAATCGGGATTGTAGGGCATGCCCCACTCCTGCGCGGCGCGGATGAAGGCGTCGCAGATCGGCAATGCGCCGCGGGGCATAGAGACGCCGAGCGGCCCGTCCGCGCCGTGATAGTCGTTCAGGAACCGCTCGTTGCCTTCCGCGCGCTTGAAATAGGGCAGAACCTCGCGGTAGCTCCAGCCATCGCAGCCGTGATCCTGCGCCCAGGCGTCGTAGTCGCGGCGGTTTCCGCGCGTGTAGATCTGCGCATTGATGGAGGACCCGCCGCCAATAACCTTGGCCTGCGTATACCAGAGCGAGCGACCGCCAAGGCCCTTCTGCGGGACCGTCGACCAGCCCCATGACGCGATGCCCTTGGTCATCAGCGCAAAGCCGGCGGGCATATGGAAGAGCGGGTTGCGATCCCTTCCGCCCGCTTCCACGAGCAACACGTTGATTGCGGGATCCTCGCTGAGACGCGCGGCAAGGACACATCCCGACGAGCCACCGCCCGCAATGATGTAGTCGAACTCTCTCCCGGACATCCGAACCCTCCGCCGCCGCACGAATTGTAACCATTCGGTTACTTGAAAGGGTTTCACATATGGCTCGAAATTGTCAAGCGATCCGGCGATCGACCCCGGCGGGGAAGTCTTTCCGGCTAACAGGACAAGGCGGCCGCCGTCCCGCGCGTCAAGCTTGCGCGGCCCCGGTGGTTATCTCGTCGGTGACCGGGCCGCGAAGCATCTCTTCCAGCCGCGCCAGGGCGGTCACGGCCGCGCGGCCGTCGATAACGCGGTGATCGAAGGTCAGGCGCAGCTCGATGCAGCCGTCCTCGTCGAAAATGCCATAGGTCAGAATGACCGGCATCGGGGCAAGAATGCGCTTGCTGATGCCGCCTTCGCTCATCAGCGAAGTGATCAGGAACGTCCCGAAATAATTGGCGCGCTGGCGGGCAATATTGAGACCGAGCCACCAGACCAGTCGACGCAACGGTCGCGGCAGGCGCGAAATGCGCAGCATGCGATCGAAACCGCGGATCTCGTTGACCGGCGCTTGCGCCAGCTTTTTCACGCGCCGGGTGATATCCATGACGTCGAGCGTCTCCGGCGCCCTCAGCACGCCGGTCAGCAACGTGTCCTCGCCTCCATATTCGCGTTCCAGGACGAGCGAGGCCACAGGACGCTCATATTCGAAGAACATCGGCCACGGGAGTTTCACATAGGCGCGGCGCAGGCGCGGATCCTCGGCGCAAACCATCGCGAAGGCTTTGATGAAGACCGCCGCCCAAGCGGGACGCTCGGAGGCCGCAGCGCGTGCCGCGACGAGTTCGGGAACGCTGACCCGCCTTTCGACTGTGACGAGCGGCAGATCGCGCGAGAACCACATGTAATCGGAAACCAGGCGCCGCGCAGGGGAAAGACTCACATAGCGGCCACGCATCGATCTCTCCGGTTCGGTCAAAAGCGCGGCATTCACCGGCCGGCCGTGGTCAGGATTGCAGCCGCCGGATCAGGCGAGTAGCGAGGTTTCCGGGTAGCATCCTCATGACGGAAACGACAAGCCTGGTCGTCGTATCCGGCACGACGATGGAGCGACCGGCCCGAAATGCCCGCCACCCGGCGCGGGCGGCCTGCTCAGGCGTGATTCGCGGGAGCAGTTTGCGCATGCGGGTCGGGCGCAAGCCGGACAGTCCCAGAAAGGGCGTCGTGACGAATCCCGGCGCGAGGCATGTCACCGTCACGCCGGCCTGCCGCGTCTCCGCATGCAGCGCCAGCGACAGAGATCGGATATAGGCTTTCGACGCGTAATAGACGGCCATGTTCGGGCCCGGAAAGAAGCCGGAGATCGACCCAACGAGAAGAAGACCGCCGCTGCGCCTTTTCACCATGCCGGGCAGGAAGCGCAGTGCAAGGTCGGTCAGCGCGCGGATATTGATATCGACCGTGGCGACCTGATCTGCACGGTCGGTCTCCCATGCCGGGCCGACGAAACCGATGCCGGCCGCCTCGATCAGCACGTCGCAGTGCCAGCCGCGTTCTGCGAGCGCGGCCTCGATCCGGTCGCCCGCATCGCTGTCGGCGAGATCGGCAGACAGCCACGCGACGGCATCGCAGAGAGGTTCGAGTTCCGTCGCCAATTCCGTCAGCAAATCGGAAGACCGCGCGACGAGAAGGATCGCGCCATGCTCGCTCGCGGCGAGCCGGGCAAGTTCTTTGCCGATGCCGGACGACGCCCCGGTAACGACGGCGGCAGGTTGCGAAGCCGTTGAGGGCGACGTTGACGGAGTTGAGGACATGTAACTATGAGACTGTGTCGGCGCGTCGACGTTGAAGCTGGTGGCGAATTGGTTCCAATCGACCTTACGGGGAAAATAGCAGTTGTGACAGGCGGGGCAAGCGGTATCGGGCTGGCCGCGGCGCAGCTTATGCGCGCCTGTGGCGCACGGGTCGCCGTGCTCGACCGCGCGACGCTCGATCCGTCGCAGGAGGGCCTCGAATACCAGCCGGTCGATGTCACCGACCGCGCTTCGATCGAGACCGCCTTCGCGCAGGTCGAGGACGATCTTGGCGCAGTCGATGTGCTGGTGAATTCCGCCGGCGTTCTGGAGCGGCCCCTTCCCGTCGCCCAGGCGCGCGACAAGGAATGGGACAAGGTCATCTCCACCAATCTGCGCGGCACCTATCTGTGCTGCCGGCATGCCGGCCTGCGCATGGCCGAGCGCGGACACGGCGCGATCGTCAATGTCTCATCGGTGACCGGGCTGAGAGCAAGTCCACTGCGCGCCTATGGCCCTTCCAAGGCGGCCGTCATCAACCTGACCGAAGGCCTCGCAGCGGAATGGGCGCGGAACGGCGTGCGGGTCAACGCCGTCGCGCCGGGCTTCACGCGGACGCCCGCCACCGATATCGCTTTTGCCGTGGGCTATGGTTCCGCGGATGGGTTCGCCGCGACAAGCGCCACCGGGCGGCTGGTCGAACCGCAGGAAGTCGCCAACGCCATCGCGTTCCTCGCCTCGGACCTGGCATCAGCGATCACCGGCGTCACATTGCCGGTCGATTGCGGCTATCTCGTCGCCGGCGCATGGGACCCTTATGGCGGCCCGCCGGATGCCGGTTAGGCACCGGCACCAATCGATTGTGACAAGCGCCGGGACCTGAATGGACAGCGCCGGGCGATTGCATTAACTGGACCGGGGCGATTTTCCGACGACCGGATTTGCAAGAACCATGTTCATTCGACTGACGTTGACGGCGATGATTGCCGCCACAGCCATTTCGGCCTGGGCGGACGAGAGCGAAGCGGTGCGTTTCGCCATTTTTCACGGTTACACATCCGCGATAGAAGAAGCCTGCCCCTCCTATTTCGTCTATCTCAACGCCACGCTCGGAAGTCATCTGAGCCCCGGCGATCGCGCCGCCGCCATGGCGATCGCGCCGGAATGGCAAAAGGAAATGCGGCGCAACGTGAAGGCGCTCGGCTGCGACGCCGCCGCGCGCGACGCTCTCGCCTTTACCGATCTGAGCTTCACGCAGGTCTGGGAACACAAGCAATAGGGCAACGGCCCCGGCACACACGATCCCGTCAACGAGTCCTGACCGGAATTCGTCGATTCGATTCCGCTGCCGGAAACCGGCTGTTCACGAAACCTTGCGACAATCGCCCGATCTCGAACAATTGCGTGAGGTCGGGCATGATTTCAAATCCTGACATGGCAATGTTTCTGTTTCTCGCCCTGATCGGCTCGGCCGGCGCCTATTTCGTGGGCTTCGCCATGAATGGCGTTCTGGAAGATGACGGTTTCGGCGTCTTCCTGAACACGCTGATCCTGATTGCCGGCGGCTTTCTCGGTTTCCATGCCACGCGTTATGTCCATCTTCCGATTCCGACCACGTCGATGCAGGCCATGCTGGTGGTCAGCGGGGCCTTTCTCAGCCTCGCCCTGCTGGCGATCATGAAGAACGTCGCCCGCAAGACGGGATTCTGACGGCCGCGCGAAAGAAGCGTTAGACAAACCGAACACCCGGCAATAGCGTCGCGCGCATGCACGCCTCGCCCGTCCTCGACAGCTCCTATTCCTGGAAGCGCCTCGCCGTCACGCTGCTGATCGCCACGATCGGCAATGTCGGCATGTGGTCCATCGTCGTGGTCATGCCGGAAGTGCAGGCGGAGTTTGCCATCGACAGGGCATCGCCTCGATGCCTTACACGCTCACCATGGTGGGCTTTGCGTTCGGCAGCCTCGTTCTCGGCAGGGCGGTCGACCGCTTCGGCATCACGCTGACGCTCATCGGATCCGCGCTGACACTGGGCGCAGGCTACACCCTGGCGGCGGCGAGCCCGTCGATCCAGTTGCTGTCGGCGGCGCAGATGCTGATCGGGCTTGGAACTGCTGCCGGCTTCGGGCCACTGATCGCCGATATCTCGCACTGGTTCCGCCGCCGGCGCGGTATCGCGGTCGCTATCGCGGCTAGCGGTAACTACCTTTCCGGCGTCGTCTGGCCGGTCCTGCTTCGCTCGCTCCCGCACGAGGCGGGCTGGCGCACATCCTATGTCACGCTCGCCATCGCGATCGTCGTCACGCTCATTCCGCTCGCGCTGCTGTTGCAGCGCAGAAGCCCGGTCGCTTCCGTCAGCCGGGACGGCATCGCAGCAGCACCGGAAGTCCTGCAAACGGCACCTTTTTCACCGCGTACGCTGCAATGGATGCTGGGTCTTGCCGGAATCGGCTGCTGTGTCGCGATGTCGATGCCGCAAGTGCACCTCGTTTCACTGTGCGTCGATCTCGGCTACGGGCCGGTCGCCGGGGCGGAAATGCTGTCGTTGATGCTGATGGGCGGTGTCGTGTCGAGGCTAGTGTCCGGCCTTGTGGCCGACAAGCTCGGCGGCGTGCGCACATTGCTGATCGGCTCGACGCTGCAATGTATCGGCCTGTTCCTCTATCTGCCCTATGACGGGCTGGTATCGCTCTATGTCGTCAGCCTGATCTTCGGTCTTTCACAGGGCGGCATCGTGCCGAGCTATGCGCTCATCGTGCGCGACTATCTGCCGGCGAAGGAAGCCGGCGCTCGCGTCGGGTTCGTCATCATGGCGACGATCTTCGGGATGGCGCTCGGCGGCTGGATGTCGGGGTGGATCTACGATCTGACCGGAAGCTACCAGGCGGCATTCCTGAACGGGATCGCCTTCAACCTGCTCAACATCGCGATCATCGGAACCATTTTCCTGCGCTCGCGGGGCACGACACCGCTGGCGGCATAAAAGCGGCGGCCGAAGCCGCCGCCTTTCCCTCCCTATTCCGCCGCGTCCATCGCCAGTTCGCCCGATTCGATCTGCTCGCGCTCGATCGATTCGAACAGGGCGCGGAAATTGCCCTCGCCGAAGCCATTGTCGCCCTTGCGCTGGATGAACTCGAAGAAGATCGGGCCGATCACGGTCTTGGAGAAGATCTGCAACAGGATCTTCGTCTCGCCGCCACCGACGACGCCTTCGCCATCGATCAGGATGCCGTGGGTCTTCATCCGCTCGACCGGCTCTTCATGGCCGTGAACGCGGTCGTGGCTCATCGCATAGTAGGTCTCGGGCGGGTCGGGCATGAAGGCGAGACCGTTTTCGGCCAGCGCGTCGGTCGCGTCATAGATGTGCTCCGTGCCGACCGCGATGTGCTGGATGCCTTCGCCGCGATATTTCTTCAGGTAGCTCTCGATCTGCGACTTGTCGTCCGTCGATTCGTTGAGCGGAATGCGAATCTTGCCGCAGGGCGAGGTGATGGCCCGGCTGACGAGACCGGTCAGCTTGCCCTCGATATCGAAGAAGTGGATCTGCTCGAAACCGAACAGCTCGCGGTAGAAGGCCCACCACTTGTCCATGTTGCCGCGATAGACATTGTGGGTCAGGTGATCGAGATAGTAGAAGCCAACACCTTGCGGCTTCGGATCGCGCTCGCCGATCCACTCGAATTCGGCGTCATAGGCCGATCCCTTGTCGCCGTAGCGGTCTACGAAATAAAGCAGTGAACCGCCGATCCCGACGATGGCCGGCACGTCGAGCGCCTTGTCGTCACCTTCATAGGGTGTCGCGCCCTTCGAGACCGCGTGGTCGAAAGCGTGTTTCGCATCGACGACGCGCCACGCCATGGACGGCGCGCAGGGGCCATGCTCCTCGACGAAACGCATGGCATGCGAGCCGGGCTCGGCATTGACGATGTAATTGATATCGCCCTGCCGCCAGACCGTTATCGCCTTCGACCTGTGGCGCGCGACCGGCACATAACCCATGCGCGCAAACAGGGTTTCGAGTTCCTCCGGATCCGGATGGGCGAACTCGACGAATTCGAAGCCGTCTGTGCCGGCTGGGTTGTCGGTCGATATTTCCGCTTTCGGGGCGTCGTGCGGGAAAGGTCCCATCATGTTCCTCCATGCCTGATATGCGTCAGAATAGCGCAGCTATGCTGCAAGGTGCTTGCATTCTGACGCGCCGAAATCCATCATGATGCATGTTTTGTGCATTGAATGAGGAAACGGCGTCATGGATAACGAACTGGACATGCAGGACCGCAAAATCCTTGCGGCGCTACAGGAAGACGCGCGGCTGACGAACAACGATCTGGCAGAGCGCATCAACCTGTCGCCATCGCAGTGCTCAAGGCGGCGCGCCCGGCTCGAACGAGAAGGGTTCATCGCCGGCTATCACGCACGGATCGATCGCGAGAAGACGGGATTCGGGCTGGTCAATTTCATTACGGTGACGCTATCGACCCACAACCGCAACAATGCGGCGCGGTTTGCCGACCTCATGGCACGCCTGCCGGAAGTGCAGGAGGCGCATTCGCTGACCGGCGAGATGGACTACATCCTGAAGGTCGTCACCAAAGACCTTCGCGGCCTGTCGGATTTCGTCAACGAGATGCTGCTGCCACATGAAGCGGTGCAGAATGTGAAGACGTCGATCGCGCTCGAAACGCTGAAGGACACTAGCGCATTGCCGCTTTAGGAGCGGTTATGCAGGACGCGGCCGATCACATTGAGCAGGAGTTGGGCGTCAAGCGCCGTCGTAGACCCTGTCTGTTCATGGTCCGGCGCAACCTCGACAAGATCGATCCCGACGAACGGGAGATCGAGCCGTCCGCTTTCGTAACCGTGCCCCGCCATTTCATCCCCTCATGTTCCAGATCGCGCCAATCGCGGCTCCTGCGGCTGGATCGTAGCCGCGCCATCGCCCTATATAGACACCACAGGAATCGACCCCGCGAGACGCACAGGACAAGACCAATGCCGGACAACCCATATCACTTCGCGGAAAAGCCCGGTCCGGATTACCGGCCCGGCAATCCGGTCCTGTTCGTGTTTCACGGCACCGGCGGAGACGAGATGCAGTTCCTCGACTACGGGGAAGCGCATTTTCCCGAGGCGATCGTCGTCGCGCCGCGCGGGGACGTCTCGGAGAACGGCGCATTGCGTTACTTCAAGCGCACGGGCGAAGGGGTCTACGACATGGCCGACCTCGCCGAGCGTACGCGGGCGATGGAAGCCTTCCTCGCCGCGCAGGTCGAGCGGCTGAAACCGTCGCGCGTCGTCGGTCTCGGCTACTCGAACGGCGCCAATATTCTCTCCTCGGTCATGCTGGAAGCCCCGGAAATCGTCAACCACGCCGTGTTGATGCATCCGCTGATCCCGTGGGACATCACCGCAGGCGAGCAGCTTGCCGGACGGCAAGTCCTCGTCACGGCCGGAGGCAGCGATCCGATCTGCCCGCCCGATGCGACGGGGCAATTGATCGACGGGCTCGAATCGCGCGGCGCGACGGTGAAGAGCGTGTGGCATCCGGGCGGCCACGAAATCGCGCAGGTCGAGGTCGATGCCATTGGCGAATTCATGACGCAGATCCGCGCGAGCCTTACCGATATCCGTTCGCTTCCGGTGGACCGCGAAGAGGACGCCGAAGGCAAGGGACGCTACCTCGTTCGCGGACCGGCCGACACGATCGCGGAAATGAGCTACCGATTGACCGGCACGGACCAGCTCATCATCGACCATACGGAGGTTCCGGACGCGTTTCGCGGCACGGGCACCGGCCTGCGGCTGCTCGAGGCGCTGATGGCGGATGCGCAACGCGAAGGGCGTAAGATCATCCCGATCTGCCCCTTCGCGGCGGCGCAGTTCGACAAGCATCCTGAATGGGCCGACCGGCTGGCCTATCGCGTGAGAACGAAGCAGGGCTGATGGGCTGGTAATCCGATCCGGTTTTCGTGTATGCCGCGCGAAAGTACCGCCGCCCGGCGGGCGGAAACCGGATAACACCCATGGCTGACCAGACGATCGTCGAAGCACTTCTTCTCGGCATCCTCGAGGGGCTGACGGAGTTCATCCCCGTCTCCTCGACAGCGCATCTGCTGCTGGCCGGCCATTTCCTCGGCTTCGAATCAACCGGGAAAACATTCGAGGTGCTGATCCAGCTCGGCGCGATCCTGGCTATCCTGACCGTCTACTTCACGCGGCTCTGGCAAATGGCGGTTGCGCTGCCCTCGGACCGCAAGACGCAACATTTCGTCGGCGGTATCCTGCTCGCCTTCCTTCCGGCGGCCGTGATCGGCGCGCTCGCGCATGACTTCATCAAGACGGTGCTGTTCGAGACGCCGCTCTTGATCTGTATCGTGCTGATCGTCGGCGGGTTCATCCTGTTGTGGATCGACCGCCTGCCGCTGAAGCCGCGCTATACCGACGTCACGGAATACCCGCTCGGCCTGTGCTTCAAGATCGGGCTTTGCCAGTGTTTGGCGATGATCCCCGGCACGTCCCGCTCGGGCGCGACCATCGCAGGCGCGCTGCTGATGGGGACCGACAAGCGTTCGGCGGCCGAGTTCTCGTTCTTCCTCGCCATGCCCACCATGACCGGCGCCTTCGCGCTCGATCTCTTCAAAAACCGCAACGTCCTGTCCTTCGACGACGCAATCATCATCGGCGCGGGCTTCATCACCGCCTTCATCGCGGGCGTCTTCGTGGTGAAATACCTGCTCGACTATGTGTCGCGGCATGGCTTCCGGCTTTTCGCCCTGTGGCGCATCCTCGTCGGCACGGCGGGGCTGATCGGGCTTTATCTGGTCGGCTAATCGTCAGAAGAGGGCGCGACGCAGAAGTTCGACCGCGAGAATGGTCACGCCGATTCGAAACCACAATCGAAACCGCGCCTCATCCATCGTGTCGAGAAGCCGGGCGCCGATCATCGTTCCCGCATAGCCGGACACAATCATCGCGCCGGCCAGCGGCAGCCACGGTGCGAGACCGAAGCCGAGAATGCCGAACGCCACCACCTTCAGAAGGTGCTGGATCGTCATGGCGACCGCCGCATTCGCGACGACCTGATGGCGGGTTTCGAAGGCCTTTGCCATCAGCGCCGTGATCAGCGGACCGGTCGCGCCGAGAAACATCGTCAGAGCCGTCGTCACCGCACCGCCGATCGCGAAGACGGGCGGAGATTTTACCAACGGCAATGGCGGCAGTTTCACCCAGGTGATCACGAGAATGAACACCGCGAGGATCGTCTTGAGCAGCGCTTCCGGCAGATCGGTCACAACAGCGCCGCCAGTCAGCGCACCGATCACGCCACCTGCCGCAAAGGGGATGATCATCGAAGGTACCGCGAAGCGGCGCAAATGAAAGGCGCGGCCGAGATTTGAGCCCAGCTGAACGACGCCATGTACCGGGATCAGCGCGGCGACCGGCATGAAGAGGCTCATCAACACGAGCATCATGACGCCGCCGCCAAGGCCGAAAACGGCGGATGTCGCTGACGTAAAGATACTGGCGGCGATCAGGATCGCCGCGGCCGAACCGGAAATCGCCTCGGGCAGCAAATGGACGGCGTCCAAATTCAGGCAGCGCCGCCCGTTTCAGAAGGCGCGGCCGGCTTGGTGAACTGGCCGGTCTCGCGGTAGCGCCAGAGATAAGTCGGCAGGATCGCATCCATCGTCGTCGGGCGAATGCCGATGCCGGCAAACGAGCGTCCCTCGGTCTCCGCTTCGTCAGAGACGACATTGTCGGACTTGAGCAGTTCCACCTGATCGACGGTCAGCAACGGCTTGGGCAGCATGCCGAAGATGCGCCCCTGGATCCGGGCCAGCCACCACGGGATGTCGACAAGGAGCCGCTTGCGCCGGGTGATCTTGAGGATTTCCTGCATGCATTCGCGGAAGGTTACGACTTCCGGGCCACCCAGTTCGTAAACCTTGCCCCCTTCAAGCGAACCATCGACAGCGCGCACGAAGGCATCGGCGACGTCGCCGACATAGACCGGCTGGAACTTCGTCTCGCCGCCGCCGATCAGCGACAGGGCCGGCAGGAAACGCGCCAAGTCGGCGAACTTGTTGAAGAAGCCGTCTTCCGGCCCGAACACGATCGACGGACGCATGATGACCGCCTTGTCCCCCAGCGCGGAGAGAACGGCGGCCTCGCCGGCGGCCTTGCTGCGGCCGTAGTCGGACGCGCTTTTCGGATCGGCGCCTATGGCCGACATGTGAACGAGCGGAACGCCGGCCTCCGCGCATGCCTCGGCGACGGCGCGCGCGCCGAAATCCTGGACTGCGGCGAAACTCTGCCGTCCGCTTTCAAACAGAATACCGACGAGATTGATGGCCGCGTCCGAGCCCTCCAGCGCACGCTCGATCGACCAGCGATGGCGCAGATTGGCCTGCACGGCGGTAATCTGTCCGACGTCGCCGAGCGGCTGAAGGTGAAGGGCGAGATCCGGACGGCGCACGGCGACGCGCACTCTGTAGCCATTCTTGGCAAGGGCGCGGACCACGTGTCTGCCGACAAACCCGGACCCGCCGAACACCGTCACCACTTTGGGGAGGAAGGTTTTCTCGGTCATGAATTACTCCGGGATCGTACGGTTTGGCCTATGCGTCACCTACCGCTTTCGGCGACGCAGGTGAAGGGAAAAATTGGCGCAGTTGCCGCCTATGCGGGCTTCGGGCCGACGGACTTGACGAAAGCGGGCGTATCGCCACTGTAATCCGGCATGCGCGAACGGAGCCTGGAACATGAAGATCGGGATAATGGGGTCGGGGTCGGTCGGCTGTCATGTCGGCGGCGCGCTGGCGGCCGCCGGTCATATGCCTGTTCTCGTGGGCCGTGCCGCGATGGGCGACCGGCTTGCGGATGGCATCCTGATAACGCGCTATGACGGCACGGAACACTTCGCCGCGAACGGCAGCTTCGTCTTTTCGCAGGACGTGTCGGCGCTCGCCGATTGCGACGTCATTCTCGTCTGCGTGAAGAGCATCGCAACACGCAGTGCCGCGGAAACCCTTGCACCGCTCGCCAGGCCCGACGCGTTGATCGTCAGCCTGCAGAACGGCATATCCAATCCCGCCGTGCTGGCCGAGTGCCTTGCGCCCCGCAACGTTCTCGCAGGCATGGTCGGCTTCAACGTGGCCGAAATCGGTACGAACCGGTTTCATTGTGCGACCAGCGGAGAAATCGTGATCGGCGAAGGCGGGGGCGCACAAGCTCTCGTCGAGGCATTCGACACGGCGGGCATCCCGTCGGCGGTTTCGGCGGAGATCGAATCCGTGCAGTGGGGCAAGCTGCTCTACAATCTCAACAACGCCGTCAACACGCTCTCCGGCATGCCGCTGAAGCGGCAGCTTGCGATCCGCCCCTACCGTTTGGTGATGGCCGCGCTGATCCGGGAAGCGCTGACCGTTTTCAAGGCCGCCGGCATCATTCCGGCGAAGGCCGGCAAGGCGCCGCCCAACCTGCTGGCGCCGATCCTGACCCTGCCGAACTGGCTGTTTCTCCGTGTCGCGCGCGGCATGCTGGATGTCGATGAAAACGCCAAGGCGTCCATGCTTCTCGACCTGGAGCGCGGGCGGCAGCCGGAGATCGACTGGCTGAATGGCGAGATCGCGGCACTCGGTCGCAAGACAGGCGTTGCGACACCGGCCAACGACCGTATCATCGCTTTGGTGAAGGCGGCGTTTTCCGGCGAAGGGCAACGCGCCTTCGCCGGCGAAGAGTTGAAACGCGCCGTATTGGGATAAGATCGCGCGGAGGCCGAGCGCAGAGACCGACGGCGTCCAATCCGACCTTTCTGCACCAGATGCATGAACATGCTCACGCCGAATTTTGATCGATTGGAAAAGAAATCAAAAACGGCGTATTGCAATCGCCCTTCTTTCGGGCTTTGCTCCCCTCTTCCGCATCGGGAGAGATGCAGACTGCCGTTCCGCCAGCCGCGCGGAACCGTCTTCTGAAACGTTAGAGTTTGTAAACGGGAGCAATCATGAAAATCAGAAAACTAACTTCGCTACTCGCTGCGACAATTCTCGCATCGGGTCTGGCATCCGCCGCCAGCGCAAAGACGCTGGTCTATTGTTCCGAAGGTTCGCCGGAGGGTTTCGACACCGCGCTCTACACGGCCGGCACGACCTTCGACGCCTCTTCCAAGCCGGTCTATAGCGGTCTCGTCCAGTTCGAGCCGGGTACGACCAATGTTGTTCCGGACCTCGCGGAAAGCTGGGAAGTCTCCGACGACGGCCTGGAGTTCACCTTCAAGCTGCGTCCGGGCGTCAAGTTCCATACGACGGACTTCTTCACGCCGACGCGCGACATGAACGCCGACGACATCATCTTCACCTTCGAGCGCCAGATGGACGAGGAGAACCCATATTTCTCCTATGTCGAAGGCGCGAGCTGGGAATATTTCAACGCGATGTCGATGCCTGACCTGATCTCGTCGATCGAGAAGGTCGATGACATGACGGTCAAATTCGTGCTTACCCGGCCGGAAGCGCCGTTCGTCGCGAACCTCGCCATGGACTTCGCCTCGATCGTCTCCAAGGAATATGCCGACAGCCTCATCGAGTCCGACACCAAGTCCGACCTGAACCAGAAGCCCGTCGGCACCGGCCCGTTCCAGTTCGTGGCCTACCAGCCTGACGCGGTCATCCGCTACAAGGCGTTCCCCGACTATTATGCCGGCAAACAGCCGATCGACGATCTGGTCTTCGCCATCACCACGGACAACGCGGTGCGTCAGCAGAAGCTTTTGGCGGGCGAGTGCCACGTGATGCCGTATCCGAACCCGGCCGACGTGCAGTCGCTGAAGGACAATGAAGACATCACGGTGATGGAGCAGGAAGGCCTGAATGTCGGCTATCTCGCCTACAACACCAAGGTCGCACCGTTCGACAACGCCAAGGTGCGCAAGGCCCTGAACATGGCCATCAACAAGCAGGCGATCCTGGACACGGTCTTCCAGGGCGCCGGCCAGGCGGCCAAGAACCCGATCCCGCCGACGATGTGGTCCTACAACGACTCCATCGAGGACGATCCGTACGATCCGGATGCCGCAATGGCGATGCTTGAGGAAGCAGGCGTCACCGACTTGTCGATGAAGGTCTGGGCGATGCCGGTGCAGCGTCCGTACAACCCGAACGCGCGCCGCATGGCCGAGGTGATCCAGGAGGACTTCTCCAAGATCGGCGTCGAGGTCGAGATCGTCTCCTATGAATGGGGTGAGTATCTTGAGCGCTCGAAAGCTGAAGACCGCGACGGCGCGGTGCTTCTCGGCTGGACCGGCGATAACGGCGATCCGGACAACTTCCTCGCAGTGCTGCTCGGCTGCGACGGCGTCGGCGGCGCCAATCGCGCCCAGTGGTGCAATGAGGAGTTCAACGACCTGATCATGAAGGCGAAGACCGGCACCCAGGAAGAGCGCACAGCGCTCTACGAGGAGGCCCAGGTCGTCTTCAAGCGCGAGGCGCCGTGGGCGACCATCGCCCACTCGGTTGTCCACATGCCGATGCGTTCGAACGTCACCGGCTACAAGATGGACCCGCTTGGTGGCCACAACTTCGAAGGCGTCGATCTCGCCGAGTAATCCGAAATCGCGTCGCCCGGCCCTGTGCCGGGCGGCGTTTTCTCGCCGCACCCGGCGAATTCGGCCGTTTGATCGGCCCTTATAAATCAGGCAGAGCCCACCGCCATGCTTCGATTTTTTCTTTATCGGCTTGCGCTGGTGATACCGACATTCATCGGCGTCTCGATCGTGGCCTTCGCGTTCATCCGGCTGTTGCCCGGCGATCCCATCCTGCTGCTCGCCGGCGAACGGGGCATCACGCCGGAACGCTATGAACAGCTTCAGGCCGTCTACGGTTTCGACCGACCGGTCATCGTCCAGTATCTCGACTATGTCGCGGGTATTCTGCAGGGCGATCTCGGCACGTCGCTCGTCACGAAACGCCCTGTTCTGCAGGAATTCTTCACGCTGTTTCCGGCGACGTTGGAACTGGCGCTTTGCGCCATCATCCTGGCAGTCGCCATCGGCATCCCCGCCGGTGTCTTCGCCGCCGTCAAACGCGGCTCCTGGTTCGACCAGTCGATCATGGGCGTCGCGCTGACCGGCTATTCGATGCCGATCTTCTGGTGGGGCCTGCTGCTTATAATCTTCTTCTCCGGTTTCCTCGGATGGACTCCGGTTTCCGGGCGCATCTCGCTGCTCTTCTTCTTCGAACCTGTGACCGGCTTCATGCTGATCGACAGCCTGCTCTCCGGCCAGGCCGGCGCCTTCAAGTCGGCGGTCAGCCATCTGATCCTGCCTACAATCGTGCTGGCGACGATCCCGCTGGCGGTCATCGCACGGCAGACGCGCTCGGCGATGCTGGAAGTGCTCGGCGAGGACTACGTGCGGACGGCGAAATCCAAGGGGCTGGCCCCGAAACGCATCATTGGCCTGCATGCGCTGCGCAATGCGCTCATTCCCGTCGTCACAACGATCGGCCTGCAAGTCGGCGTCCTCATGACTGGCGCGATCCTGACCGAAACGATCTTCTCGTGGCCGGGCATCGGCAAATGGATGATCGATTCCGTCGGCAAGCGTGACTACGCGGTCGTGCAGGGCGGTCTTCTGCTGATCGCCAGCGTCATCATGATCGTCAATCTCGCCGTGGACGTGCTCTACGGCTTCATCAATCCGCGGATCAGAAGGTAGTCCCGTGACCCATATCGAAGCGCAGAAAACGGAAATCGACGGCCAGCAGGGCCGCCCCGTCAGCGCATGGGCCATGCGCCGGGCCATGCTGTCGGAATTCTGGTATTATTTCAGTCAGAACAAGGGCGCCGTGATCGGCCTTGTCGTCTTCTCGATCATTGTCTTTCTCGCCGTCTTCGCGCCGATCATCGCGCCGCATTCGCCGAGCCTGCAGAACCGGCAGGCGCTCATACTTCCGCCGGCTTGGATGGATGGCGGTTCGTGGTCCTATCCGCTTGGCACCGACGCGGTTGGTCGCGATATTTTCTCGCGGCTGATCTTCGGAGCGCGGTTCTCGCTCTTCATCGGCGTCGTGGTGGTGGCGCTGTCGGTCTCCGTCGGCGTGTTCGTCGGGCTTATCGCGGGGTTCTTCCGCGGCTGGATCGACACCGCGATCATGCGCGTCATGGACGTGATCCTCGCCTTCCCGTCCTTGTTGCTGGCGCTGGTCTTGGTCGCGATCCTCGGTCCCGGCCTCACCAATGCCATGATCGCCATCGCGCTGATCCTGCAACCGCATTTCGTACGACTGACGCGTGCGGCCGTGCTGTCCGAGCGGGAACGCGAATATGTCATTTCGGCGCGGGTGGCCGGCGCGGGCAAGCTCCGTCTGATGTTCGTCACCATCCTGCCGAACTGCCTCGCGCCGCTGATCGTCCAAGGAACGCTTGCCTTCTCCAACGCCATTCTGGATGCTGCCGCGCTCGGCTTTCTCGGCGTGGGCGCGCAGCCGCCGACGCCGGAATGGGGCACGATGCTCGCCGAAGCGCGCGAATTCATCCTGCGTGCTTGGTGGGTGGTCACCTTCCCCGGCCTCGCCATCCTGACGACGGTGCTCGCCATCAACCTGATGGGTGACGGGCTGCGCGACGCGCTCGATCCGAAACTCAAGCAGAGCTGACGTCATGGCGCTTCTCGAAATCGAAAACCTGACGGTCAGCTTCAAGACCTCCTCCGGCCCGTTCAAGGCGGTGGACGGGGTGTCGCTGACATGCGATCGGGGCGAGATCCTGTCGATCGTGGGCGAGAGCGGCTCAGGCAAGTCGGTTGCCATGCTGGCGTTGATGGGCCTTTTGCCATGGACCGCGACGGTGACGGCCGACGCGATGCGCTTCGATGGCCGTGACATGCTCCAGCTCGGCGCGAAGGAACGGCGCAAGATCATCGGCAAGGACATCGCCATGATCTTCCAGGAACCGATGTCGAGCCTCAACCCGTGTTTCACGGTCGGTTTCCAGATCGGCGAGAGCCTGCGTATCCATCTCGGCATGGGCCGGGCCGAGCGGCGCGAGCGCGCCATCGAACTGTTGAACCTCGTCGGCATCCCCGCCCCCGAAAAGCGGCTTAACCAGTTCCCGCACCAACTCTCCGGCGGCATGAGCCAGCGCGTAATGATCGCCATGGCGCTCGCCTGCGATCCCAAGCTGCTCATCGCCGACGAACCGACCACAGCGCTCGACGTTACCATCCAGGCGCAGATTCTCGACCTGCTGGTCGGCCTGCAGGAGAGCCACGGCATGGGGCTGATCCTGATTACCCACGACATGGGCGTCGTGGCCGAGACGGCCGAGCGGGTGCAAGTGCAGTATGCCGGCCAGAAGGTGGAGCAGCAGAACGTGCGTGCGCTGTTCAGCGACCCGCATCATCCCTACACGCAGGCGCTGCTTTCAGCTCTGCCGGAAAGGGCCACGCGGCACGGGCGGCTGCCATCGATTCCGGGTGTCGTGCCCGGTCAGGGCGACCGGCCGGCGGGCTGCCTGTTCTCGCCGCGCTGCCAATACGCAACCGAGCGCTGCACGCGCGAGGCGGTGCGCCAGGATGCGGAGTTCGGCTTCGCACTGTGCAACTATCCGCTCAAGGACGGCCAGCCGACCGGGTATCCCGAATCCGCGGAGGCGGCCCCATGAACGCACCCGCGACAGCGAACAAACGCCGTCCGCGCACTGGCGAAATCGTCGTCGAAGCGCAGGACTTGAGGCGCCACTACGATGTTGGAGGCGGGTTTTTCGGCGAGAAGGGTCTCGTGAAGGCGCTTGACGGAGTCTCGTTCAGCCTGGAGGCGGGCCGGACGCTTGCGGTGGTCGGCGAGTCGGGCTGCGGAAAATCGACGCTGGCGCGTCTCGTCACCATGATCGAGGAACCGACCGGCGGCCTCCTGAAGATCGACGGCCAGCCGGTGACACAATCGACCGCCGAATTGCGGCGCAAGATGCAGATCGTCTTCCAGAACCCCTATGGCTCGCTCAATCCACGCCAGAAGATCGGCGCGATCCTGGAAGAACCGCTGGTGATCAACACGAGCGACAATGCCGCGACACGGCGCGCCAAGGCGATCAACATGATGGAGCGGGTCGGGCTGCGCGCGGAGCATTACGAACGCTATCCGCACATGTTTTCCGGCGGCCAGCGCCAGCGCATCGCGATCGCCCGGGCGCTGATGCTGAACCCGAAGATTCTCGTGCTCGACGAACCGGTTTCGGCGCTCGACGTGTCGATCCAGGCGCAGGTGCTCAACATCCTGATGGATCTGCAGGCCGAGTTGGGGCTCGCCTACCTGTTCATCAGCCACGATCTCTCCGTCGTGCGTCACCTCGCCGACGAGATCATGGTGATGTATCTCGGCAAGCCGGTCGAGACGGGCCCGTCAGAAGAGGTATTCAATAATCCCCGTCACCCCTACACCGCCGCGCTGTTGTCGGCGACGCCGGTGGCCGACCCGTTTCACGAGAAAAACCGCATCCGGCTGGAGGGTGAGTTGCCCTCGCCGCTCGACCCGCCGAAGGGCTGCGCGTTCAATCCGCGCTGTTGGCGCGCCGATGCGACATGCCGCGACCGCCAGCCGACGCTGATCGACGAAGGCTTGCAAAGCCACGCCTGTTTCCATCCCCTGCCCATCGAAGGCGGCGCGACGGAATAGGCTGGTCTTTATCCGCAGTGATCATGCCGCGCCCGTCATTTTCCGGGCCGGTACGCCAAAAGCCATAAAGCGGGCCGGGTCGCGCATGCCGACGGCTTTCTGTCCGCGCTCGGTCATGGGACGCTCCAGTTTCCTTCGATGAGACCAACGAACGTGCCCGCGTACGGATTGCATTGTAATTTTTCTGTGATGCGGCGCAGCGTCGCATTCATATAGCATGCAATATAAATCGGCTTCGGCTAGGATGGCCTTGAGGGGTTACACACGCAAATGGAGGCCCGCATGTCTGCGCCCACCGGTTTTTCCGCCACACAGATCCGACTGCACTGGATCGTGTTCATCGTGATCGTCCTGCAATACGTCCTGCACGACAGCATCTCCGAAGCCTGGCACGCAGTCGAACGCGGCCAGGAAATTGCCTTCGACCCGCTTGTCGCCAGCCACGTCTTCGGCGGCATCCTCGTGCTCGCGCTTGCGCTGTGGCGCATCGCGCTTCGCCTGAAACGAGGCGCACCGCCGCCACCGGAACACGAGCCCGCCATCCTGAAACTTGCCGCCGGCGCGACCCATCTCGGGCTCTATGCGTTGCTGATCCTGATGCCGGTCTCCGCCATGGCGGCATGGTTCGGCCGCGTCGAAGCGGCGGCGGAAGGCCACGAGGTGATGCGGATCATCCTGCTCGCGCTTGTCGCGCTGCACGTGCTCGGCGCGCTCTACCAGCGCTTCGTCCTGAAGTCCGACGTGATGACGCGCATGGTGAAGCCCGGCTGAGCCGGGAGGTGGCTTGGCGCTTGATATATGGGAACTGGATGCTGACGAATTCGCGCTCGACGAGTGTTCGCCCCAGGGAATACCCTGTTCATTCACAAGAACATGCCGGGGCAGTTCAAGCACCTCGCCCCGGCGCTTGCCGGGCACCCGGCAATGAAGGGGCCAGGCGCGGCAGTTAACGACGTCGAAGTCATTCCGACCCATATTCCGACAGGTTCACAACGGACCCGCGACATATGCTGCTTCAGATCCTCCTTGCGCTCCTCGCAATGAATATCCTCGCCTTCGCAATGTTCGGATGGGACAAGCGGCAGGCGCGCCTGGGCGGATGGCGCGTGCGAGAGTCGACACTTTTGCTAGTCGCGCTTCTGGGCGGAACTCCGGGAGCCTTCGCAGGACGTGCCCTGTTCCGTCATAAGACCCGCAAACAGCCCTTCGTGGCCGCGCTCTATGTCGTCGTCGGCATGCAGGTACTCGGACTGGCCTTTGCCTATTGGCATTTTTTCCTGCGGTAGCGCGAGCACCAAGTGCATTTCAGATTGCAATAGAATCAAAACGCGCGGCCTCTCGCCTTTGGCTCGAACGCGCGTTCCGATTCTGATGTTTCAATCCAAATCTGAATTGCACTAGATATCCAGGTTCGCCACGGACAGGGCGTTGTCCTGGATGAAGTTCTTGCGCGGCTCCACCTCGTCGCCCATCAGGCGGGAGAACAGAGAATCGGCGTCGGTCGCATCGGGAATCTTGACCTGCAAAAGCGAGCGGGCTTCCGGGTCGAGCGTCGTTTCCCACAATTGCTCGGCATCCATTTCGCCAAGGCCCTTGTAGCGCTGGGAGGTGAGACCCTTGCGGCCGAACGCGAAGACAAGGTCGATCAGGGCGATCGGGCCGGCGATCGTGTCGGCGACCTCCTTGCGGCGCAGGACCGGCGGTTCGGCATAGACCTCGCGTAGTTTCGGGACGAGCGAATTGAGCGCGCGGGCGTCGGCCGAGCCGATCAGGGCGGCGTCGAGGATCATCACCTCCTTCACGCCGCGAACGGTGCGCTCGAAGACATAGCCGCCGGTGCCGTCATTCGACGGGTTGACGCGGCCGGTCCAGCCGCGCTCGGTCTCTTCGGAGATCATGTCGAGACGGACAGCGACTTCCTGCGCGGTGGTGGCGGCGCGGCCCGGATCGGCTAGCACGGCAACATCCATGGCGCCGGCGATGGTGGCCTGCTCGACGACCGAGCGATCATAGCGCGAATGCAGGCCGGACAGCACGGTGCGCATCTGCAGCGCGGTCGAGATGACGGCGCGCAAATCCTGGCCGGTTCGGACCTCGCCATTGGAGAGTTCCAGCGCGGTGCCATCGACCGACAGGTCGATGAGGTAGTCCTCCATCGCCTGCTCGTTCTTGAGGTACTGGCTCTGCTTGCCGCGCGTCACCTTGTAGAGCGGCGGCTGCGCTATGTAGAGATAGCCGCGCTCGATCAGCTCCGGCATCTGGCGGAAGAAGAAGGTGAGCAGCAGGGTGCGGATATGGGCGCCGTCGACATCGGCGTCCGTCATGATGATGATCTTGTGATAGCGCGCCTTGTCGGCGTCGAACTCGTCCTTGCCGATGCCGGTTCCAAGCGCGGTGATCAGCGTGCCGACCTGGTCGGAGGATAGCATCCGGTCGAAGCGGGCACGCTCGACATTCAGGATCTTGCCGCGCAGCGGCAGGATCGCCTGGTTCTTGCGCGAGCGGCCGCCCTTGGCGGAGCCGCCGGCGGAGTCACCCTCGACGATGAAGATCTCGGATTTGGCAGGATCCTTTTCCTGGCAGTCGGCGAGCTTTCCGGGCAGCGAGGTGATATCGAGCACGCCCTTGCGGCGCGTCAGTTCGCGCGCCTTGCGAGCTGCTTCGCGGGCTGCGGCGGCCTCGACCACCTTGCCGACCAGGATCTTCGCCTCGGCGGGGTGCTCCTCCAGCCATTCGGCCAGATGCTCGTTGACGAGGCTCTCGACCACGGGGCGGACCTCCGACGAGACCAGCTTGTCCTTGGTCTGGGAGGAGAATTTCGGATCCGGCACCTTGACGGAGAGGACGCAGGTCAGCCCCTCGCGGGTGTCGTCGCCGGTGAGCGAGACCTTTTCTTTCTTGGTCAGGCCCGATTTCTCGGCGTAGCCGGTGACCTGGCGCGTCAGCGCGCCGCGGAAGCCGGCCATGTGAGTGCCGCCGTCACGCTGCGGGATGTTGTTGGTGAAGCAGAGCACGTTCTCGTGGTACGAATCGTTCCACCACAGCGCGACCTCGACAGTGATGCCGTCCTTCTCGCCAGTGATGTGCACCGGCAGCTCGATGAGCGGTTTCTTGGCACGATCGAGATAGCGGACGAACTCGATCAACCCGCCCTCGTAGAACAATTCGGTCTGACGCTCATCGGCATGGCGGTTGTCGGTGAGCTTGATGCGGACGCCGGAATTCAGGAAGGCGAGCTCGCGCAGGCGGTGCTCCAGCGTTTCGTAGGAGAACTCCACATTGGTGAAGGTTTCCTGCGACGGGGTGAAGGAGACTTCCGTTCCCGTATAGTCGCCCGCATCGCCGGTGACCGCCAGCGGGGCGTCGGCGACGCCGTGGGTGAAGCTCATCTCGTGGAACTTGCCCTTGCGGCCGATCTTCAGCTTCAGCGAGACGGAGAGCGCGTTGACGACCGAGACGCCGACGCCGTGCAGGCCGCCGGAGACCTTGTAGGAGTTCTGGTCGAACTTACCGCCTGCGTGAAGCTGGGTCATGATGACCTCGGCTGCAGAGACGCCTTCTTCCGGATGCAAATCGACCGGGATGCCGCGGCCGTTGTCGGTGACGGTCACAGACCCGTCGGCATTGAGGGTGACGGTGACGAGATCGGCATGGCCGGCCAAGGCCTCATCGATGGCGTTGTCCACAACCTCGTAGACCATGTGATGCAGGCCAGACCCGTCATCAGTATCGCCGATATACATGCCGGGGCGCTTGCGCACCGCGTCGAGGCCCTTGAGGACCTTGATCGAGCCGGCGCCGTACTCATTGGACTCGACGATGATTTCTTCAGGAATTTCAGGCGTTTCGCTCATGTGGTCCGGTTCTTTCAAGCGCGCGTCGCGCGAAGCGGGACGATGCCCCGAATCAGACGCGCCTAATACCTGAAACATATAGGGTTTTCAGGGGGAAATGCCAATGTAGCGGCCCGGAACGAGGCCCGACGCGAAAGGCTTGCGCCAGCGTCGGCATCATCCAATGCAGGCGTTTCCCAGCCCCGCGAAATCACGCAAGCACGGACATACCCGCACCGCGATAACGGCGGCCGCACCCTAGCCTGGGAGCTTGTAGCCCTCGAACTGTTCGCGCAGCGCCGTCTTCTTGATCTTGCCGGTCGCGGTGTGCGGGATCTCATCGACGAAGGTGACATCGTCGGGCATCCACCACGAGGCGACCTTGCCTTCCATGAAAGAGAGAATGTCGCTTCCCGATGGCGTGCGGCCTTCACGGGCGACAACGATCAGGAGCGGACGCTCTCCCCATTTCTCGTGGGGCAGTCCGATGACCGCGGCTTCCGCGACATCGGGATGGCCGACAGCGAGATTTTCCAGGTCGATCGAGGAAATCCACTCTCCGCCCGACTTGATGACGTCCTTCGAGCGGTCGGTGATCTGCATGTAGCCGTTCTCGTCGATATGGGCGACATCGCCCGTGTCAAACCAGCCGGCCGCATCGAACTGATCGGCTCCATCGCCGCCGTAATAGGAGGCGGCGACCGCCGGACCGCGTACCTTCAGCCGGCCGAAGGTCTTGCCGTCCCACGGCAGTTCCGCGTCATCGTCATCGGTGATCTTCATTTCGACGCCGAACGGCGCGGCGCCCTGTTTCTGCTTGATGTCGAAGAGATCGTCCCCCGTGAGGGCGGCATATTCCGGCTTCATGGTGCACAGGCTGCCGAGCGGGCTCATCTCGGTCATCCCCCACGCGTGAATGACCTCGACGCCATAGACCTTTTCGAAGGCCTCCGTCATGGCGCGCGGGCACGCCGACCCGCCGATGACGACCTTCTCGAGATGCGGCAGCTTGTTGCCCGTCTGCTCGAGATATTGCAACAGCATCAGCCAGACCGTAGGCACGGCGGCGGTGAAAGTGACCTTTTCGGTGTCGAGAAGTTCGTAGATGGATTCGCCGTCCATCTTGCCGCCGGGCATCACCATCTTGGCGCCGATCATCGGGCCGGACTGGCCAAGCCCCCATGCGTTGGCATGAAACATTGGCACGACAGGCAGGACGACATCCCGTGCGCCAATGCCCATTGCGTCGGGCATGCAGGCCATCATGGCGTGCAGCACGTTGGACCGGTGCGAATAGAGCACACCCTTCGGATCGCCGGTCGTGCCCGAGGTGTAGCACATGCCGCAGGCGGCCTCCTCGCCGACATCGGCCCATTCGAAATCGCCATCGGCTTCGGTCAGCCATTCCTCATAGGACACGACGTTGGGCAGCGCGGTCTCGGGCATATGGGCTGTATCGGTGAGAACGATGACCTTGCGCAGCGACTCGACAGCCGGCGCAAGCTTTTCGACCAATGGCATGAAGGTCAGGTCGGTGAAGATGGCGCGGTCGGACGCATGATTCATGATCCACGCGATCTGGTCGGGAAACAGACGCGGATTGAGTGTGTGGTAGACGCCCCCCATGCCCATGATGCCGAACCATGCTTCCAGATGCCGACCGGTGTTCCAGGCGAGCGTGGCGATCCTGTCTCCGGGCTGGAAGCCCTCGCGGGCGAGCAGCTGCGCGACCTTCAGCGATCGTGCGCGCACTTCGCGCCAGGTCGAACGTGTGATCGGGCCCTCGATCGAGCGCGAGACGACCTCCCGATTTGGGTGCTGTCTCGCCGCATAGTCGATGATCTTGTGGCAGACGAGCGGCCACTCCTGCATCAATCCAAGCATCACGTCTCCTCCCAAGAATGCACCCGACAGACTGGGACGGAGACGGGCGGATTGTCCAGTACCCGCGTGGCATCAGCGCAAAAACTGTCGCAAGGGAAGGTTTACTGCTAGCCTTGTGGCGCATGCGCGCAGAGGAGGACAATCAATGGATCTGCCGGACTTCATCCAGACCCTGGACGCTATCGACCTGCCCATCGACGAGGAAACGGTCTCCACCAACGCCATCCAGTCGGACAAGGGCCTCATGGTCATCTTCACAATACATCAGGACGTCTCGCTGCCGCCGCATTCGCATAGGGGCCAGTGGGGCACAGTGCTGGAAGGTTCGATGGAACTTACGATCGGCGGCGAAACCCGGATCTATCGGCCGGGCGACAGCTACAACATTCCCTCCGGCGTGGAACACAGCGCGCGCCTGCCGGCGGGTACGAAGGTCCTCGACCTGTTCGAGGAGCCGGACCGATATCAGCTGAAGCGATGAGACACGGCGTTTTACCTCTCAGGAGCGCGGCGTCCGGTTTGTTTCATTCGCCGGTGCCGGCTTTCCAGACCCTGGTATCGACACCGCGGATCAGCAGCCAAAGCGCGAAAGCGGTCTCCGCGATCAGCGGCACCACATAGGCAAATTGCAGCGGCCCGTGGATTTCCGGCGCGACGAAGCGGGCGAAAGAGCCCGCCAGATAGACCGGACCGGCGGCGAAGACGAGACCGCCGAGCCAGCGCGGCAGGAAGCCGGAGCGCCAGACGAGCGTTCCTAGAATCAGGCAGGCAACACCGAAGAAAACCAGGCCCAGGTCAAAGCCATGGGCATGAATGTCGAGGAAGAAGGCGGCAAGCGCCTCGCGATCGCCGGAATCGAAGCCAGGCGCTCCGGTGGCGACCAGCAATGCCGCATGCTGGAACAGCAGGCTCGCGCCGATCAAAGCAGCCTGAACCAGCCGGAAGGCCATGGCCATCAGCGACAGAACCTTGCCGGCGGGACGCAACAGCCAGAACAACAGCACCGCGAGCGCTACATCCGACAGCGCCATCGCCATGTCGGCGGCGAAGGACAGGCGAAAAAGACCGGCGTTTTCGACGAGGTTGGCCGCCGTGGCGGCCGGATCGCCCGGAACGATATTGGGGATGCGAACCGCGACCTCGCTGCCCATGCCGGCCAGGATGATCACGACATAGAGCAGGCCGGCAATTCGCGCGATGCGTCCGGCGTCGAATGATTGTTCACGCATGCTCATCTCCTCCGTCTCAGGCCGCAACGGCTGCCGCTTCGGGGGTTTCAAGCGACAGCACCACTGAGCCGCGCACATGCCGGGTCTCGACGCGCCGGTGCGCGTCGGTAATGTCGCCCAGCGGGAAACGGCTGTCGACCACCGCCCGGATTTCGCCCCTGTCGAGCAGACCGGCAAGGTATTCGAGATCATCGCGGCTGTCGTTCGATATCGCGAGCACGATCTTCGGTCCGCCCGTCAGCTTCGCGACCAGCGCCTGGATCATCTCGCGACCGCTGAACTCGAGCGGCACGTAGCGCCCGCCGGGCTTCAGCATCCGCTTCGCGACGGAGTAGGGCAGCTTGCCGACCGGATCGAGCACCACATCGAAGTCCGTGCCGGTATCGGCAATATCCTCACGCCGGTAATCGACGACCTTTTCCGCGCCGAGCGATTTTACCAGATCGAGATTGCCGGTGCCGGCGACACCGGTGACGCTTGCGCCGAGATGGCGGGCAAGCTGGACCGCCCATACGCCAACCGCGCCGGACGCGCCGTTGACGAGAACCTTGTCGCCGGGTTTCACCTTCGCGAAATCGCGAAGGAACACCAGCGCCGAGATCGCACCAAAGGGCACGGCTGCCGCCTCTTCGTAAGTGATCGCTTTCGGTTTATGCGCCACGGCGCCGTCGGCCTTGACGACGAGATATTCCGCATGGGCTCCCTGCGCGAAGCCGAATACGGCGTCGCCAAGCCGAAAGCGCTCGACTTCGGATCCGCGCGAGACGACGCGGCCGGAAAAAGCATTGCCGAGAATCGGGTTGCGCGGGCGGCTAAGGCCGAACATCAGGCGGCCCGGAAGCCACATGACGCCCGGAAAGGCAGAGGCGCGCAGACGCCAGTCGGCGGTGGTGACGGCGGCGGAATAGACCTTGACCAGAATCTCGCCCTTGCAGGGTTCCGGACGGACGACATCGCCAACGGACAGGACTCCGGCATCGCCGTATTTCTCGTAAAGGACGGCTTTCATAATGGCTTCTCCAACAGGATCGATTGCGTTGATGCAGATATATCCATGCGTTCACGCATATTAAATTGACCAATTACTGTGCTCTGGTATGCATTATCGTATGGATTGGCGTTCCGTGAAGTTCGACTGGAACCGGGCCCGGGCGTTTCTCGTCACGGCCGAAGAGGGTTCGCTGTCCGCCGCGGCGCGGGCGCTTGGCATGGCGCAGCCGACGCTCGGGAGGCAGGTCGACGCGCTGGAAACCGAACTCGGCGTCGTATTGTTCGAGCGCGCCGGGCGCGGACTGACGCTGACGCCGGCGGGTCTGGAACTGCTCGACCATGTGCGCGCAATGGGCAACGCCGCGGGCCTCGTTTCGCTCGCCGCCTCCGGTCAGGCTCAGTCCATCGAGGGATCGATCTGCATAACTGCAAGCGAGATCTACTCGGCCTTTCTGCTGCCGCCCGTCGTGGCGCGGCTGAGACGGGAGCAGCCGGGTATTGAGGTCGAAATCGTCGCCTCCAACGCGGCGATCGACCTGAAGCGGCGCGAGGCGGATATCGCCATCCGCAATTTTCGGCCGACGCAGCCCGATCTGATCGCGAAGAAGATCGGCGACGATCTCGCCCGGTTCTACGCCGCGCCCGACTACCTGAAACGGATCGGCAATCCCGCGACGCCGGAAGACCTGTCGCGTGCGGATTTCATCGGCTTCGACACGACATCGGTCATGCTGGACGGGTTGAACCGGATGGGGCTTTCGCTGACGGCGGCGAACTTTCCGGTGTTGACCGCCAACCACCTCGTCCACTGGGAACTGGTCAAAGCCGGCGTGGCGATCGGCATCGTGCCGGAACGGATCGGCGACAGTGAACCGACCGTGCGCCGCGTGCTGCCGGATTTCCATCCGATGGAATTTCCGATCTGGCTGACGACACATCGCGAGCTCAACACCAGCCGACGCGTGCGCCTCGTCTTCGACATGCTGGCGGAGGAACTCGGAAAAAAGCGCTGACGTTACGGCCACTTGAACATGTGGCACTTGTTTTCCAGATTGCTTCGACAAGCATCGCGACAGGACCACGATAGGAGTGATCATGCCCATACGCCCCGTGCTTTCGGCTGCAGTCATAATGGGCTGCTTGACGGCGTTTCACGCGGCGGCCTGGAGCCATCCCCTGGACGGCACCGCATGGACCGGCGACGGGTCGAAGACGACTTACGCGGATATCGAGGCGCGGGCGGTCGCTGCGGATTTCGTGCTTGTCGGCGAAATCCACACCAATTCGGTGCATCACACGATCCAGGCGGACATCATCCGCACCATGGCGGAGGCCGGCCGCGAGCCGGCGGTGGTGTTCGAGATGGTTCCGAAAAGCCTGCAACCGGTTCTCGACGCGGCGATGGCAGCGCCCGCGCCAGACCTCGACGCACTTGGCGCGGAACTGCGCTGGACGGAACGCGGCTGGCCGGACTGGGCCATCTACCGCCCGATCTTCGAAGTCGCGCTGGAACTCGGCCTCCCCCTTGTCGCCGGCGATCTGGACCGCAGCGTGATCCGCGATATCGGAAAGCAATCTCTTACCATTGAATCGGACGTCACCTATCCCGAGGAAACGGGCGCGCGGCTGGCGGAGGAATTGATGGCCGCCCATTGCGACCTGCTGCCCGAAGAGGCTATCGCGCCGATGATCGACGTCCAGCTTGCCCGCGACCTGTCCATGGCAACGGCAATGCTGGACGCGGGGCGCAGCGACAGTGCGGTCCTGATTGCCGGTGCGGGTCACGCACGCAGCGACTGGGGCGTGCCGTTCATCCTGCAAACAAAGGCGCCAAACGCCGACACGGTCTCGATCGGATTGTTCGAGGTAACGGAGGACGCTACGCGCTTCGCCGACTATGAAGACACGGAGGGCCAAGGCCTGCCCTTCGACTTCATTCGCTTCACGCAGCGCAGCGAAACGCGCGACCATTGCGCGGATCTGGAAAAGCAACTGGACAAGAACTAGGAGACCGGAGCGCGGGCGCCATCCGGGAGATCTTCGCGATATTCCTCCGCGCCCGACCGGGAGATCTCGGCGCGGAAGCGCGGCAGGGCCTGCGGATATTCGGCCTGAAGCCAGGCGATGAGCTTCTCGCGGATTTCGCAGCGCAGTTCCCATGTGGCGATCGAGTTGCGTGCGCTCATGATGCCGCGCACAACGATCGTCTTTTCGTTCGCATCGGTCATGTGCATCTTGGCGACCTGCCCGTCCCAGAGCGACGAAGCCTCCACGAATTCGATGAGCTTTGCGCGCAGGGTCTCCACCGGCACCGAGTAATCGACATGCCAGGTGACCGCCCCGATGATCGAGGTGCCTTCGCGGGTCCAGTTCTCGAACGGCTTCTCGATGAAGTAGGAAAGCGGCACGACCATGCGCCGCCAGTCCCAGATGCGCACGACGACATAGGTCGCGCCGATTTCCTCGATCCAGCCCCACTCGCCCTCGACGATGACGACATCCTCCAGCCGGATTGGCTGGGTGAGCGCGATCTGGACGCCGGCGATCAGGTTGGCGAGGACCGGACGGGCGGCGAAGCCGACGGCGAGGCCGGCAACGCCGGCGGAGGCGAACAGGCTGACGCCATATTGGCGTACGCCGTCGAAAGTCAAAAGCACGGAGGCGGCGGCGATGATGAAAATCAGGATGTTGGCTGTTCGACGCAGCACGCGGACCTGCGTCACGACTTTGCGGCCATGGACGTTGTCCTCGCCATCTTCCGTTTCAAGGCGATGGCCGCGCATCAACCGGTCGGTGAAGAGATTGGTCAGCAGGATCGCCGTCCAGCCGATCAGCCCGATCATGATGACCGAGATCGTCCTGGAGACCGCGCCCTTGAACTCCATCGGCAAGCCGGAGGCGGAGACCGCCACCGAAACAGCGAGCAGAATGATGGCGAGGCGGGCGGGACTGCGCGCACGGCCGATCGCCTGCCGCCACCATGAACTGCGGCGCAGCATGCGCGCGAGAGCTCGCCACAGAAGCGCATGGACGGCCCATCCGACGAAGATCGCAACGGCAAGCAGTATGAGCGGCCATGCCCAGAGGGACGCCAGCATATAGGTGTCGACTATGGCTTCTTCGGCGGTTTCGACGATCTCTTCCGGCATCGATCCTTGCAGCGGTTTGTAATGGCGTGGCCGCGCCGCAAAGCGCGCGAGAGGCTCATTCTTGTCCTTGAGCTAGGGCAAGTCTACCGCAGTGCAACAAAAAACCCGCGGGAAGGTTCCCGCGGGTCGATTGTCTGTCAGAGGCTTTGAGGCCGGATCAGAAGTCCATGCCGCCGCCCGGCATGGCCGGCATCGGGGCTTCCTTCTTAGGCAGTTCGGCGACCATGGCCTCGGTGGTGATCAGCAAGCCGGCGACGGAGGCTGCGTCCTGAAGGGCGGTACGCACGACCTTGAGCGGGTCGATCACGCCGGACGCGAACAGGTCCTCGAAGGCGTCGGTCTGGGCGTTCCAGCCCCAGGAGAAGTCGGACTTCTCGCGGACCTTGCCGACGATGACGGAGCCTTCGGCGCCGGCATTCGTGGCGATCTGGCGCATCGGCGCCTCGATTGCGCGGCGGATGATGTTCACGCCGACTTCCTGGTCGTGGTTCGCGGTCTCGACGCTTTCGAGCGCCTTGACGGCGCGCATCAGCGCGGTGCCGCCACCCGGCAGGATGCCTTCCTCGACGGCCGCACGGGTTGCGTGCAGGGCGTCGTCGACACGGTCCTTCTTCTCCTTCACCTCGACTTCGGTCGCGCCGCCAACGCGGATGACCGCAACGCCGCCAGCAAGCTTTGCAAGGCGCTCCTGCAGCTTCTCGCGGTCGTAATCGGAGGTGGTTTCCTCGATCTGGGCCTTGATCTGGTTGACGCGGCCTTCGATCTCGGACTTCTCACCGGCGCCATCGACGATGGTGGTGTTTTCCTTCTCGATAACCACTTTCTTGGCCTTGCCGAGCATGTCGAGCGTGACATTCTCGAGCTTCACGCCGAGATCCTCGGAGATGAAGGTGCCGTTTGTGAGGATGGCGATGTCCTGCAGCATGGCCTTGCGGCGGTCGCCGAAGCCCGGCGCCTTGACGGCGGCGATCTTGAGGCCGCCGCGCAGCTTGTTGACGACGAGCGTGGCGAGCGCCTCACCCTCGACATCCTCGGCGATGATCAGAAGCGGCTTGCCGGACTGGACCACGGCCTCTAGGACCGGGAGCATGGCCTGCAGGTTGGAGAGCTTCTTTTCGTGCAGCAGGATGTAGGGGTCGTCGAGCTCGACGCGCATCTTCTCCTGGTTGGTGACGAAATAGGGCGACAGGTAACCGCGGTCGAACTGCATGCCTTCGACGACTTCGAGCTCGGTCTCGGCGGTCTTGGCTTCCTCGACGGTGATGACGCCTTCATTGCCGACCTTTTCCATAGCCTCGGAGAGGAACTTGCCGATCTCGGCGTCGCCATTGGCGGAGATGGTGCCGACCTGGGCGATCTCCGAGTTCTGCGAGACCTTGCGGGCATTGGCCTTGAGTTCGGCGACGACGGCGTCGACAGCCTTGTCGATACCGCGCTTGAGGTCCATCGGGTTCATGCCCGACGCCACGGCCTTGGCGCCCTCGCGGACGATCGCCTGGGCGAGGACGGTCGCGGTGGTGGTGCCGTCGCCGGCCAGATCGTTGGTCTTGGACGCAACTTCGCGCACCATCTGCGCACCCATGTTCTCGAACTTGTCTTCCAGTTCGACTTCCTTGGCGACGGTGACGCCGTCCTTGGTGATGCGGGGCGCGCCGAACGACTTGTCGATCACGACATTGCGCCCCTTGGGGCCGAGCGTGACCTTCACGGCATTGGCGAGAATGTCGACGCCAAGCAGCATCTTCTCGCGCGCTTCGACGTTAAACTTGACTTCCTTTGCAGCCATTTTCGTTTTCCCTTGTTACGCTCAGGCGGCCTTTTTCGCCGCGGCTTCGGCCTCGATGACGCCCATGACGTCGGATTCCTTCATGATCAGGTAATCCGTGCCTTCGAGCTTGATCTCGGTGCCGGACCATTTGCCGAACAGGATGCGGTCGCCAACCTGAACGTCTAGCGGCTGGATCGCGCCCTTCTCGTCGCGCGCGCCGGAGCCCACAGCGACAACCTCGCCCTCGGACGGCTTTTCCTTGGCTGTATCGGGAATGATGATTCCCCCGGCCGTCTTTTCCTCGGGTTCGATGCGGCGGACCAGAATGCGGTCATGCAATGGACGGAACTTCATGCGTGTTTTCCTCCTGGACAAACGATGTTGAAGAGAGTTCCGCCGGCCGCCGTTCCCTTCGAACCGGCGGCTGGCGCGCGATCCGGATCGCGGCTTCGCGCGCCGGAAATCTGGTTTCGGATATTTTCGGATTCAAGAGGAGCGAAAGAAAAAATCAGCACTCGCCCGTATGGGCTGCTAACAAACTGATATTATTGACAGAATCAGATTTTTTCGTAGCGTTCTTCGGTGCAATAGTCCGAAAAGGAGTGGCAATGCAAGGCAAGAGCGCTTTCGAATTGCAACTGGAAGGCTACGGGCTGACAACAGCCCATATCCTCTATCGCATGCCGGACCATCCGGGCATCCTGCAGACCTATGTCTGGCAGGACTACGACCTGGCTCCGGAGTTTCCACAGATGTACGGATTTCTCGATTTCTGGGAGAACAATCTCGACGGCCCGCTGCATTCTGTGCGCTACTCGCACCAAAGGCTGATCAAGCCCGGCGAGTTTCGCCGCGTGGACGGCGAGATCGTGCTGCACTAGGGGCTTGCCCTAGTCGAGCGCCAGAACATCCGAGACGAGCCGCACGCGCTCGTCGGCCGTCTCGACCACGATGACCGCGTCGCCGCCTGCCTCGACGGTTTTGGCGGGGACTTCGATTTCGGCCGAAAGCTTGCCGGCAGCGTCGGTCTCGACCGTATCCAGCATGGTCAGGCTGTCGCCGCGGCGAAGGCCGATCCTGACGTCCTTGTTCCCGGGAAGGCCGGACGCCTCGACCTCGAACTTGCCGTCATCCTTTTTCTCGACGTCGACTTCGGGACCGCGCGACGGCTGGGCATCGACGCCAGGCAAGCCAATGCGATCGCCGAACTCGGCGATCTCGCGACTGAAATCCGGCGTGTCAGCCAGATAGTCGGAGACGGTCTTGCCGGCTGAATTGGCCGCATCCCGGATGTTCCGTCCGGCATCATCCATGGCCATCCGCGCCCTGCCAAGGAAATCATCGACTGCATCCTCTTCGAAGACTGGCATTTTCAGTTTGCCTTCGGGAAGGTCGGCAACCGTATCGGCGTCGTTGACGCGCAGGATTTCCCCCGGCTCGGTGCCACAGCGCTCGGCAAGCTGTTCAAGCGTCTCGCCCGGCTGCATTTCCTCAATGAAGCCGCATGTGGAGCGGGCGTTGGCCGGGGCGGCCAAAGCGGTCGTGGCGGCGATGACGATCAAGAAGGATGTGCGGCGCATAGCGGTCTCCCGGCTTGATGGAACGTGTGTCCATAGCCGGCGAGCCTGGCGAAAGGTTCCGCTTCAGGCTCCGCACCAGGTTCCCACCGGCTCGCGGCGGCCGCGCCACGAGACGGCGAGGCCGTTGCTGACAAGCAGCGCGCCGGCATCGCCGGCGGATGTCGCAATCGCGGCCAGTGTGCGGCCATAGCGGTCCTGTCCCTGCCGGACGATGCGGATCGGCTGGCCGTCGAGCAGGCGCGCGAGTGCGCGCGTGGCGGCAGCAGCGCGCTGCGTTTCCGCGCGACAGCGGCCCTTCACCTCGGGCGCATCGATATTGACGAGCCTGATCTTTTCGCCGGCGAGCCAAATCGTGTCGCCATCGACCACGCAATCGACCCCGCGGCCCACGCCACAAATCGGCATGGCGCGCGGCGCTACCGTGGCGGAGAAATCCGGCGGTGCGGAAGGCGTATAGGCGCTGGTGGTCATGTGGTCGACAAGCGCGCCCACGCGCGAGAGTTCGATACCGTCCACATGGCGCAGCATCACCGCAACGCCCGCGCCAATGGAGAAGCAGGCGACCAGCAAAAGCGCCGTGCGCCACGGCAGGCGACTGCTGGACCGCGAGCGGGAGGTGGCGTTTCCGCGTTTTGCGTCGATGGTGGCCATGGCACGCGTTCCGGTTCGAATCGTGATGCGAGCCTGCGGGCCGAGGTCTTACTTTTTCGTTCAAGCGGCCGACGGGTCAGCTTCGCGGCATTGCCGGACATGCGCCCATGGCCTAGACGGGACATATGCCGATACCCCAGGAGAATTTTTTGCCGCCTCGCGCGACTTCAACGCCTTCATGGCGGATGCGAAGGCAGCGCTCGGGACCGTCGCGTCGGTGCTCAGGCGGCATGTGAACGGGGAGGATTTCGAGCGGATTCTGGCGGGGTTGCCGGAAGAGGCGCGGGCCTGTTGGGCGTAGCCGCCGAATACCTAAATTCGACCACGAAACGCGGCATCGACAGCGAGTCGGAACTTCGGCAGATACCGGATGGATTTGACGGTTATGTCTGAACGAACCGGATCGAGGTGGTTGGCCCGCTCCTTGAGAAAGGCAAACCCGGGTAAGGTCTACTCGCACCAGGTCTCGCGTGGCTCCTCGCGGCCCTTCCATGGAACCGCGACGCCGAAGCGGACGAGATTGCGACCGACATCGCCATCGGGCGTTTCGACGACGGCCAGGACTCGCGCCTGTCTGTCGCGGCCCTTGCTGCGGATCTCGATCGTGCGGCCATCCAGCAATTGCTTCAGCGTCTCGACGGCCTCGCGGCCGAGCGCCGTTTCACGCATGCAGCGACCTTCCGCCCGAGGGACGGCCGCATTGGCGAGGCGGAAGCGCACGCCATTCAGCCAGAAAGTGTTGCCGTCGATTATGCAGTTCTCGAATTGCCGCCCGCGGCATATATCCATCGGTCTCGGTTCTATTCCCTCGTAGAAGTCGAAGCCCTGGCTGCTTTCGCGACTGACGGAACTGGTGAAGAAAACCGGTTCCTCGACCGCCGCCGCCCCGCGCCGTTCCGGATCATGCGAGGCGAGCACCGCCCAGGTGCCGCCGCCGACGGCGAGAAACAGGCCGATGATCGCCGCGGCAATCGTCGCGCGTGTCGACAGGAACCGGGCCGCTCGTCCATTGGTGTCGACGGCAAGAAAGAGATCGGGATGGTTGCTGCGCATGTATCTCGGTGCGAATTTTGTTGCGCTGCATTATCGGGCCGCCGCATTACCAATTCGTTCGGGAAAACACGCAAATTCGAGGGAGTGGGCCATCGTGCCGCCGGTTTCAGGCGGCGATGCGCTTAGCGGCCTTTTCATTGCCCTGTACGTGTCCTATTCGTTTGGCAACCGCCACCGGCAAAGGGAGGCCGCCATGGCGCACAAGGCGCTGATCGTCATCGACATGCAGAACGACTTCTGTCCGGGAGGCGCGCTCGCCGTCGGCGGCGGAGACGAGATCGTTCCGCTCGTCAACCACCTGATCGACAGCCACGACCACGTGATCCTGACGCAGGACTGGCACCCGGTGGGTCACTCCTCTTTCGCATCACAGCACGAGGGCAGACAGCCCTTCGAGACCATCGAGGCCTCCTACGGACCGCAGACGCTGTGGCCAGACCACTGCGTGCAAGGGACAAAAGGCGCGCAATTCCACGACGATCTCCAATGGACGAAAGCGGAACTCGTGATCCGCAAGGGTTTCCGACCGGAGATCGACAGTTACTCGGCTTTCTTCGAAAACGACCACGAGACGCCGACAGGCCTTTCCGGATACCTGAAAGAGCGGGGGTTCGGGGAGGTCGTGCTTTGCGGGCTGGCGACGGATTTCTGCGTCGGCTTCTCGGCGCTCGACGCGGTGACCTGCGGCTTCAAGACTTCGGTTGTCATGCAGGCCTGCCGCGCGATCGACCTGGACGGGTCGCTGGCGGCGATGACCGAGCGGATGCGCGCCGCCGGCGTGCATCTTCTCTAGGACGACACCATGGTTTTTCGCGTTCTCGATATCGCAAGGCGTGTGCACGACCATACCTGGAAGCTCGATCCGATCGTCCGGTCGTTGCTCGATACGGATTTCTACAAGCTGATGATGCTGCAGATGATCTGGAAGCAACATGCCGATGTGAATGCGACCTTCTCGCTGATCAACCGAACGACGTCGATCCGGCTTGCCGAGGAGATCGACATCGACGAGTTGCGGGACCAGCTCGATTACGCACGGTCGGTCCGGCTGACCAAGAAGGAGCATATCTGGCTCGCCGGTAACACCTTCTACGGGCGCAAGCAGATCTTCGAGCCGGAGTTCCTCGCATGGCTGGCCGACTTTCAGCTGCCCGACTACGAGATCTCGGTGAAGGACGGTCAGTTCCAACTCGATTTCCACGGGCCTTGGACGCATACGACCATGTGGGAGATTCCGGCGCTCGCCATCGTCAACGAGTTGCGTTCGCGCGCGGCGATGCGCGGCATGGGACCGTTCGAACTCGACGTACTCTATGCGCGCGCCAAGGCGAAGATGTGGGAGAAGGTCGAGCGGTTGAAGGCGCTCGATGGTCTGTCGATCTCGGATTTCGGCACGCGGCGGCGGCACTCCTTCCTGTGGCAGCGCTGGTGCGTGCAAGCCTTGCAGGAAGGCATTCCCGACGCTTTCACCGGCACCTCGAACGTGCTTCTCGCGATGGACAACGACCTCGAAGCCGTAGGCACCAATGCGCATGAACTGCCGATGGTCTACGCAGCGCTGGCGGAGACCGACGCCGGCATCGCGCAAGCGAATTACAGGGTGCTGGAAGACTGGAACGCGCTTTACGGCGGCAATCTGCGCATCGTCCTGCCCGACACGTTCGGAACCGCGGCTTTTCTCGAGGACGCACCCGACTGGGTGGCCGACTGGACCGGTTTCCGGCCGGACTCGGCCCCGCCGGTCGAGGGCGGCGAACGCATCATCGACTGGTGGCGGAAAAAGGGCCGTGACCCGGCACAGAAAATCCTGATCTTCTCCGACGGGCTGGATGTCGATACGATCGTAAGCACGCACGAACATTTCAAAGGCGAGGTGCGCATGGCCTTCGGCTGGGGCACCAATCTGACCAATGATTTCGTCGATTGCGCGCCGCGCCGCAATGACCAGCTTCGCGCCATCTCCCTCGTCTGCAAGGTCACCGAAGCCAACGGAAAACCGGCGGTCAAGCTGTCGGACAATCCGAGAAAGGCGACAGGCGATCCGGCGGAGATCGAGCGGTATCTCCGGATTTTCGGGACGGGAGAACGGATCGACAAACCTGTCTATGTGTGAGGGGAAGCATGACGAATTCCGACGTGCAGGACGCACTCTATCTCGACGATTTTTTTGTCGGGCAGCGATTTGAGGCGCGTGGCGAATATCCGCTCGACACGGAGACAATCCGGCGCTTCGCGTCGGAATACGACCCGCAGCCCTTCCATACCGACGACGAGGCGGCGAAGGATTCGTTCTTTCGCGGCCTGGCCGCAAGCGGCTGGCAGGTCGCCTCGCTGACGATGAAACTGCTCGTCGAAAGCGGTCCGAAAATCGCCGGCGGGATGATCGGCGCGGGCGGCGAGATAGCATGGCCGCAACCGACCCGGCCGGGCGACGTTCTGCGGGTGACCAGCGAAGTCCTCGCCGTCAAGCCGTCGCGCTCGAAACCGGATCGAGGTTTCGCGACAGTTCGCCACGAGAGCCGCAACCAGAATGGCGAACTGCTGCAGACCTTCACTGTGAACATGCTGGTTTTCCGACGGCCCGACTAGGCGACGCTCGACTTCCTTTTACGTAAACGTTAGAGCTGTCCATTCGGAACGATGAGACTGCCGCCATGAACCTTATCCTTCGCCTTATCTGGGTCATCCTGACCGCAAAGGGGCGTGGCCGTATGGACGTCCTGGCGGAAGGGCGCGTGACGCTGCGCTGCTGGCCGAACGATCTCGATACCAATCTGCACATGAACAATGGCCGCTATCTCACCATCATGGATCTCGGCCGGCTGGACCTGATCCTGCGCACGGGGCTCCTGCCGGTCATGCGGTCGCGCAAATGGTATCCGGTCATCGCGACGGCGAGGATCGGATTCCGGCGATCGATCAATGTCTTCGAGTGCTTCGACCTGACAACGCGAGTAATCGGCTGGGATGAAAAGTGGCTCTATATCGAGCATCGCATGGAACGCGGCGACAAGGTGATGGCGCAAGCCTTCGTCAAAGGGCTTTTCCTCGGCCCCGACGGCAAGGTGCCGATGACCGAACTGATCGCGGCGGCGGGGCATCGGGCCCGTCACCTGAAATAGATCCCGAGATCTTGGCAGCACTCGCATAGTTGACGCGACCTCCCGACTTCGCAACCTCAAGTTAAATGTGGGGGATTTTCGTGAAGAAATACCTGTTGAAGTAAACCTAATCGTAACGGGCGCATGATGCATTGCGACGCAGATACGAACAGGCAGGTGCCGATGACACTGGAAGCTCAACTCAAGCTTTCCGCCTTTCAGGGCAAGATTCTCGAAGCGGTCGCGACAGGCAGCGACTTCCACAGCGTGGCCGACCTCCTCTGCCGCGAGGCCGAGCAAATTGCGCCGGATGCCGTCTGCACGATCGTGCGCATAGAGAACGGTCTTATCCGACCGGTCGCGGCGCCGAGCCTGCCTGACAGCTATGCCGAGGCGCTTGACGGCGTGCCCATCGGGCCGGAGGTGGGCTCATGCGGCGCCGCCGCCTATTTCGGGGAACCCGTGCAAACGACGGATATCGCTAAAGATCCGAAATGGCAGCCTTATCTCGGATTGATCGCGCCGCACCGGCTCAAAGCCTGCTGGTCGAGCCCGATCAAGACGCGCGACGGTCGCACAGTGGCGACCTTCGCCTTCTATTTTCGCGAAAACCGCGGCGCGGACGACGCGGAAAAGGAACTGGTCAAGCGTTGCGTCCATTTGTGCGCGATCGCGTTCGAATATGCCGAGATCAATGCGCATAACGAGTATCTCGCCTATAGCGACCAATTGACCGGAATCGGAAACCGCCGGTCATTCGATACGGCGTTCTTCGATCCGGAGCTGTTGTCGGCTCCGTTCGGCCTGTTGCTCATCGACATCGACAATCTCAAGATCGTGAATGACAGTCTCGGCCATTGCGCCGGCGACACGCAAATCGCTTCGGTGGCGAAGCGGCTCGCCGCGCTTGCCGGCAAGAACAACGCGTTCCGCCTTGGCGGCGACGAATTCGCGATCATTTGCCGGGGATGCAAGGACCACGCTTCGTTGCGGCAAAAGGCCTATATGGCGCTCGACGCGGTCACCCAGCCGATCGAGACAGAGAACGGAACGCTTTCGCCCAGTGTCACGATCGGCGGCGTTCTCAACGGTATCGACGGAACCGCGCCCGAACAGCTTCGCCAGAACGCGGACATGGCGCTCTACCACGCCAAGCAGATGCGGCGCGGCGGATATGTCCAGTTCGATCCGAGCCACAAGAGCACCATCCTGCGCCGTATCGCCGAATCGCGCGATTTGCTGGAAGCACTGGACGAGGACCGGGTCATCGCCTTTTACCAGCCGGTGGTCAGCCTGGAGACCGGGCGAATCACCGGTGTCGAGGCGCTGGCGCGGATAAGGCGCCCGGACGGCCGGATCGCGACGGCATCGGAATTCCAGATGGCGTTCGATGACGCACGCAACACCTCACGGCTGACCGCGCAGATGATCGATCTCGCCTTCAACGAGTTGCGCCACTGGCTCGACGAAGGCCTGCCGATCGAGCATGTCGCGATCAACCTGGCGACGGCGGATTTCCGGCCCGACGATCTCGAGGAACGGCTGATGTCCGCGCTGGAAAGAACCGGCCTCTCGCCACATCGCTTGCAGCTGGAAGTGACCGAGACGGTGCTGATGGAAGGCCATGTTGCGCAGCCCATGGCCAATCTGCGAAAACGCGGTGTCCGTGTCGCACTCGACGATTTTGGCACCGGCTTCGCATCTCTGACCCATCTGCTGCATTTTCCGGTCGACGTCATCAAGATCGACAAGAGCTTCGTGGAAAAGCTCATGACCGATGTCCCGAGCGCCGCGATCGTCGAAGCGCTGGCTGACATAGCGCGCAAGACCGGGCTCGATGTCGTCGCCGAGGGCGTCGAAACCTATGCGCAGGCAGAAAGGCTGGCCGAACTCGGCTGCGATTTCGGCCAGGGATACCTTTTCTCCCGGCCAGTCGATGCAGCCGTGATCACCGATCTGCTGCGAACCACGCTGCCGGTACGTGATCCGGCAGCTTTGCAGTCCAGGCAAAAACGGGCCTGATCGCCTACATCGGAACCGTATGGCGCTGGTAGATCTCGAGGATGTCGTCCAGCACGGCGTCGTCGAGCTCGACATCGACCGCGCCGATATTGGTCTTCAACTGCTCCATCGACGTCGCGCCGATGATCGCAGCGGTCATGAAGGGGCGCGACAGGCAGAAGGCCAGCGCCATCTGGGCCGGATCGAGCCCGTGCCTGTCGGCAACCGCCAGATAGGCTTCCAACGCCGGTTTCGATCGCTCCTGGTAGCGGCCGTTGAGGTCCGGCTGCATCGAAAGCCGAGTACCCTCCGGAACCTCGCCTGTCCGGTACTTTCCCGACAACAGGCCGGCGGCCAGCGGCGAAAAGGCGAGAAGACCGACATCCTCATGGGCGGCGACTTCCGCGAGATCCGTGTCGAACAGCCGATGCAAGAGCGAGTATTCGTTCTGGATCGACTGAATGCGCGGAAAGCCCTTCTGCTCCGACAGTTTCAAGTACTGCATCGTGCCCCAGGCCGTCTCGTTGGACAGGCCGACATGGCGCACCTTGCCTTCCTTCACCAGCGCATCGAGTTCGCCCATCACTTCGGCGATGACGTCGAGCGTCTGCTGCCGGTCGTGATCCTCGGGTTTCCAGAACCAGGACTTGCGGAAATGGTAGGTCTGGCGGTCCGGCCAATGCACTTGATAGAGATCGATATAGTCTGTTTGCAGGCGTTTGAGAGAACGCTCGCACGCGTGCCGGACCTTGGCGGCGGAAAGGTTCGCGCCATCGTCGATCCAGGCCCGGCCACCACCGGCAACCTTCGAGGCGAGAACGATGTCGTCGCGCTTGCCGCGCCCGGCAAACCAGGTACCGATGATCGATTCCGTGTCGCCGACAGTATCAGCGGAAGCCGGCGTCGTCGGATAGAGTTCGGCCGTGTCGAAGAAATTGACGCCTTCGCCGACGGCGTAATCCATTTGCCGGTGCCCTTCGGCCTCGGTGTTCTGCGATCCCCATGTCATTGTGCCGAGGCAAATCGCGCTCACATCCAGGCCGGTTCGGCCGAGCTTGCGGTACTTCATCGTGATGATCCGGATTGTTCGAAACAGAATGTCTTTCGCCGCCAGTCTACAGGGCACCGAAACCCGAGTGCAAGTCAGGCCGGCGCGGCGGACTTGCGGGCGAGATAGACAGTCTGGGTGAACTCCCGGTCGTGCCGGAGCGGGTTGGTGAACGTCACCGGCTCCGCGCGCGCCTCACCGAACACAGAGGCGAGCAATTCCGTGAAAGCACTGTCCGGCCGGTCGTCCGACCAGAGGCCCATGATCCCGCCGGGATGCAGGTGATCGGCCAGGCGAGCGAAGCCTTCCGGCGAATAGAAACTGCCCGAGCGGCGGTTCAGCAGGCGATCCGGTGCGTGATCGATATCGATGAGGATGGCGTGGAAAAGCCGTCCGGGCTTAGCGGGATCGAATCCTTTTCGAGACGACGCGAGAGCGAAGAAATCATCGCACACGAAGCGGCAGCGCGGATCGCCCGCGAGCGGCGGATCGAGCGGAATAAGCGTCCGCTCATGCCAATCGACGACCGGATCCAGCATCTCGACGACGATCAGAGAATCGACGCTATCGTGTTCGAGGACGGCCGCCGCCGTGTAGCCAAGGCCGAGTCCACCGACAACGACATCAAAGGACTCACCTTCCAGTTCGGCGAGACCGAGCCGCGCGAGGGCAACCTCGGACGCCGTGAACAGGCTTGACATGAGGTGTTCCTCGCCGAGCATGATCTCGAAGACATCCTCGCCAAGCGACAGGATATGGCGTCTGCGCAGGATTACCGGTCCGATGGGCGTCGGGCGATAGTCCAGTTCCTCGAAAAGTTTGCTCATTGAGAATGCGGTCTCCTGTCCGGCCGCACGTGCCGGCGGTTTGCGGTCTGTCGCGCTGGCTTCAGTCTTCGGCGATTCCCAGCGAGTCACGCCATTGTTTGAGGAAAAGCCGGCGCTTCATCTGATCGAGGCCGACCATCAGCGCCGGGCCCAGCGCTATGGGCCGGATCGTACGGCTCTCGCCGCCCGCCCTGCCAAGCTCCCGAAACAGATAGTCCGCGCCGTCGAGCGGGGAAAACAGCAACGCCTCCTCGTTGAGTATACGGCGCCCTTCCGGTCCCTGCGTGAATTCGAGGAACGCGCCCGCATCGGCCTTGTTGACGGCATTGTCAGGCACGTAGGCGGCACGGGTCAGCACCAGCGTATAGTCCGACGGGACGATGACAGCGAGTTCGGGCTTCTCGCGCGCCTCGGCCAGCGCATAGGAGCCGAGCACGTTGTAGCCGAGGGTCAGGCGGCCATCGGCTACGCGGTCGAGGATTTCCTGGGTGCAGCAATAGAGTTTCACCTCGTTGCGGCCCATACCCTCGATCAACCGGCCCCAGGTGGAGGAACGCTGATCGTCCAACGTAGCGAAGAGATAGCCGAGACCGGAGGATTCGATGTCGTAGGTGCCGATGCGACCCGTGAACCGATCAGGCTGACGCAGCAGGTCGAGCAGCGCGAAATGATCGACGGGCGCCTCCCACTCGGCCACAGCGCGCCGGTTGTAGACGATGACAGAAGGCTCGTAGGTCAATCCGAACAATTGATCGCGCCAGCGCGCGTAATCCGGCAGGAGCTGAAGCCCGGGACGGAGAACCGTCGACGCACAGCCGTCATTGACCAGCTTGACCTGAAGATCCATCGCCGAGGACAACACCACATCGTCCGCCGGCCGCTTGCCGGCACAGGCGTCCCGTGCCTCGGAGAAAAGCGCGTTGGTCGTGAGCTCGCGATAGCGGATGGCAACCGACGGATTGGACCGCTGATAGGCCTCGATGACCGGGCGGATGATGCCGATATCGGTGGTCGAGCCGACAACCAGCATACGCACCGGCGCGGCGGATGCCGGGAACTCGTAATCGTCGGCGCGAGCGGGCATGGCCGAAGCCAGCAGCACAACGGCAAGGGCTATCCAGCGGATCATGGGCGGCCTCCCGCAAGCGGCAAGGAGAGCGAAACCTCGAAACCGCCATTCTCGATGTCGCGCAGTGCGAGTTCACCACCATGCGATACGGCGACTTCGTGGGCGATGGCGAGCCCGAGACTTGCGCCCTTGGAGGATGCCGCGCGGTTGCGCCGGAACCGCGTTCCCGCGGATGCACGGTCTTCCTGCGCGATCCCGCCCCCATGGTCGATCACGCAAATAATGGCGCGCCCGCCTTCTGCCGCGACCCGGATGGCGACCGGCGGCTTGCCATGTTCGAGCGCATTGTTGGCGAGGTTCTTGACCGCCTCGCGCAGTGAAAACCGGTCGCCTGCGACTGTCACCGCCTCCTCCGGCAGGTCCAGCAAAGGCAGTTCCGCGGCCGCATCGGCAAAACGCCGCGTCTCCTGTTCGGCCTCGATCGCGATACGGCGAAGGTCAACACGCTCACGCGGCTCGGAATCGGTGCGATGGGTCACCATGGCATGGCTGAGCAACTGGTCGGCCAGGCGGCCGACGGCGATCGACCGGTCCAGGATGCGCTTGTTGATGCGGCGCAGCCGGTCGGGCGATTCCTCGCCCGCAGCCAGCTGCGCCTGGGCGCGAATGGCGGTGATGGGCGTGCGCAACTGGTGGGCGGCGTCGGCGACGAAGGACTGCACGGCGCTGACGCGACGGTCGAGCCGGCGGGTAAAGCGGTTGATCGCATCGACGACGGTCTCGATCTCGCGCGGCGTCTCGATCTCGAAGGGCGACAGGTCGTTCGGGTCGCGCGACAGCAACGCACGCTCGACGCGGATCAGCGGCGCCAGCGCGTAACGCACCGCGAACCATGCCAGCAGCACGATGGCGAGCGCAGCCGCGCCAACCAGTATCGCCGCCTTGGTAGCGATGTCGCGGGCAAGCGCGATGCGCTCCTGCACCGTGTGGGCGACGATCACGCGGACATTGCCGTTCATGCCGCGTTCGGCGATCTGGCGCGTGGTCATGACGGCGCGCACCGTCTCGCCGGAATAGTCCGTTTCATAGGCGGTCGCCGCCCGGGTCTCCGCCTCCTCGGGCAAAGGCAGGTCTGGATAGCCGGTCAGCGTTTCGCCATCCATTCCGACAACCCGGTAGAACACACGGTCGTTGCGCGCGAGAGACAGCAGTTCGAAGGCGGAGGATGGCAGATCCACCAGCACCTCGCCATCCGCGACGCTAATGCGTTCGGCTATCTGCAGTGACGCGCCGGTCAGAAGCCGGTCATAGGCTTCGTTGGCGGCCTGAACCCCGTAGTTCCACGCGGACCAGAGCGCGGCCGTGGCGGCCAGTAGCAGGATGAAGGTAACGGCCAGTGTGAGGCGCAGGGCGATGGAGGGGCGGCGGCGCGTGCGCAAAGCGGGGCCGCCATTGGTGACGTCAAGCATGGCGGGCAGGCCCGGCGACGAAGGCCTGGTAGCCGAGCCCGCGCAGGGTCCGTATTTCCAGCGAGGTCGAGGGGAGTTTCTTGCGCAGACGCGCGATATAGAGCTCCACCGCATTGAGGCCCACCTCGTCCTCGAGCCCGAAGAGGCGCGAATGCAGCTCCTCCTTGGCGATCACGCGTCCTCGTGAGGAGAGCAGGATTTCCAGAAGCGATTGTTCGCGGCGCGTCAGATCGCACGGCGTGCCGGAAACGGTTACGCGCCGCGTCGCGGTGTTGAAGCAGATGTCGCCCGCCTCCAGGATGGCATCGGTCTCGCCATGCCTGCGCCGCGCGACGGCGCGCAGGCGCGCTTCCAGTTCGCGAAAGTCGAAAGGCTTCACGAGATAGTCGTCCGCGCCGGCATCGAGCGCATCGACACGATCGTCGACGCCTAGCCGCGCGGTGAGCATCAAGACGGCGAGCGCTTCGCCGCGGGCACGGATTTCCTTGAGCAAATCGTAACCGGAGCCGTCCGGCAGATTGATATCGAGCACCATCAGGTCGAAGGGCTGTACGGCAAGGAACTGACGCGCGTCCGCGAGCGTGCGCGCCTTGTCGCAGACATGACCCTGCCGCGACAGGTTCTCGGCGATCGCATCGGAGACGTCCTCCGCGTCCTCGACAATAAGCAGGCGCATGCACTCCTCCCGCCGTGACAGGTCAGTGACAGCTTCATGCACTATTAGGACCGGCAGCCGCGGCGTGCAATGCCGCGGCGTCTTTGGAGGAGATACCATGAAGAAACTTATCGGCCTCGCGGCCGCGTTCACGCTTGCATCCTCGATCGCGGCCTTCGCTTTCGAGCCGTCCAACACCGAGTGCATTGCCCCGGCCAATCCGGGCGGCGGCTGGGACTTCACCTGCCGGCAGGTTGGCAAGACCATGCAGGACTTGAAGCTGGTTCCCGGCACCATGCAGGTGGTCAACCTTGCCGGCGGCGGTGGCGGCGTGGCCTATGCCGAAGTCGCCAACAAGCGCAATGACGAAAACAATCTGATTGTCGCTGCGTCCTCGGCGACTGCGACCCGCCTGGCGCAGGGCGCCTTTCCCGGCAACACGATGGACCAGATGCGCTGGATCGGCGCGGTCGGTGCCGACTACGGTATCATCGCGGTTGCAGCCGATTCCGAGGTCAAGACGCTTCCCGAATTGATGGACATGATCAAGAACGATCCGTCCTCGATCTCCGTGGCCGGCGGCTCTGCCGTGGGTGGCTGGGACCATCTGAAGGTTCTGCTCGCCGCAAACAAGGCCGGCATCGACGATGTCCGCACCATCAAATATGTCGCCTTTGACGGTGGCGGCGAGGCGGTCACGCAGTTGCTCGCCGGCTCGGTGCAGGCATTTACGGGTGATGCGTCCGAAGCCAAGGGCTTCGTCGATTCCGGCGACATCCGCGTGATCGCGGTTCTCGCGCCGGAGCGTCTGGAAGGCGATTTCGCGTCCTTCCCGACCGCAAAGGAACAGGGCATCGACGTGATCGGCGCCAACTGGCGCGGTTTCTATGCGCCGGGCGGCATGTCCGACGACGCCTATGCATTCTGGACCGACGCTGTGGCCAAGACCTATGCGTCCGACGAGTGGAAGCAGGCGATGGCGGCGAACGGCCTCGCACCGCTCGACATGACCGGCGCCGAGTTCGAAGCCTTCGTGAAGGAATCGATCGACAACATCAGCGACCTGTCGAAGCAGATCGGCCTGATCAAGTAAGCAAAGACTTACGGTTTGATACTGGCATCCGGCGCAACCGCCGGATGCCCTTTCGAGCCAGGCGAATTCATCCCAGGGGAGGGGAAGGCATGAGCGACCGCATATTCGGCGTGATCGGGCTTTTCTTGTCGGCGTTTTACGTCTGGCAGGCGACACTGATCCAGGAGAGCTTCATACAGGACCCGGTTGGCCCGAAGGCCTTTCCCGTCCTGATCGCCATCGTGCTGGCGGCAGCCAGTCTCGTCTTCGTCCTCAGGCCCGATCCGGCACCGCACTGGCCCGCCGCAGGCCGGCTGTTTGAAATCGCGGTGTCGACGGCGCTGATGATCGCCTATGCGCTGGCCCTGCCGGAAGCAGGCTTCGTCGCCTCAACGACCGTCGCCGCAGCCTTCCTTTCCTGGCGGCTCGGCGCGCATCCCATTGCCTCGATCGTTGCCGGACTCACTATCGCGATCGGTATCTATGTCGTTTTCCATCTCATTCTCGGCCTGTCGCTGGCGCGCGGGCCCTGGGGGTTCTAGACCATGGACGTTCTTTCCTCGCTCGGTGACGGTTTCGTCGTCGCCTTCACGCTTCAGAACCTTCTTCTTGCCCTGCTCGGTTGTTTCCTCGGCACGGTGATGGGCGCATTGCCGGGGCTCGGCCCTTCCAACGGCGTCGCCATCCTCATTCCACTCGCCTTCACGCTGGGTCTGCCCGCGACGCCGGCGCTTATTCTGCTGACCAGCGTCTATTACGGCGCGATGTATGGCGGGCGCATTTCGTCGATCCTGCTCAACATCCCCGGTGACGAGCCCGCGATGATGACCACGCTGGACGGCTATCCGATGGCGAAGAAGGGCATGGCCGGCGAGGCGCTCGCCCTGTCCGGCATCGCCTCCTTCGTCGGCTCCTTTTTCGCGACCTGGGGCCTCGTCGTGCTGGCGCCGCAGCTCGTCAAGGTGGCGCTGCTGTTCGGCCCGGCGGAGTATTTTGCCTTGTTCACGCTGGCCTTCGCAACGCTTGGCGGTATCGCCAGCCGCAACCAGGCCAAAGCCGCCTTTGCTGCGGCGCTGGGTCTCGGTATCGCAACGATCGGCGTCGATGGCCAGACGGGCGTGCCCCGCTTCGCCTTTGGCGAGGTCCATCTTTATGACGGGATCGATTTCCTCGTCGCGATCGTCGGGTTGTTCGCGGTCTCTGAGATCTTCGTCTTCCTCGAAAATCATCGTGGCAATGCCGACGCCGACGCCTCGAAGATGAAGATCGGACGTGTGACGCCGCCGCTTTCGATGCTCAAGAAAACCGCGGGCGCGATGAGCCGGTCGACGGTGATCGGCTTCATCGCCGGTGTGCTGCCCGGTGCGGGCGCTTCGCTGGGTTCATTTCTCGCCTATTCCCTGGAAAAGAAGGTCTCCGACAAGGACGGCACTTTCGGCAAGGGCGATCCGCGCGGCGTCGCTGCGCCGGAGGCCGGCAACAACGCCGCGGCCGGCGGCGCGCTTGTGCCGATGCTGGCGCTCGGCGTGCCCGGTTCCGGCACCACCGCGGTACTGCTCGCCATGCTGCTGGCGCTGAACATCACGCCGGGACCGCTGCTGTTCCAGCAGAACCCCGACGTGGTCTGGGGCCTGATCGCGGCGCTATTCATCGGCAATGTCATGCTGCTTTTGATGAACATCCCAATGGTGTCGCTGTTCGTGCGCGTACTGCTGATCCCGCCGAAATATCTGATGCCGGCGGTCGCGATGATCTCATTCGTCGGTATCTACGGCATTTCTGGATCGACATTCGACCTGATGGTCATGGTCGGGTTCGGCGTGCTGGGATGGGTCTTGCGCAAGCTCGACGTGCCGCTGGTACCGATTATTCTCGGCGTGCTGCTCGGCGACCAGATGGAGAAGAACCTGCGCCGCGCGATGACGATCTCGGACGGCGACTGGACGACGCTGTTCGCCTCACCGCTATCGATTGCGCTGTGGGCATTCGCCATTCTCGGCTTCGTCGCGCCGATCCTGTTCGGACGGTTCTTCAGGGTGAAAAGGCGCGAGGAAGACGTCGGCGATTGAGCTCCGCATCGTGTAATCCGTGAAAGCGCCCCGCCCGTAACCTATATGAGGTACGGGCGGAGCGTCGCATCGCTTCCCCTCTGGGTTGCATTGCGATAGGACTACAACCATGGATTCTCAACCAAAACCTTTCGTGCCGCCCCACCCGACGCCGCGCAACCGGCCGCCGACACGGCTCGAACTGATCCGGACATCGATGCGCAACCCGCTCGAGATCTGGGGCGAGCCGTCCTACACGCTGCCGCATATCTCGGTGAAGTTCCTCGCCGACCACGTTCTGATCGCGAACCACCCGGAACTGATCCGCCATATCCTCGTCGACAATGCGAAGAACTACCGCATGGCGCGTGTGCGCCAGCTGATCCTGCGGCCGATCCTGCGCGACGGGCTTTTGACCGCGGAAGGCGATGTATGGAGACGGTCGCGCAAGGCGATGGCACCGGTCTTCACACCGCGCCATATCCGCGGCTTCGCCGACATGATGAAGGCGCGCACCGAGACTTTCCTCGCGCGCTATCGTGAAACCGACGGCGCGGTTCACGATATCAGCGCCGAGATGACGGAACTGACCTTCGAGATCCTGTCCGATACGCTGTTTTCGAACGAAATCGCGACGGGCGGCGATGATTTTGCTGGCGATGTCGACCGGCTTCTGTCGACGATGGGTCAGGTGGACCCCCTCGACCTTCTCAAGGCGCCGGAATGGCTGCCGCGGTTCCAGCGCATGCGCGGCCGGAACGTGCTTGGGAAATTCCGCAAGATCGTGCGGGACACGATCGACCAGCGGCGTATGCGGATGCAGTCCGACCCGGACAGCGTGCCGGAGGATTTCGTCGCGCTGCTGCTCGAGGCCGAGGGCCCGGACGGTCTGTCGGCCGCGGAAATCGAGGACAATCTGATCACCTTCATCGGAGCGGGGCACGAGACGACCGCGCGAGCGCTCGGCTGGACGCTCTACTGCCTCGCCAATGCGCCGCAGGAACGCGCGCTGGTGGAAGAGGAAATCGCCAATTTGCTGGCGGAGGGACCGCCGCCGGTCGAATGGCTGGACCGGATGCCGAAGACGCGCGCCGCCTTCGAGGAAGCAATGCGGCTCTATCCGCCCGCGCCGTCTCTCAACCGGGAGCCGATCGAGAGCGAGACCTTCGTCATGAAGGACGGCACGCAGATCGAAATTCCGAAGGGCGCGACCGTCCTCGTCATGCCCTGGGTGCTGCATCGCCACCGCCTCCATTGGGACAATCCGAACGCCTTCGTGCCGTCGCGTTTCTGGCCGGAGAACCGCGACACGATCGACCGGTTCCAGTATCTGCCCTTCGGAGCGGGACCGCGCATCTGCATCGGCGCGACATTCGCGCTGCAGGAAGCGGTGATCGCGCTGGCCTTGCTGCTGAACGAATTCAGCTTCGAACCGACACCGGGCCTCAATCCCTGGCCGGTTCAGAAACTGACCGTGCAGCCCCAGAACGGACTGCCGATGCGGGTTGTGCGGCGGTAGGGCATTGCCCTTACTTCATGACATGCGTAATGCAGCGCATCCGAAACGATCCTTGCGCGCGATCCATTACAGATGACCCTCTCCCTCGGCATCGATACGGGCGGCACCTATACGGACGCCGTCATCCATGACGAGACGCGCGGCGTCATCGCGAAAGCAAAAGCGCTGACCACGCGGCACGACCTGTCCATCGGGCTCGGCGAGGCGATGGACGCCGTGCTGGGGGCGAGCGCTGTTGTGCCGCGCGATATCGGCCTCGTCTCGATCTCGACAACGCTCGCGACCAACGCGCTTGTCGAAGGCCAGGGCGGACGCATTGGGCTCGTCATGATCGGTTTTTCGGAAAGCGATCTCGACAAGGCCGGACTGCGCGAGGCGGTGTCCGGCGATCCCGTGATCTTCATCTCCGGCGGACATGATGCACATGGCCGTCAGGCCGCCGAGTTCGACCGCATGGCATTGGAAAATGCCATCGATGGCCTTGCCGGCGAGGTCTCCGCCTTTGCTGTCGCAGGCTATTTCGCCGTACGCAATCCGGAGCACGAGATCGCGGCGTGCGAAGCGATCCGGGCGCGCACCGGATTGCCGGTCACCGCGAGCCACGAACTCACCGCCAAGCTGGACGGACCGCGCCGCGCCCTGACCACCGTGCTCAATGCGCGGTTGATCTCGATGATCGACCGGCTGATCGATGCCGCCGAGGCACGGATGGCGGCATCGGGCCTCAGCGCACCGCTGATGGTGGTGCGCGGCGACGGCTCGCTGGTCTCGGCCGGTTTCGCGCGGTCGCGTCCGATCGAGACGATCCTGTCCGGGCCCGCGGCGAGCCTCGTCGGCGCAAATCACCTCGCGGGCGAAGACAATGCCATCGTTTCGGATATCGGCGGGACGACGACCGACATCGCGATCCTCGACGGAGGCCGGCCGCGCATCGATCCTCAGGGCGCGACGGTCGGGGGCTACCGGACCATGGTCGACGCGGTGGCGATGCGCACCTTCGGACTCGGTGGCGACAGTGAGGTCTCCATCGATGACGGCGCATTGAAACCCGCGATACGGCTCGGGCCGCGCCGGCTCGTGCCCTTGTCGCTTCTGGCGCATCAGCACGGTGCGGGCGTCGTCGCGGAACTCGACCGGCAGATGCGGGCGAGCTTCCCGGTACGCAACGAGGGCCGCTTCGCACTGCGCGCCGGCGTCCCCGACCGTCTGGCCGCCGGGTTGTCACGGTCAGAAGCCGATTTGTACTCGCGGCTGACCGACACGCCGCAGCCGCTCGACAGGCTGCTAAAGGCGACCGCCGAACTGGCAACGTTGAACCGGCTTTCCGCGCGCGGGCTGGTGTTGATCGCCGGCTTCACGCCGTCCGATGCCCAGCATGTGCTCGGCCGCTTCACACACTGGAACGGTGACGCGGCGCGGAAAGGCGCTTCGCTGTTCGCGCGCAGGAAGGATGGCTACGGCAACCCGCTCGCGCCCGACCCGGAAACGATCAGCGGAAGGGTCGTGGATCGGCTGATCCGGCTCTCGGCCGAGCGCGTGCTCGAAACGGCGCTTTGCGAGGATGGGCTGGATGGTGCGGCAACTGCCCTTTCGCCGCTCGCGCAGCGCGCGCTCGACCGCAAGCCTGGTATCGCGCAAATCGCGCTGACGCTCGACCGGCCCATAATCGGCCTCGGCGCGGGCGCCGGCGCCTGTTATCCCGGTGCGGGCAACCTGCTGGCGACACGGGCGATCATTCCAGACCATGCCGACGTGGCCAATGCCGTCGGCGCCGTCGTCGGGCAGGTGCGCGTTACCGTTTCTGCCGAGATCGTGCAGCCCGTCGAAGGCCGTTTCGAAATCGCCGGGCAGGCGGAAGCCGCCGGGCTCGCCTTCTCCGAGGCCGATGCCGCGCTGGATGCCGCCGAGCGCCTGTGCGGCGACATAGCTGCGGCCAAGGCACTGGAAGCCGGCGCGGGGGAGATCACGCTTTCGACCGCGCGCGACCTGAAGATGGCGGAGATCGAAGGACGTGATCAATTCGTCTCCGCATCGGTGACCGTAACAGCGGGCGGCCGGCCCGCGACCGCGCACTGACCGGACCGTTCGGGCTCCGGACGGCATTCGCCGAGTCATCCTTTCGCCGCGTTTAACCTGGCCCGCGCGGCCGCAGAAACGCAAAAGACAGACGCCATTATTTCGTTTTTGGAAATAAAGCTTGTCAGTTTGGTCAAGTTGACAGTCAATCGAACTCCGTGCTTTGCCGCAGGATCACTTGTTTTCCGGAGGAAATGGCATGGCCGCGACGCTCACGATTGACGGTCTGACGATCGACAAGGGTCTTTACGACTTCATCACCGACGAGGCGATGCCCGGCACGGGCGTCGAGGCCAAGGACTTCTGGCCCGCCTTTTCGGCGATCGTGCATGACCTTGCGCCAAAGAACCGCGACCTGCTGGCCAAGCGGGACGCGCTGCAGGAGAAGCTCGACGCCTGGTACCGCGACCACCGCGAGAGCGGCTACGAGATGCCGGAATACAAGGCGTTCCTGGAAGAGATCGGCTATCTGGTTCCGGAAGGCGAGCCCTTCTCAGTGACCACGGAGAATGTCGATCCCGAAATCGCCGAGATTGCCGGGCCGCAGCTCGTCGTGCCGATCATGAATGCGCGCTTCGCGCTCAACGCAGCGAATGCGCGCTGGGGGTCGCTTTACGACGCGCTCTACGGCACGGACGCGATGGGCGACCTGCCGCAGGGCGGCGGCTACGATCCGGAACGCGGCGCGCGGGTGATCGCGTGGGCGCGCAACTTCCTCAACGAGAACATACCGCTTTACACCGACTGGACCGATGTCCGCGGCTTCTCAATCGAGAACGGCGATTTGAAGCTGCAGATGGAAGACAGCACTAAGGCCGAGCTGAAGGACAAGGCGCAATTTGCCGGTTATCGCGGCAGCGCCGCCGCGCCCGACGCGGTCCTGCTCGTGAAGAACGGCCTGCATGTCGAGATCGTCATCGACGCCAACCATCCGATCGGCAAGACCGATACGGCGCATATCGCCGACCTCGTGCTCGAATCGGCGCTGACGACGATCATGGATTGCGAAGATTCCGTCGCCGCGGTCGATGCGGAAGACAAGACGCTGGTCTATCGCAACTGGCTCGGCCTGATGAAGGGCGATCTTGAAGAACGCTTCGAGAAGGGCGGGAAAACAATCACCCGCGCAATGAATCCGGACCGTGACTATGTCTCGCCGGCTGGCGAAGACTTCTCGCTCAAGGGCCGGTCGCTGATGCTGATCCGCAATGTCGGCCACCTGATGACGAACCCGGCGGCGACCGACCGGGACGGCCATGAAGTGCCGGAGGGCATCATGGACGCGATGATGACGGCGCTGATCGCGCTGCACGATGTCGGGCCGGACGGCCGCCACGCCAATTCGCCGGCGGGCTCGATGTATGTCGTCAAGCCGAAGATGCACGGACCGGAGGAAGTCGCCTTCGCGGTGGAGCTGTTCACGCGCGTCGAGGACGCCCTCGGCATGGCGCGCAACACGATCAAGATGGGCATCATGGACGAGGAGCGCCGCACGACGGTGAACCTCAAGGAGTGTATCCGCGCCGCCAAAGAGCGTGTCGTCTTCATCAATACCGGCTTCCTCGACCGCACCGGCGACGAGATCCACACGTCAATGGAACTCGGCCCGATGATCCGCAAGGGCGACATGAAGGCCGCCGTCTGGATCCAGGCCTACGAGAACTGGAATGTCGATATCGGCTTGGAATGCGGGCTTTCCGGCCATGCCCAGATCGGCAAGGGCATGTGGGCGATGCCGGACCTGATGAACGCGATGCTGGAGCAGAAGATCGGTCACCCCAAGGCCGGCGCCAATACGGCATGGGTGCCCTCACCGACAGCAGCGACGCTGCACGCGACGCATTACCATGCCGTCGACGTCAAGGAGGTGCAGGCCGAACTGCGGTCTCGCGGACGCGCTCGTCTCGACGACATCCTTTCCGTGCCGGTCGCCCGGCGGCCGAACTGGTCGGGCGAGGACATCCAGCGCGAACTCGACAACAATGCGCAGGGCATCCTCGGCTATGTGGTGCGCTGGGTCGACCAGGGCGTCGGCTGCTCCAAGGTGCCGGACATCAACGATGTCGGGCTGATGGAAGACCGCGCAACGCTGCGCATTTCCTCGCAGCACATGGCCAATTGGCTGGACCATGGTGTCGTGCTGGAGCACCAGATCACCGACACGATGAAGAAGATGGCGGAAGTCGTCGACCGGCAGAATGCGGGCGATCCCAACTACCAGCCGATGGCGCCGAATTTCGACGATTCGGTCGCCTTCCAGGCGGCGCTCGAGCTCGTTCTGGAAGGGCGCAAGCAGCCGTCAGGCTACACCGAGCCGATCCTCCACAGGCGCAGGCTCGAGCTCAAGGCGAAGCGGCGCGGCGCCTGAACCGCGCGGCTTGCCGCCCGCATGACGATCTGATTGATTTGCCGTCTCCGACATGAACCGGGACGGCATTTCTTCATGCATAACGAATCGATCCTCACCTCCCTCGCCGACGGCGTGCTGACCATCACGCTGAACCGGCCGGACCGGCTGAACGCATGGGATACGCCGATGCGCGACGCGCTTGTCGCGGCGCTGCAGCATGCAGGCACCGAAGACGCGGTGCGCGCCGTGGTCATCACCGGCGCCGGCGATCGGGCCTTCAGCGCCGGGCAGGACCTGAACGAGGCGACGGATTTCGATTCCGACCGGGCCGAAATCTGGATCGAGGAATTCCATACGCTCTATCGCGCGGTGCGTTCGCTGGAAAAGCCCGTCATCGCGGCGATCAACGGCGTAACGGCCGGGTCGGCGTTCCAGTTCGCACTTCTGACCGACATCCGCGTCGGTCATCCCGGCGTGCGAATGGGCCAGCCGGAGATCAATTCGGGTATCGCATCGATCACCGGCCCCTGGATCATGCGTGAGATCCTCGGTCTGTCGCGCACGATCGAGCTGACGCTGACCGGTCGGCTGATGGACGCCGACGAAGCCCTCGGATTTGGCGTGCTGCATCACGTGGTCGAGCGGGAAAACGTCATGGCGAAATCGCTGGAAATCGCAACGGAGCTCGGCGCGAAGCCCCAGACGGCGATGCGGCTGATCAAGCGGCGCTTTTTCGAGGTTCTCGAGGCCGGGCTGGACGATGCCGTCGCGGCCGCCAAACGCCACCACCGCGAATCCTTCGATGCGGGCGAACCACAGGCGGCGACGCGCGACTTCCTCGCCGCACGCGGCGGCATCAAGCATGGATAGCAGACGCATGGCGGCCTCGCCGCCATTCGAGACGACCGTCGGCGCGTTGCTGGCCGCCTGCGAGCGCGACGAACCGGACCGGATCATCCTGACTGCGGGTGATCGGCAGATCACCATCGGCGAAGTTGCGCGACAGGCTAGGGCAGTTGCCGCCGATCTCGTCGGTCGCGGGATCAGTCCGGGCGACCCGGTCGCGACCATGCTCGGCAACGGCCCGAACCATGCGGCGCTGTTTTGCGGCATTGCGATGGCCGGCGCGCTCTGGATTCCCCTCAATCCGCAGGCGCGCGGTCCTTCCCTCGCCCATGCGCTTGGTGTTGCGCGGCCGGTTCTCGCCTACGCCCATCAGGATGCGGTCGAGCCCCTGCGGGCCGCCATGCCGGACGGATCGATCGAAATCGTCGTGACCGATGGCTGGCGGTTCGACACCCACGCGGAGCCCGGCGAAGCGAGGCTGCCCGTGATCCGCCCCGACGACGTACGGACGATCATGTTCACCTCGGGCACTTCTGGGCCGCCCAAGGGCGTGCAGGTGACCGAGCGCATGCTGGTTGCGTCAGCCGCCGGAACGGCGCTCGCCTCCGACTGCAGCGATGGCGATGTGTTCCTGATGTGGGAGCCATTGCATCATATCGGCGGGGCACAAGTGCTTGTCATGGCGCTGGTCCACCGCGCAAGGCTGGTGATGGTCGAACGTTTCAGCGCCAGCGGCCTGTGGCCGACCGTGCGCGCCGAGGGCGTCACCAAGCTGCACTATCTCGGCGGAATACTCGAAATCCTGCTCAAGGCCCCGCCCCGCGCCGACGACCGGGACCACCCGGTCGAGATCGCCTTTGGCGGCGGCTGCCGGCCGGAAATCTGGCGCGCCTTCGAGGCGCGGTTCGCAATCCCGATCCGCGAGGTCTACGGCATGACCGAAGCCTCCAGCTTCACCACGGTCAACCGCTCGGGCACGGTCGGTTCGACCGGCACGGCGGTGCCATGGTTCGATGTCGCGCTATGGGGCGATAACGGCGAACCCGTCACGACCGGCGCACAAGGGGAAATCACCGTGACAACCGCCCATCCAGGCCTGTTCACGCCCGGCTACCTGAACGCGCCGGAAGCGACCGCCGGGCTGTTGCGCGATGGAAGGCTGCATACCGGCGATCTCGGGCGGTTGGGCGCGGACGGCAACCTTTACTTTCTCGGAAGGCTGTCGGATTCGCTTCGCAGGCGTGGCGAGAACGTTTCGGCCTGGGAGGTCGAGACCGCCCTGGCGGCGCATCCCGATATCGCGGAAAGTGCCGTTGTCGGCGTCGCGGCGGATATCGGGGAGCACGACATCCTGTGTTTCGTCACGATGCGCGAAGGCGCGGCCTTCGATCCCGAGGGCCTCGCGGCATGGTCCCGGGACACCATGCCGCCGCATCACGTGCCGCGCTACTGGAAGGCGGTGGCGCGTTTCGAGAGGACGCCCAGCCAGCGCATCCGCAAGGACAGGCTCGACCGCGATCTTGCGACCGCCACCGACACCGCGCCTGCGCGTGACCGGACGCCATGACCGTGCCTCGGCATAATCACCTCAGTCGCGAATGAAGCGGATCGAGGTGATGCGGCCTTCCCAGAAGGGATGGATTTCTCCGTCAGCCGCGCGGGCGATCATAAATGACATCGGGATCCGGACGCCCTCCACCAGGCGGTAATCCGACCTGACGGTGTGCTCGCCCGAACCGTGATAAGGCGTCGTCAGGTCGCCATCCTCCTCGGCGTCGAAGGCCGCAAGGCTTCCGTCGTCGCGGAAGGTGGCGATCATCGCGGCCTGAAAACCATAGGCGCTGACGACAGCACGGGCATGGCGATCATCGATCGGTTGCCATTCAACCGGGCCACCCGGCAGCAAGGCCATGGGCCATGCAGGGCTTTCCAGCAACCAGCGGCGCAGGGAGATGCGATTGAGTTCGGGCGTCCCCTTCTCGTCGACGACACGCAGCGTCGAAAGCAGTTTCGCGCCCATCTCCATCTCGCCATCCACGAAGATGTCGTAGGCGACGGCCCACACCGGACCGATGATCGGCGTGTCGGCCGAAAAGACGAGGTCCGGCTTGCGCGTCGAAGCGACCTGCCGCGCTGTCGTCGGTTCGAATTTCTCCATCAGCGGGCGGCGGAATTCTCCGCTCATATCCACCGCGACCGAGACTATGTCGACCGGCGGACCATCGGGAAAGACGAAATCGAAGTAGCGGCGAACGGGTGCGGGCAGGCTTTGCATGGCGGCGGCGTCGAACGAAGCGGCGCGGTCTCGCGCGTCCGCGACAACGGCGTCCTCGCGGCCGGAAATTTCAGCACGCAGAGACCATGCGGACCAGCCGATCCAGACGGTCGGCACGGCGGCGAGTCCTGCAAGGACGATCAGGGCGGCGTTTTTCATGCGCATGGTGTTTCTCCGATAATTCAAAACGTAATCTTTTGTACGATTTGACAGATACGTATAATTGTTTACGGATTTGTCAAGACATTGGAGAAGACGATGAGCGGCGACTACGCGGCGCGGCGGCGGGCCGCCATCAAGGAAGCGGCATTCGAGATCCTGGCGGAGAAGGGATACAAGGCCGCATCGATGCTGGAGATCGCGCGGCGCGCAAAGGCCTCAAACGAGACGCTCTACAAATGGTTCGGCAACAAGCAGGCGCTGTTCAGGACACTTGTCGAGGACAATGCGCGCGAGGCGCGCGACCTGCTCGAAAAAGCCCTCTCCGACAACAGCGATCCCGTCGAAGCGCTATCACGGCTCGGACCCCTTCTCCTCGCGATCGTCACAAGCGAGAAAGCCGTGGCCCTGAACCGGGCCGCCGCGGGCGATGTGTTCGAAACGGCGACGCTTGGGAGCACCATCGCCGAACATGGTCGCGAAGCGATCTTCCCGCTCCTCAAGGACCTCTTCGAAAGGGCATTCCGGGACGGGACGCTGACCGACGGGACACCGGCCGAGGCGGCGGAAACCTATATCAATCTCCTGATCGGCGACTTACAGATACGCCGGGTCATCGGAGTGGCCCCGCCGCCGGACCGCGAGGAAACGGAAGCGCGAGCGGCCCGCGCGGTGGCGAAACTTTTGCGCATCCACGGATCGGCGTAACCCGCCGCAAGCGCAAATTCATTCATGATTGATACACTTTTTCTTGCCGACGAGCGAAGAGCGCGGTAAGTCGCTCAATCGGGCCAATCGAAGCCCGGGAGGGACACATTCCATGCCGACACGCTACGCCATCATCGGGACCGGCATGATGGGGCAGGAGCATATCCGCAATATTGCCCTGCTGGCGGATGCCGAGGTCGCGGCCATTGCCGATCCCGACGAAGGCATGCGCAACGCCGCTGCCGCGCTTTGCGGACAGAACGGGTTTGCCGGCACGAAGAGCTTCGCCGATTATCGAGATTTGCTGTCTTCCGGCGACGTCGATGCGGTCGTGGTCGCAAGTCCGAACGAAACGCATGCGGCGGTGATGGAGGATATTCTCTCGACACGGTTGCCGGTTCTGCTGGAGAAGCCATCGGCCTCGATCGCGGAGGCCGCCCGCGCCTTGGCGGCGAAAGCCGAGAGCCGCGACGCGCCGGTCTGGGTTGCGATGGAATATCGTTACATGCCGCCCGTGGCGCGGCTGATCGAAATGGTCCGGGCCGGCGAGGCCGGCAATCCGAAGATGCTCTCGATCGTCGAACATCGCTTTCCCTTCCTGACAAAGGTCGGCCACTGGAACCGGTTTTCGGCGCGTTCGGGCGGTACGATGGTGGAAAAATGCTGCCATTTCTTCGACCTGATGCGGCTGATCACGCAAAGCGAGCCGGTGCGACTGTTCGCCTCCGGAGCGCAGGACGTGAACCACAAGGACGAAGACCACGGCGGCGAGCGGCCCGACGTGATCGACAACGCCTTCGTCGTTGTCGACTTCGCGAACGGCATGCGCGCGGCGCTCGATCTGTGCATGTTCGCGGAGGGCTCCTACTTCCAGGAACAGGTGTCGGTGACGGGCGACGCGGGCAAGATCGAGGCTGTCGTCCCCGGTCCGGCGCGGTTCTGGCCGGGCGGCGCGGAGCGGGCCTCCGAAATGATCGTCTCGCCCCGCGCGGCGAAAACGCCGAAGCGCGAGGCGGTGCATGTCGAGGAACGCCTGCTGCGCGCCGGCGACCATCACGGCGGCACCTATTTCCAGCACGAAAGGTTCAACCGGCTGGTCCGCGAGGGCGGCAAACCGGAAGTAACCTTGCATGACGGCGCGAGGGCGGTAGAAATGGGCGCTGCCGCCGAACGGTCGATCCGGGAAGGTGGTGTCGTGCATCTGTAACCGCGCTTCGCCGCGGCCAAACCGAAAGTGCCCCGATGTATCTGTGCTGCGGCGATAGCCTTTTCGACATGTTCACCGCGCCGTCCTCCGATCCGCACGGGATCTCGATCGACGGCCATGTCGGCGGATCGCCGCTCAACGTGGCGCTCGGACTGGCGCGGATGGGAAACCATTCGCGTTTCTTCACGCGAGTCTCGACCGACATGTTCGGGCGACGAATTGCTGCCTTCATGGCGGCAAACGACATCGATTCGAGCCCATGCGTGGAAACACGGCAGAACACGACGCTCGCGATGATCGGCCTGAAGGAAGACAACAGCGCCGACTACGTGTTCTACACCGACGGCACGGCCGATTGCTCTGTCACGGTCGACGACCTGCCGGGAACGCTCGACCCGGCCGTGCGTGTGATCCATTTCGGGTCCTATTCCACCGTCATCGAGCCGACGGCGACAGCACTCGCCACGCTTGCCGCGCGCGAGGGAACCGACCGTTTCGTTTCCTACGATCCGAACCTGCGCACGATGATCGAACCGGACATCGAGATCTGGCGCGCGCGCGTCGCCGCGATGACGAAGGCCGCTGCCTTCGTGAAGGCGAGCGACGAGGATGTCGCGCAGCTCGGCGCGACGCCGGACAGTTTCGCCGCCGACGCGCTGGCAAATGGCGTGGACCTCGTCTGCGTCACGCTCGGCATGGACGGCGCGCTTGTTTTTTCCGCCGAGGGCACCGAATTGCGCGTGCCGGGCATTTCCGTGCAGGTCGCCGATACGGTCGGCGCGGGCGACACGTTCCAGGCGGCGTGCCTGCACTGGCTTGGCGCGCAGGGCCTGACACGAAAAGGGCTGGCGCGCGGCGCCGATATGGCGGCGATGGCCGGTTTCGCCGTCAAGGCCGCGGCGCTGACCTGTACGCGGCGCGGGGCCGATCTTCCGACGCTCGCCGATATCGAATCCTTTGCTCCCTGATGCGGCCCAATTGCTAAGGCAGAGCCAGTCGAATAGATACGGCGCAGCAAAACAGGCCCCACCGATTCCATGTTGCTTTTCCATCATCCGATGTCTGCCCCTTCGCGTTTCGTCCGGCTGACGCTCGGCGAATATGGCGAAACGCCCGACCTGCAGGAGGAACTGCCCTGGGCGCGGCGGCCGGAATTCATGCAGATCAACCCGGCGGGCACGCTTCCGGTCCTGGTCAGCGAAGCAGGACCGCCGGTCGTCGGCGCTTTCGCCATTTCCGAGTATCTCGACGAGACGCGCGGCCCCATCATGCGCGACAAGCGGCTGATGCCGGGCTCGCCGCTCGAACGCGCCGAAGTGCGCCGGCTGATCGACTGGTTTCTCGTCAAGGCGGAGGCCGACGTGACGCGTGCCCTGGCGCGCGAACGCGTGTTCAAGCTTCAGATGACGACGGCCGAAGGCGGCGGCGCACCCGATTCCGCCGTGTTGCGCGCGGCGCGCAGCAATATTCGCCAGCACATGCGCTACCTTGGATGGCTGGCGCACAGCCGCGACTGGCTGGCCGGAGACCGGCTGACGGCCGCCGACCTTGCCGCCGGTGCGACCGTGAGCGTGCTCGACTATCTCGGCGAGATCGACTGGGCCGCCGAACCGGCCGCCCGCGACTGGTATCAACGCATGAAATCGCGCCCGTCCTTCCGCGAATTGCTGGCCGACCGGGTTCGGCGCCTGCCGCCCGCGCCGCATTACGCCGACCTCGATTTCTAGGCTGCGGCAAAGCCGTGCTTGAAGCATGGCCGCCGCGACGGGCATGATCACGCGATGACGCCGCAACGCGCCAGACAGGGATTGATCGACGATCTGCAGTCCGAGGGTTTCTCGGACGTTCGGATGACGCGCGCGGATTCGATTCCGCACGCCGCACCTCGACTGCGGGAGTTCCTGCGCGCCGGCCATCACGGGACGATGGGCTGGATGGAGGAAACCGAGGCCCGCCGCGCCGACCCCAGAACACTGTGGCCCGATGCGAAGACGGTCGTTCTCGCGGCGATGAATTACGGGCCGGAAGACAGCGATGCGCCGCTGGCGGCGCTGGACAAACATGACCGCGCGACGATTTCGGTCTATGCGCAAAACCGCGACTACCACGATGTCATCAAGGGTAAACTGAAGCAGGTCGCCGGCCGGTTCGCGGCAAAGACGGGCGCGGACGTCAAGGTCTTCATCGACACTGCGCCGGTGATGGAAAAGCCGCTCGGCGAGGCCGCCGGCCTCGGCTGGCAGGGCAAGCACACCAATCTGGTGAGCCGGGCGCTCGGCTCATGGTTCTTCATCGGCTCGATCTTCACCGACATGGAGTTACCGCTCGACGAACCGGAGACAGACCACTGCGGCTCGTGCCGCGCCTGCCTCGACATCTGCCCGACCGACGCGTTTCCCGAACCCTACCGGCTCGATGCGCGACGCTGCATCTCCTACCTGACCATCGAACACGCGGGACCTGTCCCGGCCGAGTTTCGCAAGGCGATGGGCAATCGCATCTATGGCTGCGACGACTGCCTTGCCGTCTGTCCGTGGAACAAGTTCGCCAGCGCGGCGAAAGAAACGAAGCTCATGGCGCGCGACGATCTGAAGAACCCGGCGCTCGAAGACCTGCTGGCACTCGACGATACGGCGTTTCGCGCCCTTTTTTCCGGATCGCCAATCAAGCGGATCGGCCGCGACCGGTTCATCCGCAACGTGCTGATCGCGGCGGGAAACAGCGAGACGCCGGGCCTCGCCTCGCATATCGAGCCTCATCTGGCCGATCCCGACCCGACCGTGCGCGGCGCAGCCGTCTGGGCGCTTGGAAATCTGGCGAAAGACCGCATGGCGGGGTTGCGCGATCTGCACGCGACGCGCGAAACGGACCCGATGGTGCTCGACGAATGGAAAGAGGCGACCTCATGACGATTTTCATCTTCGGTGCGGGTTTTTCCGGCCAGGCCTTCGGCCGCCTGATGGCCGCGCGCGGCAAGACCGTGCACGGCACGACGCGGACGCAGGATAAGGCGGGCGTGTTGCGCGCCATCGGGCTCGTACCGCATGTGTTCGACGGAACAGCGGTCACGCCGGAGCTTGCCTCGGCGCTGGAGGAGACGACGCATCTGGTGATTTCGATCGGGCCCGGCGAGGAGGGCGACCCCGTGCTGAATGCACTCGGCGACCGGATCGCCACATTGCCGAAGCTCGAGTGGATCGGCTACCTCTCGACCGTCGGCGTCTATGGCGATCATGACGGCGCGTGGATCGACGAGGAGGCCGAATGCAGGCCCGTCTCGCAACGCTCGTCGCAAAGGCTCGCCGCCGAGATGGCGTGGCAGGATCTCGCGGACATGGCCGGCAAACCCCTGGCGATCCTTCGGCTTTCGGGTATCTACGGGCCCGGCAGAAACACCTTCGTCAATCTGGAACGGGGCACCGCGAAGCGGCTGATCAAGCCGGGCCAGGTGTTCAACCGCATCCATGTCGAGGACATTGCGCGGGCGCTCGATTTCCTTGGCGAACGGCATATCGGCGGCGTTTTCAATGTCACGGACGACCTGCCGGCACCGCCTCAGGATGTTGTCGAATATGCAGCGTCTTTAATGAAAGTTGATTTGCCGCCCGCAATCGACTTCGAGACCGCCACAATTTCGCCCATGGCACGATCCTTTTACGGGGAATGCAAGCGCGTCTCGAACGCGAAGCTTAAACAGGCCGGTTTCGCTTTCGCCCACAGCGACTACAAGACGGCCCTGTCGAGTATGTGGGCGCAAGGTAACTGGCATTAGTGCGGGGAACGCCCGGACGGTACCCTGAAGCGCCTCGAAGGCCCCGGTCCCATCCCGACGTCCCCCCGTTTCAAACGGGGTAAACAAGTGAAATCCAAATTCTTCGGCACGGCCTTCCTGGCCGCGACGGCAACGCTTTGCGTGGTTTCGGCAACGGTTCCGGCTTCGGCCCAGTGCGGCGGCGCTTCATGGTATGCGCTTCATTCGCGCACAGCATCCGGCGAAATGATGAACCCGGCGCAGATGACGGCGGCGCACAAGACACTGCCCTTCGGCACCAAGGTCAAAGTCACGAACAAATCGACGGGCAAGTCCGTCGTGGTGCGCATCAACGATCGCGGGCCCTTCATCAAGGGCCGGATTATCGATCTCTCCAAGGCGGCGGCCAGCCGGATCGGGATGATCCGCTCCGGTCACGCGCCTGTCTGCATTTCCGCTACCAGCTAGGAATCGACGCTGCCGCGCGATTCATGCACGGCCTTGAGCGCTCGCTCCAGATGCACGTCACGGTCATAGATGTCGGTGAAGTACTCCACTTCACCGGCCTCGTTCGGCCATGCCGTGTAATAGGAGATGAAGACCGGGATCTTCTCCGGGACTTCCTCCGCCTTTTCGCCGCCGCCGGCGGCGATCCTGCCGTGTACGTAATCCTCGGTCTTGCCGAGCACGGCGGCCGCCATCGCCTGCGGCTGCTGCAGACGCACGCAGCCATGGCTGAGCGCCCGCATGTCACGTTCGAACAGGTTCCGCGACGGCGTGTCGTGCATGTAGATCGCATGCTTGTTGGGGAACAGGATCTTCACCTTGCCAAGCGCATTCGATGGTCCCGGCTTCTGGCGCACGCTGTAGGGCCGACTGGTCGAGTAATTCCACCAGTTGACGCTGGCCGACGAAACCCGGCGGCCTGATGCGTTTGTCACCTCGTAACCGGCACGGTCGAGATAGCTTGGATCGCGATGGAGCTTCGGCAACATCTCGTTGACGATGATCGATTGCGGAACTCCCCAATAGGGATTGTAGACCACCCGCTCGACCTCGTCGAAGAAGAACGACGTCTGGTTCGACTTCTTGCCGATGATGGCGCGCATCGAGAGCTTCGTTTCGTCATTCTCGAAATAGCTTGCGCGGAAAGCCGGCTGGTTGATCAGCACGTGGCGCGCGCCGAATTCCTCCGGATGCCAGCGTAGGCGCTCCAGCGCCATCTCGATGCGCTCGATCTTCGAGGCATGGCCGACATCACTCAGATGGGAAACCGTGTTCCGGCCCACGATCCCGTCGGGAACGAGACCGTTCTCACGCTGAAAATCCTGCACGAGTTCGGCGATCTCGTGGGTGTATTCGTCGCCGCCGAGATATTCGGCGAATGTCGCCGCGTGTTTCGTGCGCGCTTCCTCGCTGACGCGCTTGCGAAGCGCCTTCATGATCAGCGGCAGGGCCTCTTCCGTCTGGCCGACCTTCACGAAAGTTCCGTCGGGGATGACGATTTCCTCGACATCCTGGGTCCTCAGATCCGCCAGTTCAGCCTTGAGTTCGGCATATTCGGGCTGGCGCGGCTCTAGCGTCTGCAGCCATGCCGCCGGATCGGCGGTCCGCGAAAGAATGCCGATCGCCTTGTCGGCGGCAAGGCGCGGCAGCGGGAAATCATGGTAGCCGGAGAGCTTGTCGGGAATGACCGCGCCGTCCTTGATATCCATCGCGTAGCGCACGGCGCGCGCCGACATTTTCATCTCGAAGGAGAGCATGTCGGCCGTGCGTCCGGCGGGATCATCCATAGACCAGCCGTCACGCGGTACGGCGACGGAATACTCCGATGCCTCAAGCCCGTGATCGCCCGCTTTTTCGAGAAGAGCGGCGACGGCCTTGGCGTGTTCGGTCACGCTGCTGCCGCGCGACCAGATGAATTTCGGATTTTCCGCGTAATGCGCCTTGAGCGCGTCGGCGACGGCCTTTTCCATCGCGATCGACGTGTCCGGTGCGAGCCGGATCGCCTCGGCGAAGCGGGTGGCCTCGAAATCGAGGCTAGGCTCCAGCCCCCCGGCCTCGACCGTGTCGGGCAGAAGCGACGCGACCGTGACCGTGGTCAGCGCTGCAGGCTGATAGGAATAATAGCGCGGCCCGGTGACGCGCTTGACCGGCGCGGCGGCACGACGCTGCACCTGCTGCACTTCTCTTTCGCGCGTTTCGCGCTGCCTCCGCCTGTCGTCACGGCGATTGATGCCGAACAGCAATTCATGCAGCTGGACCTGCGCCTGTGACGTCACCGTCATGACGGGCACGGCCGGAACGGCGATCGCCGCAGTCAGGCAAAGTTTCAGAATATTCCTGGAAATCACGGCAAACTCCGATTCGCTCGCTGTCCTGCCCCTTGGGTAAGAGACAATAACCAACCGAACAGGGTTTATAAAGGGTAAGGACGGCGCGAATGGCGATCACGTTTTCGCCATCGGGCGAACCGCAACACGCCGCGTTTGGAATGGACGGCTTGTCCGGCCCGCGCTATGGCATTGGCCATGAACAAAGACGATCACCTCTTCCTGGTCGACGGATCGGCCTATATCTTCCGGGCTTTTCATGCGCTTCCGCCGCTGACACGCAAATCCGACGGGCTGCCGGTCGGCGCCGTTGCCGGTTTCTGCAACATGCTCTGGAAACTGCTGCAGGACGCCCGCGACACGGATGTCGGCGTGACGCCGAGCCATTTCGCGGTGATCTTCGATTATTCCTCGAAGACTTTCCGCAAGGAACTCTATCCCGAATACAAGGCGAATCGCTCCGAGCCGCCGGAGGATCTGGTCCCGCAATTCGGGCTGATTCGCGAGGCGACGCGCGCCTTCAACCTGCCTTGTATCGAGGTCGAGGGCTACGAGGCCGACGACATCATCGCGACCTATGCGCGTCAGGCCGAGAAGGTCGGCGCCAAGACGACGATCATCTCGTCGGACAAGGACCTGATGCAACTCGTTTCCGACCATGTGTCGATGTATGATTCGATGAAGGACAAGCAGATCGGCATTGCCGAGGTCATCGAGAAGTTCGGCGTCGGTCCGGAGAAGATGATCGACCTGCAGGCGCTGAACGGCGATTCGACCGACAATGTGCCCGGCGTTCCCGGAATCGGGCCGAAGACGGCGGCGCAGCTGCTGGAGGAATATGGCGATCTCGACACGCTTCTCGAACGCGCCTCCGAGATCAAGCAGAATAAGCGGCGCGAAAACCTGATCGAATTCGCCGACCAAGCGCGGCTCTCGCGCGAACTGGTGACGCTGAAGACCGACACGCCGCTCGATATCGATCTCGACGGGCTGAAGCTCGAGCCGCAGGACGGCCCGAAGCTGATCGGCTTCCTGAAGGCGATGGAATTCAACACGCTGACCCGGCGCGTGGCGGAAGCCACCGGGACCGAGGTCAACGAGGTGGACGCGGCGGCGATCGAGGTTGAGGCGGGCGCGAAGGCGCACGGGCCGGATCTCGACGAGAGGACGGCAAAGGAACGGGACGGTGCACCGGCCGATGCGTCGGAGGATGACGCCCTGACCCCGGGAGCGCATGCACAAGCCCGCGCCGACGCGGCGGCCGCGGCAAAGTTCGATCGCGAGGCCTATGTCTGCATCCGGGACATCGAGACGCTCGATGCTTGGATCGCAAAAGCACGCGACGCCGGTGTCGTCGCCTTCGACACCGAGACCAATTCGCTCGACGCGATGCAGGCCGAACTGGCCGGTTTCTCGCTGTGCTCGACGCCCGGCGAGGCGGCCTATGTGCCGCTCAACCACAAGTCCGGCAATGGCGACCTTCTGGGCGGCGGGCTGCTCGAAGACCAGATTCCGGCGGATGCCGCGCTGGAGCGTTTGAAGACGCTGCTGGAGGATCCGTCGATCCTCGTCGTCGGGCAGAACCTCAAATATGACTGGCTGGTGATGCGGCGCTACGGCATCGAGATCGCCTCGCTCGACGATACGATGCTGCTCTCCTATGTCGTCGATGCCGGCACCGGCGGCCACGGCATGGACGCCCTGTCCGACCGCTGGCTCGGCCACCAGCCGATCACCTTCAAGGACATCGCCGGCACCGGCAAGAAGGCGCTGACCTTCGACATGATCGACCTGGAAACGGCGACTCGCTACGCCGCCGAGGACGCCGACATCACACTGCGCCTCTGGCGGGTGCTGAAGCCGCAGGTACTCGCCCGGGGCCTGATGCATGTCTATGAGCGGCTGGAGCGGCCGCTCGTGGCGGTGCTGGCGCGCATGGAGGCACGCGGCATCTCCGTCGACCGGCAGATCCTGAGCCGTCTTTCCGGCGAGTTCGCACAGAAGGCCGCCGCGATCGAAGACGAGATCCACGAGCTCGCCGGCGAAAAGTTCAATGTCGGATCGCCCCGGCAACTGGGCGAGATCCTGTTCGGCAAGATGGGGCTGCCGGGCGGCACGAAGACGAAATCCGGCCAATGGGCGACCGGCGCGCAACTGCTGGAAGACCTCGCCGCCGAGGGCCACGAACTGCCGCGCAGGATCGTCGACTGGCGACAGCTCACCAAGCTGAAATCCACCTACACCGACGCCCTGCCGGACTATATCAATCCGGATACGAAGCGGGTCCACACCTCCTATTCGCTGGCGGCGACCTCGACCGGACGGCTCGCTTCGTCGGAGCCGAACCTGCAGAACATCCCGATCCGGACGACGGAGGGACGGCGCATCCGCACGGCCTTCATCGCCGAGAAGGGCAACAAGCTGATCTCGGCCGACTACAGCCAGATCGAGCTGCGCGTGCTCGCCCATGTCGCCGACATCACGCAATTGAAGCAGGCCTTCGCGGACGGCATCGACATCCACGCCATGACCGCGTCCGAGATGTTCGGCGTCCCGGTGGAAGGCATGCCCTCCGAAGTGCGGCGACGCGCCAAGGCGATCAATTTCGGCATCATCTACGGCATCTCGGCCTTCGGGCTGGCCAACCAGCTCGGCATCGAGCGGTCCGAGGCGGGCGCCTATATCAAGACCTATTTCGAGCGCTTTCCCGGCATCAAGGACTACATGGATGCGACCAAGGCGTTCGCGCGCGAGCATGGCTATGTCGAAACGATCTTCGGACGGCGCGCCCATTACCCGGAAATCAAGTCCTCCAATCCGCAGATGCGCGCCTTCAACGAGCGTGCGGCGATCAACGCGCCAATCCAGGGGTCGGCCGCCGACATCATCCGCCGCGCGATGATCCGCATGGAGGGAGCCCTGGCCGATGCGAAGCTGTCGGCCCGAATGCTGCTACAGGTCCATGACGAACTGATCTTCGAAGCGCCGGAAAAGGAAGTCGACGAGACGATCGAGGTGGTGCGCCATGTCATGGAAAACGCCGCGCTGCCGGCGATCCAGATGGCCGTGCCGCTTCATGTCGATGCGTCCGCGGCGGACAATTGGGACGAGGCGCACTGACTTGATCGGAAATCCCGACGCCGTAGCGATTCTACAGACCTTCACCATCCTTCTTTTCGCTCATCTGCTCGGCGATTTTCCGCTGCAGCCGGAGCGTATCGCGATCCGAAAGGGCCAGATCCCGATCCTGTCGATCCATATCGCGATCATCGCGGGTACGGCGGTGGTGGTGCTCGGCTACTTTGCGCCGGCGATCATCGCGACAATCGCGATCACGCATTTCTGCATCGACCTCTTCAAGTCGCGCAAAGGCACGTTCAATCTTGCCTGGTTCCTTGCCGATCAGGCGGCGCATATCGCGGTCGTCGCCGCCGTCTCGATCCTGTGGCCGGCCGACCTGTCACGCTCGCTGATCTACAGCCACCTGACGCCGGACCAGCTTTCGGCCGTCCTGTCCGCGATGATGCTCGGTTCCGGCTTCATCATCGCCGTTCTGGCGGGCACCTATGCGGTGGAACTTTTCCTCAAGCCCTTCGGTGAGGAAATCGACGGATTCGAGGCCGGGCTGAAGAAGGGCGCGCGCGCCATCGGCCAGCTGGAACGGCTGCCGGTCTTCATCTTCATCGTGATGGGACAGCCGCTTGCAGCCGGCCTCGTCATCGCCGCCCGCGCGATCATGGCGTTCGGCGAGTTGCGCAATGCAGGCGACCGCAAACGGGCCGAGTATGCGATGCTGTCGGCCTTCGCGAGCCTCGGCTGGGCGGTCGGCATCGGCTATATGGCCGTCTGGGCGGCCGGGCTTTTCTGAACGATCAGCCGCACATCTCGTCGAAACAGGCCGTCACGTGGTCGGCGACGGCGCGCGAGCAGCAGCCGGGATTGTCCTTCACTCGCATGCGAATCTGGTATTTGCAGAGCTTCGGCAGGCCCTGCTTTTCGCCAAGTTCGATCAACGGCTCTGAAATGAAGCTCTTCGGGAAGGGCGCGATGGCGAGATCGGAAGCGATGGCAGCACGCTGGGCCTGGGTGTGCGCCGTCATATAGGCGGTTCGGTAACTGCGGCCGACTTCGGTCAGCGCCTGCACCGCGCCGGACCGCCAGGCGCAACCTTCCTCCCACATCGACAGCGGCAGGGGATCGCGTTCCCACGCACAGCCGCCGCGCACGCCGGCCCAGACGAGATCCTCCTCGAGCAGCACCTGCGCGCCCTCCTCCAGCTGTTGAGACTGGGCGGTGTAGACCATCACATCGAGCTGGCCGTTCTCGAAGCGCTTGATCAGGAGATCGCTGGTCTCGATGATCACATTGACCTGCACGTTGGGGTGCGTCTCGGCGAAACGCTTGAGGACCTGCGGCATGATACGCTCGCCATAGTCGTCGGGCGCGCCGAGGCAGACCGTCCCCTCCATCTCCGGCATGACGAAGCGCGCCACCATCTCGTTTGAAAGCGCAAGGATGCGGCGCGCATAGCTGACCAGCATCTCGCCGCTCTGGGTGAGTTTCACCGAACGGGAATCGCGCTCGAAGACCGATGTCCCGAGCGTTTCCTCCAGCTTCTTGACCTGCATGGACACGGCTGAGGGCGTGCGGAAGACGCGTTCCGCGGCCTTGGAAAAACTGCCTGTCTCGGCAATCGCCAGAAAGGTGCGCAGAAGATCGATATCGGCTGGCGCCTGCGCCAGGGCCGGCCTTGCACTCGGAGCATTCATGGAGTCAGCCTCAGTTCAAGTTTTCTGAATGATCGCGTCAAATCTATTCGTTTGATTGAACCATGCTTCGCGAGCATTGTCCAGACCACGGCGGACGACACGAGAAACAGCCGCCCCAACCAAAGGAGACGGACAATGACCACGATCGAATTCGAACAGGCTCACCAGCCGCGCAATGACGGCAGCATCATCCTCACCCTCGCAAAGCTGGCTGCGTCAGCCGCTGGCGGTACTGTCTCGGCGTTGCTGCGCTGGCACCGGCAGCGCCGCGACCGGGCCGCGTTCATGACACTGGCCGGCAAGGATGACTGGGTCTATCGCGATCTCGGCATCCATCGCGGCGACGTGGAGTGGGCTTCCCGGCTGCCGATGCATGTCAACGCGGCAAAGGAACTCGAAAAACTCCGTACGCGGAGCGCGGGGAACCTTTGAGGCCGGCAGTATACAACGCCATGATAGCGCCCGATTTCAGTCTTTTACATTTCGTGTACTGGGAACGGGGAGCTACCCTTGAAAAACCTGAAACGCCTGGCGGCGCTCACGGGCGCCGCAGCAATAGTTGCGTCTTGTCAAAGCGTGTCGCTGCCGGGAGCCGACGCTTCCGCCGGCGCTGACAATCCTTCACTTTCACTTGCAGAAGAGACGACACAGGCCGCGAATGCCGACGCCGCGGCCGGCGCTCAATGCTCGATCGCGCTGGCCGGCGGGCCACCGCCGAAGCCCGCCAAGGGCGCCGATTTCGCCAAGAACGCCGTCGGCAAGAATGTCGCCCGCAATGCGGGCCGCAACGTGATCGCCGGTATCGGCGGGCGCCTCGGCGGCGGGTTGGGCGGCGCAATCGCCGGCGGCATCGCCCGCGACCAGATCCGCACCGAACAGGAACTCAAGGGCACATGGATGATCACGGACGGCTCGCGGGATTGCGGCTGCCAGCTCGACATCAGCTCGGGCACCAATATGCGCATGCAATCGTCCAACAAGGGCCGGTTGAAGCCGAAAGGCTGTTCGTCGCTGGTCGCCGGCGCGGCGAACTGGACGCTCGGGCACAGCTTCACCGGCTACGACGCGCCGTTCCAGCTGCTCGCACCGGACCGCAAGACGGTCGTGGCCAGCATGAAGCGCGACGGTATCAACTACTTCTCCGGCACGCTCGCGGACGGCACGGCGGTCATGATGTGGCGGCGCATGGGCGACAGCTGACGCGCGGCGACTAGAGCAGAATCCGTTCATGCTGCATCGTATCCGGCGGCGGCGAAGTAGTTCGCGCATTCCTGCGTCGTGAATGTCGGGATCAGGCTCCCGATCCTGTCCCACAGGTCATCTATGGTCCGCTCGGCCGCCTTCCTGAGCATGGCCTTCAGCTTGGAGAAGGCATTCTCGATAGGGTTGAAGTCTGGGCTGTAGGGCGGAAGAAACAGCAGGGAGGCTCCGGCCGCCTCGATCATCTGGCGGGTCCGAGGTCCCTTGTGGCTGGAGAGGTTGTCCATGATCACGATGTCGCCATGCCGCAGTTCCGGCACGAGCACTTGCTCTACATAGGCCTCGAAAGCGATCCGGTTGATCGGCCTGTTCAAGACGAAGGGCGCGATCATGCCCCGCAGCGTCAGTGCGCCGACAAAGGTCGTAGTCTTCCAATGGCCATGAGGCACGCCCACCCGCAACCGTTCACCGCGCGGAGCCCGGCCATGGGTGCGCGCCATGTTCGTCTTGGCCCAGGTTTCATCGATGAAGACCAACCTTGCCGGATCGAGGTCGATCTGGTCGTTGAACCACGTCCTTCGTCGCTTCAGGATGTCCGGACGGTCCTGCTCACTGGCGTGCGCGGTCTTTTTTTGCGCGTGATCCGGTGACGCTTGAAAAAGCGTTGGATCGTGCCGAAGCCGAAAACGTGGCCGCGTGCGGCAAGCGCTTGGCGCATCTCCTGGATGGTAATGTCGGGCGTCTCCTTGAGCAGCGACAAGATCAATCCCTTGCAGGCGTCGATGCGCCCGGACCGTCGATCGCCGCCCAGCGCCTTGGGACGAGGATCGCCTTGTTCGCGTTCACGCGTCCGCCAGCGGCTGACACTGGCCGCGCTGACGCCAAAGCGCTCACCCGCCTGACGATGGCTGAGACCGCCGGCGACAGCGGCGAGAACACGTGTGCGAAGATCGAGCGACAGAGCCTTGGACATGTCCGCCGGCCTCCTTGCTCCGGCAGACATCATGAATCATCAAACCGCTGATTTGGGAATCCCTGCCGATTCAATCAGATCGGGTGCCGCTCTAGCCCTCGCCGCGCCAATCGACGCGGTAGAGTTCCGGCCGCCGGTCATGCAGATTGCGAACGGAACCGCGCGCCCGCGCGGTTTCGAGCCGGTCGAGATCGAGATCGGCGACGATCATCATCTCGGCATTCTCGGTCGCTTCGGCCGCGATCCCGTCGCGCGCGAAGGGGTGATCCGACGGCGTGAGCACCGCCGACTGCGCGAAATTGATATCCATATTGGCGACATTCGGCACCGTGCCCACGAGGCCGGACGTCACGACATAGCACTGGTTTTCGACCGTGCGGGCGTGACAGCAATAGCGCACCCGCAAATGGCCGTGCCGCGTATCGGTGCAATAGGGCACGAAGAACAGGCTCGCGCCGGCATCGGTGAGATGCCGACCCATCTCGGGAAACTCGCTGTCGTAGCAGATCATCACGCCGACAGCGCCGCGATCGGTCTCGACGGGCTCAGCAGACGCGCCGCCGCGAATGTTCCAGACGGCCTTCTCGTCTGGCGTCGGGTGCAGCTTGTGGCGCGCATGCAGCATGCCATCACGCAATGCCACGAAGGTGATGTTGTGCGCCTCGCCTTCGAATACCGTCGCGTGCGAGCCGCCGATGATGTTGACGTCATGCTCGCGGGCAAGCGCGGCAAGGCGCTCCTTTAAAAGCGGCGTGTATTCGCTCAGCCGGTCGATCGCCTCGCCGGCGGGCACCATGGAGGAGGCGCCGGACAGCAGCTGCAGCGTAAAATGTTCCGGAAAACACACGAAATCCGCGCCGTAGTCACCGGCGGAGCGAACATAGGTCGCGATCCGGTCGAAGAAGGCGTCGGGCGAATCCGTCTGCCGGGCGGCGAACTGGACGCTGGCGACACGGACGGTGTGCTGCGAGGCGGTCATGGGGCTTTCCTCGGGCCAAAAGGATATTTGCGGCGCTCAATGACACGGGACCGCGGAAAAATCAGCCCCGTTCAACTGCCGGCGCAGGAAACGCCGGTGCCCTGCAATCCGCAATAACCGCCCGGGTTCTTCGCCAGATATTGCTGGTGATAGTCCTCGGCGTAGAAGAATTGCGGCGCCGGCGCGATCTCGGTGGTGATCGGCGCGGCGATACCAGCCCCCTTCAGCGCCGCCTGGTAAGCGTCGCGGCTGGCCTGCACGGCAGCGAGCTGCTCGTCACTGGTCGCGTAGATCGTCGAACGGTAGGTGGTGCCGACATCGTTGTCCTGGCGCATGCCCTGTGTCGGGTCGTGCTCTTCCCAGAAGGTCTCCAGCAGTTTCTGCAGGCTGATCTTTTGCGGGTCGAAGACGACCATCACGACTTCCGCGTGGCCGGTCAGGCCTGTCGTCGTTTCCTGGTAGGTCGGGTTCGGCGTCAGGCCGCCAGCGTAGCCCACGGCGGTGACATAAACGCCGTCGAGCTTCCAGAACAGGCGCTCCGCGCCCCAGAAACAGCCCATGCCGAAATAGACAACCTCCATGCCGTCCGGCCACGGACCCTTGAGCGGCATGCCGTTGACGAAGTGATGCGTCGCGGTCGGCAGCGGCTCGTCGCGGCCTGGCAGCGCCTGCGCGGCATCGGGCATTTTCGTCTTCTTCTCGAACAGGCTGGACAGAAACATGGCGGCTCTCCCTTGAAAGGACGGCCTAGCGCGGGCGGCGCTTGAGGCCCTTCTCCGGCGGCTTGCGGCCCAGTGCGTAGAGCAGGAGCGCAAGAACGGCGAACACGGCAAATGTGGGCAGGGCGAACAGCGAAACAAGCAGCGGATCGCTCACAAATTCGGGAGCGGCGCCGGCCAGCCAGTCCCGGAACGTTTCAAGAAGCGTCGGAATGACCAGTTCGAGGCTCTCGCCGAAGGGGGTGAACACGATACTGGACACGCCGATCGACCGCGTCGCATCGATGACGATGAACATCAGCGCGATGGCAAAGGCAATGAAAGAGAGGGTCTTCAGAAAAAAGCGGATCATGGTCAATCGGGCGATGGCAAATCTGGCGCCTCAGCGTCAATACGAAACGCCCGGCGACATGGCAATGCGCCTTTGAGCGAGGCCGGCGGATCGCTTGTTCGAAAGCATGAAAAAAGAGACAAATGGGGAGTTGAACCGCCAAGCGTTCCGACTATATTGCCGCCACCGTGGACGGACCCGTCCCCGCGCCCGACAGCAACCGTCCGGGCCAGGCGGAAAACGGTGAGGTGGCCGAGTGGTTGAAGGCGCACGCCTGGAACGCGTGTAGGCGGGGAACCGTCTCCAGGGTTCGAATCCCTGTCTCACCGCCATTTCCCCCATCGAGCCAAACACACCTATTCGCCCTTCCCGCCGGACTCGCTCGTCCCTTTGGATCCGCCCTTGCCGTCCGCCTTGTCCTTCCCTGCGGCGCGGCGCTTCTTGCACAGGTCCTTGATCTGCTTCAGCTTGGCCAGCTTCCAGGACACACGCGTGATTTCGATCACCAGCCGGGTCAGCATCCACTGCGCATGGGCATAGCCCGTGTCGTGGATCAGCCAGGAAACGGGATTGTAGTAACCGTGCCCACCGATCAGCGCCAGCTGGATCGCCATCGTCGCGTTGATGACGGTGCTCGATTCGATCTCGCGGATGACTTCCTTGTAGCACTCGGCCTTCTTCGCGGCCGCCGACGACATACCGCCGCCTGCGACCGCCTCGACGCCCAGCCCGTATTCCTTCAGGACCTTGTTGAAACTCTTTCCGTCCGAGAAATCATGGCTCGAATGGATTTGCACGAGCGTATCGACGGTCGACTGGGTCTGTTTGATATAGGCGTCGATATTCCTGCAGCATTCGTCGTCGACGGTGTATTTGGCCATTTCGCTTTCCCCCGAAAACCCGTCTGCCCGTTACGGACAGGGCACACCCTGGGCGGTGCAGACCGGCGTTTGCGGCGGCGCGGATGTGGCGAGAGCGGCGGCATTGGCGAGGTTGCCGGTAATGGCGGGCGCCGTCCAGGCCGTCCATGCACCCCAACCGGTGAAGCCGAGCGTTCGGCTGCGGGTACGGCGGTAGGTGTTGTGCACGAGATTGGGCGTGTCGGGCGTTACCAGCGTGACCTGTTTCGTGGTGCAGTTGTAGTCCTTCTTGTTCGTATTCGCGCTCCAGAACTCGTCGCCATCCTCGGTCTCGGTCTGCGTCGGCGGCAGCGCGAACCAATTCGTCGTCGTGAAGGTATTTGTCGGCACATGGGGTGCGGCGATGGCCGCTCCCCAATTGACCAGGCAATAGCAGGTGCAGGATGGCGGCGCGGGCGCCGGTGGAGCCGCGCCGCCGCCTCCGGTCTGCTGCGTCTCGATCTGCTCCGGAGGAGTCTCCGGGCCCTGATCCGCCTGCGTTTGCGCAAGGACCGGGGCTGATATGAACAGGAAAACAGCCAGCGTTTCCCGAACCGGAATTCTGATCGTCATGGCAAATCCCCCGCAACGGATGCCTATGAAATGTCTATCCAGGCATCTTACCCAGAGTAAGGCTTGGTCATTTCATATGTTGCAACAGGATACGCACCATGTTTCCCTACGGCAATTATTACTATTTGCCGTATTTTTCCGAGACGAACCGTGACCTACCGGCTATTTCATTCGCCTTGACTTGCGGCGAATCGCTCGGCGGCGGCCGATGCGTCCTTGCGGGCAAGATCGAAAATCTTCAGCCGGCCCAGCTCCGTCATCAGCGTGTCGGGGTTGGCGATCATGGCGCTGAACGCGCCATACAGATTGCTGCGACTGGATACTTTCAGCGATTGCAGAAAGCGACCGCCGGTGAGTTCGCCGAAGATTTCCAGGTCTTCGGCATTGTCGATCGTATAAAGCGTCAACACGTCGCCCTCGACTCTTGCGAGCGCATAGTGAAATCCGGACCTGTCCTTGCTGCGGTCTTCCGCCTCGGCGACAAGGAAACCCGAGGGGCCCCTGTAGAACGTCACCGGGATTTTCAGGTCCCGGCCGTCATTTTGCGGCGCGGGCATCACATAGGACCGGCCGTTGCGGCTGATGCGCGACGTGCTCGAATCTCGCCCTTCGCCGAACGACACCAGCAGCGCTTTCGCCGGCAACGGAAATACCGATTCGCCAAGCGGAATCAGGCGCTTGTCGGACACGATGCTGCATGCCGCGCATGACAGCAGGAGGATAACGGCAAGCACCTTGCGAAACATCGGCTGACACCCCTCAAAACCCCGGAAAAGCAAACCAAAAGCCGCGACAGGCCGCAAGCGTCAATGCGGTTCACGCTCGATTAACCCGGGGCGGCGATCATGCTGCCGACATCGAGTGGGTGGGTTACGATGGTCTGGTTGATTGGGTTCGCGGTGATCGCGTTTGTCTCGGGTTTGCTGGTATCGGCATTGCTGTTGCAGCGCGAACCGTACTGATCCGATAAAATGACGTCCGATTGTGTCGCCGCTGGCGGTTGATCGCCGGACGGTTTCGCGGCATCGGTATGTCGCGGCGATACATATCACGGGGAGATCCCGATGGTACGACGCCACACACGCCGCCGGTCCATGACCGAAACCGAACGCGCCCGGTTCGTGGGCGACATCACGAAATTTCATCACGGCCTTGCAGGCTATCTTCATGCGCTGGAACCGCGTGGTTCCGACTACAGGGCGGTCCAGACACTAACGGCGGCGTTGCGCCAGGCAATTCTCGACGTGACAGGTGACGATCCCGACTGGTGCAAGGTGCAGCCCGGCGCCTATCCGCGCTGAGCTCTTCACGCCAACCGGGCAGTGAACGGCATTTTCGCCAATCCTATAAATTATCACAGTGAAATTGGCTGGGTTACTGTGTCTTGAGTCTTTACACGGCTTAACAGTTCATTCTTTTTTATCCTGAACATTTACGCAGGACTTCACTGCAGCCTGTAAATACAGTTCCCATTTATCCGCCTGCTAAGCATGCCCGTGGCTCACTTCATCCGGTTGGGGTTTCACCGGGGATACGAGTATGCCGTACCGATTCAGACTGGCCGCAGCGTCGTCGCTCATTGCGATCGGCGCCTTTTCAACTTTCTCGCCAGCCAAGGCGCAATCGTTGGTCGATGTTTGTACCGGGCTCAGCGTGGACATTCCGCTGCTCAATCCGGTGACCGACACGTCATCCGGCCTGCTTTCAGGGCTGCTCGACCCGGTGCTCAACGCGATCATCGGCGATGTAAACACCAATATCGTCGATGTCCTGAGCCAGGAGAATATAGGACTGACGGTTCTCGACGAGGACAACAATCCGGTGACGAGTTCGGACAATTGCAACCTGGTCGCAGACGATATCGTCATCGACGAGGACGCCGGTATCGCGATCGGCGGCGGCACGGTCAGTTCGCTGGGCGGCACGTCCAATCCCCTGGCCAATGCAGGCGAAATCAACTCGATCGCCATCGGCAACGATGCCGACACGGACCCGACCGCCACCAGCGCGATCGCGCTCGGCTTGCGAGGGTCCGTGGATGCGGTCGACGGCGTGGCGATCGGAAGGGATTCGTCGACAACCGCGGAAGGCGGAGTTGCGATCGGCGCGGATTCGACGGCCGATCGTGCCGGCATGGGCGGCGGCGCGGAAGACTTCTCCGGAACGGCTGTCGCATCGACTACCGGCGCCTTCTCCGTCGGTTCGGCCGGCAACGAGCGCCAGATCACCAATGTCGCCGGCGGCACCGAGGACACCGATGCGGTCAATGTGCGTCAGCTGCGCACCGTGGGGAACGATCTTGCAGGCGCGATCGGCGGCGGTGCGGGCTTCGACGCCACGACGGGGATTTTCACCGGTCCGAGCTATACGATCCGGGGATCGGTCTACAACGACGTCGGATCAGCGCTTGCAGCGCTCGACAGCGGCTTCGGCGTGATCGCGGCCAACAATACGAGCGGCTACGCGGACGCAAGCGCCACTGGCGATGACGCGCTGGCGACCGGCTACGGATCGAGCGCCGGAGGCTCGGAGGCCACGGCCTATGGCACATCGGCATCCGCCGGAGGCGCGGGCGCGACCGCCGTGGGCACGGGCGCAACCGCCGACGAAGACGGATCCACGGCCATCGGCGCAGGCGCGAAGACCACCCGCGCCGGGCAAATGAGCTTCGGCACGGCAGCCAACACCTACACCATGTCGGGCGTCTCCTCGGCGGCGAGCCTGGCGGCGCAATCCGGTCCGGTCGGTATCGTGACCTCGGACGCAGGCGGCAATCTCGCAACCGTCGCAGCCGAAGACCTGCTGGCCGATATCATCAACAATTTCGACAGCGACGTCACCGAACTCAGCAACCGGATCGACGACGTGCGTACCGAATCGCGGCAGGGTATCGCGGCCGCCATGTCGATGGCGCAGGCACCGATGCCATCGGCGCCGGGACGCACGACCTGGGCGGCGAATGTGGCGACGTTCAAGGGAGAATGGGCGTCCGGCTTCGCCGTGGCGCACCGGCTGCCCGGAAGCACACCTGTGAGTTTCAATGCGGCAATGAGCCTGAATGCAACCGGCGTGCCCGGTGCGCGCGCCGGCCTGTCCGGCGAATTCTGAACCCTTTCATGACACGGGGCAACTCGGGTCCCGGTCAGAAGGAAAGCCCGTGCGTATCCGGTGAAACGCACGGGCTTTTTGATTCCGCAATTCTAAGCGAAGCTCAGTACTTTCCGAGCCAGCCATGCTGTATCGCGTTGACGACAGCTTGCAGCTTGTTGCGCGCCTCAAGCTTTTTCTGCGCATTGGCGAGGTGATAATTGACCGTGTGCGTGGTGATCCCGACGCGCTCGCTGGTTTCCGCCACGCTGAATCCCCGCGCCGCCGCCTTCAGGCATTCGATCTCACGTTCGCTCAGAGGATTCTCGCGTGCGTCAACATCACCGACGATGCGGATCAACTGTTCGAATGCATGTTCCGCGACGAAATTGAGCTGCATCATCTCGCCAATACCCACATCGTCGCGGCGGCCGGCAAAGGAAATCATCCCGACGCGCCCGATGCTGCTGCGCGCCGGCAGATGAACGAATGCATTGTAACCGCGCGCCAAAAGGAATTTGCCGAGTTCCGGATTGTCCGCTTCGTCGCCGTTTTCAAGATAACGGGTCAACGACTTGACCTCTGGCAAGACGGAATTGCGCAATTCCTGGACAAAGGACCAGTGATAATAGTCCTCGTCCATGCAGCGGTGAATTACTTCGCTGTCCCAATTGGTGAGAATAACCCTGTCATCGAGCTTGGTTTCCCCGTCGTCTCGCGAAACGAAAACGATAAAATAATCGAGGCCAAAGGCGGGAAGGTAGTTCTTTAGTATCTTGAAAATGTCGTAGCTGGTGCGGGCGCCTGCGATCTGCCTGACTGCCTCGACAGATTCACCGGTTAACTTGGTCGCAGCTCCATGCGTGTCCTCGTCACCGTGCAATCTTCGGATATCTTGCATCTGGCTACCCCCCGAAGCGATACCGGGAATGCGACCCGGATAATATATATACTAGATGCACTTTTTAGCCAAGATAAACCAGCAAGAAATAACTATCGAAATCCGTAATGAAATTCGGACAGAAACCCTCATATTTCCAGATAATAACTTCAAACTTTCGAGAATTTATCCGCCAAGTAAAAAAGAATAAGGCGCCGCAATAATGCGTAATATCAATCGGTCAGCGGCCAAACCATCGGAATAACAATCATTGCGGATACAAACGTCGTCATATCCATCAGGAATCCAAGACGCAGGAAGTCGGAGAAACGGTAGCCACCGGCGTTGTAAACCAAGGTGTTGGTCTGATAGCCGATGGGCGTCATGAAGCTTGCAGAGGCTGCAACCATGACCGCGACGACGAAAGGCCGCGCGTCGAGACCCAACGTTGCGGCAAGACCGACCGCGACAGGCGTGACGATGACGGCAACCGCGTTGTTTGTGACGATCTCGGTCAGCACGGTCGCCAGGATATAGACGGCAGCGAGCGCGACCAACGGCGGAAATCCGGCGAGCAGCGGCGCGGCGGCATCCACGACAATGCGAACCAGGCCCGTGCGATCCATCGCCACGCCGACAGACAGCATCGCGAAGATCAGACCGAGCACGCGCCAATCGACAGATTGCACCGCCTCATCGACCTCGACGCAGCGCAAGACGAGAACCAGCACCGCGCCGATCAGCGCGAGAGCGGCAATCGGCATGACGCCAGCGGCCGCGCCGATAACCACGCCTGCCGTGATGGCGATCGCCAATGGCGCTTTGGCGCGCCGGAAACCGCGAACGCTCGGCTGTGCGACATTGACGAGATTGTTGTCTTCCGCGAATCGGGCGAGGTCTTCCGGGGCGCCCTCGACCAGAAGCGTGTCGCCGACGGTCAGCGGCGTGGTCTCGAAACTGTCGGCCATGTTCATGCCGCCGCGATGCAGCGCCATGGGGTAGACGCCGTAGCGCCGCCAAAGCCGCAAATGCCGCAAGGTGCGTCCGAGCACGCGCGCGCCGGGGCCGATGAGGATCTCGACAACCGCCGAGGAGCGCGCCGCCGTCTGATGGATGCGGCTCGCCGCGCCGAGCGTCACGCCGCTCTCTTCCTTCATCGAAAGGATTTCCGCGACCGGCGTGCGCAGGACGACGATGTCGCCCGCTTCCAGCGCGGTCTCGTCAAGTTCGCGGCGCAGCGAGACGTTGGCGCGAATGACGTCGACCAGACGGCGATCCGGCCTGTTGAAGGCTCCGATCGAGCGCACCAGCGCGCCGACATGGGGCGAATCCTCGTCGATCACCGCCTGGACGATGAACTTGCGGTCCGCAGGCGACCCGGCGACACCCGAAACCGTCTCGCGATCCGGCAGCAATCGGCGCCCGAGCATCATTGCGGCGATGCCGAGCAGCGTGATGACGATGCCGACGGGCGCGATTTCGAGAATATGGAAGGGCTCAAGGCCGAGGTCGCGGGAGACACCGTCTACCAGCAGGTTGGTCGAGGTTCCGATCAATGTGCAGGTGCCGCCAAGGATCGCCGCATAGGACAGCGGGATCAGGATGCGCGACGGGGATTCCCCCATCTCGCGGGCCATCGAGGTCGCGACCGGGATCATCAACATGACCAGCGGTGTGTTGTTCATGAAGGCGGAGGCCGCAGCCACCGCCACGAGGAATGCCAGGTAGGCGACCATGGGCGAGGTTCGCGCATGGGTGGTGACGAAACGGGCGAAACGCTCGATCGCGCCCGTGCGGATCAGCGCCGCCGACAGGACGAACATTGCCCCGATCGTCGCCGGCGCGCTCGACGACAGAACGCCGAGAACATCGGAGATGTCGAGAATGCCGGTGACCAGCAGAACCGACACGGCGACACCTGCCGTGATTTCCGGCGGACGCCATTCGGCGACGAAAGCCACCAGCATCGCCAGGATGACGAGCGCGACGACAGACGGCGCAACGACGCCGTATTGCATCAAGTCAGGCATCGAATCGACGACCCCGGGTTACCAATGCGGCGGTTTGGCGACGGGAACACCGGACTGAACCTGCTCCTCTACCGTCCTGAAACGTTCGACAAGCGCCTCGACCAGGCGTTCGAGGCGGTCGATCGCGCGGCCCTGCCGGATCACCGTATCGTTCAGATCCTCGATGATGCGCGCCTGATGGGCGGCGAGGATTTCCAATTCGTCCAGCCGATCCGTGTCGCTTTTGGCCATGCGCATCTCCCTGCGGTCACCTTTCATTCTAGCGGGGTCCGGGAGTTGCGGAAAGGGACTAGCATTGCGCGCAATGCGACATCGCGGGTAACGGCGCCTTTTCGCGGCTGGAATCGGGGCAAAGCCGTGCTACGGTCGCGGCGGAACCTCAAATTCCCGCGCGTCCGAGCGCGGGCCGGTATCGGCGGCCGGATACCGCCGGGACACAACGGAATGACACTGGACGACCTTTTTTCGGCTGCGCGCGAGGCCATGGCGAAGACACATTCGCCCTATTCGAAATTTCCCGTCGGAGCGGCGATCCTGACCGAGGACGGACGGGTCTTCACCGGCGCGAATATCGAGGTGGTGAGCTTTCCGGAAGGCTGGTGCGCGGAAACGAGCGCGCTGTCGCATTACGTGATGGGCGGCGGCGGCAGGATCACCGATATCTGCGTCACGGCGGAACGGCTCGACGAATGCACGCCCTGCGGCGGCTGCCGGCAGAGGCTCGCCGAATTCGCCCCACCGGATGCCCGCGTGCACCTGACCGACCAGGCCGGCATCACCAAAACGATGACCATGGCCGACCTCCTGCCACTTGGGTTCAAGACGGAGATCCTTTCGACATGAAGACGGCCAGCGACACCATCATCGAGGCGCTGAACGGCCTCGTCCCGCGCGTTGCGCTCGTGCTCGGATCCGGGCTGGGCGGTCTGGTGAAAGCCGTCGAAAACGCAGTTCACGTGCCCTATTCGACCCTGCAGGGCTTCCCGGAAAGCGGCGTCAGCGGCCATGCCGGCGAAGTCGTGGCGGGCTCGATCGGCGGAACGCCGGTGCTGCTTCTGTCCGGCCGCGTGCATTACTACGAGAAGGGCGATGCGGCGGCGATGCGACCGGTGCTGGAGGTACTCAAGGGCCTCGGCATCGAGAAGCTGATCCTGACCAACGCCGCCGGTTCGCTGCGCGAGGATCTGCCGCCCGGCTCGGTGATGCTGATCACCGACCACATCAATTTCTCCGGCACCAACCCGCTGATCGGCGAAGAGAGCGATGCGCGTTTCGTCGGCATGACGTCGGCCTATGACACGGAGTTGCGCCAACGCATCGAAAAAGCGGCCGAGGACGAAGGCATCGCCATCGGCCATGGTGTCTATATGTGGTTTTCCGGACCGAGCTTCGAAACACCGGCGGAAATCCGCATGGCCCGGACGATGGGTGCGGACGCGGTCGGCATGTCGACCGTGCCGGAGGTCATCCTGGGGCGTTTCCTCGGCCTGTCATGCGCCGCCTGTTCGGTCATCACCAATTACGGAGCCGGGATGACCGGCGGGGAACTGTCGCATACCGAGACCAAGGACATGGCGCCGATCGGCGGCGGGAAGCTGCAGGCGATCCTGACGCGGGCCATCGGGGACATGCAATGACATCCATGGCGGAAACGGCGGAAACCGGCGCAAAGAGCGCGACGGGATCGCAACTGGTTTCTCTTGCGGCGACCCGCGCGCGCAACACGGGAACGGATTTCCGGCCCGACCTGTTCGAGAACATCTCGGTCAACCTGTCGGCGGCCGAGCGCCGGACCGCGGCGCTGACGACGCGACGCACGGTCAAGAAGGAGTGGCAGGCGGCTTGGCTGCTGCGCGCCATCGAATGCATCGACCTGACGACACTGGCGGGCGACGACACGCCCGGGCGTGTCGAGCGGCTTTGCGCCAAGGCACGCAATCCGCTGCGCGCCGATCTCGTCAAGGCGCTCGGCCTCGAAGGACGGCGGCTGACGACCGGCGCGGTCTGCGTCTATCCGGAGATGGTCGCACCGGCGGTCAGTGCCCTGGAAGGATCCGGCGTTCCCGTGGCCTCGGTGGCGACAGGCTTTCCGGCCGGGCTGACGCCGATGCGCGACCGGCTCGCCGAGATCCGATACGCGGTCGATCACGGCGCGCACGAGATCGATATCGTGATCTCCCGCCGTCATGTCCTGACCGGCAACTGGACCGCGCTCTACGAGGAAGTGCGCGAAATGCGCGAGACCTGCGGCGAGGCGCATATGAAGGCGATCCTGGCGACCGGGGAACTGAAAACGCTCACCAATGTCTACAAGGCCTCGATGGTTGCGATGATGGCAGGCGCGGATTTCGTCAAGACGTCAACCGGCATGGAGGCAGTGAACGCGACGCTTCCGGTGAGCCTCGTCATGGTGCGCTCGGTAAGGGATTTCCTCGAAGCGACGGGCAATGTCTGCGGCTTCAAGCCGGCCGGCGGCATCCGCACCGCCAAGGACGCGATCGCCTGGCTGATCCTGATGAAGGAGGAACTGGGCGATCCCTGGCTGAAGCCCGATCTCTTCCGCTTCGGCGCAAGCTCGCTGCTCGGCGACATCGAACGCCAGATCGAGCATTTCGTCACCGGCCGCTATTCGTCGGCCGACCGGCACGGCATCGCCTGAGGGACGCGCCATGAACGACATCAGCAACATTCTCGACACGATGGAGTACGGCCCGGCGCCCGAGGACGCGAAAGACGTGCGCGCCTGGCTGGAAAAACACAGCAACGGCTTCGGCCATTTCATCGGCGGCGACTTTACCAAACCCGGCAAGAAGACCTTCGCAGCCTCCAATCCCGCCAATGGCGCGCCGCTGGCGAAAGTCGCGCGAGGCAATGCGAAGGACATCGACGAAGCCGTCGCCGCCGCGCACAAGGCTTCGAAGAAATGGCAGGCCTTGTCTTGCAATCAGAGGGCGCGGCATCTCTATGCGCTGGCGCGCCATGTCCAGAAACATGCGCGCTTTCTCGCCGTGCTGGAAACGCTCGACAACGGAAAGACGATCCGCGAGACGCGCGATATCGACATTCCGCTGGTCGCCCGGCATTTCTATCATCACGCCGGATGGGCGGAACTTCGCGACCGGTCGTTTCCCGGCCATGAGGCCGTGGGCGTCTGCGGCCAGATCATCCCGTGGAACTTCCCGCTGCTGATGCTCTCCTGGAAGGTCGCGCCGGCACTGGCCGCGGGCTGTACCGTGGTGTTGAAATCGGCCGAACACACGCCGCTGACGGCGCTCGCATTCGCCGAAATCTGCGTGGAGACGGGCCTGCCGGCCGGCGTCTTCAACCTCGTCAACGGCGACGGCGAGGCAGGCGCGGCGCTTGCCGCGCATGAAGACGTCGCCAAGCTGGCCTTTACCGGTTCGACCGAGGTCGGCCGCATATTGCGCCGCCAGACCGCCGGGTCGGGCAAGAAGTTCTCGCTGGAACTCGGCGGCAAGTCGCCCTTCATCGTCTTCGACAACGCCGATATCGACGCGGCGGTGGAAGGCGTGGTCGACGCGATCTGGTTCAACCAGGGCGAAGTGTGCTGCGCGGGCTCGCGCGCCATTGTGCAGGAAGGCATCGCGGACCGCTTCCACGAGAAGCTGAAGGCGCGCATGGAAAAACTGCGCGTCGGCGACCCGCTCGACAAGGCGATGGACATGGGTGCGGTCGTTGCGCCGGTTCAGGTCGAGCAGATCGCGGCGAAGGTGAAGGCGGGCGTCGAGGAAGGCGCGGCCCTGTGGCAGCCGAGCTGGGCCGACCGTATCACCGGCCGCAACGAAGGCTGCTTCTTTCCGCCCACCCTGTTCACCCATGTTTCGCCGGCCTCGACACTGGCGCAGGAAGAGGTGTTCGGGCCGGTACTCGCCTCGATGACCTTTCGTACGCCGGGCGAAGCGGTTCAGCTCGCCAACAATTCCCGCTATGGGCTCGCAGCCTCGATCTGGTCGCAAAATCTTGACGAGGCTTTCGACACGGCGCGCAAGGTGAAGTCGGGCGTGGTCTGGATCAACTCCACCAACCTGTTCGATGCGGCGGCCGGTTTCGGCGGCTACAAGGAAAGCGGCTACGGCCGGGAAGGCGGCCGCGAGGGGATGCTCGAATACCTCGTTCCCGCCTGGCAGAAAAAGGCGAAGGCCCTGCCGGCCTCCGATCCGATTCCCGCGCCGTTGCCCGGGCCCGGTGGGGATGGCGTCAGCCTTGACCGGACCGTGAAGATGTATGTCGGCGGCAAGCAGGCGCGGCCTGACTCGGGCTACTCCTACCCGGTTACGGGCAAAGGGGGAAAGCACCTCGCCGAAGTCGGCCTGGGCAACCGCAAGGACATCCGCAATGCCGTCGAAGCCGCGCACAAGGCGACGGGCTGGAACGGCATGACCGGGCACGGACGGGCACAAGTACTCTATTTCCTCGCCGAGAACCTCGAACTTCGCGCAAAGGAGTTTTCGGCAAGGCTGGCGGAAGCCGGAGCGTCCGCCGCGTTCGCCAAACGCGAGGTCGATGCCTCGGTTGCGCGAATCATGCATTACGCGGCATGGGCGGACAAATATGACGGCGCGGTGCGCGCGCCGGCGGCGCGCATGCTCTCGCTCGCACTCAACGAGCCTTACGAAGTGATCGGTATCTCCTGTCCGGACGAAGCGCCACTGCTCTCCTTCGTGTCGCTGGTCATGCCGGCGATTGCCATGGGCAACCGGGTCGTCGTCACGCCTTCGCCGCTGCAGCCGCTTGCGGCATGCGATCTCTACCAGATTCTCGACACGTCCGACGTGCCGGGCGGCGTCGTCAACATCGTGACGGGCGACCGCGATACGCTGGCCGACACGATGGCGAAACACGACGACATCGCGGCGCTTTGGTATTTCGGATCGGCCGATGGCACGGCAAAGGCCGAGCGCGAATCCGCCGGCAATCTGAAACCCGTCTGGGCGAATAACGGCAAGGCGCGGGACTGGTTCGACGCCGAACAGGGCGAAGGCGAAGAGTTCCTGTTCCGGGCGACGCGCATCAAGACAATCTGGACGCCGTTCGGCGTCTGACCGAAAAGGAATTTTTCATGCTGGCCCAGGAATTCATTCGGCGAAAACGCGACGGCGGCGACCTCGCAGCAGATGCTGTCGCGGAGTTCGTGCGTGGCATCACCGAAGGATCGGTGACCGATGCGCAGATCTCGGCTTTCGCCATGGCCGTCTTCTTCAACGGGCTTTCAGCCGATGAGACCGTGGCGCTGACCTTGTCCATGCGCGACTCCGGAGATGTGCTCGACTGGTCAGGGATCGACCGGCCGATCTGCGACAAGCACTCGACGGGCGGCGTTGGCGACAATGTCTCGCTGATGCTGGCACCGATCGCCGCAGCCTGCGGGTTGGGGGTGCCGATGATCTCCGGGCGCGGGCTCGGCCACACCGGCGGCACGCTCGACAAGATGGATTCCATACCCGGTTACACGACACAGCCCGACAACGCGCTGTTCCGGCGCGCGGTCGAGGAAGCCGGTTGCGCGATCATCGGCCAGACGGCCGATCTGGCGCCCGCCGACAAGCGTTTTTACGGTGTGCGCGACGTGACGGCGACGGTCGAGAGCATCCAGCTCATCACGGCCTCGATCCTTTCGAAGAAGCTCGCGGCGGGACTCGGCTCTCTCGTGCTGGACGTGAAATTCGGCAACGGCGCCTTCATGGCGGACTACGACAAGGCGCGGGAACTGGCGAAGACACTCGTCAAGGTCGCCAATGGCGCAGGTACGCAGACCACCGCACTGATGACCGACATGAACCAGCCGCTGGCGTCGGCAGCCGGCAATGGGGTGGAAGTGACGAATGCGGTGGAATTCCTCACCGGAGTGCATCGCGACCCGCGTCTGGAAACCGTGACGCTGGCGCTCGCCGCCGAAATGCTCGTTGTTTCGGAACTGGACTCCTCGCCGGCAACCGCGCTCTCACGTGCCCGCGATGCGCTGAACAGCGGCGCGGCAGCAGAGACGTTCGGCAAAATGGTGCATGTGCTGGGCGGGCCGTCCGATTTCGTCGAGAACCATGCGGCGCATCTGGAAAAAGCGGCATTGACTGCGACCGTGGATGCCCCCGAAGCCGGCCATGTTACCTCGATCTCGACACGCGATATCGGCATCGCGGTGGTCGAACTGGGCGGCGGAAGGCGGCGGTCGGAAGACAAGATCGACCATGCGGTCGGGATTACCGGGCTCGTCGACACGGGCACCGCCGTCGAAAAGGGTGCGCCCCTGGCGGTTGTGCATGCGCGCGACGAGGCATCGCTCGCCGTCGCGCGCGACGCGATACTTGCCGCCTACGTGATCTCCGAAACCAACCCAGAGGTTGCCGAGCCGGTCGCCGAACGGATCGTCAGCTAGACCGTTTCCGGGGCGCCTCCGGAGAGAATGGCGCCATCCGCGTTGAATCCGTCTGCCTCGGACTTTAAAGTCCCGGACGAGCCGCGTCCGGGTGGGAGGGCGGCATTCGAACACGGGGCAAATCGATGCGAGTGGTTTCGGTCGCGACCAGCGCCGTCGTCTTTCTTTTCCTGCTCGTTGCCGGCGGCTTCGCGCAGGATAAGGGCGATCTGCCCCAAATCGTCGACGAAGCGGGCAATCCCTTGCCAAACGCCGTCATTTCCCTCGAAAAACTCAATCTCGGCGGCATCGGCCAGTGGATCCTGATCCGGGGTCGCGACCGTAACAAACCGGTGCTGCTGGTGCTACATGGCGGGCCGGGCGCCTCGATGATGCCTTGGGTGGATCTGTTCCACACGACCGAACTGGAATCCAGTTTCGTGGTGGTGCACTGGGACCAGCGCGGCGCGGGCAAGTCGTTCTCCTCCGGACTGACGACCAAGGATCTCGACGTCGCATCCTATATCGACGATACGCTGGAACTTGCCGATCTTCTTCGTCGACGTTTCGGCAAGGACAGGATTTTCCTGACCGGCGTCTCCTGGGGCAGCGCGCTGGGCTTCCTGACGCTGCAGCGCGACAGTTCACCATTTCACGCCTTCATCGCGACGAGCGAGCGGGTCGATTGGCGCCGCAGCCAGACGCTTGGTTATGAGTGGGTGAAGGCGGAGGCCGAGAAGGCCGGCGATCAGGAGGCGCTGGAGCGGCTGGCGGCAATCGAACCGTTCGATCCGGCCGATTTTGGCGATATCGCCGTCAAGAACGAGTTGCTCGATACGTTCGGCGGTGGCGACATTCACACCGAAGGCCTGTGGGACGCCTATCAGGACTACGCCACCAGCGGCCAGAGCCCCTATTACACGCCGGCCGAAGTCGGCAATTACACGCAGGGCCTGGAATTCTCGCAACGCGCGGTCGTCCAGCAGGCGCTCGACTACGACCTTTTCGTGGACTTTCCGAAATCGCCCATCCCGGTGCATTTCATCATGGGGATGGAAGACCACCAGACCCCGGTCAGCCTTGTCGAGGATTACGCCGGCGAGCTGGACGCGCCGGACAAGAGCCTGACCATCGTCCAAAGCGCCGGGCACGACGTCCCGTTTGACGCCCCGCTCGCCTGGGCGAAGGCGCTGATCCGGATTGCCGGAGAAACGGCCGAGAAACACTGACCGACCGAAGCGCCGCTCGTCAGAGCTTCATTACCAGCTGGCCATTGGAGAATTCAAAGTTTCGCAGCCGCTTGAGGAAGCTCATCCCGATCAGCACGATGTTGAGCGAATCGTCTTCCAGGATCATCGCCTCGACGTCACGCACGCGAATCGAGCCCAGACGCACCTCGCGCACGATGGTGCGCGCGGCCTTCGTCGAACCGTTGGCTGTGTTGACGGTGTAGATGAACTCGGAAGGTGAAACATGAATGCCGGCGCTGCGCGCCTGCGACCGGTTCATGGCGATCATCGTCGCGCCGGTATCGACGACGCCTGTGACACGACGCGAATTCAGGCTGAACTCGGCGATGTAGTGTCCGCGCGGGTCCGCACGAAGGCGTTCGGTGCCGGACCACGCGCGGGCCGGTTCCTGCGATTTTACTGCGGCGCGGCGGGCGGAATCGGCTTCCACGCGATCTTTCAGAGCAATCGCGGCCGTGTCCACGACATGCGGATTGTCGTTCAGGAACGAGACCACGCCGAGCGCGGAAATCGACACGGAAACAACGATGAAAAGATAGCGCAACATCGGCGCGGCCTCCTTGCCGGAGGCGTTTTCGCATGCTGCGCTTTTTCGCGGGTTAAGCGGCGGCCAATTCCCTAAAGGCGGTTAATGCTCCAAAAGCGAATCACGGGGAATTTTAGCGATTCAAGGTGATTATAGGCGAATCAGGCACCGCCGGCCGATATCGCGCCGCTCTGCAGCAACATCTCGACCGTCTCCAGCACGTCCGATTTCACGGTATTCGCGCTTTCCGGATAGATTTCGGCCAGTTCACCCGCCAGTTCCTCGGCGGTGCGCGTGCCGTCGCACATTTTCCAGATCAACGAGGCGACGGAATCCAGATGAACAGCGTTCTGGGATGTCGGGCGATAGAGCAGTGTGTTGCCATCCATTTCCACCGTATAGAAGGCCTCATTGCGTGTCAGCTTTCCGCCTGATTCGTTTGCGGTCATGGCCCTGCTCTGCTCGTTCGGTTTGATGGATGCATTCATTTACGGATAGTCATTTCATCCAGTAACTCCAACGCCAAGGCGTCTCCCGTCAACCATTTTGGCGACCGACAAGGGTTTCGACACGAACTGCAGGATTTCGAACTTGCCGCATCCCCCATACGATGTTACCCAACGTTAAGGGCTTTGGGGCATTCGTAACAAAGCCACAAGATTTCACTAAGGGGTAGTCCATGTCGGAAGGCAACAAAAAGAACGTCAGCCGCAGGCAGGTGATGACAACGGTCGCTATCGGCGGCGTCGCAACGGCAGTCATGTTGCCGAGCAAGTGGACGAAACCGATCGTCGATTCCGTGATCACACCGGCGCATGCGCAGTCTTCCCCGCCGCCGACCACTGTTACGACCGGGACTACGGTCACGACCACTTCGGGTACGACCGTGACCACGACGACGCCCCCACCCCCTCCGTAAGGGTGTTGATCGAGAACTGATCAAACTGCTTTAGCGTTTATATCGCAATGGCCGGCAATGTGCTGGCCATCATTTTTTGGAAGACTGCATACGGCTGGCAAAATGCCTGAGTTGCTCATCGAACTAGCCGGTCAGACGGTTTCTCTGACAGTTCCGGATATCTTTGGTGAAATGGCCGGGTATCTGTTCGGACACCAAATGGCGTTCGACGTCACCGCCAACCACTCGGTTTCGATCAAACAGACTGGCGACGACTCGTTTCTTATCGAGACCCCTTTCTCGCCACCAGTGCCCGAACTAAAGGCCAGCGACCTACCCGAATTCGCCATGGATGCGGTCATTCGAGGCCTGGTGACCGATCAGTCCAAAGGCGTCATACTTCATGCGGCGGCCGTTGAGCGGCAGGGCAAGGCAGTTCTTGTCGCAGGCATTTCCGGTGCCGGTAAATCCACGCTGACAGCCTGGTTGGCGACGAACGGCTTCCGATATTGCACGGACGAGATCGTCTTCGTCCCACTGGCCGACCCGTTGCAAGTCACACCGTTTCGCAGACCATTGGTGCTCCGGGCGGATTCAGTCAGGGCGCTTGAAGAAGATGGCTTCGACAATTCGCAACAGCATTCATTTGGCGACAAGAGCCACGTTGCCATTCCGAGCGAATATACCGGTAAAACTCTGACGCCAGGTGCGATCGTTTTTCCGGCCTTTCATGCGGATGCCGAAATCTCAATTCGCCCACTGAGTTCCAGCCAAGCCGCTTTGCGCCTGCTCGAAAACAATTTGAACGGGGCAAACCTGGCCGATGGTGGCCTCGCAAGCCTGGCCCAGCTCGCCAATTCGACCCCCGCCTTTGAACTCCGTTATGGGGAATTCGAACAATTGGAAGGGGTTCTCGAAGATGTCATCGACGATATCATCGAGACCGCGCCTGACCCGAAATCCTGGCACAGGATCCATTCTGCCTTTGGACAGAATCAGGCTTCACAAACCGTTCGGACCGCACCTCCCGTGCGTGCTCCGACGAAAGTGAATGCGGCGACCCCGTCGCGAGGGAAATTCAAACTCACAATCGGGATGGCAACTTACGACGATTTCGACGGTGTCTATTTTACGCTGCAGTCGTTACGCCTGAACAATCCGGAGTTGATGGACGATATCGAGTTTCTCGTCATCGACAATCACCCGGACGGACCATGCGGCGATGATCTCAAGGCATTAGAGAACCACTGCAAGACCCTCCGCTACGTCCCCTTTACCGGTCAGTCGGGTACGGCAATCAGGGATGTCGTTTTTTCCGAAGCCAGCGGCAATTTCGTGCTGTGCATGGATTGTCATGTGCTGCTCCCGCCCGGCGTTCTCAAACGCCTTATGGACTTTCTCGACGCACATCCCGACAGCACTGATTTGTATCAGGGTCCGCTGCTGTATGACTGGCTGGATCAGATTTCCACGCATTTCAAGCCGGAGTGGAACAATGGAATGTACGGCACGTGGGACGTCGACGAAAGAGCAGAGGATATTGATGCCGAGCCGTTCGAAGTTCCGATGCAAGGTCTCGGGCTGTTTGTGTGCAAACGCGACAGTTGGCCGGGATTCAACTTGAAGTTCCGCGGCTTCGGCGGCGAAGAAGGCTACATTCACGAAAAATTCCGACAGCGGGGCGACCGAACACTGTGCCTGCCATTTCTGCGATGGCTGCACCGTTTTCAACGGCCAATGGGAATCCCGTACAGGCCGATCTGGGAAGACAGAATCCGGAATTACATGATCGGTCATCGCGAACTCGGCCTCGACGAGGGACCATTAAAAAGTCATTTCGGCGAACTGCTCGGAAAGGAATTCACCAAGCGCGCAATGGAGGAGATCGATGTCGAACTTCAGAATCCGTTCAACCGCTTCGATGCGCTACGGTGCATCAATCTCGATGACCGACCCGACCGGTATGCCGCCGTCGACAAGCGTTTCGAGAAGATCGGCATCTCCCGGTTGGTCAAGCGGTTCCCCGCTATCAAGACCCCGGAAAACCACCATATCGGCTGCGCGCTTTCTCATCGCGCGATCATCGCTGACGCCCGGCAGCGCGGTTTGAGAAACGTATTCATCTTCGAGGATGACGTCATCTTTCATGACCGGATCATGGAGTTCATGCCGGTCGTTATGGACGAGCTCGAAAAGACCGACTGGGACCTGCTTTATCTCGGCGCAACCGTATGGGGCAGGGATTTCGATATGGTTCCGGGCAGCAGCATATTCCGTGAAGCGAAATTCCTAACGAGCCTGCAGTCCTACGCGGTGAATCATACGGTTTTTGACCGCATACTGGGAGACCTTCCCGACGATCACGATTCAATGGCATCCTGGCTCGGAGTACATCACGGCATCGATCAATATCTTGGCCGCCTGGATAAGCGAAAATTACTCACCGAGCCGATGCTCGCTATCCAGCCGGAACTGACCACACAAGCGAATTTCAAAGGTCAGGAGCACTACGCCAAGGCCTAGCCGGAATTGCTTCAAGCTCCCAGGCTTCGCCTCGGCGCGAGTGTCATCTGGTAATAGCGGAATGCGTGGCGCAGGAATTTCGAACGCCAGTAGCCTTCGCCCGTCGCCTCCAGCACCGCCTGAGGCGTGACGATCTTCCAGCACGGCGGAAGGCGAAGCGCCTCGCGAATGACCTTTCTCCGGCCTTCGGGAAGCGCCCGCGGGAAAAGGCCGTCGATCAGCGATAGCGACATCGAGACTTCGGGCTGGATGTGCAGGCGCGAGACGGTGTCCGCCAAATGGCGCAGGCTGTCGTCGGACAGTTTACGGCTCGCCTGAAGCACATCGACAAGCAGCCGGAGCTGGTGGAACTTGTGACCCGCGGCGGCATGTATGACCGCGACGACGAAATGCCCGGCGGCAGGCCACTGGCCGCCGCCGCGCGCCAGGTCGTACTCATCGAACCCGAAAGACACCCGTCGTCGCAAAGCCGGGACATGAACGATATCGGTATGCAGTTCGGCGAGAAGGGACGTGTCGCCCCCATATCCCCATTTCTGTTCCTCGTTGGCCTCGGACTTGTCGAAATGCTCGCGCTTGAACTGGACGAAATCGAGCGTTTGCATGATCTCCCCGGCGCGCGCCAACGCAGCTCTCGGCAGAAGGATGTCAATATCCGAGTAGGGGCGGTCCGACGGGTCGGGATACAGCTCTTCGGCGAAGGCCTGGCCCTTGATCAGGGCATGTGGAACGCCTGCCTCGCCCAGCGCCCGCGCGATGCGCGAAGCCTGATCCGCCAGCGCCTTGGTGACCGCCGACAGGAACATGCGGTCCCTGACGGCCGATGAGCGGTAGTGCTCGAATTCCGCGTTCTCCGACAGTCCGATCCCGGCGATCTTGCGAAGCACGACCGGCTCGACATTGTGGTCGCGCGCGGCATGCAGGACCGGTTCGATTTCCGCTACGGGAAACGCATCCGCTGCCAGCGGCTCGCCTTCCGGGTCCGCCAATCGGCAGAGCAACCGCTGTTGTGACGGCGTCAGACGAGGTCTTTCGTCAGGCATGGCATTGCCCATCGCAACACTCTGTCGGAGCGGACAGGCCGCTACTTCGTGCCGTACATGCGGTCGCCGGCGTCGCCGAGACCGGGAACGATATAGCCCTTCTCGTTCAGGCGTTCGTCGATCGACGCGGTGACGATCGGTACGTCAGGATGCGCCTCGGTAAACTTCTTCACACCCTCGGGCGCGGCGAGCAGGCAGACGAAGCGCAAGTCCTTTGCGCCACGCTCCTTCAGTTTTGTGATTGCGGCGATGGCAGAATTGGCGGTCGCCAGCATCGGGTCAACGACAATGACGAGGCGGTCGGAGAGATCTTCCGGTGCCTTGAAATAGTATTCGACCGGCTCTAGCGTCTCATGGTCTCGATAGAGACCGATATGGGCGACCCGGGCGGACGGAACGAGATCGAGCATGCCTTCCAGCAGGCCGTTGCCGGCACGCAGCACGGAGGCGAAGACGAGCTTCTTGCCTTCGAGCACCGGCGACCGCATCTCGGCCAGCGGCGTCTCGATGGTTTCCATCGTCATCGGCAGTTCGCGCGTCACCTCGTAGCAGAGCAACAGCGAAATCTCGCGCAACAGCCGCCTGAACCCGGCCGTCGAGGACTCCTTCTTGCGCATGAAGGTGAGCTTGTGCTGCACGAGCGGGTGATCGACGACGGTGACGCTGTCCATGGGGTACCTCGCAGAAGAATGGTGCCGTCACCCTAGCGGCACGGGACCGGCGGGAAAAGCCGCAAGAAGCGGTCATCGACCGCTATCCAAGGCTCAAACCGTCAGCCGATGCGGGCGAGCAGCTCCCTGCGCGTTTCCTCGTCGACAAATGCCGCTTCGATCGCCGTCCGGGTGACAGCCAAAAGGGCGTCGTCGTCGAGGCCGAAATGCGTCCGCGCGATCTCGTATTCGGCGGCGAGCGACGTGTGGAAGAAGGGCGGGTCATCCGACGACAATGTCACCTTCACGCCGGCGTCGCGCAGTGCCGGGAAAGGATGGTCTCCGTAGGAGTGGAAGACCGACAGTGCGATGTTGGAGCCCGGGCAGACCTCGAGCACGACACCTTCGTCTGCAAGACGACGCACCAGGGCCGCATCCTCGATGGCGCGCACGCCATGGCCGATGCGCGAGGGCCGCAGATGATCGAGCGCGCCGCGCACGCTTTCGGCCCCGACGAGTTCCCCGGCATGGACGGTGATACCGAGCCCGGCATCGCGTGCAATATCGAAGGCGCGCGCGAAATCCTCCGGCGCATGCATGCGCTCGTCACCGGCCATTCCGAACCCGGTCACGAGGGGGTGCGGGTGGGCGGCGATGTAGCGGGCGGCCCGCTCCACGGCTTCCGGACCCTCATGGCGGAGACCGGTCGCGATCATCCGTCCTTCGATGCCGTGCTTTTCCCGCGCGCGGCGCATGCCCTCGGCAAGACCGACTATGTATGCGTCCGGCGTCAGCCCCGCATTGACGGCATGGTCAGTGGAAATGAAGACTTCAGAGTAAATCGCGCCCTGTCCGGCCAAGTCGGCGAGATAGGTCTCGGTAAGAAGCGCATAGTCCTCCTCGCAGCGGAACAGCATCGACGCGACGTCATAGGCACGCAGGAAGGTCGTGAAATCCGACCAGACATAGGAGCCGTCACGAATGATGGCGGAAATGTCGACGCCGTATTTGCGTGCCTGTTCCTCGACAAGAGCGGGACTCGCCGCACCTTCGATGTGGCAGTGGATTTCCGCTTTCAGGACCATGGGCGACATCTCCGCTTAAAGGGCAAATCTCCGTGACATGATGGCACGGCTTGCGCAATGGCCCCGTTTGCCTGCATAGGCTACGTTCCTGAAAACCGAGGCATCACGAACGGATCAGACCCATGTCGCAATCGAGAACCACAGCGGGCGGCGCGATGAGAACGTCGTTCGGCTTCGCGCAGGTGGGCGAAGGCGAAAAGCAGGGCCGCGTCAACGACGTGTTCCACAAGGTGGCGCAACGCTACGACATGATGAACGACCTGATGTCGGCCGGGATGCATCGCGTCTGGAAGGACGCCATGGTGACGGCGCTCAACCCGCCGAAAGACCGGCCCTGGCACTCGCTGGACGTCGCAGGCGGCACGGGCGACATTGCCTTTCGCATCGTAGAGGCATCCCGCGGCAATGCCCAGGTCGATGTGCTCGACATTAACGGTTCGATGCTGGAGGTCGGGCGCGAACGGGCGGAGAAGCGCGGACTGGCCGACAATCTGGCATTCGTCGAGGCCAATGCCGAAGACCTGCCCTTCGAGGACGGAAGTTTCGATGCCTACACAATCGCCTTCGGTATTCGCAATGTGCCGGATATACCCAAGGCGCTCGGCGAAGCCTACCGCGTGCTGAAACGCGGCGGACGCTTCCTGTGTCTCGAGTTTTCCGAGGTGGATACACCGCTTCTCGAAACGCTCTACGAGAAATGGTCGTTCAACGCGATCCCGCGTATCGGCCAGGCAGTGACCGGCGACGGCGAGCCTTATCGCTACCTCGTGGAATCGATCGCTAAATTCCCCAATCAGGAGAATTTCGCGGCAATGATCCGCAACGCGGGATTCTCCAGGGTGACCTACACCAACTATACCGGCGGCATCGCGGCGCTGCATTCGGGTTGGAAGCTCTGAGCACATGAACACCCTCATGGCGACATTGCGGATGATCCGCGCCGGCTGGGTGCTCGCGCGCGAAGGCGTGATCGCGGGCTTTCCCGCGAACGGGCTGACCGGTCCCGCGGCAACCGCGCATGGCGTCGCCAGTGCGCTGGCGCGCAAGCGCAGCCGCTCGCTCGACAACGCCGAGCGCATGACGCGGGCGATCGCCAGGCTCGGTCCCTCCTATGCCAAGCTGGGGCAGTTTCTCGCGACACGACCAGACGTCATCGGCCTCGATCTCGCGCTCGACCTCGCGCATCTGCAGGACCGCATGGAAAGCTTCCCGATGGAGGACTCGATCCGGCGGATCGAGGATTCTCTGGGTCAGTCGGTGTCGGACCTGTTCGTCGAGATCGGCGAGCCGGTGGCTGCCGCTTCCATCGCGCAGGTTCATCCGGCCACGGTGCGCGATCCGGACGGAACCACGCGAAAGGTCGCGGTCAAGGTCATCCGGCCGGGTGTCAGACAGCGTTTCGCACGCGATCTCGACACGTTCTTCCTGTTTGCGCAAATGCAGGAAAAGTACATTCCCGCATCGCGGCGCCTGCGCCCGGTCGCCATCGCCGAGACGCTGGCGCAATCGACCAAGATCGAGATGGACCTGAGGCTCGAGGCCGCCGCATTGTCGGAGATGGGCGAGAACACGAAAGACGATCCGGGTTTCCGCCTGCCCACGGTCGACTGGCTGCGCACAGGACGCGACGTGCTGACGCTCGATTGGGTCGATGGCATCAAGATGTCCGAAATCGACGCGCTGCGCGCGGCCGGTCACGATCTCGACCGACTGGCCGACGCAGTGGTGCAGAACTTCCTTCGCCACGCCATGCGCGACGGCTTCTTCCACGCCGACATGCACCCGGGCAATCTCTTCGTCGATCCGAAAGGCGATATCGTCGCCGTCGATCTCGGTATCGCCGGACGAATCGGCCTTAAGGAACGGCGGTTCCTCGCCGAAATCCTGTACGGGTTCATCACGCGGGATTTCCAGCGCGTCGCGCAGGTGCATTTCGAGGCGGGCTACGTACCGCCGCATCAGGATGTCGAAGCCTTCGCGCAGGCGATCCGCGCCATCGGCGAGCCGATCCACGGACAACCGGCCGAGACGATCTCGATGGCCAACCTGCTGACGCTTCTGTTCGAGGTGACGGATATTTTCGACATGCAGACGCGGCCGGAACTGCTTCTGCTGCAAAAAACGATGGTCGTGGTCGAGGGCAACGCCCGCGCGCTCAATCCGCGCTTCAACATGTGGAAGGCCTCGGAGCCGGTGGTGGGCGACTGGATTGCGCGCAATCTGGGACCGGGCGCGATGCTGGCCGATGCCAAGAACGGGTTGGAATCGCTGGGCCGGCTGGCGCGCACCCTGCCGGACCTGGCCGAACGCACCGAACGCCTCTCGCACGAGGTCGGCGACATGGCCGAACACGGCATGAAGCTCGATCCCGAAACGGTCAACGCCATCGGCAAGGCCGAGGCGCGGGAATCCCGCTCGGGACGGGTCGCGCTCTGGATCATAGCGCTGGCGGCGCTCTGGATCGCCTGGCAGGTGAGCTAAATCTTTACGGCACAGTAATTCTGTGATTGGATTATTCCAACTTAGTTGGAAATATCCCATGTCCAAGATCGGAAAATTTGTCGAAAAGCGGTTATCCGAGTTAAACAAGCGACCGGTAACCGCCGCGCTGGAAGCAGGGTTGGAGCGTTCCTACCTTCGCGACCTGATCGTCGGCAAGAAACAGACCATCCGCGCCGACATGATCGAAAAAGTGGCCGAAGCCATCGGCGCGACTTCGCAACAATTGCTCGACCTGCAAGACCGCGACATGACCGGAGCACGTGACGATCGAACGCCGGTATCGATGGGAATCGAACATAGCCCCGTAAAAGACAAGCGCATCCTGCTGATCATCGGCGGCGGTATCGCTGCCTACAAATGCCTCGACCTGATCCGCCGCCTGCGCGAACGTGGCGCGTCGGTACGGCCGGTGATGACGAAGGCAGCCACCGAGTTCGTGACGCCGCTGTCGGTCGGCGCGCTCGCCGCAGACAGGGTTTTCACGGAATTGTTCGACCGGGAGGACGAGCAGGATGTCGGCCACATCCGGCTGGCGCGCGAAACCGACCTCATCGTCGTCGCGCCGGCGACCGCCGACCTGATGGCGAAAATGGCGGCGGGGCTTGCCAATGACCTTGCCTCGACCATCCTGCTTGCGGCGGGGTCGCCGGTTCTGATTGCGCCGGCGATGAACCCGCATATGTGGAGCCACCCGGCGACCGTTCGAAACCGCACCATGCTCGAAGCGGACGGAATCGGCTTTGTTGGCCCGAATTCCGGCGAGATGGCCGAAGCGGGCGAAGCCGGCACAGGGCGCATGGCCGAAGCGCTGGAGATCGTTGCGGCGATAGAAGTGATGCTGGACGCATCACCGAAGCCGCTTGCCGGAAAGAAAATCATCGTGACCTCCGGACCGACGCATGAACCGATCGATCCGGTGCGCTATATCGCCAACCGGTCGTCCGGAAAGCAGGGCCACGCCATCGCCGCGGCACTGGCCCGCCTCGGCGCGGATGTCCGGCTCGTCGCGGGTCCCGTGACGATCGCCGATCCGGCAGGCGTATCCACGACGCATGTCGAAACTGCCCGGCAGATGCGCGATGCGGTGGAAAGCAACCTGCCCGCCGACGCGGCGATTTTCGCAGCCGCCGTGGCGGACTGGCGCGCGGCGACCGAAGCCGGAGAGAAGATGAAAAAGGAAGGCGGCAAGGGCCCCTCGCACCTGCCGTTGACCGAGAATCCCGATATCCTTGCCGGGATCGGAACTCACGAAACGCTCAGACCGCGCCTCGTCATCGGCTTTGCCGCCGAGACGGAAAAGCTGGTCGAGCATGGCAGCGCCAAACTGAAGCGAAAAGGGGCTGATTATATTGTCGCCAATGATGTCTCGCCCGACAGCGGCATCGGCGGAACCGGCGTGATGGGGGGCGACCGGAACCGCATCACGCTTCTCTCGGCAGACGGCGCTGATCCGTGGCCCGAAATGACCAAGGACGAGGTCGCGGCTCGGCTGGCGACGCTGGTCGCCGAAACCCTGGCGGACTGACGCTCGGTTTCAGCCGAAGCGGTTGTGAATGCGAGTGTGGAGAAGTTCCGCCGCGCGGTCGCCACGATCCCGCATGTGGTCGAAGCCTACCGGATGAGCGGCGACCTCGACTACATGCTGAAGGTGCGCGTCGCGGACATGCGTGCCTATGACCGTTTCTACCGGAAACTGATCCGCGCAGTTCCGCTTGCCGATGTCTCGGCCTCCTTCGTAATGGAGGAGATCAAGGAAAACAGGGGCGTTCCGCTGGAGGCGGTTTAAGCTGTCAGGCGTTCGGCATGCGCCCCAGCGCCTGCCCGGTATCGTCACCGGCCTGTTCGCGCTTGACCTCCGAGACGGCCATGTTGATCGCGGCCATGCGGTCTTCGACCGCATCGATACTGGCGGTACCGTCAGCCGCCTTGCGGGAAAGCTCGTGCTTCATGTCGCGCAGACGCGCCAGTTTCTCCTCGCGTGAGAAGAAGCCGTCCGCCACGATCGCTTCCGGCGTCATGTCGGCTTCGGAAGAAAGGTCCGGTCTGTCGAACATCGTCGTCTCCTTTCGTTTTTGTCTGAGAGGAAAACGGATCAGCCCCAACGAGGTTCCAAAAGCGCGGCGTTCACCGAGACTGAACAATGCGTCCGCAATCCGGGAATCTGTGAACGACGACTGAAACGTCCTATCTTATGGGCAACAAGGAGACCCCAAATGTCCATTCGACCCGTGAAACATATTTCCGGCACGCAGTCCGCCTTGGAAGGCGCCGGCGTCAAGCTTGAGCGCGTCTTCGGTTTCGGCGATCCGTCGATGACCGACCCTTTCCTGATGATGGACGATTTTCGCAATGACCGCCCGCAGGATTACCAGGCAGGCTTTCCGTGGCACCCGCATCGCGGCATCGAGACCATCACCTATGTGCTGGAAGGCTCGGTCGACCATGCCGACAGCCTCGGCAATTCAGGCACGCTCGGCCCCGGCTCGGTGCAGTGGATGACCGCCGGTTCGGGCATCATGCACCAGGAAATGCCGAAGGGCGATTTTCGCGGCCGCATGCACGGCTTCCAGCTCTGGGCGAATTTGCCGTCGAGCCTGAAGATGACGACCCCGCGCTACCAGGATATCGGCGCCACCGACATTCCCGAGATCATCGATGACGACGGAACGCGCGTGCGTGTCGTGGTTGGCGAGTTTTGGGGCAAGCGCGGCCCGGTCGATGGCGTCGCGGCGGATCCGCAATATCTGGATATCTCGATTCCGCCGAATACGCGCAAGGTATTGCCCATCGACACCTATCGCTCGGCTTTCGCCTACATCTTCGCCGGCTCCGCGACTTTCCGCGACGCGTCGAAACCGTTCGGCGTTCTGGTGGAAAAGGAAATCGGCGGCGAGGAAGTCCATATGCGCGACATGTCGGGCAACCGAACGCTGGTGGTGTTCGGAACAGGCGACGAGATCGTCGTGCAGTCGGGCGAGCAAGGCGTGCGCTTCCTGCTCGTCTCAGGCGCGCCGATCAAGGAGCCGGTCGCCTGGCACGGGCCGATCGTGATGAACACCCGCGAGGAACTGGAACAGGCGTTCCGCGACCTTCGCAGCGGCTCCTTCATCCGTGAATCCGCCACCGTTTAGGACTTATGGCCGCCGGCACTCCATCCGGCGGCCATTTCTTCCGGATCGACAATCGGTCCCCCGGTGCTATCGTCCACCCATTGTCGAGATGAGGTGAGACGATGGGACGTTCCGTTCTCGAAGACCTGCAGGCGCGGTTGAGCGCCACGCGGCAGGAGATCGAATCCGAATTCGAAACGGAGCTCGCCGAACAGCGCGAACGTTTCCGCTATACGCTGCATCGCGGCAAGGTGCGTTTCGAACGCGATATCCGCGAATTGCAGCGGCGCTATCGCGTCGGCTTGCTGAAATATATCGTCGGCGCGCCGCTCGGCTTCATCCTGTCGGCGCCGCTGATCTACGGGCTGATTGTGCCGCTGGTCTTTCTCGATGCGGCCGTGACGCTCTACCAGCATGTCTGTTTCCGGATTTACGGGATCCCGCTTGTGCGCCGGCGCGACCACATCATCGTCGACCGGCAGCATCTCGCCTATCTGAACGGGATCGAGAAGCTGAACTGCGTCTATTGCGGTTATGCCAACGGGCTGATCGCCTATGTGCGCGAGATAGCCGGGCGTACGGAACAGTATTGGTGTCCGATCAAGCATGCCCGCCGCAGCGCCGATCCGCATGACCATTTCGAGGCGTTTGTCGACTACGGGGACGCCGAGACCTATCGCGCGAACCTCAAGCAGATAAGAGGCGATCTGAACCGTTGACGGGTTACTAGACGGCCTGTCCCGCCACCCAGCCGGACGACCAGGCCCACTGGAAATTGTAGCCGCCGAGCCAGCCCGTAACATCGGCAGCCTCGCCGATGACATGAAGTCCCGGAACCGATTTCGATTCCATTGTTTTCTGATCGAGGCCGGCCGTGTCAATGCCGCCCAGCGTTACTTCGGCCGTGCGATAGCCTTCCGAGCCGGACGGCTTGACCGTCCAGCGATGAACCGGGTCGGCGATACGGCGCAGCGCGTCGTCGTTCAGTTCCGCCAGCGGGCCCGAGGCGCCCGCCTCTGTGACGATAAATTGTGCCAGCGCCTTCGGCAGCGTTCGCGCAAGGACGGTCTGCGCCTCCTGTTTGCCGGCCAACTGGCGCGCTTCGCGCAGGATCGCGAAAACATCATCGCCCGGCGCCAGATCGACGCTGATCGCGTCGCCCTCGCGCCAGTAACTCGAGATTTGCAGGATCGCCGGGCCCGACAGGCCGCGATGGGTAAACAGCAACGCCTCGTCGAAACTCGTCCCGGCATGGGCAACACGCGCCTCCGTGCTGACGCCCGCCAGCGGCTTGAGACGCTCCAGGAGGTTCGGTTCGAATGTCAGCGGGACGAGGCCCGGCCGGGTTTCGGCGACAGCAAGGCCGAATTGCTCGGCAACACGATAGGCGAATCCGGTCGCGCCCATTTTCGGGATCGATTTGCCGCCGGTCGCGATCACAAGCGACGCGCAGGAGACCGGGCCCGTGGACAGGCGCAATTCGAATGTTGCGCCCGGCCGCGCGATCTCGTCGACGCTTGTCGAGAGTTCGAGCGTTCCGCCGGCCTGCGCAAGATCGTCGGTCAACATGTCGACGATCTGCCTTGCCGAGCCGTCGCAAAACAGCTGACCGAGCGTCTTCTCGTGCCAGGCAATGCCGCGTTCCTCCACGCGGGCGAGGAAATCGGCGGCGGTGAACCGCTTCAGGGCCGAAATGCAAAAATGCGGGTTGGCGGAGAGAAAGTTGGCCGGCGACGCATGGATGTTGGTGAAGTTGCAGCGCCCTCCACCTGAAATCCGGATCTTTTCTCCGGGCTGTCGCGCATGATCCACGACAAGCACGGCACGGCCGCGCCTGGCAGCTTCCGCGCCGCAGAACAGACCGGCGGCACCGGCTCCAAGAATGACGACATCGTAGCGGCGAGACTTCATGCCATTCCCTTAACCCGGCGCGTCGGCGATGTCAGAACCGCGCAAGAGAAAACCGGCGGACAATGCCGCCGGTTCCAAACTTGATGCAGCCCGATATCAGCCCGGCAGGTTTGCCTTGCGCAGATACGGGAAGATCGTCTCGAACTCGCCGAACTTCTCTTTCGCCGCCTCGTCATTGACCGAGGTCGGAATGATGATCGGTTCGCCGATCTTCCAGTCCGCCGGCGTCGCGACAGCGTTTTTCGTCGACGTCTGCAGCGCATCAAGCGCGCGAAGAACCTCGGCGAAGTTGCGGCCGACGGTCATCGGGTAGGTCATCGACAGTTTCAGCTTCTTGTCGGGACCGATGATGAAAACGGATCGCACGGTCTGGCTGTCGGCCGGCGTCGGCGTGCCCGGAAGGTAATATTCCGCGGGCAGCATGTCGAAGGCCTTGGAGACCGCAAGGTCGGTATCGGCGATGATTGGAAACTTCGCCGTCAGGCCGGCATAGGATTCGATATCGCTCTTCCACCGCTTGTGCTCCTCGACGCCATCGACGGAGATGCCGATCACCTTGGTGTTGCGCTTGGTCCACTCGTCGTCGAGGCGCGCGACGGCGCCGAATTCGGTGGTGCAAACGGGCGTGAAATCCTTCGGATGCGAAAACAGGATGGCCCAGGAATCGCCGATCCAGTCATGGAAGCTGATCGTTCCCTCGCTGGTTTCTGCGGTGAAGTCCGGCACTGTGTCGTTGATACGAAGGCTCATCATACTCTCCTTTTCGGTTACCGCGCCAAGGCGCAAAATCTGTGTTCATGCCTCAGATAGTCATCCGACCGCCTGGAACAAAGACATAGCTTTCTGCCTTTGCGCGGCAGAACAGCGCATCGTGCCAACCGCCGGTCAGGCGGCTTTGGCGCGGATCTGATAGTCCTTGATTTCGTCGAAGACCATGCCCGGCGCGCGGTCGGCCTCGTAATTGAGCGAGAAGGCGTTCTCGGCGAGAAAAACAGGGTCGCCGTCGAGGTCCCGTGCAATCGCGGCGCGGTGTTTCTGCATGAAGGTTTCGAGCTGACCCCGGTCCTCATGCGAGATCCAGCGGCAGACATTGAAACGCGCGGCCTCGAAATCGACCGGCAGACCGTATTCCTGCTTCAGCCGCTCCTTGAGCACGTCGAGCTGCAGCGCGCCGACCACGCCGACGACAGCCGGCGAGCCGTCTTCGGGCACGAAGAGCTGGACAACGCCTTCCTCGGCCATCTGTTGCAGCGCCTCGCGCAGCTTCTTGGCCTTCATCGCATCGCCGAGGCGGACACGGCGGAGGATTTCCGGCGCGAAGTTCGGCACGCCGCGAAACAGCAGGTCCTCTCCCTCGGTCAGCGTGTCGCCGATGCGAAGCGTGCCGTGGTTCGGAATGCCGACCACGTCACCGGCAACCGCATTGTCGGCGATCTGTCTCTGGTGGGCGAAGAAGAACATCGGCGCCGACAGCGTCATCGACTTGCCGGTGCGCACGAGCTTCGCCTTCATGCCACGATCGAGCGAACCGGAGCAGACGCGTACGAAGGCGATGCGATCGCGGTGGTTCGGGTCCATATTGGCCTGGATCTTGAAGACGAAGGCCGTCAGTGACGGCTCGGTCGCCTCGATGACGCGCTTGTCACTTTCCTGGGCGCGCGGCGGCGGCGCGAAATCGCCAAGCGCCTCGATCAGGTCGCGCACGCCGTAGTTCTTCAGCGCAGAACCGAAATAGACCGGTGTCAGATGGCCCTCGAGAAAGGCCTGTCTGTCGAAGGGGCGGCAGGCTTCCTGCGCGAGCGCGGCCTCCTCGATGAAGGTCTCGCGCTCGTTTTCCGGCAGCAGGCCCGAGACACCGTCCGATTCCGGGCCATTGACCTTTACCGGCTCGATTTGCGCGTCTTCGCGGCGCATCGTGCCCTCGGCCATGTTCCACGTTCCGGCGAAGGTCTTGGCGCGACCGATCGGCCACGTCACAGGCGCGGTATCGAGCGCGAGCTTCTGTTCGATCTCGTCCAGGATCTCGAAGGGATCGCGGCTTTCGCGGTCCATCTTGTTGACGAAGGTGACGATCGGGATATCGCGCAGGCGGCAGACCTCGAACAATTTGAGCGTGCGCGGCTCGATGCCCTTCGCGGCGTCGATCACCATGACGGCGGCATCGACGGCGGTCAGCGTGCGATAGGTGTCGTCGGAAAAGTCCTCGTGACCCGGCGTGTCCAGCAGGTTGAAGACATGGCCGCCATATTCGAAGGTCATCACCGAGGTGACGACGGAAATGCCGCGCTCGCGCTCGATCTTCATCCAGTCGGACCGGCTCTGCACGCGGTTGCGCTTGGCCTTGACCTCACCCGCGAGCTGGATCGCGCCGCCAAACAGCAGCAGCTTTTCGGTCAGCGTGGTCTTGCCCGCATCCGGGTGGGAAATGATCGCGAAAGTGCGACGGCGCGCGACGGCGTCCTTGAGATTTTCGGCCATGGTCGTGTCCGTGAAAACTTGCCGCGCTTCTCGCAGGCGCGGGCGCGGCTGTCAAACACGTTCCCAAGGGGCGGCGAGTGCATCTTTTCGTCAAATATACGTTGATATCAATCTATCTTCGATCTACAGTCGCCTCATCCACACAGCCATTGCGAGAGGAACCCGCATGGAACCGACCATCTATCTCTATTTCAACGGCAATTGCCTTGAGGCCATGCAGTTCTACGCTGAGACGCTTGGCGGCGAGATCATCGGCGTGTTCAAGAATGGTGACGCGCCGGACCCGGAAAGCCGAATGCCCGGCGGCGACGATCTTGTGATGAACATGAACATGCGGCTCGGCTCGGCCAATATCATGGCCTCTGACGCGCCGGGCGAATGGTATACGAAGCCGCAAGGCTTCAACATCTCGTTGGCGGCGAACTCGATTGAGGAGGCAGAGCGGATCTTCAACGCCCTGTCCAGGGACGGTGACGTGCGCATGCCTCTGGAGGAGACCTTTTGGGCGGAACGCTTTGCCATGTTCTCCGACCGGTTCGGTACGCCGTGGATGATCAATTTCACCGGTTCCAAGGCGATAAGCTGAGGCAAGGGAGGCGGACAACCCGATGTCTTTCCAGGCATATCTCGACAACATACAGGCCAAGACCGGCAAATCACCGGCGGATTTCAAGGCGATGGCCGCCAAAAAAGGCTTCACCGGCAGCTCCGGGCTCTCCCCGGGCGTGAAGGCGACGCAGATCACCGACTGGCTGAAGCAGGATTTCGGGCTCGGCCACGGCCACGCCATGGCGATCGTCACGCTTCTCAAAGGCGCAAAGAAGGAAGGCAGCCAATAGCGTCGGCGGCCAAGGACCAAAGGACAAGCATCATGACCTATGTAGACGGAATGGTCGCCGCGGCGCCGGCGAATGGAAAAGAGGCATATCTCGAATATGCGAAACGCGCCGCCGAGGTTTTCAAAAGTCTGGGCGCGACATCCGTTGTCGACTGCTGGGGTGAGACGGTGCCGGACGGCGAAGTCACGTCGTTTCCGATGGCCGTCAAGAAGAAGGATGACGAGGTCGTCGTCTTCTCCTGGGTCGAATGGCCCTCGAAGGAAGCACGCGACGCGGGCTGGAAAAAGTTCGAGGACGATCCCTCGATTTTCGAACGTCTCGGCGAGATGCCGTTCGACGGGAAGCGGCTGATATTCGGCGGCTTCGAGACAATCACCAGATCCTGAACCAAGGAGGACTTCGATATGACGCGGAAGGTCAAGACCTGCCTGTGGTTCGATGACGGGGCGCTTCCCGCGGCGGAGTTCTACTGCTCCCTGATACCGGATTCGCGCATCGACCATGTGAGCCGCCATATCGAGAACGCGACGCATGGCGAGCCGGGCGCGGTGCTTGCTGTGGAATTTACCCTGGCCGGAACGCCCTACCAGGCGATCAATGGCGGACCGCATTTCAAGCTGTCCGAAGCCGTTTCGATCTCGGTCAGCACCGAAGACCAGGCGGAGACAGACCGCCTGTGGGCGGCGCTCACCGCCGACGGTGGCGCGGAAAGCCAGTGCGGATGGTGCAAGGACCGGTTCGGCCTGTCCTGGCAGATCGTGCCGAAACGCGCGGCCGAGCTTTTCAGCGGCCCGCAGGCGTCGAAAGTCTGGCCGGTGCTGATGACCATGCAGAAGATCGAGATCGCCGCACTGGAAGCGGCGGCGGCGGCATGAGTCTTCCGATGTGAGACGTTGCTCACAGAATTGCTTCGTCTTTCGCTTGCGGAAGACGGGCGGGCGCGGCAGATAGCCGCAATGACGTCTCCAACCCTGACACTCATCCGCCTGCCGCATGGCGACGGGATCGCCCTTCCCGGTTACGAAACCGAGGAGGCCGCCGGCATGGATCTACGCGCGGCTGTGGCCGACGACATGCCGTTGACCTTGCAGCCGGGCGCGCGGGCGCTCGTTCCGACCGGTTTCGTTTTCGAGATTCCGGCCGGCCACGAAGGCCAGATCCGGCCGCGTTCCGGCCTCGCCCTCAAGCACGGGATCACCTGCCTCAACACGCCGGGCACGATCGACGCCGATTATCGCGGCGAGGTGCAGGTTCTGCTGATCAACCACGGAACGGAACCCTTCGAGATCACGCGCGGCATGCGTATCGCCCAGATGGTCGTCGCTCCGGTCACGCAGGTCGCCGTCACGGAAGGCGAACTGGCCTCAGGGACGACGCGCGGCGCGGGCGGATTCGGCTCGACGGGCACCCACTGACGGACACACCCAAAATGACACCCCCCGAACTTGTAATCTTCGACTGCGACGGCGTGCTCGTCGATACCGAAACCGTCGCCAATCAGCGGCTTTCCGCGATCATCGCGGAGCACGGCCTGGACCTGACGATGGCACAATGCCGCAAGCGCTTCATGGGCCGCACCATGAAGAGCGTCCGCGACATTCTGCTGGAGGAAGAAGGGATCGATCTTGGCGCGGATTTCCCCGACCGCTGGCTGGCCGGCCTGCCGGACCTTTTTTCCGCCGGCGTGGAGGCCATTCCGCATGTGCGCGAGGTCATCCTCTATCTGAACGCCATCGACACGCCTTATTGCGTCGCCTCATCGGCGAAGGTCGAGAAGATGCACCTGACGCTCGGCGTTTCAGGGCTCCTGCCACTGCTGGAGAACGTCCTGTATTCCGCGTGGATGGTCGAGAAGGGCAAACCCGCGCCCGACCTGTTCCTGTTTGCCGCGAGCGAACTGGGTCATGCGCCCGAACGCTGCGCGGTAATCGAAGACAGCCCGGCCGGCGCGCTGGCCGGCAAGGCAGCGGGCATGCGCGTCTTCGGCTACACCGCCGATCCGCTGACCGACGCCGAGGGCCTCGCCGATGCGGGCGCCGTGTTGTTCGACGACATGCGGACGCTTCCGGCCCTGCTTGGCCTGCGATAACAATTCTGTCCGGCTGAAAAAACTATGCCGCGGACGCCAGCCGCTCGCCGGCAATGCGGTAGGAAATTGCCTCGGCGACATGGATGCGGCCGGTCTGCGCCGCGCCGTCGAGATCGGCCAGCGTACGGGCAACCTTCATGATGCGGTGATAGGCGCGCGCCGAAAACTTCATCCTGTCGGCGGCATCGCTCAGCAGTTGCAGCCCTCCGGCATCGACATCCGCGACCTGTTCGATCAGTGCCGTCGGGCAGTGGTGGTTGGTGGTGACGCCCTTTATCGCGAGCGCTTCGTAACGCTCCGTCTGGATCGCGCGGGCGGCAGCGACACGCTTGGCGACCGACGCGCTCGGCTCGCCCGGGCGGGAGCGTATCAGATCACCCGGCGTGACGGCGGGAACCTCGACGCGCAGATCGATCCTGTCCATCAGCGGGCCAGAGATACGGGCCTGATAATCGGCGACGCAGCGCGGCCCGCGCGCACATGTGTGACCGGGCTCACCGGCCATGCCACAGCGGCACGGATTCATCGCCGCGACGAGCTGGATGCGCGCCGGATAGGAAACGCGGTGATTGGCGCGGGCGATGACACATTCGGCCGTCTCCAGCGGCTGGCGAAGCGAATCGAGCACCTGCGGCGTGAATTCGGGAAACTCGTCGAGAAACAATACGCCATTGTGAGCGAGAGAAACTTCGCCCGGCTTGACGCGCAGCCCGCCACCGACCATCGCCGCCATGGAGGCGGAATGATGCGGCGCACGGAAGGGACGGCGATCCGACAATTTGCCGCCGGCAAGCTGGCCAGCGATCGAGGCGATCATCGAGACATCGAGCAGTTCGGCCGGCGTCAGCGGCGGCAGGATCGACGGCAGGCGCTGGGCCAGCATCGACTTGCCGGATCCGGGCGGCCCGACCATCAGGAGATTGTGCCCGCCGGCCGCGGCGACCTCCAGGGCGCGCTTGGCCGTTTCCTGGCCCTTGATGTCGGCGAGATCAGGCAGGCCCGCTGGAAGCTCGCGGCGGGCGGGCACCGGGCGCGTGAGCACCTGCGTGCCGCGAAAATGGTTGGCAAGCGAGATCAGGCTTGCCGGCGCGACGATATCGACATCCTCGCCCGCCCAAGCCGCTTCCGGCCCGCATTCCTTCGGACAGATCAGACCCTTGCCCTGCGCATTGGCCGCAATCGCCGCCGGCAATACGCCGGCAACCGGCGCGATGGTGCCATCGAGCGACAGTTCCCCGAGCACGACATAATTCGACAGCGCATCGGCGGGCACTGCGCCGAGCGCCGCCATTAGACCGAGCGCGATCGGAAGATCGAAATGCGAGCCTTCCTTGGGCAGATCGGCGGGCGCCAGATTGACTGTGACCTTCTTGGGCGGCATCGACAGGCCGGAGGCATGCAGCGCCGACTGGACCCGCTCCCGGCTCTCGGCCACCGCCTTGTCCGGAAGGCCGACGATATGCATGTTGTGGTGGATTAATTTCTAACTGATATTACCCGTTTTTGACGGTTCGTAAACGCCGCGAGGCAGCCAATGGGGTTGCTCTCGTGCAAGATTCGATTGCCTTACCGCAGCAAGCGCGCCGGATACGTCAGTGATGGACATGATGCCGATTGTGCAGGTGACCACCGATGCAACGTATTGCGGCATTGATCGCATATCCGAGTACGACCCACATCGCGGCGACCAGCGCAAGAAGACCAAAACCTATCAGGACTGACGTGGTTTCCGGTCTCGCACCAGATCGCGATGCAGCACCCGTCAGGTTGCGGTTGGCCTGCGATTTCTGAACTGCTAGCCTGCCCGCATAATCCCGCCCCTGCGCGACGAAGTTGCGGTTGGCCTGCGATTTCTGAACTGCTAGCCTTTTCCCCCCTGTTTGGTGGAGCAGAGTCGCGTTGCGGTTGGCCTGCGATTTCTGAACTGCTAGCCTTACGGAGCTTGACGTAATCGACGGTGTTTGGTTGCGGTTGGCCTGCGATTTCTGAACTGCTAGCCTACGCCCGCGGATCGTCTGTTTTGCTGGTCCGTTGCGGTTGGCCTGCGATTTCTGAACTGCTAGCCTCGCCGGTTGTTGCGGACGGAACCGCTTAACGTTGCGGTTGGCCTGCGATTTCTGAACTGCTAGCCTGCGCTCGATGTTGGCTGGAACAGAACCGCTGTTGCGGTTGGCCTGCGATTTCTGAACTGCTAGCCTTTCTTCTTTCCGCCACCGAATAGACCGCCGGTTGCGGTTGGCCTGCGATTTCTGAACTGCTAGCCTCGCAGCCCGATCGCTCGGCCGCCGCGCAGAGTTGCGGTTGGCCTGCGATTTCTGAACTGCTAGCCTCCGTTCTTATCGTAGTGGGGATAGTGTATAGTTGCGGTTGGCCTGCGATTTCTGAACTGCTAGCCTTTTAATCCCGCCGCCTATGATTGGACCCCAGTTGCGGTTGGCCTGCGATTTCTGAACTGCTAGCCTGCCCGCGCATGTCCTCCGCATCGAGCGGGCGTTGCGGTTGGCCTGCGATTTCTGAACTGCTAGCCTCGCCAGGCCGCGGCGAGAAGGCGACAGACCGTTGCGGTTGGCCTGCGATTTCTGAACTGCTAGCCTCTATCGTGTCATCCGAGCCGTCACCGACGAGTTGCGGTTGGCCTGCGATTTCTGAACTGCTAGCCTGCCCGGCGAGACCTTCGTGCATCCGATCCAGTTGCGGTTGGCCTGCGATTTCTGAACTGCTAGCCTAGATCAGGCAATGCCGATCATCCACGATTAGTTGCGGTTGGCCTGCGATTTCTGAACTGCTAGCCTATCACGCAAGCTCCCTTGCTCGTCTCAGGTGTTGCGGTTGGCCTGCGATTTCTGAACTGCTAGCCTCCATGCCGTAGGTTAGTTTCATGCCCTTGAGTTGCGGTTGGCCTGCGATTTCTGAACTGCTAGCCTATATCGGAATCGCGCTCGCCTTCGGGGCCGGTTGCGGTTGGCCTGCGATTTCTGAACTGCTAGCCTGTTTGAAGCCTCAATGCCTTGTTTTTGCAGGGTGTTTGGGGCTTCATGCCGTCGCAAAACAAATCTGCGCAACTAGAACAGAGCGATCTGTTCTGGGTTTTTCCTGCGAGCACGGCGACTTTGGTCGCTGAATCTGACGATGTTTTCATATTGCCTGTCCGTGAACTGAAATATAAAAACATCACCGCGCGCCGGAAGGTTGGCTTCAATTCGGCGGCAGTAGGTGTCGAATTGCTCTTGACCGTTTAGCAGCCTTAGGTAATTCGAAAGCTGACTCATTTCAAAGCCCTGATCAAGCAAGAACTTCCGGAACTTTGCCGCCTGCGCTCGGTACTTTTTGGTGTCCACCGGTAAGTCGAAGGTTACGAGCATCCACATCAGCCTGTAGGCGGACATATGAGTTGGCGTTGTCCGCTCTCCCCGTTTTTGCGTATAAATCGTGGTCATTGGTTCCCGCTCCGGAGCGCGATACCCGCCATGGTCAGGGCATCCGGCGGCGTCGGTAAGTCGAGTTCCTTTACTTCGCCGCAGAACATTGCCGACAATTGCTGGGCGAGGCGCGTGGCGTGAACGTAAAGCGGGCTTTGGCCGTGCGGCGCGGACAGGTCCATTGAGACTAATGTCGCCAAAGCCGTCTTGGCTTCGGCTGACACCTGTTCGCAACCATCCCGCACAAGATTGTAGACAGCCCGATCGACCAACGGACGATACGGTTCCATGAGGTCGTCGGACAGTGCGAAGGCGTTGCCGCGGTTGGCGTGGTGTAGGCCGATGGAGGGGTGCAAGCCGGCCGCGCAAATTGCCCGACCTATCATCGCGCGTAAGACGGTGTAACCGTAGTTGAGCAGTGCATTTGCGCCCTCCGCCGTCCGGTCGCGGCGAAAATCCGTACCCATTAGTGCCTGCCAGTAACGTCGCGCTGCTTGGGCTTCCACGTTGTCTGGGTCGCCGGAGCGGACCTTACGCGCCAGCATGTCGAACGCGCCGGCCTCCGCACCAACGGAGGCCAGAACAGCTCCTTGCATGCGTATTTTCGCAACGACGATGTCGCGCCAAGCGCGTTTGACCAGCGGGCGCGACGCGTTTGCTTGCGCGTTGAGCCGAGCGCCTTGCAGGTGGTTGCCTTCGAGTGGCCAGACGCAAGCCACCGGCGCGTGATTTTGAGCGCACAGTACGATGGGCACGGCACGTTCCGTAAGACGGAGGAACGCGGTGTTCGACCACGTCAGCCCGTGGGCGTGCGCGATCACGCCAACGATATCGTCAAGTGCAATCCGCCCGACCTCCTGACGGTCCCTAGCATTACAGTTGCATTTTAGATTTGAGGTGTGCCTGTTGGGCTGCGGCCTGATGTGCGCGTCGCCAGAGCGACCATGCGATGACATGGGCCGGATGAACGCGTTGTCGTGCGAGGCGCGTGGCGATCCGCCGGATTTCCTGGATCGACCAGCGGATCAATTGCCGGTTCTGCGCGTTGTGGGCGGCCTCGTTTTTGGGGGCGGCGCGGCATTGGCATGGTGTCGGATCGCCGCCATCATGGCGAAGGCGAGCATGACCAGCGAGACATGGCGATGCCATCCATGCCAGGAGCGGGTTTCGTTGTGGTCGAGGCCGAGTTCGTTCTTGGCGGTCTCGAAGCTGTCCTCGATGGCCCAGCGATGCCCCTCGACGGCCACCAGCTTTTCCATGGATGTGCCAATCGGACACCATGTCGAGAAGAAGGCAAGATCGCCATCGGCGATGTTTCGGCGGATCAGCAGCCCGCGTGTCCAGATGCTGGCGAAAGCCGCGTCGAAATCATCGGAATCGAGATCGGCGAGTTGGAGATAGGCCCAATCGTGCAGTCGCGCACCCTTGGTTCCATCGCCTGCCGACAGCCGTCGCCAGGCATTCTCAGGCAAGGCTTCAGCGATGTCCTTCGCCGTTCCGGACACGGCCAGCGGCTTGTTCCATGAGCGGAAGGGATGATTGGCATTCACCCCGAGCACATAGCCCTTCGCGGCACGTTTGAGTGCCATCTCGATATCGCCCACGCCATAGACGCTGTCGGCCGCCACCCAGGAAAACGGCACGTTCGAAGCCATCGCCCGCTCGATCATCGTGAGCGCCAGTGCCGGCTTGGTGGCGAAGCGAATATTTTCCGGCACATGGGCTGCCGCCAGACGGTCCCGGTCATCCGTCCAGGCCTTTGGCAGATAGAGCGCCCGGTCGACGAAGGCATGACCATGCCGGGAGACATAGGATGCGAACACACCGATCTGGCAATTGGTGATCTTGCCCGCCGAACCCGTATATTGTCGAGCGACCCCGCAGGACGCTTTGCCCTGCTTCAGAAAACCGGTCTCATCAAGCACGAGGACGGCATCGGGATCGGCCAGCGTCTCGAGCGCGTAATCGCGCACGATGTCGCGCAGTGCATCCGCATCCCAGCGCCCGCGACCTAGGATCGCCTGTTGCCGCCAGGGGCCCGGGTCGCCTGCCGCTTCCGCACGCATCCATCCTGTCTTGCGTCTTTCTTCCCCCAGCAAGCCGTCCAGAAACTGTCCCGCCGATGCTGCCACACGCTCCTGCGTGAACAGCGGCCGCATCCGCGCCTTCACCTCCCGCAACGAAGACGCCCAAAGTTCAAGCGTCGCCTCAACAGATGCACCTGTCATCCATGACCTCCGAATCATGGAAACTCATGGATTCAGACGCCATCAGAAAATGCAACTGTAATGCTAGACACCGTGAGGAAGCCGCGATTGACGGCCACATGCAAGCCACTGCTAGAAAGATCGACCACGCGCAGCATGGTCGCTTGCTTACCACCTTAGCGTGCAAGCTGCTCTGCAAATTTTTATCTTTGGTTAACTCTGATCCTCAAGCCACCAAGGCCCGGGATCGAACACCCGGCCGATATCGTCAACGCGGACCTGCCGCGCGCGCAATTTTTTCAGCCCACCTGCCGTTGGCGACACATACTTGAACGGGTCGCTGGCGCTCGCATCGCGTGACTTCAGCGATCCCGCCTCGTTGTGCTCCGCCAACGTTATCTGACCGTTCAGACCGAACTTCACAACACGCATCACACGGCGGCCGTTCTCGTTCTCGATGGCGACGGCGTCTCCTTGTTTCAAGCTGAGTATCTTCTTTGCGGTAGGGTATCGAGACCGTGTTGGGGACCGCCAATCCGGCTGATGGGCGTCGAAGGTGGAAACGACCTCTGTGATCCATTTGCCGTCAGGTAGGCGCCAAACATCGAAGCTGTGATTGCTGTCGCCTTTATAAGCTTTATATGCCCGCCCCCGACGGTCACGCACAGGTATCGTATTGAGCGGCTCAATGATCCGCACATGACGAATGCCTTTAAAAGTGGCGTCGTTGCCTGCGAATTCCGCGACGGCCGCCTCAAACGCCTTGCCGTCAAGGTCGCGCGTGGCCGTCCACAGCCGGTCGCGCAGTTCGGAGTGGCCGTGTGCATTGCCGCGAATTTTCATGATATCCGCCGGTTTTTTGATTTCGGTGATTGGGATTCGGTGTACAACCAAATCGTTGCCTTTCTCATCCTTTTCACCCGTCAGACCGTAGGCTGTATCGTTGTGCAGTTTTCCCGCGGTCTGCCCGCGACCCTCCGCATGGCCGGCGTCGCGGCCGACTGTTCCATGATCAAGCTTGTGAGAAACGGTAATGCCGTTGATGGCGACACGCACATCATCGCGGAAGTTCGACCATGGCTGCTCGACGTGCTCAACGACGCGTTCCGCGCCCTTTTCCTCAGCCTGCGCAGCGGCCGTAGACAGTTTCTGGATCAGCGTACGCGAGGTGCATGCGATCACGACAGCATCAATGGCGTGATGGCGGTGATCGAGCCTGTTCTTGCGCTTGGTCAGGTCGCTATCGACCAGATTGTGGTCGGGTAGCAGCTCATTGAGGCTCCATTGTCTGCGCAGCATCTCCGTCATGCGGCCCGGCAGGGCGCGCACGCGGGAATGGCGTTTGAAAACGCCATCCAGATCGGCTTCCTCGAAGTCGTACAGATGTGCCAGGTAGGTTAGCGCCAGGCGCGACATATATTGCATATCGGTCAGTTGCCGAGCAAGAAACCCCCCTTCCTCACCGAAGCGTTCCATCGCGTCTTCTGCGAAGCGCCATTGCTTGTTCTTTGGCAGGTGGTTCGCGCGAGCGAGAATGTCGGAGTACCTTGCCTTCCACTGCGGTACGTCGGCTGGTGCTCGGTTTTTCTTCTCGCGGTTGCAGGCCGTGCAGCACAGCACCTTGTTGGCTTGGCTATCATCCAGCGTCTTCGAATAGGGTAGGATGTGATCCACATCCGTCTCACCATTGAAGAGCATATGGCCGGCAATTGCCTTGCCGCAATAGATGCAGGGCCGGTTGAGCGGCTGATCCGGGTTGGTCTCCTCCCAAAGTTTCAGCCGGAGCCGATTGTAGCCCGTATCGGCCACTTTGTGGATGTCGGTCAGTTCGGTGGACCGCCGTCGTGCTTCCTTTGTGTTCCTTCCGATGGTCCGGTTGACTTCTTCGCGCTGTCTCTCGTTTAGCTTCAGCTCTCGGCCGACTTCGATAGCGATGCGGTCCGGCTTGCCGTGCTTGGCGATCAGGGCGTTCACGACGCGGCGTAACTGGTTGAGCGCAATATGCACCGTAGGGTTTGCTATACGGCCCATGCGTTCGTCGTAGGAGGCGTCCGGTTCCCCGGTTCCGGGGGGAATGTGGCGATCCAGCACTTCTTGGTAATTCGGAAGCTTATCGGTGCCCTTTCGGTTTGGATCGGCTTCGGAGTTGGTCCGGCCGTAGACAGAAATGGCAGCGGCGGTCTCGGTGATGACGAAACCGTCTTTATCTGTCGTGTTCTCCATCGCATCAATGAGCGCGGTAAGAGCCGAAAGACCGAGCCGACCGAAACCGTCGGGGACCGGTGAATCGGCGACTGCGCGGGCATGCGCCGCATCCAGTCCTGTTGCCGATTGCAGCCACTGGACAAGCGCTTTGTAATCGTTTTCCGTGCGCATCCTTTCCGTAACTGCGGCCTGGTCAGCCATCGGCAAATCCGCCCAACGATTACCAAAGCAATCCGGCCGCGACATGGAAAAGTAAATCACGTCGCCCAGCAGGTCATTGCGGTTGTCCGATTCCTTGTTGAACCGGATTTCCTTGCCGAGACCAAGTTGCTTCTTCAGCTTGGAGAATGGTGCTGTGCCCCGCTTATTCAGACCGGTACGTAGTGCCAATATCAGGGTATCGCGCTGACTACGTGTCAGCTTGACGTGCTGCTGGTCTTCGCCGACAATTTCGAGTTCGTTGACTTCCTTCAAGAGTCTGAACTTCTGGAACATCGGATGCGCCTTTGGCAGCCGACTTTCCGCCGGATTGTAGGAACATTTGCCCGGCTGCACCGACTTAAGCGGACGCTGGTAAAAGATCACTTCGCGGATGTTGTCGATCACGGCGTCGGACAGCAGGTCCTGATGAAAGCGTTTCTGGCTCTCCATCATCCTGTCGAACTCATGCTCCAGTGCGGCGCGGGATGGATAAAAATCATAACCTTTACCGTCGGCGGTCATACGTGCACGCACTGAGAGGCCGTTTTGGCGGCGCATGTACAGCCACTCGCCGAATGTTCGCGCCTTCTCTTCCATCATACGTGTGTCCAGAGCATTGATGGCTGTCGCAATCTTGCCCTGTTCGATATCGTTGCTGTCGGTCTTGCGGTTGGACTTGAAGCCGCGGCGCTGATTGAGCTGAAAGACAGCCCGGCCGATCTCATGCGGCGTAAGTGCCTTGTCGAGTGCACGGGCGCGTAGCGCATAGACGGACGCCGAAAGATCGCCGCCGGCGCCATCCTCATGCTCGCGGATCAAGGCCTTGCACGCATCAATGTTGGAAGGCATCAGGCCGCACTCTATAAGGAGGCGCAGCAGGCGTTTGCGGCGCTTTAAATAACGGTCGCGCCGTCGCCGCATACCTCGTGCTTCGCGCCGAGCGACGGCAAGTGATGCCTTGGACTGAGGATCACGCCCGGCCATCTCCGCTTGCGAAAAGATGCGCACGCCGCTGTCGATGAGACGTCCTTCACCGCCCCCCTCTGGTTCGCCGCGCGTTTCGATAACCGCCCAGCCGAGCGAGTTGGTGCCAAGATCAAGGCCAAGTGTTTTGATAGATTCACTCAAGCAACTGACTCCCCCTCAGATACTTATTAGAGTTGACTATTCAGCGCGCACAGGCAATAGTCTTTTGGTTCAGAAATCGCAGTCCAGCCGTTAACAAGCTGAGATATGCACCAGATAAGGCGCTCGCTCCGGCGGGCGCTTTTTCGTTATTTTGTGTCTGAATCGGAATGAATGGCGCATTTTCAAGCCCTTGCGAGCCAGCCGGTGAGCATGCGGATGTGAGCGATGAAGACCCAGTCATCAGCGGATGTCATTAACGCCGCATTGTCCCGGACTGCATGTGGACGGTCTCCAACCGGCCACTTTGGCGCAATATCATATTCCACCATGACCCTGCCCTGGTGAGACACTTCTCCGAGCTTGATTTGTGTCTCACACAAGTTGCCATTGAATTTTGAGACGGAATTCCCACATGTTCATAGGGATCAATGAGACACAAGGAGACCGCCATAAGCACCCACGCGATTGTCGGCTATGCCCGAACTTCCACCAACGATCAAAAAGCCGGCCTCGACGCCCAGCTCCGCGAATTGAAGCACGCCGGCTGCACCAAAATCTTCCAAGAAGAAATCTCATCCGTCGCCACATCCCGTCCTCAATTGGACGCCGCGCTGGACTATGTTCGCGACGGTGACGTGTTTTTAGTTGCCAAGCTGGACCGCTTGGCACGGTCCGTTGCCGATCTGGTGACCATCACTGAACGCCTGAAAGCGAAAGGCGTGGCACTGCGCATACTCAACATCAATCTTGATACGGGAACACCTACGGGAAAGTTGATGTTGAACCTGCTCGGTTCAATTGCCGAGTTCGAACGCGAGCTGATGCTGGAACGCCAGCGGGAGGGCATCGCCAGGGCGAAGGCGGAGGGCCGATATAAAGGCCGCGCTCCGACAGCACGGGCAAAATCGGATGACGTGATCCGAATGAAGAAGTCTGGCACAAAGCCTACCGACATCGCTGCCCAACTTGGGATCAGTCGCGCCAGCGTCTATCGGATATTGAACGAGCATTAATTGTTTCCCGAAATGCATCTGTGCTTTCCGCTCGAACACGAGCGCTTAACCCAATACGGATTTCAGCCTCTGGTAATTCACGCAGCTTCCGGTCTTTAGAGCATCTATGTTTCGCAAGAAGCGTAGAGGTTGCGACATGCTGCACGCTGATCAGACGTATAGGTTTGACCTGACTACGCGAATTTCGGATGGGAGGGTAATTTCGGATCATCGAGGTAGGGCTTATCGTTGATTTGATGGGGAGAGGAACATATGATTTTTTCGGAATTAGGTCTCAATTCTCGATTAAATTTTATGTTTATGGTGAGGAGGAGTAAATTGTATAGATCGACATTAATTGCACTGTTATGCACTTTTATAAGCGCTACGAAGTGTCTTTCCGGTGAATTTTACTACACATCGGAGATTGATAGGCTTACTAAAGAAGAAACAAGTCAACTTCTATACCATGAAATTGACGATATCGAAGGGATATTTTCGCTAACAAAATTTGAATTTGCGGTAATGCCAATATACTTCTTTGAATTAAATTATCTTAATATAGAAATTAGCATATATTCATCACAAGACGATTCCGGCATCCCGTATGAATGGGATGTATCCATAAATGAAGAAACGTCGGAGCCAACTTATTTTACAGATTCTAGATGTGTGTGGAATACACGGAGAGATGAAGTTATAGATGCAAGATTGTTTTTTGAACGATATATTAACGTTGCCAATTTTATGCTTGGTGTATTTGATAGAGAAGACCCTAATAGCGGTGATGAGTTCGACTCAATTATGACAATGTCATTAGCTTATACTATTCCGTGGGTAATCTCGGTGAAAAAATACTATCCACTAACCTCTCTCGCGTGCGAACTGAATCTAGAGGGTGGGCGCAAGCATTACATAGAATATAATTTTCTAGATAGCCAATTTCAAAGCTTTTTAGGGGATCAAGATAAATACTTTGCCGGCGTTTTTGCTACCAATAATTAATATTTCCTCGCTCTAACCGGCATCTATATTGATGTAGTATTCTGTGATTGGCGCTAATATATGTTATATATTTTTTATTGTTAAATAGTAATATTTTATATATTTTTATACGCGAAATCTAAACCATCCTGAATTCGTTTCAGCCCTCTCTTTTGCATCTGGATTAATTCCTGCTTTTTGTAGCCGTCGCTATTAATGCCCTCGGCAAACTGCTTCTCGGCGATCTTGACCACCAGCGGACCCATTCGCTCCATCAGCGCGCCTATCCTATCGCGCTCGTCGGCGAGATACATGCCGGTATTCCATCGCCGATCACAAATCTCGTTGACGATTGTCTGGTCGTCCCGATTGTAGAGAACACTCAGGAGAATTGGAGTCGGTATCCCCTCCGCCATCCGCGTCAAGCGCTCCAGCTCCGCTGCCATTTCTTTTTTTGTTGGCATCAATGTCGATCCTCCCTTTGTCATGCATGCGGGAGACCGGAGATAACGGCGCTCCTGCCGGCTTCCCCTGTGTTCCACATAAGCACTAAATCGCCGTACCGACCTTTCCCGCGCATTGCATTGATTTCCATTCGTCCCAAGTCCACCGTCGAAACCGATAAGTCGTGGTCGATACTCCAGTCCGAATCCGCCCAAGCCCGGCGACATCGTCGTCATGGACAACCTGTCCAGCCACAAGCGGATAGCTATCCGAGAGAAAATAGAAGCGGCGGGCGCAACGCTTCGGTTCCTTCCGCCCTACAGTCCGGACTTCAACCCCATCGAAAAAGCGTTCTCGCGCCTGAAAGCGATGCTCAGAAAGGCAGGCGAACGCACCGTGTCCGGCCTCTGGAGCCTAATCGGCAAATTGGTCGATATCTTCCAGCCGAATGAATGCGCCAACTACTTCAGGTCCTGCGGATATGACCCGGAATGATCGGAAAACGCTCTAGCCCGCTGTGATCGTTATATAGCGTTTTGAGACCCACCCCGACCTGCAGTAGCCTTCGTATTCTATCCGCTGTTCTATAGGTGTTGTTACACCACAACCGCCTGAACCATACACGATACCAAACCAGCCATCGACTTCATCGCATAAGAAAACGCCGGTTGCCGCTCCCAACCTATCAGTCTCAGCAGAGTCGCTGGACGGGCCTGCACGTACCGAAAGATAGTTGTCTCCCTGCGGATTCAGACCGGACACTTCGCCGTTCCCACTGCATGCATCCCACTCGATACTCCCACCAACCATTACCGGCGAAAACGAGTTACCGAGGTCAATCGAACTGCCCGAAGAGCGATCTGCGCTGTAGGGATTCCCAAGAACCGTTACGGCCAAGCGATTTCCTACGTTGTTCGTGCCGTAAATGGAAACCTGAATGAGGACGTATCCATCGACAATCATTCTAACGGCCATCGGATTAAGTTCACCTTCGCGAAGCATTCGCTCCGCAGCACTGCGATTGGCCAATGAATTGAAAAAACTGTCCGATTCATCGTATTCATCGCGGATATCAAAGCGATGAAAGTTTGCACGATCCTGACGAATTATTTGCCACGCTTTCGTCAGTCGAGTTCCGCTTGAACTATATAGATCAGCCTCGTTTATATAAGCATTGTATTTGGAAATTAGTTCATCACTAATTGAAATTGATGGTGTTATCATAAACGTACATAATGACAAATAGAGCATTATTAATAAATTTGATATCTTGAAATTCATAACAAAAAACTCCCTATTCAATCTTATCAACCGAGTTGGGGCATAATTCGTCATACGCTATTAATCTTTCGAAATAGCCACTTGCAGAATAGTTTCCAAGATATTCATCATTTTCAAAGCTCCACAATAGGTGCCTTGGATCACCAACATCGCTTTGATTGCTATTTAAGCCATCAAATCGCAATTTTTGTCCAAATGCATCCTGAAATTCGCCGTTCTTACAATTTGCCTCTATATGATCTGCTATAGGTAGCGCCATTTCCTCTTGAATGCATTCCTCTGTAACCTTACCAACGTAGTCGCGGCAGAAATTGATCGCGTTCTGTCGTGTGTGTTCAATCACAATTCTAGCTGAATCACTTCCTAAATTTTGACGGGATATCACAGTAACGTCCATCCCAACTCTCGTGCCATAGGGGATTAAGTCGCGTCCATCATTCTGTACGTCATCAATTCCCGCCCCCGCAAACGGATCATCATTTTCTGCGGTCGCAAACGGATCGACCTTCTTCATGCGTGTGTCGAAGCATTGCTTGACGGCATTGGTGGCCGCTCTGGTTCCCTTCAGGGAGAAGTCGTCAATCTTGGTATCCCCGAAGAACACCTCCAACCGCGAGGAACGGGCATAATCCTCGATGAAATCGTCTCTCAGCCCAACTGACTTCAGACCGTTTTCAATCCCTACATCCTCTCCGGTCCATGTCCGTCGTCCATCGAAGACGTACTTCATGTCGTAGGTCTGGTCGGGTTTAATCGACGCCCATTTGTCGTTGGTCATCATTATTGACCAATCGCCGGTGGTGCCAAATTTTCCGATAAAAAACCGCGTGCCGCTCTTGTACGAAGCAGTAGCAAAACAAGCGCCATCATCGGATGAGTCATAAAAGAATTCCCACGCGCGGGTGCTTTCAATCAGTTGGAGGTTCGGTCCAGCGGAAGGCTGAGCTGAAGCTTGCCCAGCGACGAATGTGGTTGAAATCAACAGCGCAGCCAAAACGCTTTGCAATGACACCAGCATTGAACGCCTCCCTCAACGAAGGATGCTTCCACGGTGATTTCTGAAGGTCAAGGTTTCGATGCGGCAGCGAAATGGAAGCAGCGAGCGAACAAGGTAGGAAGTCATTCGTGCGAGGGATCAGAGATATGCACTCTCTTGCCGGCTTCTCCCGTATCCCACATGAGCACCATTTCTCCATAATTGCCTTTGCCGCGCATCGCGTTGATCTCCCGACGACCCAGGTCCGCTGTCACAACTGAAAAGCCGTGGTCGATACTCCAGTCGGAATCCGCCCATGTGTTGATGACATCGACCAGCACGGCCTCTCCCGCTTCGATGTCTCGGTACTCCTTTTCCTTGCTCGAGAATGTAGCCATCTCGTCGTCATCCTCGGTTTCGAAGCCAGCCGAGCTGCAGATCAGGCTTTCGACCGGCGTCTCGCCCATGTTCAGGAAGTAGACCAGGACATCGCAATCGTCGCCGCTTTTCGAGACAAGCATGAAGCGGGGTGTTCTCGTCTCCTTTGTGTAGGTTGACGGCGGCAAGTTCACGTAATGGGGCGGTGCCCATCGGTAATCGAAGTTTTTGATACGCGTTTCATAGTTCACGCATTCCTCCTTTCTCGTTGTTGAAATTGCTGCGGTCGGGACTACGACCGCCGTTCAAACCGGATCGGCGAACGGCGGCATTCCACGTGTGAATGCGTGGCCGATCCTTGCCGCGGTCGCATGCGTCGCGACCGGATTTCCATGTCGGACGAACTGGACGGCGTGATCGGGGCTGTCATTGATATCGAAACCACAGGCTGGCCGGTCGCAATCTCGCAACCGGCCAACCACCCATAAGCAGGGGAAGATACAGGCTCGTTATCGAGTCAACGGAGCCATCTTTCCGTTCATATTGATGATGCCGCCGATATGTCGTTCGGTCCTGTGATCCCGAAACCTTGACTTCGAAGACTTCGATGAACCGGTCGTGCTGGTGGTGACAACTTGTCCGACCGGACCGTTGTTCGGGGCAATGATTTCCGGCCTGACTATGCGACCGACGACGGTGCCTTGGGTGCACTCCCCGACGGTACCGCCGCCGGCGTCACAGACGATGTCGTTGTCGCCAGGGTAGTCACAAGCTGCCGTTCCTTTCGTGAACACGGGCTTGCCCTGATCCATTTCGCAGACTTCAGCCCATTCGCTGTAGGTGAAGCCGTCTTGATCGGCCTTTTTCGTTTTACCCTTTGCCGAAACAGGGGCGACGAAGACGCTTGATGCGAGAAGTGCGAGAGCGATTGTTCTAAACATGATGATGTATCCCTTTATCTGAGGAGCGGTAACCGGCGCTTAGCGATGGTCCCGAATGGTGACGCGGTGATCGCGAATCTTCTTCTTCGTGCGATGGTCGCGAACAACGACGTTGGACGGCTGTTCGACGTCCGAGGTCGAAACGACGACAATGGTGTTGTCGCGCTCGTCTTCAGCGTTGTCGCGATGATCGCGAACGAACACCTTCGAGCGATGGTCACGCACTTTCGGCTTGATCACGACGACCGTGCTTTCGCGTTCTTCAGCATCCGGCTGATCCCGATGATCGGTCGTTTGCTGGCGATGGTCCGTGACGTTGTCGGAGTCAGGTGATTGGAACAAGCAAGTGTTCAAACCGATGCAGACATGCGTGTCTCCGATGTCGAAATCGACGAGACCGTCGGCTTTAGAAGCATTGATTGAAAGAACGGCAACGCCGAATATTGCCGTGGCGGTTATTCTGAGTTTTTTAAAAGATAAAGCGTTCATGTAACCTCTCCATTGATTTAAACAGAGCTTATGTGCGCTAATCCTCAGCAGGTGTGTGATCGATCACATGACAGAAGTTTCACCCGCTCGGAGAGATATTAGACTCACATCGTTTTATGCTTCGGCGATGTATCGAACATTCCAAGTTCATGCGGTTACGATGACGGTGGAATGCAAGGGTTCGAAGAGCCTGCCGCACGCCTATGAACGCAGAGGAAACGGGCTAGCGGCACGACACTTTGTCTTCGAAAGTCGGTCAAACCGACAAGCTGCGTCCACCGACAGACACGTTCGCCTGCCCAATCCTGACGGCCTCATCCAACTCGGCGACCGGATCACCATCGCGATCAAACACGACCGCATGATCAGGGCTGTAGTTCACAACAAAGCCGGTCACGAGACCGAACGCCGGGACGCCTTCGGGCAATTGCCGGACGACTTGTTTGACGAAGGTAACCGGCGACGATCCCTCGTCGAAATCGATGCGCAACAGCCGATCCACGCCAACGAACGCCGCGGCAAAGATCGGGCTTGGGATCGTCCGTTCGGTCAGGATGACAGCGTGTGGTTTGAAGCTCGCCCGGTAGCGTCGATCTGCCTCGTCTTGCACAGCAGCTCGGGTTTCGGCGATGGCTTCGTCCACGATGGCGATATCCACTTCCAATGCCATCGCCAGCTTCTCCCGCAGGATCGCGGCCATGCGCATGTCGCCGTTCATGATGTCGCCGAAACGGCGCATACCCTTGTTGACATTGGCATAGCCCATCCGTCGCACCAGGTCGGCACGACGAATGCAAAGCTCGTCGAGACGCCGCTCGATCAAAGCCGACAGGGGATATTGGTGTTTCACTGACTGGTCCCGCTTTAGTGCTTGCCGGCGCACAATCTGGGTTCAAATGCCGAACGCTGGATGCGTATCTAAATCATATATCATCCCGCATTCCCCGGATAGATGCCGTTTTCAGCGACCACTGAAGCGTGATAATCTTGTTACTACAATGGGTTAACCGTGATGGAGCGGGCATTGGTGGCGAACGCGACGGGTGAAGCGCAATTCGGGTCTCTGCGGCTCCAGTTTGACCGCACGGTGAAGGTCGCGTTTCAGGGTTCCTCCATCAGTTCGGATGGCCTGATCGACGGGCTTCGCGATCCGCCATCAGGGGCAGCATGCACATGACCGGGCACGCACCAAATCCGCGATATCAAAGGATGGCGACGGGAAAGCTGTGTCCGGCGCATGGCCAGATCAATCCGCTAACTGCCAAGACAACCGACTTGGCCCTGCCACGCGCCAAAGTGCATCAGCTAAAGCGAACCACAGCCGAAAAAGAGCTTGGAGAACCGCTACTGGCGCTCTTACCATGCTAAAAGGCGATCCAAATGGGCAATGCCGGTTAAAAATTCCGCGCCAAAGAGAACGGCTGGATGCACTGGAAAATCGACGAATATGATGGAATGCGATTACTCGGGACGTATTCGGCTCCCGGAAACTTGCACCCAACGGAGGTTGAGCGGATTCTATGCCAGCTCGCGGCAAGGCATTTAAATCCCGAAGAAGTAATTGGCGCAAATCTCAGAACGGGCATGCATGGCAAAACGAGGTTACTCCAAGTAACTAGTGACAAAGGGGTGATGCAGATTGGAGAATGCCCATTCTTGACAGCCCGGAAGGTGGGAGGGGAACCATGAAATCGCCCTTTGCTGTTGCAACCATTTTCCTGCTGCTAATTTCGCTGCCGGCCACTTCACAAGCACAATCTCTTTCCCAAGAACGCCTTCGTGATTGGGAGTTCAAGTTTTATGCCTGCAAACACGTCGTTATGAACGCTGCAATTGTTGTGCGCTTGATGGCGAAGCACCAAATCACCGACCAAGACGGCATCACGGAAATGCAATCGCAGCTTGGATCAGCATTAGCGAAGTCCACAACTGAGAGTGAAGAGCTCTTTCAGTTTACCAAAGGTGAAGCATGGTTCATTAGCGGCCTCACTTTTGCGGTTGTGTCAGGCATGGTTTCTGGTGGGTTTGAACTTTCTGATCTGCAACTCATACGGACCGGAAGCGACATCTGCATCCACTCCATTGATAGCATGGCCCAGTGAAGCCCGAGCAAGGGGAAAATTGATGTGGACTGGAGCAATTATTGGCGCAGGTTTCGGCGTTGTCTTTTACGCGTTTCGAAACGGTGGCACACTTCTTATGCGCGATTTGCAGACCAGCTTTGGCATGGCGCTTGGTCAAGCGATAGCGCATATGATCGTCCCCAGCCTAACCGGCTTGGCTATCGGCGCATTACTTACATGATTTCAAACTGACCGGGTGACTTCCGGATGGGTATCTAGTGTTAAAATTGTCAGCCGAATTGGGTAGAAAGTGTCTACGAAGGTGGCGAGATGTTTGGCGGAGCACGGCGCAGAGCGACAGAACACGTGGTCCAGTCAATCCGACCACTTATCGCAATTTACCAGAGCTATAGCGGCTTACCGGCTGGCTTTTGGCGTGATGAGTTTGTTCTAGGCTTCATCGGATTCATGATTAGCTTTCACGCCAATGTCACGTCAGGTGTTAAGCTATCTACGGCAGATAAGGGCCACCTGTTATATGACGTGCTTTCGGCGATTTCGAATATGAACGGGCAGGCAATCGGTCGTGAATACACCCAGCTCGCGACCCAATTTCCAAAGAATCCAGACTTCGAGAAGGGCGCAGACAATGCAGCGATTTGTGCATTCGCATCTATCGGGAAAATGAGCCCAGAAGGCCGACCATACTATGACATGGCAAAGGAGTTGGCTGATGCACAAGGGACGCCCGATGACCTTAGCGCAATAGGCGGTTTCCTCCTTCACATTCTCTTTTATCAGCCACTTAGAGAGCGATTCGGAACAGATTGAGCATAGGCCCGTAGGTCTACGAGGGGTTTATCGCGCGACATCTCACCCGCCGGATGTACCAACGCTTGGTCCACCTATGCAAATGCCGGATGATGATTGGAAGTGACGGCTTCAACCATACGTTCAGAGCATGCTGTAGGGCGCAACCGATCCAAGCCATCAAGCACCTTAGAGGCTTCTTGGGTTAGGGTTCACACTCATGCAGTTTTTTGCGAAAAGCCCCGAAACCCCTTGTTTGCGGTCATGCAGATATTCGGGGTAGATCGACAGACCGTCGATATCCAAGTCAGCTCCTGCGTGGCGAGCGAACAACTTGCCGCAATAGGACAGTGCCCGACCGAATGACGCCCGGTCCTTGTTGAACGGTTCGATCTTCAAGCTGTCTATCTCCGGGTATTTCTGCCGGATGCGTATTTGTTTTTCGAACGTGGTGTATTCCTGAAGCGCATCGCGATGCTCGTAATGCGGTGTCAGGATCGCGTGGATGTGTAGGTTCGTCAGGTTGTCCTTATTGAAGTCGAACCGGCAACGGGATTCTTCCGCGTCGATGAATGCGAAACACAAGGGCTGTAGCTTGTGCTTGCTCGGTCTGTGGAAGTTGGGTCCGAGGATGTCTCTACACAGGTCGAAATAGAATTTACGGAATATTTGATTGTGATAGACTCCGCGGCGGTAGTCTATATGGTTGTATTCGTTTATATTCCAGTAGCCGATTGATTGATTGAAGGTCATATGAATCAAGAATGAATCCCTCTCGACCACATCATAATTTATCCAACCAAAATGAGTCTTATGATGTGATTCAAACATTTGACTCAACCCGTCATAATTCGTCTTAATCTCGCTTCTGTTCATTTGTCTAAACTCCATTTAATATCTCATTCGGTAATAGTGTACTCCCGCCGCCGATCTAAGATCGGCACGTGGAAGCCTCGTATTCGGGTTTCATCACAAAGCAGCCGAAGATCAACGTCGGCTGAAACAACCCTTGTTAGTCACAATCGCGATGCCGGAATTTCGGCTTGAAACGAACTTGACCTCTCTATTTAGGTTACAAGAATCTCCACATTGTCAGTCACAGCAATTTTTTTGCTCCGAATAGATCAATTTTGCCCAAAAGCCGGAGAAGAGTATGGTATTTTATCATCAATGAATGTACGTATTAATTTGAAGGTCATCACATAGCGATTCTAGAACCGCTCATTCTTGAAAGATATTTGCCATGACCGAAGAAACCAACAAACAAGACACAATGATGGATCAGGTCGCCGACATCGTCAGCGCCTTTGTTTCCAACAATCCCGTTCCCGCGTCCGAACTGCCGAACTTGATTGCTTCCGTGCATGAATCGCTTGCCAAGCTGCACGGACAGGAAGTCGAGAAAGAACCCGAATACACACCGGTCGTTTCGGTTCGCGCCAGTGTCAAACCGGATCATCTGGTCTGCCTTGAATGCGGGGCGAAGCAGAAGACCTTGAAGCGCCACCTGATGGCTGCCCATGGCCTGACGCCAGAGGAATACCGTGCCCGCTACAACCTCAAGCCCGATTACCCGGTGACCGCGCCAGACTATTCCGCGAAACGGACGAAGCTGGCCAAGAAGCTGGGACTGGGAAGGAAGGGGAGATAGCAAAATGCTGAGAGACAAGGTTGTGATTGCTGCCACCTCGATGGGCGGGCGGACGTAACCATCACTCATCACCTTCGAAGGCTAAGCTAATGTCGAACAGCTCGAGTGACCGTGGAATCGGTCGTCAAGCGCAATGCTGTTTTCCAAAGAGGTGTCTTGATGAATGTGCGGGTTGCCAGAAAGCCTCGACCGCTGCGATGCTCGCTCAACAAACCCGCCCAGCACAATGGCCGCAGAACGTGCGAATATAGAATTGACCTGACGGTCATAATGCGCATCGCATCCCCGGACTCTTTGCCGTAGAGCAGTTGAGCGAATTCTTCGGCCGACAAACCGTCTTCAGCTTCAACATTCAGCACGTTCAGGAAAATGTCCCAGTTGCCAAGTGGTTCGTCGTTGAACCGCGCATAGGAAGAATGGTTGACCTCGAACAGAAAGAACGGCGTCAATATCCCGAATATCTTGCCCGGTTTGCCGACCAGCTCTTCTCCAGCCCTGGTCAATCGGAACGCCCCGCGATAGTGGCGACCGATGCGCAGATGGATCAGAAGGTCGTGCAGTACGAGCAGCGGCAGGAAGTCGGCTTCGTTCAGCACCTTGTTGAGTTTGAAAAGGTCGTCTGCCGTATGCTGTGGCCATTCGAACTCGGCTGCCGCCCAATGCACGAAATTGCGCTTGAACGCCATTGAAGGCGTCAGCCCGATTGAATCGTGCTCAGCGATATAAGCAAACGTCTTCTCGGTCGCACGCACTAAGGGCGAATGCGCCAAGGCCGGATCGACATCGTTGATTGGCCGGAATTCGATCATGCCGAGGATTCCGAAGAATTATCGACAAGAAATGTGCTCGCAATGAATGGCTGTAAGTTAGACTTATCTATTAATCGTCGAATTTTTAACCTGCGCTTCATCATCTACATTTAAACCATGGGGTAAGTCTGGAAGCGATATTACACTCAACTGGCCCAGCAACGAAACTTTGCCCGCGGGGTCGATAAACACACCTGACATGAGATCGGTAGGATCGTTGTCATTTACGATTACATGTCTTGAAACGCCGTCGGCTAATATAACTGAAAAGGTATTATTGTAGTAGCCTTTTTCTAAATTAGTCGCGTGCATATAATTCAATATTCTTTCAGCTTCTTCTTTTTCTATATGAGCTTCTTGAAACTTTTTATTAGCCTTCTGCAATTTAGGACGGCTGCCGTCAGGCGCTAGTCTTAAGGACTTTATAATTGAACGGAGCCGGCTGGCCACAATCGACCTCTTGTCGAATGCGCTTGGTGATTCAATATCTTGAAGATCGCCGATCAATCCGATCAGTTCCTGAGTGTCTATTTGGGTGATTTTGGACATTTCGCTCAGTTTGTCGGTTACATCCCTTAGTTCATTGTGGAGTTTTTTTAGTTCCGCCTCGCATTCCGCCAGTTTCCCGCGCACATATTCGGTATTCGAATCAGGATCGCTAAGAATTTCAAATACCTTGTCGCGAAGTGACTCTTTTTGCCGAATCATCTCTTCTAATGCCGCGATTCGCTGCTCAGCTTTGGTCCTTTCCGATTGTGATTCCGCTGCCTTCAATGCACCGGCGAGGTCAATTTCGCGGACAAAGTATAGAAAGGATTTTTCAAAATCGGAGTAATCCCAACCGGAAGCATCGCAGGACATATTGCGCACTGCGTCGGTGCACCTCAAATACTGCCGGCCCTTTGGTGGCGAACCTTTATGCACGAAGCGCATCGGCGCACCGCAGTACTCACACTTCGCGATCTTGGTGAACAGATTCCTATACTCGGGTCCCTTTCTTCCCGCTCCCGCGACGCGACGTGTTCTCCTCGCAGATTGGATTCGAAGAAACTGATCCTCCTCGATTATTGCAGGAAAGTAGTCGGAAACGGGATCACCACAAGGGACACGTTTTCCATCATCGTTGCGCCGGTGGGGCTGAAATTCGCCGAGTACGGCGCGGTTTTTCAGAATTTTTGAAATGTAAGACTCATGCCAACCGTTCGACTTTGAGAACGTGGGCACAGAAGCTTCATTAAGCTTCTTGGCTATCGTGTACGAACCAAGCCCTTGTTCGGCATAGGTGAAAATCTGCCGCACGACACCAACACGTTTATCAAGAAGGCGGAACTCGCTACGGTCCGCCGACAACTCCAACCAAGCTGGGCAGACTTTGGTTAGCTTCTTGCTTTCGATTGATTTCCGCTTGTTCTCCCACGCCGCACCCACCCGCATGCTCTTCGTATTGGACTCTTCGTATGCGCGGCTAAGGACCATTATCGAGTACATCATCTCGCTGAGGTCCGTTTCATCCGCTAAGTACCGTCTGTTGTCCGCGAGCGTGACGATGTTGATGCCGCTGCGGACAATATCAAGAAAGCGTGGCACGGAATCGATTATCTTTTGCCTACTTAGCCGATCTAGCGATTCAACGAGAAGGTATGACCCCTTCGGGACTTCGCCGGACTCCACAGCTTTCAAAAACCGTCCGAGAGAACCAGACGAGACGTTCTTCCCGTCATACGCCGAGATTCCTATGTCTTCGAGCTTGAAGTCTTCTACGAGTTTAAGACCGTGCTCATCAGCATACCGAAGGGAGGCTTCCTTTTGCCGGCGCAGACTGTCGCCCTTTAGCTGAATGTCCGTTGACATCCGGATATAGGAATAGGCTTTCGGCTTGTCGATTTCGTTCATTTAACAGACATAAGAACGATGCGAATTCAGTGCAATAGTAAGAAATTAATCCACCACAATATCTGCATGTTCACCTTGCCCGGTGCGACCATGACCTGAACATCGACCGGCACCGCCTCGATGCCCTGAAAGGAAACCGTCGAAACCCGAGATACCATCTGCCCGTCCCCGCCTGAGTTCTTCCATTAAGACTCATAAGGCGATATTATACTTGACAAACCCAACCCTTGAGACCATATTGGATTCAAGGAGATACGGAAATGTCGGTACTTGCGAAAAAATGGTTCTATGACGAGGCAGCGGCCTTCGATCACGTTGAGTCCCTTTTGTGGCCGGAAGGCCCGGTTTGCCCCAAGTGCGGGAACTGCGACAAGCACTACAAGCTGACTGGCGTCCGTACTAAGCCGTCTAAGAAAAACCCGGAAGGCGTTGAACGTCACGGCCTCTACAAGTGCGCAGAGTGCCGCGCACAGTTCACGGTTCGCATCGGTACGATCTTCGAGGAATCGAAGCTCCCGCTGCATATCTGGTTGCAGGCCATTCACCTGATCGCCTCCAGCAAGAAGGGTATTAGCTCCAACCAGCTTGCCCGCGTTCTGGAAATCACGGTCAAGTCGGCTTGGTTCCTGTCTCACCGTATCCGCGAAGCCATGCGCGTTGATCATTCGACCCCCATGGGCGGCAACGGCAAGACAGTCGAGGTTGACGAAACTTACTTTGGTCGCCTCAAGGACGTTCCGAAGCAGAAGGGCGGCACAGCCCACAAGATGCCGATTCTGACGCTTGTTGAGCGCGGTGGTGAGGCTCGTTCTTTCCAGATCGACGGTGCCAGCATCGCGCAGATTCGGCCTATCGTCCGTGCGAACATTGACCGCGAGACAAAGCTGATGACTGACGAATGGCCGGTCTACCCGCGCGTTGCTGCCGAGTATGCAAGCCATGACGTCGTTCGCCACAAAGACAAGGAATGGGGTCGCGGCGACGCCCACACGAACACGATTGAAGGCTTCTTTTCGATCTTCAAGCGCGGCATGAAAGGCGTCTACCAGCATTGTGCAGAGCATCACCTACACCGCTATCTGGCGGAATTCGATTTCCGTTATTCGAACCGCATCAAGCTTGGCGTTGACGACAACGAACGCGCCGAACGTATTCTGACTGGTGTCAAAGGCCGCCGCCTGACTTATAGGTCATCTTATTGAATCGAAAAAGAAATCTAGACGGAAATCGATTCAATTGAGGCTGCCATTTCTTTAGGTGTTTACCTTTTTGAGAAAGGTTAGGTGCATGCTAGGATCGAGTATTCAGGATGGTTAGCCATATGCATGGGTGATGATCGGGAGAAGCTGACGCTAACCCTTCACGGGTTGCCCGCTTTCAACAAGGACGTTGATGGCGAGGCTTTCGCGCGGAAATTTTTCAAGTTTATGCAGGCGCTGGCGGAAGCCGACAAGCAAGCAAATGGCGAGCGTCGCTCCAAATATCTGATTGATGCCTTGGAAAAGAACACGGCGACAGCGCGTGTAAGGGAAATGCCATCCAGTTCCGCAGAACACCATTCCGGGGTGAGGTATTTTCGGGACGGAGTTTCCAGCATCTATTATGACCGGCCCGCCGCTCGGCGACTCTCTCTCCCGTTTGTGAACTACGTTCGTGAGCTTTCCTCCGATGTCGGGAACACTTTCGCGTTTGGAGAAATCAAATCTGACAATCAGAACACTGTCCGAATTGATGAAGGGCTGAGAAAGAACGCAGACAAGGTCGCAGCCGATATTCGGCGCATATCTTTGGGCGTTGTCCAACCGTTTGCGGGCGAGGCGCGGGCGTCTTTTGACGGGACTATTCTCGCATTGGACAGCCGAAAAGACAAAGACTTGGCGGTTATCCGCCTGACCGCTGGCGGTAGAGAGATTGAATGCAAAGTCGATCAAATCTCTGACGATGATATGGTGAGGTTCTACAAGAAGCGGTGCACGATCTTTGGTGTTGGTCATTATAGTGGAAATGACCGGCTGCCAGACTGGATACAGGTTGCTAAAATCGAATTGGTAGAGCCCAGTGGAAGTTGGGGCACTTGGAAGGCAGCTTTCCCTGAATTGAAATTGGATGAGTGGCACTAGATTTGGATCTTCCCCAAAACGTCTATTGGGATACATGCGTATTCATCGCTCATCTATCGGGCGATGCGGTAGCCTACGGTGACTATCTCGCAGATATTGACCAGTTTCTCCGGGAAGCCGAGAACGGCAAATTGTCCATTCATTGTTCAACAATAACCATCGCAGAAATCACCAGAGCCAATCTCGGCACAGGACTGGAATATTCTGATTTCGAAAAAATGTGGGGCAACGGCGTTGTGCCGATTTCGCCAGACGTAAATACTATGCGTGTGGCTTCTGAGCTGAGAAGCCTTGTCTATACAAAGACAGGAGGAAAGCGGAAGCTGTCCACCCCTGACGCTATCCATCTGGCATCGGCCTTGGAGCTTCAGGAAACGTACGGCGTTCCTCTTGATATGTTCCATACCTTCGATAGGGGGAACTCGCGTGACCACGACGGGAAGGGAGTGCCAATCATCGGGTTTGAAACATGGTGTGAGGCATGCCTGGATGACCCATTGGCGAAAAAGATAATTGCGCTGAACCGTTCTGAGCCAGCGCACCCAAACAAAGAGCTTGCGGTATGACTGACGGAAAGAAGACCCAAGCAGACAAGTTCCGCGAAGCCGCTCGCGAAGTCGAAACAGACGACGACGAAAAGCGCTTTGACGAGAAACTTAGGCGGATAACGAAAGCGCCTGAGAAGAAACCGGAGAAGGACGATGGCTGACGACCTTCAGACCTTTCGCGAGGTAACGCAAAGCCTAAGGGGCGTCCGCGTTGAGCTTCGCCTCTACGTGGCAGGCTTCGCGATTGCTCTGGGCGTTCTCGGGTGGGCGATGAATAAAGGCTTCGACAAGCTGGACGCGCTGGAGGCGTCAAACGCTCGCATCGAAGGCATGATGTCCACGCTGGTCACGGATGCGAAGCAGATCAAAGAGAACACCGCTCTCGCCAGCGCCGACCCGCTTAAGCCTGCGGCTGATAGCTTTGACGGCTACGTGGGTGTTCAAACTGAACGGCTTCAGGCCGATGCCGTGCCTGCCCTAATGGAGGGCAAAATAAAGGACGGGTGGGTCTTTCTCCCAGCCGAATAAGCCGAACATCAAGCAAATCTGAGGTCCGCCGTTTGAGCGGGCTTTTTCTATGGAGAAGTCGTGGCGTAGAGACCCGCCTAATTCCATTGTTGCCAAGTGCCGTCCTGATTGCACTGCAGGATCACTGGCGGCTGCGTGTCGGTGCTTTGCATCGCGCCAACACTAAAAAACTTACCGTCGCTGAAGCAGCCAGCCGCCCAAGTGTCAGTATTTTGCCAGCTAGATTCAGGAGTGCATACCATGATGGAATTGCCAGCCCGCACAGTTACTCCGGGGGAGAAGCTGGCGCTTCCCATCCAGCAGCGTTCCTCCGCCGCAGCGCCAAGAGAAAACAGCGCCATGACAATCGCAAGAGCTACCCGCATCGCAACCTCCTATGGTTGCTGAACCATACCAAACTCACGTGGGTTTGTAAAAGATAACATCGCCACTCATAAATAGGAACAAGACAAGAACATATTCGCAACTTGTGCACGCAAAGCGTGTTTCCGGGTTGTATCCGGTTGTGACCGCGGAACAAAAGGTTAAGTGCGCGAGCCTCATCGCTTCGCCCCGACCGCGCCCCGCAGCAGAGCGGAATTCTCCGCGCAATCGGATGATCGGCACATTTACTTAAGGAAGCCGACGGACTCGACCGATCAGAGGTCCTCAACTTTTCCAGGCAAACCAGCCCATTCATTGCTTTGACGCGAATATTTTCACGTTGCTGCAATTATTTTGGGATTTTCTGTCCGTCATGGACAGTCAGTACCGCGAAGTCGCCGGAGCAAACTCGCCCAGCCCGTTTCGAAAATGGGGCCTCTGGGCCGTACTCTTGGGCGCGCTGGCGCTGGCGCTCGTCTTCTTCCAGATCGCCGCGCCGTCCTTCGAACCGAAACCGTCCGTCGGAGCACAGATCGGCGAGATTGCCGGAGAGATCAAGCGGTCGGCCTGGCGCACATTTCTCGGGCTGCCGAAACCGGCGGTCAAGGCGGAATCCGCCCCGTTGACCTACTACCTCTCCTTCGCGACGCCCATCCTCGGCATCGTCGCCATTCTCCTCTCGCTGATCTCCGGCATCCTGCGCGAAAACTGGCGATATGCCGCCTATGGCGTCAGCCTCGGCGCGACCGCGATCGTCTTCCAGTATTTCTGGTGGCTGGCGCTTGTCGTCGCGGCTGTGGTCCTGCTGGTCGCGATCATCGAGAATATCGGCGACATCTTCAGTTTCTGACAAGGGTTGCGGGCGCGCCGTCCGGAAGCCCTAAATCTTCGCCTCAACGGCATCCCAGAACAGCGCGGCAATGTCGGCGCCGCCGAATTTCTTCACCTCGCGCACGCCGGTGGGCGAGGTGACGTTGATCTCGGTCATCAACCCGCCGATCACGTCGATGCCGACCAGGGTAAAGCCCCGATCACGCAGGGACGGGCCGATGCGGTCGCAGATTTCCCGCTCGCGTTCGGTCATCACGGTTTCGACGGCCTTGCCGCCGACATGCATGTTGGAGCGCGCGTCGCTTTCATCCGGGACACGATTGATCGCGCCGACCGGCTCGCCGTCGATCAGAATGATCCGCTTGTCGCCGCCGCGCACGTCGTCGAGATAACGCTGCACGATGAGCGGCTCGCGGGTGAGCTGGGAGAACATCTCCATCAAAGACGTCAGGTTGCGGTCGCCGTCGCGCAGGTGGAAGACACCCGCGCCGCCGTTGCCGTAAATCGGCTTGATGATGATGTCGCCATGGTCCCGGCGGAAGGCGCGAATCTCCTCCATGTCCTTGGTAATCATCGTCTCCGGCATCAGGTCCGGGAACTCCATGACGAAGATCTTCTCGGGCGAATTGCGCACCCAGACCGGATCGTTGACGACCAGCGTCTCGGGGTGAATGCGCTCGAGCAGATGCGTGGTGGTGATGTAGTTCATGTCGAAGGGCGGGTCCTGGCGCAACAGGACGACGTCCATCTCAGAGAGGTCCGTACGCACGGCGGCGCCGAGCGTATAATGATCGCCTTCGACATCGCGCACCGAAAGCGGCTCCAAGCGCGCCGACACGGTTCCGCCGAGCATGGTCAGCCGGTCGGGCGTATAATGAAAGAGTTCATGGCCGCGCTTCTCGGCTTCGAGACACAGCGCGAAAGAGGTGTCACCGGCGATCTGGATGCCGGAGATATGGTCCATCTGGACCGCGACCTTGAGAGGCATGGAACGGTTTCCCTTGAATTCGACCCGTTAAGTGGCGCGCGCGGCGCGGAAAATCAATCAGGGATATATGCCGGGAACGTGAACCGGCCAACGGCGCGGCAGCACCGCGACGAGATCGAAGCGCATCGATAGGCGGGCGTGGTCCGGCTGACGGGAGAGCCACAAATCGGCTGCGGACTCGATACGGTGAAGCGCATTGGGCGTCACGGCATCCATCGCTTCCGTCAAAGTGGGCCGCGCCTTGACCTCGACGATGGCGACAAGATCGCCCCGCCGGGCAATCAGGTCGATCTCGCCGGCCGGCGTACGGTAGCGGCGAGAAAGGATGCGGAAGCCTTTTAGACGCAGGGCAAGCGCGGCGAGAAACTCACCGCGATGGCCGAGACCATAGGCGGCGCGCCGCTTTTGTTTTGCCGGCTCAGTTTTCATCCTTCAAAGCCAGCAGACGCGCATAGAGATCGGATTTCGGCAGGCCCGTCGTTTGCGCGGCCTCACGGGCGGCCTTCGACACGGACATGGACTGCAGCAGGTCGCGCAGCAGCGCATCGGTGCTTTCCGGCGTCCATCGCGTTTCGCCCTCCGGCGCTGGCGCGATGAGGATTACGATCTCGCCCTTGATCGTTTCAGTTTCGAATCTCTCCGTGATTTCCCTGGCCGCTCCCGTCCGGATCGTTTCAAACCGCTTCGTGAGTTCGCGCCCGACGGACACGATACGATCCGGGCCGAAAATTTCCGCTATCGACGCCAATGCGGCCTGCAGGCGGTTCGGCGATTCGAAAGCGATAAGCGTGGACGATTCATGCGCCAGTTCCGAAAGACGGGTACGGCGCGCCGTATCCTTTGCCGGCAAAAAGCCTATGAATCGAAAATCGTCGCTCGGCAATCCGGCGGCGGAGAGCGCGGTCAGCGTCGCGGATGGGCCTGGAATCGGAATAACACGAATGTCGGCGTCGCGGACGGTCCTGACAAGCCGAAAGCCAGGGTCGGAGACGAGCGGCGTTCCCGCATCGGAGACGAGCGCCACGGTCTTTCCCGCTTCCAGCGCCTCGACGAGTTTCGGGCCGGCCACATCGGCATTGTGTTCGTGATAGGCGACGGGTTTCGCCCGGATGCCATAGCGATCGAGCAGGCGGCGCGTTACTCGTGTGTCCTCACAGGCCAGCACATCACAGGCCGCCAGCGTTTCCAGCGCGCGGATCGTGATGTCGCCCAGATTCCCGATCGGTGTGGCGACGACATAAAGACCGGGCTCAAGCGGCGGCGCGGAAATCTCGTGGCCACCGACGATGAATCCGCGCCCGCCACTCATGCCGCCAGTTCCGCGACGAGGGCGTTCAGCACCAAACGCCCGGCCGGCGTGGCGCGCAGACGGCTGTTGGCGACAGGCTCGACCAGTTTCTCGGCCTGCAACATGGCGAGCCGCGCGGGGTCGAAAGCCCGGCCGGAAAGGGATTCATAGCGCGCGACATCGATGCCTTCCGCAAGCCGCAGGCCCATCAGAAGCATCTCGTCACCCTGCGCCTCACTGTTGAGGATTTCCTCCTCGGTCACGCCATGGCCCCGTTGCTCGACGGACGACGCCCATGTCTCGGGATGCCGCTCCGTGATGGTGACGCGCTTGCCGCCGCCCGGCAGCGAGAAGCGGCCATGCGCGCCGGGACCGGTTCCGACATAGTCGCCATAGCGCCAATAAGTCAGGTTATGACGCGATTCCGCGCCAGGCGCGGCATGATTGGAGATCTCGTAAGCCGGCAGGCCGAGATCCGCCGTAACGGCATTGGTTAGGTCGTAGAGATCGGCTGCGCGGTCCTGATCGGGGATGGCGATCCTGCCGGCCTCGAAAAGCGCCTTGAACGGCGTGCCGTCCTCGATGGTGAGCTGGTAGAGGGACAAATGGTCGGCGGCATATCCGACAGCCTCGCGCAGCTCCGTCTCCCAGGCATCAAGCGCCTGGCCCGGACGGGCATAGATCAGATCGAAAGAGAGGCGCGGGAAGGTCGCGCGGGCCATGGCGATCGCCTGCAGCGCTTCCTTCGTATTGTGAAGGCGGCCGAGAAACTTCAGATCGGCATCGTTCAGCGCCTGAACGCCCAGAGACAGACGGTTGACTCCCGCCGATCGATAGCCGGCAAATCTTCCGGCGTCCGCAGAGGACGGGTTCGCCTCCATCGTAATCTCGATACCGGCCGGAAACCCCCATATCCGGTCGGCTGTCTCCAGAAGCGCCGCCACAGTCTCGGGCTGCATCAGCGAGGGCGTGCCGCCGCCGATGAAAACCGAGGTGACGTCGCGCGGGCCGGTCCAGCCGCGCATGGTTTCCATCTCCCGGCGAAACGCCTCGACGTAACGCGCCTGATCGACGGGCTTGTGGCGGACATGGGAGTTGAAGTCGCAATAGGGGCACTTGGCCGCGCAGAAGGGCCAATGGATATAGACGCCGAAACCGGGCGCGCCATCGTCGCCATTCGGCCGGGAGACGGCGGGTCTATTCGACACCGAGGCAGTCATGGGCGAAGGCCTTGAAGGCGCGGGCGCGATGCGACAGGGCGCTCGCGTCGCCGGGCTTCCAGCCATGTTTTTCCTCCGCGGACATCTCGCCGAAGGTAATGTCGTAGCCCTCTGGTTTGAAGGCCGGATCGTAACCGAAGCCGAGCGTGCCGCGCGGCGGCCAGACCAGCGTTCCTTCAACCTCGCCACGGAAATACTCGACATGGCCGTCCGGGAAAGCGAGGCAAAGGACGGATACGAAACGGGCGGTGCGGTCCTTCGGGTCGGATGCGCGCTTTTCCGCCAGCTTCTCCTCGACATTGCGCATCGCCATGGCGAAGTCGCGTGTGCCGTCGGGCATTTCCGCCCAGTCGGCGGTGTAAACCCCCGGCTGGCCCTCGAGCGCATCGACGCAAATGCCGCTGTCGTCGGAGAGCGCCGGAAGACCGGTCGCCTGCATCGCGGCGACGGCCTTGGTCCTGGCATTCTCCTCGAAGGTCGTGCCGTGCTCGGGTGGCTCGGCAAGTCCCAGTTCGCCGGCCGAGGTTACCTCGAAGCCGAACGGACCGATCAGGTCGCGCATCTCCGACAGCTTGCCGGCATTGTGTGTCGCGAGCACGAGCTTGCCGGGTTCGAGTTTGCGCGTCATTCCAGTCCCCAGAGTTTCGGTTCGGCGATTTCCAGGCTGTTGCCGGCCGGATCTCGGAAATAGAGGGAGCGGGCGCCATTCGGCCAGCGGAAATCGGCTTCGATTTCCACGCCCGCAGCCTCCAGATGGCCGCGCCAGGCATCCAGATCCACCGGCGTTGCCTTGAAACAGGCGTGGCCCGGGCCTGTCGCACCATGGGTCGGCACCGGCATGGCCGGATTCCTGGACGGCTGGAGCGTCTGGTCCGGCCGGAACAGGAGAAGCACGCCCGTGCCGCAGGCGAAGAAAACGTGCCGCCCCTCGACCTTGGCGATGCGATCGAGCCCCATCACCTCGCCATAGAAGCGCTCGGCGGCGTCGAGATCGGCCACGTAAAGCGCCGTCTCCAATATGCCGTCCGGGCGCAACATGGCCGGCATCAGGCCCCGACCGCCTGTTTCTGCATTTCGACGAGCTGCTGAATAGCGTTCGACGCCTGGTCGAACAGCGCATTGAACTCGTCGCGCGAGAACGGGACGCCTTCCGCGGTGCCCTGGATTTCGACGACCCCGCCGGAGCCCGTCATGACGAAATTGGCGTCGGTTTCGGCCTCGGAATCCTCGGCGTAATCGAGATCGGTGACCGGAGTTCCCTTGTAGATACCGCAGGAAACGGCCGCGATGTGGTCCTTGAGAACCCGCGTCTTCGACGCCATCTGACGCTTATGCATCCAGTCGAGGCAATCATGCAAAGCGACCCAACCGCCGGTGATCGACGCCGTGCGGGTGCCGCCGTCCGCCTGGATCACGTCGCAGTCGATGGTGATCTGGCGTTCGCCGAGGGCTTCGAGATCGACGATGGCGCGCATCGAGCGGCCGATCAGGCGCTGGATTTCCAGCGTGCGGCCGCCCTGCTTGCCCGCCGACGCCTCGCGGCGCATGCGATCGCCGGTGGAACGCGGCAGCATGCCGTATTCGGCGGTCACCCAGCCACGGCCGGAATTGCGCATCCATGGCGGGACGCGCTCCTCGAGGCTCGCGGTGCAAAGCACATGCGTGTCGCCGAATTTCACCAGGCAGGAGCCCTCGGCATGTTTGGAAACGCCACGCTCGAAGGAAATGGCGCGCATCTGGTCGGGCATGCGCCCGGACGGTCTCGTCATGAATGTACCTCTTGGACTCAAACGTGCGGGCGTTCTAGAGGAACGCCGCGCCCGTGCATAGGGTGCGTCGATCGACGTTTCCCGTGTTTGATCGGGCGAAGGCGCATTATATAGATGATGTGAAACCGGAGCTGTCGCGTAGCACGATGCCAACAAACCTCAATTTCAGTTCCGAGCTCGACGACCGGTCGCAGGAGATCTTCCGGCTGATCGTGGAGAGCTACCTGCAGGAAGGCGAGCCGCTGGGCTCGCGTACCCTGTCGAAAAAGCTGCCCATGTCACTGTCGCCCGCCTCGGTGCGGAATGTGATGAGCGATCTCGAGGCTCTCGGCCTGATCTACTCGCCGCATGTCTCGGCCGGCCGCCTGCCAACCGAACAGGGACTGAGATTCTTCGTCGATGCCTTCATGGACACCGGCGAGGTGAACGACACCGAGCGGTCGCTGATCGAATCGCAGATCAAGCGCGACGGCCAGCACCAGTCGATGGAGAAGCTGCTGACCGACGCCAGCCAGATGCTGTCCGGCATTTCGCGCGGCGCGGGGCTCGTCATGACGACCAAGCGCGAAGGAATCCTCAAGCACATCGAGTTCATCCGGCTCGAGGAAAAGAAGGCGCTCGCCGTTTTGGTGTGGGAATCCGGTGAAGTGGAAAACCGTGTCATAGACCTGCCCGCCGGGACGACCGCCGCGCAGCTCTCGGAAGCGGCCAACTATCTCAATCACCACGGCCGTGACCGCAGCCTGTCGGAAGCGCGGCGGGCGATCGGCCAACGCCAGGAAATCCTGCGTTCCGAAGTCGATGCGGTCAGCGCCGACCTGATCGCCCGCGGCCTCGCCATGTGGTCCGGCAATGGAGACGGGCAGCCGGCACAACTGATCGTGCGCGGCCGCTCCAACCTGATCGAGAACGTCCAGGACAAGGAACAGATCGAGCGGCTGAAGCTCCTGTTCGACGAGCTGGAGCGAAAGGACGAGATCGCGCGCATGCTCGAACTCACGGAATCGGGCTCCGGCGTGAAGATCTTCATCGGGTCGGAGAACAGGCTGTTCTCGCTGTCCGGCTCCTCGCTGGTGGTCGCCCCCTACCGGGACTCGAACCGCCACGTGGTCGGCGCCATCGGCATCATCGGCCCGACGCGTCTCAACTACGCTCGGATCGTGCCGGTGGTGGACTATACCGCGCAGCTGATCGGAAAACTGCTGGAAGACGGCTAGTTATGGCGGCTTGTCGCGCGTGACCGAGACCGGGCGGCAAGGGCTTGCGCATCGCGACCGGCGAATCTCGCGCCTGCCCTTGATTTTTCACGGTCAAACCTCGATATCGCCGACAAAAGAAATCCCCGAACATCATGGAAGACATCCAGATGGCTGACGAGAAAAAGACGGCTGCCGAAGACATGAACACCAATATCAATCCGAACGACCGCGATGCGCTGAAACGCGCCGCCGACGACATCCTCAAGAAGGGTCGCAAGACGAACGCGGCCGAGAAATCGGCATGGGCGAACGACTCCGAAGGAGAGGAAGGCGAGACCTCCAGCGAAGAGGCCGTCAATATCGGAGACGAGATCGCGGCGATCCAGGCCGAGAATACGGATATGAAGGACCGGCTGCTTCGGTTGGCCGCCGACATGGAAAACCTGCGCCGGCGTACGGAGCGCGAAGTGCGCGACGCTAGGACATTCGCGATTTCCAAATTCGCCGCCGACATGCTGGGCGTCGCCGACAATCTGCGCCGTGCCCTCGACCATGTCACCGAGGAACAGCGCGAAGCCGCCGACGAAACGCTGAAGACACTCCTCGAAGGCGTCGAACTGACCGAACGCTCCATGCATTCGACCATGGAACGCCACGGCGTGAGGAAGCTGGAGCCCGAAGGGCAGAAGTTCGATCCGAACTTCCATCAGGCGATGTTCGAAGTGCCCAATCCGGAGGTGCCGAACAACACGGTCGTCCAGGTCGTGCAGGCCGGATACCAGATCGGCGACCGCGTGCTGCGGCCTGCCATGGTCGGCGTCGCCAAGGGCGGTCCGAAGCAGACGGCGGAAGCGGAACCGGGCGCACCGAACCCGGAATCCGAAAAAGACGCCTGAAAACAGAGTCGATTCAGCGGCGTTAACCATGCCGCTTCACGCTTCGAAAAGAAATTTTAACTAATCCGGTAGCCATCGCTTAACCAAAGCCATGGAGCTACCGATGAAAATCAACGTCTTTCTGACGACCGCAGCGGCCCTTGCCTCGCTGAGCGCGGTGGCGAACGCTGCCGACACGACTTACTACGATCCGGCTCCGCAGCCGCAATACTCCGCCCAGACGCAGTACCAGTCGCCGAACTGGCAGGGCGCCTATGCCGGCGTTCAGCTTGGCGGCGGGCAAATCCGGACCGATAACGGCAACGATACGGCGATGGTTGCCGGCGGGCATGCCGGTTATCTGATGCAGCGCGGCCAGTTCGTTGCCGGGCCGGAAGTGGATGTTAACTGGGCCGGTTGGGATGTCGGCGGCATGGAAGTCGATGCGACCGCGCGTGCAAGGGTTCGCGCCGGTGTCGCCATCGACAATCTCCTCGTCACCGGCTCCGTCGGGTACGGCCACATGTGGGCCGACGGCGAGAGCGATGGCGGCCTCTCGGTCGGCGCGGGTGCCGACATGCAGCTTTCCGACCATATCGTCGGCGGCGCGGAGTATCTCCACACGAATATCGGTGGCGGCGCGGACGTGAAGACCCACGAGGTCCGCGGACGTCTCAGCTACAAGTTCAACTGACCGGCCGAACATCGCCGGGGGACGGAAAGGGCCGCGTGAGCGGCCCTTTTTATTTGTCAGCCCTTCAGCAGGCCGGCGTCGATCGCTGCCTGGCGCAGCGAGACCTGGGGGCGCGGTCCGATCTGCTGGATGACCACGGACGCGGCAAGCGAGCCGAGATGGGCGCAATCCTCCAGCGAGCGGTCTTGGGTATAGCCCCACAAAAATCCGGCCGCATAGAGATCGCCGGCGCCGGTCGTATCGACGAGAGTATCGATTTCGAAAGCGGATACGCTTGCGGTTTCGCGGGACGTCATCGCGATCGAGCCCTTCTCCGAACGGGTGACGACGGCGATATCACAATCGGCGCGCATCGCTTCAAGAGCGGTCTCGAAATCGCCGGTCTGATACAGCGCTTTCGCCTCTTCCTCATTGGCGAAGACGATATCGACGGTGCCGGACCGCATCAGGTCCAGGAAATCGTCGCGGTAGCGATCGACGCAGAACGGGTCCGACAAGGTCATCGACATCTTTCGTCCATTGGCATGCGCGATTTCGGCGGCCATGCGAATGGCATCCTTGGCGCGCGGCGGGTCCCACAGATATCCCTCGAAGAAGGTGACCTTCGATCCGGCGACCTTGTCCTCCTCGATGTCCTCCGGGCCGAGTTCGACGCAGGCGCCAAGATAGGTGTTCATAGAACGCTCACCATCCGGCGTGACGAAGATCATCGATCGCGCAGTCGGCGGCGGGCCCGCGAGCGGCTTCGTATCGAAAGCGACACCCTGGGCGCGAATGTCGTGGCGGTAGATGCCGCCCAGATGATCGTCGGCGACCTTGCCGAAGAATGCAGCGGCACCGCCGAGGCTGGCGACGCCCGCCGCGGTGTTACCGGCGGATCCGCCGGACGTTTCCACCGCCGGGCCCATGCGGTCATAGAGCAATTCGGCGCGGTCTGCGTCGATCAGGTTCATCGCGCCCTTGATGATGGTGTTTTCGTGCAGGAAGTCGTCTTCGGCACGGGCGATGATATCGACAATGGCATTGCCGATGCAAAGTACGTCGAACTCGGACATGGATTCCCCAAAATGAAACGTTTCCCGGCGTTTAACGGCTCGTGCCGCGCTTGCAAAGTGCGAGCAGCGAAAAGCCGCATCTTGCATGCCGGCGCATTCGTCGCCATTTGGCCTGCATGATTTTCGATTCCGCCCTCAATGCGCTGCGCTCGCTTCTGCATCCCGGCATGCGCGCGACCTTCTGGAAATCGCTCGGACTGACCGTTCTCGCGCTGATCGGCGCCTGGTTTGCGATTTCATCCGGGTTCACGGAACTGGCGCTGCCGTGGGTTTCCGACTTCTTCCAGCTCGATTTCGAACTGCCGAAATGGACCGGATGGATCTCGTTTTTCGCGCTGATGATGGCCGGGTTCGGACTGGCGGCGGCGCTGGCCTTCCTGATCGGGCCTGTCAGCGCACTGATCGCCGGCATCTTCCTCGATGACGCGGCGCAGGCTCTGGAGGAAACCTATTATCCGGACGACCCGCCGGGCAAGGCGATGCCGATTGGCGAAGGCATATGGCTGGCGATCAAGTTCACCGGCGTCGTCATCCTCGGCAATTTGCTCGCCTTGGTGTTGCTGCTGGTGCCGGGTATCAACCTGATCGCCTTCTTCGTCATCAACGGCTACCTGCTCGGCCGCGAATTCTTCGAGTTCGCTTCGAGACGGTTCGGTCCGGACGACTATGCCCGCCGGCTTCGTGCGAAACACGGGCTGACGATTTTCGGCGCCGGACTGGTGATCGCTGCCTTCATGGCGGTGCCGATCCTCAACATCCTGACACCGCTTTTCGGCGCCGCGCTGATGGTGCATCTGCACAAGGCGATCGCCGTGCGTGATATCAACCGGGCGGCCTCGGCCGCCTGATTCCGCTCAGCCGATCACCTGCGCCGGCAGTTCGACGAGCGGCGCGGGGATGTCGCTGGTCTTTTCCTTCGACTTGCAGATATCGGCGATGACGCAAATCTCGCATTCGGGCTTTCGCGCCTTGCAGGTGTAGCGGCCATGCAGGATCAGCCAATGATGGGCGTGGAAGAGATAGTCCTCGGGGATCACGCGCATCAGGTTTTCCTCCACCTCGTCGGGGTTCTTGCCCGGCGCGAGACCGATGCGGTTGGCGATGCGGAAGATGTGGGTGTCGACGGCCATGGTCGGAATGCCGAAAGCCATCGACATGACCACATTGGCGGTCTTGCGGCCGACGCCCGGCAGGGTGACCAGTTCCTCTCGGGTGCGCGGGACCTCGCCGCCGAACTCGTCGACCAGCTTTCGCGACAGGGCAATCACGTTCTTCGCCTTGTTGCGCCAAAGCCCGATGGTACGGATATGCTCTCCGACCTTCTCCTCGCCGAGCGCCAGCATCTTTTCCGGCGTGTCGGCGACCGCGAAGAGCGCCTTCGTCGCCTTGTTGACGCCCGCATCGGTCGCCTGCGCGGACAACGCGACAGCGACGACCAGCGTGAACGGATTGACGTGCGCGAGTTCACCCTTCGGTTCGGGCCGCTGGACCGAAAACCGCCAGAAAATCTCGCGCACCTCGTCCTTCGAATATTTCGAGCGCGGAAGGCTTTTCCTGCGCCGCTTCGGCCCCGCCACCGGGGCTGCGGCATTTTTGGACTTTGGTTTTTGCATACCTCCCCTATAAATATCAGTCATGGCAGAGACAACGCATGAAGACGGGGCACCGGAAGACCACGCGGAGAAGACGCTCTTCTCGGCGCTATTGACGCCGCATCGCTCGCTGTCGCGCAATGGTTTCACCGTCCTGATGATCCTCGCGGGCGCCGTGTTGCTCGTGCAGGGTTTCTTCTTCTTCGTTGCCGGCGCATGGCCGATCGCGACATTCTGCGGCCTCGATCTTCTGGCGCTTTATGTCGCCTTCAAGCTGAATTACCGGGCGGGGCGGGCGCGCGAGGAAGTTCAGGTGTCGCGCCGCGAACTCCTGATCCGCAAGATCACGCCGGCAGGCCGGGCCACCGACCACCGTTACAATCCGTTCTGGGCGCGGTTCCTCGTCGACCGGCATGACGAGATCGGCATCACATCGATGAAGGTTAGCGGCGAGGGCCGTACCACGCCGGTCGGGGCCTTCCTCAATCCCGACGACCGGGAGAGCTTCGCCGACGCCTTCTCGAACGCGCTGGCGATGGCGCGGCGTTAGCGCAGCACGATTGGAAAGGTAAGCGTAATTGCCGAGACGCGTGGAACTGGTCCCGCATAATCCTGGCTGGCGGCAACTTGCATGTGAGGAAGCCCAAGTTCTTCGCAAGAGCGCCGGAAGTATCTTTCTTGCGATTCATCACATTGGCTCGACCGCAGTCCCAAGCATACGGGCAAAGCCTGTTATCGACCTGATGGCCGAGGTCGCAAACTTCGATCTGCTGGATGAAAATCAGGCGGCAATTGAATCGGCTGGTTATGAATGGCGCGGGGAGAACGGCGTGCCCGCCCGTCGATATTGCGTAAAGAACGATCCGCAGAGTGGGGTCCGCCTTGTCCATTTGCATTGTTTTGAAAGAGGCAATGCGGAGATCGACAGACATTTAGGGTTCCGCGATCTTCTGCGTGCAAATCCGCGGATCGCGCGCGCCTACGAGGCCGAAAAGCATCGCTGCAAAGAACTTCATCCTGACGACAGCAATGCCTATTCCCGTTGCAAGAGTGAGTGGATTCAGAATGTCGAGCGGGGAGCTGGCTTCGTCAAGAATCGGGTGGCGAGGCCCCTCGCTTCGTGGTGAATTTCATGAAGATGAGGATTTCGCCATGAACGCCATGACCCGACCGCAAACCATCCTGACCGACGAGATCACCACCGGTGCCGATTACGAGATCGTACGCCGCGTGATCGAGACAATTTCCGAAAACTACCGCGAGCAGCCCTCCCTCGAAGACCTCGCGGCTTCCGTCGAGATGGAGCCGACAGCGCTTCAGAAGCTGTTCACCCGCTGGGCCGGGCTTTCGCCGAAGGGTTTCCTGCAGGCCGTGACGCTCGACCATGCAAGGCGGCTTCTGTCCAGCGACCTGCCACTGCTCGACACGGCCTATGAAGTCGGGCTTTCCGGACCCGGGCGATTGCACGACCTGTTCGTCACGCATGAGGCGATGTCGCCGGGCGAATACAAGGCAAAGGGCGCGGGGCTGACATTGCGCTACGGCTTCCATGTCTGCCCGTTCGGGCTGGCGCTGATCATGGTCACGGACCGCGGCCTTGCTGGTCTCGCCTTCTGCGATCCCGGCGGCGAGAAGGCGGCGCTGGACGACATGACGGGGCGCTGGCCACAGGCAGGCTATGTCGAGGACATGGGCGCGACCGCCCTCTATGCGGCCCGGATTTTCGATCCGGCCAACTGGCGCCCCGACCGGCCGCTGCGCGTGGTCCTGATCGGGACGGACTTCCAGGTCTCCGTCTGGAACGCACTGCTCAAGATCCCCATGGGCAAGGCGCTTGCCTATTCGGAGATCGCCGACAGGATCGGCCGACCGGAAGCGCCCCGCGCCGTCGGCGCGGCTGTGGGCGCCAATCCCGTTTCCTTCGTGGTGCCGTGCCATCGCGCCGTCGGCAAGTCAGGCGCACTGACCGGCTATCATTGGGGCCTGACACGCAAACGCGCGATCCTCGGCTGGGAGGCGGGACAAATCGGCGACGTTTGACAGGTCCCGGAAGCCGGCGCTCAGTGCGCGCCGGACATGTCTCCCAGGATTTCCTTTGAGGCGACCGTGGAATCGGCGTTGAGCCTGTAGACCATCGGCACACCGGTCGCGAGGTTCAGCTTGGTGACCTCGTCGTTCGACAACCGATCGAGGATCTTCACCATCGCGCGCAGAGAATTGCCATGCGCGGCGACCAGCACTTTCTCGCCGCGCAGCACGCGCGGCAGGATCTCGGTCATGTAGTAGGGCCAAACGCGGGCGCCTGTATCCTTCAGGCTTTCACCCTCGTCGCCCGGCGGCGGCACGTCGTAGGAACGGCGCCAGATATGAACCTGCTCCTCGCCCCACTTGGCGCGGGCATCGTCCTTGTTGAGGCCGGCGAGATCGCCGTAATTGCGTTCGTTGAGCGCCTGGTCGTGGATCGTCTCCAGATCGGACTGGCCGATTATGTCGAGGATGATCTCGCAGGTCTTCTCGGCGCGCTTGAGAACAGAGGTGAAGGCGATATCGAAGGTGATGCCGTAGTCCTTGATCGCCCGTGCGCCCTCCTGCGCCTCTTCCACGCCCTGTTCCGTGAGGCCGGGATCCTTCCAGCCGGTGAAGAGATTAAGCTTGTTCCACTCGCTCTGGCCGTGACGGACGAGAACCATTGTTCCGGACATGAAAAACTCCCTCGATCGATCGGTGTCAGCTGGTAAGACCCAGCACGTCATACATGGAATAAAGGCCGGGCGCACGGCCATGGGTCCAGAGCGCGGCCTTGACCGCGCCCCGTGCGAAGATCATGCGGTCCTCAGCGTGGTGGGACAGCGTTACACGCTCGCCCTGTCCGGCGAGGATCACCGAATGATCGCCGACGACCGAGCCGCCGCGCAAGGTGGCGAAGCCGATGGAGCCGTTCTCGCGCGGACCGGTGTGGCCGTCGCGCACGCGCACGGAGTGTTCCTCCAGATCGATGCCGCGACCCTTCGCCGCCGCCTCGCCGAGCAGCAACGCGGTTCCCGACGGTGCGTCGACCTTGTGGCGATGATGCATTTCCAGAACTTCAAGATCCCAGTCGGCTGCATCCAGCGCACGCGCCGCCTGCTCGACGAGAACCGAGAGCATGATGACCCCCATGCTCATATTGCCGGACCGGACAATGGCGGTCATTTCCGCGGCTGCGGCGAGGGCGTTGTCGTCATCGTCCGAAAGGCCGGTCGTTCCGATGATATGGGCAATGCCGTTCTTCGCCGCGTGACGAGCGACGGCAACGGTCGCAGCGGGAGCGGTAAAATCCAGTATGGCGCGCGCGCCGGAAAAGGCTTCTTCCATCGAGGCCGAAACAGCGACGCCGTTCGGCTCGAGCCCTCCAAGAACGCCGCAATCGGCACCGATCTGGGCTGCACCTTCGCGCTCCAGCGCGCCTGACAGTTCGACGCTCTCGTTCTCGTCGATCGCGCGAATGAGATTGCGGCCCATCCTGCCGCCGGCCCCGACAATCGCGATGCGCATCTTGTCCATGGTTTCGCTTCCTTCAGCCATCGGTCCGTTAGCTTTCGCCCGGGGCCGCTCCGGTTTCCTTGTCCGCTTGCACCGCCCGCTTGTCGAGCAGGTCCGGTGCGTTCGTATCCTGCAACGCGAAAAACCGCGCATAGATGCCGTTCGGACGCGCGATCAGGGAAGAGTGGTCGCCTTCCTCGACGACACGGCCCTCTTCCATGACGAGAATATTGTCCGCATCGACAACGGTGGACAGGCGGTGCGCCACAACAATCGTCGTGCGTCCTTTCATGACCGCCAGGAGCGCCTGCTGCACCAGTTTTTCGGAGTCGTTGTCGAGGGCGGAGGTCGCTTCGTCCAGCAACAGGATCGGCGCGTTGCGGACGATCGCGCGTGCGATTGACAGGCGCTGACGCTGGCCACCGGAAAGCGTGACACCGTTTTCGCCGACCGGCGTGTCATAGCCCTGCGGCTGGGCAAGCACGAAGTCCTCGGCATGGGCGAGGCGCACCGCTTCCTCGATCTCGGCGTCGGTCGCATCCGGACGCCCGTAACGGATATTGTCACGGATCGAGCCCTCAAAGAGATACGGTTGCTGGGACACGAAGGCGATGGAGCCTCGCAGCGACGCCTTGGTGACGTGGCCGATGTCCTGGCCGTCGATCGTGATCGTTCCGCCCGTCGGATCGTAGAAACGCTGAAGCAGGGCGATGACGGTGGATTTGCCCGCGCCCGATGCGCCGACGATTGCCGTCGTCCGGCCGGCCTCGGCGACAAAGCTCAGTTCGCGCAGAACCGGCAATTTGGGCGTATAGGCGAAATCGACCTTGTCGAAGACGATCCGGCCCTGGTCCACGTCCAGTTTCGCCGCGTCGGGGACATCGGTCTGACCGACCTCCATGTCGAGGATCTCGTAGATCATGCGCGCATTGACGACGGCGCGTTCCAGATTGACCTGGACCCTGGCGAGCCGCTTGGCCGGTTCGTAGGCGAGCAGGAGCGCCGCGATGAAGGAAATCACGGCGCCGGGCGGCTCCGTCATGAAGATCGCCCGATAGCCGCCATAGGCAAGAACGCCTGACACGGCGACACCGGCGAGCAGGTCGGACAGCGGCGTCACACGCTCCGAGATGGCGGCGAGCTTGTCGGCGCGTTCATGTGCGCGGTCGATCAGGCCCCTGATCTTTTCCTTGAGCTGATCTTCCATGGTGAAGGCTTTCACCACGGTGATGCCCTGCGACACCTCCTGCATCGTTCCCGCCACATGCGCGCCGAGCATGACCGTGTCGCGCACGACGCTTCTGATACGCCTCGAAACATAGGCGACAGCAATGATCACGGGCGGACCGATGAGAAGAGAGGCGAGCGTCAGCGCCCAATCCTGAACGATCATCACGATGATCAGTGCGATCAGCGTCAGCAGGTCGCGGGCGATCGACGTCACGATCGTGTTCAGAATATCGCGGATGGCTGTGATGTTCTGGCTGATTCGAGCGGCGAGTTCGCCCGAGCGCGAGTCGGTGAAGAAGTCGACGCTCAGGCTCATCAGCTTGTCGAAGATCCGCTTCTGGTAGCGGGCGACGATGTCGTTGCCGATCCGTGCGAGAAGCACTGCCTGGACATAGCTCCCCACGCCGCGGATCAGGAAAGCCAGGAAAATGGCCACGCAGATCCAGACAAGCATGTCGCGGCGCTGGCGATAGAAGATCTCGTCGATGATGTCGCGCAGAATCCACGCCGTGAACGCGGTGGATGCGGCCACGAGAACCAGGCTGACAATCGCGATTGCATAATAACGGACATAGTCGCGCGCGTTCTCGGCGACGATGCGTTTCATGAGCAGGAATGTGCCTTCCGGCATCGATACCTTCTTGTGCCGGTCCGCTTTCAACGGTTTTTCCTTATGCCCCTTCGGAAAACGCGGGAGCTATACATGACGCATCCTCGAAAAGATACCATGCGAAATCAAGCAATCCGCGGTACGGGTCAATCCTCGCGCCACCAGCGCCCGGATGTGTCGACACCGAAGCGGGCGGGCATGCGCGCATAGGCCGACAGTCCTTCCAGAGGCGCCTGATCGTGGGTGATCACGAAGACGGGCGTCTGTTCGAGCAGGTTGCGGTGCGGCTCCTTGTTGTCGAAGGCCGCGCGGAAACGGTCCGCATCGATCACCGGCAGGATCTTGTGAGTGATGCCACCGGTCAGGTAGATGCCGCCGCGCGCCATGAAGACGAGCGCCATGTCGCCGGCGACACGCGCCAGATACTCGATGAAAAGCTGCACGGTCTCGACCGCCACCGTGTCACTGCCGTCGAATGACGCCGCCGTGATCTCCTCCGGACGGGAAAAGACGACCGGGCGTCCGTCGGCCTGGGCGATCGCCTTGTAAAGATTGACGAGCCCGCGCCCGCACAGGATCTGCTCGCCCGATACGCGGCCGCCGATCGTCTCGAGATGCGGGAAAATCTCGTAGTCGCGTTCGGTGCGCGGTCCGAGATCGACATGGCCGCCCTCGCCCGCGACCGGGATCCAGGTGTTGGAGCCATGCACGATGCCGGCAACGCCAAGGCCGGTGCCCGGCCCGATGACGACCCTGTTGGCATGGGTGATCCGCTCTCCGCCGCCAATCGGCTCGAGAAACTCGGCGTCGAGAGCGACCACCGCCAGCGCCTGTGCCTCGTAGTCGTTCATCACCATGACGTCGCTGAAACCGAGTTCGGCGATCAGGCGTTTCGGCCGGACGATCCAGTGGCAATTGGTCAGGTCGATTTCGTCGCCATCCGTCGGCCCCGCGACGGCCAGCACCGCCGATTTCGGCAAGATGGAGGTCTTGTCGAGAACAACCTGCTGGATCGCCGCGTCGAGCGTCGGATAATCCGCGGTCTTTATGGGCTCGAAACGCTTGGGCTCGGCATTCGAGTCGATCACGATCGCAAACCGCGCATTGGTGCCGCCGATATCGGCGATCAGCACGGGAAAGGGCAACCTCTGTTCTGCTTCCGTACGGCCGTTGGACATGTGCCTCTCCTTGATCCGGCTTTGGTCAGGCCCCGGGCAGGGACGCGAGCAGCATGCCCGCGGACCTTCGATTTAGCGCAAGGGGAATGTCATAGACAATGGCAAGCCGCATCAACGCCTTGACGTCTACGTCATGGGGCATGGGTGTGAGCGGGTCGACGAAGAAAACGACGGCCTCGACGAGGGCTTCGGCAATCATCGCGCCGATCTGCTGATCGCCACCCAGCGGGCCGCTCTTCAGCGGCGTCAGGGCAAGGCCGGGACATGCCTCGGTAATCCGGGCGCCGGTGGTGCCGGTCGCGACGAGATCGTAACGCGAAAAAGCCGCTTCGTGCTCACGCACGAATTCCACGAGGTCGTCTTTCTTCTGGTCGTGGGCGACCAGTGCGATCCTGCGCGTCTGGCTCATGGCAATGTCCGTTTAAATCGTTTGAACCCGCATAATCGAATTGGTCCATGGAGAAAAGCCGAAATCGCGGCGCGACATCAATTCGGTTTCGCCGCGGGGATCGGAACGAGGACCGGAACGCGATTGCCCGGTATGGCCGGCGCCTTAACAGGCACCGCCGTCGCGCGCGCCAGCGTCGGGTCGTAACCATCGACATAGGTAACCAGCGATGCATCGGCGGGAGCCGGCTCTCCGAGAATGCGCGCGCAGGCCGGCGGCAGGTCGGAAAGCGTGACCGCTCGCGGTTTTACCGGTTTCTTGCCCGGTTCCGGCTTCGCCGGCGCCCAGGGCTCGTCGGTAAACCACCATGCGAGGCTCTTGCCGCAGCCATTGCCCGAGCCGGTCGACTGCTGCGGCCGGCAATTCGGCGAATCGTCCGGACAGAAGATACGAACATGGAAATGGTAGTGGTGACCGTAATAGGGCCGAAGCTTGTTCATCCAGTCGTCATTGGCGCGCGATCCGCCATAAGCCTCGCACATCGCCTCCTTGATGCCTGGATGGATGAAGATACGCTGGACCTCGTCATAGGACGCCGCGCGCTTGAGCAATCTTGCATGCGCGGGCGTGAATTTCTTCGGATCGACGTGCAGCGAGTCCTTTTTCAGCATCGATGTCGCGCTGGTGTTGGCGCGCTCGCTGCGCGTCAGCGTGCGGTTCGGCATCGGCGTCAGCCAGATATCCGCATCGAGGCCGACCTGATGCGAGGCATGGCCCGACAGCATCGGCCCGCCACGCGGCTGCGCGATGTCACCGACGAGCAGGCCCGGCCAGCCGTCCTGCACTGCCTCGCGCGATAGCCTCTCCAGAAGAGCGATCATCTTCGGGTGGCCCCAGCGACGGTTCCGTTCGAGCCGCATCGCCTGCCAGGTCTCACCGTCGGTCGGCAACGCGACCGCGCCGGCGATGCAGCCCTTCGAATAGAAGCCGACCGAAGCCGGCTCGGAGACGCTGGGAAGCGGCATGCGGCCGAAGAGTTCCTTAGCGGCAGGCTCGGCGGCGGCAGGTGCGGCGACGGCAGTCAGCGCCGCGACCGCGCCGGCGATCTTCATGATGCGGGAAATGAATGCCATGCCTGTCACGTCCGGCCCTGTCTGGCGCTTCCTTGCATTGCATCCAGAACTAAACTGATTTGCGGCTTTCACCAAGGGCCGTTCACGGCAGGACCCTGTAGATCACCAGCGGCTCTCCAACGGTCGATGGAACCGCTTCCAGCCAGTCCGGAACCGATCCGCCACGCAGTGCCGCCTGGAAGCCGTTTGGCGCGGCGGCTATGAAGTCGAAACCGTCGGCGCCGTTCAGACAATCGGCGATCAGCGTCACGCCATGGGCCCGCAGCATGGATCGGGCCTCCTGCGGCGCGGCCAACATGGCGTCGATCAAAAGCAAATTGCCGGCGATGTTGCGGTGATACGGTCCGGCCACGGCGCGGTGGCCTGTGTAGAGCAACACGCTCGCGCCGATGTCGGTCGCACCCAGCACGACGCCTTCGGGTTCGCCGGCAAGCGGCGCGTATAAATCTGACGTGTAGCAATAGTCGCGCGGGGATGCGGAAGCGACCTGTTGCTGCAATGTCGGACCAGCGGAAAACAGCGCGGCTGCCTGCGCGCCCGCGATCCACCAGACGAGATTGAGCGACACCGCCCAGGCGCCGGCAAGACCCAGCGTCGCCGGGATCGACCGTCCTTCCGGCATGTTTTCGCGCATTCGTCCGATCCAGAAACCAAGCGGCAGGACCGCGAAAGCTGCGGCGAATGTGAAACCGCGCTGCTGCCACGCCGTGACCGCGATTCCCATTGCGAGAAATGCGGTGAAGACCACTGCCTGCCCGCGCGGCAATGGTTTTCCGCGCAACGCCGAGATGACGGACACGACAAGGGCGCAGACCGCCATGCCGTAGAACCCGAACAAGGCAAAGGGATCTGCCGCCCAGAGGTCGGCAAGGGACCGGGTCTCGACGACGCCTTCCAGCCAGAACGTCTTCAGGCGCGGATCGAGGCCGGCGAGCGGATTGGCGAGACAATGGGGAAAGAATACCGCGACGAGGCCGGCGACGGCAGCGCCCAGAAGCCCGATCCCGGCGAGCCGCAGCATCGTGCCGCGCATGAATGACACGGCGGCCAGGCCGAGGCCGCCGGCCGACGCTGCCACGAGATGAAAGGAGGAATAGGCATCGCAGGCATTGCCCGTCCAGTTCGCCGGCGCGACGGTCGCCACGAAAATTGCAGCGGCGGATGCGGCAACCGAAAGTCCGAATGCGCGCGCGGCGGCTGGCGAGACCGCGCCAAACACGAAACCGAGCGCGACGGCGACGCCGGCCAGCGCGACATAGGGCAGGACTTCCATGCCGATGGCAATCATCGCCACAGCGACGAGGCCTGCCCAGGCATGTGCCGCGACGGCGCGTTCACCGGGCAGAAGCAGTGCAAGGAGCCAAAGCGCCAGCGCAATCTGGATATTGTGATGGTCCAGTGCGCCCGGCCCGAAAGCGCCCGTCGTCCAGAGCGCGACCGCGCCGATGACAGCGACGGGAAGGCGCCAGGCGGCATTGCCGGTGCGCCCGCACGCGCTCATCAACGCCGCCATGGCGAAAAGCAGCGTGATCGCAGGCCAGAGGATTTTCGCGACCGCCTCGCCAAGCGCTGCGTCGCCGGTCATTGCCGTCACGATCATGACGATGCCGGCAATCGGCGCATCGACCAGGCGCGACCAGTGCATCACAGTGCCGCCATCGAGACCGAGCCTGTACTGGGTCAGATCGAACCAGCTCTGGCCGGCAAGGAGGTCACGCACTTCGACGAGCCTCAGGAGGTCGTCGGAATTGGGAATGCCCTCGGTATCCGAGCCGCTCAATCCGATCAGCGTGACGAAGAGCGTCGCGAAAAGCGCGAGCAGGACAGGCTCGCGGCGCGCAGAGGCAGCCCCGGAAGCCGTCCGCACGCTGTCGCGTTGTCCGGAAAGATAAGTCATCGGCAGGAATTCCGCTTGGCGATCGTCGGATTAAACCTAGCCTTAACCGGATCAAGAAAAGGTAAAATGCGAACGATCCGGCATTGAAAGACCGGATTCGGATCGACGGCGCCGCGACCTAGGTGTATCAGCGCCGCAAGGCGATTGCGGAGCGCCAGGACCACACAATGCGCGATATCGTATCGAAAAACCTGCTTTTCAGGCTCGGCAGCTTCGCCGTAGCGGGCGGCACCGGGTTTATTGTCGATGCGACGGTGCTGACGGTGCTGATGCATTTCACGCCGCTCGGTCCGTTCACGGCACGTATCTTCGCCATCGCGGCGGCGATGTTCACGACATGGATGATCAACCGCACCGTGACCTTCGGAAAGAGCGACCGGCATGTGGTGCAGGAAGGCGCACGCTACGGTTTCGTGGCGATACTCGGCGCTGCGCTGAATTACGCCATCTATTCCGGCCTGCTGCTTGCCGCGCCGGGTACGATCACCCCGCTCATTGCGCTGGTGATCGCCGTCGCGGCCGTGACCGTGTTTTCCTATCTGGGCTACTCGCGATTCGTCTTCAATCGCTCGTGAAGGACTCATCAAAGCCGACGGCAATGCCCATATAAGAGCGCATGAGACCGCCGTTCCTGAACGAAGATCACATCATTCACCGCCAGCACCGCGCGCTGAATGCGCTGCATACATGGTTGCTGGCATCCGGGAGCCTCGTGCTGCTCGCGGTGACCGCCTGGGCCATCGCCGGGACGACCGGGCTGCTTTACGCCATCGCAATCGGCGCGTTCATGCTCGGCGCGGCGCGGCGGGTCTCCCCCAACATGGTTCTGCGCATGTACAAGGCGCGGCCGGTGACTGCGCACAATTTCCCGGCCGGCTACCGGATGATCCAGGAACTCGCGTCACGCGCCAACCTACCGGCGACGCCGAAACTCCATGTCATCCCGTCGAGGATGATGAACGCCTTCGCCGTCGGGCGGCGCGACGACTCCGCGATCGCGGTTACCGACGCTCTCCTGCGCAACCTCACTCTGCGGGAGTTGGCGGGCGTTCTGGCGCATGAAACCACCCATATCGCCAATGAAGACATCAAGGTGATGTCGCTCGCCGACATGGTGTCGCGCATGACCTCGACACTTTCGACCGTCGGCCTGTTCGCGATCCTGTTCAATATCTCGGGTTTCTTCGGGCAGATTCCGTGGCTTGGCATTCTCGCCATGGTCGCCTCGCCGACAATCGGCGGACTGTTGCAACTGGCGTTGTCGCGTACCCGCGAGTTCGACGCGGACTATGGCGCGGCGCTGCTGACCGGCGATCCGGACGGCCTGTCCTCCGCACTTCTCAAGCTGGAGCGGGCGCGGGGAAAACGCTGGGAAGGCATGATGCTGCCCGGCAGCCGTATTCCGGAACCTTCCATGCTGCGCACCCACCCCGCAACCGAAGAGCGCATCGCGCGGCTTTCGGCGCTGAAGGGCGCCCTGCGCGGTCAGCCTCCGCTCCGCGATACGTCGCCGACCGGCGGAGATCGCCCGGCCAGCGGTCACTCGCCGGTGCCGCAGATCCGGCTCGGACGCCGCGACCGGGCACGTTTCGGCCACTGGGCGGCGCTCGCCGGCGAGATGCCCGAGCGCCAATCCATGGTCGAGGATCCGGAGTGCAACGATCCCGCCTGCGCGGAAAGCCTTCATCCCTGGGAGAAACAGGGCAAGAAGCCACGCATCCGGGTCACGCGAGGCGGCGTCTGGTGGTAATATTATCCGGCTAATCTTTTACGAAAGATTGCCGGCTAAACAGTTTCCCAATTCCCGGTCTCGCCGGCGCGGAAGACAGCGTCGATGAACTTCTGGTTGGCGACGGAATTCTCGAGATCGAAGATCGCCACGTCCTCGCCGCGCGCCCTGCGGGCAAAGGTCTCGACCTGCAGCCTGTATTGGCGCACGCCCGGAAAACGGAAGACTTCCGCCTGGTTATGGCCGACATTGTGAAGCGTGATGCGGGCGTGTTCGTAATCGCCGGCATTGAAAGGGCCATCCACCTCGATGAGGCCCTTCTCACCGTGGAACACCATCATCTGGCGCAGCGCCATCTGGGTGGAACAGTAGAAGGCGAGTTCGAAACCGTCGAATTTCGCGCGCACATCCGAATAGATGTCCGTACCGAATGTCGGATCGCGCTCGACCGTCGCCGAGACGGAGACCGGCTCCTTGCCGGTGACGAAACGGGTCGTCACGGTCGGGTAGACGCCGATATCCGGCAGGCCGCCACCTCCCAGTTCCGGGATGTTGCGCGTGTTCGTCGGGTCGGTGTTGAAATAGGTGAATGCGCCCTGCACCTGGCGCAGGCGACCAATCGCGCCGTCGGCGATGAGATCGCGCACCTTCATCCATTGCGGATGATAGGTGACCATGAAAGCCTCGGAGACCACCACGCCGGCGCGATCCCGCGCGGCAATAAGCGGCTCGATCTCGGCGGCGTTCAACGCGATCGGTTTCTCGACGAGCACGTGTTTGCCCGCCTCTGCCGCCTTCACGGCCCACTCGATGTGCTGCGACGTCGGGACGGGGATATAGACCCCGTCGATCGAATCGGAGGAGAGCATCGCCTCATAGGAGCCGAAGGCATGCGGCGCGCCGAACCGGTCGGCAAGCGCGCGGGCGCGGCCCTCGTCACGGCTGGCGACGGCGGTCAGAACGCCGTTCTCCGCATCGCAGATAGCCGGAATGACCTGCTCGCGGCCGATCTTCGCGGTCGATAAAACTCCCCAACGAAACATGACGTTCCTCCTGCTTGATTCGGTGGCCATACTACTCACGGCGTCCGTGCTGTCACCCTGTGCCCGATGCGAACATAGGCACCGGCATCAAAGCAGCCAAACGACGGCCAGCGCGACCAGCGCCGGTGCGGCCTGTACCCAAAGAATGCGGCGCGATACACTCAGCGCGCCGTACAGACCGGCGACAATCACGCAGAGCAGGAAGAATGTTGCGATGGACGACGCGGCAGCCGGCGCGCCGAGCGGTATCAGCGACCAGATCAGCCCGGCGGCGAGAAAGCCGTTATAGAGACCCTGATTGGCAGCGAGCACTTTCGTCCCCGCGGCAGCCTCCGGCGTGTTGCGGAAGACCTTCATGCCCTGCGGCTTGTCCCAGAGAAACATTTCGAGGACGAGGAACAGGATATGTTCCAACGCGACGATTGCGATCAGGATTTGTGCCAGAACGGACATAGTCTTCTCCCGGAGTTCGGGAGAAGACTATTCCGGAAACGGAACGCGGGAAAGCCGGCGGATCAGCCCCGCAGCACCCCGCCTGCCGATTTGCCGACATTCTCGACGATCTTCGTCGACAGTGCGTCGAGATCCTCGTCGGTGAGCGTGCGGTCCGTCGGCTGGATGGAGACTTCCAGCGCCACCGACTTCTTGCCCTCGCCCAGCGATGCGCCCTCGAAGATGTCGAAAACATTGACGCCTGTGATCAGCTTCTTGTCGGCTCCGGAGACAGCGCGGACGAGGGTCGCCGCCGGGGTGTCCCGGTCGACCACGAAGGCATAGTCGCGCCTGAGCATCTGGAAAGGCGAGATTTCCAGTTTCGGCTTGGTGCGGGTCGGCTTCTTCTTCGGTTCGGGAATGGCGTCGATGAAGACCTCGAAGCCGCAAAGCGCGCCGGACACGTCGAGCGCCTCCAGCGTGCGCGGATGGAACTCTCCGAAATGGCCGAGCACGACCTTCGGGCCGAGCTTGATGACGCCGGAACGGCCGGGATGATACCAGCCGGGCGCGCCGCGCTCGATCTGGAGATTGGCGACCGGAGCGCCGCAGGCTTCAAGCGCCGCGAGCGCATCCGCCTTGGCGTCGAACACGCCGACCGCCTCGCCGTTTCCAGCCCAGTGGCGACCGCCTCCGGTCAGCGCTGCCGTGCCGCGCCGGATGCCGCCCGCGACGCGGCGCTGCGCGTCCGGCGTGTCGCCCTCGTAAGTCGCCGCGACCTCGAACAACGCGACATCGCCGACGCCCTGGTCGGCGTTGCGCTGCGCGGCTGCAAGCAGGCCCGGCAGCAGCGAAGGGCGCATGTCCGACATGTCGGCAGCGATCGGATTGGCGAGTTTCAGCGCGGCGCTGCCGCCGCCGAACAATTCCGCATGCTCCGCCGGGATGAAGGACCAGGAGACCGATTCCATCATGCCGCGCACGGCCAGCGCGCGCTTGGCGAGACGCGTGCGGATCTGCAACGTCGTCAGGATCTTCGCATTGACTGCGCCATGGCTCGGCAGCGGCTGCGGGTCGATATTGTTCTCGCCGTGAATGCGCATGATCTCCTCGACGAGATCGGCCTTGCCCTCGACGTCATACATGCGCCAGGACGGCACCGTGACCTTCGCCTCGACGCCCGATCCCTCGACGCCGAACCCGAGGCGCTTGAAGATGTCGATCTGCTCCTGCGACGTCACTTCGATGCCGACGAGGCGCTTCACTTCGGTGAACGGGAAATCGATCACTTTCGGCGTATAGGCTTCATAACCGACGACCTCCGGCTCGGACGGCGTGCCGCCGCAGAAGTCGAGCACGAGTTCCGTCGCCATTTCCATGCCGTCGACCATGAATTGCGGATCGACGCCGCGCTCGAAGCGATAGCGCGCATCGGTGATGATGCCGAGATCGCGACCGGTGCGGGCGATGTTCATCGGGTTCCACTGCGCCGACTCGATCAGCACGTCTGTGGTGTTCTCGTCGCAGCCGGAATGTTCGCCGCCCATGATGCCGGCGATCGATTCGACGCCGTTGTCGTCTGCGATGACGCACATGTACGGCGTCAGTTCGTATTCGCGCTCGTCCAGCGCGAGAACCTTCTCGCCTTCCTTCGCGCGGCGCACGACCAGATTACCCGCGACCTTGCCGGCATCGAAGACATGCAGCGGACGGCCGCGATCCATCGTGATGTAGTTGGTGATGTCGACCAGCGCATTGATCGGGCGCAGGCCGATGGCGAGCAGGCGCTGCTGCATCCAGGCCGGCGACGGTCCGTTCTTGACGCCGCGAACCATGCGCAGCGCAAAGCCGGGGCAAAGGTCAGCATCCTCGATGGTCACCTTGACCGGGCAAGCGCCGTCGCCAGCGGCCGGCTCGACCTCGGGCGTCTTCAGCGTGCCAAGACCGGCGGCCGCGAGATCGCGCGCGATGCCCGCAACGCCTGTGCAATCGGCGCGGTCCGGCGTCAGGCCGATTTCGATCACCGGATCGTCGAGGCCCGCATAAGCGGCGAACGATGTGCCGACCGGCGCATCCTCGGGCAGGTCGATAATGCCGGTATGGGCATCCGACATCTGCAATTCGCGTTCAGAACACATCATGCCGTGGCTCTCTACACCGCGGATCTTGCCGACGGAAAGCGTGACGTCGATACCGGGCACGTAAGCGCCGGGCGCCGCGAAAGCGCCCACAAGGCCCGCACGCGCGTTGGGCGCGCCACAGACGACCTGGACCGGCATGCCGTCACCGGTGTCCACCGACAGGACCCGCAGGCGGTCGGCGTCGGGATGCTGCTCGGCGGTGAGAACCTTCGCGATCACGAACGGCTTGAACTGAGCCTTGTCGTCAACTGCTTCGACCTCAAGGCCGATATTCGTCAGCCGCTCGACGATCTGGTCAAGCGAGGCGTCGGTGTCCAAATGTTCCTTCAGCCAGGAAAGGGTGAATTTCATCGTTCAGTCATCCGTGTCGGTTTCGAGCGTTTCGACGAGGCGAAAACGCTCGCAAACAAGTTCCATGTCCGGCGCATAGCCGCCATCGCGCCATTTCGGGCTGTCGCCGAAAGAGAAGGTCTCCGTGCCGTGCAGGGTCTGCGGCAAAGACGTCACGCGCTCAGCCCCCCGAACAGCGTTGGCATGTCGAGCGGGCGGAAGCCATAATGGCTGAGCCAGCGCACATCGGCGTCGAAGAAGGCGCGCAGGTCCGGCATGCCGTATTTCAGCATGGCGAGGCGGTCGATGCCGATGCCCCACGCAAAGCCCTGGAATTCGTCGGGATCGAGCCCACTCATGCGCAACACATTCGGGTGGACCATGCCGCAGCCGAGAATCTCCATCCAGTCATTGCCCTCACCGAAGCGCACCTCGCCCGGCTTGGAGCGGTCGCACTGGATATCGACCTCCATGGACGGCTCGGTAAAGGGGAAGAAGGACGGCCGGAAACGCATGGCGATGTGTTCGACCTCGAAGAAGGTCTTGCAGAATTCCGTCAGCACCCATTTAAGATTGGCCACATTGGCGTGGCGGTCGATCACCAGTCCCTCGACCTGATGGAACATGGGCGAGTGGGTGGCATCCGAATCCTGCCGGTAAGTCTTGCCCGGAATGATGATGCGGATCGGCGGCTTCTGCGTTTCCATGGTGCGGATCTGCACCGGCGAGGTGTGCGTGCGCAGGAGCTTGCGCTCGCCCTCCTCGTTCGCGTTGAAGAAGAAAGTGTCGTGCATCTCGCGGGCCGGATGGCCCTCGGGGAAGTTCAGCGCAGTGAAATTGTAGTAGTCGGTCTCGATATCCGGCCCCTCGGCGATCGAGAAGCCCATGTCGGCGAAGATCGCGGTCAGTTCGTCGGTGACCTGGGTGATCGGGTGTATCCGACCGGTTTCCGCGGGCGCGGGGCGTACCGGCAAAGTGACATCGACAGTCTCGGTCGCCAGCCTCGCCTCGATGGCGGCATCGCGCAGTTCGGTCTTGCGCGCGGCGATCGCCTGGGTGATCCGGTCTCGCAGGCCGTTGATCGCCGGGCCCATGACCTGACGCTCCTCCGGCGTCATCTTGCCGAGCGTCTTCAGCCGTTCCGACACGGAGCCCTTCTTGCCGATGGCACCGACGCGCACCGCCTCGATGGCCGGTTCGTCAGCCGCGGCGGCGATCTCGTCCATCAGTTTTCGTTCGAGGCTTTCGAGTTCCTGAAGCATGTCGCATTTCCGGTTTGCGGTTGCGCGGGTTTGTTTAGCCGCGCGATGTGAAAGGTCAAAGAAAAACCCGCGTCTGGACCAGCCAGCGCGGGTTTCTCAGGGTCTCGGTCGAGAAAGCGCTGACTTAACGGACAGCGCTTTCAAACGCGTTCGGCGTAGTGTCCTTGAGATAGGCAAGGGCTTCCTTGGCCTTGCCGACCAGTACCTCGAACGCCTGCGGCTCGTGGATCGCCATGTCGGACATGACCTTGCGGTCCATCTCGATGCCGGCCTTGTTCAGGCCGTCGATGAAACGGCCATAGGTCAGGCCATGCTCGCGCACGGCGGCGTTGATGCGCTGGATCCACAGCGAGCGGAAATTCCGCTTGCGGGTCTTGCGGTCGCGGTAGGCGTATTGCTTCGACTTGTCGACAGCGGCCTTCGCGGTACGAATGGTGTTCTTGCGGCGGCCGTAGAAGCCTTCCGCCTGCTTGAGGACTTTCTTGTGCTTGGCGTGGGCTGTCACGCCGCGTTTTACACGTGCCATGATCTAATCTCCTGGTTCGGGTCGTGACGGCTCAGTCGCCGTAGGGCATCATCTTCTTGACGATCTTCGCATCCTGATCGGCGAGCACCATGGTGCCGCGCGCGTCGCGGATGAACTTGTTGGACCGTTTGATCATGCCATGGCGCTTGCCGGCGGCAGCGACCTTGACCTTGCCAGTAGCCGTGATCTTGAAGCGCTTCTTGCAGGAAGACTTCGTCTTCATCTTGGGCATTTTGCTCTCCGTTATTGTGCGCCATCGCTGCTTCACGAGACTTGCCGCAAATTCCGCCTGCCGCATGAAACTCATGCGAAGCGGGCCCGGCCGTCGAACGATGTGCGCTGTTCTTGCATTCGGAACGGACACGGCATGCCCTGCCGGACCGTTCGGGACGCAGCTCTATAGACTCGGAGCGGCCGGAATGCAAGCATTGGAGACCGTTGTGAGAGGGCAATGTCACAATGGCTGAGAAGAGACGGTTTCTTTCGACGGCCTATACCGTCAAGAGCGATGCCGAAACCAGGGCATTCTACGACAGTTGGGCCGAGATCTATGACGATGAGCTGACGGAGAACAGCTATCGCCAGCCGGCGCGTTGCGCCGAAACTCTGCGCCTGATGGCCGATCCCGACGGCTGTGCCGTTCTCGATGTCGGCTGCGGGTCGGGCATGTCCGGGCTGGCGTTGTGCAGCGTCGGTTTCGAGACCGTGGATGGTTGCGATTTCTCTTCCGGCATGCTCGCCAAGGCGGCAAAGACCGGCACCTATCGCCGACTGTTCGAGACCAATCTGAACGAACCGCCGATGGACGTGCCGGACGACACCTACAGGGCCGCGGCCTGTGTCGGCGTGTTCTCGTTCGGCCATGTCCGGGCCGATGCGCTTGACGACATCTTGCGGGTTATCCGGCCCGGCGGCGCGCTGGTGATCGGACTGAACGACACATTCTACCGGGAGGGGTCGCTGATCGCGAAACTCGATGCGCTGGCAACGCTCGGCCGAATCACCATCCGCGAGCAAGAGCACGGCGAACACATTCCCGGGACCGGTCTGACCGGCTGGGTGATCAGCGCCTACAAAATCGCCTGACCGCACAAAAAAGCGGGCCGAAGCCCGCTTTCACAATGTCAGCAATGGTCGCGGCCTCAGCGGGGCGCGAGCACCATCATCATCTGGCGGCCTTCGAGCTTCGGCTCGGCCTCCACCTTGGCGATCTCGTCTGTGTCTCCCTTGACCTTCTGCAAGAGTTCCATGCCGAGATACTGGTGCGCCATTTCGCGGCCGCGGAAACGCAGCGTCACCTTGACCTTGTCGCCTTCGTCGAAGAAGCGGCGCATCGCCTTCATCTTCACCTCGTAATCATGGGTGTCGATATTGGGACGCATCTTGATCTCCTTGATCTCGACGGTCTTCTGCTTCTTGCGCGCGGCGGCGGCTTTTTTCTGTTGTTCGTATTTGAGCTTGCCCAGATCGACGATCTTGGCAACGGGCGGATTGGCGTTCGGGACGATCAGGACGAGATCCAGCCCCGCCTCTTCCGCGACCCGGAGGGCTTCGGCTGTATCCGTGACGCCCTGGTTCTCGCCTTCGGCGTCAATCAACTGAATCTGTGGGTCGCGAATGTCGCGATTGGCGGTCGGGCCTGTTTTTTGAGCCGGAGGGGCTCGGAATGGACGGCGAATGGTCGTTGTCTCCTGTACTGTTTCGGTACGAGTTCAATGGGAAGTCCGCGCAATGTCGGGATTCCCGGCGCCGAGTCAATAGCACGGCCCACGAGAAAAATCATCATCGTACGGCATGGGGCTTCACATAGGGCGCCGAGCCGCGCAAAACACGGCGCAAAGCCAAAGGAGAGGACCGCGATGACCGAACAGCCCGAAAAACTCGACGTTTCCGGTGTCGACATCGCGGTACGGCACCGTTCCGGCGGCGTTCCCGGCCTCGTCTGGCTCGGCGGCTATCGCTCCGACATGCTCGGCACGAAGGCCGAGCGGCTCGACCAGCTGGCCGGAGATCTCGGCCTCGCCTATACGCGCCACGACTATTCGGGCCACGGAGAATCGGGCGGCGCGTTCACCGACGGCACGATCTCGAAATGGCTGGCCGAGAGCATCGCCGTCTTCGAACGCTACACGAAAGGTCCGCAGATCCTCATCGGTTCGTCGATGGGCGGGTGGATCGCGCTCCGAATGGTGCAGGAGCTCAACAGGGGCGGTCCGGACGACCGGATCGCCGGGATGGTGCTGCTCGCGCCCGCGCCGGACTTCACGCACGAGCTGATGGAGCCGGAACTGACGGAAAAGGAGCGCGCCGACATGGAAACGAAGGGCTATTTCGAGGAATTCAGCGAATATTCGCCGGATCCGAACATCTTCACCAAGGCGCTGTTCGAGGACGGGCGGCGCAACCGCGTCATGGTCGAGCCCCTCGACACGCATTGCCCGGTGCACATCCTGCAGGGCATGGCCGACCCGGACGTACCTTACACGCATGCGCAAAAATTGATGGAATTCCTGTCCAGGGATGACGCGGCGCTGACCATGATCAAGGACGGCGATCACCGGCTTTCACGGCCGCAGGACCTCGACCTTCTCGCCCGCACCGTGACGGCGATGGTCGAACGGATCCGCGCGACGCGCTGACCGGCCAGCGGCCCAGGCGCGCCGCACGGCCTGTTCACGTCCTGTTTTCGACGGTCAAAACAGCCTTTCGGCGGCTCAAGAACAAAATTTTTCATCGCGTCCCGTGTGGAGAAAACTCCAGTGAGTTGCCCTCGGAAGCCCGGAACTCCGGGCTTTTCAACTTGCAAAATATCTTGAGCGTACCCACCTCGTTTGCAGGCAGCGACCACCGCCGCCTTGAACTCGAAAAGGGGTAGCGAATGACACAAACCGCTCTGATCCGCCCGGCTTGGACACCCGCGACGATCGCGCTGATGGTTCTGGGTTTCATCATCTTCTGGCCGCTCGGCCTGGCGATGCTGGCCTATATCCTGTGGGGCGACAGGCTCGACGACTTCAAGAGGGACGTGAACATGAAAACCGACGAAGTATTCCGGGGCTGCAGCGGCATCGGCCGCAAACGCCGCGGCCGGCATGCCCACTACCATGCCCGTACGGGCAACGTGGCCTTCGACGACTGGCGCGAAGGGGAACTGAAGCGCCTGGAAGAAGAACGCCGCAAGCTCGACACGATGCGCGAGGAGTTCGACTCCTACATGCGCGAACTGCGTCGTGCAAAGGACCAGGAAGAGTTCGACCGCTTCATGCGCGAACGTCCGAGCCGCCACAACAATGGCGACAATGGCAACAATCATGGTCCCTCTGTGCCGAATGTCACAGATCACGGCTGACTTTCGAGCCTAATCTCGGTCTGACCTCCAAACTGACCTCCATGGCTCCAGCCCGCGGTTTTCCAAACCGCGGGCTTTTTTTCTTTATCCTCCCGACACGAGAATCGGCTAAATCCCAAGCATGGGATTCGGGTTCATGCGCAAGAAATCCGTCGGAGCGGACGGCAAGGCCGTGCAACACCTCACGCATGAGGTGGCCGGGCGAACCTTGCCGCTCCGGATCGCCGAAAACCCGCGTGCCCGGCGCCTGACGCTGCGCATCAGGCCGGGCGCACAGGGGCTAACGGTCACGACGCCCGTCGGCGTGCCGATGCTCGAGGTCGAGCGCTTCCTGTTCCGCAACCGCGACTGGCTGGAGGAAAAGATCGGCACGATCCCCGACCGGCCGCAGGTGCGTCCGGGCATCAAGGTGCCGATCCGGGGCGTCAACCACGAGATCGTGCACGAGCCGGGGCGCGGCGTCACACAGGCGGTGCGCGATGCGGACGGCGCGAAACTGATCGTGCGCGGCGAGCACATCCATCTGCCCCGCCGCGTTGCCGACCATCTGAAGAAGGAAGCGAAAGCCGAAATCGGCGCCCTGGTCGAAAAACACACGAAAACCATCGGCAGGAATGCGAAATCCATTCGCTACAAGGACACGGTCAGCCGCTGGGGTTCCTGTTCGTCGGAAGGCAACCTCTCGTTTTCATGGCGCATCATGATGGCGCCCCGCCCGGTGATCGACTATCTCGTCGCCCACGAGGTGGCGCATCTCAGGCACATGAACCACGGACCGAAGTTCTGGGCGCTGTGCGAGGAACTCTGCCCGGACACCAAACGCTGCAAGGCATGGCTGAAGAAGAACGGCTCGGCGCTGCAGGCGATCGGATTCGAAAAAGACTGAGGGCGCACGCGCGGCGCAACGTTTCGCATCAAGACGGATCATATTCCCCGACTCGCGTCTCGACTCTTGGCCGCCGTCCCCTTATTTCCCCCGCATGGCACTGGACATCAAAATCTGCGGGCTGAAGACGGAGGAAGCGGTCGATGCGGCGCTTGACGGTGGCGCGAACCATATCGGCTTCATCTTCTTCGAAAAAAGCCCGCGCCACGTGGAGGCCGAAGTCGCGCGCGATCTTTCCGTGCGGGCGCGGCAGCGGCTGGCGATACCCGTGGCCGTCACCGTCGATGCGGACGACGCGACACTGGCCGACATCGTCGCCACGGTGGAGCCCGGCATGCTGCAGCTACACGGCAAGGAAAGCCCGACACGCGTCGCCGATGTGCGTGCGAAATTCGGCCTGCCGGTGATGAAGGCGTTTTCCATCCGCGAAGCCGGGGACCTGGACGCGATCGAGCCCTATTACGGCATCGCGGACCGCTTTCTGTTCGACGCGAAGCCGCCGGCGAATTCGGCGCTTCCGGGCGGAAACGGCGTCTCCTTCGACTGGTCCCTGCTGGCGGCGCTTGACGGTAAGGTGAATTACATGCTTTCCGGGGGTCTCGATCCCGAAAACGTAGCGGAAGCACTGGCGGTTTCGGGCGCCAGGGCCCTCGACGTTTCGTCGGGCGTGGAAAGCGCGCCGGGCGTGAAGGACATCAACAGGATCGCCGCCTTCCTGAAGGCGGCGCAAGCGGGCGAGACCCGCAATCGGGAGTGACGCCATGAACAAGCCGCCTTCACCCAACTCGTTTCGCACCGGACCCGACGAACAGGGCATGTTCGGGATTTTCGGCGGCCGTTTCGTCGCCGAGACGCTGATGCCGCTCATCCTGGACCTTCAGGATCACTGGGCGAAAGCCAAGGACGATCCGGAATTCCAGGCCGAATTGCAGTCGCTCAACACGCATTATACCGGCCGACCGTCACCGCTCTATTTCGCTGAGCGGCTGACCGAGCATCTCGGCGGCGCGAAAATCTATTTCAAGCGCGACGAGCTGAACCACACCGGATCGCACAAGATCAACAACTGCCTCGGGCAGATTCTCCTGGCGCGCCGCATGGGCAAGACGCGGATCATCGCGGAGACCGGCGCCGGACAGCACGGTGTGGCCTCCGCAACGGTCTCGGCCCGCTTCGGCCTGCCGTGCCATGTCTATATGGGCGCGACCGATGTCGAGCGGCAGGCCCCGAATGTCTTCCGCATGAAATTGCTCGGCGCCGAAGTAACCCCGGTGACCTCCGGCCACGGCACGCTCAAGGACGCGATGAACGAGGCGCTGCGCGACTGGGTGACGAATGTCGAGGACACCTATTACCTGATCGGCACGGCCGCCGGCCCGCATCCCTATCCGGAGATGGTGCGCGATTTCCAGTCGGTCATCGGTCAGGAAACCAAAGAGCAATTGATGCAGGCCGAGGGACGACTGCCCGACATGCTCGTTGCCGCGGTCGGTGGCGGCTCCAACGCGATCGGCCTGTTTCACCCGTTCCTCGACGACAAGGATGTCCAGATCGTCGGCGTCGAAGCGGGCGGCAAGGGGCTTTCCGGCGAGGAGCATTGCGCCTCGCTGACGGCGGGATCGCCGGGCGTGCTGCATGGCAATCGCACCTATCTGCTGCAGGATGGCGACGGCCAGATCAAGGACGGACACTCGATCTCCGCCGGTCTGGACTATCCGGGCATCGGGCCGGAACATAGCTGGCTCAAGGATTCGGGCCGCTGCGAATATGTGCCGATCATGGACGATGAGGCTCTGGATGCCTTCCAGCTCCTCTGCCGCATCGAGGGCATCATCCCCGCGCTCGAGCCCTCTCATGCACTCGCCGAGGTCATCAAGCGCGCTCCGTCCATGGGAAAGGACCAGATCATCGTGATGAACCTGTGCGGACGCGGCGACAAGGACGTCTTCACGGTCGGCAAAATACTGGGGCACGACCTTTGACCGCGTTCGAGATCTATCAGTCGAAACAGAACCCGCTGCACTATGTGGCGATCGAGGAAGGCGACACGCGCGAGAACGCCGAGGGCGTGCGTACGAGCCAGAACCTGCAATTCCTGACGCGCGTCCCCGACGACGGCGAGCCACGCATCGCCTTCGATCCCAGGGAAGCCGTCTCGCGTATCGCAAAGAACGGGTTCTACGCTTTCAATGTGACGATCACGATCCGGGAGTCCGCCGACGGATGAGCGTGACGATCTACCACAATCCGAAATGCGGTACGTCGCGCAATGTGCTGGCGATGATCCGCGCATCCGGCGAGGAGCCGGAGGTGGTCGAGTATCTGAAGACACCGCCCGGACGCGAAAAGCTCGTCGAACTGATCGGCGCGACCGGACTTCCGGTCCGCGAGATCCTGCGCCGCAAGGGCACGCCCCATGACGAGCTCGGGCTCGACGACCCGAAATGGAGTGACGACGAACTGATCGATTTCATGGTCGAACACCCGATCCTGATGAACCGACCCATCGTGGTCACACCGCTGGGCGCGGCGCTTTGCCGGCCGTCGGAGAAGGTACTCGACATTTTGCCGAATGCAGAGGGCGTCGGCGCATTTGAGAAAGAAGACGGGGAGCGCGTCGCGGCCCGGACAAAGGACGACAGAACATGACTGCACGCATGGATGCCCGTTTCGCGAAGCTGAAGGAAGAAGGCCGCCCGGCCCTCGTCACCTTCGTGATGAGCGGCGACCCGGATTACGACACCTCGCTCGCCATCCTAAAGAAACTGCCGGCCGCCGGCGCGGATGTGGTCGAACTGGGCATGCCGTTTTCCGACCCGATGGCCGACGGGCCGGCGATCCAGGCTGCGGGCCTGCGCGCGCTAAAAGCCGGGCAAACGCTGAAAAAGACGCTCCAGATGGTCGCGACGTTCCGCGAGACCGACGACGACACGCCGATCGTCCTGATGGGCTACTACAATCCGATCTATATCTACGGCGTCGATACCTTCCTGGCGGATGCGAAGAAAGCCGGCGTGGACGGTCTGATCATCGTCGACCTGCCGCCGGAAATGGACGATGAGCTTTGCATTCCGGCGCTTTCGGCCGATATCAACTTCATCCGGCTCGCGACGCCGACAACCGACGACAAGCGCCTGCCGGCGGTTCTCAAGAACACGTCGGGCTTCGTCTATTACGTCTCCATGACGGGGATCACCGGCGGCGCGATCGCCTCCACCTCGAAGATCGCCGACGCGGTCACCCGGATCAAGAACCATACGGACCTGCCGGTCTGTGTCGGTTTCGGGGTCAAGACCGCGGAGCAGGCGAAGGTCATTGGCCGCGATGCCGACGGCGTCGTTGTCGGCACAGCCATCGTGCAGGCCGTGGCCAATACGCTCGACAAGGACAATCGCGCCACCACCGATACGGTGGAAGCGGTCGCAACGCTGGTCGGCGGGCTCGCGGCGGGCGTTCGCGCCTCGCGCCTTGAAGCCGCCGGATAGACGCGCCACATTGGCCTGACTGGATAAAACGGGACAAATCCCATGAACTGGATCACCAATTACGTCCGTCCGCGGCTGAACTCGATGCTTGGCCGGCGCGAAATGCCGGAAAACCTCTGGATCAAATGTCCCGAGACCGGGGAAATGGTGTTCCACCGCGATCTCGAGGCAAACCAGTGGGTGGTGCCGTCATCCGGCTATCACATGAAGATCTCGGCGCGCGACCGGTTGCAACATTTCTTCGACAACGGCGTTTACGAGGTCCTCGACAATCCCGAAGTGCCGGTCGATCCGCTGCGCTTCCGCGACCAGAAGAAATACACGGACCGGCTGCGCGAGAACAAGGCGAAGACCGGGCTCGACGATTCGATCGTCAATGCGCTGGGGTCGCTCGAAGGCATGCCGATCGCCACCTGCCTGCATGATTTCAACTTCATGGGCGGATCGCTTGGCATCGCGGCGGGCGAGGCGATCGTCAAAGGCTTCATGACCGCGATCGAGAAGAAACGGCCCATGGTGCTGTTCGCGGCTTCCGGCGGCGCGCGCATGCAGGAAGGCATCCTTTCGCTGATGCAGCTGCCGCGCACCACCGTCGCGGTCGAAATGCTCAAGGAAGCCGGGCTTCCCTATATCGTCGTGCTGACCAATCCGACGACCGGCGGCGTCTCGGCGTCCTACGCCATGCTCGGCGACATCCACATCGCCGAACCGGGCGCGGTGATCGGTTTCGCGGGCGCGCGCGTGATCGAGCAGACGATCCGCGAGAAGCTTCCGGAAGGTTTCCAGCGGTCCGAATACCTGCTCGAACACGGCATGGTCGACATGGTCGTGCACCGCCACGAATTGCGGCCGACCATCGCCCGGCTGCTGCGCATCCTGATGAAACAGCCCGCGGCCACCCCAAGCTTGCCCGCGCCGGAGCCGGAGGCCAAGGCCGAGGAGCCGCCACAGGAAGCCGAGGCCGCGCCCGAAACAGCGGACGCATCCTGACCCGCCCAGACGATCGGACACCGACTTGACGATACCGGCACAGCGCCGATCCGACCCGATTGCCGGAAACGGCGCCGGTGGCGCGGCAAAACGCGAAATCGAGCGACTGGAAACCGTCCACCCGCAGGGATTCGACCTGTCTCTGGACCGTCTCCATCGCCTGCTCGACCGGCTCGGCAATCCGCAGGACAAGCTGCCGCCGGTGATCCATATCGCCGGCACCAACGGCAAGGGATCATGCGCCACGATGTGCCGCGCCCTTCTGGAAGCGGACGGCAAGTCGGTGCATGTCCACACCTCGCCGCACCTCGTGCGTTGGCACGAACGTTTCCGCATGGGCCGCACGGACGGTCCGGGACAGTTCGTCGACGACGAGGTGCTCGCTGACGCCATCCGCCGCGTCGCCGAGGTCAATGGCGACGAACCCACCACCGTCTTCGAGATCATGACAGTCGTCATGTTCGTGCTGTTTTCCGAACATCCGGCGGATGCCGCGATCGTCGAGGTCGGTCTGGGCGGCCGTTTCGACGCGACCAACACGATCAGCACTCCCGCCGTCAGCGTGATCATGCCGATCGGGCTCGACCACGAAGCCTATCTCGGCGACCGGATCGAACTGATCGCCATGGAAAAGGCCGGTATCATGAAACCGGGTGTGCCGGTGGTGATCGGCGCACAGGACAATGACGTCGCCCGAGAGGTGCTGATCGACACGGCGGAACGCAGAGGCTGTCCGCTCGCGGTCTACGGCCAGGATTTCCTCGCATTCGAGGAACATGGGCGCATGGTTTTCCAGAGCCAGGCCGGGCTGATGGACCTGCCCCTGCCCAAACTGCCGGGTCGCCACCAGATCGCCAACGCGGCGACTGCGCTGGCCGCGGTCGCGACGGCGGGTTTCGACATTCATTTCGAGACGGCCGAGCGCGCCCTGACCGACATCAAATGGCCCGGACGCATGCAGCGCCTGATCGAAGGGCCCCTGCCCGCCCTCTTGCCCGGCGGCTCGGAACTGTGGCTCGATGGCGGCCACAATCCACATGCTGCGATGATGATCGCCGAGACGCTGGCCGGAATGCAGGACCGTATCGAGCGTCCGCTTTTCCTGATCACCGGCATGATCGACGGCAAGGATGCGCGCGGCTATTTCCGCGCCTTCGAGGGCATGGCGCGGCATGTTTTCACCGTACCGGTTCATTTCAACGATGCAGGACTCGATCCCGAAACGCTGGCGCGAAGCGCGGAGGAAGCCGGGCTGACGGCCCAGCCGATGAAGGATGTCGAGGAAGTGTTGAGATTGCTCGGCGAGGGCTGGAACAGGCTTGAGCCGCCGCCGCGCGTCCTGATCGGCGGGTCGCTCTATCTCGCTGGCGAGGTGCTGCGCGACAACGGGATGCCGCCGGAATGAAAAAAGCCCGGCCGAAACCGGGCTGATTTCGATTTTCGGAAACGGTCGCCCTTCAGGCGGTGGCGTTCTTGATCCAGTCCATCAGACGCGCCTTCGGCGCGGCGCCGATCATCTGGTCGGCGATCTCGCCGTCCTTGAACATGAGCAGCATCGGGATCGAGCGCACGCCATACTGCACGGCGAGATCCTGGTTCTCGTCCACATTGACCTTGGCGATCTTCACCTTGCCTTCCATCTCCGCGGAGATTTCCTCAAGTGCAGGCGAAATCATCTTGCACGGGCCGCACCATTCGGCCCAGAAATCCACCACGACCGGCTCGGAAGACCCGAGAACGTCGCTCTGAAAATTGCTGTTGTCGATATTAACGGTCGCCATGTCGGCACTCCTTGTCTCAAAAGTCCGTCTGCATCTGGGTATCATCGACGCTGATTCAAGACCAGCGCAACATTTGCCGCAGGGTCAAAGCTGCGTGAACGAGGCGAGCGCAACATCGAGGATCGCGGGCGGCAATGCGATCATTCGAGGGCCCGCAGTATAAAGCAGTTTCGCCTCGATGGCGCTGTCCGGGTAGAGCGGCGCGACGAGCGCCCGGTAGAGCGCCATCTGGCGCAGATAGACATCGGGCACATCCGACGCGTCGGCCGGCGGAAACGCATTCGTCTTGTAATCGACAAGCAGGACGCGACCCGGCTCCACCGCGATTCGGTCGATCACGCCAGAGATCGCGCGGTCCTCGCCACCCAACCGCAATGTTCCCATCACGGGCGCTTCGGCGGCCGTGTTCTCGCCGAACAGGAGGGCATGGGCCGGATCGTCGATAATGGCGAAAGCCTGGTCGAGAATCTTGCCGATGTCCTCCGACGTCCAGCGGCTCTCGAAGCGCCGGCAATATTCGGCAGCTTTGTCGCGCCGCTCTTTCGGCGGCACGGATGGCAGCATCTGCAGAAGCCGGTGCATGGCGATGCCCCGGCGCACCGCGAGCGAGGGCGGCTCGCCACCTCCCGGCGCAAGAAGCGACGGCGCGCCAGCGGCTTCGGCCGTGTCCCGTTCGCGCTCGATAGCGATGCCCGACGCGCCGGAGGGCGAAAGTGGACGCGGCAGGGGCGGTTCCGGGGGAACCTTGTCTCGAAACGATCCGGGAAGCGCGGTCGAAGCGGGCGGTTCCGGTTCATCGCCGGATGGCGGCGCCACCGGCGCCGCTTCGGTGGCCTGGAAGCGCAGCGCCTCAAAGTCCGGATAAGAGACCGGTTGAGACCGTGATTCCAGGGCCCGCTCGACGACGGCGCGCCACGTTTCGTCGCCGCCACCGCGCGGACCGGCATAGCCGGCAACGATCAGGCGGTCGGCGGCTCGCGTCATGCCGACATAAAGCAGCCGGCGATATTCTTCTTCGGCGGCAAGCGCGACCTTCGCCTTTGCCGCTTCACCCACTCCCGATTTCACGTTGCTTGCGCCGTTCCACAGGACGGCTTCGACGCCGCTTTCCGATTCGACGTCGAGAAATGCACCCGTATTGCGCGAACTGTGTGGCGGCGCACCACGATCCACCAGGAAGACGACGGGCGCTTCGAGACCCTTGGCGCCGTGCACCGTCATGATGCGCACCTGTTTCTGCGACGGGTCCATCTCGCGCTTGATGACCGGGCTCGCCGACTCCAGAACGGAGACAAAGTTCTGCAGCGACGGGAGACCGGCTCGCTCCTGCGCGAGCGCGAAGCGCATGAATTCATCGAGCATGTCGGGCGTTTCCGGTCCGAGCCGGCCGACCAGCCTTTCACGGCCGCGCTCGGCCGCGAGGATCTCCGCGTAGAACTCATAGACCGGCAGGTGCCCTGCGCGCTCCCGCCAGCGCGCAAGCGTGGCGTGAACATCACGCAGCACCGCATCACCTTCCGCCATATCCGCGAGTGCTTCGAACAGGGTCGCATCGCCCCGATCGTGGGCCAGGCGGAACAGGGCTTCCTCGGAGAGGTCGAACAGCGGCGAGCGGATCAGGGCGGCAAGCGACAGATCGTCGGCAGACTGGAGCACGAATTTGGCGACGGCAAGCAGGTCAAGGACCGCGATATGGTCCGTCATCTTGAGCCGGTCCGCACCCGCGACATCCACGCCCTTCTCCTTGAGCGCGCGCGACAGGGTGGCGATGAACCCGTCGCGGCTCCTGACAAGGATCAGGATGTCGCCGGCCGTGACGGGATTGCCGGTCCCTTCCAGCCTCTCGCCCGACTCGATCCATCCGGCGATCGTCGCGGCGACCCGCTCGGCGACCGTGACTGCGGCGGGGCGCGGCATATCGACTGGCGCGGTCCAGTCTTCCTGTTCGCCGCCATCCTCGTCGCGCACCAGCGGCCAGACCTCGACCCGTCCCGGCTGGCCGCTTCGCAAGGATTTGTGCCGGATCTCGCTGCGGCCATAGGCGACGCCGCGCTTGTTCGTTTCCGATTCGAACACGATATCGACGGCTGTAAGCACATCCTCCGTCGAGCGGAAGGACGTTTCCAGCGGCACGTCACGAAACGCGTCCTCGCCATGGGCGGCTTTGGCGAGGTCCCGCACTGCATCGCCGGTCTCGCCGAACAGCTTCGGGTTGGCGCCCTGGAAGGAATAGATCGACTGCTTTTCGTCACCGACCGCAAACAGGGTCCGCGTCACCTCGCGCGCAGCCTCGCCTGAAAAGAACTCGTCGGACAGCGCGCGAATGACCGCCCACTGCTCGGGGCTCGTATCCTGCGCTTCGTCGACGAGAATATGGTCGATGCCCTGGTCGAGCTTGTAGCGCACCCACGCGCCGACATCGGGTCGCGCAAGCAGGCTGGCCGTACGGCCGATCAGATCGTCAAAATCGAGATAGCCTCGTGACCGCTTGAGCGCTTCATAGCCGGCTAACAGCCTGTCGATCACCGTCAATGCGGCGAGCGTGTTTTCGATCTGGGCGAGCAGCGCCGACCGGTCGCGCGCCGTTATGACGGCCGCCAAGGCTTCGGCGTGGGCCGGTTCGAAACCCGGCACGGCCTGCACCGCCTTGTCCTTGATCAGATTGCCCGTCGAACGCGGCTCGCCATCCTTCTTGAGAAACAGCGATTCCAGTTGGTCAAAGGGGTCCGTCGCGCCGAGCGCATCGAGAAAGCCCTGCGCAAAATTGCGCCCGGTCTTCGTGGACACACCGGCGGCCGCATCGAGGACGTCACGCATGACGGGCGCAAGGGCGCGCAATTTTTCGACCGCATCTGCAGCGAAGCGGTCCGGCGTGTCATCCGGCCGGAATCCGAAGATCTCTCGGTAGAAAACCGCGCGCTCGCCGTGTACTCCAAGGCCACGCAGGAAATTGGTCAGCTTCGAGCGATTGCCGACCGCCTCGTCGAGAAGCCTGTCGAGGCCGCTTTCCCCGGCAAGGTCGATGACGGTTCGGAACGCCTCGGCAGTCTCCGCGCCATCGCCGCGGTCGATGCGCGACAACATCTCGGCGCGTGCCTCGCCGATCAATGCCGCGATCATGTCTTCGTCGAGCTGTTCGAAATGACCGGGCACGTTGGCTTCAAGCGGGAAGCGATGCAGCAGCGCGTCGCAGAAGGCGTGGATGGTCTGGATCTTCAGCCCGCCGGGGGTCTCGAGCGCCCGGGCAAACAGGCAGCGGGCGAAAGCGATCCTGTCGCGATCCGGCGTGCGGTCCTCCAGCTTCGCCAGCGCGTCGCGCAGCTCCGCTTCCGGCATGGTGACCCATTCGCCCAGGCGCTTGAAAACGCGGTCCTTCATCTCGGCGGCGGCGGTCTTGGTGTAGGTCAGGCAGAGGATGCGGGAGGGGTCCGTTCCCGACAACAGAAGCCGGATCACGCGCGTGGCCAGCACATAGGTCTTTCCCGAGCCGGCATTGGCCGACACCCAGACCGACCGTTCCGGGCTGGCGGCGATCTTCTGGCGCGACAGTGTGTCGGTGTCCGGCAGAACCTTGCGCGGTGCCTCACTCATCGCCGGTCCCTTCGGATGTACGCCATTCCTGTACGCGGGCGAGATGATCGTAGTCGCCCGTGCGGTCGAAGCTCTTCTGCGGCATGCGCTGCGAGAGGTAGCCGGTTGTTTCGGCTCCGTAATACGCCAGCATGGCCAATAGCTTCTCCCAGGCGCGTTCGCTGATGTCGACCGGATCGATCGGCCCGTTTTCCCGGTCGCCCTTCAGGACGTCTTTTTCCGTCACCGCGCCTTTCGCGCCGACCTGCACATAGGCCATGGCGGCAGGGTCCGCTTCGCGAAGGCCCAGGAAGGCGCCACGTCTCAACAATGCGCCTTCCAAGGGCAATTGCGGCGCGAGGAGCGCGGCAACCATGCGGGCACTCGGCAGCGATCCGGTCTTGAAATCGATGATGTCGACGCCTCCTCCGGGCCTGACATCCATGCGGTCGGCGCGGCCCGTCAGGCGGATACCGGTCGGCCCGACTTCCGTCGGAACCGCCTTGACCTCGGCGTGGCGGTCTCCAGCCGAAACGAAGCGCTCCGCTTCCCACTCGACCAGTCCGGCGACTGCGGTCTCGACGCGCGGCCACCATGTCGCGCGGATGTCCGGCGGCAGTTCCTCCGCATCGAAGAGCCGGCGCGCCACGGCAAGCGTACGTTCCAGCGCGTCGGGCGCAAACGGATCGATCTTTTCGGTAACCGCGGTTTCGAAGATCGCGTGGAACAGCGAACCGCGTTCCGCCGCACCGGGATCGCGCACCAGTTCCTCGACCGGGCGCAATTTCAGAACCTTCTTCGCATAGATCGCATAGGGATCGCGGATAAGGGTCTCGACTTCCGTAACGGATAGGGATTTCGGACGCGCCGACAACGGCGGGGCAAAACAGGGGCGCGGCGCCGGTCGTGATGTTATCCCGGCCTCCATGGTGCGTGCGAATCCCAGATAGCGATCGCCGGCAGACTTCATCGACTTGACGGTTTCTTCGCCGGCAAAGGTCATGAGCCTTTGCAGCCAGCGCGAAGCAATGGAGGGCGCGCCGTCGGCGCGTTCCGACCGCGACAGGATCACTCGTTTCTGGCCCATCGCCATCTGGAAATCATGCGCAGCGAGGCCGATCCGGCGTTCCGGCGGTTCGAGGCCGAGACCTTCCTTCATGCCGCGCGTCAGAAACTGGTCATTCTGGGTCTGGCGCGGCCAGACGCCCTCATTGAGGCCACCAAGGATTATCAGGTCGACGGTTTGCAAACGCGCCTCCAGCGTACCCCAGATGGAAATGCGCGGATGTCCGCCCGGCGCGGGTTTGACCGCAAGATCGGCGATCAAAGCGCGCACCGCCTGCGGCCAGTCGTCAGGCTCGAGAAACAGCGGTACATCGCAGGCGACGAGCCCGGACAGGAAATTCCGCAGCATCGCACCGGATTCGCCATCATAGAGCGGATCGTGAAAGCCGGTCTCGTCGCCTGCCAATGTCTCCAGAACGCGTATCGTCGCGGCGACAAGCGCATCGAGCGGGACGGAACCATGTCGTGCGACGAGGTCTGCAAGCGGTGCCAGTCCGGCTTCGATACGCGCGGCGAATTGCGTCAGGCGGTCGAGATCGTCTGACGTCAGGGCCGCCAGCCACGGCGGGAGATAGACACCATCCTCGTCCTCGCGGGCGTGCTCCTTCTTCCGCTTCTCCACGAGCGTGACAAGGCTGTCCGGCCCGATGCGTCCGGTTCCGCCGCGCAGGATCGCCATTTCGAACAGGCTGGCCAATGCCGCATGATCGTCCGGCGTCGCGCCAAGCGCCACAAGCGGATGCTTGAGGAGAGCGAGGAGCGCGGCGGGGTCACCGGGATTGAACACGGTCTCCAATGCGAGTTCGAGCAGGCGGCCCTGCGCGGTCGATGCCAGCGGCGTGCCGCCCGTATCGGCGGCAGCGATGCCGTAGCGCGCCAGTTCGGCGGCGACGCGACGCGCCAGTTCCCGGTCCGGAGTCACGAGCGCCGCGGTCGCCTGCGGATCGGCGACTGCCTCGCGCAGCGCCGCAGCGATCGACGCCGCCTCCAGATGCTCGTTCGGCGCCTGCAGCAAGGCGACATCGTCGAAGGCGATATCCGCGACCTCCCGGCGCGTTTCGGTCCAGCGGTCGGTGACCGGCGATGGGCGCAAGCTTTCCGACACCCACAGTCGCCGCGCGGCCAATGAAGCGGATTCGGGGCGGCCCAGCGTTTCGACCTGCTCAGGTGCGATCCCGATCCGTCCGACGAGCTTGTAGAGCCCATATTGCGGATGACCGATAACGGAGGCGATATCCTCATCGCCGGTCAGCAGCGCCCGCGACGCGTCGTCCATCGCACCGTCGAAACCCGGCAGGACGACCGCGCCCGACGGCAGCCGGGCAACGGTTGCAATCAATTCGGCGGTCGCGGGAATCGTGCCCGTCGAACCGGCGACGATAACCGGCCCTTTCGGCGGATTGCGCGCCAGACGCGCCGCCTCGGCGAGGAGCCGGCGATTGCGGTGTTCGCCCGGATCGAGCGCTCCCCGCCCGGCCAGAATATCCGGCCATTCACGGCGCATGATCTCCAGAAAGGCGAGAGTGACTTTCCACCACTCCGACAGTTCCGCCGTTTCGAGGCCGGAAATCTCGGAAACAGGCACCTGACCTGTGGAGAACTGGTCCATCAGCGCGGCGAGATCCCGCGCCAGCCAAAATGCGTCGGCGGTCGAGACCGGCGTCTCGATGGCTTCGCCGCCATAAAGCCTCTCTACATCGACCTTCAAATGCTTCGTCCATTGCCGAACCAGCGTGCCGAGCAACAGGAGCCGCTCTGTGCTGTCGATGGCGGGCGGTATGTCGATAAAGCCCGTCTCACCGCTCTCAAAGAAATCGACATCCTCGTCGAATTCGCCAAGCGGGCGGATATGCGGCAGCAAAATCGTCTCGCCGCCGAGATGGTCGAGAAAGGCCGAGCGCATCTCGCGGGCGGCGCGGCGCGTCGGCACATAGATCGATACGGTGGACAATCGCAACGGATCGCCGCCAGGGCTGAAGCCCGGCACCAGATCCCCATCGCAGAGCGCGCGTGTCACCGCCGGCAGGAAGGCTATGCCGGGTGCAACGGAATAGACGCGTGGATGGACATATCCGGCCAAGACAGTTCTTTCGATCGGGAAGCGAATCCGGGCACAGTTTCCATGGCCGGGCAGGACCGGTCAATCGGCGCGCTGTGCCTGCAATTGTTCCAGTTTGCGTTCCGCCGCCGGAAGAGCCTCCGGCGTGCCGACCGTGAACCAGTGCCCGTCGGCCATCACGTGACCAAACAGGCGGCCTTTGGCGATCGCGCGATCGTAATAGAGGTTGAGCGAATGCGGTTCGGCGGTCGCGCCGTCAAAGATCGCGGGATTGTAGATCGTCGCGCCAGCATAGAGCAGGCCCGCCGGATCAGTCTTGTCGGCAAGCCGCGTCAGGCGGCCTTCTTCATCCATCTCGAAATCCCCGCCGCCCGCGTGGCCTGTCGTGTCTTTCAGCTGGCAAAGCATCAGGAGGATGTCCATCCGCGCCGGATCGAAACCCGCCATCATGGCAGCAAGGTTGGGCGCTCCCCATTCGATCCAGAACGTATCGGCATTGAGCAGCAGGAAGGGATCGTTTCCCAGCAGCGGCAGCGCCTTGACGACCCCGCCGCCGGTTTCGAGGATCCGGTCCGTCTCGTCACTGATCGTCACAGGCGGATGGGCACGGGCGCGGCAATGCCCGACGATTTGATCCGCGAGGTAGTGAACATTGACCACGGCATTCTCGACACCCGCCGCTTCGGCGAGATCGAGACTGCGGTCGAGCATGTTGCGCCCGCCAACGGGAACAAGAGGTTTCGGGATCGTCTCCGTGATCGGACGCAGCCGCTTGCCGAAGCCTGCCGCCAGGATCATCGCTGTCTTGATGCGCATGCTCATTGCCGCGGTCCGATCCCGGCGTCGAGGATGCCGTACTTGTCGTACCAGGCCGCGAGCCCGGCAAGAGCGGGGTGGGCGAGGCTTTCGCGCAGATAGGCCTGCAGGCGCGGAATGTGGCCGAGATAGGCGGGCTTGCCGTCCCGTTCGTCGAGACGCACAAAGATGCCGAGGATCTTGGTCGCCCGCTGGGCGGCGAGGATCGCGAAGGCGAGGCGGAACGCCGCCTCGTCGAAACCGCCCTGCGCGGTTCGCGCCGCGCAATACCGGTCGAGCAGCGTGTTCTGCAGCGAGGACGGGATATCGACGCGTGCGTCCTGGATGATAGACGCAACGTCATAAGCGGTCGAACCGATCATCGCGTCCTGGAAATCGATCAGCCCGATCCGCGCCACACCCTCGGCCGAGCCGTCCCAGATGATGTTGGGCGAGTGGAAATCACGCATGAGCAAGGTCTTCTCGCCCGCATCCACGATGGCGAACAGTTCCATCCAGAGGTCGCGGAACGCCGCCACCGCGTCGGCGGACGGTTTCGTGCCGGATATGCGGGGCAGATACCAGTCCGTCAGAAGCTCGGTCTCGATCAGAAAGGCGTCACGATCGAAATCCGCGATGGCATATGCCCTTCCATCGACTTCCAGTCGATGCGGCCAATCCCGCGCATGCATCGCGGCGAGACAATCGACTGCCGCCGCGTAGCGGTCTGGCAGAGGCATACGGTTCTCGTCCAGCACGCCGTCAGACCCAAGGTGCTCCAGAAGAACGAAACCCTGATCCAGGTCGAAGGCATGGATTTGCGGCGCCCGAAAACCCGCCTCGGCAAGGTGTCGGCCTATCGCGACAAAGGGCAGGATGTCCTCGGCGAGATGCGCGATCTGCGAATAGGGCTTGCCGTCGCGTACCGGAGGTCCGTCCGGGCGGCGCGGCGCGTTCATCAGGATCAGGAGATCGCTTCCACGCTCCACAGTTTCATAAGCGCGCGTTGACGCATCACCGAGGAGAAAACGGCGAAACCAGTCGCCGCGCCCATGCGCTTGAAGAAACGCGCGCATGGATAGGCTGCGCTCCAGCCGCGCCATGAATTCCACCGGACCGGTTAACGTCACTTCGCGGCCATCCGCGCTTTCGCCGGTTTCCTCGATTTCGAACAGGATGCTGTTTGCAGGCAGGCGGGATTCGGCGCGTTCCGGCCATTCGACAAGCGCGACGCCTTCGGCCAGCGCATCCGTCAGGCCGAGTTCGTCGAGTTCGTCTGGATCGCCGAGCCGATAGAGATCGAAATGCGATACCGGCAGGCGGAGATCGTAGGTCTGAACCAGCGTGAATGTCGGACTTGGCACTTCGAGCTTGCCTGCCGGATCACCGGCGAGCATCCGGATGGCCGCGCGCGCGAAAGTGGACTTGCCGGCACCGAGATCGCCACGGAGAAGTAAACAGTCGCCCGGCTTGAGGGCCATGGCGACATCCTGCGCAAAACGCGTCAGGGCTTCTTCGGACGGAAAGGACTGTTTCACGGGGCGGTTTCCGATGCCACGCTCGATGCCGGGCTTCTATTCGGCCGCGACGCGCGCGCCGGGCGGGACCTGGGGGAACTGCAAAATGACTTCCGTGCCGCGCTCCGGTGAGGAATCGATGGAGACCTCCCCCTGATGCAACGATACGAAGCTCTTGACCAGCGAAAGACCGAGACCCGCACCACGCTTGCGCCCCGGCTTGCCGGTTTCGAACGGATCGAAGATCTCCTTGAGCGCCTCGGCCGGAATGCCCGGGCCGCGATCGCGGACCTTGAACACGACGCCGTCCTGCAAACGCTCGCAGGTGAAGGTGACGGTCGAACCTTCCGGCGCGAAATCCGCCGCATTGGCGAGCACGTTGAACATGATCTGGCGAAGCCGGTCGGCATCGGCGAAAATGGCGCCCGTATCCGGCGCGACGCGTACCACGAGGTCGAGGTTGTGTTCCCCGAAGCGCGACGCGAGCCCGGCAGCGACCTCGCGCATCATGGGCTCGATCTCCACCTCGGCGAAATCGAGCTCCATGATCCCGGCATCGATCGTGGCCAGGTCGAGTATGTCGTCAACGATGAGCTTCAGAGCCTCGGAGGACGAGGCGATATAGCCCAGATAGTCCTGCTGTTTCTCGTTGAGCGGGCCGGTCGACGGATTTTGCAAGAGCGTCGTGAAGCCTGAAATATTGGTCAGCGGCGTACGCAGTTCATAGGAGACGTGGCGGATGAAGCGTGTGCGAAGGAGCGCCGTCGAGACTAGCGCTTCGTTGCGTTCGCGAAGCGCCCTTTCGACCTCCTCCGTCGCAGTAACGTCCACAAAGGTAATCATTGTCTGACCATTGGGCAGCGGCACGACCATCCATGACAGGATCGTGTCACCGACGGCCCAGCGACCCGTTTCGTCGGCACGGTCGTCGCTGAAGCCGGTGACCATCCCGGCAAACTGGCGCCATGGCTCTGCATCACCGAGGCGCTGTCGACAGGATTCGGCGATCTCACGGATATGGACCGATTCCTTTTCGAGCAGCTCTTCGATGCCCCAGAACCTGGCGAATGCAGGATTGGAAAGCCTAAGCTTACCATCTTGTCCGAACACGGCCACGCCTTCTGCCAGGTGGTCCAGCGTTTCACCCTGCACGCGCATGAGCGTCTTGTAGCGGCTTTCCAGATCGATCTGTTCGGTCAGGTTCTCGAACACCCAGGTCAGGCCGCCCTTGGGATGCGGATTGGCGACGACGCGGATCGTCTGGCCGTCGGGCAGGTACCAAACGTCTTCCTGCGGCTCGACGGCGCGATAGGCGGCGAGGATACCTTCCTTCCAGCGCCGCCACTCCGGCTTTTCCTCGAGCCGGCCGTCGGCGCGCAGCCGATCCAGGAACATCGCGTTGTCGGGCTTGGAATCGAGGAACCCCTGGTCGAGGTCCCACATTTTCTGGAATGCCTGGTTGTGGAAGCGCAGACGCGCATTCTCGTCGAACATCGCAACGGCGGTGGTCAACCGGTCGAGCGTCTCCTCGTGGCTCCGGATGGTCCTGTTGAGCTCGCTTCGCATGGCGTCATAGTCGGTCTTGTCGACGGCGAGCCCGGCCGAGCCGTAGGGCCCCTTCGCATCGGCGACGTCGTAGACCAGCCGATCTCCGCCGACGACGGTGGAGACGGAAGCCCTGTATTCGCCATCGGCCTCCAGTCCCGTTGAAATCGTCTTCAGCGCCTGATTGCCGAACAGCTCGACATTGGCCGCGATCGTGTCCGCCGAGTTGGCGTGACCGGTCGCTTCCGCGAAGGCGCGGTTGACCCAGGCAAGCGCGCCATCGGCGTTGCGCAGCCAGAACGGCGCGTCCAGTGAATCGAGAAGCGCCTGAAGGGTTTCCAGCGTATCGACGACACGATTGTGTTCGAGCGCCAGACGGGCATGCTCCGCGCGTTCCCCGGTCAGACTCTCGAAACGGACCACCGCGCTCGATCCATTGGTCCGGCCGGTCACCTCGATTGGAACGCCGTGCCGGGTCTCGACGGTATCGTTGAAAGGCCTCGCCTCGTCACGCAGCTCGGCGACAAGATGATCGATGCGCGCCGCCGAACGCGGTTCAAGCCACCGTCCGAATGCGAGGAAAGCACTCCGCTCGGCGGGCGCGCCGCTGGCGGGGTCAAGCGTGCCGATGATGACGGGTTTCTGTTCGCGGTCTTCCCAGATGATGGCGCGCTGGCCCTCGGTGGTCGCCAGCGCTTCGAGCTTGGCGACCTGGGCGTTGAGCGCGGAGACCCTGGCGCGCAGCGTCGTATTCTGGCGCGCAGTGCGGCCGCGCTCGCGGATCAGCCAGAGCGCGGAGGCGAGCGCAGCGGTCATCGCTCCGGTGAAAAGCGCGAACTGGACGACTTCCGGGGTGCCGAGATGATAGGACAGGACCGCGTCGAGGAAGGAGATCTGATCCTGCGCGGAAGCAGGGGCCGGTACAGCGAAAAGCGCCGTCGATGCGCCAAGCAGCGCAAGGCGTCCGGAGCGAAAGACGCTTCCGCCCGGTCTTCTTGCACTTTGCGATTCCGGCATTCTTCGTCCCCTCGCCGCAGGCACGCGAAACGGCCACTTTCATGTGAAGTCCGCGCGGACACTTCGCGATTTCTGCGCCGCCCGCGCGCATTCGCGAATCACCCCAAAATACCCGCACGACGAATCGGCGTGAAGCGTCAAGGTCGTAAAAAAAGGCCGAAGAACAGAATGCGTTCTCCGGCCACAATATCTGGTATGTTCAGGTATTGCTTATCAATACCTGTAGTGTTCCGGCTTGTAGGGGCCCGACGGCGTAACGCCGATATAGGCGGCCTGCTCGTCCGACAGCTCACTGAGCCGTGCGCCGAGCTTGTCGAGATGCAGCCGGGCCACCTTTTCGTCGAGATGCTTGGGCAGGACATAGACCTCGTGGCCGTATTCATCACCCTTGGTGAAGAGCTCGATCTGGGCCAGCACCTGGTTGGTGAAGGACGCGCTCATGACAAAGCTCGGATGCCCGGTGGCGTTGCCGAGGTTCAGCAGGCGGCCTTCGGACAGCAGGATCATGCGGTTGCCGCCCGGAAACTCCACCATGTCGACCTGCGGCTTGATGTTGGTCCATTTCAGGTTCTTCAGCGCCGCAACCTGGATCTCGTTGTCGAAGTGGCCGATATTGCCGACGATAGCCATGTCTTTCATCGCACGCATGTGCTCGAGACGGATGACATCCTTGTTGCCGGTGGTGGTGATGAAGATGTCGGCCGAGGAGACGACATCCTCGAGCTCGACAACTTCGTAGCCGTCCATCGCCGCCTGCAGAGCGCAGATCGGATCGATCTCGGTGACCTTGACGCGTGCGCCGGCGCCGCGCAGCGACTGCGCCGAACCCTTGCCGACGTCGCCATAACCGCAGACCACGGCGACCTTGCCGGCCATCATCACGTCGGTGGCACGGCGGATGCCGTCGACCAGCGATTCCTTGCAGCCATATTTGTTGTCGAATTTCGACTTCGTGACGCTGTCATTGACGTTGATCGCCGGGAAGGGCAGCAGACCCTTCTTCTGCAACTGGTACAGGCGGTTCACGCCGGTCGTCGTTTCCTCGGTAACGCCCATGATGGCGTGGCGCTGCTTGACGAACCAGCCGGGAGAGGCCGCCATGCGCTTCTTGATCTGCGCGAACAGGACTTCTTCTTCTTCCGAACCGGGGTTCGACAGGACATCCTCGCCCTCCTCGGCGCGGGCGCCGATCAGGATGTACATGGTGGCGTCGCCGCCATCATCAAGGATCATGTTCGACAAGCCGCCATCGGCCCATTGGAAGATGCTGTCCGTGTAGGACCAATATTCCTCCAGCGTCTCGCCCTTGACGGCGAAGACAGGCGTGCCGGTCGCGGCGATCGCTGCGGCAGCGTGATCCTGGGTGGAGAAGATGTTGCAGGACGCCCAGCGGACTTCGGCGCCGAGCGCCTTCAGCGTCTCGATCAGCACGCCGGTCTGGATCGTCATGTGAAGCGATCCGGAGATGCGCGCACCGGCAAGCGGACGCGCTTCGCCGAATTCCTCGCGGCAGGCCATCAGGCCCGGCATTTCTGTTTCGGCAATGTCGAGTTCCTTGCGGCCGAAATCGGCAAGCGAAAGATCCGCGACCACATAGTCGTTCGAATTGGACATGGGAGTACTCCGTTCGGTTTGGCGCGCTGACTAGCAGAGCGCGACCGAACTGACAATCATAATATAAGGAAATCCTTATATGCTGATCCGCGATTGTTACTCGCCCTCGCCGAACTTGTCGTCCAGAAGGGCGGCGACCGCGTCCAGCGCGGCATCGGCATCGGGTCCCTCCGCGGTCACCTCGATATGACAGCCGGGACCGGCTGCGAGCAGCATCAACCCCATGATCGACGTTCCATGAACCGAAAGCCCGTCACGGGCCACGGTGATAACGGCGTCGAACTGCTCGACCAGCTTGACGAATTTCGACGATGCACGGGCGTGAAGGCCCCGTTTGTTGGTGATTTTCAGGCTGCGCGTCGCAGTCTTCATCACACCGCCCAACGCGTCATTTCCCTGCAAGGATCTGGCTTGCGACATTGATGTATTTGCGACCTGCCTCGCAGGCTTGGGAAAGCGCTTCGCTCATGGGCTGATCCTCGCGCGCACGCGCCAGCTTGATCAGCATCGGTAGGTTCATGCCGGCAAGGATCTCGATGCGGCCGGTTTCCATGACGGAGATCGAGAGGTTGGACGGCGTGCCGCCGAACATGTCGGTTACGATGATAACGCCCTCTCCGCCATCGACATCGGCCACGCGCGCGAGAATGTCCCGGCGGCGCTGCTCCATGTCATCATCAGCGCCTATGCAGACCGTGGCGAACTGCACCTGGGCGCCCACGACATGCTCGACCGCATTCTTGAATTCTTCCGCGAGGTTTCCGTGCGTTACGAGCACGACGCCAATCATTACGTTATTTCTCCCGTCCTGCCCAACGGTGTCCGGCCGTTCGACGACGGCCACCTCCCCTCCGGGCGCCCGCATCATGATCAGCAATTTTCCCGCATGACAAGGTGTTTCCGGTCAATTCTCGGCAATCGCTTTCGCTCTGTTCGAGATGTGCGATCAGAGGATGCGATCCGACAAACCGAGCCATCCGAAGATGGCGCAGGCAGACACGGTGTGCTGGCGCATGGGAAGTGCCAGTTCCGGAAGATCGATGCCGTTGGACGAAAAGACCCGGTCCGGATCGGCGACCCGCTCCGTTTCTTCCTGCGGGCACAACAGAGCGGACAAGGCAAGGCGGGTTTGCGGTCGATGCCGGTCCGGCGCGACATTCACTATGCCGAAGCCCCTGAACTCGATCTGGCCGGCAGTCTTTTCCGGAGCCGTCGCGACCAGACCCGCTGAATCAGCATCGGGTCTCAAAAACGCATAATCGTCGGCGATCAGGGCGGATGATATGCCGCAGAGGCGGCACCGGAAGAGAAGCTCGATGGCAAGCGCTGTCTTGCCCGATCCGGAGGCGCCGCGTATCAGCACGCCGCGCCCGTCGATCTCGACCACCGTGGCATGTTCCAGCGATTGGCCAATATCGCCGGTTCCCGCATTCGTCATTCGCGCGGCAACCGCATGATGAAGCGCGCACCGGCCGGCTGACCGTCGGGGCCCCCTGGGATGTTCTCCGCCGTCAGCTTGCCGCCATGCGCTTCGACGATCTGGCGCGAGATCGACAGACCGAGACCGGAGTTCTTGCCAAACTGATCGGGCCCCGGCCGGTCCGTGTAGAAGCGCTGGAAGATGTTCTCGATGTTTTCGGCCCGAATGCCGGGACCGTTGTCCTCCACCGCGACGACCACGTGGGTCGGCGTCATGGATAGATGGACATCCACGCGACCGTTCTTTTTCGGAATGAAGGAAAACGCATTCTGAACGAGATTCGTGATGACCTGGCCGATCCGCAATTCGTGACCGTTGACATGGAAGCCTTTCGCGCCGGCCGGCAGCTTGCCTACATGAAGCTTGAGCTTCGCATTTCCCGCGGCGACACTCTGATCGAGGATACCAATCAGTTCCGAAAGCAGCCGGGACAGATCGACGGTCGATGCGTCCTCGCGAACCAGTTCGGCATCGAGGCGCGAAGCATCCGAGATGTCGGAGATCAACCGGTCGAGGCGGCGGACATCGTGCTCGATCACGTCCGTCAGGCGCTTGCGCATGTCATCGTTCTTCGCAAGCGGCAAGGTCTCAACGGCGCTGCGAAGCGATGTCAGCGGATTCTTCAATTCGTGACTGACGTCGGCGGCGAAACTCTCAATGGCGTCGATACGCGCATAGAGCGAGTTCGTCATGTCGCGCAGCGCGACCGAAAGATTGCCGATCTCGTCCTGCCGGGACGAGAAGTCGGGAATTTCCTCGCGCAGCTTGATCGAGCGCCGGACCCGCACCGCGGCGGCGGCAAGGCGGCGCAGCGGATTGGCGATGGTGCCGGCCAGGGCGATCGATAGGATGATGTTGACGATGACAGCGACCCCGAACACGCGCATCATCGCGAAACGCTCGGCCTTGACAATCTTGTCGATATCACCGCCCTGCGTCGATAGCTGCAACACGCCGAGGACCGCGCGAAAACGCTGGATCGGCACGGCGACCGAGACGATAAGCTCGCCCTGCGGGCTGATGCGAACGATCTGCGAACGCCCGCCAGCGAGCGCCGCCATCACCTCCGAATAGGCCGTCCCGCTGCCGCCCGGCTGCTCTGTGTAGACGCTCAGGTCGCGGCGGCGGAAGATACGCGAGATCAGCCGGTCGATCCGGTCCATCAGGCCCTGATCGTTGTCGTCGATCTCCGGCAGGTCGTAGCGCAGCACCTGTCCGCCAGCGTAGAGACGGCGCGAGTCGAGCAGCAGGATCGCCTCGCGGTCATAGATGCGCGCACGCGTGCGGGTCGGCGAAATCAATCGTTGAAGGACCGGGGCGACGCGCTCCGGATTGATCGGGAAATCCAGATTGTCGAACCGGTCGGCATTGGGAACGATCGACTCGCCGGCCTGCAGTTCGAGCAGCTTGTCGGGATCGATCAGGATCGCGTTGGTTTCGACATTGGCCGAGGCCGCGATCGCACCGGCTATGATCTCGCCCTGGATCATCAGGCTTTCGACGCGCGCATCGATCAGCCCGTCTCGGAACTGGTTGATGTAGAGGATACCCGACATCAACACGCCCAGCGCGGCGAGGTTGAGGAAGAGGATACGATGCGTCAGCGAGGAGAAGATGTACCCGCCGAACAGTCTGCGCAGCGGCCGAAGGAAGCCGCCCCGCGACGCGCCCGGAGCGCGCGGCGCGGCCTTTTCTCGGCCGCCGCGCGTTTCGGGTTTTTCGGTCCCGGTCCTGTAGGCGATGTGATCGGCTTCCAGCGTCATTGCGCCTCGTCTTCAGCCTCGGATCGGCGGCGGTTCAGCTTTCCCGGAACCGGTAACCGACGCCATAAAGCGTTTCGATCATGTCGAAACTATCGTCGACGACCTTGAACTTCTTGCGCAGGCGCTTGATGTGGCTGTCGATCGTCCGGTCATCCACATAAACCTGGTCATCATAGGCCGCATCCATCAGGGAATCACGGCTTTTCACGACGCCGGGGCGCTGCGCCAGCGCGTGCAGGATCAGGAATTCCGTTACCGTCAGCGTGACGGGCTGGTCCTTCCAGGTGCAGGTGTGGCGTTCCTGGTCCAGAACGAGGTTGCCGCGCACGATGGACTGGGCCTGGCTGGCGGCATCGCCCTTGACCGCGATTTCGCGGGCGGCGGTCCGGCGCAGCACGGCCCGGACGCGTTCGACCAGCAGGCGCTGGGAAAACGGCTTGGTGATGAAATCGTCGGCGCCCATCTTCAGGCCGAACAACTCGTCGATCTCGTCGTCCTTGGAGGTCAGGAAGATCACCGGCAGGTCGGTCTTCTGACGCAGCCGGCGCAGGAGCTCCATGCCGTCCATCCGCGGCATCTTGATATCGAGGATCGCGAGATTGGGTGGACGCGTGACCAATCCCTCGAGCGCGGAGGCGCCATCGGTAAAGGTCTCGACCCGATATCCTTCCGCCTCAAGGGCGATCGATACCGAAGTCAGGATGTTCCGGTCGTCATCGACCAGCGCAACTGTCTGCATGCTGAAATTCTCCCCAGCCATAACGCCTTGTCCCTTGCTCGCCTCCAGAAGGTGAGCGGTTGACGCCGAAACTTGGCGCAAAATGTGGCACAGAACGCAACTGGTGTCATGGAGCGCCCCTTTCCATGGGCGGACGATGAAACCGGTGCGCTCCGACAAATTGCCGTACGACAAGGCTCCCAACTACGTCTTTTACGCACAACTTGAACCGATTAAATTATTTTTTTAAAGATTAAATCGATTAATTATTTGAAATCCATGGTTATTTCTGTTTCACGCTCTAACCCTGTTTAAACGCAGACTTAAACAGATTTAAAATTTTCGCGGCTGCTGGCGGCGACAGGAGCAACCAAAAAGAGACCCGACTGGTGAGGACAATGAAGACAAACGGATTGTACAATACGGCGCACGGACTCGAGAAACACGGCTTTCGGGCACCGTCCTCCGTCTATTACAACCTCACCGAGGCGGAACTCTACGAGGAGGCGATCGACCGCCGCGAAGCGCAGCTCAGCGCACATGGCGCCCTCGTCGCAAAGACCGGCGTGCATACCGGCCGCTCCGCCAAGGACAAGTTCGTCGTCAAGGACGGAACCGTCGATGACCACATCTGGTGGGACAACAACAAGGCGATGACGCCGGAGGACTTCGACCGTCTTCTCGAGGATTTCCTCGAACAGGCACAGGGCATGGAGTTGTTCGTCCAGGACCTGATCGGCGGCGCGGACGCGGATTACAGCCTTCCGGTGCGCGTCATCACCGAAAATGCCTGGCATTCACTGTTCATCCGCAACCTGCTGATCCGGCCGGACCGCGACACGCTTTCCGCCTTCGTGCCGGAAATGACGATCATCGATCTTCCCTCCTTCGAGGCGGATCCGGAGCGGCATGGCTGCCGCTCGGGCACAGTGATCGCGGTCGACCTGACCCGCATGATCGTGCTGATCGGCGGAACCTCCTATGCCGGCGAGATGAAAAAATCGGTCTTCACCGCGCTCAATTACATCCTGCCGAAAAAGGGCGTCATGCCGATGCATTGCTCGGCGAATGAAGGCCCGGACGGCGATGTCGCGGTGTTCTTCGGCCTGTCAGGCACCGGCAAGACCACGCTTTCCGCTGATCCGGCGCGTACGCTGATCGGCGACGACGAGCATGGCTGGAGCGAGAACGGCGTCTTCAACTTCGAGGGCGGCTGCTACGCCAAGACAATCCGCCTGTCGCGCGAAGCCGAGCCGGAAATCTACTCGACAACGGAGCGCTTCGGCACCGTGCTCGAAAATGTCGTGCTCGACGACAACAAGATGCCGGATTTCCACGACGCCACGCTGACCGAGAACACGCGCTGCGCCTATCCGCTGCACTTCATCCCGAATGCCAGCGCGACCGGCAAGGCCGGCCAGCCGAACAACATCATCATGCTGACCGCCGACGCGTTCGGCGTGATGCCGCCGATCGCCAAGCTCACGCCGGCGCAGGCGATGTACCACTTCCTTTCCGGCTACACGGCGAAAGTCGCCGGTACCGAGAAGGGCGTAACCGAGCCGGAAGCGACATTCTCGACCTGCTTCGGCGCACCGTTCATGCCGCGCCATCCGAGCGAATACGGCAATCTGCTGCGCGACCTGATCGCCAAACACGGCGTCGATTGCTGGCTGGTCAATACCGGATGGACCGGCGGCGCCTATGGCGTTGGCAACCGCATGCCGATCAAGGCGACCCGCGCGCTGCTCAAGGCCGCCTTGTCGGGCGAACTGAACGACGTGGAATACCGCACCGATCCCAATTTCGGCTTTGCCGTTCCGGTCGCGGTCGAAGGCGTGGACAGCGCCATCCTCGATCCGCGCTCGACCTGGGCCGATCCGCGTGCCTACGACCTGCAGGCCGAAAAGCTCGCCGGCATGTTCACGGAGAACTTCGAAAAATTCGCCAACCATGTCGATCTCGACGTGATGGACGCGGCGCCTCGATTTCTCCAGGCCGCTGAATAACAGCAGCCCGCAAGGGTGAGTCCACGGCGTCTGCTTCGCGGCAGACGCCGTTTTTCTTTTGCCACGGCTTTTTTCGAACCGGTGCAACGCTTAACGTCTCGCTCCATGATGAGACATTCGAACCCGGGCGAGAACAATGAGCGTCGATGACCTGCCGATCCGGCACGGGATGATCCTGCCCGGCTGGTCGATGACGGAGGATTTCGTGCTCGCCTCCGGGCCCGGCGGTCAGAACGTCAACAAGACGTCGAGCGCCGTGCAGCTGCGCTTCTTTCCCGGCTCCGCCGGCGTGTTCAACGATCAGCAATTGAAGCGACTCGTCCAGATCGCCGGCAAACGCGCCGCAAAGGACGGGTCGATCCTCATCCACGCGAGCCGGCACCGGGCGCAGGAGCGCAACCGGGAGGACGCACGGGAACGCCTGAAGGGCCTCGTCCTCAAGGCACTCGAGCCGCCACCCCCTCCGCGCAAGAAGACGAGGCCGACGCGCGGCTCGGTCGAACGTCGGCTGAAGGCCAAAGCCGGCCGGGCGCAGATCAAGAAAATGCGCGGCAGCGTCGATGCCGAGGACTAGCCCGCCGCAATTGTGCGCATTAAGGTCGATCCGGTCGCGAGGCGCGGCGTTATAAGTTTATCGGGAAGGATGTTGCGATGGGATTTTTCGATTTCGTGAAATCGGCAGGCAAAAAACTCGGCTTCGGCGACGATGAAGAGGAAAATGCGAAAGAACTGAAGAAAGAACTCGATTCGCACGCCCTCGGCACGGAAGGCGTGGAAGTCGAGGTGAAGGGCGATACCGCGATCATCAAGGGAGCCGTTGAAGACCAGTCGATTTTTGAAAAGGCGGTCGTCGCGGTCGGCAACACGCTCGGGATTTCCAAGGTCGAGGCCAGCGAGCTCAAGGTCGCCGACGCGCCGGCCGGAGACCCCAAATTCCATACGGTGGAAAAGGGCGACACGCTCTGGGCGATTGCCGAGAAGGCCTATGGCAACGGATCGAAATACAATCTCATCTTCGAGGCGAACACGCCGATGCTGACCCATCCCGACAAGATCTATCCCGGGCAGGTCCTGCGCATCCCGGACGCTGGCTGATACTCGAATAATCCGGCGGCGGCGCATGGCGTTTCGCCGCCGGAAACCCATATCCTGACCATGCTGGTACTTCCAAAGGGTGTCCGCCACATACCCGGCTGTCTGTCGCCGGATGAGCAGCGCGGACTGGTCGAGGACATTCGGTCGGTCGTCACGAAGGCGCCGCTGTTTACGCCGCGCATGCCGCGCACCGGCAAGGAAATGAGCGTTCGCATGACCAATTGCGGGTCGCTCGGCTGGGTCACCGACAAGGAGCGCGGCTATCGCTATCAGGCGACGCACCCGGTTTCCGGCGCGCCCTGGCCCGATATTCCGGCATCCCTCATGAAACTCTGGGAAGACTACAGCGGCTATGCGCATCCGCCGGAGGCATGCCTCGTCAATTTCTACGAGGATACGGCGAAGATGGGTCTCCACCAGGACCGCGACGAGGAGGATTTCGACGCACCGGTTCTCTCGGTCTCGCTCGGCGATACCTGCCTGTTCCGGATCGGCGAGACCACACGATCCGGTCGGACCGTCTCGCTCAAGCTGGACAGTGGCGACGTCATCCTGCTCGGCGGACCGGGCAGGCTTTGCTATCACGGCGTCGACCGGATCTATCCGGCGACGTCGGCGCTTTTGAAGAATGGCGGACGCATCAACCTGACGCTGCGCCGGGTGACGAAGCCCACGTAATCGCGATCAGAGCTTCCTGAGCAGCACTTCCTCGACGAGGTGGTCGGAGCCCTTCTTGAGGATCAAATCGGCGCGCGGGCGCGTCGGCTGGATATTCTCCCTGAGGTTTTTCAGGTTGATATTGGTCCACAACCCCTCCGCGATACCGAGCGCGGAATCCTTCGACAGTTCCGAGTAGCGGTGAAAGAAACTCTTCGGATCGCGGAACGCCGTCTCGCGCAACCGCATGAAGCGGGTCACGTACCAGTCGTGGATCTGCTCCTCGTCGGCATCGATATAGATCGAGAAATCGAAATAGTCCGACACGAAGGGCACCATCTTGCCGTCCTCCGGCAGGTCGCGAACCTGCAGAACGTTGATCCCTTCGAAGATCAGGATATCCGGCCGGTCGATGGTTATGTATTCGTCCGGCAGCACGTCATAGACGAGGTGCGAATAAAGCGGCGCGCGCACCGAATGCTCGCCCGCCTTGATGGCCGACAGGAACCGCAGGACGGCGGGGACGTCGTAGCTCTCCGGAAAACCCTTTCGTTCCATCAGGCCCTGTTCGCGCAGGACGGCGTTGGGCAGGAGAAACCCGTCCGTCGTCACGAGGTCGACCTTCGGGTTGGACGACCATCGCGCCAGCAATTCCTTCAGGATACGCGCCGTGGTCGACTTGCCGACGGCGACCGATCCGGCGATGCCGATGATGAAAGGCGTCTTGATCGCCTCATCGACATTGAGAAAGGTCTTGCGCTGCTCGAACAGGCTCTGCGACGCCTCGACATGGGAATAGAGCAGGCGCGACATCGACAGGTAAATGCGCCGGACCTCCTCGAGGTCGACCGGGTCGTTCAGCGAGCGCAGCCGCATGACCTCGTCCGATGTCAGTGTCAGGGGCGTATCGGCCCTGAATTCGGACCATCTGGCCGCCGAAAAGCGCCGATAGGGCGACAACTCGCTGCCCGACAACTGGTCGAGTGGATCGGTATGCACCGTGTGCCCGCTGCGCTTGACGGATTGGTCCATGAAGTTGCCTGTGATTTACTCCCCGGGACGGGACGTCTTTTCCTCGATCCCGGTCCGGCCCGTGCGGCTTTCAAGTTCTGCCAGAACCTCGTCCAGCGCAACGCCGCGAATGTGGAGGACGACAAGGAGATGGTATAGCAGGTCGGCCGTTTCTCCCACAAGCTGTCCGCGATCCTGACCGATCGCCGCGATCACGGTCTCGACCGCCTCCTCACCCAGCTTCTTGGACGCTTTCTCGATACCCTTGCCGACGAGTTTCGCCGTCCAGGAGCTTTCGTCTCCGGAGGCTGCGCGCGCGGCGACGATTGTCTCGAGGTCGGCAAGCGTGAAATCGGTCATTGTTTCTTTCCGTTCAGGCGTCGCGGCGCACGGCGATGCCGGCTTCGGCCATATGATCCTTGGCCTCACCGATCGTATAGGTTCCGAAATGGAAGATCGAGGCGGCAAGCACGGCGGTGGCATGACCGTCGCGAATACCCTCGACAAGATGATCGAGCGTGCCTACGCCGCCGGACGCAATGACCGGAACGCGCACGGCATCGGCCACAGCGCGCGTCAGCGGGATGTTGTAGCCGATCTTGGTGCCGTCGCGGTCCATGGAGGTGAGCAGGATCTCGCCCGCGCCGAGCTCAGTCACCTTACGCGCGAACTCCACCGCATCGATACCGGTCGGCACGCGACCGCCATGGGTAAAGATTTCCCAGCGCGGCTCGGCGTCCCCCTCGTCAACCGCCTTGGCGTCGATGGCGACGACGATGCACTGGTTGCCGAACTTGTCGGCGGCTTCGGCGACCAGTTCCGGCCGTTTCACGGCAGCCGTGTTGATGGAGACCTTGTCAGCGCCGGCCAGCAGCAGCTTGCGCACATCCTCGACCGCGCGCACCCCGCCGCCGACGGTCAGCGGCATGAAGCACTGTTCGGCGGTGCGGGCGACGACGTCATAGATCGTCTCGCGATCATCGGAGGAGGCGGTGATGTCGAGGAAGCAGAGTTCATCGGCCCCCGCCGCATCATAAGCCTTGGCCGCCTCTACCGGATCGCCGGCATCGACCAGATCGACGAAATTGACCCCTTTGACGACACGGCCGCCGGCGACGTCGAGGCAGGGGATGACGCGGGCTTTCAGGGTCATTTCCCCCTCCCTTCGCCGCGCAGAACCGCCAAAGCCTGTTCCGGGTCGATCCGACCGTCATAGAGCGCACGGCCGGATATTGCACCTTCCAGCTTGGCCGCATCCGGCATCGTCATGCGGACGACATCCGCAATCGAAGCCAATCCGCCAGACGCAATGACGGGGATCGAGACGGCATCGGCCAGATCGATGGTCGACTCCCAGTTGATGCCCGTCAGGATGCCGTCACGGTCGATATCGGTGTAGATGATCGCGGCGACGCCAGCGCCCTCGAATTTCTTCGCCAGCTCGATGACGCCGAGTTCGGAGGCTTCGGCCCAGCCTTCGACGGCAACCTTGCCGCCCTTCGCGTCGATGCCGACGGCGATCTTGCCGGGAAATTGCCTGCAGACCTCGATGACGAGATCCGGATCGCGCACCGCGACCGTGCCGAGAATGACGCGGGATAGGCCCTTGTCCAGCCAGGTCTCGATATGGGCGAGCGTGCGGATACCGCCGCCGAGCTGCACAGGATTGGTCGTTGCGGCGAGGATCGCCTCAACCGCCGCGCCATTGACCGACTGGCCCTCGAACGCGCCGTTCAGATCGACAACATGCAGCCACTCGAAGCCCTGGTCCTCGAAGGCTTTCGCCTGCGCGGCGGGGTCCGGGTTGTAGACGGTCGCCTGGCCCATGTCGCCCTTGACGAGGCGCACGCACTGGCCGTCCTTCAGATCGATGGCGGGAAAGAGGATCTTGTTTGCGGGCATGGCCTTACGGCGTCCATTTCAGGAAGTTGGCAATCAGGGCGAGACCCAGTTTCTGGCTCTTTTCCGGGTGAAACTGGGTGCCGAACATGTTGTCACGCACCACGGCGGCGGTGACCGGTCCGCCATAGTCCGTGCGGGCGACCACCTCCGCCTCGTTTTCGGCGGCAAGGTGATAGGAATGGACGAAATAGGCATGCAACCCGTCCTCGCCGGTCTCGATGCCGTCAAAGAGCGGGTGCGACCGGACAAGATCCAGCGTGTTCCAGCCGATCTGCGGAATCTTCAGGGACGGGTCGGACGGCGTCATCTCGACGACATCACCGGCAATCCATCCCAACCCCTGCGTGACTGTCTTTTCCAGCCCGCGCGACGACATGAGCTGCATGCCGACGCAGATGCCGAAGAAAGGGCGGGCTTTTTCGAGGACCGCCTCGTTCAGCGCATCCACCATGCCGGGCACCGCATCCAGACCGGCGCGGCAATCGGCATAGGCGCCCACGCCCGGCAGGACGATCCGGTCCGCGGAGGCGACACGGGCAGCATCAGAGGTCAGGTCGATCTCGGCGGAAACACCTGCCTCACGCGCCGAGCGTTCGAAGGATTTCACCGCCGAGCGAAGATTGCCCGAGCCATAATCGATTATCGCAACACGCATGGCGCTCATCGTCCCGTATCGTCGTAGCCGAACAGCATGTCGGATTGTGGCGGCAATGGCGGCGGAAGCACGCCGGATCTCATGGCCGCCGGCCGGGGGCGGTCGACCGATTTCGGTGCGCCGCGACCGGCAAACCAGCGAATTTCCGCGTCGTCGAGATTCGACGCGATCACCGCGCCGACCTCGCAATAACCGAGCCGCCGGAAACGCGCGAGCCGCCATGCCGGCCCTTCCAGCGCAACGTAGACACTGACGACCAGACCCGCAAAAACCATGGCCGCGCTTGGCGCGATATATTCGCCCGCCATGCCGATCCCGGCGGAAACGAGCAGCAACATCAAGGCAGCGAACCAGAGGCGGTGCCAGACCAGCCAGACAAGCGGAACGATCAGCGCGGGAAAGGAGAATTCATCACGCACGAAAGTCGTGTCCGGGCGCGACGGTGCCCCGGAGCGACGCTGCATGACAACATAGCTCGCCATGATATCGGCCTATCCGTTCAACGTGCCCTTGGTGGACGGGATCGCGTCCGCCTGACGCGGATCGATCTCGACGGCCGCACGCAGCACCCGCGCCACGGCCTTGAAACAGGTCTCGGCGATGTGATGGCTGTTGGCGCCGTAGAAATTCTCGACATGCAACGTGATCCCCGCATTCTGGGCGAATGCCTGGAAGAATTCGCGCACCAGTTCGGTGTCGAACGTGCCGATCTTCTGGGTCGGAAAGTCGACCCTGAATACCAGGAAGGGCCGACCCGACACGTCGATGGCGGCGCGCGTCAGCGCTTCGTCCATGGCTAGATCGAGGCTCGCATAGCGCGTCACGCCGCGCCGGTAGCCAAGCGCCTTCGCCAGAGCCTGTCCGAGCGCGATGCCGGTATCCTCCACGGTGTGGTGGTCGTCGATGTGCAGATCGCCCTCGGCATTGACCGTCATGTCGATCAGCGAATGGCGCGCGAGCTGGTCCAGCATGTGGTCGAAAAAACCGATACCGGTCTTCATCTCATGCTTGCCGGTTCCGTCCAGATCGACTGCGACGGAAATGGCGGTCTCGTTTGTCTTGCGGCTGATTTCAGCCGTGCGCGCGGTCATGGCGAATGCCCCTTTTTCTCGGCGACTGCGCCTCATAACAAGGGTTCGGGGCAAATGCCAGCGTATCGCCAGCGCGTTTGCATTTGCCGACGGCCCGCTTACATAGCGGGAACGAAACAGGGCCGTCGCGCCCGCGCCAGTTTATAATCGCGTTTCCGAACGGCGAGCCGGATTTCGCTTCGCCCGGAAACGCCCTGCAAAGGACGGACCATGAGCAAGGACGAGAATCCCTACGGCACGATGCATGCCACGACCATCGTCACCGTACGCAAGGGCGACAAGGTGATCATCGCCGGCGACGGACAGGTCAGCCTTGGTCAGACGGTGATGAAGGGCAATGCCCGCAAGGTCCGCCGCATCGGCAAGGACGGCGAGGTGATCACCGGCTTCGCAGGCGCGACCGCCGACGCCTTCACCCTGCTCGACCGGCTGGAGAAGAAGCTGGAGCAATATCCCGGCCAGCTGATGCGCGCTGCGGTCGAGCTCGCCAAGGACTGGCGCACCGACAAATATCTGCGCAATCTCGAGGCAATGATGCTGGTCGCCGACAAGTCGGTATCGCTGTGTGTCACCGGCAACGGCGACGTGCTGGAACCCGAGGAAGGCGTGATGGCGATAGGCTCGGGGGGCAATTATGCGCTTGCCGCCGCCCGCGCGCTGATCGACACGGACATGGATGCCGAAGCCATCGCCCGGCGCGCCATGCAGATCGCCGGAGAGATCTGCGTTTACACGAACGGCAACGTGATCGTTGAAAGCCTGGATGCCGACTGACACGCCATTGATCGCATTCGCGGCGATGACGCCCGCCGACTATCCGATGCTGCAACATTGGCTGGAAAACCCGCCCATGAACGAATGGTGGGGCGATCCGGCAGGCTATATCCAGTATTGGTCCGTCGGCAACGAGGTCGACAGCGGTCATGGCGCCGAAGCGCCGTGGCTGCTCGAGCTGCCAAGGACGGCGGTCGGCGTGGATTTGTCACTCGGCCGGCCAGAGCTCCTCGGCAGGGGCATCGGCACCGCAGTGTTGCGCGCTTTCCTCGCCCGGCTTTTCGCCGAAGGGCACGAAACCGTCGTGATCGATCCCGATGAAGCCAATTCGCGCGCGATCCGCGCCTATGAAAAGGTCGGATTTCGCGAGTATGGCCGCTATCCACACGGATCAGGTGTAACAGTGCTGATGACAATCACCTCGGAACGCTTCGCGGAGATAGAGGGATGATTTCCCAGAACACGCTGTCACACGCCGTGGAGCACGGCATCATCACCGCGGACCAGCGCGACAGGCTCGTTGCGCTGGCGACCGAACCGATCGATCGGGGCAGTGACGATACGATAACCAATGACGAGCCGATGCGGCTTGTCGGAGGCGGAAACGATCTCTTCGTGACGATCGGCATCCTGCTGCTGTTCGCCGGCGGGTTGTTCGCGCTGCAATCGGTCTCGCAGTTTTCCACCCCCGTGATCGCGGCCATTCTCGGCGTTTTCGCGTGGCTGGTCGCCGAATTCGTCACCCGCCAGCGGAGGATGCGTCTGTCGAGCACGGTTCTGGGGCTCGGCTTCATCGCCGCCATACTCTTTCTTCTCGGCAACTATCTGGAGACCCGTTTCGGTCTGGCAGGTGTCGAAAACCCGTTGCAACTGGCCGGCTTGCGCCCGCAGGCCGAGTTGGTCGCGGCCATCCTGTTCGGCGGCACCGCGATTGCTGCGATCATCTATTTCGCCCGTTTCCGGGTGCCGATCATGGCTGCGGTCCTGGCGTTGTCCTTCACCGGCGCGGCCTTTTTCCTGACGACGCTTTATTTCTACGACGGCGTGGTCGATGGCCAAATGCTGCTTCCGACCATGGAGCAGATCCCCGACGTTCTAGCGAGAGCGCTCTATGTCCCGCTCATCTGCGGGTTCCTCGTGTTCGGGGTCGGGCTGGCGCTCGATCTGCACGACCGCGAACGCTTCACGATATGGTCGGACTGCGCCTTCTGGCTGCATGTCATCTCGGCGCCGCTTCTCGTCCATCCCCTCTTTATTCTGGCGACGGGCCAGGATGTCGTCTTCGGCGAGATCGAGCCGGGGGCATCCGCATCGATCATGCTCGGCGTGCTGATCGCGGCATTCGTCTATGTGGCACTCGCCATCGACAGGCGGTCGCTGCTGATCCCCACGCTTGCCTATTTCGGATCGCTTGGGATCTACTATCTGGTGAACAGCGCCGCGAACACGACGGGAATCCCGCCATTCGCCCTGATCCTGCTGGTGATCGGCGCGCTGATCATCCTCTTCGGCGCCGGCTGGCAGCGCATCCGGCGCTTGATTGTCGGCTCGACGCTACCCACATCGCTGCTTTCGAAACTGCCTCCCATCAAATCGTGAGTGCCCATGTCTGAATTCTCTCCGCGGGAAACCGTTTCCGAACTCGACCGCTTCATCATCGGCCAGCAGGACGCCAAGCGCGCGGTCGCAATCGCGCTGCGCAACCGCTGGCGGCGGCAGCGTCTCGAAGGCACGCTGCGCGACGAGGTCATGCCGAAGAACATCCTGATGATCGGGCCGACCGGTGTGGGCAAGACCGAGATCTCGCGCCGCCTCGCGAAGCTGGCGGGCGCACCCTTCGTCAAGGTCGAGGCGACCAAGTTCACGGAGGTCGGCTATGTCGGCCGCGACGTCGAGCAGATCATCCGCGATCTCGTCGAGGCCGGCATCACGCTGGTGCGCGAGAGAAAGCGCGAAGAGGTCAAGGCCAAGGCGCATGTCAATGCCGAACAGCGCGTGCTCGACGCGCTCGTCGGACCGACCGCGAGCCCGGCGACCAAGGAAAGCTTCCGCAAGAAACTGCGCGACGGGCTGCTCGACGACAAGGAAATCGAGGTCGAGGTCGCCGACACGGCTTCGGGCGGAATGCCGGGCTTCGAAATCCCGGGCATGCCCGGCGGCAATATCAGCATGATCAATCTCAACGACATGCTGGGCAAGGCGTTCGGCGGCGCGAAGACGAAAACGATCAAAACGACTGTGCGCGAGTCGCACGACATGCTGGTTGCCGACGAATCCGACAAACTGCTCGACCAGGAACAGATTACCCAGGAAGCGCTGCGTTCGGCGGAAAATGACGGCATCGTCTTCCTCGACGAGATCGACAAGATCGCCGCGTCGGAAGGCCGGTATGGCGCCGGTGTCAGCCGCGAAGGCGTCCAGCGCGACTTGCTGCCGCTTGTCGAGGGCACGACCGTCGCTACGAAATACGGTCCGGTGAAAACCGACCATATCCTGTTCATCGCGTCGGGCGCCTTCCACGTCTCGAAGCCCTCGGACCTGCTTCCGGAACTGCAGGGCCGCCTTCCGATCCGCGTCGAATTGAGGGCGCTGGAGCGCGACGACTTCCGCCGTATTCTGACAGAAACCGAGGCCAGCCTCATCAAGCAGTATGTCGCGCTGATGAAGACCGAGGACGTCACCATCACCTTCACGGATGACGCGATCGACGCGCTGGCGGACATTGCCGTCGACCTGAATTCGACGATCGAGAATATCGGCGCGCGACGGCTCCAGACTGTCATGGAGCGCGTGCTCGACGAGATTTCTTACGAGGCGCCGGACAAGTCGGGCGAGGAATTCATCATCGACGGCGACTATGTCCGCAAGCAGATCGGTGACCTGGCGCGCAATGCGGATCTGTCGCGCTACATACTGTGACCGAACGGCCATAGCCGGATTTTCGTTGCGGCAAACTCTCGACTCCTGCCGGCGCATTTCTTACTAGCAAATGAGGGGCGCGCTGGCGGAAAACCAAATGATGTCGTCATTCCGATCATTAACGGCAGGTATGTTCGTGGCCCTGACGCTGGCCGCGACGCCGGCCGCTGCCGTAACCAAGGTCGAGCCCGGCAATCGCAATTCGGAACAGCCGTCGATCCCCGGAGCGTCGAAAAACCGGACCAAGGCGCTCAAGACCACCTTCGACAGGAAATACGAGAAGGTTCTCGGCCTGTTGCGTCGCGACCGCCGGCTGATCGCGCGGATCAAGGACGCCGCCAAAGACTTCGGCATCGATCCGATTCACATGATCGGAGCCATCGTCGGCGAGCACACCTACAATGTGGACGCCTATGACCGTGCCCAAACCTACTACATCAAGGCGATTTCCTACCTGAAGGGTTCGATCGACTTTCAGTATGACGGCGAGGAAATCGACGATTTCATCGCCAGGCCGCAATTCGACAAATGCAATGAGCTGACCGGCAGCAAAGCGATTTGGACCTGTCGCGAGGATGTCTGGAATGCGAAGTTCCGAGGCAAGAAGGTCGACGGCAAGGCGTTTCCGAACGACCGGTTCAGCGCCGTCTTCTTCCAGCCCTTTTATGCCGGACAGACATTCGGTCTCGGCCAGCTCAACCCCCTGACCGCCCTGATGATGACCGATCGCGTCAATGCGGTGACAGGCGCGCGCAAGCTGTCACACACCGACGGCAAGGACGTCTACAAGGCGATCATGGACCCGAAAGAGACCGTGCCCTACATCGCCGCCACGCTGGCGAGCGCGATAGACGATTACCGCGAGATCGCGGATTTCGACATCTCCGCCAATCCGGGCCTCACCGCAACGCTTTATAATACCGGCGACGCCGCCGGTCGGGCACGCGAGCTTGCGCGGCGCAACAAGCGCTCGGGCAAGACGGTCTATCCGGAAGAAAACTACTATGGCTGGATGATCAACGACCGCGAAGACGAATTGCGGGCGCTGCTGGACAACTGATACCGGCGTTCAAGACATCCGGTCCGGGCGATTGAGCAACACCTTGATGCGATGCATCAGGTGGTCGAGGTCTTCCGGACGCAAATCTCCGATCGACTGTTTCAGAAGATTGGCGAGTTCGGTCGCCATCGGATTGAGGCCCGACGTATCGATCGTGACCTTCGGGTGCGACTGCAGCGCAAGCCGCTGCAATTCGTCCGCTTCGTCCCAGATGATATTGAGACAGGCGATGATCCGCTGGAGCAGCACCCAGGAAGGGACGCCGCGATGGCCGTGTTCGAGCGCCGACAGATAGGCCGCCGATACGCCGACCTTTTCGGCCATCTCCTTCTGACTGATGCCTTTTTCGGCACGAAGCTGGCGCAGGCGTTCCCCGAATGGCGTCATCGGCGCATACTCCCGTCCGGCCGCGAAAGCCGCCGAAGCCGGACATAGATCGCCCCCTCGCCACCATGATGACGACTCGCTGAGGAGTATCCACTCACCAGTTCCGAAAAACGCGGGCCATTGAGCCAGACAGGCACCATTCGTTTCAACACTCCCTCGCTGCCGGGAGACCGGCCCTTTCCGGTGACGACAAGAACGTGGCGGTCGCCCCGCGACCTGGCACTGGCTAGAAACGCATAGAGCCGGTCATGCGCCTGGTCTTGTGTCATGGCATGAAGGTCGACACGGGAATCGATGGAAATCCGGCCCTTGGCGATTTTGCGGGTGGTTGGCCGGTCGATCAGCGGTTCGGGTTTTCGCGATTTCGGCGCCGGCGGCCGGTGAACATGCTGGATCGGCGAGCGAATATCGGCGGCGCGGCTCTTTTCAGGCTTCGGCGATTGGTCCCCGCCGGACAGCGCCTCGCGGAATTCCCGTGCCATTTCGTCCTGATTGAATTCGGGACGAACAACAGCCCGGTCCCGCAGCGGCGTCACCGTCCGCTCCACGCGGTACCAGAGTATGGTCTCTTCATCACTCAGTTTGCGTCGCGTCTTGCCGTCCTTCATGGCGCGACCACTCTGCCGGGCTCGATCGCAGCGGATTTCGGAACCAGCAGGAAGAAATCGGCAGGCGACCGGACCGCGCTCGCGCGATGACCCGCTTCCTCCCCGGAGCCCATGAAGAGATCGCCACGCGCCGGACCGACGATTGCGCTGCCGGTGTCCTGCGCGATCATCAACTTCGCCCAGGCTTCGCCATTGACCGCATCCGCCGAAACGAAAACCGGCGTGGAGAATGTGTGAATCAGGCGGTCCACGGCAAGCGACCGGCCGGCCGTCAGCGGGACCTTGGCGGCGGCGACCGGACCGGCATCGGCGTCTGCGACCCGGGCCTCGCGAAAAAAGATAAAGGAGCGGTTCTCCTGCATCAGCGCGCGCGCCCGATCCGGATGCGCGGCGAGCAAGGAACGGATCGCCGCCATTGAAACCGCATCCGGCGCGATCTCGCCGCGCTCGACGAGTCGTTTGCCGATTGCGGTAAAGGCGTGGCCGGTCTTGCCGTCATAGGTGATGCGCATGACGGAACCATCGGCGAATTTCAACCGTGCCGCGCCCTGTATGTGCGCAAAGAAGGCATCGGCGGGATCCTCGACCCAGGCAATTTCCAGGCCCTTGTGGTCCAGAAAGCCCTCCTCGATCCGCTTTCGGTCCGGATAGGCTTCGAGTGTCCCGTCAGACATGAGACGGGCAAAACGAATTTCGGAATCCCATTCGGAGGGCCGGTTTTCCGACGTTACCGCAACAAGATCGGACGGCCGCCGGTAAAACGGCGTATCGAACCGCGCCGTCCGGTCGCGGGAGGCATCGATTTCAGGTTCGTAGAACGCGGTTACGAAGCCGCGCCCGCCATTATCGTCGGCAAGTGCGTAGCAGTCGAAATTGTCCTCGAAGAAACCGCGAGGATTTTCCCTGGCGGATTTTTCGCCGGCAGCTTCGTACAGCGCGCAAAGGCTTTCCGGTGACACGCCGATCGATCCTCGCCGGTACGCCTCATCCGCGGGTCGGCCGGCATGGCGGGCAAACGCCGCCAATGCCTGCGAAACATCATCCTCGCCCCATCCCGGCAAGCCGGAAAAGGAAATGGGGCGAAGTCTCCACACGACGCGGTGATGTCAGTCTTCGGATTCGGTGGCGACCAGCCGCCAGTTCGGATCGCGGTCGCGGGTATCTCGCGCGAAGGTCCACACGTCCTTGACCTCCACGACCGCGTCCGGATCGCCGTCGATCACGTTGCCGTCCTTGTCACGGGTCGCCGAGATGAGCTGGCTAACCACGCGAATGGTGACCAGCGCGTCATCGTCGCGCATCTCCGCCGCGATGATGTCCGCATTGTCGATGCCGATAAAGCTCGACTGCACGGTTTCGCCCTTGGCCTCGCGTTCATCGAGGGCCGCGGCAAATCCATCATAGACTTCGTTCGACAGGAGATTTTTCAGTGTCTTGCGATCGGCGTCGGCGAACGACATGACGATCATCTCGTAGGCCATCTTGGCCCCGGACAGGAAGCTGGCCGGCTCGAAATCAGCCGAACGGTCCTTGATGGCGCGCATGCCCGTATTGAGATCCGTTCCCGGCTTGGCGACACGATCGATGTCGCGATACGGATCGGCGCGCATTTCGCCGCGTCCGGGAAGAGTGATGACATTGTCCGACTCCCCGTCTGCTTCCGCATCCTGCTCGGTCGGCGCTTCGCGCTTGCTCGAATAGGGATCGAAAGGCCGGCGCTCGTGTCCGGTGCGTTTGCCGAGCACATTGCGCAGCTGCAGGAACACGAAAACCGCCGCTACGACGAATATCAATGTGACGAGGTTGGAGCCTTCCATCAAATGTCCCGCATTAAGAGAAATCCACTGCTCTCCATATAACCATGAATGGCGAGCATTCAAATCGCGTCGCGAATAACTACATTGAGATCACAAAGCTTAACGAAGAAGGCGGTTTGATGCCCTTTTCCCTGATTCCGTTCGCACTGTTGATCATCCCGCTGCTGGAAATCGGCGTGTTCATTGCCGTCGGCTCGCAAATCGGCGTGTTTCCGACACTCGGCATGGTCGTCCTGACGGCGATCATCGGCTCCATCCTGTTGCGGGTTCAGGGCTTCGGCCTGATGACGCGGATGCGCACCGAACTCGACCAGGGACGCATGCCCGGCCGCGATCTCGTCCATGGCGTCATGATCCTCGTCGCGGGCATTCTGCTGCTCACGCCGGGATTCGTTACCGACACGCTCGGTTTTCTCCTTTTCGTTCCGCCGCTGCGCGACGCCGTGTGGCGTTTCGCGCGCTCGCGCGTTCATGTCGTATCGGCTGGCGGAACCCGTTACGAGACGCGCCCCGGCTATGACGCCAATACGATCGACCTTTCGGAAGACGAGTATTCCGGAGAAGGCAGTGACGACAGTCCGTGGTCGAAGGACCGATAGGCGCGGGTACCCTGTCCTTGCCAGCCTGCAAGGGCCGTGCTAGCCAGCCGCGACTCCAATCCGCGCGAGTAAAACCGCGCTCTCATTATTCAGACAAGAGGCTTTCCACATGGCAGAAGACGGCAAGAACGGCGGTGAAAACCAGCCCGCGGGTGCAGCAACCAGCAATGGAAACGGCGCGGCTCCGCAGCTCTCCGTGCTGACCCAGTATGTCAAGGACCTGTCTTTCGAAAGCCCCGGCGCGCCGCTGTCACTGCGTCCGCGCGAGAAGTCGCCGGCGATCAATATCAATGTCAACGTACAGGCCAATCCGCTCGCCGACACCGATTACGATGTCAGCCTGACCCTGACCGCCAAGGCCGAGGACGGCGATAACGTCCTGTTCAACGTCGAACTGGTTTATGGCGGCGTTTTCCGCGTGGCCAACTTCCCGCAGGAACACGTCCTTCCGGTGCTGTTCGTCGAATGCCCGCGGCTGCTCTTCCCCTTCGCGCGCCAGATCATCGCCGAGTGCACCCGCAATGGCGGCTTCCCGCCGCTGATGATCGATCCGGTCGATTTCGCGCAGATGTTCCAGCGCCGCATGGCTGAAGAACAGAGCAAGCAGAAAGCCCAGGCCTGATCGGCTTCGGCTCAATCGGATTTGTCAGAAGGGCGGCTCTGCCGCCCTTTTCATTTTCCGGCGTTCCAGATCGCGCTTTCGCCGAGCCGGGCTACCATCTCGGCATGGGCGGCGACTTCCTGTTCACTCAGGCGTGACGGAAGCGGTTCCGGCCTCGGGCGCAGTTTCACCCCGCCTGCGGAACCGCCATCGGTTTCCTGCGCCGTTTGATCGGCCGATTCCTCGACTTCCAGGCCAAGCTTGGCCTGCTTGCCGCCGACCAGTTCGATATAGACTTCCGCCAGCAATTCGCTGTCGAGCAGGGCGCCATGCTTCTCGCGCATCGAGTTGTCGATGCGATATCGCTTGCAGAGCGCATCGAGCGAATTGGGGCCCATCGGGTGTTTGCGACGGGCGAGGTGCAAGCTGTCGACGACACGGTCCGGGTCGACCGGACCAAAACCGAGCCTGGCATATTCCGCGTTGAAAAAGCCCACATCGAAGCTCGCATTGTGCGCGATCAGGGTCGCGCCCTCGGTGAAGTCGAGCCAACCTTGAAGGACTTCGGCGAATTTCGGCTTGTCGGCAAGCTGTTCATTGGAAATCCCGTGAACGGCCAGCGCCTCCGGATGGACCTCCCGCCCGTCCGGGTTCACGAAGACATGAAACGTCCGCCCGGTCAGAAACCGGTTTTCCAGTTCCACCGCGCCGATCTCGATGATCCGGTCGTTTTTCGCGTCGAGGCCGGTGGTCTCGGTATCGAATATGATTTCCCGCATGTCGTCATCCCTGCTCCAGACCATATCATGGTCATCGTCGCGAAAGCCCTCAATGGGGCGACACGCTCATCCAACGCTTAGTCGGCTTCGGCGCGCCGTTTTTCGCGGCCGCCGGCGGACAGCACGGAGACAAGGTCGCGTACCTTGGCGCGGGCGCAGTCCATGCCAAGCGACGTGTCGATGATGAAGTCGGCGCGGCGTCTCTTTTCCGCATCGGGCGTCTGGCGCGCGAGCAGGGCCTCAAACCGTTCTTCCGTCATGCCGGGCCGGCTCATGACACGCTCGCGCTGCACCTGAGCCGGCGCGGTAACCGTGACGATCCGGTCGACGCGGCTGTCGCCACCGGTTTCGAACAACAGCGGAATGTCCAGGATAACGAAGGGCCGGTTTTCGGCGCGCGCCTTGTCGAGGAATTCGATTTCCGCTTCGCGTACCAAAGGATGGACGATGGCTTCGAGCCTTGCCATCGCATCTGCATTGCCGACGACGTGCTTGCCAAGCTCCGAACGATCGACGACGCCGTCCTTCACCGTTCCGGGAAACGCTTTCTCGATCAGAGGCGCGGCCTTGCCTGAATAGAGCGCATGAACGGTTGCATCCGCGTCATGGACAGGCACGCCTTCGTCGGCGAACATTTTTGCCGTGGTCGATTTTCCCATGCCAATCGAACCGGTCAATCCGACGACGATCATCCGTGAGCAGCCTTGTCGAGATCCGCGATGACGAGATTGCGCAGCACGTCATCCACTTCCGGCCAGGTTCCGAACCAGTGCTCGAAGCCGGGCGCCGCCTGATGAAGCAGCATGCCGAGTCCGTCTGCGGTGCGCAGGCCCGCGCGCGACGCCATTTCGAGGAAGGGCGTTTGCAGCGGCACATAGACGATGTCGGTCGCCATGGCGAAAGTCCGCGCCCGCGTAATGTCGAGCGGCAGCGGCGGCTGGCCTTCCATGCCCAGCGAAGTCGTGTTGACGATGAGATCGGCCTCAGCGAGCCGGTTGTCCGCTTCGTCCCAGCCATGCGCCGAAACAGCTTCTCCGAACCGGGCGGCGAGTTGTTGAGCGCGCGGGACAGTCCGGTTGACGACGTCGATCCGTTCATAGCCTGCTTCGATCAACGCATGCAGGACCGCGCGGCTCGCACCGCCGGCGCCCAGCACCAAAGCCGACGAGCCGTCACGCCAACCGGCGAGGCTCTGATCGAGATTGGCCGCGAAGCCATAGGCGTCGGTGTTGCCGCCGACCAGCTCCTCACCGTCCATCCACAGCGTGTTGACCGCGCCGATGGCCTCTGCAGCGGCATCGCGTCGATCGACAAGTTCGAAAGCCCGCTCCTTGTGAGGGATCGTGACATTTCCACCGGTCCATCGCCCTGCGCGGATGTCGATGAGAAGCGCAGCGAAATCTTCCGGCGCGACATCCACGGCGCTATAGACGCCGTCGATCCCGTAGCGCATCAGCCAGCTTCCGTGAATCAGCGGCGAGCGCGAGTGACCGACCGGATGCCCGGCCACGAAGGCACGAGGCGCGTTAGCCATCGATTTCCCCCAACTCGCGCAGTTTTGCGAGAAGCGGAAGAAGCGGCAGACCGATGATCGTGAAATAGTCGCCCTCGATGCGCTCGAACAGCTGGATGCCCTCGCCCTCATACTGGTAGCAGCCGACGCTGGACAGGGCGCTGTCGCCGACGGATGCGAGGTAGCGTCCGATGAAATCCGGCGTGAGCGGTCGCATCGTCATATGTGCGACCGATACATGCCGCCAGATCGTTTCACCGTCGCGCGCGAGCGCCAGCGCGCTCCACAATTGATGGGTCTTGCCGGAAAAGCGCAGGAGGTTGCGACGCGCTTCTTCCATGTCCGCCGGTTTGTGAAACAGCTCACCTTCCAGCGACAGGGTCTGATCGCCGCCGAGGACAAGCGCGCCGGCATTGCGCTCGGAAACATCGAGTGCCTTGGCTTCTGCGAGAATGGCGGCGACATCTTCGGGCGTCGCATCGGCCTCGAGCAGCGGAGCCTCGACGGCGCGCTCATCGATGTTTGACCCCTCCGCCCTGAACCCGATGCCGGCATTCATCAGGATCGCAGCACGAAACGGGCTGGTGGACGCTAGAACGATGGACATCTCATCTCTTTCTGTTGGGCAGGCGGTTAGACGCTTGAACCGGTTTTTGCAAGTTGGTCCGCCGCGACCTCACACGGGAGAGACTGTGGACAATTCGCGCTCCGACATCACCGGACCGTCCGGCTCGAAACGAAAGTGATGGTCATGCACAATTCACACCCGTCAGACGGCGTTCTGTCCACTGTGGGGAATTGTGTGGATGATACGTCCTTGCCACGAATTGCGGAAACTATCCACAGCCAGCTTCGGACAACGTAATCTAACTCTCTGAATTTACGATGGAAATTCATCCACATTGATTCACAGGCAGATATGGCCTTGTTTCCCGCGGCCGAATTGTCGCGGTGGTCGATCCCGGCTTCTGCATAAGTGGCGATACCTGCTATTCACAGACTCATAGAATCATCAATCAGCTTCGCTGACATATTTTATGGAAAAGAAAGTAAGCGAGGAAACGGGGATAATGGCTGTCGAGCGGAAGATCATGAAGGTCCTGAACGGAGAGACGCTCAGTCCTCCGCCTGTCTGGATCATGCGCCAGGCCGGTCGTTATCTGCCTGAGTACCGGGAAACGAGAGCGACCGCGAAAGGCTTCCTCGATCTCTGTTACACCCCGGATCTGGCCGTGGAAGTGACCCTGCAGCCGATACGGCGTTATGCCTTTGACGCATCGATCCTGTTTTCGGACATTCTGGTTCTCCCCGATGCGTTGAAACGCAATGTTCGTTTCGTGCAGGGCGAAGGACCGCAGATGGATCCGATCAATGCGGAGGGTATCGCGAAACTCGATCCATCGGGCATGCATGATCATCTGGCGCCGGTTTATGAAACGGTGAAGCGCTTGCGGCAGGAATTGCCGGAGGAAACGACGCTTCTGGGGTTTTCCGGTGCGCCCTGGACCGTCGCCACCTACATGATCGCGGGGCATGGGACACCGGACCAGGCGCCGGCGCGCCTTTTCGGTTATCGCGACCGGGCTTCGATGATGCGATTGCTTGACCTGCTTGCGGATATGTCTGCGGACTATCTTTTGCAGCAATTCGAGAATGGCGCGGATGCCGTCCAGATTTTCGATAGCTGGGCTGGTGTCCTCGACGAGGATTGTTTCGATGCTTTTTGCGTCCAGCCGATGAAGCGGATTGTCGGGAAGGTGCGTGCGGTAAGGCCGGACGCGAAGATCATCGGATTCCCGAAGGGCGCCGGTAGCCTTTACCGGGGCTATCGGGAAAAAACCGGTGTCGATGCGCTGGGTCTGGACTGGACCGTGCCATTCTCGTTTGCGGCGGAGCTTCAGAAAGAGGGACCGATTCAGGGCAATCTCGATCCGTTGCGGCTAGTGGCGGGCCGTGACGCGATCCGCGAAGGTGTCGACCGTATTCTCGATGCGCTTGGCAACGGACCTTTGATTTTTAATCTCGGCCATGGGGTGACGCCGCAGGCGGACCCGGATGATGTCGGTTATCTGGTCGATCGCGTGCGGGGCAACGCATGAGCGAGATTTCCGCGCAGAGCGGCCGCAAAGCGGCGAAACGCGCGGTCATCGCGCTGGTTGTTTTCGGCCTGCTTGCGGCGCTGATCTTCTGGCTGGATCCGGACGGGCTCTATCTCTGGATCAAGGCGCTCCATGTGATCGCGATCATCGCCTGGATGGCGGGCATGCTCTATTTGCCCCGGCTTTTCGTCTACCACGCGGATACAGAACCTGGTTCGCAGCAGAGCGAGACGTTCAAGGTGATGGAAGGTCGGCTGTTACGGGTGATCATGAATCCGGCGATGGTCATCGCCTGGGCCGTGGGATTGTGGCTGGCTTGGTCCGGCGGCTTTCTTATGGACGGGTGGTTCCATGCCAAACTGGCCTGCGTTCTCGCATTGTCGGCCGTGCACGGCATCTTTTCGCGTGCGGTGCGGCTCTTCGCCGAGGATCGCAATGATCGGAAACCGCGCTACTGGCGCATGATGAACGAAGCCCCGACGCTGCTGATGATCGCCATCGTCGTGCTTGTTATCGTCAAACCCTTCGCCTGACTGCTTCATCAAAAGTGACTTGAAGTCGAATTGGCTACGGCTTATGTGAAGGTAAACGCGCCCCGGGATTCCCCTCCCCTTTCTACGGGCCGACTTCCCTTCTTCCATTTTTCTTCCAAGAACAAAGCACGTTTTCATGCAACAAATGAAACTACAGGACCTCCAGAACAAGTCCGCCACGGATCTCGTCGAATTCGCCGAGAGCCTCGAGGTCGAGAACGCCAGCACGATGCGCAAACAGGAATTGATGTTTGCGATCCTGAAGAAACTGGCCGCGGACGATGTCGAAATCATCGGCGACGGTGTCGTCGAAATCCTGCAGGACGGTTTCGGCTTCCTGCGTTCGGCCAGCGCGAACTACTTGCCGGGCCCGGACGATATCTACATCTCGCCATCGCAGATCCGTCGCTTCTCCCTGAAGACCGGTGACACGGTTCAGGGTCCGATCCGGGGTCCGAAGGAAGGCGAACGCTATTTCGCGCTTCTCAAGGTCAACACGATCAATTTCGAAGACCCGGAAAAGATTCGTCACAAGAGCCATTTCGACAATCTGACGCCGCTCTATCCGGACGAGCGGTTCAACATGGAAATCGACGGTGCGCCGACGAAGGACAATTCGGCGCGCGTCATCGATCTGGTGGCTCCGCTGGGTAAGGGCCAGCGTGGCCTGATCGTGGCGCCGCCGCGGACCGGTAAGACCGTTCTGCTCCAGAACATCGCCCATTCGATCACGGCCAACCATCCGGAATGCTACCTGATCGTGCTTCTGATCGACGAGCGCCCGGAAGAAGTGACCGACATGCAGCGTTCGGTGAAGGGAGAGGTCGTGTCCTCCACCTTCGACGAGCCGGCATCCCGTCACGTCCAGGTCGCGGAAATGGTCATCGAAAAGGCCAAGCGACTGGTCGAGCATGGCCGCGACGTCGTCATCCTGCTCGATTCGATCACCCGCCTCGGTCGCGCCTACAACACCGTTGTGCCCTCTTCGGGCAAGGTGCTGACCGGCGGTGTCGATGCCAACGCCCTGCAGCGTCCGAAGCGTTTCTTTGGTGCCGCGCGTAATATCGAGGAAGGCGGGTCGCTGACGATCATCGCGACGGCGCTGATCGATACCGGTAGCCGCATGGACGAAGTGATCTTCGAGGAGTTCAAGGGCACCGGTAACTCGGAAATCGTCCTTGACCGCAAGGTTGCCGACAAGCGCACCTTCCCGGCGATCGACGTGCTCAAATCCGGTACCCGCAAGGAAGACCTGCTTATTCCGCGTCAGGATCTGCAGAAGATCTTCGTTTTGCGCCGCATTCTCGCGCCGATGGGTACAACGGACGCGATCGAGTTCCTCATCGACAAGCTCAAGCAGACCAAGAACAACGCAGAGTTCTTCGATTCGATGAACGCCTGATTGGATTATCCGGCTCGTTAGCCGGATTCATATCGCGCTTTTCAGAAGCCTTTCGAGTTCGCCGTCGGTCTTGACCGGCGGCGAACATTTCATTTCAGCGCAGAGGTAAGCGCCTTTGTCCTGAAATTGCGGATTGTCGGTACCTGCAGCAAGGAACACATCCAGTCGGCGCGGGTCGGGGTGACGCGTCGTCCAGGACCATAGGGTTTCGGTCTCGGCGCTGTCTCCGACGACGACCAGTTTGCGCGAGGCGTGCACAGTGTCCGCGGCGTTGAGAAAGCCTGCCTGGCCGAACCGGCTTTGCATGATGCGTCCTGCGGCCTGCGCCATCAATTTGTCGGTCAAGCCGGTTAGCTCGATGTCGTCTGTGGCAAGCGCCAAACGTGAAAGCGCTTCGAGAATTTGTGCCGTCGCCGATGGATTCGCTTCATCGAGATCGTCCCAGGTCAGCATGGGGGTATCAGAGCGGTTCTGCTCCTGCATCCAGAATCCCCGACTCGATTCGAAATCGAAATGATTTTGCTTGAGCAAACCTGCCAGCTTCAGCGCCTTTTCCAGAAATTCGGTGTCAGATGTCGTTTCATACAGAGCGAGAGCTGCGCTGATCATGGCGGCGTAGTCGGTCGCGAAACCGAACTCGCTGGCTTTCTCGCCATCAAAGACATGGGAGAGCCGGGTGTCCGACAACATCCTTTCCATCAGGGCCCGAAAATGCCCGGTCGCCAGCGCGGTCCAGGATTCGGATCCGAAATAACGTGCCGCTTCGGCGATGGCCCGAATTGCATAACCATTCCAGTCGGCGAGTATTTTCCCGTCCTGGCCGGGTGGTATGCGACCGAGGCGGTGGGCTAGCATGGCTTCGCGGCTTTTCGAATGATGAGCGATGACTCTTGCGGCTTCGTCGGGATCAGCGCGGAGGGTCGAGAGGTTGAGGATATTGGTTCCTTCCCAGTTACCGCCGCGCGTGACGTCGTAGTCCGACACAAAAGCCTCGGTTGAGCCGGCGAGGATCTCCTCGATCTGAGGCAGAGACCATACATAGTACTTGCCCTCCTCGCCCTCGGAGTCCGCGTCGAGGCTGGCCGCAAATCCGCCGCCGGGCATCGTCATTTCCCGTTGCAGCCAGCCAATGGTTTCCTCGATTCGTAACCGGAACAAATCGGACTGCGTCTGCGAATGCGCCCAGATACAGTGGCGGATGAAATGGGCATTGTCGTAGAGCATCTTCTCGAAATGCGGCACCAGCCATTGGCCGTCGACGGAATAGCGCGCGAGGCCGCCACCGAGGTGGTCATAGATCCCGCCGAGTGCGATGGCGGTAACCGTCTCGAGAAACCGGTCCCGAGCGTCTTCGTCGCCGTCGCGCAACCACCCTCGCCAAAGGGTTTCGAGAAATGGTGCGTTCGGAAATTTCGGCGCGCCATTCAGGCCGCCGTGATCAGGATCGTACAGCGTCGCGACACGTTTGGAGAAGCTGCGGATCGTTTCCGGGGTCAGCGTAGCGGGCGTCGCGGCGCCTGCGAGCTGGTTTTGCAAATGCGCCTGCAGGCGATCGGCATTTGCGTCTATGTCGTCGCGGCGTTGGCGCCAAGCAGTTTCGACCTGGACAAGAACGTCGATGAAGCCGGGCCGTCCGTAGCGGGCTTGTTTCGGGAAATAGGTGCCGCCCCAGAATGGTTTTCCGTCCGGTGTCAGCACTATGGTCAGCGGCCATCCGCCCTGTTCTCCCATGGCGGTCAGGGCGGCCATATAGAGCTGGTCGATATCCGGCCGCTCTTCGCGATCGACCTTGATGTTGACATAGAGGCTGTTCATCAGCTTCGCGACGTCGGTATCTTCGAAGCTCTCATGCGCCATGACATGGCACCAGTGACAGGCAGCGTAGCCGATGGATAGAAGGATCGGCCGGTCGAGGTTTTTTGCCGCTGCGAGCGCGGCCTCGTCCCAGGGCTGCCAGTGGACAGGGTTGTCCTTGTGTTGCAGTAGATACGGGCTGGCGGCGTCCGCGAGCCTGTTGTGCAGGGCATCCGTCAATTCAGCTTCCTTTGTCGCGTCGGGCCTTTAAGGATATGGAAACCATATATGCATTGTCGAGCGGCGGTCTTCCGTCCGGTGTCGCGGTCGTGCGGGTTTCCGGTCCTGGCGCGGGCGATGCGGTGAAAGCGTTGTCAGGTTCATTGCCGGAGGCGCGAGAGGCGGCGCTTCGTTCGATTCGCAGCCGCAATGATATGGAGATCGACAGGGGGCTCGTTCTCTGGTTTCCGGGTCCCGGCAGTTTCACGGGTGAAGATGTCGCTGAATTCCATCTTCATGGCGGACGGGCCGTTGTAGATCGACTTCTGGAAGAGTTGTCGGGTTGTGATGGTTTTCGGTTGGCTGAGGCGGGCGAGTTTTCAAAGCGGGCTTTCGCCAATGGAAAGTTCGACCTGACCGAGGCGGAAGGCCTCGCGGATCTCATTGCGTCGCAGACGGAAGCTCAGCGAATACTGGCGCTTTCACAGGCCTCGGGCGCTTTGAAGGGGGTGTATGAGGGCTGGCAGAAGCGCCTACTCCATGCGCGGGCGATGATCGAAGCTGAAATCGATTTTACGGACGAAGAGGACGTTCCTGGTTCGGTTTCGGATAGTATCTGGCAGGATATGTCGGCGCTGGCCGACGAAATGCTGCGGCATCTCGCGGGTGCGGATCGAGCCCGGGCTGTGCGAGACGGATTCCGTATCGTGATTATTGGTGCGCCGAATGCGGGCAAGTCGAGCCTGCTGAACGCGTTGGCGGGAAGCGACGTGGCGATCGTATCGGATGTACCCGGGACGACGCGGGACGCGGTTGAATCGCGGCTTTCTATTGGCGGACGGTTGGTCGTCATTACCGATACGGCCGGGATTCGCGATGCGGGTGATGCAATCGAGACAGAAGGCATCCGGCGAGCCCTCATGAAGGCCGGTGAAGCGGATCTTGTGCTTCATCTTTCTCCGGATGGGTCATGGGAAGCGATGGAGGATCTTGGGGATGTTCCGGTGTGGCGCATCGCTTCGAAGGGGGACATCGAGAACACAGGAATCGATTCGGATGCGTTATCGATTTCGGTTCGGCGAGATGATGGCCTGGATGAACTCCTGAATCGGCTTGGTTCCCATCTGGCAGAATCTGTCGGGAATGACGTTAGCTCGCTTCCGACCCGCCAAAGGCACATCGAGAATGTGCGGTCTGCGCTGTCCGAACTCCTGAATGCGACGGAGAATGGCTCTCTGCCGTTTGAACTTCGTGCGGAATCGCTGCGTCTTTCGGCCTATAGCCTGGGGCGCATAACTGGACAGTTTGGCGTAGAGGACGTTCTCGGTGTGATTTTTTCGGAATTCTGTATCGGCAAATGATTCACGTGAAACGGATCAGAAGGCCTGGAATGGAATGTTTCATCAGCGGTCAGTGTTTCACGTGAAACATGGCAACTCTTGACGCGGGCCTGATCCTGCTTCATCTCCCGGACATTCAAACAGGTGGAACCATGAAACGCGAATTCGATGTCATTGTCATCGGTGGCGGCCACGCCGGGTGCGAAGCGGCTCGCGCGGCGGCAGCCGTTGGCGCGCGTACTGCGTTGGTGACGCACTCATTCGCGACGATCGGAACGATGTCTTGCAACCCCGCCATTGGAGGGCTCGGAAAAGGGCACCTGGTCCGAGAGATCGATGCGCTGGACGGTTTGATGGGCCGTGTCGCCGATGCGGCAGGTATTCAGTTCCGAATGTTGAATCGCCGCAAAGGGCCGGCCGTGCGCGGGCCGAGAACCCAGGCGGATCGAAAGCTCTACCGCGAAGCCATGCAGCGCGAAATTTCGGCCATTGAGAACCTTGAGGTTATTGAGGGTGAAGTCGCCGATCTGGAACTGGATTCATCCGGAACGGTTGGCGGCGTGATTCTGGCGGATGGAGAAACCATTTCGTGTCGCGCCGTCGTGCTCACGACTGGGACATTCCTGCGCGGCCTGATCCATATTGGTGACAAGACGATACCGGCCGGCCGAATGGGCGAGGCGCCGAGTGTTGGCCTGTCGGCAACGCTTGAGAAACTCGGCGTTCCACTCGGCCGGTTGAAGACCGGGACGCCACCGCGTCTGGATGGCCGTACGATTCATTGGGATCGGCTTGCCATGCAGGCAGCCGATTCGGATCCGGTACCATTTTCCACGATGACGGAGCGGATCACGAATCCGCAGATTGAATGCGGGATTACCCGCACGACACCGGAAACGCATGGGATCATCGAGGCTAATCTCGGCCGGAGCGCCATGTATTCCGGGAATATCAAGGGCGTCGGTCCGCGCTACTGTCCGTCGATAGAGGACAAGATCGTCAAATTCGGGGAACGGGACGGTCATCAGATATTTCTGGAGCCGGAAGGCCTCGACGAACATACGGTCTATCCAAACGGGATCTCCACCTCGTTACCGGAAGAGGTGCAAAGTGCATTGCTGCGAACCATCCCAGGTCTCGAGGATGCGGTGATACTCCAGCCGGGTTACGCCATCGAATATGATCATGTCGATCCGCGGGCGCTTGAAACGTCCCTGCAGCTGCGTGGAACATCCGGTTTCTTCCTGGCAGGGCAGATCAATGGAACAACCGGATATGAAGAGGCGGGGGCGCAGGGTCTCGTTGCGGGGCTGAACGCTGCGCGTATGGCTTCCGGTGGAGATCCTGTCGTCTTCAGTCGAACGGACTCCTATATTGGCGTGATGATTGACGACCTCGTCTCGCGCGGGGTCTCGGAACCCTATCGCATGTTTACGTCGCGTGCGGAGTACAGGCTTTCTTTGCGTATCGATAATGCGGATATGCGGCTGACACCGAAGGCTATCGAGGTTGGTTTGGCCGGGAGTAACCGCTCTTCTCATTTTGAAGCGGTTTTAGGAGAGCTGAATGCTGCACGGGATTTTGCGAAAGACCATATGGTTACGCCGCAAGAGGCTTTTCGATTCGGACTCGAAATCAATCAGGATGGCGTCCGTCGTTCGGCGTATGATCTGATGTCTTACCCATCCGTCTCCTCAGACGATATCGCGCGTATCTGGCCAGAATTCGCTGAATTCCCCGCTTCGATTCGGGAGCGTCTTGAAATCGAGGCGCAATATGCGGTCTATTTGAGACGCCAGGAAGCGGATATCGCGGCTGTGCGCCGGGAAGAGCAAACGGCGATTCCAGCCGAGATGGATTATTCTATTATCGCGGGGCTTTCGAATGAGCTGCGACAGAAGCTGGAAAGCCGGAAGCCCGAGACACTGGCAGCGGCGCAGCGCATAGAAGGCATGACGCCAGCGGCGATTGCGCTGGTTATCGCCCATATTCAGCAGCAGCGGCGCGCTGCGAAGTCGCGCGTCGCTTGATCATGGTCGGAAACGCTGCCTTCGACGATACCGATTTCCTTGGCGGTGTTTCACGTGAAACACATGCGCGGTTGCGTGATTACGCGACGCTTTATGAGAAGTGGTCGCCGAGGATCAACCTGACCGCACCGTCCACACAGAAAGATTTCTGGCGGCGCCATATCGCAGACAGCGCTCAACTCCTCGATCTCGCGACTGAGGCGCAACACTGGGCGGATCTCGGTTCGGGCGGTGGATTTCCGGGCATGGTGATCGCGATACTTCTGCAGGACCAACCGGATGCGCGGGTTGAGTTGATCGAAAGCAACCGGAAGAAAACGGCGTTTCTGCAGGCGGTCAAGGCACAATGCGCACCGTCGGCGATCATCCATCCTGCCCGTATCGAGGCAGCAATCCCGGCGATGAAGCGGCCCGATATCGTAACGGCGCGGGCGTTGGCCGCGTTGCCGGCGCTTCTCGACATGACCTCCGCCTGGCTCTCGTCCGGCACCCGCGCTCTGTTTCACAAAGGCCGTGGATATGCCGGCGAGATCGAAGAAAGCCGTGCCAAACACGTTTTCGATCTGGTAATACACAAGAGCCGGATCGACGCGGATTCCGTCATTCTCGAAATCTCGAATCTGCAACCGAAACCGGCCTGAATCTTTCCTGCAACCGGGGACTTTCGATGTCGGATCGTTGTCGCGTGATAACCATAGCGAATCAGAAGGGCGGCGTGGGAAAGACGACCACGGCGATCAATCTGGCGACCGCGCTTGCCGCTATTGGCGAGCGCGTTCTCATTGTCGATCTCGATCCGCAGGGCAACGCGTCCACCGGGCTCGGTATCGACCGCGAAGATCGCGAAATTTCTTCCTATGACGTCCTTCTCGGTGAGATTGACGCGCTTGACGCGGCTGTGCCAACGGCTGTGCCCAATCTCTCCATCGTTCCGTCCACAATGGACCTTCTGGGTGTCGAGATGGAGATTTCGGGCAAGCAGGATCGTGTATTCAGGCTGCGGTCTGCGCTCGATCGCGTCTCGACTCGTTTCAACTATGTGCTGGTGGACTGCCCTCCGTCGCTCAATCTGCTGACGCTCAATGCAATGGCGGCCGCCGATTCTATCCTCGTGCCGCTGCAAACGGAGTTCTTCGCGCTCGAAGGCCTGAGCCAGCTTCTCAAGACCGTCGACCAGGTCAAACGGTCGATCAATCCGAAGCTCGAAATCCAGGGTATCGTGCTCACGATGTTCGACAAGCGTAACAACCTTGCCTTGCAGGTCGTCGAGGATGTGCGGTCGCATCTAGGAGACAAGGTCTACGAGACGATCATCCCGCGCAATGTCCGGGTCTCGGAGGCGCCATCGCATGGAAAACCGGCGATCCTTTACGATCTGGGTTGCGCCGGCAGCCAGGCCTATCTGCAACTGGCGTCGGAAGTGATCAGGCGCGAACGCCGGCTGACGGCGGCCTGAAGCGATTCGATAACGAAACAAACGGTACGACCATGGCAGACGACGCTTCCCGCAAACGACTTGGACGCGGCCTCGCGGCACTGATCGGTGAAATGGACCAGCCCGCGGAAGAGGCGAAGCAGCCGCAACCCGCCGATCGCCGGCTGCCGATCGAGTTTGTCGTCCGCAATCCGAACAATCCGCGCCGTGAGTTCGCCGAGGAAGAACTGGTCGATCTCGCGGCTTCGATCCGTGAGCATGGCATTATCCAGCCCGTCGTCGTGCGACCGCAGGCCGGCCATGCCGACATGTTCGAGATCATCGCGGGCGAGCGGCGCTGGCGCGCTGCCCAGCGAGCCGGGCTTGTCGATATCCCCGCCATTATCCGTGACGTGGACGACAAGATCGCGCTCGAACTGGCGATCATCGAGAACGTCCAGCGCGCCGATCTCAATCCGATCGAGGAGGCGGCCGGATATCAGCGGCTCCTCGATGAATATGCCTATACCCAGGCCGACCTTGGCGATGTCATCGGCAAGAGCCGAAGCCATGTCGCCAACACGCTGCGCCTTCTCAAGCTGCCGGATCCCGTCCGCGAGCAGGTTCGTATCGGTGCATTGTCGGCCGGCCATGCGCGGGCATTGATCACCGCGTCCGATCCGGAATCCCTTGCGCGTCGCATAGTCGAAGGCGGTCTTTCGGTGCGACAGGCGGAACAACTCGCGCAAGACGCGGACGGTACGCAAAAGACCAGCCGGTCCGTCGGCGCTGCCGCCAAACAGAAAGACGCCGATACGCTGGCTCTGGAGAAATTGTTGACCGATCAACTCGGCTTACGTGTCGAAATCGCCCATAGCGGTCAGGGCGGGGAACTGAAGGTTCGCTACAAGACTTTGGAACAGCTCGATTCGCTTTGCCATCGGCTGCAGGGCGTCTGAATTCCCGCTATTATAAGCCGGCTAACGTCTTCTGGCGCTTTGTATCGTGATGGCGAGCAAAGCCGTTCTCGCGACCGGCACCGTCAGTGCTGAGTTCATGCGGCTTTCCAGAACGCAATCCTTTAATCGTCTCAATGCGTGGCGAATTCCCTGCGCTGTCCAGCGTGTCAACGCCTGTTCCACCGTTTTGCGCCGGGCAAAGAACACGGGTGGCCGCGCGGCGGCGATGACGGCACCCGCCGGCTTTCCCGATTTGTCCATTTCGGCGCGCAGAAGATCGAGCTGCTGGAATTGTCGGATCGCCGCGGCAAGCAGTGGCTGGGGATTCGAACCGGCGGAAATGAAAGCCTGCATCGAATCATCGAAATCCGCCAACCTGCCGGTTATGACCGCATCCACGACCTCATCGAAGGAGACCGCCGACGCGTCGCCGATACTCTGGCGCGCCATGTCGAGCGTAATTTCCTTCTCGCCATGGGCATAGAGCGCAAGTTTCTCCAGTTCCCCTCGCGACGCGCGCCGGTCGCCCCCGATATGATCCTGGATATAGCGACGCGCATCGAGCGAAAGGCGCTGACCCGCTTCGCCGAACGTGGCGTCGATCAGTCCGTTGAGAGCCTGCGCGTTGTCGGCATAACAAGGGAGCGTGATCCCGTTCGGCGATTTCTCGACGATCGCCCGAAGGCCGGTTCCCTTCTTCAGGTCGCCTGCCTCGACAAGGAGTTTTACCGCTTCGGGCGGTTCCTTGAGAATTTTTTCGATATTGGCCGAGACGTCCTTGTGATTGCCCGCGTTGCGGATCCAGATCAGCCGGTCGCCGCCGAACATCGCAACAGTATATGCTTCATCGACCAGGCGAACGGGATCGCTTGCCAGTTCATTGGCGTCCAGCTTGATGGTGGAAAAGGTGTCGGAAAGATCGACACCGGTCGAACGCGCCAGCCTTTCGGCCCGCTCGGAAACCAGGCCACGGTCCGGCCCATAAACGAGATAGACGAGCCTCGAAGTGTCCGGTTTCGTGAGGAACCGGTCGACCTCACCGGCCTTGAGTTCGCTCACGCCTACTGCCTGCCTGCGCGCGCCAGATCGGCGGCGAGCAATGCACGAATTCGTTCGGCGACGTCACGGGCGGCACGGTTCTCGGCATCCCGCTCGGCGCGCGCATTGGCGAACTCCTGGCCCGAAACATCATAGGATGCGGACGCACTGGCGCGACGTGCGGAGATCTTCGTCTCGTCGACCGTGTCGGTCAGGGTGTAATTCGTGGTCACGGTGACGGTGCTCGCGGTCGGTTCGCCATCGTTTGGCGTCTGGATGACGAGCGTACCGCGATTCGATCTCGAAACCTTGAGGTCGAGTTCGTATGCCGGATTGGCCGGCTGGCCCGACCCGCCATTCAGGAGGAAGATAAGCGCGTTCCGCACCTGCTGACCGACCCGATCGTCAGCCGGCTTAACATATATGGAGGCAAGCGCTGCATTTTGCGCGGCAGATGCCGGACCCGATGGCGCATAGAGCGGCTGAACCGTGCAGGCCGTGGCCAGGAAGCCCGTGATGGCGAGGGCGGCGATCTTCGCGCCAATTCTTATCATCGAACAAGCCTTTTCATTGCAATCGGGCTCCCGTCTGCATCAGGCGACAATGTTGACGATGCGGTTGGGAACCACAATGATTTTTTTCGGCGCGGCCCCGCCGAGGTGATGAATGACGAAATCCGCCTCCAGCGCCAACTTTTCGATCGACTCCTTGTCGGCGTCCTTGCCCACGGAGATTTCGCCGCGCCGCTTTCCGTTGATCTGGACGGGGAGCGTGATCGTATCCTCGCGGACGAGGTCCGGGTCGAATTCAGGCCAAGCGGTTTCGGCGACCATGGTCTCGTGGCCGAGAACGCGCCAGCATTCCTCCGCGAGATGCGGCATGACCGGTGCGATGACCTGTACCAGGATCGAAAGCGCCTCATGGGCGGCTGCCTTGTCGGCGGGAGATCCTTTTCCGGCTTTTTCCGCCGCCGGCGCGATCTCATTGACCAGTTCGTGCACACGGGCGATGGCCCGGTTGAAGCCGAGCCGTGACAGGTCTTCGCCGATCGCCTTCAGCGCCTTGTGGGCGGCCTTGCGCATGCCGAGCGCTTCCGCGCCGGCCTCGTCGGGATTTCCGGCGGCGATTGCAGGCGCCGCGCCCGATACGACACGCCAGATCCGCTGGACGAAACGGTGCGCGCCCTCGGCGCCGCGATCGCTCCACTCCACGTCGCGATCGGGTGGCGAATCGGAAAGCATGAACCAGCGCGCCGTGTCGGCGCCGTAACTCTGGGTGATTTCTTCCGGCCCGATCGTGTTCTTCTTCGATTTCGACATCTTTTCCAAAGAACCGATCGCAGCTTCTTCGCCGGTTTCGATCACGATGGCGCGGCGCTTTCCGCCATTGTCTTCCAGGCGAATCTCGGATGGCGCATGCCATTGCCCCTTCGCGCTGGTTCCAGTGCGGTAGGTCTCGTGCACCACCATGCCCTGGGTAAACAGGCCCTTGAATGGTTCGGCGAGGTCGAGATGGCCGGTTTCGCGCATCGCGCGGGTGAAGAAGCGCGAATAGAGCAGATGCAGGATCGCGTGTTCGATGCCGCCGATATACTGGTCGACCGGCAACCAGTCATTGGCCGCGACCGAATCGGTCGGGTTGTCGGCTTTCGGTGCGGTAAAGCGCGCGAAATACCAGGACGAATCGACGAACGTATCCATCGTATCGGTTTCGCGTTTCGCGGCTTTTCCGCAGGCGGGGCAGTTCACATCGCGCCAGGTCGGGTGGCGATCAAGCGGATTGCCGGGCTTCTCGAAGTCGATGTCGTCGGGCAATTTAACCGGCAGATCGGCTTTCGGTACCGGCACCACGCCGCAATCCTCGCAGTGAATGACCGGGATCGGGCATCCCCAGTATCGCTGCCGCGAAATACCCCAGTCGCGCAGGCGGAAACGCACCTTGCGCTCGGCCTGCGGTGCGTTTCCGATCGCCGTTTCCTCGAGCCGTTTCGCCACTTCTTCGAAGGCGGCTTCCGGGCTCATGCCGTCGAGAAAGCGCGAATTGATCATGACGCCATCATCGACATAAGCCTCCTCGGTGACCTGGAAGGTCGCCGCATCAGCATCCTTCGGCATGACAACCGGGATGACCGGCAGGCCGTATTTGTTGGCGAAATCGAGGTCGCGCTGATCGCCGGACGGACAGCCGAAAATCGCGCCGGTGCCGTAATCCATCAGCACGAAATTGGCGACATAGACCGGTAGCGTCCAGCCGGCATCGAAGGGATGGACAACCCGGATACCGGTGTCGAAGCCCTTCTTCTCGGCTGTTTCGAGCTCTGCGACCGAGGTGCCGGCACGCCGGCATTCCTCGCAGAAGGCCGCAAGGTCCGGATTGTTTTCCGCGGCCTTTTTCGCCAGCGGATGATCGGCCGCGATCGCCATGAACGAAGCGCCGAAGATGGTGTCCGGGCGAGTCGTATAGGCCTCGAGCTCGGTCTCGCCTTGCGGGGCCGTGTCCCCGGTCAGCTCCCAGCGGATCTGCAGACCCTCGGACCGGCCGATCCAGTTGCGCTGCATGACGCGCACTTTCTCCGGCCACTCGTCGAGCGTGTCGAGCGAATCGAGCAGATCCTGGGAAAAATCTGTGATCTTGAAGAACCATTGCGTCAGTTCGCGCTGCTCGACCGGAGCGCCGGAGCGCCAGCCGCAGCCATCGATCACCTGTTCGTTGGCGAGCACGGTCATGTCCACCGGGTCCCAGTTCACCTTGGATTGTTTGCGGTAGACGAGGCCCTTGTCGAGGAAATCGACGAACAGCATCTGCTGGCGGTGATAGTAATCGACATCGCAGGTGGCGAATTCGCGCGACCAGTCGATCGACAGGCCCATCAACTTGAGCTGCTCGCGCATCGTCTCGATATTCGCATAGGTCCATTCGCCGGGATGGACCTTGTTCTGCATCGCGGCGTTTTCAGCCGGCATGCCGAAGGCGTCCCAGCCCATGGGATGCAGCACGTTGTAGCCGAGCGCGCGGCGGTGCCGCGCGACGACGTCCCCCATCGTGTAGTTGCGCGTGTGGCCGATATGGATGCGGCCCGACGGGTAGGGGAACATTTCCAGCACGTAGTATTTCGGCCGCGGGTCGTCGTTGTCGGTCTCGAAAAGCTTCGCGTCCGCCCAGGCCTTTTGCCATTTCGGTTCGGCTTCGCGCGGATTGTATCGTTCGGTCGTCATGGAGTTGAAACTCTTGAATTCTTCGTGGCGGCGTGCAGGTTTGCGCCGCGAAACAAATCAACGGTCTCTTGCCGGTAAAAGGGCAAGCCGTCAACAACTGGCCGGATCGGCCGGAACGAAGCCGGAGGCATGCATGTCGGCAGTGGATGGTTTGAAGGACGTGCAAAGCCGCGTCGATGCGGCAGCGCGGGAGGCGGGCCGCCAAAGCCAGGATGTCGAGCTGATCGCCGTTTCCAAGACCTTTGACGCCGACGCGATCCGGCCGGTGCTGGACGCGGGCCAGAGGGTGTTCGGGGAAAATCGCGTCCAGGAAGCGCAGGGCAAATGGCCGGATCTGAAAGCCGACTATGCCGACGTCGAGTTGCATCTGATCGGACCGCTGCAATCCAACAAGACGAAGGAGGCGGTTGCCCTTTTCGACGTGATCCAGACGGTCGACCGCGAGAAAATCGCGCGCGCCATCGCGAAGGAAATTGAAAAACAGGGCAAACCGGTGCGGCTCTATGTCGAGGTCAATACGGGCATGGAACCGCAGAAAGCCGGGATCGCGCCGGATGATTGCGCGGCATTTATCGCACTCTGCCGCGATGAACTCGGGCTGACGGTCGAGGGGCTGATGTGCATTCCACCCTTCGATGAAAACCCGGGGCCGCATTTCGCGCTGCTGCGAAAGCTCGCCGGCGAGAACGGTGTCGAGAAGTTGTCGATGGGCATGTCAGGCGATTTCGAAACGGCTATTGGGTTCGGCGCGACCAGCGTGCGGGTGGGCACCGCGATCTTTGGCGGGCGCTAAATGGACGTGATTTTGGTACGAAATCAGCGCTGACTTTTCACGTTGAATAGGGCATGTTCCGCGCGGGGTGACCGAATTTACGCTTCATCTGGAGAACATGGCATGAAATCGAGATTGGCGAGACTGGCATTGGGTGTGGTCGTCGCGACGGCGATGCTGACCGGTGTCGGGCACGCGGCCCAGTGCGGCAACAATGCCGGCGGCTTTGAGCGCTGGAAGGCCCAGTTCGCGGCGGAAGCCAAGGCAAACGGCATCCGAAACAGGGGGCTGCAAGCGCTTGCCGGCACCCGCTACGCGACAAAGACCATCCACGCCGACCGCAATCAGAAGAGTTTCCGCTATTCGCTGCAGAAGTTCATGCAGGTGCGTGGTTCCAACACGATCATCTCGCAGGGCAGGCGGCGCAAGGCGTCCAACGCCAGCTTCTTCTCGGCGATCGAGCGCAAATACGGCGTTCCGGCCGGGCCGCTCATTGCTATCCATGGCATGGAAACCGGATTTGGCCGTTTCATGGGCAACGCCAATGTCGTCTCGGCCATCGCGACGCTCGCCTATGATTGCCGCCGCTCGGCGTTCTTCACCGACCATCTTTATGCCGCGCTTAAGCTGGTCGACCGCGGTGTCCTGTCTTCAAAAACCCGCGGCGCGATGCATGGCGAGGTCGGGCACACGCAGTTCCTGCCGGGCAGCGTTCTTCGCTATGGCGTCGATGGCGATGGCAATGGACGGGTCGATCTGGCGGGATCGCAGTGGGACGCGCTCGCCTCGACGGCGAATTTCCTGCGTGCGCATGGATGGCGGCGCGGTGCCGGATATCAGCCGGGACAGGCGAATTTCCGGGCGATCCAGGGTTGGAATGCCGCCGGGGTCTACCAGAAGGCCATCGCCATCATGGCCGCTGAAATCGACAAGTAAAACTCAAACAGAAAAAGGCCCGCATCCTCGTGGATGCGGGCCTGATGCGCATTCGAAGGCGAGAAAGGCCTCAGCCTTCCTTCGGCTCGAGAACCTGGCGACCGCGATACATGCCGGTCTTCAGGTCGATATGGTGCGGACGGCGCAGTTCGCCGGAATTCTTGTCCTCGACATAGGACGGGTTTTTCAGTGCGTCAGTCGAACGGCGCATGCCGCGCTTCGAGCGGGTCACTTTTCGCTTCGGAACAGCCATTTTACGTCTCCAGTTACATCAGGCGAGCCGGTGTGCTGACCGCTCCGGTCGACATTCGCCCGACATGTGCTTGAAAAAGATTGCGGGCCTATACACGCTCAAATGCGTCTTGACCAGACTCGCCGGCAAATTTTGTGCCGCTCTCAGTAGAGGCAGCGGACATAAGCGCCGGATGAGGCCGCGCGTCCAAGTATGACATTCGCCAACCGGCTGAGCCGCGGTCCGGGGGATAGCGGATCGCGCTTATAGGGGTTCGGCAGGGTCACAGCCAGCAGCGCCGCCTGTCGCGCGGTCAATTCGGATGCCGGGCGACCGAAATAGGTCCAGCTTGCCGCCTCGATGCCGTAGATGCCGTCACCCCACTCGGCGATGTTCAGGTAAATCTCCATGATCCGCTTTTTCGGCAGGACGAGATCGATCCATACCGCCAGCGGCACCTCGAGGCCCTTTCGCAGAAAGGAGCGGCTGGACCACAGGAACAGGTTCTTGGCGGTCTGCATGGTGATAGTGGATGCTCCACGCGTCGGAGAGCCGTCCAGCGCATCGATGATAACCGCGTTCAGGGCGCCCCAGTCGACGCCGTTATGGGCACAGAACTGACCGTCCTCGGACATCATGACGGATTGGACCAGGACCGGGGCGATTGCGTCGAACTCGACCCAGTCGCGCTCCCAATGCCTGAGCAGCACGGTGTCGCGCAGCATCAGGGTCGATATCGGACGAACCGCCTCGATGCGATAAAGGGCAGCAACCACGACCGGCGCGATCAGCAGAACCGCAAGGCCGATCAGCCCGTAGCGCAGCACGCGGGCACCGCGATTGCGCCACGCCGCAGCGGACCAGCGGGATTTTTTCTTCCCGGAGGATGCGTTTCCGCTTTTCCTGCCGGCCGCGGCGGCGGTTTTCCGTTTCGGGGCCAAATCGTCGATGGTCCTGGGCGTTGCGTATCTGCCGGGCGCGGCGTCGCAGATTCCTAGGCAATTCGACGGGACCCCGCAACATGGATCGTGTTGCGGACTTGACCGGAACGCGCGGAGCGGCCATCGGAAAGCCATGTCCGACACGTCCTTCACACGAGCGCTCACCGCTCGCGCCGCCGAAATCGAAACCTATCTGGAGCAGGTGCTCGGTTCCGTTGCGTTGCCGGGCGAGACGATGCGTCCGGAACGCCTCATGGCGGCGATTCGTCACGGTGTTCTGAATGGAGGGAAGCGCTTCCGGCCGTTCCTCGTCCTCGAGACAGCACGGCTGTTCGGCGCAGCGGAGGGTCAGGCGTTACCGGCCGCCGCCGCGCTGGAATGCGTGCACTGCTATTCCCTGATCCATGACGATCTGCCGGCCATGGATGATGATGACATGCGCCGTGGCCAGCCTACGGTTCACCGCGCCTATGATGAGGCGGCGGCGATTCTCGCCGGTGACAGCCTGCTGACCTTCGCCTTCGATCTGGTGAGCAGCCGGGACAATGGATTGCCTGGCGATATCCGGGCCGAACTGGCCAACCGGCTGGCGCGTGCCGCGGGGTTCGGCGGCATGGCCGGGGGACAGGCGCTCGATCTGGCGGCGGCGGAGCAGAAACCGGACGCCGACGGTATCGTCACGCTGCAGGCGATGAAGACGGGCGCGCTGATCCGGTTTGCCTGCGAGGCCGGGGCGCTGGTCGCCGGCGCAGGCGATGAGGATGTCGCCCGCATGCGGTCCTTCGGGGAGATCATCGGTCTCGCTTTCCAACTGGCCGACGACCTGCTCGACGTGACGCAGACGCCGACGGCCATGGGCAAGGCGACGGGAAAGGATGCCGACGCGGGCAAGGCGACGCTGGTCAGCCTGCGCGGGGAAGACTGGGCGCGGGGCGAACTGGACCGGCTGGTCAGTTCGGCGGAAGCGCTTCTTGCTCCGTTTGGGACGAAGGGAACGGTACTTGCCGAGGCGGCGTGGTTCGTCGCCGATCGTCAATCGTAGCCGGGAAGAGATCCCGAAAATTCAGGGATCGATTCGGAAACGGAACGGGTCAATTCCGGACAACGACGCATGAAGCGCCGGCGATTCGAAGCCGGTTGCACAGATCGCTCGCCTCGCGCCGGTCGGACGCTCCGATCTGGACCACATGCATCGCCTTGAGACCGATCGCACCGCGCTTGGCGAAAATCGCGGGTTCGACGTCGCCTATGATCCGCGCGTGGCGATCGCGGATGCGCTCCCATTTCTTCACCGCAATCGCGAGATCGAAATTGCCGGCAATCTGTACCCCCCAGGGCGGAATATCGGTCGACGCATAGAGGGTGGCCGTGGCGGGTCTCACCGGCAGTGCGCGGCATGCCTCCTCGAACGGCTTTTCGGCGTCGAGCGGCTGCTGGATTTCGTCTTCGGTCATGTTGCGAAAATTCTCCGCGGACTTGCCGAGAATGGTCAGGACATAGTCCTCGGTCTCGTATGGCAGGCGTCCGCCACGCACCAGCCAGCGCGAAACGCGCTCCTCGCCGGAATTGTAGGCTGCGGCTGCAAGGCCGAGATTGCCGAAATCCCGGCGCAGATCGGCGAGGTAGGCCGCCGACGCCGGAAGTGCCTGTTCCGGATCGAAGGGATTGCGCAGTTTGCGCCGCAGGGCGGTCGCCGGCATGAATTGCGCGATGCCCTGCGCACCGACCGGCGAGACGGCATTGATGTCGAACCGGCTTTCCTTCCAGATGAGGCGGGCGAAAAACGGGCGCGGCAATCCATGCTCGTCCGCCGATGCCGCGATCATGTCGCACAAGGCGCCGATATCGTAGGTTTTCTTGCCCTCTTCGGGATCGACGCGCTCGAAATCGGCTTCCGGAGACGCACCGTCGAGTTGCAACGGCAGGACGACGCGAACGCCGTCATCTTCGGCAAATCCCGGATGGGCGGACAGGAGCAGCGCCGCGATAACGCAAAGGGCGCGAATTGCAGCGGAAACTGCCCCTCGCCGCCTTCTCATTAGCCGGCTTTCCTTTGCGTGCCGTCACCGAATCGCTGTTCGATATATTCGCTGACCATCGCTTGGAAATCGCGCGCTATGTCGGGGCCGCGCAGGGTCGCCGCTTTCTTGCCGTCGATGAAGACCGGTGCGGCCGGTGTTTCGCCGGTGCCAGGCAGGGAAATGCCAATATCGGCGTGTTTGGATTCGCCGGGTCCGTTGACGATGCAGCCCATCACCGCGACCTTCAGATTCTCGACGCCGGGATATTTGTCGCGCCAGACCGGCATGTTGTCGCGCAAATCGCCCTCGATGGTCTGGGCGAGCTCCTGAAAGACGGTGGAGGTCGTCCGACCGCAGCCGGGACATGCGGCAACGACCGGCAGAAACTGGCGGAAGCCCATGGTCTGGAGCAGTTCCTGCGCGACCTGGACCTCGCGCGTGCGGTCGCCTCCGGGCTCCGGCGTCAGCGAGATGCGGATCGTGTCGCCGATTCCCTGTTGCAGCAGGATGCCCATGGCCGCGGAGGACGCCACGACGCCCTTCGTGCCCATGCCGGCCTCGGTGAGCCCGAGATGCAGCGCATGGTCGCTGCGGCGAGCCATTTCGATATAGACGGCGATAAGGTCCTGCACCTGGCTGACCTTGGCCGACAGGATGATCTTCGAGCGCGGGAGGCCGACATCCTCGGCGAGATCGGCCGAAAGCAGGGCCGACTGGACGATGGCTTCGCGGGTCACCTCGCGGGCGGTCAGCGGCGCACCGTTCGCGTGGTTCTCGTCCATAAGGCGCGTGAGCAGTTCCTGGTCGAGCGAGCCCCAATTGACGCCAATGCGTACCGGCTTGTCGTGGCGGATGGCCATCTCGACGATGTCGGTGAACTGGCGGTCGCGTTTTTCGCGGAAACCCACATTGCCGGGATTGATCCGGTACTTGGCAAGCGCTTCGGCGCAGGCCGGGTGATCGGCGAGAAGCTTGTGGCCGATATAGTGGAAATCGCCGACCAGCGGCACGAAGACGCCAAGCCGCTCAAGCCGTTCGCGGATTTTCGGCACGGCCGCGGCGCTCTCGTCTCGATCCACAGTGATGCGCACGATCTCCGAGCCGGTGCGATGCAATGCCGCGACCTGCGCCACTGTCGCGTCGATATCGGCCGTGTCTGTGTTGGTCATGGACTGGACGACGACCGGCGCGTCGCCGCCGACGATCACGCCGCCGACATCGACGCCGACGGTGCGGTGGCGGAGAAGGGGTTCGCTCTGGTACTGGCTCATCGGTTACCTGTGCCTGCCATTGGCGGCTTCCATATCGTGTCGCCGGATCGGGCGCAATCGCGCCCGCATGTCACCGGAAGGCGGCTTCCCACTCCGGTTGTTTGAACCCGGTGAGCACCGTCTTTCCATTTGTGCCGACCGGCCGCTTGATCAGGCGCGGATCGGCGGCCATGGCCGCGATCTTCGCGTCGTCGCTCGCCGTGATCGCCTGCTGTTCGGATTCCGGCATCTTCTTCAGCGTCTGTGCGCGGTCGTTGAAGACGGAATCGATGCCGGCCTTTTCGATCCATTCGGCGAGGCTGGCTTTCAGGTCCGGCAGTTTCGAAAAATGCGCATAGTGCGGATCCAGTCCCTCGGCCTCGGCCCATTCGCGCGCTTTCTTCACGGTCGTGCAGCCCGGATAGCCATAGATATGAACGGTCATCGGATTCATCAATTCCCCTGATAATCGGCAATGCGTGACAGGATTTCGAAACGTGCCCCGGTCCCGCCGTCATCCGCGAAAAGATTCGATCGATTTGGCAAGGTCAAGGCAATCTAAGCCTGACATCGCGATTGCGGCGCACTATGTTGCACCGCAGCAGAAACCTCGCGGAGACGAATCATGACGAAGACGGCTGTCATCACGGGATCGAATTCAGGCATCGGGCTGGGCGTCGCCCACGCGCTCGCCGCCGAAGGGCATAATGTCGTCATCAACTCCTACAGCGATCGCGACGTGGATCATGCGCTGGCCCGCGAGATCGCCGAGAAGCACGGCAACAAGACGGTCTATATCAAGGCGGACATGTCGAAGGCCGATGAGTGCCGCGCCTTGATCACGAAGGCGGCGGCGGAGTTCGGCTGCGTGGATATCGTGGTCAACAATGCCGGCATTCAGCATGTCGCGGCGATCGAGGATTTTCCCGTCGAGACCTGGGACCGGATCATCGCGATCAACATGAACTCGTCCTTCCACACGATGGCCGCCGCCTTGCCGATGATGCGCGAGGCCGGCTGGGGCCGGATCGTCAACATCGCCTCGGCGCATGGCCTCACGGCCTCGCCCTACAAATCGGCCTATGTTACGGCCAAGCACGGCGTTGTCGGCATGACAAAGGTGGTGGCGCTGGAGACGGCCGAAGACCCGATCACCTGCAATGCGATCTGTCCCGGCTACGTGCTGACACCGCTGGTCGAGGCGCAAATTCCCGACACGATGGAGAAATACGGCATGGACCGCGATACGGTGGTGCGCGAAGTGCTGCTGGAACGCCAGCCCTCCAAACAATTCGCCACGGTCGAACAGATCGGCGGCACGGTGGTCTTCCTCTGTTCGCCGAATGCCGAGCAGATCACCGGGACAACGATCTCCGTCGATGGCGGCTGGACCGCGCTCTAGCCATGGCTAAGAACGGCAAGGCTGAGAAACCGAAACTCGTCAATCTCGCGCTGCAGGGCGGCGGCTCGCATGGCGCGTTCACCTGGGGCGTGCTCGATGCGCTGCTGGAAGACGGGCGGCTCGCATTCGACGGGATTTCCGGCACTAGCGCCGGCGCGATGAATGCCGTCGCGCTGGTGGACGGTTATGAGCGGGACGGGCGCGACGGTGCGCGCGAGGCGCTGCACGATTTCTGGTACGCGGTGAGTCTGAAAGGCCGGTTCTCGCCGGTGCAACGTACGCCGATCGACATGCTCTGGGGCAATTGGAGCATGGAAAATTCGCCGAGCTACCGCATCTTCGACCTCTATTCGCGGGTGTTTTCGCCTTACGATCTCAACCCGCTCGATCTCAATCCGCTGCGCGACGTCGTCGAAAGGCGGGTGGATTTCGATCGCGTGCGCAGATGCACCGCCATCAAGACCTTCGTTTCCGCGACCAATGTGTGGACCGGAAAGGTCCGGGTCTTCGACCATAACGAGATCACGCCGGATGTGGTGATGGCGTCGGCCTGCATTCCGACGATCTTCCAGGCCGTGGAAATCGACGGGGTGCCCTATTGGGACGGCGGCTTCGGCGGCAATCCGGCGCTGTTTCCGTTTTTCTATGACTCCGGCACAGATGACTGCCTGCTTGTCCAGATCAATCCGATCGAGACGCGCAAGACACCGCGCACGGCGCTGGAAATCCAGGACCGCATGAACGAGATCACGTTCAATGCGGGTCTGTTGCGCGAATTCAGGGCTATCGAATTCGTTCGGCGGCTGATCGATGCCGGTCGGCTGGAGGGCATGAATTACCGTGACATCCGCATGCACCGGATTGCCGCCGACGCGGTGGTCGAGGAGCTTTCCGCTTCGTCCAAGATCAATGCGGAGTGGAATTTCCTGCTCTATCTCAAGGAGATGGGTCGTGCGGCGGCGGCCGATTTTCTCGAGCAGAGCTTCGATGCCGTCGGAGAACGCGCGACGCTGGACCTCTCGGAGGAGATCAGCCCGCATATCCTGCCGGAGGCGTCGAAGAAGACCACGGGTCACCGCATGCGCGAAGCGATGAACAGGCTGCGCACGAAACGCGGCTAGTGCATTTCAGGTCGCAATCGAACCAAAATGCGCTGCCTCTCGCCTTCGGCTCGAACGCGCATTCCAATGCTGATGTTCAGCCAAGACCTGATTTGCACTCGCTGGTGGTTCTTATGGAAATGGCGAGGGCACCAGCGACGAAATTCACCATGTGGCGAACATCGTCCTCGATCGGTTCTCCACGCAGGTATTTCGCCTTCATGCCTTCCATGGCCTGCATGACGATTGTCGCAACCCGGTGTGCATCCACACCGAGCGGCGCGAGCGCGATCTCGCCCCTGCTTTCGGCTTCGGTGACGCCTTCGGCAATCGCATCGACCATCATGTCGCACCATTTCTCCTCGATGTCGCCTGCGACTTCCGCGTTGACGCCCATGAGTTCCGCGCCATGCGGGGTCGCATCGATCTTGCGGTGCAGCGAGAGGATGCTCTGGTCTATGGAGTTGAAAAGCCGCTCGGCGAAGGGCTTGTCGCTGTCGAACGCGGCACGCGTCTCGTGGCCGAACTTGACGAGAAGGCTCTGGCTGGCGGCGCGGAAAATCTCCGTCTTGTTCCGGAAGACCTGATAGAGCGCCGGACGCGACATGCCGGCGGCGCGTGCGATATCGTCCATCGAGGTTTTCCGGAAGCCGTAGCTTATGAAAACCTCGAAGGCGGCGGCGAGAATCGTTCCGCGTTTGTCTGGAGTGGTGTGGAGCATCATCACTTGACGGTATGACATTTTTCGTTATTTTGTCAATTTGTCAAACGGCGTATGCGCTGAACATCGTTCCGCGTTCACGAGATTTCCAAGAGGGAATACTATTTCGCAACTTGCCTCTTAACAGAGAGATTCAATTCGCGTAGTCGATGATGGATTGTTTTGTGCAGTGCAATATGTGGTAATCCAACAACAATCGATCCCGTAAATGTTAAGAATCGACCGGTCATAAGATCGGAAGTGTTGAACAAGTAGTGCTCGCGGCCATTTGAAGTCAGTTTCCTGGCGCTGGCCCGTTCCCGACGTATCGAAGAGACGAATATGAAAGCGAACCGCTACATAGCCATTCTTGTTTTCCTTGGCTCGGCCGCATGGATCGCCACCGGCGAATTCTCGTCGGTTGGAAGCGCCCAGGAAAGTGCGAGCGAAACGCCGGCCGAACAGGCCGCCGCGTCCGAGCCATCCAAAACGCTGCAGGTTGTCGGCGTCGCGGTGATTCCGCAGATCCGGCACGCGCGTTCGGTCAATATTTCCGGCGTGACCAAGGCTGACAAGGTGACGACGCTGACGGCGCGCGCTCCAGGGATCATCGGTGAACTCGCCGTCAAGCAAGGCGCTATCGTCAAGGAAGGCGACGTCATCGCCCGTATCGCGCCGGAAGGCCGTATTTCCGCGCTGCGTTCAGCCGAACAGGCGCTGGAACAGGCGAAGGCGGAAGCCGAAGCCAAGATGAAGCTCGTTGAACAGGGCACGCTGGCGAAACTGCAGGGCGATGCCGCGCAGTCCGCATTGCGCGCCGCAGAAAGCCAGGTCGAGGCGGCGCAGGCCGAAGTCGACAAACTGGAAGTCGTGGCAGCCTATGACGGGGTGGTCGATTCCGTCGATGTCGAGGAAGGTGCGTCGGTGTCGACCGGGACGCCGGTCGCCACTCTTATCGCGCTCGATCCGATTATCGGCACCGGCGAAGTGAACGAAAGCGACCTTGGCGTGGTCAAGGTCGGCAACCCGGCCGATCTGCGGCTGGTCGACGGGTCCACGGTGACGGGTACGATTCGCTACATAAGCAGATCCGCGCAGGCGGCGACCCGCACCTATACGGTCGAAGTCGAGGTATCCAACCCGGAACTCGCGATCCCGGCCGGAATGACGGCAGAAGTTGTTCTGCGTGGCGAGCCGGTCCTGGCGACGCCCGTACCGCGGTCCGTCGTGGCACTCAACGACGACGGCGAGATCGGCGTGCGCACGGTCAACGAAGATGACGTCGTCGTCTTCCACCCGATCGACATCGTCGACGATTCCACGGGTGCGCTGATACTCGGGGGCATTCCGGAAGGCGCCCGGGTGATCGTCGCCGGCCAGAATTTCGTCGGTGACGGCGTGAAGGTGAAACCGGTCGAGGCCGATGGGGAGACCATCCAGCGGCTTATCGAGGAAGCATCCGCGGGAGCGATCTGAACATGCTGAATTTCCTCGGAGTCGCGGTCAACAACGCGCGACTGACGATCACGGCGCTGATCTTCATCATCGTTGCGGGCGCCGTGGCCTATATCAACGTGCCGAAAGAGGCCGAGCCGGATGTCCAGATTCCGGTGATCTATGTGAGCCTGCATCTTCAGGGCATCTCGCCCGAAGATGCGGAACGCATGCTTGTGCGGCCCGTCGAGACCCAGGTTCAGAATATCAAGGGCGTCGACAAGATGACGTCCAACGCCTACCAGGGCGGCGGCAACGTCGTTCTCGAATTCGAACCTGACGCCGATCTTTCGACGGCGCTGGAGGATGTCCGCTCAAAAGTGGACGACGCCAAGCGCGAGTTTCCCGACGGGACCGACGAACCGTCCGTCAACGAGGTCAACATCTCGGAATTCCCGGTTCTGGTCGTGACGCTTTCGGGCGATGCGCCGGAGCGCGTCCTGACGCGTGCCGCCAAGGAATTGCAGAAAAAGATCGAGGACGTGTCCGGCGTACTTGAGGCCAATTTGCAGGGTTCGCGCGACGAGATGGTCGAGGTGATCATCGATCCGGCGAAACTCTCCTCCTACAATCTCCAGCTTGACCAGATGATCGGCGGCGTGAGGGCCAACAACCAGCTCGTTGCGGCCGGCACGCTGGAAGGTAGCGAAGGCAAATATGCCGTCAAGGTGCCGGCGTTGATCGAGACGGTCGAGGATGTCGCTAACCTGCCGATCGCGGCGAACGGCAATGCCGTCGTGCGCGCCCGGGACCTAGCGACGATCCGGTCCACCTTCGAGGACGAGAAAAGCAAGGCGCGGCTGAACGGCAAGCGGGCTGTCGCGATCGAGGTATCGAAGCGCACCGGCGCAAACCTGATCGAAACCGTGGATGGCGTGAAAGCGGCGGCCGAGGAGTTCAAGGCCAACTTGCCGACCGGTGTCGAAGTCACCTACAGCCAGGACAAGTCGACCGACATCCGCACGCTGCTTGAGGACCTCCAGAACTCCGTTCTGACGGCGGTCATCCTCGTCTTCATCGTGATCCTTTATTTCCTCGGCATCCGGTCGTCGATCCTGATCGGTCTGGCGATCCCGACCTCGTTCCTGATGGGCATCCTCGCGCTTTCGCTGGCCGGGCTGACCGTCAACCTCGTCGTGCTGTTCAGCCTGATCCTGGCCGTCGGCATGCTGGTCGATGATGCGATCATCGTGACTGAATACGCAGAGCGGCGCATGACCGAGGGTATGCCGTCCGGCCCCGCCTTTGCGGAAGCCGCGCGGCGCATGTTCGGTCCGGTCGTGGTGGCGACCGCGACGCGTATCGCCGCGTTCTCGCCGCTTCTGTTCTGGCCCGGCATTGTCGGCGAGTTCATGGGCTATCTCCCGCTGACGCTGATCTTCACCCTGTCGGCCTCCATTCTCTACGCCCTGTTCTTCGCGCCGACGCTCGGCTCTATCTTCGGCAAGGCCGTGGTCGAGGAGCGCAAGCCGGACGGGCTCTATATGGCGGTCGTCAAGAAAGCGGTGCGTCATCCGCTGCCGACGCTTGGCTTCGTTTCGGCCCTGATGGTCGGAATCGTCTTCGCCTATGGCAAATACAATAGCGGGACCGAGTTTTTCCCGAGCGTCGAGCCGCAATACGGGCTCGTCTATGTGCATGCGCGCGGAAACCTGTCGCTCGACGAGCAGGACGAGGCCGTATCGACGGTCGAGGAGCGTGTGCTCGGTTGGCCCGGAATTGAAACCGTCTATACCCGCGTCGGCGCTTCGAGCGGTGGCGGCGGAATGGGCGGTTCGCCGGACGAAGATGTCATCGGAACGATCCAGTACGAATTTGTCGACTGGCGCGAGCGCAAGGAAGCCAGCGAGATCCTGACGGATCTGCGCGGCGCGCTTTCCGGCCTTCCCGGCGTCGAGGCCGAGGTTTCGGTTCCGGATGCAGGTCCGCCGCAAGGCAAGCCGATCCAGGTCGAACTGTCCGCGAGCAATCCGGAGGGGCTCGACGAGGCTGCGGCGACCGTCGCGAATTACCTGCGCACGATTCCGGAGGTCATCGACCTCTCGGACGGCGCGCCGCCGCCGTCGATCGACTGGGAGCTGAAGGTGGATCGCACCGAGGCAGCGAAATACGGCATCGGCCCCGGTTCCGTCGGGACGGTCGTGCAGCTCGTGACGACCGGCCTTAAATTGTCGGATTATCGTCCGGCCGGCGCCGATGACGCGGTCGATATAAGGTTGCGCCTGCCGGAAGACCGGCGCACCCTGTCGACACTCGAGCAGTTGCGGATCGAGACCCCGCAGGGTTCGGTGCCTCTTTCGAATTTCGTGACGCGCGAACCGGCCAAGAGCCTTGGCACTCTCAAGCGCATCGACGGTACACGCACGGTCATCGTGTCAGCGAACCTCACTGAAGGCGCGCAGGATTCGGTTTATCAGCAGCAGGTGGCGGACGCGTTGCCCACGCTCGACTTGCCTGAAAACGTGCGGTGGAAGCTTGGCGGCTCGAACGAGGAAAGCGCGGAGGCTTCGGCCTTCCTCGGCAAGGCGTTCGGGGTCGCGATCTTCCTGATCTTCGCGTTGCTGCTCGCCCAGTTCAACCGGTTCACTTACGTCTGGCTGGTGCTGACAGCCGTCGTCATGTCGACGGTCGGCGTGCTGCTCGGTCTTCTGATCATGCAACAGCCTTTCGTGATCGTGATGACAGCGGTCGGCACGATCGCGCTGGCCGGTGTGGTCGTGAACAACAACATCGTCCTGATCGACACCTATGTGCATCTGCGTTCGGAAGGCTGGGACAAGCTTGAAGCGGTTCTGGAAACCTGCCGCGAACGCGTGCGTCCGGTCATGCTGACGGCGATCACGGCCATTCTGGGCGTGCTGCCGATCGCCTTCGGCGTCAACCTGGCGCTTCTCAGCCATGAGGTGACGATCGGCGCGCCATCGACGCAATGGTGGATCTCCCTCTCGAGCGCGATCGTGTTCGGCCTCGCCTTCTCCACCATGCTGACGCTGGTGGTGACCCCGGCCGCCCTGATGGTGTTCACGCGCGACAATGCCTGGATTGCCGATGATCGCAGCCTGCTCGCCAAGCTGTTTCGTCGCAAGAAGAAGGCAGTTGCCGAACAGCCGAAGAACGAAGAAGCCGAGACCGGAGAGCAGTCCGAGCCCTATGAGAACGTGCACGAGTTTCCGAAAGCCGCCGAATAGGCCCCGGACGACAGATGGATCAAAAAGGCCGGCTGTGTAGCCGGCCTTTTTCGTTCAGGAAAGGGCCAGCAGATCGGTGCGCAGGCGGTCGGGATCGGCGATCATTTTGTCGATCAGCGCATGGGTTTCGCGCCAGATCGGATAGGCCCTGTTCATCAGTTCCTCGCCCTCGGCGGTCAATGCCAGACGCCGGCTGCGACGATCGTTCGGATCGGGAGAAACGACCACGAGGCCGCGCCGTTCAAGCGGTTTCAGATTGGCCGTCAATGTCGTTCGATCAAGCGCCAGCAGTGCGGCGACATCGCCCATGACGGGCGGTTCCGGTCTGTTGAGCGAAATCAGGAGCGAAAACTGCCCGTTGGTAATGCCGAGCGGTCGAAAGGCGTCGTCGAAAATGCGCGCGACCTTGCGCGCGGCGCGTTGCAGATGCAGGCACAGGCATGCGTCGCGCACCTCGAGCGTGGACTCGAAGGGAAAGGCAGATGTTTTTTTCATCGCCGAATTATATTGATATCAACCTAAGCATTCCAGTGCGTCCGCCCGGAATGCACAATTTGCCGCGGTGCGGCGCATGAAAAAGGCGGGAAGGTTCCCCTCCCCGCCCGGTATCGAACAGTCGCCAATCAGGCGGCCTTCTTCTTCGGCTCGATCAGGTGACGATTGACCAGGAGTTCGGCGATCTGCACCGTGTTCAACGCCGCGCCCTTGCGCAGGTTGTCGGAGACGACCCAGATGTTGAGGCCGTTTTCGACCGTGGCGTCCTCGCGGATGCGGCTGATATAAGTCGCGTCCTCGCCGGCGCTTTCGTAGGGCGTGATGTAGCCGCCGTCCTCATGCTTGTCGATGACGAGGCAGCCCGGGGCCTCGCGCAGGATCTCGCGGGCCTCGTCGGCCGTGATCGGCTTCTCGAACTCGATATTGACGGCTTCCGAATGGCCGATGAAGACGGGCACGCGCACTGCGGTGCAGGTAACCTTGATCTTCGGGTCGAGCATCTTCTTGGTTTCGGCCAGGACCTTCCATTCCTCCTTCGTGTAGCCGTCCTCCATGAAGACGTCGATATGGGGAATGACGTTGAAGGCGATGCGCTTGGTGAACTTCTTGTTCTCCAGCGGATCGGATACGAAGACCGCGCGCGTCTGGGTAAAGAGCTCGTCCATGCCTTCCTTGCCGGCGCCCGAGACCGATTGATAGGTCGATACCACGATACGCTTGATGGTCGCCGTGTCGTGCAGCGGCTTCAGGGCGACGACGAGCTGCGCCGTGGAGCAGTTCGGGTTTGCGATGATATTCTTTTTCCGGAAGCCCTCGACCGCGTCGGCATTGACCTCGGGAACGATCAGCGGAACGTCGGAATCGTAACGCCATGCCGAGGAATTGTCGATGACGACGCAGCCCTTGGCCGCGATCTTCGGCGACCACTCCTTCGACACGTTGCCGCCCGCCGACATCAGGCAGATATCGGCTTCCGAGAAGTCGTAGTTTTCCAGCGCCTGGACCTTGAGTGTCTTGTCGCCGTAGGAGACTTCCTGCCCGATGGACCGGCGCGAGGCGAGCGGCACGACCTTGTCTGCCGGGAAGCCGCGTTCTTCCAGTATGTTGAGCATTTCGCGACCGACATTGCCGGTTGCGCCTGCGATGGCGATTGTAAAGCCCATGGCCCTTCTTGCTCCTCTCTCCCCTTTGCTTGGCAAGCACCACTCGTCCCGCCCCCGGGAGAGTGAGGGGCGGAGCGGTCAGGTCGTCTTCGTGGTTTTCGACGTTGCGGTGCTCATGGTGGCGGCGTTTTGATGCAGGACTGTGCGAAAGTCAACATCGGGCTTCAGTCGGCCGCGTTTAGTCTCCTCGCAAACGCCGCTTCCGGCGACGCAAGGAGAAAAGACCATGCACATCCTCATCAAGGCCGCGGCCGTCCTGGCCGTGATTGCCGGCGCGACATCCGAAGCCAGCGCCGACTTCATCCGGTGTCCGCTCGACCAGGCGCGGCGCACGATCACCGACAGTCTCCCTTCCGGCTGGTGGACCACACCCATGATCAACCGGCTGTCGGAAACAAAGGTTCAGGCCATCGGCGGAAAGCCCGCCTTGATGTGCATTTACGGGTCATCGGGCAGCATCCAGCGCGAGGCGCCGCGGGGCCAGACCTGCCGGGCCGCGCGCGGCGGGTTCGATTGCCAGGCGTCCGGCGGTGGCGGACCTAGAACCTCGGCGACCGGGCGGCTTGATATCCCGCAGACTTACCTGTTCGATCTCGACCGTGGCGCGGTGACGCGCAACGGCGCGGATTTCTGGTTCCAGGCCGAGACGCGGGCGTTGCTTTATCTCGTTCCGCAGAACGGCGCACGCATCGGCGTCGGCAACCGCGCCAATCGCGGTGCGGCGGGCTGCGCCTCTGCGCGGATGACCCGGGATCGCGTGTCGTTGAGCGACCTTCCGGTCGGCAGCTATATCTGCGCCAAGACGAACGAAGGCCGGATTTCCCAGTTCCGCATCAATGCGCTTTCCGGCGGATCGCCCAAGACGCTGTCGATCGGTTTCACGACCTGGCAGTAGGCCGCATTCTCCGGGAGTTGACGACCGAGGCGGGGATCACCCTGTCTCGGCGCGTCGGGCTTGGCTAGCCTGTTCCGTCCGGTCGGGTCGCAAGCCGTTCCAGGCTCGACGTTTCGAAACGCAACGACACCTTCTGGCGCTGGATTTCCGCGCCCTCGCGTTCGTAGAAGCGAATTCCGGCGTCGTTGTCGGCCGCGGTTGTCAGGTCGATGCATTCGATGTTTTCGGAGAGACAGAATTCGGCGAGAAAGGTGAGCAGTTCGCGGCCGATGCCAAGGCTTCGCACGCTGTCTGAGACGTACAGCTCTTTCAAGTAGAGCGCGGCGGAAAGCCCCATGGCAGGCGGGGTGACCGCGACGCTCGCATATCCCGCCGCAGTATCATCCACCAGCGCAATGGCGAAGAGCGCATGGCCCGGTTTCGATGTGAGCCAACCAGCGACGGCGGCTTCCGTCGCGGCGGCTGTTTCCGGCTCTTCGCCATAGTGGCGCTTTGTCTGTTCGACGAGGTCGACGATCGCGGTGCGATCGCCGGGTTCCGCCCAGCGGACGGTGATAGCGTCATGCTCCGGCATAGGCTTCGAGCACGGCGTCTCCCATTTCGCCTGTGGTCACCTTCGTGCAACCGTCGGACATGATGTCGCCGGTGCGGAGACCCTTGTCGAGGACGGCGGAAATCGCCTTTTCCAGCCGGTCGGCCTCGTTGATCAGGGCGAAGGAATAGCGCAGGCACATCGCGAAGGACGCAATCATGGCGATCGGGTTGGCGATGCCCTGGCCGGCGATGTCGGGCGCGGAACCGTGTACCGGCTCGTAGAGCGCCTTGCGCTTGCCGGAAACAGGGTCCGGCGCGCCGAGAGACGCCGAAGGCAGCATGCCCAGCGAGCCCGTCAGCATGGCGGCAACGTCGGACAGCATGTCGCCGAAGAGATTGTCGGTGACGATGACGTCGAACTGTTTGGGCCAGCGCACGAGCTGCATGCCGCCGGCATCGGCGAGCATGTGGGTCAGCTCGACATCGGAATATTTCGCCTTGTGGGTCTCGGTGACGACATCCTTCCAGAGCACGCCCGATATCATCACATTGTGCTTTTCCATCGAACAGACCTTGTTGGCGCGAGTGCGCGCGAGTTCGAAGGCGACGCCGGAGATGCGCTCGATCTCGAACGTATCGTAGACCTGCGTGTCGATGCCGCGCTTCTGGCCGTTGCCGAGATCGATGATCTCCTTCGGTTCGCCGAAATAGACGCCGCCGGTCAGTTCACGCACGATCAGGATGTCGAGGCCTTCCACGACTTCCGGCTTCAGCGAGGAGGACGCGGCGAGCGCGGGGTAGCAGATGGCGGGGCGCAGATTGGCAAACAGCGCCATGTCCTTGCGCAGGCGCAGGAGGCCGGCTTCGGGGCGCACATCGTAAGGCACGCCGTCCCATTTGGGTCCGCCGACCGCGCCGAACAGCACCGCATCGGCCGCCATCGCCTTTTCCATGTCCGCGTCCGAAATGGCCTTGCCATGCGCGTCATAGGCCGAGCCGCCCACCAGTCCCTCGTCGGTGACGAAGCCGGCGCCTTCCTTCTCGTTCATGTGGCTGATCAGTTTGCGGACCTCGGTCATGGCCTCGGGGCCGATACCGTCGCCGGGGAGAAGGAAGAGGGAACGCGTCGTCATATCTGGATATCCGTCGGTTTGAAGTGTCGATGAGGGCAATAGAGGCTGTACGGCGCGAATTCAACTGGCCGTTGCTTCCTGCCGCCAGGCGCCTAGCCGCGCAGCGCGGTCACCTCGATCTCGACCTTCATTTCCGGCTGGATCAATCCGGCGACGACCATTGTGGCCGCGGGCCGGATTCCATCGAAATATCGTCCCAGGATCGGAAATACTTCGTCGGCAAAAGATGCATCGGTGACTGTATATTGCGCGCGCACGACATCGCTGCGCGAAAAGCCGGCTTCGGCCAACGCATCGTCGATGGTGCGAAGGATGTTCTCGGTCTGCGCCGCGACGCTTTCCGGCATGGTCATGGTTGCGTAGTCGTAACCGGTGGTGCCGGACACGAAACACCAGTCACCCTGGACGACGGCGCGCGAATAGCCGGCCTCCTTCTCGAAGGGCGAACCGGTGGAAACCAGGCGGCGCGTTTTCATCGTGTGTTCTCCGTCTTGTCGGCATCATCGGAATGGCCGAGCAGGTGAGCGGCGATACGACGCATGCAATCGCCGACCATCTCGCATTCCTCCGGTGTCGACAGCGACATGATGTCGTCGATGATTCCGGCCTGTATCGCGATCGCCTCTTTGGCAAGCGCCTCGCCTTGCGGCGTCAGGTAGAGGCGCAGAGCCCGACGGTCGCCGGGATCCGGCCTGCGTTCCACGAGGTCGCGCTTTTCGAGTTGTGGCAGCAGCATGGTCATGTTGGACCGGCCGACGAACAGCTTGCGGGCGAGGTCCTGCTGGCTGATGCCCGGCGACCGGACGAGATTCACCATGATGTCGAGATGCGGCGTCTTGAGGTCCAGTGACTTCAGCTTGCGCGCCAGCTCCTGCTGAACGAGATGGCAGGCGCGGGCAACGGCGATCCAGTTGCGGAATCGCGGATTCGCCCACATCGGCGCGTCTTCGACGGCGGAGTCCTGCGAGACACCTTGTTTATTGTTCATCGTTGTACTATTCTGTTCATGGTTGAACATAAGGTCTTATGCCGATGATGCATGCGGGACAACGAATTGCAAAGGGATTGGTCGCACGCGCGGGCACCCTCTGGCCAAAAACCACCGCCGACTTCGCGTTCAGGCTCTTCACGCGGACGGCACGGCCGAAGGGAACGTCCGGGACCACGGGAATGCCGGAGGGAGTCCGTCCCCTGATGCTGCAACACGCCGGCGGCCTCGTCGCGACATGGGACATGCCGTCGGCGCAGCCGGTCGGCCGGAAGGCGTTGCTCGTGCATGGCTGGAACTCGCGCTCGCTGCACCTGCTGGCGCTTGCCCGATCGCTCAACGATGCCGGTATCGACACTGTGCTGCTCGACCTGCCGGGTCATGGTGCATCGACCGGTCGCCATCTGCATCTCGGCAAAGGTATCGAGGCGGTCGATGCCGCATGGCGTCATCATGGACCATTCGATGCGATGATCGGGCATTCCTTCGGCGGTTCCGTCGTGCTGAACACGGCGCTCGGCTCGGCGATGTGCGTCCCCGCGCGGCGGCCGGAGAGGCTGGTCACCATTGGAGCACCCAATTCCCTGCCGGCGCTGTTTCGCTGGTTCGGCCGCCGAATCGGCTTGCCGCCAGTGGCGCAGGAGGCGCTGGAGCGGCGCGTGTTGTCATTGCTGGGCCGGTCGCTCGATCTGTTCGTCGCGGGTGACCAGCTCGCCGATACGGATCTCCCGGTCCTTGTCGTTCACGACATGGACGATACGGAAGTTCTCTATACGGATGCGCTACGCATGGCGCGCGCCGGACGGCATGTCCGGCTGCATACGACCAGCGGGCTCGGTCATCGCCGCGTGCTTCGCGACGAAAGCGTTCATGCCGCGATCGCAACCTATGTCACCGCCGGACAGGATGATGCCGACGAAAAGCCGATTGCGCTGGTGCGCGATTACGCCTGATCGTATGCGCGGAACGCCACGACGGCATTGGCGCCCCCGAAGGCGAAGGAATTGCTGACCGCCACGCTTACATCGCGCTTGCGGGCTTCGTTCGGCGTGATGTCGAGATCGCATTCCGGATCGGGCTCGGTGTAGTTCACCGTCGGCGGTATGACGCCGTCACGGATCGCGTTGATGCAGGCGATGGCTTCCAGCGCGCCGGATGCGCCAAGACAATGGGCATGCATCGATTTCGTCGAAGACACCGAAATCCCGTCCGCATGCTTGCCGAATACCTCGCGGATCGCCGCGGTCTCCGTACGGTCGTTGCCGAGCGTCGCCGTGCCGTGCGCGTTGATATAGTCGATGTCGGAAATATCCAGGCCGGAATCGGCGAGGCATTCGCGTATGGCTGTGACCGGACCTTCGAGCGTCGGCGCAACGATATCGCTCGCATCGGCCGACATGCCCGCGCCGAGCAGCTCAGCCAGGATCGGCGCACCGCGCTTTTGCGCGCTTTCAAGCGTTTCCAGCACCAGCGCGCCCGCGCCGTCGCCGAGCACCAGGCCCTCGCGGTCGGCGGAAAACGGCCGGCAGCCGGTCTTGGCGAGGATCCGCATGGATTCCCAAGCCTTGACGACTCCATAGGAAAGCGGCGCATCCGAGCCTCCGGCGACGATCGCGTCCGCACGGCCCGCTCGCAAGAGGTCGAGCGCTGACAAGAATGCGTGATTGGAGGAGGAACAGGCGGACGTGACACCGAAAACCGGGCCGGTCAGGCCATGGATCATGCTGGTATGCACCGCGGCGGTGGACGGCATCGCCTTTGGCACCGTGAAAATATCTGTGCGTTTCTTGTGATTCAGGAAAATCGCCCGGTAGGCCGCCTCGACGGCATCGCCGCCATAGACGCCGACACCGGTTACCGCGCCAATGCGCATCGGTGGGCGGTCTTCGGCCGATAGCCCCGCCTGTTTCAGCGCTTCGGCAGCCGCAAGCGCCGCCAGAAGGCCGATCCGACCTGTCGAGGTCAGCTTGCGGCGGTCGAATTCGTGCGGCGGGAGTTCCTTTATCTCGCCCGCGATGTCGGTTTTCAGATCGTCCTTGTCGGCGATGGTGAGCGGACCGATGCCGCACCGTCCCGCCTGCATCGACTGCCAGATTTCATCGACGTTCCGGCCGAGGCAGCAAAGGCCTCCGATGCCGGTGACGACCACGCGCGGTCTTGTCATTCAATTGCCCTTGTCGATCAGGGCCGATACCGAATCCGCGATATCGGAGACGGTCTTGAGCTTATCCCATGCGGACGCCGCGTTTAGGTCGATATCGATGTCGATTTCGTCCTCGAGCTCGAAAATGATATCCGCGAGGTCGAGCGATTCGATTTCAAGCGACTCCAGCTCGGTGTCCGGCTTGATCTTGTCCGGATCGATTTCCGTCTTTTCCGCGATGATCCGTATTGTCGTGTCGAGAACCGTGGCCGCCATTAAAAAACTTCCCTGAAACGCTTCACCGGCAAACTGTTTGCCGACCCCCGCCCTCCTTTTTGCTCCGAAGGAAAAACGAATGTCAATCTGGCGGACCGGTATGCGTTCGATCAGTTGATGCCGAGGCGGCTCAGCTGAGTGCGTGCCGGCTCGGGCCATTTGTCGAGTTCCGGCCAGTGGGCGACGGTGTTACCGCGCATCTGCGCGAACCAGGCCGTTTCCGACTTCAGATCGACCACGAGCAGCGAATCGGCGCCGCCGCAATTATGCGGCACGCATCCGCTGGCGGCGAACAGGGCGTCGCCGACCTCCTCCATTTCCGAGGAGACGCGCAAGCCTGTCGCATATTCCTCCAGATCGTCTCCCAGCGCGTTTGACGCGGCTGTGAACAGCGCCTCGTTCAGGAAATAGTCGATCGGGTGGCGTGCGGGGTCGGCGGTCAGGTCCGACCACGTCGTGCCCGGTTCGGGTGCGAATCGCAGCATTCCGGCCATCGAGAAGCCCGCATCCGGCTGCCAGCTGCGGATGGCCAGTTCCTCCCCGGGCCCGACCCAGGGAACGAAAAGGATACGGTAATCGGAGACGGCCGGAGCAGGCCAGCCGCAGTCGCCGGGCAGCGAATCGGTCTTCACGCCGCCTTCCCCGTCAGGCCAGACCATCAGCGTGTTGGCCCCGCAGGCATTGCCGCCCGGTCCGATGGAAATCAAGGCGACTTCGGTGTCGTTTATGGAGACGATCCGGTCGAAGAAGACCATGTAGTCGCGCGCGATCTCGCGGTCGTCGAAGGTGACGACACGTTCGTAATCGTCGTTTTCGGCGATGCGGATCGTTCCGCCGGCAAAAGGAATTCCCTGATCCTGGGCCTTGACCGGCATTGCCATGCCGGCAAACGCCATGGCCGCGACCAGACAACCGATGAACGTCTTCATGTCCCGCCTCGCTTTCCGGATCAGTCGGGCTTGACGATCCTGTGGAGGATTTTGCGCACAATCGGCGTGACGACAAGTACCGACGGGAATGCGAGCACCCATGACGACAGCCATGCCTTCGCCCAGAGCGCGGCGAAACCGGCCACGGCGCCGGCCGCGAGAAAGGTCGAGAGGCCGGATACCAGCGCACTCATCATGCCGGTCAGCAGCAATCCGAATATGACGGGCTCGAGCCGCCGGGGAACAAAGAGCTTCAAGGGTACGTCAGGCCCAGGGGCGGTTTTCGGCGAGTTGTGATTCGAACGTGTCGATCTTGGCGGATTTCGCCATGGTCAGGCCGATATCGTCGAGGCCGTTGAGCAGGCAGTGTTTCTTGAAGGCGTCGATATCGAACTTCACCGAGCCGCCATCGGGACCCTTGATCTCCTGGGATTCGAGATCGACCGTCAACGTGGCGTTGGAGCCGCGCTCGGCATCGTCCATCAGCTTGTCCAGGTCTTCCTGGCTGACAACGATCGGCAGGATGCCGTTCTTGAAGCAGTTGTTGTAGAAAATATCGGCAAACGAGGTCGAGATCACGCAGCGAATTCCGAAATCCAGCAGGGCCCAAGGCGCGTGTTCGCGCGAGGAGCCACAGCCGAAATTGTCGCCGGCGACGAGGATCTTCGAATTGCGGTAGGCCGGCTTGTTGAGGACAAAGTCCGGATTCTCGCTGCCATCCTCATTGTAGCGCATCTCGGCGAACAGGCCCTTGCCCAGGCCGGTGCGCTTGATGGTCTTCAGATAGTCCTTCGGAATGATCATGTCGGTGTCGACATTGACGATCGGAAGGGGCGCGGCGACGCCGCTCAGCGTGGTGAACTTGTCCATGGTGACCGCTTTCGCTTGGAATTCTCGGCAGGCCAATAGCAAAGCGCGCAGCAAAAATGAAGCGCTGTCGATGCGTCAAATGATATTGCGCTCGGCGAAAGGCCGTGCGGCGGCGACGCGATCGGGCGCGAAGGCTGTGCAATCGACCGATCGATATTCGCCGAAAAGGATCAATTCGGCGAGCGCTTCGCCTGCCGCCGGGGCCTGCTGTACGCCGTGGCCGGAAAAGCCGGATATCGCGTAAAGCCCGCCGATACCGGGCATGATGCCGATCAGCGCGTTGCGATCGAAGGGATTGTAGTCGTAGTGACCGGCCCATGCAGAGTGCAGCTTGATCGCCTCGAAAGCGGGAACGCGTTCCGCGAGAAGCGGCCAGATCGTCTCCTCGAAAAGCGGCCAGTCCGGGTCGAAATCGTCGGGGTCGGCCGGACCGTCCGCGTCCGGGCGCGGTGAAATGCCCGTGATGTAGCCGTCACCCTCGGGTCGGACATAGAGGCCTGTCGGGTCGACGGTCAGCGGCATGTCCGGAAAACGGTCCTTCGCGTGAAAGAAAAACACGGTGCGTTTGCGCGGCTCGACCGGAAAGTCGAGGCCGGCCATGCGCGCGACCGCGCCGGAGGATGGCCCGGCGGCGATGACGATCGTGCCGCAGCGCCATTGCGAGCCGTCATCGAGGCGCAGGCCGCTGACTCTGCCATCGGCGCTGTCGATCGAAGCGACCGAACCGGTTGCGAGTGTCACGCTCGGATGCGCTTTCAGGCTTCGCCGGAAGGCGGAGAGCAGCGCCATGGCGTCGAACCAGCCCTCGCGCGACAGTCCGAAGGACCCGGCTGCGACGCCCTCCAGATTGAGCCAGCCGAATCTTTGGGCCAGCGCGGCCGGATCGAGCAAGACGACATCGGCCTCGCATGCCTTTTGCACCGCATGATTGGCTGCGAGCGCCTCGCGGCCGGCATCGCTCGCGAGGAGGAGATAGCCGTTTTCGCGAAAGCCGATATTCGTTTCGTTTCCGAAATTTTCTGAGGCATTCAGCATGAAATCCAGCGAGCGCCGGGACAGGGCGATGTTTTCGGCACGCGAGAATTGTTGCCGGATACCCGAGGCCGAAAGGGCCGTGGCGGCGCGGGAAAAGGCGGGATCGCGCTCGAACACGGCGATGGAGGCGCCGGGATCGAGCCGGGCGAGGTGCCAGGCCGTCGCCGCGCCGGCCAGTGCGCCGCCGATGATCGCGATATCGCAGCTTTGATGGGTCATGGGCGACTCCGTTCGCAACGCTACTTGCGGGGTGTCGCGCAATATTGTCAAACGTGGCGATGACCAAGCGCCCGCTTCGCCTTCGCCGCTCCGTTCTCTACGTGCCCGCCTCCAACGAAAAGGCCGTCGCCAAGACCGTTTCGCTGCCTTGCGACGCGGTTATCTATGATCTGGAGGATGCGGTCGCGCCGGCCGCCAAGGAGGAGGCGCGCGAAAGGCTGCGCGATCATTTCAAGGCGAATCCCGAAAGCCGCTGCGAGCGCGTCATCCGCATCAATTCGCTTTCGAGCGCGTTCGGCCCGGAGGATTTCCTCGCCGCGCGCGCCTGCAAACCGGACGCGATCCTGATCCCCAAGGTCGACATGCCGCGCGATATTGCCGATGTCGCCGACATGCTGGCCGAAACGGACGCCGCCGACGCGATCCGGCTGTGGGCGATGATGGAGACGCCGAAGGCCTTTCTCAATGTCGGCCAGATCGCCGAATGGGGCGAAACGCCGGGTTCCCGGCTCGATTGCCTCGTGGCGGGCACCAACGACCTCGCCAAGGATCTGCGCCTGCCGGGCCGGGACCATGCGGTACTGATGCCTCTTATGGCGGATCTCGTCCTGTCCGCCCGCGCCTTCGGGCTCGACGTGCTGGACGGTGTTTTCAACGCGTTTCGCGACGATGATGGTTTCCGTTCGGAATGCGGCCGTTCGGTCGCGATGGGCTTTGATGGCAAGACGCTGATCCATCCGGGCCAGATCGCCGTTGCGAATGAGATTTTCGGCATTTCCGAGGCGCGCGAGGCCGAAGCAAACGCGATCGTCGAAGCTTTCGAGCGGCCGGAAAACCGTGATGCCGGCGTGATCGGGCTTGACGGACGCATGGTGGAACGATTGCATCTTGAAGAAGCGCGCCGCACGCTGGCGCTTGCCGCTCTCCAGCAGGGCGGCTGAAAGGACAGGAAATTCATGCAGCTTTATCGCCTGCTGACAGGCCCGGACGATTCGACCTTCTGCCACAAGGTGACCGCGGCGCTGAACAAGGGCTGGTCGCTGCATGGCTCGCCGTCCTATGCCTTCGATGCCCAGACCCATTCCCTGCGTTGCGCGCAGGCGGTGGTGAAGACCGTCGAGGGCGAGGAATACGACCCCGCGATGAAACTCGGCGAACAATAGGAGCGGCGGTATCCGGGTTCTTGTCGCGATAATCCTTCTCTGCGGCCTCTTGTCGGGCCCGGTCTCCGCTCAATCGCGATGCGGCGTGTCGCTGGTTCTGGCGCTCGACGTGTCCTCCAGCATCGACGAGAACGAGTTTGCCCTGCAGATGGGCGGCCTGTCGCGTGCGCTGCGCGATCCCTCCATCGTGCAGGCGATCGTCGAGGCCGGCGGCATCCAGGCGATGGCGTTCGAATGGAGCGGGCGCACCCAGGTCGTCGACATCGTGCCATGGACGTTTCTTGCCAGCGAGGCGGATGTTTTTGCCTTCGCGGGGGCGATCGGGCTGCATGAGCGCGGGTTCGACGAATTCCCGACGGCGCTCGGTTACGCGCTCGGCCATTCGGCGATCCGCTTGTCTCGCGCGCCGCTTTCCTGCGCGCGCGCCGTGGTCGATGTGTCGGGCGACGGCGTCAACAACGAGGGTTACGAACCGGCGCTCGCCTTCAAGAATTTCGATTTTTCCAATGTCACGGTGAATGGTCTGGTCATCGAGGGCGAGAAGCCGGACCCGGTGGCCTATTACCGCGCCGAAGTGATCCACGGTCCGGGCGCCTTCGTCGAGATCGCGCGCGATTTTGCCGATTACGAGGCGGCGATGAAGCGCAAGCTCCTGCGCGAGATCAATGGTGCGGCGCTCAGTTCCCTGTCCGCGCCGGGCGAGGGAAAAGCGGACGACGTCGCGGGTTCGCGCTACCTCCGCTAAGCCTGCGGAAAAAACCGCCCTTTTGCGGCGCCGATGGCGAAATCCTGCCAGGCAGTATCGCCCGGCCTTACTCGGCTGCTTCCTCGATACGTTCCATGTCGGCGTCGGAGAGGCCGAAATGGTGACCCAGTTCGTGGATCAGCACATGGGTGATGATGTCGCCCAGCGATTCCTCGTTTTCCGACCAGTAGTCGAGGATGGCGCGGCGATAGAGCGTGATGCGGTTGACCTGCTCGCCGGTGCCGGGGTTCCAGCGCTCGGCGACGCCGCGCCCCTCGAACAGGCCGAGCAGGTCGAACGGGGTTTCGAGACCCAGATCGTCGCTGATCTCCTCGGTCGGGAAGTTCGCAATGACGATCTGCACGTCGCCGGTGAGCGCGCGGAATTCCTGCGGCAGGTGCGAATAGGCCGTCAGCGCGATCGATTCGATGGTGGCGAGGTCGGGCGAGAGCCGGTCGGCCCAGTCGCCGCTCTGGTCAGTGCGGTCCATGGTGTTTTCTGCATCGTTTTCGCGCCCTCTATATCGCGTCTTTGCGGCCCGCGCGAGGGGGCGGGAAATGGCGCATATTTAGAGGAATAGTTTCAAAATTATATAGTTGACGTACCAGAATAAATTCCTAGGGTGATTTGTGCGTGACAGGCCGGGAACAATCGATCTATTGGCGCGCTATTTAAGCGACCAGTACGATGTAATTTTTGAGAGCGCGCAGGAGGCTGCGCGGGAGATTTTAGTTATCGTTCAAGAGTCATGTCAGGAAAGTAGCGATATAAGTGATCGCCAAACGAATGAATCTCGCGGGAAAGATCGTGAAAGCGGCTGCTGAAGAACTCAATCTCCGGTGAGCAATACGCGTAGCTCGGCTTGTCTTTAGGAGGGTATTTTTTAGGCATATGATGCGGAACGAGGGAGCAGCATAAGTTCTGGAATTATCGGGGCGTATGCCGGGTTTTCTAAGATATTCTCTCCCACGATATGCTGGTCCTCACCGATCCTTCGCGCTTCGAAGCGATGTGAATCGTTCTCGAAGCCGTTGAACTTATTGGCGTCCTCGTCGGACAAGAGGATGAAAAGCCCCTTTAAAGGTGACCACATGACAGAAACTCCAAAAGACAAAGACCAAGAAAAGGGCGACGAGGTATTGCGTCGCCTGCTCAAAACCCCTCCCGATCCGAAGACCGGGAAGGACGAGAAACAAGAGAAGCCCGGTAAGGACCGGGAAAGCGCTGACCGTTAAGCTGCCTTACGGCGTTCGTTGGCTTCGAACGTTGTCTTGAAGGCAGGCCCGTCAACAAGGAGCTTTGTCCATGCTGCATTGTCCACCTCTGCCACGATTAGAAGATCATTGTTGCTCAGGATACGCTGGACATATTCCCGCAACAGAACTGAGGTTGACGGACCAGCGACATACCAGACCGTTTCAAGAATGCGGGCACGCACGAAGCTTGGCCCCAACGCCTGCAAATGATCATCCATCTGCTTATGTGTCGGGCGAGGCCCGTTCAGGTCATACGAGATAAGAAAGTTCGCCATCGAAGGCTCCTGTTTTTGACCACAGGTTGATTGACCGGATCGATGGCTTGAGTAGAGTGGGTTTCCATATTCGATGCCGGCCCCTGTGGTTGGTTTCTGGAACGGCGGTGCGTGCTCTGGGGAGAGAATCACCGCCGTTTTCTATTGGGGCATGACTTGGGCAGCGGGAACAAGGCGCGAACAGCCTGATTCTCGCAATTCACAGGGCCTTTTTCTTCCGCTTGCGAAGCAGTCGGCGTGCTTTCTGCTTAAGCGTGACCGGACTTCGTTAGTCCTTCGGTAGGTCAGGCGCTTGCCGCGAGCGGCTTCAAGCAGTTGTTCTGCTCGTTCCGTGTTCGAAACCTTCAAGGCGGCGCGGCGATTATAACGGAAGTCGAACTCTACAAAGTAGCGGTGCAGGTGCGCTCCGCCGCAATGCTGGTAAACACAGATCATGCCGCGCTTAAATACGGAGAACGCATTTTCGATAGTGTTGGTGTGAATCACCTTGTCGCCTTCATATCGGACGTACTCGTTGGCCGAATGCTTCACACACAGTCTTGTGCGCGCCGTACTCCTTACCGCCCCACTCAACGAGGGCAACGACAGAGCGCTTCATGGGCTTCTTGCGCTTGAGGTAGGGGCGTCCCTTGCGGTGCGGAGAAACATAGCCATCCTCGCGGCGACCGAAATATGTTTCGTCGGCTTCAATTGTCTGGCCTTCACCGCCCATCGGGCCGGAAGTGGACACGTCCTCTTTCATTGCCTCGCGGATGCGATGCGCCATGAACCACGCGGTCTTGTAGGTCACTCCAAGCATGCGGTGCAGTTGGTGAGCCGACATACCTTTCTTGGATGACGCAAGAAGATGCGTTGCCAGCACCCACTTGTTGAGCGGGATTTTGGAGCGTTCAAACACGGTGCCGACAGTCACGGAGAACGGCTTGCGGCATTCATTGCACTTGTAGACGCCGGGGCGCGTGGACTTGCCCTCCAGCTTCTTGATGCGGGCAGGATCGATATTGCCGCAATGCGGGCAGATCGGGCCATGCGGCCAGTGAATGGCTTCAAGGTGCTCGCGGGCCTTGTCGGCGTCTGTGTAGATCTCGTTGGTGATGTCGAACATGACCGTATCTCCTTGATTCTCATATGTGGAATCTGGCGTGGTACGTTAAGTATATAATTGGGAATAAATTCTTTCCCCCATCCATCTTGACTCTTTGGCGGTTTGTCGGATTCAATAGGAACATAACAAGAACATAGCCGCGAATGCGTGAATGAACACGCTGCGGCCGGATTTTAAAACAGGAACACGGGACGAACGCCATGGCGTCAGCACAACGCGCCGCGGCGCGGGCGACGCTTTTGTCCCTGCGCCGGCAGATTGCCAGCATTGAGAAGGCTCCGCCGGCCCTCGCCGAAGGGGGCCAGGGCTGGTCCGGCGGCCCGGAAGCCGGGCGGGACACGGTCCTGGCCACCGGCGTCGCGGACTTCGACCGGGAACTGAATGGCGGCATCGCGCTGGCCGGACTGACCGAGATTCACGCCCGCGCGGCGCGTGATGCGGGAACGGCCTCCGGCTTCGTCGCCGCGCTGCTGTCGCTGGCGGCCGCGCCGGGCTTCCTGTCGGGGCTTCCCGTCCTGTGGATCGGCGCGCGCGGCGCTTTTGCCGAGGCCGGGCTGCCGCACGGGCGCGGGCTTTGCGCTCTGGGTCTCGCGCCGGAGCGACTCCTGCTGGTCGAGCCGAAACGGCTTTGCGATGCGCTGTGGGTCGCCGAGGAAGCGGCGCGCACGCGCGGCCTCGCCGCAACGGTGCTCGACATGCGCGGCGCGGCGCCGGGCTTTGGCCTGCGCGAGACGCAGCGCCTGCATCGGCGCGGCCAGGCTTCCGGGCGGCCGGTCCTGCTGCTGCGCCAGTCGGCGGAGGCCGACGCGACCGCCGCTCCGCTCCGCCTCGTCCTCGCGCCGGCTCCGTCCGCGCCGGCGATGGTGCTGGCAGGCACGCCGCATGCCCGCGCCGTGCCGGGCGGTATCGGCCCGCCGGGATTCGCCGTGACGATCGAGAAGAACAAGGCCGGTCCCGCCGGGCGGACCCATCTGCTGCACTGGAACAGCCATGAACGCATATTCTTTACCGAACGGGACGAACGCCGCCGCGACCGCCGTGACGCCGCCGCCGGCGAGCGCGGCACGCTCGTCGCATTCCCCGGTGCGGCGCATCCTGGCGCTGACCTTTCCGCATCTTTCGACCGACCGCATCGCGCGGGGCCGCCACGGCAGGACATGGCGGCAGACGGGAGCTGAAGCGCCGCCGCTCGTCACCGCGCACAAGGAGAAGAACGCCATGCGCATCGCCGGCCTCGACGCGGCGGCGGAGGCGCGGGGCCTTCGGCGCGGTCAGGGGTTGGCCGATGCGCGCGCCGCCCATCCCGATCTCGACATCGTGCCCGCCGACGCGGAGGCCGACCGCCGCCTGCTGACCGCGCTGGCCGACTGGTGCGACCGCTACACGCCGCTGGTGGCGCTCGACGCGCCGGACGGGCTGTTTCTCGACATCACCGGCTGCGCGCATCTGTTCGGCGGCGAGCAGGGGCTTCTGGCCGATCTGCTTGCGCGGTTGTTCGAGCAGGGGTTCACGGCGTGTGCCTCGGTCGCCGCGACGCCGGGGGCCGCCTGGGCGGCGGCACGGTTTGCCGACGGGCCGCTGATCGTCGAACCGGGCGCGGAGGCGCCCGTGCTCGGCCCTTTTCCGCTTGCCGCGCTCAGGCTTGACGGCGAGACGCTGGCCGGTCTCGCCAAGGTCGGTCTGAAGACCGTCCGCCAGCTCGCCGAAGCGCCGCGCGCGCCGCTGGCCCGCCGTTTCGGGCGGCAGTGCCTGCTCCGGCTCGACCAGGCGCTCGGCGCTGTCGAGGAGGCGATCTCGCCGCGCCTTCCGGTGCCGGCGCTTTCGGCGGAGCGCCGGCTTGCCGAGCCGGTCGGTCGTATCGAGGATGTCGAGCAATTGCTGCTGGCGCTGGCGATCCGGCTGCAGGGCGGGCTGGAACGTCGCGGCGCGGGCGCGCGGGCGCTGGAATATGCGCTGTTTCGCGTCGACGGCGTCGTCTACCGGCTTTGCGTCGGCGCGTCGCGCCCGGTGCGCGATCCCGAAACCGTCGTCAAGTTGTTCCGCGAACGGCTGGCGAGCGTCGGCGACGAACTGGATGCCGGTTTCGGCTTCGACGTGGTCCGGCTGTCCGTGCTGGCGGACGGCGCGATGGATGACGGGCAGGGCGACTTTTCCGACGGGACGGATGGTGGCGATCCCGATCTCGCCATCCTGCTCGATCGCATCGCCGCGCGGCTCGGCGCCAATGCGCCGGTGGATGCGCGGCATCCGGTTTCACGCCTGCAGGCGGTCGAAAGTCACGAGCCGGAGCGCGCCGAAGAGTTGCGGCCTGCTCCGCAAGATACATCTCCTTTGCCGGCAAATAAAATGTCTGTGCCACCCGCGGTGCCGCGTCCCGCGAGGCTTCTCGCACGGCCGGAACCGGTCGAGGTGGTGGCCGGCGTGCCGGAAGGTCCGCCACAGCACTTCCGCTGGCGCCGCGCGCATTACCGTGTGACCAGGGCGGAAGGGCCGGAGCGGATCGCTGGAGAGTGGTGGGGCCACGAGGCGTCCGAAGACCTGCATCCCGCGCCCCGCGACTATTACCGCGTCGAGGATGAGGACGGGCGGCGCTACTGGCTGTTTCGCCGCGGGCTTTACGGTGCGGCGGGCGGTGGTGTCGCGCCGGAGTGGTTCCTGCACGGGATGTTCGCATGACGGAGGATGAGCCGGCCTATGCGGAACTCGCCGCCGCATCGAATTTCTCCTTCCTGCGCGGCGCGTCGCATCCCGAGGAACTGGCGGTCACGGCAAAGCGGCTGGGGCTTGCCGGGTTGGGGCTCGCCGATCGCAATACGGTTTCCGGTACGGTGCGCGCGCATATGGCGGCCAAGGAGGCGGGGCTTTCCTACCGGCCCGGCGCGCGGCTGGTCTTTTGCGACGGCACGCCGGATGTGCTCGCCTATCCCGTCGACCGGCGCGGATGGGGGAATTTGTGCCGGCTTTTGACTGCCGGCAATCTGCGCGGAGAGAAGGGCGCGCCGTTGCTCGAGCGCGGCGACCTGCTCGAATGGGGCGAGCGGCTGGCGCTTGCCGTCCTGCCGCGCCCGGAGGCGCTGGACGAGGCCTGTCTCGCCTTCCTGAACGCGTTGCGATCCGGCTTCGGCCGGGCGGTGCGGCTGGCGCTGACCCCCGGCTATGACGGGCGCGACCGGGCGACGCTCGAGGCGAGCCGCGCTCTCGCCGCCGCATCGCGCGTTTCGCTGATGGCGGTTGGCGACGTCATCTATCACGATCCGCAGCGCCGCGTTCTCGGCGACGTGCTGACAGCGATCCGCGAGCACAGTCCGCTCGGCGAGGCCGGCTATCGTCTTTCGGCCAACGGCGAGCGCTATCTGAAGCCGGCAAAGGAAATGGCGCGGCTCTTCCGCTCCGAACCTGCCGCCATCGCCGAAAGTATGGCTTTTTTCGGCGAGCTCGACTTTTCGCTCGAGGAATTGCGCTATCAATATCCCGAGGAGCCCTATGGCGACAGCCCCACGCCGCAGGCGGAGCTGGAACGGCTGGCATGGGAGGGCGCGCATAATCGTTACGGCGCGACCATCCCGGAGAAGGTCACGAGCCAGATCCGTCACGAGCTGGCGCTGATCGCGGAGCTTGATTACGCGCCCTATTTCCTGACCGTGCATGACATCGTGCGCTATGCGCGCGCACAGAACATCCTGTGCCAGGGGCGCGGTTCCGCGGCCAATTCGACGGTCTGCTACTGCATCGGCATCACCGAGGTCGATCCGGCGCTGACCGATCTCCTGTTCGAGCGCTTCATCTCGCCGGAGCGGCGCGAGCCGCCCGATATCGATGTCGATTTCGAGCATGAGCGCCGCGAGGAGGTGATCCAGTACATCTACGAGAAATACGGCCGGGAACGGGCCGGGCTGGCGGCGACCGTCATCACCTACCGGGCGCGGTCGGCGGCGCGGGAGGTTTCCCGGGCCTTCGGTCTCTCGGAGGATGTCGCCGGCGCGATCTCCGGCTCCATCTGGGGCTGGTCGAACGCCGATCTCGGCGACCGCGAGGCGCAGGCGGCCGGTCTCGATGCTGACGATCGCACGACGCGCAACGTCCTGCGGCTGTCCTCGGAGATCATGGGCTTTCCGCGGCATCTCTCGCAGCATGTCGGCGGGTTCGTCATCACGCGCGACCGGCTTGACGAGGTGGTGCCGATCACCAAGTCGGCGATGGACGGGCGCACCATGGTCGAATGGGACAAGGACGATCTCGATTCGCTCGGCATCCTGAAGATCGACATCCTGGCGCTCGGCATGCTGACCTGCATCCGCCGCGCCTTCGACCTGCTGGAGGATCATTACGACCGTCCACTGTCGCTGGCCTCGATCCCGAAGGAGGAGCAGGACGTTTACGACATGATCTGCCGGGCCGACACGCTGGGCGTCTTCCAGATCGAGAGCCGGGCGCAGATGACCATGCTGCCGAGGCTCCGGCCGCGCAATTTCTACGATCTCGTCATCGAGGTGGCGATCGTGCGGCCCGGCCCGATCCAGGGTGACATGGTGCATCCCTATCTCAGGCGCCGCCAGGGTCTCGAGGATGTCAGCTATCCGAGCCGGGAGCTCGAAGGCGTGCTCGGCAAGACGCTCGGCGTGCCGCTTTTCCAGGAACAAGCGATGAAGATCGCCATCGTCGCCGCCGGCTTCACGCCCGGCGAGGCTGACCGGCTGCGCCGGGCCATGGCGACGTTCCGGCGGGTCGGCACGATCCATACCTTCCAGAAGAAGATGATCGAGGGCATGGTCGCCAATGGCTACGAGGCCGATTTCGCCGAACGCTGCTTCCGCCAGATCGAGGGCTTCGGCGAATATGGCTTCCCGGAAAGCCATGCCGCCTCATTTGCCCTGCTCGTCTATGCGTCCTGCTGGCTGAAGGCGCATTACCCGGATGTCTTCTGCGTGGCGATCCTCAACGCGCAGCCGATGGGCTTTTATGCACCGGCGCAGCTGGTGCGCGACGCGCGCGAGCATGGCGTCGAGATCCGTCCCGTCGATATCAACGCGTCAGCCTGGGACAACGCGCTGGAAGACCGGGACGCGGACGAGGCGGAGACCGCCGCGCGCATCGCACCGCGCCACCGCGAAATGAAGACTGTCATCGACGCGATAAAGGCGGTGCGGCTCGGCTTCCGGCAGGTCAAGGGCCTGCGCGAGGAGGACATGGCGCTGCTCGCCGCGCGGCGCGGTGCGGGCTACGACTCGGTCCGCGACCTGTGGCTGCGCTCCAGGCTCGACCGGGCATGCATCGAGCGGCTTGCCGACGCGGACGCCTTCCGCTCCATCGGGCTCGACCGGCGCGCCGCGCTCTGGGCGGTGCGGGCGCTGGATCCGAAATCCGCCGAGGAGCACCTGCCGCTGTTCGAGCGCGGAAGCGCGGCCGCCGACCCGGACGAGGCCGGCATCGAGATCGCCGGCGAGGCCGAGATGCGGCTTCCGCCGATGCCGCCGGGCGAACAGGTCGTGCATGATTACCGCTATGTGTCGCTGTCGCTGAAGGCGCACCCGGTCTCGTTTCTGCGCGGACGGCTCGACCGCAAGGGCGTGATGCGCCACGAGGCACTGGACGCTGTCCCGTCCGGGCGTCGGGCCGATGTCGCCGGCCTCGTTCTCGTGCGGCAAAGGCCGGGATCGGCCAAGGGCGTGATCTTCATGACGCTGGAAGACGAGACCGGGGTCGCCAATGTTATCGTCTGGCCGAAGACCTTCGAGCGTTACCGGGCGCTTGTGCTGGGTTCCCGGCTGGTGCGCGTTTCGGGCCGGCTGCAGAACGAAAAGGGCGTGATCCACGTCGTCGCCGACCGGATCGAGGATCTGACCCCGATGCTTGCCGAACTGGAACGCGACGACCTTTGCGACATGGAGCTCGGCGATGCGGGCCTAGCGAATGCCGATGAGGTTCGCCGGCCGGTCATCGAAATCCGCGAGAAGCTGAAACCGCGCTCGCGGCTCGCGCAGCTGCTCAAGGATGCGCCGCAACTGCGAGGCGATTACGAGACGCTGAAACATGACGAGTCCACCGCCAGGGCCATGCCCCGGGGGCGCAATTTTCATTGACGGTCGAGACGGCGGTCTGTCGCGTGTGACAAGGTCTTGGGCTTTGCCAAAGAATTAAGCCTGCTCAGCGCGATGGCAGAACCCGGCTCGACGTCGCGCAGCACGACTCCTGTCGCCCCGTCCGCGCATTTCACCATGCCCGAAAAAGCAAAAGCCCCGGAAACCGGAGCTGCTCCCTGGCTCTTCGCCAGTTACCTCACGGATTGCCGCCCATAGCGCCTGAGAAAGCCGCTGGATGGCTTTGTAGTCATCGCTGAGAGCGAGAGGGCGATTAGGTAGGGTGCAAGCCTGTGATGCGCGTCCGTGGCTTCCCGGACGAATTGCAGGCGGTCGGCTTCGGTGAGGGATTTGCGGCGGGCGGCGCGATCGGACATCGGTAATCCTTCCCTTGGTAAGTGTCGCCGCAATTATCGCGGGCCTTCAACCATGCTCGCTGTACGGACAAGATGCCATCGGCAAGAGCGATCTCCGGATTGTCACGGAGACTCGGACGCCCGGTCGGGCCTGCTGATCCTGCGGGTTCGAAGCGTCTGCGCCGAATGCCTGCCCAAGTTGACAAGACAGACGCGCCTGTTGTCAGATATGACCCTGCGTCAAGAAAGCATGAATTTGCCGATTGCGCTGCGACAAGTCGGGTCTTCGTCTTGAGACGCCGTGATTGACGCTGGCGCACAGTTTCGGGGGGAGCGATGTCCGGCAAGACATTCAGCGGTGCTCATTTCGTCCGGCGGGCGGTTCAATGGCGATGATCTCAAGCTGGTCTCAGGCGGTGACGCCATGACGAGTGCTTCTTCGTCACGGAAAACGCGTTTCGTTTCCGCCATGGCCGGGCTTGCGCTGTGGACGTTGCCGGCCGTGCCGTCGGCGGCCCAGACGATCGAGGATCTGCCGCGCATCGGCCCCGAGATACGGGCGAGCCGGCTGGCCTACGAGACGGCGAAAGAGGAAGAACGCAACTTTGTCGCGCGCATTGAGGCGGTGGAGACGCGCGCGGAGGCGGCGCGACGCTCCTATCTCTTCTCCCTGGTGGAATACAATCGCCGCACCGAAGAACTCGGACAGGCTGTGATCGATGCGCAGAAGGCCGTCGAAACCACCAGCGCGCGCGAGGTCGAGGCTGACAGGCTCTATCAGCAACTCAGGCCGGCGCGCGGCGAACGTGTCTCCGAACGCGCCAGCGAGGCCCAGAAGACAAGGGACGCGGCGCGCGAGGCGAGGCGTCAGGCAGAGGGGAGGCTGGAGGCGGCGCGTGCCGCATTGTTCAAGTTCGAGCCACTCGAAGCCGGCACATTCTACCTGAAATGGCGGGCGGCCGACCTCGCGGCGCAAAGAATGTCGAGAACGCTGGGATATTTCGAGGATCAGGTCGCCAAGGCCTTCGAAGCCTATACCACGCTGGTTCTTCGCCATCCGCCTCCGCACCTCGCCGCAGTCACCATGGATGCGGGCGGTGACGTCTTCTATACGGGCGTCTGGTCGCCGGACCCCGACGCCGATGCCGAGGGCGGCGCGGACGATCCGGAATACGAGGCGCTGCTGGATGGCGCGATCGCGCGCATCGAATCGGAGATCGCCGAGGCCGACAAGATCCTCGAGACCCTCAGCCGGGCGCGCGGCGATCTCATCGGTTATCAGCAATCCTCCAATTTCAGGCTGGTGTTTCTCGCGAAATATGTGGCGCTGACGGAGCGAAACGAGGTTATCGCGCCGGCCTTGCTGGAACTCGCGGCGGCCGTGACGGGTGCGATCAATGCGGGAACGGTCGTTGAAGGCCTGGATGGGGTTTTGGAACTCGCAAAGAAGAACTCCAAAATCACCGCATTGTCGCAGACCAGTCTCGGCGGAGCGAACGATGCGTTCGGCAAGCAGTGGGCTGCCATTCTTCTGGATCACTGGAGCTTCGATTTCATCGGCTGGACGTCGGATTTTGTCGGCATCACCGGGGATCTTCCGATCGCCACCGGCAACGCGAAAGACGTCATCATCGGCGATACGATCGAAACGCTTCTCGCGGCAGGAGCGGACGCCATCACGACCCAGTCGTCCCTGCAGACGTTGAAGTCCTTGCCGGGGCTCAGGAATTTCGTCTCCAAGCTCGGCTCCGAGGCCAAGAACTTCGCGCTCGTCACGGGAATGAAGGCGGTCATCGCTTCCATCACCGAAGCGACCAGCGAAGGGGTCATGAGGGATTTTAATCAGGAACTGGTCACCGCGGTCTGGTTCGCCGGCCAATACGACCTGGCGCTCCGCGCGGGTCGCGGCGTCGAGGAGATGCGGGCGCGGCTGAAGGCGCGGCTTGCCTATCTTCGATACATGAAAGAAGCGGGCGAGCAGCCGCTGGCGCTGTCGGTCGCACGCAATGGCGCGCCGAGCTTCCTGGGGGATCTGACGATCGCAATGCGCTTCTCGCAGCCGCTGGACCGGGCGCCGCAGGTCCTGCTCGATGAAACGCCCATGACCGTGACGGGCGGGGCGGGGAATGCGACCGGCTGGCGGGCGACGCTGGGCGGTGGACGGGGCGTCGGAATCGACACGAACGGCGATGGCTACCTGCAGCTCTCGGTGTCGCCGGGGCCGGGCGCGACGCCGTGGCCCAGCCTCGACAGCAATCCCGCGACGCCGGTGAAGCTCGATCTGGGGCAACTCCTCTGGCTGTCCCGGGAGGACGGCCCCGACCTCAATCACCGTTTCCGGCTGGGTATCGAGGGGTTGTGGAAAGATCAGTGGGGCACGGTCGTCGAGATCAGGGCCAGGGGGGAAACCGACCTGGTCAACACGGACAGCGCGCAGGGAACGCTCTACGAGGCGGCGATGATCGAAGCCGGGCGCCATTGGGCCGATCATGGCTATACGCCCGGCAACCTTCTCTTCTCGTTTCGGGCGAATCCCTCCACCTTGCTGATCTCGGACGGCTCTTTCCGCTACCGCTATCCGCAGGCCACTGGGGCGATCTGCGCGCCGGGCAGCCGCGACCTGCGAGCCAGAATGCAGTACCTCGCGTCGAACGACACGATCTCCGCATCCTTCAACGTGCCGTGGATCAGCGATCGAGAGACCTGCGCGATTTCCGACAATCTGCTGCGGTATTTCGAGTATTCCCGCCTCGATCCTGGCGTAGAGGCCGAATTGCGCAGCAAGTTCGCGCCGGACGGCGGCTAGCATGGAACATGGGCTGCCCATTCTCCGGACTGACGGTATCGTCGGGCTTCGGGACAGCGGCGGCCTCCACGACAATCGCAGGGAAGGAAGCCGGTCATGAGTGATGCGAGAAAAGTCAGTCTGATCGCACTGGCGCTGGCGGGATACCTGTCCGCGTCCGTCGGCGCGAAGGCCGAGGACTGTCCGGTTTGCGAAGCGTTGACCGCGTTCGGAAAGGACGCGCCGACCGAGGAACTCGAGACGGTGTTGAAATCGGTCGATAAGGGCCCGTTCGCGCCTCCCGAGGCCAATCCGGCCGCCGCGTGCTCCAACGCCTCGCTGCTGGCCGATCCGGGCGACCTTCGCGCGATGAGCGACCGGGCGTTCTTGCGCGCCGAACGTCTGGCCGTTTCCATCGAAACCTGCGGCGGAACGTGTGCGCCGGTGCTCAACGAAGCGGAACGGTGCGGGGCGCAGATGGGTCTCGATGCGCGGGCCGCCGCTTTCGAGCGCGCGGCGTCGGCGCTCGGACAGGCGAGCGTTCTGGCGGAGGAGGCGGTGGCGCGGGCGGTCCCGTTCGAAGCCGCGCTCGCCGAACGATACAGCCTCTACGCGGGAGGCGTCTTGCGGCTGCTGGAGCGAGCCATGGCGTCCGTTTCCGGAGGATCGGGAGCATCGGTCGCGGATCCGGAATGGAAGGCGTCGGCCGAGGACCTGTCCGATCTGGCGGCGCTTGTCGAAACACTCGACGGTCTGGAGGTACTGGAAGGCGCGGAGCCTCTGGGTGACTCCATGATCGATATCGCGGAGAGGCTGCCGATTCTCGGCGGCGACATCGAAGCGGCTCTCTCCACACCTGCCGAGCTTCAGCCATCGCAGCAGGGCATGTTGCGCGTTCGCTTGCTCGAAACCGTACGCGATGTCCTCACGCTGGAGGAGCGCCTGACGAAAATGGCCGAAGCCGCGCGGATGGCGTCCGCGGACGTCTCGACGGACGCCAATGCGCCGTCGTCCGAAGATGGCGCGACCGTATTGCGCGACTCCGCGAAGTGCATGGACGATCTGGCGCTCGATCTGGGCGTCGCCGCCACCGCGGAGGAACTTGCCATCGAGCTTCTGGAGTCTTGCGGCGCGAGGCCGACATGCAATCAGTCCATACCGCCAAGGCTGTCATTGCCGGCACTGGCGGATGCGGAAGGCAAGGCCGACAAGGAGATCGCTTCGCTGGCTCACGCCCTCTGCGCGCGATAGCCGCCGGTCAATCTTCCGCGTTCCCGGTGGTCGTCTCGTAATTGGGCTGCAGCACCGACCGGATCGCGGCGGAATTGGTCTCGACCGAACTGCGTATGAAATCCTCCAGATCCCGGTCCGACCGCGCCCCGGCGTCGGTCGCCGCGCGATACTCCAGAACCGCTTGCATGATTTGCCCGGCTTCTTCGGGAAAAGGCGGCTGCGGCATGCGCAACCGATATGTCCAGCCTTCGTCGCCGGACCATCCGCGACCGTCGGGCGCGAACTGCAGTTCGCCGAGCGGCGGCGCGGCCGCGAGGCGGTCGTCGACCGCCAGCACGACATGGACCGCATCGGCGTCGTTCGCGTCCGCTAGGTTTCGCGCGGCCTGGCGCAACAGGACCTCGTGCAGGGAGTTCAGATGCGGCCCGATGGGCGCTGCGGGCGCGATCGTGACCTGAATCCGCGCGCGGCCCTCCATCGACAGGTCCTCGCGGTCGATCTCGGTGAAAAGGATCTTGTCTTCGGCGGGCGTCGGCTGGAAGGCCTCCGGGAACAGCAATTGACCGCCGAAGAAGACGCCGAGCACGACGGCTAGGCTGACGACGACATAGAGCAATGCCCGCTTGGCGAGCCCCCCGACCCAGTCCATCCGTCAGCCCGCGGTCAGGATGGTGACGCCGTCGGCGAGCCGCACCTGGCCCGCCGTGGCGTCCGGATCGGGCTCCAGTTGAAACCGGAAGATGACCGTCGACTCCATCCCGTCTCCGTCTTCCACGCCGGCCAGATCGAGAAACAGGTCGCACTGGAAACCGTCATCCTCCGCTGCGCACTCATGATGCACAGTGACAAGTTGTGGCTCCGCGGCACTCGGCGCATCCGGGTCGTTGATCGTGAGAACCGCGGCCAGCGCGCCCGGCAGATCGGCGCGAAAGCCTGCTTCGGACAGGTATGTCCGGAAACCGGGATCGGCTATCACCACCGGCCGGGAATCCCCCGCGCGAAACAGGGCGGCGAGGACCTGGCCTGAGGTGAGCTCCTGGGCCCGGGCGGAACCGGCGCAAAGGCTCAGCGCGACGGCTGCGATCAGGCTGCGCTTCAAAAACATACTCATGATTGCCCTCGGCTGGTCGGGATCGATGTCGTAGGGGAAGATGCTAGCAGCTTCAAAGGTCGATAGCCAAGCGCTATCGGACCAGTGTGGCGCAGGGCAGAGCTCGACCGCAGGGTCTTCGACATCGGCGCGGGCTGAGCGCCGCCGCCCCTCGGTTCACGACATTCAGGGGATTGCCGTCGAGATAGCCGGAGATGTTGCACCTGAGCTGGTCGGCGAGGGTCTGCGTGGCGCGTCGGCTCGCCCGATGAACGGTTCGAGACATACTCTAGTATCCTGTCGACGATCACGTCTTCATCGAAGTCATTCGGATCAAATGACGGCAGATCGTCGCCGTCACCAGAGAGTTGGCCTTTCGCAGCGGAAAAAATCGGATTTCAGGGCTTTTGCTTGCCTCGCGCGCATGATCACGAGCGCATGGGCGCGCGTATTGCTGAGGAAAAATATTCAGGGTCGTCGGAAAAATTGGTCGGCTATCTTCGGCGCTGTGGCTACTTGGTGGCTACACGGACGCAAGCGAAGCGAAATGGCAGACATCCTGCCGCCAACAATGGGTTGAAATTGTTGGAAGAAAACTGGAGCGGGCGATGAGATTCGAACTCACGACCCCAACCTTGGCAAGGTTGTGCTCTACCCCTGAGCTACGCCCGCTCGGCGCGCCTTGAAATCGGCTGCCGCGCTCTATGCCGCAAGCGCAGATCGAATGCAACACCAAAATACGGGGCCGTCGCGCAGTTTTTCGGCGAAAGGCCGTCCGGCTTGCCAAGTGGCGGGGCCAGACCCTATTGAGACGCCAAACCGGACAAGGGCGGACAGATGAGCGACACGGCGCACAAGACGAGGGATGATCTCTTTTCATTTCTCGACGGTCTCGGCATCGAGGTGACCACGAAGGACCATCCGCCGGTCTTCACGGTGGAGGAATCCAAGGCGCTTCGCGACGAGATTGCCGGCGGTCACACCAAGAACCTGTTCCTCAAGGACAAGAAGGGGCGGTACTTCCTGCTCACCGTGGGCGAGGATGCGACGATCGATCTCAAGACGATTCACACGCTCATCGGGGCCAACGGCCGGGTGTCCTTCGGCAAACCGGAGCAGATGATGGAGTTTCTCGGCGTTATTCCAGGCGCGGTCACGGCGTTCGGCGTCCTCAACGATACGGAAAACGCCGTGACGCTGATTTTCGACGAAGCGCTGGCCGCCCATGACGTGATCAACGCCCATCCGCTGACGAACGACGCGACGACCTCGATCGCGATGTCCGACATGAAGCGTTTCGTCGAGGCAACCGGTCACAGCTGGAATGTCTTGAAACTGGCCGGTGAAAACGCGACATAAGCGGACAAGTTTTGGCACCTGGTGCGAAGGAAGACATCATGAATTCGAACGACAATCCGTTTGCCTCCGATCAAGGTGGTTATGGCGCACAGACGGTGGGTTTCGGCGCGGCCGGTAACGGTGCCGCTCAGCCCGCGCCCGCAATGGGCGGCGCGGCGGCGGGAGACCTGATCAAGGACACGACAACCGCCGATTTCCAGCAGGACGTGATTGCGGAATCGCGCAACCAGCCGGTTCTGGTCGATTTCTGGGCGCCGTGGTGCGGTCCGTGCCGGCAATTGACGCCGCGCATCGAGGCTGCGGTGAAACAGGCCGGCGGCAAGGTCAAGCTGGTCAAGATGAACATCGACGATCACCCGGCGATCCCGGGCCAGATGGGCGTTCAGTCGATTCCGGCCGTGGTCGCCTTTCACAACGGCCAGCCGGTGGACGGGTTCATGGGGGCGGTGCCCGACAGCCAGCTGAACGAGTTCATCGCCAAGCTTGCCGGTGCGTCGAGGGGCGACGACAAGGAAAAGGCGGTCGAGCAGGCGCTCGGCGCGGCCGAAGCGGCGCTCGAGGCCGGCGACACGGGCCAGGCGGCGCAGATCTACCAGATGATCCTGCAGCAGGTTCCCGACAACGCCGCCGCCTATGCGGGGCTTGCGGGCATGCTGCTCGACGCGGGCGAGACGGCTCAGGCGAAGCAGATGGTCGAAGGCGCGCCGGAAGGCATCGCCGAATCGGTGGAACTGGGCTCCATCAAGGCGCGGCTGGAACTGGCCGAAAAAGTCGCGGGTCTCGGCGATCCGGCGGAACTGGAACGCCGGCTGGCCGAAAAGCCGGACGATCACGATGCCCGTTTCGACCTCGCGCAGATCCGTGCCGCGACCGGCGATCGGGCTGCTGCGGCGGACTTGCTGCTCGAGATCATGAAAGCGGATCGCGAATGGCGCGAGGATGGCGCGCGGCTGGAACTTCTGAAGTTCTTCGAGGCGTGGGGGCCAACCGATCCGGCGACCTTGAAAGCGCGGCGCAAGCTTTCGGCGCTGCTGTTTCGCTAAGGGGACGTCCCGCCCCTTGAGTTTGGCGGCGTCCGACACAGATTCGAAATGGTGAACCCGGGGAGGAGCGCTTTCGAAAATGCAGGCCGGCAACAAGACATACAGCACCGAAAAGGACATTCCGGCTTGCGTGCCGGTTTTTCCCCTGTCGGGCGCGCTGCTTTTGCCCGGCGGGCAGATGCCCCTGAACATCTTCGAACCGCGCTACCTCGAAATGATCGACACTGCGCTTCGCGGCGATCGCACGATTGGCATGATCCAGCCGAAATTCTCCGGTGACACCGGTTCCGCCGACAGGCCGCATTTGTGTGCGGTCGGTTGTCTCGGCCGCATCGCCTCCTTCGCCGAAAGCGGAGATGGGCGCTATCTGATTTCGTTGCAGGGGATATGCCGTTTCCGCGTCGCGGAGGAACTGGCCGTGCGCACACCGTTCAGGCAGTGCCGCATCAGCCCTTTCATTTCCGATCTCGACGAGGATGCGGATGGGTCCTGCGTCGATCGCGAGGCGCTTTTGCGCGTGTTTCGGGCCTATCTGGAAGCCAATGAACTCGAGGCCGACTGGGAAAGTGTCAAGCGTGCCGGCAATGATACGCTGGTCAACGCGCTGTCTATGATGTCGCCCTACGGTCCGGCGGAAAAGCAGGCGCTGCTCGAAGCGCCCGACCTGAAGAACCGCGCCGACACGCTGATCGCGATCACCGAGATGGCTCTGGCGCGCGACACGGATGACTCCGCGCCGACGCTGCAATAGGGTCGCTTTGAAGGCGGAGCGCGCGACATGTCCAAGACCACTGCAGAAGCGCCGGAAGAAGGGCGCGCCGAGAAGAGCGAGGGGATCGATCCGAAGCTGCTCGATCTTCTCGTCTGCCCGCTGACCAAGACGCGTCTGACATTCGATCGCGAGCGCTGCGAACTTGTGTCGGACGCGGCGAAGCTCGCTTATCCGGTGCGCGGCGGCGTGCCGATCATGCTGCCGTCGGAAGCGCGTTCGCTCGACAAAGCCTGAATGGCGGATAGGCTGGCGGGAACCGAATCGGGGAACGCGGCAGGTGGAAGAAAAGCCGAAACGAAAACGCGGAGAGGCCCGTCGCGAGGCGCTGGTTCAGGCGGCGGCGGAGCTGTTCTGGACACGCGGTTTCGAGGCATCGAGCCTCGCCGATATCGCTTGCGCCGCCGATGTGCCGCTCGGCAATGTCTATTATTATTTCAAGACAAAAGGCGATCTTGCGGGCGCGGTCGCCGATCTCTTCGTCCACCAGACCGAAACGCTGATCGAGGATGTGCGCACGGAGACGCCGGAGCCGCGCCGCCGGCTGAAACTGCTGGTTGCACGATTGCAGGCGGGCCAGCAGAGCCGGGTGCAGCATGGCTGTCCGATCCTCGCGGGTGCGCGTGAGTTCCGCCACACGCTGCCTGAACATGGCGCGCGCGCGGCCGAGAGCTTTTCCCTCCTGACCGGGTTCGTGGCGACGGAACTCGGGCGCACGGGCCTCAGACCGTCCATTGCATTGCAGCGCGCGCGTGCGGTCATCGCGGACTGGCAGGGCTCGATCGCGCTTGCCCATGCGCTCGGAGAGCCGCCGGTTCTGGCCGAGTGCTTTGCCCGCATGGAACGCACGCTCGGTCTCGCTTCCGCCTGACTTTCGCCGCCGGGCTCCACCGAAATGACTTCCGTATGAACCGATTGCCGCCGCGATCGTCGATTTTGCTGCTGCGGCACTGCCCGATGAGACGGCGGCTTAATTCGTCAGATCGGCTCGCCGCGCAAAAGACGCGGGGCCGGACCGGAAAGCCCGGCGGCCTGTCCGATGAAAAAATTCTTCACGCCCGGCATCCGGTCGACCAGGCCAAGGCCAATATCGCGGACCGCCCTGAGCGGCGTGAAGTCGTTGGAAAAGAGTCGGTTGAGCACGTCCGTGGTCACGCCCATCTGCCAGGTGTCGAAACGCCGCCAGCGCTCGTAGCGCTGCAAGACGTCGAGCGCCCCGAGGTCCAGGCCCAGCCGGTCGGCCTCCACCACCGTCTCCGCGAGCGCAGCGGCATCCTTGAAGCCGAGATTGAGACCCTGGCCGGCGATCGGATGGATGCCATGCGCCGCATCGCCGACCAGCGCCACGCGCGGCTTGACGAAGTCCCGCGCCAGCGTGAGACCGAGCGGATAGGCGCGTTTCGGACCTTCGACCCGGATTTCGCCAAGCTTCAGGCCGAAGCGCTGTTCCAGTTCGACGTCGAAGGTGAAATCGTCGCCGGCGAGCAGCCTTTCGGCGGTTTCCTTCGTCTCCGACCAGACGATGGAGGACCTGTTTCCCTTTAGTGGCAGGATCGCGAAGGGGCCGGCGGGCAGGAAATGCTCCTCGGCGCGCCCCTCATGCGGCCGCTCATGCGCGATCGTGGCGACAATGCCCATCTGGCCGTAGTCCCAATGCACGGTCTTGATGCCCGCGAGACCGCGCAGCGCCGATTTGACGCCATCGGCTGCGACCAGCAGCCGCGCCTTGACCTCCTTGCCGTTGGTCAGAGTCACGGTCAGCGGCGCGCCTGGCGCCTCCTCGAAAAAGCCGGAAACGGCGACGCCCTGCGAGATGGTGACGCCCGAGGCCTCGCATTTGGCGCGCAGCGCGCCGTTGAGCGCGGCATTGGGCAGCATGTGGGCGAAGGGTTCTCCTTGCAGCACCTCGCCGTCGAATGTGAGGAAGACCGGCCGCGTCGGGTCGCCGGTCTTCGAATCGGTGACGATCATTTCCCTGATCGGCTCGGCCTCTTCCAGCAGTGCATCCCAGCAACCGAGTTCGGCGAGCATGCGCGAGGCGGCCGCCGCGATCGCGGAGGCGCGTGCATCCTTTTTCCAGACGCCTTCGGGCGCAGGATCGACCACGCGGATGGCGAGATGCGGCGCGGCATGCGCGATCGCCGCGGCGGTCGCAAGCCCGACATAACCGGCTCCCGCGATCAGGATATCCGGATTTTCGGGCGCTTTGGTTGAGCCTTTTGCCGTGGTCTTGCGCTTGGCGGTGGTGGCCATGGTGTTCTCCGTGGCGCGGAACCTGTCGCGCCGTAAACTTGACTTGTCCGGCTTCCCCTGTAGCAAAGCGCGGTCACATATCCAAACCGGATCACCGTCATGTCGTCTGCCATCGAGGAACTGATCTCCATTCTCGACCTGGAGGATCTGGAGCGCAATCTGTTCCGTGGTCGCAGCCCGCAAACCGGGTGGCAGCGCGTCTTCGGCGGCCAGGTAATCGCGCAGGCGCTGGTCGCCGCACAGCGCACGGTCGAGCCGGACCGGGCCGTGCATTCGCTGCATTGCTATTTCATGCGGCCGGGCGATCCGGCGGTTCCGATCATCTACGAGGTCGACAGGATCCGCGATGGCGGCAGTTTCACGACGCGCCGTGTCGTGGCGATCCAGCATGGCCACGCGATCTTCTCGTTGTCGGCCTCGTTCCAGATCGACGAACCCGGCCTCGAACATGCCATCGAGATGCCCGAGGGTATTCCGGGTCCGGAAACGCTCTTGCGGGAGAAGGACCTGATCGCCCAGTTCTTCGACCAGTTGCCCGAGCACATCAAGCGATACTGGCTCAGCGAGCGACCGATCGAGTTGCGCCCGGTCTCGCTGACCCATTACATCACGCGCGAGAAGCTGCCGCCGAAACAGCATATCTGGGTGCGCGCCACCGGCGAGATACCCGATGACAGGGCACTGCAGTCGGCGGTCCTTGCCTATCTGTCGGACATGACGTTGCTCGACACGTCGCTTTTCGCGCATGGCCGGTCCGTCTTCGATCCGGAGATCCAGGCGGCGAGCCTCGATCATGCGATGTGGTTTCACCGCCCGCACAAGCTCGACGACTGGCTTCTCTACACCCAGGACAGCCCGAACGCGTCCGGCGCGCGGGGCTTCACCCGCGGCTCGCTCTACGCGACCGACGGGACATTGGTCGCATCGGTGGCACAGGAAGGCCTGATCCGGTTGCGGACCAAAAACGCCTAAAAATTCATCATTTCTTCGCTTTTTGCCAATTTGTCAGGCGGCATTCTGGTGAATTTCCGGTCATCCTGGAGAGAGTTCCCCAATTTCCGGCGATTCGGACGAAGCGTGAACTGGCATGGCTTTTGATTATAGAACTGCGCCGGGATCGGTCCGGCGCGGGCGAAACCGCTCATTTGTCAGGGAGGAGCCGTCATGAAACTCATCATGGCCATCATCAAGCCGTTCAAGCTGGACGAGGTGCGCGAGGCGTTGACCGACGTCGGTGTCGAGGGGCTGACCGTATCCGAGGTCAAGGGATATGGCCGCCAGAAGGGCCACACCGAGATCTATCGCGGCGCGGAATACGCGATCAGTTTCCTGCCGAAGATCAAGATCGAGATCGTCGTCGATGACGACATGGCCGACAAGGTGATCGACGCCGTTTCCGGAGCCGCCAAGACCGGCCAGATCGGCGACGGGAAAATCTTCGTCTACAGCATAGAAAACGCGGTGCGTATTCGCACCGGTGAAACCGACTCCAGCGCGCTCTGACGCGGGATTGCACAGGGGCTTTCCATGAAAAGCAAATATCTCTCCGGCGCGGCGGCGCTTTTCTCACTCCTCGTTTCGACCGGGGCGGTCTTCGCCCAAGATGCCGCGACGACAACCATCGACAAGGGCGATACCGCCTGGATGATGATGTCGTCGCTGCTCGTCCTGTTCATGGTCATTCCGGGCCTCGCGCTCTTCTACGGCGGTCTCGTGCGGGCCAAGAACATGCTCTCCGTGCTCATGCAGTGCACCCTGATCACCTCGGTGGTCATGATCATCTGGGTCCTGTGGGGTTACTCCTTCGCCTTCGGGGGATCGACCAGCCCGTTCTGGGGCGGCCTTGGAAAGATGTTCCTCGCCGGCGTGACGATGGACAGCGAGGCTGCGACCTTCACCGACGGCGTCATGATCCCCGAATATGTCTTCATCTGTTTCCAGATGACATTCGCCGCAATCACCCCGGCGCTGATCGTCGGTGCGTTTGCGGAGCGCGCCAAGTTCTCCGGCGTGATGCTGTTCACCGTGTTGTGGGTCACTTTCATCTATTTCCCGATCGCCCACATGGTCTGGGATGGATCGGGCCTGATCTTCAACTGGGGCGCGATCGATTTCGCCGGCGGCACCGTGGTGCATATCAATGCCGGCATCGCGGGGCTTGTCTGGGCCATCATGCTTGGCAAGCGCATTGGCTTCGGCAAGGACAACATGGCCCCGCATTCGATGACGCTGACCATGGTCGGCGCGGCGATGCTGTGGGTCGGCTGGTTCGGCTTCAATGCCGGCTCCAACCTTGAGGCGACCTCCAACGCGACACTGGCGATGATGAACACCTTCATCGCGACGGCCGCTGCGGTTGTTTCCTGGTCGGTGGTGGAAGGCTTCATGCGCGGCAAGTCCTCCGGCCTTGGCGCTGCATCGGGCATGGTGGCGGGTCTCGTCGCCGTCACGCCGGCCTGCGGTACCTCCGGTCCAATGGGCGCACTCGTGCTCGGTCTCGCCGTCTCGCCGATCTGCTACTTCTTCGTGACGACGATAAAATCGAAATTCGGCTATGACGACAGCCTGGACGTTTTCGGCGTCCACGGCGTCGGCGGTATCGTCGGTGCGATCGGCACCGGCATCCTGTGCGCGCCGTTCCTCGGCGGAACGGGTTATGTCGTGGAGGCCGGCACGATGGGCGCGCAGGTCCTTGCGCAGGTCCAGGCCGTGCTGCTCACCGTGGTGTGGTCGGGCGTCGGTTCCGCGGTGCTGATCCTGATCACGAAGGCGATCACCGGAATCCGCGCCAGCAGCGATGCGGAGCGCGAGGGCCTCGACCTCGCCTCACACGGCGAATCGGCCTATCACGCCTGAAAACAGGGATAATTCTCCCGACAGGAAACCCGGGTTTCGGCCCGGGTTTTTGGTTTCCGAAGCGTAAAGATTAAGAAATCATCAAGATTTCAGAAATGCCTATTAATTAGGCATGTTGCACTGCATATGAATCGGTGCGACAAAAAGCATCACGTAAATATGCTTTTTTTTCAACGCGTTGCGCGGTTTTCAACAATTTGGCACGGGTCTTGAATGGTGTTTCCCGACAGCGTTCGGCATCGATGTCGCGCTGCACCCAGTATCGCCGGCCAGCTGGCGAAAATGAGTAAACATAGGGAACTACAGCGCATGAAAATAGTCATGGCCATCATCAAGCCCTTCAAACTGGATGAGGTGCGCGAAGCTCTCACCGGGCTTGGCGTCCAGGGCCTGACCGTCACCGAGGTGAAGGGGTATGGGCGTCAGAAGGGGCACACCGAGATTTATCGCGGAGCGGAATACGCCATCAGCTTCCTCCCGAAGCTGAAGATCGAGCTCGCGGTCGACGACGACATGGTCGAGAAGGTGATCGAAACCATCTCCGGAGCGGCCAAAACCGGCCAGATCGGCGACGGCAAGATCTTCACCTACACGATCGATCAGGCCGTTCGTATCCGTACGGGCGAAACCGATTCCGAAGCGCTTTAAGGCGCCGGTGCAAGTTACTTCAGGAGTTCAATCACAATGACCATATCCAAAGGTTTTCGATACGGCCTCGCCGGCCTTGCCGCAGCGGTGGCGTTGAGTGCGGGACCCGCATTCGCGCAGGACACCGAAGCGGCGGCTGAGGCCGCGTCCACGGTGGCTTCGCCCGACGTGCAATATATCTTCAACACGTTGCTGTTCCTTATCGGCGGCTTCCTCGTGATGTGGATGGCCGCGGGCTTCGCCATGCTCGAGGCCGGCCTCGTGCGTTCCAAGAACGTGTCGATGCAGTCCCTCAAGAACATCGCGCTCTATTCCATCGCCGGCATCATGTACTGGCTGGTGGGCTACAACCTGATGTATACCGGCGTTGACGGCGGCTACATGGGGTCCTTCGGCACCTACGCCTTCGATCCGGTCGGCGGTGACGCTCTCGACGTCGGCTATTCGACGGCTTCCGACTGGTTCTTCCAGATGGTGTTCGTCGCAACCGCCGCCTCGATCGTGTCCGGTACGGTCGCCGAGCGCATGAAGCTCTGGCCCTTCCTGATCTTCGTCGTTGTCCTGACCGGCTTCATCTACCCGATCGCCGGTTCCTGGCAGTGGGGCGGCGGCTGGCTCTCCGAGATGGGCTTCTCCGACTTCGCCGGTTCGACGCTGGTTCACTCGGTCGGTGGCTGGGCTGCTCTCGCCGGTGCATTGTTGGTCGGCGCGCGTGCAGGCAAGTATGAAGGCGGCAAGATCAACCCGATGGTCGGCTCTTCGATCCCGCTCGCCACGCTCGGTACGTTCATCCTGTGGCTCGGCTGGTTCGGCTTCAACGGCGCGTCTCAGCTCGCCATGGGCACGATCAGCGATGTCACGGACGTTTCGCGCATCTTCGCCAACACCAACCTGGCCGCTGCGGCCGGCGTGGTCGTCACCATCATCCTTCTGCAGGTCCTCTACAAGAAGGTTGACGTGACGATGGTGCTCAACGGCGCTCTTGCCGGTCTCGTCTCCATCACTGCCGAGCCGCTGGCTCCGGCCGTATGGCAGGCGCTTCTGATCGGCGCAGTCGGCGGTGCCATCGTGGTGTTCACGGTTCCGCTGCTCGACAAGCTGAAGATCGACGACGTCGTCGGCGCAATCCCGGTCCACCTGTTCGCGGGTATCTGGGGCACGCTGATCGTTCCGTTCTCCAACGCCGACACGAGCTATAGCACGCAGCTGGTCGGTATCGTCGCCTACGGTGTCTTCACGCTGGTTGTCTCCTTCGTCGTCTGGTTCATCCTGAAGGCGATCATGGGCATCCGCGTCTCCGCCGAGGACGAGATGATCGGTCTCGACAAAGCCGAAACCGGCGTCGAGGCTTACCCGGAATTCTCTCGCGGCTGACGTCGCGGGCGAAACCCGGAGACGGGCGATACCTCCTCCCATCGCCCGTCTCCGTGACTTGATCCCGTCGTGATGTTTGACATCACACCAACTGGCCCGGTCATCGCGACCGGGCCTTTTTTATGCCCGTGCGCGATCTCCTGTCGGACGCGATTGCATGGTTAATGCCTGTTTAACCAAGCTTTACTAGGCTGCGGCCGGGAAATTGTGTCCGCCGCCGTGGCGGAGGGAAGACGGGAATTTCGGATGCACGCCGATCACGCCATATCACTTCACGCCGACCGGACGATGGGGAGGAGCCATCGCCGCGACCGATCACTGACAGCGGGAATGGCCGATCTGGTTCGCCGACAGGTGGAGTTCATGGCCGGCATCCTTCTCTGGGTGCTGAGTGCCTTCGCGCTTTTCGCGCTGGCCACCTGGAACGCCGGCGATCCAAGCTGGAGCTATGCCGCCGACGCGCCGGTCAGCAACGCGATGGGCTATCCCGGCGCGATCGTTTCCGACATCTTCATGCAGTTCTTCGGCCTCGCCGCGCTTCCGGCCCTCTTACCGACCGTGTTCTGGGGCTATGCGCGCATTCGCGGCCGCTACTGGCCGCATGCGGCCCGCCGGTTGGCGATGTGGCCAATTGCGGCCATCTTGGCCGCGGCCGTCGCCGGCTGTTTTCCGATGACTGGCACTTGGCCGCTGCCGACAGGCCTTGGTGGCGTGTTCGGCGACATGGTTCTCAGGCTTCCGGGCATGCTGAGCGGTGGCTATCCGGCGGGATGGGTGCGGGTCCTGTCGTTCATCGTCTTCGCGCCGCTCGCCTTCTACGCGCTGGCGGTTTCCTGCGGCTTCCTTTGGGGCGCTGCCGACGCGATCACGGTCCGTGAAGCCGAAACCGATACCGATACCGAGGACGACGAGGACGAGGACGCCGACGGAAACGGCCGCTTCGTCACGATCGGTGCGCTGATCCATGGCTACTATACGGCGCGTGCGGCGGTGCGCCGGATGTTCCGGTCGCGCCGTGCCCATCTTCGCGATGTCGCGCCTCCGGACGTCGGCGATCGCCGGGAACCGGGCTTCGGTGACGAAGCACCGTTCGACTCCGATTTCGACCTTGGCCCAGACGACGATATCGACACCGAACCGCAGGACGACTGGGCGCCGCGAGCCGCGCCTGCGACATCTGAGCATGCCGATGCAGGCCCGTCTTCGCGCGTGGCGTCCGTTGCGCCAAAGCCGAAACCCAGCGTTCGGGTTCAGCGAGAGGCGCAGGCGAGCTTCATCCAGGACGCCGGTTTCGAATTGCCGGCCATCCACATGCTCGCCGAGCCGAAGAGCCAGAGCAAGGATCCGGGCCTCTCGCCGGAGGCGCTGGAACAGAATGCGCGACTGCTCGAGGGTGTGCTGGAGGATTTCGGCGTGCGCGGCGAGATCATCCATGTGCGTCCGGGTCCGGTCGTCACGCTTTACGAACTCGAACCCGCGCCGGGCATCAAGTCCTCGCGCGTCATCGGACTGGCCGAGGACATCGCGCGGTCGATGAGCGCGATCGCCGCGCGCGTCGCGGTCGTTCCCGGCCGTAACGCGATCGGCATCGAATTGCCGAATGCGCGACGCGAGACGGTTTTCCTGCGCGAGCTCATTTCCGCGCAAGCCTACGACAATTCCAAGGCCAAGCTGGCGCTGACGCTTGGCAAGACGATCAATGGCGAGGCGGTCATCGCCGATCTTGCCAAGATGCCGCACCTGCTCGTCGCCGGCACGACCGGCTCCGGCAAGTCGGTCGCCATCAACACGATGATCCTCTCGATCCTCTACAAGATGTCGCCCGAGGAATGCCGCCTCATCATGATCGACCCGAAAATGCTGGAACTGTCCGTCTATGACGGCATTCCGCATCTGCTGACGCCAGTGGTGACCGACCCGAAAAAGGCGGTCGTGGCGCTGAAATGGACCGTCCGCGAGATGGAACAGCGCTACAAGAACATGTCGAAGATCGGCGTGCGCAACATCGACGGCTTCAACGCCAAGGTGCGCGAGGCCCAGAAGAAGGGCAAGGAGATCAGCCGCACGGTGCAGACCGGTTTCGACCGCGAGACCGGCGAAGCGATCTACGAAACCGAGACGCTCGATCTGGAGGCGATGCCCTATATCGTCGTCATCATCGACGAAATGGCCGACCTGATGATGGTCGCCGGCAAGGATATCGAAGGCGCGGTACAGCGGCTTGCCCAGATGGCGCGTGCTGCCGGCATCCATGTCATCATGGCGACGCAACGTCCGTCGGTCGATGTCATCACCGGCACGATCAAGGCGAACTTCCCGACGCGCATCTCCTTTCAGGTCACGTCGAAGATCGACAGCCGCACCATTCTTGGCGAACAGGGCGCCGAGCAGCTGCTCGGCATGGGCGACATGCTCTACATGGCCGGCGGCGGGCGCATCCAGCGAGTGCACGGCCCGTTCGTCTCCGACCGCGAGGTCGAGGATGTCGTGGCGCATCTCAAGATGCAGGGCGTGCCGGAATATCTGGAAGCGATCACCGAGGACGACGACGAGGACGGCGGCGATGGTGGTGGCGGCGGCAACAGCGGCGATATGGGCGATTCCGAGGACCCCTACGACCAGGCGGTGGCGGTCGTGTTGCGTGACGGAAAGGCATCGACCTCCTATGTGCAGCGCAGGCTGGGAATCGGTTACAACCGGGCGGCCTCGATCATCGAGCGGATGGAGGATGAGGGTATTATCGGACCCGCGAATCATGCCGGCAAACGCGAGATCCTGGTGCCAACCGAAAACGACGAGATGTAGTCGGCGCACTGTGGCCAACGCCACAGAGACGCCCAACTGTATGATTATCTATCGCGTACAAACAACAAATCGGAAAACCGGCTGGAGCGGTTCATGACGGATCACACTTTCGCGAAACCGATGGCGATCACGCGGCGCGGCCTTGTTGCCGGCGCCATGGCCACGGCAATTGCAATCACGGCGCTGCAACCGGCCTTCGCGGCGCCCGAGACGGCGCAGCGAATCGCCGATCATTTCTCGAATGTCCGGTCCATGGCCGGCGAATTCGTGCAGTTCGGTCCGTCCGGCGAGCAGACCGGCGGAAAGTTCTATATCGAACGGCCGGGCAAGCTTCTTTTCCTCTACGAGAATCCGTCGCCGATCCGCGTTGTGGCCGACGGCAAGTCACTCGTGGTCAACAACAAGAAGCTGGACACCTGGAGCATCTATCCCCTCGGCAAGACACCCCTCAACGTGCTGCTCGGCGACCGGATCGACCTGAGCGGCGATCGGGTGCGCAATGTGAGCGAAGCGGATGACCTGACCACGATCGTCATCGGCGACAAGCAGATCTTCGGCGACAGCCAGATCACGATGATGTTCGACCCGAAGAGCTTCGATCTGCGCCAGTGGACGATCCGGGACGCGCAGGGCAAGGACACGACCGTCATGGTCTACAACGTCCAGCAGGGTGTGCGCTTCGGCAAGGGGACGTTCGACATTCCCTATCAGAAGATCAACGAAGATCGTTTCCGCTCCGACTGACGCCCGTATCCGTCTCTAAATTGTGGGTTGCCGGCGCGAAGGCGCCGGCTGGCGCTTGCCATAGACCCGGTGCGTTGAGACAAGCAATCGAACGCACCGAGGGCCTCCCATGACATTTTCCGTCGCCACGTGGAACATCAACTCCGTTCGCCTGCGTCTGCCGATCGTCGAGTCGTTCCTGCAGACATATCAGCCCGATGTGCTGTGCCTGCAGGAAACGAAGTGTCCGAACGATCAGTTTCCGACAAAGGCCTTCCACAAGCTCGGATATACGAATGTCGAGATCCACGGGCAGAAGGGCTATCACGGCGTTGCCACGATCTCGAAACATCCGCTGGAGGAGGTCGCATCGCGCGATTTCTGCGGCATGGGCGATACGCGTCATCTCGACAGCATCGTGAGGGCGCCGGGCCGCAGCATCCGGGTTCACAATTTCTACGTGCCCGCGGGCGGCGACGAGCCTGACCCGGCAATTAACCCAAAGTTCCGCCACAAGCTGGATTTCCTGGACGAGATGCGGTCGATTCCGGCCGATCCGGGCAAGGCGGATTCGGCGATTCTCGTCGGCGATCTCAACATCGCGCCGCTGGAGACCGATGTCTGGTCGCACAAACAATTGCTGAAAGTCGTCAGCCACACGCCATTGGAGACGGAGACGCTCGAAGATCTGCGGATGAAAGGCGGATGGTCGGACCTGATGCGGGTTTTCATACCGCCGGAAGAGAAGATCTTCACGTGGTGGAGTTACCGGGCTCGCGACTGGGATGTATCGGACAGGGGCCGGCGCCTCGACCACGTCTGGGGATCGCCGGATCTCGAAAGCCTGGTCGAGGACATTACCGTATTGCGCGAGGCGCGCGGCTGGGAAAAGCCGTCGGATCACGTGCCGGTCATCGCACGCTTCGCAATTTGAGGGCGCGAAGCGGCCTTCAGCTGTCGTTGAAATGAACGTCCAGTTCGCCAATGCTGCGCAGCAGCGCGCGAAGTTGCTTGCTCAGCTTCGCATGCAGATAGGCGGCGCTTTCCGGATATTCCTCCAGCATCCGCTTGAACAGGCTGCGATTGATGCGCAGCAGTTTCGTGTCCTCGGCGGCCACCGCACCCGTGAGACGCGTGGTCTCGGTAATCAGCGCCAGTTCGCCGAGGATCATGCCTGGTTCGACGCGCTTGAGAACACGGCGGCCATTCTGCGAGTCGCGGAAAAGGTCGATCGCGCCGGACACGACGATGTAGCCGCAATCGGCGCTGTCGCCGTCACGATAGAGGTCCGTGCCCTCGGCAAGCGACTTGCTCTCCGCGCCGAAGGCAAGCAGACGCAACTGCTCGCTGGACAATTCCTCGAACAGTGAAACACCGGAGATGATGCGGATGTCGTCTTCAAGAGACAAAAGCTGGACCCGCCGCGCAAAAACTCAGTAAAGCCGCTGTTATATGACCGATTCGCGAATGAAAAGTCCGGGCGGGCGGAACGCCCGGTTTATCCGGACACAATGCGCTTCAATACCGTAATCTGGCGGATCACGGGTTCAGCTTGTAGCCGCCGCTCTCCGTCACGAGAATTGCCGCGTTGGACGGGTCCTTCTCGATCTTCTGGCGAAGCCGGTAGACATGGGTCTCCAGCGTGTGGGTCGTCACGCCGGAATTGTAGCCCCAGACTTCCTCAAGCAGCGTATCGCGCGTCACCACCTTGCGGTCGGCGCGGTAGAGATACTTGATGATCGCCGCTTCCTTCTCGGTCAGCCGGATCTTCGACCCGTTTCCGTCGATCAGCAGCTTCTGGCTCGGCTTGAACGTGTAGGGCCCGACGACGAAAGTGGCGTCCTCGCTCTGCTCGTGCTGGCGAAGCTGCGCGCGGATGCGGGCCAGCAGCACGGCGAACTTGAACGGCTTGGTGACATAGTCGTTGGCACCGGCTTCCAGTCCGAGGATCGTGTCGGAATCCGTGTCGTGGCCGGTCAGCATGATGACGGGGGCCTTGAACCCGGATTTGCGCAGCAGTTTCACCGCCTCGCGGCCGTCCATGTCGGGCAGGCCCACATCGATGATCAGGAGGTCGATCACGCTGCCGCGGGCGGTCTGAATGCCCTTCGTCGCGGTGGCCTCCTCCATGACCACGAATTCCTCGTAGAGTGAGAGCTGTTCGACCAGCATCTCGCGCAGATCCTCGTCGTCATCGACAAGAAGAATTGTCCGTGGGTTCATCGGCTGTCTTGCCTCGATCGTCAGTTTTCTTGCGTTTTCACACTGTTTACACATTTCCTGTCATGAAAATGTGAACGGCGAAAGCGCTTCACGCAGCATTGCACCAAGTTGTGACTGATCGGTCATAAACGTGAGCGAAAAAGGGCAGGCGGAAAAACAGCGTGATTTCAACCATCTTTGTTCGACGGGCGCCGCGCGATGGGCGCAGGGGCGTGCTGGTTGCCGGCGGCTGGAGCTTCGATTGCGCGCTCGGGCGAAGCGGCCTGCGACCGATCAAGCGCGAAGGCGACGGCGCAACGCCGATTGCGGCGATGCGTATCGTTTCCGGCTGGTTTCGAGCCGACCGGATGCCACGGCCGCAAACGGCGCTGGAACTGGAACCGATCGGGCCGCGCGACGGCTGGTGCGATGCGCCGACGGACCCCAATTACAACCGGCCGGTGCGCCTGCCGTTCGGGGCAAGTCACGAGGCGATGATGCGCGATGACCGGCTCTACGACGTCTGCCTCGTGCTCGATTGGAACCTTCCGCCCTTCGGATGCATGCGAAATGGCGGTTCGGCGATCTTCCTGCATGTCGCCAAGCCGGGTTTCCCGCCGACGGAAGGCTGTATCGCGGTCGCGCCGGAGACGATGCGCCGGCTGCTGCCGCGCATCGGCCCGTCGACGATGGTTCAAACGCTGGCCTAGTGCTTTTCAGGGTGCAACGGAATCAGAATGCACTGCCTTTCGCTTTTGGCTCGAAAGCGCATTCCGATTCTGATGTCTCAACCAAGACCTGAATCGCACTAGACGCCGAAGGCGCCGAGAATGCCGCCCATCAGCAACGCGACGATCAGCCAGTGCAGGCCGTCGATCAGGCTGAGATCCCATCCAAAACCCTGATAACGCTGGTTGACGGTTAGTGTGGTGGCCATGAATCCAAGCCACAGCAGGAATCCGGAAATCAGGCCGGTTTTTATGCTGACGTCACCGAAATGGCCGATCACGCCAGCCATGACCCACGCCATGATCAATTCGCAGACGAAGCCGACGACCATGAGCGGCAGCGACATCTTGGCGTCGGCCGGATCGATTCGCGCCGCCTTCATCCACGTCTTACCCATCCAGCCATAATAAATCGCGCCGGCCAGATAGGCCGCGACCGCCGCGACGAGGATCGCGATGTAGTTCGCGCCGCCAAATGACATGAGTCTTCCCTCCCCTAAATCACTCCCGTGGAGAGGAAACACCGCGGCATCCGAAAACTCAAGCAGCCGGGCGCGCTACGGCTCCGAATCGCCACACACATGTGCGTTTTACCTCTGCATCCTCCAGCGCCCGCGTCACCGGTACGGCATAGTCGGCGAGAAGGGTGAGGTTCTCGCGCGGCAGGTAGGCGCGGCCGGGATCGCCGATCAGGATCTCCGTGCCGCTGTCGGCGAGCATCGAAAACCACGGGATGAGGAGGGAGCTCATCTCCCGATCGAAGAACACGTCACCGGCGAGCACCGTCTCGAACTCCGGCAATGGACTGCCAACGAGATCGTGGCCTTCACAGTCGATATCGACACCGTTCAGCGCCGCATTGAGCGTTACGGCGGTTTCGCAGAACGGATCGATGTCGGCGGCGGTCACGGATTTCGCGCCGGCCAACGCGGCTGCGATGGCGACGAGGCCGGAGCCGGTCGCGAAGTCGAGCACCCGACGGTTTTGCACGCATGCGGGATTGTCGAGCACATAGCGCGCCAGGCCCTGCCCGCCGGCCCACGCGAAAGCCCAGAAGGGCGGCGGCAGGCCGATCTGTGCCAGCTCCTCCTCCGTCTTGTGCCAAAGGTCATGCGCCTCGTCGGCGATGTGCAGGCGGATTTCCGGCACGTGCGGCGGCGTCGTGATGGCGGTGTTGGCGCGGATGAAGCCGGCCTTGTCGCCGTTCATCGGATCAGCTTCCGCTATTTCGGCGGATTGTCGAGCCCGCCCATGCGGCAGACCTCGATCCACTCGGCCTCGGTCACCGGCTGGACGGACAGGCGCATCGATGTCACCAGCGACATTTCCGCGAGTTTCGGGTTGGCTTTCACGTCCTTAAGCGTCACCGGCTTCGGCATGTCGCACACTGCCTTGAGGTCGACGCACTCCCATCGCGGGTCGTCTGTGGTCGAATCCGGGTGGATCTCGTTGCAGACCTCGGCGATGCCGACCACCTCAAGCCCCTCGTTCGAGTGGTAGAAGAAGCCCTTGTCGCCGAGTTTCATGGCACGCATGTTGTTGCGCGCCTGGTAGTTGCGGATGCCGTCCCACTCCTCGCCGGCCTCGCCCTTGTCTTTCAGCATCTGCCAGGAAAACTTGAAGGGCTCGGATTTGAACAACCAGTAATTCGCCATGAAACGTCTCCGGACCGGAATTTGCGCTGCGCCCTTGCTAGCGAACACGGCGGCGCGGTCAAGTCTCGGTCTTGAGCGGCCGTGACATCAGTTCGGTCATGGCCGCCTCGACGGTCAGATTGCCGGCGAGAATGGCGTCGATGGCGGAGATGATTGGCGCGTCGAGGTCGTGCTCACGCGCCAACCTCGCTGCCACCGACGCGGTAAAGACGCCTTCGGCAAGCGGCCGGTTCGAAAGGTCCTCGCCGCGGGCAAGCGCCGCGCCATAGGCGAAGTTGCGCGACTTCTCGGAGCCGCAGGACAGGATCAGGTCGCCGAGGCCCGACAGGCCGGCAAGCGTGTCGGGTTTCGCGCCGAGCGCATCCGCGACGCGCTGCAATTCGGCGAATCCCCGCGTCGTCAGGGCGGCGACGGCGCTGGCGCCCAGATTGGCGCCGTGGACGATTCCGGCGGCGATCGCCAGCACGTTCTTCAGCGCACCGCCCAGTTCGACACCCATCAGGTCTTCGGAGGCGTAACAACGCAGTGTTCTGCTCGACAATATCTCCGCCAGTGCCTTCGCCGTTTCGAGATCGTGGGCGGCGACCGTTACCGCAGTGGGCAGGCCCGCCGCGACGTCGGCGGCGAAACTGGGCCCGGACAACACGGCGGAGCGGTCCCGTCCCGCGACTTCGTCGATGATCTCCGACATGGTGTGACCGGTTTCGCGGTCGATTCCCTTTGCGGTCGATACGAAGACCGATCCGGGCGGGGTCGATCCGAGCGTGTCGGCAAGGAAATCACGAAGCTTCTGCGCTGGCACGGCGAGTACGATCACGCCCGCGCCGTCCAGCGCTTCGGCCATGTTTCCGGTTGCGCGCAGAGTTTCCGGCAAGGCGATATCGCCCAGATAGCGTGGATTGCGATGTTGGCTGCTGATCGCGGCGACGGAGTCGTCATTGCGGCCCCAGAGCAGGCAGTCGCGTCCCGCGCGGGCGAAGGAAGCGGCAAGCGCGGTGCCCCATGCGCCGGCGCCGAGCACGGCGATGCGGCTTTCCGGCGGAGCGCTTTTCATGCTTTCGCTCCCCGGCGGCCGCCGCCGATGAGGGCTTCCGCCGACGGGTCGAGCGGCCAGCGCGAACGCGGCGCGACATCGCGATCGCCGGTTTTGCCGGCCTCGAACCGTTCGAGACCGGCCCAGGCGATCATCACGGCATTGTCGGAACAGAGATTGAGCGGCGGCGCGTGCAGCTTGAAATCATTGGTGGCACAGAGATCGCCCAACCTTGTCCGGATTGCGGCATTAGCGGCAACCCCGCCCGCGACGACCAGCGCTGCCGGTCCGTCGCCGAACTCTGCGCGGTAGCGCGCAAAAGCCCGCCCGATCCGATCGGCGAGCGTATCGGTGACGGCGGCCTGGAAGGAGGCGCAGAGATCGGCGATATCCGTCTCCGTCAGCGGTGCTAGCGCGGTTGCTTCGCGCCGTACGGCTGTCTTGAGGCCGGAAAAGGAAAAATCGAGCCGTTCCTCGCCCTTCATCGGCCGCGGGAAGGCGAAGCGTTTCGGATCGCCCTTCGCGGCTTCGCGTTCGACTGCCGGTCCACCGGGATAGGGCAGGCCCAGAAGCTTGGCGGTCTTGTCGAAGGCTTCGCCCAGCGCATCGTCGATGGTCGTGCCCCAGCGGCGATAATCTCCCAGCGCATTGACCAGCAGGATCTGCGTGTGCCCGCCCGAAACGAGCAGCAGGAGATAGGGAAAATCGAGGTCGTCGGTCAGGCGCGGCGTGAGGGCGTGGCCTTCGAGATGGTTGATGCCGATCAGCGGCAGGTTGCGTGCCGAGCAGATCGCCCGCGCCGTCATGACGCCGACCATCAGCCCGCCGATCAAGCCGGGACCCGCGGTCACCGCGACGGCGTCGATCTCGTCGAAACCAGTTCCGGCTTCCGCCATGGCGCGCGCGATGATCGCGTCCAGTCCCTCGACATGGGCCCGCGCCGCGATCTCCGGCACAACCCCGCCATAGGCGGCATGGTCGGCGATCTGGCTGTAGACCGTGTTGGAGAGGATTTCCGCCGGTGCGTCCGGCGCGGCGCGGCGCACCACCGCGGCGGCGGTCTCGTCGCAGCTCGTTTCGATGCCAAGCACGGTGGTCATGGAGGTCGGCGCCGCTTTCTGGAACGCCGCGTCATTGGGTGCGGTTGCCGATGCGCGGAATTGGGGTTACCTGTCCGGCTTCGGGTATCACGGAACGGCGGGCTTGCAAACAATCATGGCGGCAGCGGAAAAAATCAGGATCGGTACGCGCGGCAGCCCGCTCGCGCTCGCGCAGGCGCATGAGGTTCGCGACCGGCTGGTCGACGCGCACGCCATCGCGCCCGACATGATCGAGGTCTGTGTCATCTCGACGGCTGGCGACCGCATTCAGGACAGGCCTCTGTCGGAAGTCGGCGGCAAGGGGCTTTTCACCCTGGAACTGGAGGAACAGCTTCGCGACGGGCGGATCGATCTTGCCGTGCATTCCTCGAAGGACATGCCCACCGTGCTTCCCGAAGGGCTTGCCATTACCGCTTTTCTCGACCGGGAAGACCCGCGCGACGCGTTCATCTCGAACAAGGCGAAATCGCTGGCGGATATGCCGGAAGGCGCGGTGGTCGGTTCCTCGTCATTGCGCCGGCAGGCAATGATCCGGCGTATTCGGCCAGACCTTTCGGTCGTCCAGTTTCGCGGCAATGTGCAAACGCGTCTGCGCAAGCTCGAGGAAGGCGTCGCGGATGCGACGCTGCTCGCCAATGCCGGGCTGCGCCGGCTCGGCATGGAACACATCATCACCGATCTGATGCACCCCGATGTCTTCCTGCCCGCGCCGGGGCAGGGTGCGATCTGCATAGAGGCTCGCGCAGGCGATCCTCGCACGGACGCGCTGGTCGAGCCTCTCAACCATGAACCGACGGCGACAGCGCTTGCCTGCGAGCGGGCGTTTCTCGCGGAACTCGATGGTTCCTGCCGAACGCCGATCGCGGGGCTCGCTCTCGTGACCGAAAGCGGGATCGCCTTTCGCGGCATGATCCTGACCCCGGACGGTACGCAGGCGCACGAGATCGCGAAGGACGGCCCGATGAGTCAGGCCGCCGAAATCGGCCGCGCTGCGGCGCGGCATCTGCGCCTTGAAGCGGGCGACGGTTTCTTCGCCTCGTGGTCGTGAGCGGATCCAGCGCTCCCCTCGTCTGGATCACCCGCCCGCAGCCGGGCGCGGACAAGACCGCCGCCGCTCTGGTTGATGCCGGATACAATTTTCTCGTTCTTCCGCTGACGGAGATCGTCGCGTGCGATCCGGAAATCGATCCGGGCGATATAGAGCGCGCGGATTTCGTCGTCGCGACCAGCGCCAACGCGTTTCGTTTTCTCCCCGAGCCGCTTCTTGCGGCCTTCGGGGACAAGCCGGTCTATGCGGTTGGCGACGCCACGCGCGCCGAAGCCTCGGCGCGGGGTTTCGCGCATGTCCACTCCGCCGGCGGCGCGGTGGACGACCTCGTGTTGCTCGTTTCCAAGGCGGAGCCGGCGGGAGCCCGCTTCGTTTATCTTTGCGGGCAGGTGCGTACCGGCGACCTTGAGCAGAAGTTGGTCGGGAACGGCTTCGATGGGGGTCTCGCAATCGTCTATTCGAGCAGAATAGTCAGTCGTATGACTTATTTATTGGCCGACGCCTTGTCGCACCGCAGGCCGGACGCCATCCTGTTTCATTCCGCGCTATCGGCACGCGCATTCGCCGATGCGGTTTCGACGACGACCGAAGATCTATTTGAAAATACTCGATTTATCGCGATTTCCGCGCGTGTCGCCGATGCGTTGCCCGACATTTTCAGGCCCTGCGTGATAGTTTCCGCCGCGCCGAACGAACACGCTCTATTGGAAGCCTTGCGTGCGGCAGTGCCATCGTCGGGCGCCTGAATTTCAATCAGGCGCTTTTGCTTTGCGAAAGGCATGCTAAGACAGTCGTCAGCAGCCCCGCAGGAGACCTCCGATGGTTCAAAAGCCGAAGAGCCGGCGCAGCAAATCGACCCGCAAGCCCGTGACGATCGATCTCGAAGCAAGCGAAGTCAAAACCGAGTCCGAAACCGGCGGAGAAGCGCCGCGGGCGGAGCCGGTCGCTTTCGAGAACGCGACCGGAACAACCGACGGGCAGATGTCCGGGGACGGGAAACCCGCTGAAGCTTCGCCCGAGCCCGTTGTTCCGAAATCAAAGGTCGATGAAGACGCACGCGAGGCGATCGAAGGCGGAGAAGGTCCGTCGCCCGATCCGGAGCCCGTGCCGTCCGCGCCCCCAGGTGGCAGTGGACGTTTCGCGGCGATCGGCGGCGGTGTGATCGGCGGACTGGTCGCGCTTCTGCTTGCGGGCGGATTGCAATGGGCTGGCGTCCTGCCGTCCATGCGCAGCGCCGAACCGGTCGATCTTTCGCCCTTGCAGGGACAAATCGATGCCCTGTCGTCCGAACTCGAAGCCGTGAAAGGCGCGGCGCCATCTGTGCCTGCCGATCTTGCCGGACGGGTCGAATCCGCGCAAACAGCCGCGACGGCCAATGGCGAGGCGCTTGCCGGATTGCAGGAACAATTCGCCGCGCTTGATGATCGGGTCGCATCGCTCAACCAGGCCGTTTCTTCCGGCGGCGCGGGCGAGAATGCCGGACTCGAGGCGTTGTCCGAACGCGCCGACGCAATCGAGGCAACCCTGTCGGATCTCTCCGGGAAAGTCGCCACGCTCGATGCCGCACCTTCGGATGATACCGCCGGTGAAGCCGATACCGCACTTCGCGGAGAGGTGGCGGATGCGATGCAGGCGGCTCAATCCGCCGCCGATGGCGTTGCGGATCTTCGCAGCGAAATCGAAACGCTTTCGGCCGGACTTGCCGAGGCGCGGTCATCGCTGGCGGCGTTGGGAAACCGGGTTTCCGGCGTCGAGACCGATATCGAGGCGGGCGCCGGCAGCCGCGTCGCCGCAGCCATTGCCGCCTCGGCGCTGAAATCGGCCGCGGATCGCGGCGGTGGCTTCATGAACGAATTGGAAGCCTATGCAGCCGTGAGCGACGATGCGCAAAGCATCGAGGCGCTGCGCGACTACGCGGCCTCCGGCGTGCCGACACAGGCACAGCTGACGGAGCGTTTTCCGGCGGTCGCGAATGTCATCGTCGCGGCGCAGAGCGGCGTGGGGTCCGATGCGGGCATACTCGACCGGTTGTCCGCCAGCGCGCGATCCCTCGTGCAGATCCGTCCGGTTGGCGAAGTCGCGGGCGACAAGCCGGGCGAAATCGCCGCACGCATGGAGGTCGCCCTGCAGCAGGGGGATTTCGACCGGGTGGTGACCGAATGGGAAAGCCTGCCGGAAGCCTCGCAACAAGCCTCGGCGGACTTCATCGCCGACGTGAAGGCGCGGCGCGAACTCGACACGTTGATCAGCCGTGTGCTGAGCGGCGCGATGCAGGCCGGCGAAGCGCCGGCGAGCGAATAGGAGCCGCGAACCATGTTGCGTGTACTTTTCTTCATCGCCGCCGTCGCCGTTCTGGGGCTCGGTTTCGCCGTGATCGCGGATACGCCCGGCACCATCATGGTGACCGTGGCCGGGCGCGAAATCACGCTGTCGCTGATGGTCGCCGCCGTGGCGGTTGCGGCCGCGATTGTCGCGGTCATGCTCGTCTGGTGGGTCGTCAAGATCGTGTTGACCTCGCCGCAGCGCATGCAGCGGTTCTTCCGGGCGCGCCGCCGAGACCGGGGGTATCAATCGCTCTCGACGGGTATCATCGCCGCGGGCGCCGGAGATGCCGTGACCGCGCGCAAGATGCTCAAGCAGGCGAACGGTCTTCTCAGTTCGACGACCGAGCCTTTGCTACAGCTCCTCGACGCACAGGCCAGTATCGCCGAAGGGCATCACGACGAGGCGCGCGGCAAGTTCGAGGCGATGCTGGAAGATCCCGAGGTTCGCATTCTCGGCCTGCGCGGCCTTTACATGGAGGCCAAGCGCCTCGGTGACCGCGCGGCGGCGAAGCATTACGCCGAGAAAGCCGCCGAACTCGCGCCGCATCTTCGGTGGGCGGGGACGGCGGCCCTCGAACTCAAGACCGCCGCCGGCGACTGGGATGGCGCGATCGCGCTGCTGGAAAGCCAGAAGAAGGCCAAACAGGTCGAAACGGATGAGGCCAAGCGCAAGCGCGCTGTCCTGCTGACCGCGCTTGCCCGCGACAATATCGAGAAAGACTCCGCGAAGGCCAAGACGGCCGCGATGGAGGCACATCGCCTCGCGCCGGAATTTGCTCCGGCCGCTGTTGCCGCCGCGCAGGCCTGCTTCCGGCTCAACGAGCTGCGTCGGGGCGTCCATATCCTCGAGGCAACGTGGCGCAAGGCGCCGCATCCCGAAATCGCGCTCGCCCATGTCAATGCGCGCCCGGGCGATTCGTCGCTCGATCGTTACAAGCGGGCTCAGCGGCTGCAGAAGCTGAAACCGAACAATACCGATTCCAGCCTGATCCTGGCGCAGATGGCGCTGGAAGCCGGCGAATATGAAGACGCCCGCAAAGCCATTGCTCTCGTACTGCGCAACGAGCCGCGCGAAGGCGCCTTCATGCTGATGGCCGATATCGAGGACGCCGACACCGGCGACCAGGGCAAGGTGCGCGAATGGCTTGCGCGGGCGGTTCGCGCGCCGCGCGACCCGGCATGGACGGCAGACGGCTATGTTTCGGAGGAATGGGCCCCCGTTTCCCCGATCAGTGGCCGGCTCGACGCCTTCGAATGGAAGGTGCCGGTGGAGCGCCTCGGCCCGGTTGTCGAGAACGACCTCGACCCGATGGTGCGCGGCATCCCCGTCGCGCCGCCGACGGAAGCGCCCGATCAGGCGGAGGACGCCGAAATTGCCGAGATGGCCGGTGAGGGGGACCTGGTCGACGAGGCGGCGGCCGCCGAGGAACCGGGACCGGTTATCGAGGCCGAAGTCGTTGAAGCGCCGGTGAAGAAAGAGGAGCCCGAAACGGAAGCACCGGACGAGGAGCCCGCCGAGACGGAAGAAACCGAACCGGTCGGCCAGGAAGAGCCCGAAAAGGAAGAAGTGTCCGTATCCGAGAAGCCGGAACCGGCCGGCAACGCGGAGCCTGAATCCGACACGGAAGAGACCCGTCCGCCGATCCCGGACGATCCGGGAATCGATCCCGATGCCCAATCGGAGGAACCTTCACGGCGTTTTCGACTTTTTTGAATGTTGCACCGCACGGGGCAAACTGACACTTTCCCCGGACAAGGTGGATGGACATGTTTGAAAAGATCGCGACTTTCCTGAAGACGCTGAACCTGCAGCCGGACGAAGAGGGCGGTGACGCCTTCTCCCAAGACGATCCGAGGCTTGCCGCCGCGGCGCTTATGTATCACGTGATCGGCGCCGACGGCGTGTACACGGAAGCGGAGATGGACCGGCTCGGCGAAGTGCTCAGCGAAACCTACTCGCTGGACGAAGAAACGCTTTCGAAGCTGGTCGCCGCAGCGCGCGCCGCCGACAGCGAAGCGGTCGATCTCTACCAGTTTACCAGCGTCCTCATGCGCAGCCTGTCCGCCGAGGAGCGGGTCGGGTTCATCGAGCTTTTGTGGGAGATCGTCTATTCGGACGGCGAGAACCACGAGCTGGAGGACAATCTGGTCTGGCGGGTCTCGGAACTGCTCGGTGTCGACGGGCGCGACCGCGTTCTTCTGCGTCAGGCTGTACAGGCACGCGCCACCGGGGAGGGCGACGCGCAGGCATGATCTCCGCTCCGGGCCCGAAGCCGATCCTGATCGTCCTGCACCAGGAGACGTCGTCTCCCGGCCGCGTCGGGCAGCAACTCGAACGCATGGGTTTCCCGCTCGATATCCGCCGGCCGCCGCTCGGCGATGCGTTGCCGGACACGATGGAAGCGCATTCCGGCGCGGTGGTTTTCGGCGGCCCGATGAGCGCGAATGACGAGGCCGACCATGTCCGCGTCGAGACGGACTGGATGGCCGTGCCGCTTGCAGAGAACAAGCCGCTTCTCGGCATCTGTCTTGGTGCGCAGATGCTGGTCAATCATCTGGGCGGCAAGGTCGAAGGCCGACAGGATGGCCTGGTCGAGATCGGATGGTATCCCTTGCACCCGACCGAGGCGGGCGCGGCGCTGATGGACTGGCCGGACATGATCTACCAGTTTCACCGCGAGGGCTTTTCATTGCCGTCGGGCGCGGTCCGCCTCGCCGAGGGCGATACCTACGAGAACCAGGCGTTCCGATATGGCGACAATGCCTGGGGCGTGCAGTTTCACGCCGAACTGACGCAGGTGATGATGCAGCGCTGGGTGACGCGCGGCGCGCATCGTTTCACGCTGCCGGGATCTCAGGTCGGGCGAGACCATTTGCAGGGGCGGCTTCTCTATGACCGACCGGTCCTCGCGTGGCTGCAGTCTTTTCTCGATCTTGTCTTCGTGCAAGGGGGAGAAGAGGCCGGCGCGATACGCAAGCGCTCCGCTTAGTGCAATTCGGGTTCGGATTGAAGCATCAGCATCACAATGCGTGTTCGAGCCAGAGGCGAAAGGCCGCGCATTGTGATTCCATTGCAGTCTGAAATGCACTAGCCCTGTCGGTGCAGGTAGCGCGCGTCGCGCAATTTCGGGAACAGGATCGCCCAGGTACCGGCAATCGCGATGGCGCCGAATCCACCCAGAACCACCGCCGGCACGATGCCGATCCATGCGGCCATGAAGCCGGCGCGGAATTCACCCAACTCGTTCGAAGCGCCGAGAAACACCATGTTGACCGCGTTGACGCGGCCGCGCACGTCGTCCGGCGTCCAAAGCTGCAACAGGGTCTCGCGGATGTAGACGCTCACCATGTCGGTCGCGCCGACCAGTATCAGCGCGACAATGGACAGCCAGGCGATGGTCGACATGCCGAAGATCGCGGTAAAAAGGCCGAACAGGGCGACGAAGACGAGCAGGATGCGCCCGGCATGATTGTTGATCGGCGAGGCGGCCAGATAGGCGGCCATGGCGATCGCGCCGATTCCCGGCGCGGCGCGCAGCAGGCCGAGTCCCCACGGCCCGAGATGCAGGATGTCGCGTGCATAGGCCGGCAACAGTGCCACCGCGCCGCCGAGAAGAACGGCGAACAGATCGAGCGAGATCGCGCCGAGCACGACCTTTTCCTTGCGGATGAAACGCAGCCCGTCGAACAGCGACGAGAACGTGACTTTTTTCACCTCGTCGCGCCTCGGAGGTTTCGGGATCAGCGCGACAAGAATCGCCGAGGCGGCGAACAGGCAGACGGCCACCGAATAGGCGACATTGGCGCCGACGCCGTAAAGCAGGCCGCCCGCCACCGGGCCGACGATGCTCGCCACCTGCCATGAGGATGCGTTCCAGGCCACGGCATTGGCGAAATCCACCTTCGGCACGAGATTGACGACCAGCGACTGCGAAGCCGGCCCGTAAAATGCGCGCGCCGTACCCATGCCCACCAGGGCGATGAAGACCGGCAGCGGGTCTGTCAGGCCGCGAATCGAGAAGAACAGGATCGCACCGGCGCACAAGAGCTCGAGGCCGGTCGCCGCGCCCATCACGAGCCGGCGGCCGTAACGATCGGCGACAGTGCCGGTCACGAGCACGAGAAGCAGCAGCGGCAGGAACTGGACGAGGCCGATAATGCCGAGATCCATCGGATCGCGGGTCAGGTCATAGACCTGCCAGCCGACCGATACGGCGACGATCTGCACCGCAAAGGTGGTGAGGAAACGCGCCGACCAGTAGCGCACGAATGCCGGATGCGCGAAAGCGGCGAATCTGCGGTGACTGTTCGTTTCGGGGGAGTCTGCGGACATGGCCAGCCACCGTTATTGGCTTTGCCGCGCTTTGGCAAAGGAGAAAATGTACCCCTTCGGGACATTGGCCGCATCCGCTTTGCCTTGCAGCGGCGTGTGCGAACGCCTAAGTGAACCTTCGGCTAGACAAGGGAGACCGCGCGTGGGCCTGACGATCATTCAAACGCTTCTCTTCGCGATCGGCATCTACAAATGGATCGTGATCGCCATGGTCATCTTTTCGTGGCTGTACGCGTTCAACGTCGTGAACAACTCCAACCGGTTCGTCGCGATGATCGGCGAGTTCCTCTACAAGGCGACAGAGCCCTTGCTGAGGCCGATCCGCAACATCATCCCGGATCTCGGCGGTATCGATATTTCGCCGATCGTGCTGTTCGTGGCGATCTTCTTCATCGAACGCATCATCATCAACGTGCTTGCCCCCGCCATCATCTGATGGCGCTTCCGGGGTTCGTTCGCCGGGGCGATAGCCATTACGATCTCTTCCTGCGGGTGACGCCGAATGCCTCGCGCAACGCTGTCGAGGGCATCGAAATGCGCGATGACGGGCAGGCGCGCTTGCGCGTGCGCGTCACGGCGCAACCCGAGAAAGGCAAGGCGAACAAGGCGGTGACGGCTCTGCTCGCGAAGGCGCTCGGCCAACCGAAATCGGCATTCACCGTCATCGCCGGCGAAACGGCACGCGACAAGACGCTCCGTGTCGAAGCCCGGGATATGGAGCAGGCGCTGGCCGAATTCGTGCCGGCGCCCGAAAGCTGACGTCTGTTCAGGCTTTCGCCGACTTCGCGCGGTCGACGGCTTCCATGATCAGGCGCTTTGCGACCTCGGCATTCTGCCAGCCGCCGATCTTCACCCACTTGCCGGGTTCCAGATCCTTGTAGTGCTCGAAGAAGTGTTCGATCTGCTTGAGCGTGATATCCGGCATGTCGTCATAGTCCTTCACGCTGTCGTAGCGCTTGGTCAGTGCATGCGTCGGCACGGCGATGATCTTCTCGTCTTGACCGGAATTGTCCTCCATCAGCATGACGCCGATGGGGCGCACATTGATGACGCAGCCGGGAATCAGCGGCCGCGTGTTGCAGACGAGCACGTCGATCGGATCGCCGTCGTCGGACAGGGTGTGCGGCACGAAACCGTAATTTCCCGGATAGGTCATCGGCGTGTAGAGAAAGCGGTCGACGACCAGCACACCGGCATCCTTGTCCATTTCGTACTTGATCGGCTGGCCGCCGACCGGAACCTCGATGATGACATTGACATCCTCGGGCGGATTGCTGCCAATGGCGATGGCTTCGATACGCATCCGATTCTACTCCTTCGATTTCCGCGGCTGATACCGGCTTTTTGTGTGCGGTGCAACATCACCGGCGCCGGATCGCCTGCGCCACATTGCCCGTTTCCTTCGCCGATGGCATTCTGCGCCGCAATGGAGACTTTAGGCAATGCGACACAGGATTTCCTGCTTTGCCCTTGCGATATGCCTCTGCACTTCAATGCCACAGGCGGTGCGTGCGGACGGTGAGATCGTCAGTATCTACACGACGCTCGACTTCGACAATCGATGCGTCGAATTGCCGGTCGAGGAGGCGGAAGCGTGGTTGTCCTGCGCCGGCCATGGCGGCTACGGCATTCTCTATTCGGAAGGCGATCTGCGCCAGTCGCTGTTCTTTGGATATGTTGGCGACTGGTACGCGTCCGGTGCCTGGGAGAGCTTCACGAGCTTCAACCACGTCAACGACACGGTCGAATGGCGGCTGCGCGACGGTGTTCCCCTCGCCACGATCCTGCGATGGTTCGTCGACAATCCCAATCCCGAGACCGGCGCGCCGGATGTTCGCCATCAGGGACAGGTACTGGTGGTCTCGAAGGTAGGCCAGCCGCGCGTCGGAGATGCCTGCGTCGTCGGCTATGTCGATGCCCTGCAGAATGCCGATGCCAACGAGATGGCACGCCGCATCGCCGACACGCTTGTGGAGAGCTTTACCTGCCGCACGGACGAGCCGCAGTATCACGGCGATCCGGGCCCTTTTGCGGGTTTTCCGAGCCGTTATTTCGGAATACTCGACAACCCCTGACGGGTTTCTGTCACGGCGCCCAGTCATCGATCGCGAGGACGGAACCGTTTTCTCCCGCACCGCGATGCGTCGAGACATAGATGTCGTTCTCGACAAGGAGAACGCTTCGCGGCTCAAAACCGCCGAAGGATGTGGAGATCGTCCGCAGCAGGCCGAGATCCGCGGAAAAGACAGCTATTTCGCCGGCGCGATCGATGGCGACGACATGGCCGGAATCCGCCGTCAGGGCGGCGAGGAAACCGATGTCGCTGTTTCGGCGTCGTTCCACGCCAGTTGCGGGATCGAACGCCACGATCAGTCCCGATACGCCGTACTCCCCGCCTGCGGCGAACAGGCCGTCTTCGCTCGTGGACAGCATGTAGGCGTAGCCGTCGAACGTGGTCTGATGCGTGACGATGAGCGTGTCGGCGTTCAGGCCGACGAGCTGCGACCGGTTTTCCCCGTCCAGCCGATGCAGTGTCCAGATCGTCGCGTCCGTGGCGGCGATATCGAAACCGTTCTTCGGCAACACCGGGGAGCGCGTCTTTTCACCTGTTGTACGATCGATGCGCACGACCGCAGTTTTGCTCGATGACCCGCCGATCCAGGTGAGGACGTGGATTGCGTTCGGGCTGGCGGCAATTGCCTGCGGATAGTCCTGCAACTGCGCGAGCGTGCCGCCACCATTGCCGGAGCGCCAGATGGTCTTGTCGGTCGCGACCGCCGCGAAGATCTCTCCATCTGGCGAGGCGGCCATGCCGACGGGCAAGCGGCCGACCCGGATACGCTCTGCGACCGTCCGTGTCTTGGGGTCGAGACGGGCGACCCGGCGCGCGCCGCTTTCGGCCACCCATAGGCTTTCGCCGTCATGCGCAAGGCCCTCCGGCCACTTGCCGACCGCAATAACGGCCGCTGTCCGCTCGACGCGGTCGGGTGCGCCCGTTGGCGTCTTGGGCAGTGCTGGAGACTGCGAGGCCGCGTCAGGCGCGTTGCCTGTCAGGAACTCGTAGACATGGTTCGCGGCCGAACCGCCGCATTGCTGCGAGGCGTCTCCCGCGCATGGCGTGTCGCATACGGCGTTCCCGTCGAAACGCCCGTAGTCGGTCCCGCAGTGACACTCGGTCCCGGCCTGCAGGCCGGCGAAGCGATACCCCTCCGCAAAGCAGTATTCGAGACACATGGTGACGGTCATGGCGGTGTCTTCCGTGAAGCCGCCATCCAGGTCGCGCGCGCCTGAAGCCGTGGCGTTATCGGCGTGGCACCCGCGGTCCGCAACCGAGACGGTATCGTCTTGCGCCTGCGCCGCAGCGCCCGGTATCGAGAATGCCAGCGCGGCCAGGAACGCGAACCGGGTGGACGGGTTGATGAGCTTCATGGACCGGTCTTCTTTCCACCTAGTATTTGGCGAGCGCAGCGGGAGGACCTTCCAAAAGGAAGGATGTCGTATAGACGATCGGCTTGCCGTCGCCGATCTCGCAGGATGTTTCCCAGCGGATCGAGAAGGAGTTCTCCGGACCCATCAGCACGCCCTGGTTGCCGAAGAAGAACGGGTAGGCGTGATATCCGCCTTCTCCCGCAAGGGTAACCGCCTTGATCAGCAGTTCCGCGCCCAATCTTATCAGACTCGACGGGTCGAGAATGACCGAGGCGAGGTCGTCGACGCCGATCCCGAACACGTCCCATTCATCGACGGGGTGGGTCGGGTCGATCTGCTCGAAGCGGAACCATGTCACCTGTGCGTCGTCGGGATAGGCATGCGCCGCATCGTCGAAGAACTGGTCGTAGCCCTTCTCGCCGTCATGATCGAATGTTCCGCAATCGGGCACATGCGTCACCAGCATGGCCTTGCCGTTCGGCGTCTCGATCTTCTCGCCGAGACTGTCCCAATCGAGTTTGAGCCATTTGTAGCCGGAGACCCATTTGTAGGACATCTCGGGACCGAATGCGACGGGTTCGGCATTGGCATAGTCGTCTCCCACATGCAGGTTGATCCAGGCCGGATGGGTCGCGAAATACCCCTTGATCGGGGAACTGACGACTCGTGCCTCTATGGAAGTGGATGACCATTTCGTCACATCGAGTTTCACGCTGATGCCGGCCGGACGCGACTCGTCGGGGAATTCAAGCTCCAGCGTACCTGGCAGCTTGCCGTTCAGTATCTCCCCGAACCGCTTGCCCGCGATCACGATTTTACTGCCCGGCTGCAGCCAGGGTTTCTTGTCGAGGCCGCAATGCGGCGTGTCGAGGCGGCCGGGGGCCGGCCAGTAGACATAGTTGTGACTTTCTGGAAGCCGCGACCACGTTTCCGTGCCGATCGGGCAGCAGCAGCCGATTTCTCCGCCGCTGCTTGTCACGGAAGCGATGACCGGGGCGCTGCTGGCATGCAGCAGGACGGACAGTTTAACCTGTGCGCCGTTTGGCTTTACGAGCGCCAGTTCCGCATTGCGAGCGCCGCCGAGCATCTGGCCTGGCAGATCGTCCGGCACGCGAACCACAATCACCGTATCGTGCCAGGCTGCGGCCCAGGAGTCGTTGACCGGTTCGAGTTCGACATCGTGAGACAGGCGTGACTCTGTCAGTTCTCCCGAGCCCGACTCGTAGCGCATAAAGACCCGGCCCGCTTCATCTCCGAAGCCGGTTCCCTTTATCACGACATAACCGCCGGGTTGCAGCGCCTCGGCTTCCGGAAAAACGAGAAGGTCGGTGACCTGCGGCTTGGCGCTGACCGCGTTCATGTCGGGCTTGGCCTGACCGAGGCCGGCGGCGGCCGAGGCCAGGAATTCCTCGCTGATCGCAAGCGCCTTGTTCTTTTGCAGATTGTCGATCAGGTCTGGTCCATCCAGGATCGGAGGACGCAATCCGCCTGGCGCTTCCTTGATGCGCAGTGTCGCGCTTTGTCCGGTCAGCGCATCGAGTTGGTCCATGCTGTCGTTGAGCACGGACAATCCGCTTTGCGTAACGTCCGCCAGTCGGTTCTTCCACTGCGATACATCGATCTGGGGCGCGCTCGGTTTGGTTATCGCGGCATCGGGAATGATCTCGAATTTCGGTTTCTTTTCCGCCTGCTGCGCCTCCGGCGTGATCATGGCGTCGGGAATGATCTGGAATTGTGGCTTCCTCAATGCCTCGAGCGCCTTCGGAATCAGCGTCAGATCGGGCTTTGCGGGTCCTGATTGTCCGGCTTGCGGAACGATGACCGCATCCGGAATCACGTCGAAATGCGGTTTGGAGGTCTCTTCGGGCGAGGGTTGACCGACCTGCGGTAGCGTCTTGGCGACCACGCCACCCGGTAGAGCGCAGTTGCCGTACCATGTGTAGACGTGATCGTTGGACCCGGCGATTGCGATATCGATGATCTGCGGGGTCGTGAATCCTTGCGCATTGTTGACCGCCTGCGGTGGTGTCGCGTCGTCCAGATCGGTCGATGTTCCCGAACTGACCGTCCCATCGTCATACCAGACGAAGACGCGATCGTTTGATCCGGCGATGCCGATTCCGACCACCGAATGCGGTGTCTTGCCAGGTGGCAGGCTGTATGGTCGTGGCGGGCGATAGCTGGCAAGGTCCGTGCTCGATCCGGCGCTCATCGATCCGTCCCGGTACCAGGTGTAGACCCAATCGTTCGATCCCGCGACGGCCATCGCCATGATGTCGGCGGGCGACCGACCCGACGGCATGCTGTAAGGTTGCGGCGACCGGTAACGGGCAAGATCGCCCGTCGATCCGGAACTTACCATCCCGTTTCGGTACCAGACATAAACATGGTCATTTGATCCGGCGATGCCGATACCGACGATGTCGCACAGCGAATAGCCCTGCGGTGCCGAGGAGTCATACGGCGCCCTGTAGGCATCGAGATCGCGGCTCATCCCGGCGCTGACCTCGGCATTCGCCGATGGTGTGAAAAGTGCGGTGGCCAGCGACGCCACGAAAAGCGTGCGCCTCGCCTTTACGAAACTCAAAACGGCTTTGACGGACATCGATAATTCCTCCCGGACCGCCATGCCCCGTGGTTCTCGCTCGCGGTCCTCTAGCGTCGGCGACCCTTGGGCAGGGAAAGCCTAGGAAGGAAAAGATACCCGACATTGACAGGCGTCAACGCACCTGACGTTAGGGAAGAAATTTCGACTTTTTGGAAAGAAGTGACTTACTTCCAGACGAAGGCAAGCTTGCGCAGCGCCTTGCCCTCGAAGGTCTCGTAACCTTGGGCGACATCCTTGCCGTCATGGCCGAGATAGAAGTTCACCGCCATGGCGTTGTCTTCCAGCGCCCAGACGACGAGGCCGTCGCATCCCAGATCCCGCAGGCTGGCGCGGGCGGCGGAAAACAGCCGGGAGCCGATGCCGATTCCCTGATATTCGGGCAGTATGTAGAGTTCGTAGACTTCGCCATCCTGCGGCAGGGCGCGGGCGCGGTTCAGCCCGAACGTGCAGTAGCCCGCGATGGCCCCGCCGAAATCGACCACCATGACCGATGTGCCGCGACCGATCGCCCGTTTCCACCAGCCGGCATGGCGCCGCGCGATCATCGTCTGCAACGATTTGTGCGGTATGAGGCCGGCATAGGCGCCACGCCACGCGATCGCATGGACATCGGCGATCTGGGCGGCGTCACGTTCCGAGGCGGGCCGGATTTCAACGGTTAATTGGGACATGGCCGCGCAAGAATGCGTTAACGGATTCGGGGCGGCAAGTCGCAAACGGTGAATGTTACCTTCTATTCACACCCTGATCCGGTTATCCACTAACGTTGCGTTTCAGACGGCAGGAATTCGCATGGGGGCGACATTCGCGAGCGCCGTGGGGCGGGTCATTCGCCGGTCATACGCGGCAGGATTTCGGTCTCGATCGCCTCTGGCGTGAGCGGGCCCGTATGCTTGTAGAGGATGGTGCCGTCCGCGCCGACGACAAAGCTTTCCGGTACGCCGTAGACGCCCCATTCGATTGCCGCGCGCCCGGAATTGTCGGCGCCGGCATATGCATAGGGATTGCCGAGCCTGCCCAGAAAACCGAGCGCGTTCTCGGTCTTGTCCTTGTAGTTCAGTCCGGCGACGGTGACGCCCGCCTGCTCGGCCAGCGCCATCAGCAGCGGGTGCTCCTGCCGGCAAGGCACGCACCACGAGGCCCACACATTGACCAGCACCGGCTTTCCGCCGAACTGCGCCGGATCGAAAGCGGGTGTCGGCGCGCCGTCGCGCCCGGTCAGTCCTTCGATCGCGGGCAGGGCGATTTCGGGCGCGGTCTTGCCGATCAGCATGGACGGCACTTCCGTGATGTCGCGGCCGGGCCGGAACATCAAAACAGCGAAGACCACCGCCAGCGCCGCAAAGGCGGCGAAGGGAATGAAGACGGCAAGATTGGTCTTTTTCTTCGCCTTGGTTTCGCTTGTCGTCTCGCTCATGGCTTTTTCCGAAATTGTCGTCCGCGCCTGATATAGGGTTCGGCCGTTGTCGCGTCAGCCCGGAAGCGTCACGACGATCGGTCCGTTCCTGGTGGTGACGACGGTGTGTTCATATTGCACGGTCGGCGCCCGCGGTGCGCTGAAAAGCGTCCACGGGTCGTCATCGGTATCGTCCGCCCATTCCGCGCCCATGGACAGGAAGGGCTCGATCGTGAAGACCAGCCCCTCGGTCATCCGCCGGCGTTCGGACCGGTCAGGCCATGTGGCGATTTCACCCGGCTCCTCGTGCAGGGACCGCCCGACGCCGTGGCTCGCGAGGTTCTTCACGAGGGTGTAGCGGTTCTTGCGGGCGAAATCGCCGACCGCATTGCCGATATCGGCGAGCGGCCTGTCGGTCGCCACCGTCCGGATGCCGGCCCACATGGCGCGCTTTCCGTCCCGGCACAGTTTCAGAACCGCCTTCGACACGGGCGGGACCACGAATGAAGCGCCGGTGTCGGCGAAGAAGCCGTCCTTTTCCGCCGATACGTCGATATTGACGAGGTCACCCTTGCGGATCGTCCGGTCCCCGGGAATGCCGTGGGCGATTTCCTCGTTCACGCTGATGCAGGTGGCGCCGGGAAATCCGTAGCAGAGTTCCGGCGCGGGCTGCGCGCCTTCGTCTTCCATGACCTTGCGGCCGATCGCGTCGAGTTCGGCCGTCGTCATGCCCGGCTCGAGCGCGGTGCTCATCGCCTCGACGGCATTGGCAACGATGCGGCCGATTTCCTTCAGGCCGATGAGTTCGTCTTCTTGCGTGATCGTCATGACGGTTCCTGTGCCGGCTAAGCGCTTGGCGGCCCGGCTGTCAGCCTTCGGAGCGGCGGCGCACGCCCGCCTCTTCCAGCCGCTTGAGTTCGGCGAGGCGGCCGCGGCGGTCCAGCCAGAGCCACAGTCCGATGCCGCCGAGAACGATGGCGGTCAGCGCATAGGAGACGAAAACATATTGCTCGTGCGTCATGGCCTACTCCGCCAGCACAGGCCGGGCTGTCGACCGTTGTTCGCGCGCGCTGGCGCGGCGCATCGAGGCTATACGGCGGCGCCAGATTTCCGTGCGCATGGCGACCATGTGCAGGAAGAAGAACAAGGCCGTGAAGCCGACCGCCATGACCAGCAGCGGCCACAGCAGGCTCGGGTCGATCGTCGGGCCATCCATGCGGAAGACGGCGGCGGGCTGGTGCAGCGTGTTCCACCAGTCGACCGAGAACTTGATGATCGGGATGTTGATCGTGCCGATCAGGACGAGGATCGCCACCGGACGCGCCGCCTTGACCGGATCGTCCATGGCGCGCTGCAGCGCGATGACCCCGAGATACATCAGGAACAGCACGAACATCGACGTCAGCCGCGCATCCCAGACCCACCATGTGCCCCACATCGGCTTGCCCCAGAGCGAGCCGGTGGCAAGCGCCAGGAAGGTGAAGGCAGCGCCGATCGGCGCGGCGGCCTTGATCGAGACATCGGCCAGCGGATGACGCCAGATCAGCGTTCCGAGCGCCGAAACGGCCATCACCATATAGCCCATCATCGCCAGCCATGCGGCGGGCACATGCACATACATGATGCGCACCGTAATGCCCTGCTGGTAGTCCTCGGGGGCGGTGAAGGCCATGTAGAGGCCGACAATGAGCAGGATCGCGCTCAACCCGCCGAGCCACGGCAGGATCTTCCCGGAATAGGAAAGATACCGCGTCGGATTGGCGAGGGCGGTGAAACTGAAGCGGGCCTGTGCGGTCGTGTCATTCATGCGCGTTACTTAATGTGAACGGGCCTGCTGTGCAATTGACCCGATCAATCCGAGCTTGCCTTCAGCGCGGCACCGGCCGCGAAGGGTCCCAGAACCGAAAAGAACAGGGTCAGGGCGCACATCAGCAGGAAGGGCTGCGTGAAGGGCGCCGGGTTTTCCACCGCTCCGTAGGCGGCCATCACGCCGAAAATAAGGACGGGGATGACGAAGGGCAGGACCATCACCGACACGAGCAGTCCGCCGCGCGGCAGGGCGACGGCCAGCGCCGCGCCGGTCGCGCCGATGAAGGTGATGGCCGGCGTGCCAGCGAGCAGCGTCGCGGAGGTCGCCAGGATCGCTGCCGGCTGCATGTTCATCAGCAGGCCGAGCGCGGGCGAGACGATCACGAGCGGCAGTCCTGTCGTCAGCCAGTGGGCGACGCATTTGGCGAAGACGGTCAGCGCCAGCGGGTGTTCGTGGCCTTGCAGGATCAGAATGTCGAGCGATCCGTCCTCCCTGTCGGCCTGAAACAGCCGGTCGAGGCCGAGTAGCGAGGCAAGCAGCGCCCCGATCCACAGGATCGCCGGCCCTATGCGTCCGAGCAGATTGAGATCAGGCCCGACGCCGAATGGCACCACGGCGATCACGGCGAGGAAGAACAGGATGCCGATCAGCATTCCACCGCCGGCACGCAAGCCGAGCCGGATATCGCGCAGGATGAGAGCGGTCATGCCGCCACCCCGCCGAATTTCAGTTCCTTCATGCCATCGACCCGGATCGGCAGATGCGTGGCCGCCGCGACGATGCCGCCGCCCTCCATGTGCTCGCGCACCAGTTCGGCGAAATGCAGTTCGGAGGCCGCGTCGAGGCCGGAGGTTGGTTCGTCGAGAAGCCAGATCGGCCGGTGGCTGATCAGCAGTTTGGCGATTGACACGCGGCGGCGCTGGCCGGTCGACAGGTAGGAAAAAGACAGGTCGCGCGTGTGCTCCAGCCCGATTCGCTCCAGCGCCTCGTCGACACCGAGCGCCCGCCGGCCGCAGAAGGTTTGCCAGAAGGAGAGATTCTCGAAGACGGTGAGCGCCGGCTTCATCGCATTGATCGGTCCGAGATAATGCGAGGCCGACGGCACATCCGGCCAGTCTTCCGTAGCGCCCTCGATCTCGGCCGTTCCCGCGGAGGGGCGCAACAGGCCGGCTATGGCTCGGATCAGCGTCGATTTGCCCGCGCCGTTCGGCCCGGTCACCAGCAGCCCCTCGCCGTCCTGCAACGCGAAGGTTATCGCTTCGAAGATCGGTCCGGAACCGCGGTCCGCGGCAAGATCGGTGACGACGAGCTTCATGGTTTCCCCTGTTTCGCCGGGCATGTCGCATGGTTTGCGCCACACAGGCAATAACCCGCGCTTTTTTGCCCCCCGCCGCTCTGGAATCGTTCAAAAAACTGATCTATATCGATTTCGCAGTGCACCAGCGGCCGGTGTTGAAACTTATTGAGCCGACCTGATTGTCGGGCCTCTTCGTGTGGTCTGGCAGGGACGGACAGCGGAAATGGCCGCACCCGCATCTTCTCGGGTGGCGTTATCATGCGCATGCGGAAGAGTTCGTCCCTTGCAAGGCAACCCGAACTCGAAAGGTGAATTCCCGTGTCCAATATCGACAGCTTCAAATGCCGCAAGACCCTGAATGTCGGCGGCAAGGAATACGTTTATTACAGCCTCGCCGAAGCCGAGAAGAACGGCCTCGAAGGCATTTCCCGTTTGCCCTATTCGATGAAGGTTCTGCTTGAGAACCTGCTGCGCAACGAGGACGGCAATTCGGTCAAGAAGGCCGATATCCAGGCCGTCGCCAACTGGCTGAACGACAAGGGCTCCGCCGGCTACGAAATCGCCTATCGCCCGGCGCGCGTGCTGATGCAGGACTTCACCGGCGTCCCCGCCGTCGTGGACCTCGCGGCGATGCGCGACGCGATGGTGTCGCTCGGCGGCGACCCGAAGAAGATCAACCCGCTGGTGCCGGTCGATCTCGTCATCGACCACTCGGTAATCGTCGATGAATTCGGCACGCCGCTCGCCTTCGCCCACAATGTGGAGAAGGAATATGAGCGAAACGGGGAACGCTACCGCTTCCTCAAATGGGGCCAGCAGGCGTTCGAGAACTTCCGCGTCGTGCCGCCCGGCACCGGCATCTGCCACCAGGTGAACCTCGAATATCTGGGCCAGACCGTGTGGACCAAGGAAGACGGCGGCGAGACCGTCGCCTATCCCGACACCTGCGTCGGCACGGATTCGCACACCACCATGATCAACGGCCTCGGCGTTCTGGGCTGGGGTGTGGGCGGCATCGAGGCCGAGGCCGCGATGCTCGGCCAGCCGATCTCCATGCTGCTGCCCGAAGTCATCGGCTTCAAGCTGACCGGCAAGATGAAGGAAGGCGTCACCGCCACCGACCTCGTGCTGACTGTCGTGCAGATGCTGCGCCAGAAGGGCGTGGTCGGCAAATTCGTCGAGTTTTTCGGCGACGGTCTCGATCACCTGACGCTGGCCGACGCCGCGACCATCGGCAATATGGGTCCGGAATATGGCGCGACCTGCGGCTTCTTCCCGATCGATTCGGAAACGCTGAACTACCTGAACATGACCGGCCGCAAGGCCGACCGCATCGAGCTGGTCGAGGCTTACGCGAAAGAACAGGGCATGTTCCGCGAAACCGGTTCCGAGCATCCGGTCTTCACCGACACGCTGGAACTCGATCTCGGCGACGTCGTGCCGTCGATGGCCGGTCCGAAGCGTCCGGAAGGCCGCCAGGCGCTGGAAACCGTCGGCGCGAAATTCCGCGAAGCCTTCGAGGCCGAATACAAGAAGAATCCGGCCGAACTCGACAAGCGCTACGCCGTCGAAGGCGAGGACTACGATCTGGGCAATGGCGATGTCGCCATCGCGGCCATCACGTCCTGCACCAACACGTCGAACCCGTCGGTGCTGATCGGCGCCGGGCTTCTCGCCAAGAAGGCCAATGAGCTTGGCCTCAAGCAGAAGCCGTGGGTCAAGACCTCGCTGGCGCCCGGCTCGCAGGTCGTCGCGGAATATCTGGAAAATTCCGGCCTGCAGAAGGAGCTCGACCAGATCGGCTTCAACCTCGTCGGCTTCGGCTGCACGACCTGCATCGGCAATTCCGGCCCGCTCAACGCCCCGATTTCCAAGACGATCAACGACAAGGGCCTGATTGCCGCCGGCGTTCTTTCCGGCAACCGCAACTTCGAGGGCCGCATTTCGCCCGACGTGCAGGCGAACTACCTCGCCTCGCCGCCGCTGGTCGTCGTCTATGCGCTGGCCGGCACGGTCAATATCGACCTCTCCAAGGAGCCGATCGGCCAGGACAAACAAGGCAACGACGTCTTCCTGAAGGACATCTGGCCCTCCAATGTCGAGATCCAGGAGTTCATCGCCAAATACGTCACGCGCGAGATCTTCGAGAAGAAATACGCCGACGTGTTCAAGGGCGACGAGAACTGGCAGGCGGTGCAGGCGCCGACCGGCCAGACCTACACCTGGGACGACGATTCGACCTATGTGCAGAACCCGCCCTACTTCGTCGGCATGGGCAAGTCGGCCGGCGAGATCTCGGACATCAAGGATGCCCGTATCCTCGGTCTCTTCGGGGACAAGATCACCACCGACCACATCTCTCCGGCCGGTTCGATCAAGGCGCAGTCCCCGGCGGGCGCCTATCTGATGGATCACGGCGTCGGCGTCGCCGACTTCAACCAGTACGGCACGCGGCGCGGCAACCATGAGGTGATGATGCGCGGCACCTTCGCCAATATCCGCATCCGCAACCACATGCTGGGCGAGAACGGGCGCGAGGGCGGCTACACGATCCACTATCCCTCCAAGGAAGAGATGCCGATCTACGACGCCGCCATGAAATACAAGGAAGAAGGCCGTCCGCTGGTCATCTTCGCCGGCGGCGAATACGGCAACGGCTCGTCGCGCGACTGGGCGGCAAAGGGCACCAACCTGCTCGGTGTCAAGGCCGTGATCGCGCAGTCCTACGAGCGCATCCACCGCTCCAACCTCGTCGGCATGGGCGTCGTGCCCTTCGTGCTCGAGGAAGGCACGTCGTGGCAGTCGCTCGGCCTGAAGGGCGACGAGACGGTCACCATCGAGGGTCTCGAAACCGTCAAGCCGCGCCAGAAAGTGATCGCCAAGATCACCTATGCCGACGGCGAGACGAAGGACGTCCCGCTGATCTGCCGCGTCGATACGGCCGACGAGATCGGCTACCTCAACAATGGCGGCATCCTGCAAACGGTGCTGCGCGATCTGGCTGCGTAAGCCATAAGGCGCATTGCTGGACATGACGAACCCGCCGGGCTGCAAGGTCCGGCGGGTTTGCATTATTGGGAGAATCAATATTTTAGCTTTACATTCAGTGCCTTATACGCCGCACGTGTCTCACGTGAGGCGATGAATTAGAGTGCTACTGGCGGCATTTCGCTCGGTCTCGGCGATTAGCCGCGATGTCAAATCATAGAACGTCATCCTCGGACTTGATCCGAGGACCCATTCCGTGATGCCGCCATCGCGCATGGCATCGAAGAACGATCACCACCCCATTCCGCGATAAAGCTCGTACCAGGCGAGACGCACCGCGCCGTAGGTCGAGGTGAAGCTCTTTTTGTTGATGCGGTCCTTGTGATCGAAGACGCGTTGCGACAGGTCGGCGGTCACACTGATATCGATCGTGCCGCCCTTCTTGCTCGCGAGAATATAGACGTAGCCGCCCATGGTTCGAGCTTCACGGAATGGGTCCTCGGGTCAAGCCCGAGGATGACGGAGGGTGAGATGCCGTGCGGAGTATCATCGCAGAGATGCGCAATTCTTCTGCCACCAAACTTATCCACCGCGACGCCGTCTCTTCTACCCTTGCCGAATGATGACCGCGCAAGGAAACACCTTCGACTGGACTCTTGCAATCATCCGCAACCGCGATGCCCTCCTGCGCATCGTCGCGGCGCTGTTCTTCATGGCCGGGCTGGACGAGGGTGGGGCGGATGCGGTGCCGCGCCGGGTCTGGCGGAGGATCATGCGTCTGTTGCGCCCGGCCGAAGCCGCCGTCCGGCGGCTGATCGTCATCGCCGCGCGGGGCATCGCCGTGGATCTCCCGAAACCCCGCGCCGGACGAAAGCCGACAGCCGCCGCCCCGAAAGTCGCCAAACCGCAAGCTCCCGCCTTTCCCCTTGCCGATCCGCCGCGCCGCTTCGACAAGCTGCGCTGGGAGGGCCTGCGTCCCTTCCCGCGGGACGGGTTCGAGCAGGTCGATGCGGACGAGGAGATGGATGCCCGCCCGCTCTGCCTCCGCCTCGTGGCGCTGAAACATGCGCTCGACGATCTCGACGGACAGGCCATGCGCCTTGCCCGCCGGCAGGCGCGCCAGGCTTCAGGGCTGTACCACCGGAAAATACTCCGCGCCGGCCGACCGCCCGGTTATTGCAAGCGGGCGAATCAAGAGATCGATGACGTGCTGCGCGAGTGTCATTCGCTGGCCCTCAGCGCGCTCAAGACGCCGAATTCCTCATGAGACCGGGGGCACGGCCAGACTGCCCCGATCCCGCTTTGGAAGCGAAGCGCGGAGGCGATCACGCACGTCTTTCGAACGCGCTCAGGAAGACGAAACCGGCGCGAAGCGTAACGAGTCGCGCCTTACCCGAAAAAATCGACGATCCCCGTTGCCGCAAGGCTCTCCTTCCAAAGCAGGGCCTCGCCTCCCGGGTTCCGCTCGGGCGGCAACAGCTTCGCCGGGCCGCCTTGGCCGCGGCCTTCGGGGCCATAGAAGGCGCCGCTTTCGACACCTTGTTCGCAGCAACAGCGGGTGATGCCCGCCGCGCCGTCCTCAACGGAATGCGCCGCCTTCAGCGTTCGGGCGAGAATGTAGCGGTCGAACAGTCCGGTGCCGCCCGCCTTGGTCGTCTTGGCCTGCAAGCCGCTGTCGGTGGGGCCGGGATGGGCGCAGAGGCTCTTCACCCGGTTGCCGGCGCGCGCATTGGCGCGCTCGTGCAGTGCATAGGTGAACAGCAGATTGGCGAGCTTGGTCTGCCGGTAGCGCGCCCATTTTGCGAGGCTCGGAAAGCCGTCACCACCGAGATTGCCGCCGTTCTTTTGCAGATATTTCGCGATCAGCTCCTGGCCCGGTTTGCCGCGGGCGCCGGAACTGTGATTGACGACTCGTGCCTCACCGCGCAATTCGGCGGCTTTCTCCAGAAGCGGCCAGACCTCGTGCGTCAGCAGGATATGCGACAGGTGGTTGGCCTGCATCTGCACGTCGAACCCGTCGCCGGTCGCCTGATCCGGCAGGCCCATCACGCCGGCGTTGTTGCACAGCACGTCGCAGCCGCTGTCCGCGAAGCGCTCGCGCAGCATCGTGCCGGCTGCACGCACGCTGTCGAAACTGGTCAGGTCGCAGGGAACGAGGACGGCGTCCGCGCCGGTATCGACGAGTTGCTTCAACGCCCTGTCGGCGCGTTCGGACGGTCGGTTCAGCATGACGACCCGCGCGCCCATTTCGCCGCAGGTTTTCGCCAGAACCAGCCCGGTGCCCGATGTGCAGCCGGTGATGAATACCGTCTTGCCCGTCATCGGCGGGAAGCCGCGGACGAGATCGTGGTAGTATCGCGTGGGAGGCGTTTCATGCGCGGGCATCGTCCGGTCCGATCAAATGTTTCCAGTGTATATATTATCTGCCGTGGACGTGGCCGTGAGTCAAGGCTATATTTACAGCGGAAACAATTGACATTTAAGGCACTGATATTGCGCGATAAAAAATATCATCATGGCAATCTGAAAGAGGCGCTGATCGAGGCGGGGCTGGAAATCCTGTCGGAGTCCGGGCTCTCCGATCTGTCCCTTCGAACATGCGCGGCGCGCGTGGGCGTCAGCCATACCGCGCCGAAAAACCATTTCGGCAACATGAACGGGCTTCTGACGGCCATTGCCGCGCGCGGTTACGAACAGCTCGCCGAGCATATGCGGCGGGGGTTACCGGAGAACCCGACCCGGCATGAGGTGCGCAATGCCGCCTTTGAAGGCTATGTCGATTTCGCCAGGGCGCAGCCGGCCCTGTTCGAACTGATGTATTCGAGCGGCCGGACGAACCGTGACGATCCGGCGCTCAAGGCCGGGGTCGGCGCATGTTTCGAGATCCTGCGCGAGGCGTCGATGAATCTCGACTGGGACAAGGCCAATGCGCCCAACGCCGAGCTGCGCTCGCAGATCATGTCGTGGAGCCTCGTTCACGGCTTCGCGCAGCTTCTCCTCGCGGGGAAACTGGACAAGGACGCCACGAAAGCGCTTGGCGTTCTCGATGTCGTACCCGACTTCGGCTTTCGCGCTTAGGGGAAGCCGAGATCGCATTCCGGTCGCATCGACGTTTCGTTCGATCGGGCTGTTGGGGAATTTTCCCGGAAACTGTCTCAAGGATGAGACAGTTTCGCCGGTCGCGGCGTATCGCAGTCTTCTCCGACCTTTGGCTGGTTTGACGCGTGGGCAGCCGGTGCTACTCTTTTCGGGCTATTGGTTCGGGAGGAGCCCCAGTGGCGCAGGCAAATCATATTGACATGGTCATCGAGGCAGCGCGGTCTTCATCCGCAGCGGCCGTCTCGCCGCTCGCCGCGTCATGGCGGCGATCGCTCGTCAATCACGGGCTCGATCCATCCAATCAGCGCGCGCCGGACCGGGTGGATGAATCGGCGCTCAATATGCGCCGGTCGGCGGTGGACCGGTTGATGACCATCGCCGCGCCCCGGCTCGACCAGCTGTTCGGTCTCGTCGGCAATTCCGGCTGTTGCGTCCTGCTCACCGATGTCGATGGAGTCGTGCTCGATCAGCGCGCCGGTTCCGGCGATGCGGAGACCTTCGACGATTGGGGCCTTTGCGCCGGTGCGGTGTGGAGCGAGGCGGCCGAGGGCACGAACGGCATTGGCACCTGCCTCACCGAGCGCCGGCAGGTTGTGATCCATCGTTCCGACCATTTCTTCGCGCGCAATACGGCGATGAGCTGCATGGATGCGCCGATCTATGGTGCCGATGGACGGCTGATCGGCGCCCTCGACGTGTCGTCCTGCCGCGCCGACCAGACCGAGGCTTTCTCGCGGCTGATCGCGGCGCAGGTTGCCCAGACCGCGCGCCAGATCGAGCAGGACAATTTCCGGGCCGCCTTTCCCGGCGCCCGCATCATCGTGACCTCCGAGGCGAATGCGAGCGATGCGCTGCTTCTGGCGGTCGATGAGGACGACATCGTCATCGGCGCGACCCATGCGGCACGGCGCGCCTTTGGGCTCGGGTCCGAAGAGACGATCCGGCAGCAGCCCGCATCCGATCTTCTCGGACGGACCGGCGAGGCGACCGGTTTCGAGCGGGCGGAGCGCGCGGCTTTGAAACGTGCGCTGGCACGTGCCGGCGGCAATCACTCGCAGGCGGCCAAGGCGCTCGGCATCAGCCGGGCCACCCTCTATCGCCGCCTGAACCGCCTCGATCTCGACTGAACGGCGCGAACTGTCTCAACGGTGAGACAGTCTCCTTCTTCTCCGTCTCCGGCCGGGCTGACCGCCCGGCCTTTTCCGTTCTAACGGTTCCGCATGCCGGAACGGTCCGGCCCAGGAGGAGAAAATCCATGAATGTTATGACCAAACCCGAAGCGGGCCAGCACGTCTCGCCCTTCAAGCAGCGCTACGACAATTTTATCGGCGGCAGGTTCGTCGCCCCGGTCAACGGCCGGTATTTCGATAACACGACGCCGGTCACCGGTCAGGTAATCTGCGAGATCGCGCGCTCGGACGCGGCCGATATCGATCTGGCGCTCGACGCGGCGCATGCCGCCAAGGACGCGTGGGGTCGCACTTCGCCCGCCAACCGTGCCCAGGCGCTTCTCAAGATCGCCGACGTGATGGAAGAGAACGCCGAGCTGCTCGCCACCTGCGAGACCTGGGACAATGGCAAGCCGATCCGCGAGACCATGGCCGCCGACATCCCGCTCGCGATCGACCATTTCCGCTATTTCGCTTCCGCCGTACGCGTGCAGGAAGGCACGATGGGCGAGATCGACAATGATACCGTCGCCTATCATTTTCACGAGCCGCTCGGTGTGGTCGGGCAGATCATTCCGTGGAACTTCCCTGTGCTGATGGCGGCCTGGAAGCTGGCGCCGGCGATCGCTGCCGGCAATTGCGTTGTCATGAAGCCGGCCGAGCAGACGCCGGCCACCATTATGGTTCTGGCCGAACTGATCGCGGATATCCTGCCGGCGGGCGTGCTCAACATCGTCAACGGTTTCGGCATCGAGGCCGGCAAGCCACTGGCCTCGTCGCCGCGCATCGCCAAGATCGCCTTTACCGGCGAGACCTCGACGGGCCGGCTGATCATGCAATACGCCACCGAGAACATCATCCCGGTGACGCTGGAACTGGGCGGCAAGTCACCGAACATCTTCTTCAAGGACGTGATGGCGGAGGATGACGCCTTTTTCGACAAGGCGATCGAGGGCTTCGTCCTTTTCGCGCTCAACCAGGGCGAGGTCTGCACCTGTCCATCGCGCGCCTTGATCCAGGAAGACATCTACGACGCCTTCATGGAGCGCGCCATCGCCCGCACGGCCGCGATCATCCAGGGCGATCCGCGCATTGCCGAGACGATGATCGGCGCGCAGGCGAGTTCCGAGCAGAAGGAGAAGATCCTCTCCTATTTCGACATCGGACGGCAGGAAGGCGCCGAAGTCCTGATCGGCGGCGAGGCGGCGGATCTCGGCGGCGACCTGTCGGGTGGCTATTACATCAAGCCGACGATCCTGCGCGGCCATAACAAGATGCGCGTCTTCCAGGAGGAGATCTTCGGACCGGTGGTTTCGGTCACGACCTTCAAGGACGAGAACGAGGCGCTCGAAATCGCCAATGACACGCTTTACGGCCTCGGCGCGGGCGTGTGGTCGCGCGACCAGAACACCTGCTATCGCTTCGGTCGCCACATTCAGGCGGGCCGGGTCTGGGTCAACAACTATCATTCCTACCCGGCGCATGCAGCCTTCGGCGGTTACAAACAGTCGGGCATCGGCCGCGAGACCCACAAGATGATGCTCGACCACTACCAGCAAACCAAGAACATGCTTGTCAGCTACAATCCGAACAAGCTCGGCTTCTTCTGACCTTCTCCTCCCAAAGAAGCCCGGGGCCCCCGCGGGGGCCCCTTTTCGTCAGCAGGAGGAGGCGGACATGACCGAACGTCCCAACCGGGTCGAGGCGACGGATGCCGCCCGCGAGCTGATCGCGGACATCCGGCAGGAACACCCGGAGATCATTTTCCACCAGTCCGGCGGATGCTGCGACGGCTCCTCGCCAATGTGTTATCCGGCGGCCGATTTTCGTGTCGGCGCGAGCGACGTGAAGCTCGGCGAGATCGACGGCGTCGCGGTCTATATATCCGGCCCGCAATTCGCTGCCTGGAAACACACGCAGCTGATCCTCGACGTGGTGCCAGGACGCGGCGGCATGTTCTCCCTCGACAATGGGCGCGAGAAGCGTTTCCTCGCCCGTGCGCGGATCTTTACGCAGGAGGAACAGGCGGCGCTGGAAAGGGCCTAGCTCCCGGCGGCGCGGCAGCCAAATTTCGAAGGCGGGCCGCACCACGCCTTCAGCCGTGCCGACTGCGCCGGCGACCAGCCATCCGGCGGCGCGACCTCGGCCCAGCTGTCGATATAGTCGTCCACGACGTAGTTGTGCCCGTAGCCCAGCGGCAGATGTTTCGAGACGGCCATGTCGAAGGCCAGCTGGAATTGCGTCACGACGGGCATGAAGCTCAGCTCCGGCGAAACATCGGGTGCCGGGGGCTCGCGCATCCAGACCGGCCGGTTCAACAAGGCGTTCCGGTCGAAGAAAACGATCGGGTCGGAGGCGTATTGCAGGAAGACGATGCGCATGCGCCCCCAACGATCGCCGTTTTCGCCGGGTTGCGCATATTGCGAGGCGAAGCGGAACAGTTCGCCATTCCCGACCCGAGGAAGGACGAAGGGCGAACCGGGATCGCGCCGCGCGACCGCGCGCCGCCACAGGTCCGAGGTGAAGGGCGGGCCGGACCACAGCGCGCCGTCGATCGGGTCGTTGACCATCTGGAAGATGTCGAAGGCGTACATGGAGCTCCATGCGCCAAGGCTGATGCCGTGGATGTAGAATTTCGGCCGGGTTTCGGCGGGCAGCGTGGTCCAGTAGCGGTAGATCGCGTCCATCGTCGCAGTGGCCTGATCGAGGCCGGAGGCGGTATCGAAGACCAGGGCGAGTGGCGATTGCAGGTAGGAATACTGCACGGCGACCGTCGCGACATCGCCGCCATGCATGTATTCGATCGTGTCATGCGCGCCCGGGTCGAGCCAGCCCGTGCCGGTCGGGCTGGAAACCATCAGGATTTCGCGTTCGAACGCGCCGACGCGTTTCATCTCGTCAAGCGCGATGCGGGCCCGTTCCTCCGGCGTGTCCGCCTGGGCGCGTCCGACATAGACGCGGATCGGCATTTTCGCCGCCCTGCCGGTGAAGGCGCTGATGTCGCCGGCGTCGGGACCGTTCAACACGAAGTCGCGGCCCGGCTTGCCCATCGCGCCCCAATCGACGAGCGAGGCGACGCTGCCGGCGATGTGCGGATCGGAGGGCGGCGGGCGCTGCGGGTCGAAGAGGTCCTGCGCGGCCTCGTAGGAATCGTCGGCGAAATTCATCAGCGCGGGGGTGATGCCGTCACGGGTCACCACGATCAGGATCAGGGCGACTGCGACGAGGCCAAGGACATTGGCCGTGCGCCGGCGCATCACCCTGTCCAGCCGGTTGCGGACCAGGTCGTAGAGACGGCGCACGAGGAATCCGATCAGCAGGCAGAGAAGGAAAACCGCCGTCGCGAGAAGGAACAGGCGCAGCGTATGAGCTTCATCGGTCGCTTCCATGCCGACGCGCACCCGCACCGAATTTTGCCAGTCGGCGGCGCGGAGCAGATTCCATAGCGCCAGGCTCGCCGCGGGGAGGAGAACGATCGCATCGCCGGCCGTGGCCAACCGGCCTCGGGGCAGCGGCAGTTCCATCAGCCGCCACACCGTCAGCGACAGACGCCCGACCATATAGCCGATGCCTGCGACCAGGCCCGCAAGCACACCTTCGAGGAGCCATTCGCGGGGAATGAGGGACGGGGTCAGGGCCGCCGCGAAGAACACGAGCCCGACAGACAGCGGCAGCACCGGGATCGGTGTCTCGCGAATCGGATGATAGTCCTTTTCGGCCATGGTTTCCCCGTGATGTCGCCGGTTGGATTTTCCTTCGGCCCAGCGCGCAACCGCGATTGTGATGCAAGGGTTTCAAGCGGACAAGGCATGCGCGGAACGATGCATGCCCATCCGCGTTTTCGAAAGAGAGCGGCGGGCCGCGTCAACTGGGCGTGGTGGTACAGGGCACCGGTCAGGTTTTCCCGGTTTCCCGCCGGGCCCAGGGAATGGCTCCCACCCTTGTCCCACCCGGCCCGCCGCTTCACGGATCCTCGGGCTTGTCTCCTATCAGGTATCTTGGGCCGGCGCCTTTGTTCGCGGCGCGGTCCTGCGGATTGTAGAGCGTGCAGTCGGTCAGCGAGAGGCAACCGCATCCGACGCATTTGTCGAGCCGTTTGCGCAGCTCGGTCAACGTCTCGATCTTGCGGTCGAGTTCAGCGCGGAATGTCTCGCCGATCCGGGTCCAATCCGCCTTGTTGGGGGTCCGGCCGTTCGGCAGCCTGTCCAGCACCTCCCTGATCTGCGGCAAGGTGAAACCGAATTGCTGGGCGATCAGGATGAAGGAGAGGCGACGGATGTCGGAGCGCAGGAAGCGCCGCTGTCCGCCGGTATTGCGCTCCGATACGACAAGGCCCTGATCCTCGTAGTAACGGATAGCGGAGACCGCGATGCCGGTGCGTCGCGCCAGCTCGCCGATCGGCAGGCGGTCGGTCGCTTTCAGGGCCATGAAAACTCCTATGAAAAATAGCTTGACCTCAAGTTAACTTGAGATCGTAAACACTGCAAATCCGAAATCCCGATATGGAGAAAATCATGGCCCAGGCGGCTCTCGAACATGTCAACATTACCGTTTCCGACCCGGAGAAAACCGCGCAGCGCCTGTGCGAATTGTTGGACTGGAAAATCCGCTGGAAGGGGAGCGCCAAGTATGAAGGCTTCACCGTGCATGTCGGCGCAGAGGACAGCTATCTCGCCGTTTACGCCAAGGGCACGCCGGGAGACCCGGCCGCGGAAAGCTATTTCACACGCGGCGGCCTCAACCATATCGGCGTTACCGTGGACGATCTCGACGCGGTGGAAGCAAAGGTCAAAGCCATGGGTTACGAACCGTACAACCATGCCGACTACGAGCCCGGCCGCCGTTTCTATTTCGACGATGAGGACGGCATCGAGTTCGAGGTGGTGAGCTACGCGTGAGTTCTCTCGCCTGCCTGCGGGAAGAGTAGTCGGCGCTCTTCAGGCCAACCCTCCGAGATCGAGCGTCTGCCTCGGCGTCCAGCCGAGCGCTTTCAGCCGCGAGCAGTCCATCGCGTTGTAGGCGGAGGCGTCGGCGCGGCGGGGGAGCGGACGGTCGATGCCCGCAGCTCGCGAGTAGCTGGCGAGCAACTCTGTGCGGTCCAGAAGAAGGTCCGAGACGTTGAAGACGAGGCTCGGCGAGGCGGCGTGGATCGCGTTTCCGTCCTCCTCCAGCATCAGCCGTACGGCTCTTGCCATGTCATCGCCATGGACTTCGGTGCCGACGCGCGGCGCGATGTTGATGCCGGCTTCGTAGTCGGCAAACAACCCCGCCCATTTGTGTGCCCGGCCCGGTCCGGCGGGGCCATAAATGCCGGTGACGCGCAGAGAGGCGGGCAGGAAATTTTCATCCGCCATCTGTCGGAGCGCGTTCTCGACATCCAGTTTCACTGCTCCGTAGAGCGTGTCCGGATGCGGATCGGTCTCCTCGGTCAGTATTGCGCCGGGCGGCTGGGTGCCGTAAACCGCCCGGCTCGACAGGAACATGGCGCGGCCGACGCCGGCCCGTTTCGCGGCCTCGAAAAGCGCCAGCGATCCTTCGACATTGAGCCGGCGAAAGGTCTGCGGATCGTCTCCCTCGCCGCCACGAAATTTCCCCGGCACATGATGAAAGGCGGCGTGGACGAACCCTTCGGCGCCCTCGAACAGCCCGGGCGAGGCGCTTTCAGGGTCGAGATCGCCCGCGATGAAATCCACCGGGGCCGAATAGAACCCATCGTCGGGTCTTGTCCTGCCCATCACGGCGACGCCGTGCCCACCCGCCAGCAAGGCTTCGACGATGAAGCGGCCGGCATAGCCGGTTCCGCCGGTGACGAGGACTTTCATTCGGGCGAAGCCGGATTGGCGAGCGTGTCGATATCCGGGATGTTCTCGCCGGTGCGATATGCCTGCCATAGATCGATTAGGGGCTGCAATTGCGCGCGTTTCGGATGATCGGCCTGCCAGGGCTTTTCATACTGGTAGTGGACGACATGGACGGATTTCCAGTCCCACAATTCCGGCATGTTGAACCAGACATATTGCAGCATGTTGTCGAAGACCGGCAGGCCGTGCCATTGCGGAAAGAAATCCTGCAGGAAGGTCTGGTCGGTGCGTCGCCAGAAGACGTCCGGCCGGTCGAGCCGCTGCATCATAGCGGCGAAGGTCGCCTTCGAGGGCTTTGCGGTGAAGACGCCGGAGTTCAGCCGGTGGAAGTCGCCAAGCCCCTCGTAGACATTCGGCGCCGCGGAAAATTCCGGATAGGCGAACAGCCGGTCGATATTGCGGACCACGAGGGCATCTGCGTCGATGAAGACGCAATTGTCGTATTGTTCGAGTTCCCAGAGCCGCAGCTTGGCGAAATTGTCGAGCGGGGTGTGGAAGGCAGGCTTGTTGCCCTTGGTGAAGGGCGCGTCCGCATGCAGCCGGTCGCGCTGGTGGCGGGCGTTGAACTCAGGCGAGGTGTCGAGCAGGTCCGCCTCGATGCAGCGCGCGCCGAGCGCCTTCAGGGGTTCGAGATCCTTCGCATCGACCGCGCCGGTATGAAGCACGACGATGTCCGCCTTCGCGCCGGTCAGCACGATGGAGCGGACCAGCGCGATCGCGGCATCGGCGTAGTCGCGATTGGTGACGAGCGTGACATAGGCGTTTCGTTCGGCGTTGGCGGTCATGACGATCCTGCTGGCGGTCCCTGTTGGCGGGTGGCGGTGAATGTGTTCAATGAAGGCCGCTACCGGGAGACGTTTCAGTGCATGTGATCGACAATATCAAGACCATTCACGACGGCTGGGGCCGGTTTCATCTGGTGACGATGAAAAGTCCGGACGGATCCGAGCATCCCCGACAGGTCGAGGATCATGGCGACGCGACCTGCGTGCTGCCCTACGATCCGGAGCGCCGGGTCGTCACGCTGGTGCGCCAGCCCCGCGCCGGGCCGCTCTTCGTCGGCGCGGACGCGCTGCTGCTGGAAGCGCCGGCGGGTGTCACCGATGGCGAGGACCCCGCCGATGCCGCGCGGCGCGAGGCGATGGAGGAAACGGGGCTCCGGCTCTCCGATCTCGAGCCGGCGGGCGCACTGTGGACGATGCCAGGCTGCGCGACGGAGAAGATGCATCTCTATCTTGCGGCCTATGGCTCGGCAGACAGGGTGGGCGCGGGCGGCGGCGCGGAAGACGAGCATGAGGAAATCGAGGTCGTCGAGATTTCGGCTGCCGAGGCCGTCCGGCAGGCGGCCAGCGGTGAAATCTGCGACATGAAGACCGTTTTCCTGCTGCAGGCGTTGCGGTTGCGCCGTCCTGAGGTGTTCTGATCCGGGTCAGTTCGCCAGCAATCCGGCGATGACTGCAACAATCGTGATCCCGACCAGAATCGCAACCTGACCGCGCGGCGCCTTCGTGCCGCCACTGGCGAACAGCGTGGTCGTCACGCCGAGTGTTACAAGCCCGATCACGAGGCCCGGGAGCGCGACGAGCGGGGCCGGAACGGCGACACCCGTGGCATAGAGCCAGAGCATCCATGCGGTCGTGCCGGCTGCCGCCATCAGCGCGCCGCCGAACAGGCGCATGAAAGCACCGATGACAGTGCGCACGCCCGGGTCGAGATCCTGCCAGGCCTTGCCGGTAACCTGCTGATGATAGGGAAAATAGGTTTTCGCCAACAGGAGCTTCAGCGCGAAGGCGAAAGTTCCGAGCGTCGCCAGCGCGAAGAGCGCGATTGAAACCGTTTTCATGTCTGTCCCCTCCCGGTGCGCGACTGGTCACGCTACGGAAGGCTAACACGAAAAAGACCTCCGGGCCTATGGCCCGGAGGTCCGCATATCAGGGATATCGCGAGGAACCCGGCTGCAATCAGGAAACCGACTTGAGGCGCTTGCCTTCGGGATCCTTCTCGACCGTCTTGGCGATGTCCTTGGTCCATGCGGACACGGCGGGTACGCGGCTGCGGTCGACGCGGTAGGCGAATTTTTTGGCGACGTCGACAACCTCGTCGAGCAGCCCTTCCTCCAGCGTGATCGGGTCGAGGCCGAGGCCGAGGAACTTGTCGTTCTTCACGATCAGGTCGTTCTCGGCGGCCTCCTTGCGCGGGTTGGGCAGGTAGGCGACTTTCGCACCGGTCATCTTGGAGATCATCTCGGCCAGGTCGCGGACCCGGTGGGTCTCTGTCATCTGGTTGAAGATCTCCACCTTTTCGCCGGCCTTCGGCGGATTGTTCAGCGCGATCTCGATGCAACGCACCGAATCCTGGATGTGGATGAAGGCGCGGGTCTGGCCGCCGGTCCCGTGCACCGTCAGCGGATAGTCGATGGCGGCCTGGATGAGGAAGCGGTTGAGCACCGTGCCGTAGTCGCCGTCATAGTCGAAGCGGTTGATGAGCTGCGGGTGTTTGCGGGTCTGCTCGGTATGGGTGCCCCAGACGATGCCCTGGTGCAGGTCGGTGATGCGCAGCCCGTCATTCTTGGCGTAGAACTGGAACAGCAACTGATCGAGGCACTTGGTCATGTGGTAGATCGAACCCGGATTGGACGGGTAGAGGATCTCCTGGGAGACCGTGTCGCCTTCCAGCGTCTCGATGCCGACCGGCAGGTAGCCTTCCGGAATCGCGGCCCCGATGGTCGAGTAGCCATAGACGCCCATCGTGCCGAGATGGACGAGATGCGCGTCAACGCCCGTCTCGACCAGCGCGTTCAGCACGTTGTGGGTCGCGTTGACGTTGTTGTTGACCGTGTAGTTCTTGTGGCGGTCGGATTTCATCGAATAGGGCGCGGCGCGCTGCTCGGCGAAATGGATGATCGCGTCCGGCGTGTGTTCGACGAGCCACTGTTTGAACACCTCGTAGTCGCGGGCGAGGTCGATCAGGTGGAAATGGATCTTGCGGCCGGTTTCTTCATGCCAGATGCGCGTGCGCTCCTGGATGGAGTCCATCGGCGTCAGGGACTGAACGCCCAGTTCGGTATCGATCCAGCGACGCGACAGGTTATCGACGATATGGACTTCATGGCCCTGGTCGCTGAGATGGAGCGCGGTCGGCCAGCCGACGAAGCCGTCGCCGCCGAGAACTGCGATTTTCATGGGTATATTCCTGATTCCTGACGTCGTTGATGCCTGATAAAAGCGTTTTGTGACAGAAATGAAAAGCGGCTGTCACATTTCTCCGCCTTTAACAGGATTTCGTTGCGAAGGCGCGGGTTTTGCGATATGCGGCGACCAAGTATCGCACGGGAGAGACCGGGTCCACACAGGAGCCGGCGCCGAAGGAGCAACCGCCCCGGAAACTCTCAGGCAGAAGGACCGTGCGATCGGCAACAATCTGGAGAGTGGCGGCTTGCCGCCCACCGAAGGAGAAAGCCCGAGCCGGACGGTCCGGCCAGCGGCATCCAGCCAAATATGGCGGAGCCCTGGGCAAAGCTCTCAGGTTCCTGACAGATGGGGTGCGAGCCGAAAAAGCGCGCGAAGCGCCGGTTCGCCATGGTCATCTGAGAGGAACCGACATGACCCGAATAGCAGTCATTGGTGCCGGCATTGCCGGAACGACTTCCGCATGGTCGCTGATCCGCCGCGGCTACGACGTTACCCTGTTCGACCGCCAGCGTTACGCGGCGATGGAAACAAGCTTCGCCAATGGCGGCCAGCTATCGGCGTCCAACGCCGAAGTGTGGACCCACTGGTCGACGGTGCTCAAGGGTCTGAAGTGGATGATGCGCAAGGATGCGCCGCTTCTGTTCGACCCGAAGCCCGGCTGGCACAAGCTGTCCTGGGTCGCCGAATTCATCGCCAGCATTCCGCACTATGAGCGCAACACGATGGAAACGGTGCGTCTCGCCCTGGCCGCGCGTGGCCATATGGAGCGGATGGCGCAGGAGGCCGGCATCGAGTTCGACCGCGAAAAGCGCGGCATCCTGCATGTGTATCGCGATCGCAAGGGTTTCGATCACGCGGCCAAGGTTTCGTTGCTCTACGCCCAGGCGGGTCTCGACAGGCTTCCCGTTTCGCCGGACGAGATGCGGCGGATGGAACCGGCGCTGACCGGCGATTTCCATGGCGGCTTCTACACCGAGACCGATTCGACCGGCGATATCCACAAATTCGCGACGGGCCTCTCGGACGCGGTCGGGCGGTCAGGCGGGCGCTTCGTCGGCGGGGCGTCGGTGACGCGTCTCCAGCGCGATCCCGACGGCGTGACCGTGTGGTTCGAACAGGGCGGTGAACGCCACGAGGAACGCTTTGACGGCATCGTGATCGCCGCCGGCATCGCCAGCCGGGCATTCGCCGCGCAACTGGGCGACCGCGTCAACATCTATCCGGTCAAGGGATACTCGATCACCGTCAATCTCGACGGGGCCGAGAGCCGCGCCGCCGCGCCGTGGATCAGCCTGCTCGACGACGACGCCAAGATCGTCACCAGCCGGCTCGGCGCCAACCGTCTTCGCATCGCCGGAACCGCCGAATTCACGGGCGAGAACCGCGACATTCGCGCTGACCGGATTCGCCCGCTGACGCAGTGGTGCGAAACGATGTTTCCCGGCGTGAGCACGGAAAATGTCGTGCCGTGGGCCGGCTTGCGGCCGATGATGCCGAACATGATGCCGCGTTTCGGACGTGGGCGTGCGCCGCGCGTCTTCTACAACACCGGTCACGGCCATCTCGGGTGGACCTTGTCGGCCGCGACCGCCGAGGCGGTGGCGGACGTTATCGGAAACGACCTTCCGAGTGAAGGCCGCGCGCCGTTCTTCCGTCCGGTTCTGGTCGCCGCGGAATAGCGCAAAGCCGCATTTCAGCCCGCCGGACACGGTTCGGCGGGCGTTTGTCACCCTAACGTGACTTTCTGTTGAACCGGTGAGTGCCTATTCTCGGGGTCATGAAGGGAATGGGTGGCATTCGGTGAAACGGTCTTTCGCGATAACGGCAATTGCCGCAAGTCTTCTGGCACTGTCTCCGGCGGCCGCGCCGCAGGCGGATGAAAGTGTGCAGAAGCCGCTCGGGGTTGTCGAGCTCTTCACCAGCCAGGGCTGCAATTCCTGTCCGCCCGCCGATTTGGCGCTCGCCAAGTTCGCGGCGCGCGACGATGTGGTCGCCCTGGGCTACCATGTCGACTATTGGGACTATCTCGGCTGGCAGGACACGCTGGGTTCGGACGCCAATACACGACGACAATACGAATATGCCGAAGGGCTGAACCGTCGCGGCGTCTACACGCCGCAGGCGGTCATCAATGGCCGGTCGCATACCAATGGCGGGCATTACCGGGAAATTTCCGAGATGATGGCCCGCGACAAGGACCGCGGGCTCGGCCTGACCGTCGGACTGAGATTCGAGGATATGGGCGACCGCATGCGGGTGAGCGCCGAGGGCGCGCCGACCGGCGGCGACAAGATCCATCTCGTTCTGGTCTATTTCGTCCGGCAGGCGGATGTCGCGATCGACCGCGGCGAGAATGCCGGCAAGACGATTTCCTACGTCAATGCCGTCACCGATTACCAGACCATCGGAATGTGGGAGGGCGAGGCAATGACGGTGGATATTCCGCGGTCGGAACTTGCCGCCAAGAATGCCGATGGCTGCGCCGTCCTGCTCCAGAAAACCACGAAAGGCGGCCGTCCCGGTGCGATCATAGGCGCAGCCATCCTTCCCCGCCAATCATCCTGACGCTTTTTGAGCGATTATCGGCAGATCGCGAAAGCAAGGTACGGACCGGTGCGGTGTGGCATCGGGGGGCTGGGGGGCTAGAGGTTTCCAATACCTCAACCGAACCGGTCCTTCGGTGACAAAGCCTAGCGCCGTGAACCGGCTGCCACCTACCTTGCTAGTTGCGCTCCCCGAAACTTGTCGCGGAACACAATCGGCAACACCCAAAAATTCATCCGCAATCCGGGCCGAGTTGTGTCTCAACTGCGGCGAAAAGGTGTCAGGGATTCACTGATCGGAACACGATGTTCCAAACTGTGAGCGAAACGGCAAGAAATTGTTAAGGATTTGAAATCGGTTCTGTGATGCGATTTTTCGTTCACGCCCTTGCAACCACGCCAAAACACGGCAAACTTCCCATACGAACCAGCGGGAGAAGGAATGTCCGAGGACGAAATATCAAAGGGCGCGGTCCGGCTACGGGAGGAGAGCACGGATCGGGGCGAAAAGGTGGTTCCCCTCCCGACGGCCGCGACAGGCCGGCAGGCCTTCGAAACAGTCCGTTTCGACCGCCGCGAACTGGACCAGATCCTGAGAATCTACAGCCTGATGGTGGGCGCCGGCGAATGGCGCGACTACGCCATCGACAGCCTGAAGGACCGGGCAGTATTCTCGGTCTTCCGGCGGGCGTCGGAAAGTCCGCTTTACCGCATCGAGAAAAACCCGAAACTGGCGCGCAGACAGGGCGCCTACAGCATCGTTTCGGCCTCGGGCATGGTGATGAAGCGCGGCCAGGATCTCGCAAATGTGCTCAAGGTCTTCGACAAGCCGCTGCGAATCGTCGCCTCGAACTGATCTTGGTCAGCGCGCGTTCGCGGGCGGACGATAGAGCGTTCCCGGATAGGCGTTCTCGTCGGGCGCTGTCGTGTCGCCGCCATTGAGCGCTTTCTGCATCAGCACCGTATCGAGCCAGCGGCCGAACTTGAAGCCGGATCCCTTGAAGGTGCCGATCATCTCGAAGCCGAGGCTTTCATGCAGGCGGATCGAGGCGACATGCGCGGAGCCGCCGATGACCGCGATCACCTGCCGGAAGCCGAGTGATTCCGCACGGTCGAGCAGGGCGATCATGAGCGCGCGGCCGGCGCCCTTTCCCTGCAGTGCGGGGTCGATATAGACCGAGTTCTCCACCGCCCAGCGATAGGCCGGCCGGGTCCGGAAGGCGTTGGCGTAGGCGTAGCCGGCAATGCCGCCTTCATCCGTTTCCGCGACGATATAGGGATAGCCGCCCGCCAGAACCGCTTCTTGTCGCTTCGCCATCTCCGCCTCGTCCGGCGGGTCGAGTTCGAAGCTGGCGGTGCCGTTGAGGACGGCGTCGCGATAAATGGCGGTGATGGCGGGAATGTCGGAGGAGCGCGCGTCGCGGATCGAAAGGGCGGGCATGAATCGGGCCTGGAGATGCTGTCGCGCCAGTGAAGCCGTTTTCAGCGCGCCGCACAATTGAAAAAGGCGGCCCGAAGGCCGCCTTTTTGGGTCGGAATACCGACTTGTCCTATTCGCGGTTGCCGAGGAACTGCAGCAGGAACATGAACAGGTTGATGAAGTCGAGATAGAGGCGCAGCGCACCCATGATGGCCTTGCGGCCGGCAACGGCTTCGCCGTCACCCTCGTAATACATCTCCTTGATCTGCTGCGTGTCGTAGGCGGTCAGGCCGGCGAAGACCAGAACGCCGATCACGGAGATCGCGAACTGCAGCGCGGACGATGCCAGGAACAGGTTCACCAGCGATGCGATGATGATGCCGATCAGGCCCATGAACAGGAACGAACCCATCGCCGACAGGTCGCGCTTGGTCGTGTAGCCGTAGAGCGAAAGTGCGCCGAAGGCCGTCGCGGTGATGAAGAAGGTCTGGACGATGCTTGCCGCCGTGTAAACGAGGAAGATCGACGAAAGCGACAGCCCCATCAGGCCGGCAAAGACCCAGAAGGCCATCTGCGCGCCCGAGACGCTCATCTTGTTGATGCGGGCGCTCAGGAAGAACACCATGCCGAGCGGGGCGAGCATCACGACCCAGCGCAGCGGCGAGCCGTAGAGTGCACTGCCGACGCTGGTCAGCATCTTGCCGTTTCCGAGCTGTGCGACAGCTGCGGACGGATCTGTCGTGGTCGCGAGCATCATGGTTCCGAGTGCGGCGAAACCGGTGATGGCGAGACCGAGCGCCATCAGGTTGTAGACGCGGATCATGTAGGCACGAAGGCCCTGATCGATACTCGCGTCGTAAGTTCGAGCCTGGCCGGCGCGCGCGTTCATGTTTCGAAGGTCAGCCATTTTATCCTCTGTGCTTCTCAAATCCCGTCGGGTGTCCGGCCGGCGTCAACATGCCGTACCGCGGCGCCGCTGGCGGGACTCCAGCATGCCTGTGGGTAATATGATGTGCCAATGCGGCGCAGACAAGACCGCGCATGCGCGAAAAGGTGCCGCACATATTCGTCATTTCGCCGCCCGGAGGGCTGCCGTACGGCATGGTTAAGGAATGATTGCCGGAATTCCTACAAATTGCGCAAAACCGGGGCGGCCTTCTGTCCGAGGATGCGCCAAGTGCCCGCGAGCCCGAATCCGACCGTCAGCACGAGCGCGGTAACCAGCGTCCCGGCGGCGACACCCGGCAGCAATTGCCAGGGCAGGTTCATGATCTGCGTGATCACGAACCATGCGGCAACCCCGCCCGCGAAGAGCGCAAACAGCGCGGTCGCCGCCCCGAGCATGAGATATTCCAGCGAGAAGGCCCCGATCAGCATTCTGCGGGTCGCGCCGAGCATCTTCAGCACGACGGCATCGTGAACGCGCGCCCTGTTTCCGGCGGCAAGCGCGCCGCCCAGTACGAGCACCGAGGAAATCAACGCCACGGCGGCTGCCGCCCTGATTGCGGTGGCAAGCTGGCCGATCAGCCGGTTGACGAGATCGATCGCATCCTTGACGCGCACAGAGGTTACGGCCGGAAAGGCCTGCGTCACGTCGCGCAGGATCCGGGCTTCGCGCGCCGTGTCCGCATCGGGCAGGGTGAGCGTGGCGAGCCAGGCATGCGGCGCGCCGGCAAATGTGTTCGGCGAAAAGACCATCACGAAATTGATGGCGAGCGATTCCCACTGGACCTGGCGCAGATTGGCGATGCGGGCGGTGATGTTGCGGCCGAGCACATTGATCGTCACCGTATCGCCGATGCCGACGCCAATCTCGCCGGCTTCCTCGGCGGAGAAGGAGACCAGCGGTTCGCCGGCATAGTCCTCCGGCCACCAGTCGCCCTTGGCCAGCGTGGAATTTTCCGGCAAGACGGGCGAATAGGTGATGCCGCGGTCGCCGCGCAGAACCCAGCCGCCTTCGGGCGGGAGTTCCATCGTGGCGACGTCCTGTCCGTTGAGTTCCACGATGCGTCCGCGCAGCATCGGCACGCGCTGGAGAACGGCTTCCGAACCGGCCTCGTCCGTCAGCAGCGTCGAGAAATCCGAGATGATGTCGTTCTGGATGTCGACGAAGAAGAAGTTCGGCGCGCGCTCGGGCAGGTTTCCGGAGATCTGGCGGCGCAGATTGCCGTCGATCAGCGCGAGGCTGACCAGCAGCGTCAGGCCCAGGCCGAGCGACAGGACGACGGACGGTGTCAGCGCGCCGGGGCGGTGGATATTGCCGATGGCGAGGCGGAGCGAGGTCGAATGCACGCGCGGCGCACGTTTCGCCAACGCCTGGACACCGATCGAAACCGCCCGCAGCACGCCGAAGGAAAAGGCGATCCCCGCAAGAAAGGTCATCGCGATATTCCGGCTGAACGACGTTTCGACGGCGAGCCACGCCAGAAGCGCGATCAGCAGGATCGCGGCGGCTAGGTAGGCCGGTCGCGGATTGGTTTCGCCGTCGAAGGTCTGTTCGCGGAAGAGCGCGGTTGCGGGAATGTCGCGGGCGCGGCCGAGCGGCAGGATCGCAAAGGCCAGTGTGGTGATAACCGCGAAGGCCGTGGCCAGCGCCAACGCACCGGGATAGAGCCCTTGGCTTGCGGGGAGCGGAACGAAATCCGCCAGCGCCCAAGCCGCGACCCACGGCATGAGCGATGCGAGGACGAGGCCCATCGCGATGCCGACCCCGGCGATGGCCAGGATCTGGATCAGATAGACCAGCGTCACGAATCCGCCCGGCGCGCCGAGGCATTTGAAGGTGGCGATCACATTGCGCTTGGAATCGAGGAAGGCGCGCACCGCATTGGCGACGCCGACACCTCCCGTCACCATCGCGGTGAGGCCGACCAGGGTGAGGAACTGCGCGAAGCGTTCGATATTGGCCGTGAGGGATGGCGCGGCATTGCCGCGATTGCGGATCGACCAGCCGGACGTGCGGTATTCGGTGTTGGCGCGTTCCTCGATGGCACGCAATTCATCTGTCGTCGTTCCGGCAGGGGTGCGGATCTTGTAGACATATTCGACGAGCGAGCCGGGCTGGACGAGCCCCGACGCGTCGAGACCGTCGAGCGAGACCAGAAGGCGCGGGGCGAAGGCGAAACCGTCGGAAACGGCGTCGGGCTCGCTTTCGATCACCGCCCGCAACTCGAATGTCGCATTGCCGAGCCGGACACGGTCGCCGGTTTCGAGGCCGAGCCGGTCGAGCAGTATCTGCTGGGTCGCGGCACCATATACGCCATCGCGTTCGCCGAGCAGGACGTCTCGCGCCATGTTCGGCCGCGTGACGAGTTCGCCATAGAGCGGATAGGCCTGGTCGATGGCCTTCAACTCGACCAGCGACTGGTCCGACTGGTCCTCGAGACGCGCCATCGAGCGCATGTCGGCCAGAACGGCCACGTCGCCGAGAGAATCGAGGAAGGCGTATTCGTCGTCCGTGGCGGTGCGGTGGTTCAGCTCGAAACGCAAGTCGCCGCCGAGGATGACCTGGCCTTCCTGCTCGATCCCGTTGGTCACCGATTGCGATACCGCGTTGACGCCGCCGATCGCCGCCGTGCCGAGCGCGATGCAGGCAAGGAAGATGTAGAAACCGGACAGGCCTCCGCGCAGTTCGCGCAGCGCGAAACGGAAGGCGAGCGCAATGCTGCGTCGAAGCGGCATCCGGTTCATTCGGCCGCCTTGTCGAAATCGCCGCGTTCGCGGACCTGCCCGGAATCGACGGAAAGCTGGCGGTCGCACTGTCCCGCAAGCTCGGGGTCATGGGTGACGAGAACGAAGGTCATGTCGCGTTCACGCTGCTTGGCGAACAGCAATTCGGAAATCAGGTGGCCGGTCGCGCCGTCGAGATTGCCGGTCGGCTCGTCGGCGATCAGGATTTTCGGATCGGGTGCGAGTGCGCGGGCGATGGCAACGCGCTGCTGTTCGCCGCCGGACAATTGTCCCGGATAATGCGTCAGCCGGTCTTTCAGGCCGACAGCGGCGAGTTCGGCCTCCGCCTTTTCAAAGGCGTCCCGCTCGCCGGCCAATTCGAGCGGCACGGCGACATTTTCCAGCGCGGTCATGTTGGGGATCAGATGGAAGGACTGGAAGACGATGCCGATATTCTGGCCGCGAAAGGCGGCGATGGCGTCCTCGTTCATCGTGTTGAACGTTGCGCCGGCGACCGTCACGGTTCCCGAATCCGGGCGTTCGAGGCCCGAAAGGACCATCAGAAGGGTCGTCTTGCCGGATCCTGACGGCCCGACCACGCCAACCGATTCGCCGCGGCCGATTTCGAGGTCGACGGATTTGAGCACATGGACGGCGTTGACACCGCCCCCGAGCCGCAAATCCACGTCGGTGAGGGAAATCAGCGCTTCTGTCACGGGAAAACAGTCCTATATGTGCGGCGATTGGGTGAAAATGGTATCGGACACGCAATGTTCAAATCTTTAATCCGCATTTTTCTCCTCGCGGGCGCGTTGGTCGGCTGTGTTTCGGGTGCCAGCGCGGACACGCTCAAGGGTGTCGGATTTGGCGACAGCCTTATGGCTGGCTACCAACTCGCCCCAGGCGAGGGGTTTCCGGAGCAACTCGAGGACGCTCTCAAGGCACAAGGTCACGATATCGTGATCGCCAATGCCGGCGTTTCCGGCGACACGACGTCCGGCGGGCTTGCGAGGCTCGACTGGTCGGTGCCCGACGATACGGATTTCGTGATCCTGGAACTCGGCGCGAACGACGCGCTGCGCGGCGTCTCCCCGGACCTCACGCGGGAAAATCTCGACGCGATGATCTCCGGGCTGAAGGCGCGGGGCATCGATGTCATCCTTGCGGGCATGCTGGCGCCGCCGAATATGGGCGACGATTACGCCGCGGCCTTCAACCCGATCTATCCCGACCTCGCCGAAAAACATGATGTCACGCTCTATCCGTTTTTTCTCGACGGCGTGACGGCGCAGGAAGACAAGCTGCTCGCCGACGGGATGCACCCGAATGCGGTCGGCGTCACGGAGATGGTCGGGCGTTTTCTTCCGCTCATGGAGGATTATCTCGCCGGCCGCGAAAGCTGACGCCTGTGGAGCGGCGAAACGCCGCCGGAATTTTAGCCTTGCACCGCCGGGCGGTCCGTGATTCGATTCAGGTGTGGACAGGGTGATTTGCCCGTCACGCCACGGACAGAGAAGGGAGAGCGCCATGCCGCGTTTGTTTGCCGCCCTTGAAATTCCGCACACTGCGGCGATGTCCCTTTCACTGTTGCGAGGCGGTCTCCCGGGCGCCCGCTGGATCGATACCGAGAATTACCATCTGACGCTGCGCTTCATCGGCGATGTCGAGCACCACATGGCCGACGAGGTCGCCCATGCGCTGGACAGGGTGCGGCGCTACGAGTTCAAGCTCGGCCTGTCCGGGTTGGGTGTCTTCGGCGGAAAGAAGCCGAGGGCACTGTTCGCGACACCCACGGCCTCGCCCGACGTCATCGAGCTGCAGGCCGAAATCGAACGTATCTGCCAGCGTTTGCGCCTGCCGGCCGACCCTCGCAAATTCACGCCGCATGTCACCATTGCCAGGCTGCGCAATACGCCGCCGGAGGTCATTGCGCGCTATCTTTCCAGCCGGGGCAACTTCTTCGTGCCGCCGTTCACGGTCGGCCGTTTCGTGCTGATGTCGTCGAAGGAATCGGTTGGCGGCGGTCCCTACATCGTCGAGGAAAGCTATCCGCTGACCCCGCGCATGTCGGCGCCAAGCTTCTCGAACAGCGAACCCGCGGCAGCGCGGATCATCCGGTAGACTTCCTCGAACCCGTCATCGCCTCCGTAATAGGGGTCTGGCACGTCGCGCGGCGTGCCTGTGGAAAAATCATGGAATTCGGCGATCCGGGCGCGGCTCGAGGCGGGCGCCATCGCCGTCAGGTTCGCCACATTCGACCGATCCATCCCGAGGATGAGGTCGAAACGGTCGAAATCGGAACCCACCACCTTTCGGGCGCGCAGCCGGGAGAGGTCGATGCCGTGACGCCGGCCGACTTCGACAGAACGCGGATCGGGCGGATTGCCGACATGCCATGCGCCCGTTCCCGCCGAATCTATTTCGAAGCGGCGGGCCGCGCCGGCGGTTTCGACAATGTCGCGAAAGACGGCTTCCGCCAGAGGCGAGCGGCATATATTGCCGAGGCAGACGAAGAGGATCGACTTTCGGTTTTCGTGCGTCATGTGTAACCCGAAGCAGAGAAGGAAGCCGCCATGTCAAAACCCAAACTGGATGCCGATGCAATTGCCGCCGGGCTGGAAAAGCTCGAAGGCTGGACCGCGAGCGAGGACGGCAACGCCATTCACCGCAAGTTCAAATTTGCGAATTTTCGCAAGGCATTCGCCTTCATGAGCGAGATGGCGATGGTCGCAGAGAAGATGAACCACCATCCGGAGTGGTTCAATGTCTACAACCGGGTCGAAGTCACGCTGACGACGCATGATTCGGGCGGCGTGACCGAGCTCGATCTTTCCCTCGCCGAGGCGATGAACAAGGCCGCCGCTTGAAGCATCGGGCGGAAAATCCCACATTGTAGCCATGACTGGAACCGGCAACGGCATGGACGAGGCACGGATCGGCGAGATCCTGGAACCGGGCTCCGAGGAGGAGCAGGGCCGGCGCGAGAAACGCGTGCGCGAACGATTCTGGGCCACCGCGAAGAAAGCGGCGCGGCGCGTTCCCTACATGGATGAGGTCGTCGCGGCCTATTTCTGCGCGCTCGACCCGAAAACGCCGGCCAAGGTGCGCGGCACGCTGCTGGCGGCGCTCGCCTATTTCATCCTGCCGATCGACATCATTCCCGATTTCATCCTGTCGATCGGTTTCGGCGACGACGTCGCCGTGCTGATGGCCGCGATCGGCGCGGTTCGCGGCAGCATCACTGATGCACATCGCCTCGCGGCCCGCCATGCGCTCGCCGATCACGACATCGATACGCCGGCGGACGATGACAAGCCGACAATCGACCTCTAACGACGCAAACACTTCCGAAAACCAGACGATCGCCATTCTCGACGCGGCCTATGGAAACGGCTTCGCAGCCGGCGCATGCGTCCTTATCGATGATGTCGCGTCGGCTGCACCTCTCGCCACGCGGCTGATCGTCTTGGCGCATGAGGCCGCGGATTATCGTGCCGGTGAGTTCTACAAGCGCGAACTGCCGGTATTGCTTGCCCTGCTCGACGGGTCGGATGCGCCGGATCTGATCATCATCGACGGTTATGTGCATCTCGGCGCCGACGGCCGTGCCGGTCTCGGTGCGCACCTGCATGCGGCGCTTGGCGGGCGTGTTCTAATCATCGGCGCGGCCAAGACCCCGTTTCGTGGCGACGACTGGTCGTCGCCCGTCTTGCGCGGGCAAAGCACGCGCCCGCTGCATGTAACGGCTGCCGGCATGGAGAGCGGTGACGCGGCGCGGATCGTCCGATCCCTGCACGGCCCGTACCGTATCCCGGCCATGTGCAAGCTTGCCGACAAATTGGCGCGCGAAGCGCTTGCCGATGCCTTGGCGAAGGCCGCCGATCCGGCATAGATCCGGGTTTACGGATCGATGTCGATCAGTTCGTCTGCCGATATCGTTTTGCGCAGGCGTCCGAAGGCCAGCCGAATGCGCGATTTCACCGTTCCGAGCGGCAGCCCGGTCTCCTCGGACAATTCGCTGTGCGACATGCCGAGATAGAATGCCTTGCGGACCAGTTCGAGCTGCTCGGCCGGCAGTTCGTCCAGCGCCGCGCGCACCCGCTCGTCGCGTCTCTCCGCGTCGAGCATCGCGTCGGCAGGCTCGGGTTCCTCGGGGCGGAATACCGGATCGTCGGGATCGAGCAGGTCCGACCGGTCTCGGCGCACGAGATCGATCCTGCGATTGCGTGCAATGCGGAACAGCCATGTGCCGAGAGAGGATTTCGCCGGATCGAACAGGGTCGCCTTGTGCCACAGCACCATCATCACCTCCTGGGTGATTTCCTCGGCCTGCCCGGAATCGAGCGACAGGCGGCGCAAATAGGCATTGATGCGCGGCGCGAAATAGTCGAACAGCTCGGCGAATGCCGACTGGTCCCGGGTCTCCGCAATTGCGCGGGCGAGCGATGCGAAATGCTGATGCTGCGCGTTCGTCATGCGGTTGCCGGTATGCCGGGACCTCTCTTATCGGACATGGTCAAAGGGGATTTTGCCCCGGGACGATGATAGTTCCGTGACGTCGCTCCTGTCATCCGCTTTGGGAAACAAAGTCAAACTGTTGCCTCTTTCAGGGCACATTTCTCGTGCGTTGGGACAACGTGTCGCGAGGCCGAGGACGTTGTGACGGAAATCGATAAACTCATTTGCGTTTCGTTCACAGTTTGGTAACCCTGCTTCATCCAGATTGGGCTGGCCAAATCCTCAAGTTTCATGCGTGACCGATACGAACCGGTAGGGAATATGTTCATCCACACGAAAGCTATTGCGGGATTGATGGCGGCTGGAATGGTTGCGGCGAGCGCAGCCGGCGCCTGGGCGCAAACGCCGACACGAATCGGCGATTACAACGACTGGAGCGCTTTCAGCTACAATTCCGGCGGCTCGAAAGTCTGCTACACGCTCTCCGTTCCGATCCCCGGATCCGAGAAGCCAAGCGGCGTCAATCACGGCACCAATTTCTTCATCGTCACCCAGAGGACGAATCAGAACGTCTCCTATGAGCCGCAGTTCATGGCGGACTACAGTCTGCAGGACGCCTCCAAGGTGACCGTGACGATCGGCGATCAGAGTTTCACCTTCTTCACGAAGGAAAAATCGGCTTGGGCGGAGAATGCCGCACAGGAGCCGGCGCTGGTTGCCGCGATGAAGGCGGGCTCGAAGATGACCGTGACGGCGACATCCGCACGCGGTACGAATACGAGCTACGATTATTCACTGTCCGGCGTGACCGCATCGCTCAACGCCATTCAAGACTGCAACTGACGGTTTTTGTCATCCTTTGCGGATGGATGCCGGGCATGACCCGGCTTTCGCCGTTTGCGGTGGCGTGACGCGGCGTGCGGAGTGTGTTATTGCGCGCGCTTCTTGAGACATGACGGATTGACCATGGGCGTTTCTATCGACCTGACCGAAAAGGCTGCGCGCGACCTGCATGGCGCGCGGGCTTCCGCAGCGCCGGCCGAAAAGCCGACGCTGATCGGCTTGACGCGTCCGCAGCTGGCGGAGGCCCTGAAGGACGCGGGCGTGCCGGAGCGGCAGGCGCGCATGCGCGTACAGCAGATGTGGCACTGGCTCTATGTGCGCGGCGTCTCCGACTTCGACGACATGACCAACGTCTCGAAAGATCTTCGTGCGCTGCTCAGGGAACGGTTCTCCATCGCGCGGCCGGAAATCGTCGAGGAGCAGATTTCCAATGACGGCACGCGCAAGTGGCTGCTGCGCTTCCCGCCACGCGGTGCCGGTCGGCCCGTCGAGGTCGAAACGGTCTACATTCCCGAAGAGGGGCGCGGCACGCTGTGCGTCTCGAGCCAGGTCGGCTGCACGCTGACCTGCACCTTCTGCCATACCGGCACGCAGCGGCTGGTGCGCAACCTGACATCGGAGGAAATCGTCTCCCAGGTGCTGCTGGCGCGCGACCGGCTTGGCGATTTTCCGGACCGGGACACGCCGCAGGGCGCAATCGTTCCCTCGGAAGGCCGCAAGGTCTCCAACATCGTCATGATGGGCATGGGCGAGCCGCTCTACAATTACGACAATGTCCGCGACGCGCTGCTCGTTTTCGCCGATGGCGACGGCCTGTCGCTGTCCAAACGGCGCATCACGCTCTCGACCTCGGGCGTTGTGCCGGGGATCGTCAAGATCGGCGAGGAGACCGGCGTCATGCTGGCGATCTCGCTGCATGCGACAAACGACGAACTGCGCGACGTATTGGTGCCGATCAACAAGAAGTATCCGCTCAAGGAACTGCTCGATGCCTGCCGGGCCTATCCCGGCCTGTCGAATGCGCGCCGCATCACCTTCGAATATGTGATGCTGAAGGGCGTCAATGACAGCCTCGCCGACGCGAAGGACCTGGTGCGGCTGCTCAAGGGCATCCCGGCGAAGATCAATCTGATCCCGTTCAACAAATGGCCGGGCTCGGCCTATGAATGTTCCGACTGGGAAGAGATCGAGAAATTCGCCGATTTCATCAACGCCAACGGCTATGCCTCACCGATCCGCACGCCGCGCGGACAGGACATCCTGGCTGCCTGCGGCCAGCTGAAATCCGCGTCTGAGCGCATGAAGAAGACCGAGCGTCTGGCCTATGAGGCGATGATGATCGCCGGCCATGGCGACTGATCTCAGCGCGCCTGCGTGAAAAGGATCTTCACCGCGAAGGCGGAGAAGACGCTTGCCATCAGCCAGTCGATCACGCGCGTGACGACAGGTTTCCGCCTCAGCGTTTCGGACATCCAGCCCGCCGCCAGCACCATCGCGGAGGTGATCGGCACCGCGATGACGATGAACATCGCGCCGAGGAAGAAGAACTTGCCGGTCGCATGCGGGTCGCCCGTCGCGACGAATTGCGGCAGGAACGTCATGAAGAACAGGATGATCTTCGGGTTGAGCAGGTTGATTCCGACACCGGTCAGGAAGCTCGCGCCGACATGCGGCGCCTGACGGCGTTCCGTCTTCATGGTCAGAGACGATCCCCTGCGGATGGCATCGGTTGCCAGCCAGACGAGATATCCGGCGCCGATAACCTTCAGCGCGGCAAAGGCGGCCGGCGCGGCGACGATCAGCGCCGACAGGCCGAGCGCGACCATCGCGGTGTGCACGACAATCCCCGCATAGGCGCCGAACATGCAGGCAAAGCCCGCCGCGCGGCCCTGGCTCAGCGTGCGCGACAGGAACAGCGTCATGTCGGGGCCCGGCGTGATCGCCAGGACGATCGCGGCGACCGAGAAGGCGGCCAGGGTCGGCCAGTCGGGCATGAAGGCGGGCATTGCGCGTCTGAAGTCCTCGGCGGATCGCTCTTGAAGGTCGAAACGCACCATGCCACAGGGAACGTCAACCCAACAGAGGCCCCGACATCTTGACTGCCCCGAAATCCGACAATCCGTTCGGACGACTGGCCGACCCGCTTGTCGCCACTGTCCTTGCGGCATCCTGGCTGCTGCTGCTGTTGCGCTTCCGGTTGGCACCGGAGATCGACCTGGCGGTTGCGGGTTGGTTCTTCGACGCGGAAGCCTGTGCGGCGAGCGTGGCACCCAACGGCCGGAGTTGCGGGGGATTCCTCTACTCCGAATCCGGATTTTTCGGTTTGATCCGGGAGATACTGCATCCGTTGGCGGCGATTCTCGGGATCGTCATGCTGATCGTCGTTGCGGTCGATATCCGGAAGGGCCGGCGGTGGCGCAATCCCGGTATTCGCATGAAGGTGGTGCTTCTCGCCACCCTGATCCTCGGGCCGGGTCTGATCGTCAACGGCGTTCTGAAAGCCTATTGGGGCCGGCCCCGGCCAAGGGTGACGGAGGATTTCGGCGGAACGCTGCCTTTCGTCGAAGCGGGCAGTATCACCGATTACTGTAGCGCGAACTGCTCCTTCGTATCCGGCGAGGCGGCCGCGGCCGGGTGGTTGATGTGCATCGCGCTCCTTTTCGCGGTGCATCGCCACCGATGGGCTGCAATCGTGGTCGGCGCGGTGTCGGTGTTCATGGCCGGCCTGCGCGTCGCATTCGGGGCGCACTACTTGTCGGATGCCGTGCTCGGTTTCCTGATGACGGTGGCGATTTTCTCAATCCTGGCCGCCATTTCGGAAGCACGCGAGCGCCGCAGGGCCTGATCGGGCGCAAAGCGCTTGCGCGACGCCGCAAACGCAATATGGTGCGCGCGATTTCCCCGATCCGTTATCACTGGACAAGAACAGACATGAGTGCCGCACACAAAGACGTCAAGAAAGTCGTGCTCGCCTATTCCGGCGGGCTCGATACCTCCATCATCCTGAAATGGCTGCAGACCGAATTCGGCGCCGAGGTGGTGACCTTCACCGCCGATCTCGGCCAGGGCGACGAGCTGGAGCCGGCACGCAAGAAGGCCGAGATGCTCGGCATCAAGGAAATCTACATCGAGGATGTCCGCGAGGAGTTCATCCGCGATTTCGTCTTTCCGATGTTCCGCGCCAACACCGTCTATGAGGGCGTCTACCTGCTCGGCACGTCCATCGCGCGGCCGCTGATCTCCAAGCGTCTCGTCGAGATCGCCGAGGAAACCGGCGCGGACGCCATCGCGCATGGCGCGACCGGCAAGGGCAACGACCAGGTTCGCTTCGAATTGTCGGCCTATGCGCTCAACCCGGACATCAAGGTGATCGCGCCGTGGCGCGACTGGGCGTTCAAGTCGCGTACCGATTTGATCAACTTCGCGCAGGACCACCAGATCCCGGTGCCAAAGGACAAGCATGGCGAGGCGCCGTTCTCGGTCGACGCGAACATGCTGCACTCGTCATCCGAGGGCAAGGTGCTCGAGGATCCCTGGGAAGAGGCACCGGAATACGTCCACATGCGTACAGTCTCGCCGATGGACGCACCCGACCAGCCCACCGACATCGAGATCGAGTTCAAGAACGGCGACGCCGTGGCGTTGAATGGCAAGGCGATGAGCCCGGCGACCCTGTTCGCCGCCCTGAACGATCTCGGCCGCGACAACGGCATCGGCCGTATCGATCTCGTCGAGAACCGCTTCGTCGGCATGAAGTCGCGCGGCGTCTACGAGACGCCGGGTGGCACCATTCTCCTGCATGCCCACCGGGCGATGGAATCGATCACGCTCGACCGTGGCGCGATGCATCTGAAGGACGAATTGATGCCGCGCTACGCGGAGTTGATCTATAACGGCTTCTGGTTCTCGCCCGAGCGCGAGATGCTGCAGGCCGCGATCGATCATTCCCAGAAGGATGTCGAGGGCACGGTGCGGCTGAAGCTCTACAAGGGCAATGTCATCACCACCGGCCGCAAGTCGCCGAAGTCGCTCTATTCGGAGGAACTCGTCACGTTCGAGGACGATCACGGCGCTTACGACCAGAAGGACGCCGCCGGCTTCATCCGTCTCAATGCGCTCCGCCTGCGCACGCTCGCCGCGCGCAATCGCAAGGGCTGAGCCGCATCACTACGCAGCGGGCGCGGTGATCTCGTCCTGCATCCGCTGCGTTTCGTCTTCCTCGCGCCGTGCCTTTGCGGTGACGCGGGAGAACAGGAGATAGGTGAAGAAACTCGTCATCCCCATTGTCGGGATGACGACCGTGATCGACAGCACGGGATCCCCGATCAACGTGCCGGTCACGCCACCGGTGAAACCCGACCCGATCTGGAAGAAACCGACCATGGCGGAGGCTTGTCCGGCGATGTGGGGAAAGGGGCGCATGCCGGCCATCAGCATGTACGGCATCATCATCGCCACGCCGAAAGAGCAGATCGCGACCGGAACCATGATCGTGAACAGGGCCGGTCCGACAAGGTTCGGAACAATCGCCAGGGAAATGCTTCCCGTCAGGATCATGATAAAGCCGGGCAGGACCGCCTGACGCGGTGTAATCCAGCGCATGAGCAGCCGGAACGCCACGGACCCGGTCATGAAGGCGCCGGACTGGAACAGCATGGACAAGCCGAACTGGGTCGGCGTCAGGCCGACGACGTCGATCAGGACAAATGGCAGGATCGTCGCCAGCGCGTAGAAAATCCCGACGCCGCAGGCCACTGCGACGGATGCGGTCATGAACTCGGCATTGGAAAGCAACTGACCGTAGGATCGCGCGATCCTGAGCGGCCGGAGGCGTGACAGGTCGGGCACGATCGTTTCGCGCAGGGCAAAGAGCCCGATGGCCGCAATCGCGAAGCCGAACATCGCCATCATCACGAAGACGGAGTGCCATCCCGCCAACCCGATCATGACGCCGCCGATCGCGGGCGACATGGCCGGCGCGATCGCCAGGATGATTCCGACGAGATTGAGAATGCGCGCGCCACGGTCGCCGGGATAAAGATCGCGTATGATCGCGCGCGATACGGTTACGCCGATCGCCGCGCCGATGCCCTGGACCAGCCTTGCGGCCATGAGGATCTCGACCGACGGCGCGAGGACGGCTCCGAGGCTTCCGAGGATATAGATCGAAATGAATACCAGGGTCGAAGACCGCCGGCCGAATGCGTCGGCAATCGGGCCGGCGAAAAGCTGCGAGAAGGCGAAACCGGCGAAATAGGCCGTGAGCGTGGCCTTGATCACGCCCGGCGTGCTGTCGAAGGCCCTGACAAGTTCGGGCATGGCGGGGGTGTAGAGCGCCATCGATGTCGGACCGAGAGCGACGAGGGCGGAGGCGATCAGCGTGGTCCGGCGCACGCTCATGACGGGCTCGGTCATTGGCCCGCCTCGTCGTCGTCAAGAGGTGTCGAGAGTTGGCGGGCAAGGTTGGAGCGGGCGCGGCGAAGCGCCGCCATCAGCGTTTCGCGTTCCGCCGGGTCCAGCCCGTCCAGCGTCTGCTCACGCATGCCGGCGGCCTGCTCGACGACGGCGTCGATCAATTGCCTTGCCGTGTCGGTTGTCCGGACCTTTTTTGCGCGCCGGTCGTCCGGATCGGTTTCGCGCACGACAAGGCCCTGTTTTTCGAGCCGGTCGATATAGCTGCACGCGGTCATCGGCTCGACGCCCATGCGTTCGGCGATCTGTGTCTGCCGGCGGCCTTCCCGGGCGGCGATGTGAAGCAGCGTCCGGGCCTCGCCCGGCGTGATGCCGAGGCTGGCGGCGGCGATGCGGCGTTCCAGCATTGCGCGCGACATGCGCGCGATGTCGGTCACTATGAAGCCGAATGCATCCGGATCGACCAAGGGGCGGCTTTCGTAAGCAAGAAAGATAATAAGGCAGGCTTAGTATATTGCGACGCGCTGTCAAGCGCCGATTTCGCGCCAGTCGGCGCTTGCACCCGTTCCGGGGCCCCTCTACAGCTTTGAAAACAGGCGGGTCGGACGGGATCGAACGGTGGCGGTGAAGGGGACAGGCAGGGCGACTGTGGCGGCCGAAGGCGTCGTGCCGAATGCCGCGTCGTACACGGTGCGTGTCCGCCGTCTCTCGTTTTTCCTGGCGCTTGTTGCGGTGGTGCTGGCCGTGGCCGGAACATGGTTCTGGATCGAACGCGAGCGCGAACCGGTCACGCTGGCCGTCGCGACCGGACCGCTCGGCTCCGACACCTACAATCTGATGCGTGAGGTGGCCGACGTCGTGGCGCGGCACTCCGAGACGGTGCGGCTCGACATTCGTGCCTCGCGCGATTCCTCGGAGAATATCGCGCGTCTCAACACCCACGATGTGGATCTGGCTGTGATCCGGTCGGATACGCCGGTCGTTTCGGACGTGCGTGTGATCGCACGGCTGTTTCCGGATCTTTTCCAGATCATCGTGCGCGGCGATACGGCGATCCGCGCGGTGACCGACTTGGCGTCGGGCTCGGTGTCCATCCCGCAATTCGGCACCGACGCCTTCCGGTCCTTCTGGGTGCTGGGCGATCATTACGACTTGCCGATCGACCAGTTCGACTGGCGCGCCGAACCTTTTGAAAAAGGGGCACAGCGATTGCTCGCGGGCGATGTGGATGCGCTCTTCACGATCCGGTCGTTGCGCGATTTCGATCTGATCCGCCTGTTCGAGGATGCGCAGCTGAAGTCGATATCGTTGCGCTATGTCCCAGTCGGACAGGCGGAGGCGATTGCGCTGAAACGTCCGTTCCTGACAGCCGGCGCCATACCGCAGGGTGCCTTCACGGGCGCGACGCCGGTGCCGTCTCGCGATACGCCGACGGCGGCGGTTGACCGCATTCTCGTCACGCGGACCGGAGTGGGCGCGGAGGCGATCCGTGAAGTAACGCGGATCCTGTTCGAATATCGGCTCGACCTGACGATCCGCTTCGCGCTGGCGTCGGCGATTGCCGCGCCCGACACGGATGCCGGGCTCAGCGTGCCGCTGCATGAGGGCGCGCAATCCTTCTATAATCGCGACCAGCCCGGGTTCCTGCAGGAAAACGCCGAACCGCTGGCGCTTCTCGTGACCGTGTTGACCCTGATCGTCTCGGCGTTGCTGGCGTTACGTTCGCGTTTCGTCGCGAACCAGAAGAACCGGGCGGATACCTATAACTACCAGTTGCTGGAAATACAGAAGCATGCCGAGGATGCCGCCGATCCGGTCGAGCTGCGGCGGCTGAAGCAGGAACTCAATGCCGTGTTGGAAACCGTCGTGGTCGCGCTCGATACCGATGCGGTCACCGACGAGGGTTTCCAGTCCTTCTCGCTCCTGTGGGACGCGGTGCGCGAGACGATCAACGACCGAATGGTCGAATTGTCGAGAACGCGACGCCCGGCAACACGCCATTGACGGTTGCGGCCCCTTCTGACCTTGGCAAGACGGGCCGCACCGCCTAGCTGATAGGCGACACGTCATCACTCGAAGGACCCGCCATGACCGCCTCTTCCGCCGCCCTGACCGACTGGACCGGACCTTATGGCTTGCCCGATTTTACGGCGATCAGGGACGAGGATTTCGAACCGGCGATCCGCGACGCCTTCGCGGCGCATCTCGGCGAGATCGCGGCGATCGCCGCCGACCCGTCCGAACCGAGTTTCGAAAACACGATCGAGGCGCTGGAGAAAGCGGGCGAGGCCCTCTCGAGAGTGTCTGCCATCTTCTTCAACCGTGCCGGGTCGCACACCAATGACACGATCCGCGCCACCGAGCTGACCGTTTCGCCACTTTATGCCCGCCATCGTACCGAGATCGCCATGAACGGTCCGCTCTTCGAGCGGGTCGATGCGCTCTGGCAGATGCGCGACGAACTCGGGCTCTCGACCGAGCAGATGCGCGTGCTCGAACGGCGCTGGAAGGGCTTCGTGCGTTCGGGCGCGGCGCTGGCCGGCGATGACCGGACCCGTTACGCGGCCATCACCGAGCGGTTGGCGACGCTCGGCACGCAGTTCGGCCAGAACGTGCTCAAGGACGAATCCGACTGGATGCTTCTGCTCGAAAGCGAAGACGATCTCGCCGGCCTGCCGGGGTGGCTGGTCGATGCGCTTGCCTCGGTCGCCGAGGAGCGCGGCCATCCCGGGAAGCATGCGGTCTCCCTGTCGCGTTCCATCGCCGACCCCTTCCTGACGTGGTCTTCGCGTCGCGACCTGCGCGAAACGGTCTACAAGGCTTGGCTGGCTCGCGGCGAAAATGGCGGTGAGACCGACAATGGCGAGGTTATTGCCGAAACGCTGAAGCTGCGCCAGGAACAGGCGGCGCTGCTCGGCTATGCGACCTATGCCGCCTACAAGCTCGACGACACGATGGCGAAGACGCCGGACAATGTCGGCCAGTTGCTCGACACCGTCTGGGAAAAAGCGGTCGCGCGGGCGAACGAGGAAGCCGGCGATATCGCCGAGCTGATCGTTGCGGAAGGACACAACTACCAGCCGGCGAAATGGGATTGGCGCCATTATGCGGAAAAGATCCGCCAGCAGCGCTTCGATTTCTCCGATGACGAGGTGAAGCCCTATATGCGGCTCGACAAGATGATCGAGGCCGCCTTCGCCGTGGCGACCCGGCTTTTCGGCATCACCTTCGAGGAAATTCCGGATGTGCCGCTTTATCATCCGGATGCGCGGCTGTGGTGGGCGAAGAACCCGGACGGATCGCACCGGGCGCTGTTCATCGGCGATTATTTTGCGCGGCCCTCGAAGCGCTCGGGCGCGTGGATGAGCGGGCTGCAGTCGCAGTCGAAACTCCTCGGCGAGACGCCGATCATTCTCAACACGATGAATTTCGCCAAGCCGCCCAAGGGCAAGCCGGCATTCCTCTCATTCGACGACGCACGCACGCTGTTTCACGAATTCGGCCATGCGCTGCACGGCATGCTGTCCGACGTGACCTACCCGTCGGTCTCCGGTACGTCTGTTTCGCGCGACTTCGTGGAACTGCCGTCGCAGCTCTACGAGCACTGGCTGACCGTGCCCGAAGTGCTGAACACCTACGCGCTGCACTCCGAAACCGGAGAACCGATGCCGAAGGAGCTGCTGGACAAGGTGCTAGCAGCGCAGACCTTCAATGCCGGCTTCGAGACGGTGGAATACACCGCTTCCGCGCTGGTCGATATGGCCTATCATGCGCGGCCCGACGCGCCGGAAAAGCCGCTCGACTTCGAGGCGAAGGTGCTCGCCGACATCAGCATCCCCGATGCCATCGCGATGCGGCACCGCTCACCGCATTTCCAGCACATCTTCGCCGGCGACGGCTATGCCGCGGGCTATTATTCCTACATGTGGTCGGAAGTGATGGACGCCGACGCTTTCGCGGCCTTCGAGGAGACCGGCGATCCGTTCAACGCCGAGATCGCCGAAAAGCTGAAGACCCACATCTATTCATCCGGCGGCACGGTCGATCCGGAGGACGCCTACACGGCGTTCCGCGGTCGCCTGCCGACACCGGACGCGATGCTGAAGGGGCGCGGGCTGATCTGACCCGCCGGTCGGCGCATCCGAAAATTATCGGGTTCCCGGCTTCTCCTTTTCGTGAACCGCAGCTATAGGACGGCGAGGGCCTCGGGCGCCCGCCGCCTGCGGACGAAAGTCACGGTGAAGTCCCGCCAGTCGTAGCCACTGACCCTCGAAGCGTTTCGAAGGTGGGTAATGCAGGCTCCCATCATGCGCGAAACGCCTCTTGCGGGGAGTGTGCCATGCCGACTGAATTCTCGTCCGAAAACCGGTTCCTGACCGCGCCGACCGGGCGGCTTTTTGCCGCCAACGCGCTGCCGATGCTGCTGATCATGACCATTAGCGGCCTGCTGAATGTCGTCGATGCGGCCTTTCTCGGCCATTTCGTCGGCGCGGACGCGCTGACCGCCGTCAGCATCGTCTTTCCGGCGGTGATGATAACCATAGCGCTCTCGACGCTCGTCAGCGGCGGCATGTCGAGCCTGCTGGCGCGACGCCTTGGCGCCGCCTCTCGCGACGGCGCGGCGGCGGTCTTTGCTCACGCGCACGGTCTGTCGCTCTTCGTCTCCCTGCTGCTGATCGTGACCTTCGCACTCGGCGGGCGCGTCGCGGTCGACCGGCTCTCGGGCGGCGAACCCAATGTCGCCGGCATGGCTTACACCTATCTGTCGATCATGATTTTCGCGACGCCGGTGCAATTCCTGCTCGGGGTTCATGCGGATGCATGGCGCAACGAGGGCCGGGCAGGGCTGATGGCGGCGATGTCGGTCGGCGTAACGCTCGCCAATATCGCGCTCAACTACGTTCTGATCGTCATGCTGGACTTTGGCGTCGCCGGTTCGGCATGGGGAACCGTGCTCGCGCAGTCGCTCGGGCTTGTGCTGCTGGTCGGCATCCGGCTGCGCGACGACGATTTCCTTCCGCTCTCGTCGCTTCTTAAATATCGCTGGACCGGACAATGGCGCGAGATGCTGTCGCTCGGCGCGCCGCTCAGCCTGAGCTTCATCGGCATCGCGCTGGTTTCAGCAACGGTGATCGCGACGCTGCGTTTGACCGCGGGGAGGGTTACTCCGATACCGTTGCGGCCTATGGCATCGTGACGCGCATTCTCAGCTTCGCCTTCATGCCGCTGATGGCGATCTCGCTGGCGATGCAGGCCATCGTCGGCAACAATGTCGGGGCAGGGCTCTTCCGACGCTCGGATGCGGCGCTGCGCCTCGCGGTCATGGTTTCATTCGCCTACTGCCTTGGGCTGGAACTGCTGTTCATCGGTCTGAGCGAGCATATCGGCGCGCTGTTCGTCGGCTCCGACGCGGTCGTCGCGAGGACCGGGGCCATCCTGCGCCCGATGGTGTCGTTCTATCTCTTTTCCGGCCCCGTGCTGGTGCTCGCGCTCTACTTCCAGGCCGCCGGCCGGCCGCGCCGTACCGCGTTGCTGACGCTGGTGCGGCCATATTTGCTGGTCCCCGTCCTGATATTCGCATTGACAGCGACATGGGGGACGCAGGCGCTGTGGTTCGCGTTTCCCGCCGGCGATGCGGCGGTCGCGCTGATAGCGGGGCTGATTGCGTTTGACGGGTTGAAAGGCAGCCGGGCGGGAACGGGCTTCGGGCTCGGGCCGGCCGCCGATCGGGCGTGAGTCAGGATTTCTTCTCCAGATGCCCGCCAAAGGCGAGGCGCATGGCCGAGAGCGTCCGGTCCGCGAAGTCGGACTGGCCGCGCGAGGAAAAGCGCTGGAACAGGGCTGCGGAGAGGACCGGCATGGGGACGGCGGTGTCGATGGCGGCGTCCAGCGTCCATCGGCCTTCGCCGGAATCAGAAACATGGCCACTGAACGTTTCGAGCGCCGGGTCGTCCTTCAGCGCATCGGCCGTGAGGTCCAGCAGCCAGGACGAGATGACGCTGCCGTGGCGCCACACCTCGGCGATTTTCGGGACGTCGAGGTCGAAGCGGTAATATTCGGGGTGGTCGAGTGGCGTCGTCTCGGCATCCACCTCGTGGTCCTGCGACCCGGTATTGGCGGCCTTCAGGAGGTTCATGCCTTCCGCATAGGCCGCCATCATGCCGTATTCGATGCCGTTGTGGACCATTTTGACGAAATGGCCGGCGCCGGCCGGGCCGCAATGCAGATAACCCCGCTCGGCGGGCGTAGCGCCGTCGCCGCCCGGCGCAAGGGCCGCGAAAACAGGATCGAGGCGGGCGACGGCCTTTTCGTTGCCGCCAATCATCAGGCAATAGCCGCGTTCCAGCCCCCAGACGCCGCCGCTGGTGCCGACATCGACGAAGTGCATGCCTTTTGGCGTCAGCCGTGCCGCAATATCGACCGCGTCGGTGTAGCGGGAATTGCCGCCGTCGATGATGACGTCGTCCGCCTGCATCAGGGCCGCCAGTTGTTCGACCGTCTCGCCGACGATTGCCGCCGGCAGCATGATCCAGGCGGCGCGCGGCGGTTTCAGCAAGGCTGTGAATTCCTCGAGGCTGGCCGCGCCCGTCGCGCCTTCGGCGACCAGCGCCGCGACGCTGTCCGGGTGGATGTCGTGGACAATGCATTCGTGTCCGGCGCGCAGCAGCCTGCGCACCATGTTGCCGCCCATACGGCCGAGCCCGATCATTCCGATCTGCATGCGTCTGTTCCTTGCTGATTTGTCCCTTGAGGACCACTTAAGTAGAAAACAGTCACCTTGTCAGCCGCGCCAGGGAGATTTCACCCTTCGCGCGGCGGTTTCGGAGTTGATGTCATGCAATGGTCGTTTCCGGTCGCGAAGGTCGCGGGCAGCGAGATCCGCATCCACCTGACCTTTTTCCTTTTGCTGCTGTGGATCGGGATCGCCTCGTTCCAGCAGGGCGGCGGGGCGGCGGCCACCGAGGGCGTGGCGTTTATCATCGCGGTGTTCGCCTGCGTCGTGCTGCACGAGCTTGGTCATGCCGTCGCCGCGCGGCGCTATGGCATCAAGACGCCGCGCATCACGCTCCTGCCGATCGGCGGTATCGCGCAGCTGGAGAGGATGCCGGAGGATCCGCGCGAGGAGATCGTCGTCGCCATTGCCGGGCCCCTGGTCAATGTCGTCATCGCCGCCGTTCTGATCGTGATCCTGGGGGCCTTTCCCAATCTCGCGGCCATATCGAATATCGACAATCCGGAACCGGGTTTCCTGGCGCGGCTGGCGACGGTCAATGTCATTCTCGTGCTGTTCAACCTGATCCCGGCATTCCCGATGGATGGCGGACGGGTGCTGCGGGCGCTGCTGGCCATGCGCTTCTCGCGGGTGCGGGCGACCGAGATCGCCGCGACGGTCGGGCAGGTCGCCTCCTTCATCTTCGGTTTTCTCGGTCTCCTGTCCGGAAACGTGCTGCTGATCTTCGTCGCGATCTTCGTCTACATCGCCGCGACGGGTGAATCGCAGGCGACGTCATTCCAGGCGATGGCGGCGCGGGTTCCGGTTCGCAGGGGCATGATCACGAAATACGAGGCGCTTGGATCGGCATCCACGCTGGGGGATGCCGCGGATGCGCTGTTGAGGACGACGCAGCACGAATTTCCGGTCATCGATGGCGGCGGCAATCTGCGCGGCGTGCTGACGCGTTCGGCCATGGTTGCCGCGCTGCAGCAGCACGACCGGAGCTATCCGGTTCACGAGGTGATGGCGCGCGAAATTCCGCTGGTGCCGGACACCGCGATGCTGGACGCGGCCTTCAAGCTTCTGCAATCGCCGGGCGCCGATGTTCCGGCCGTCGGAGTGACCGACCGCGAAGGCCGGCTGGCCGGCTATGTCACGACGGAAAATATCGGCGAGTTGATGATGGTCGGCGAAGCCGCGCGCCGCTAGCGCGGCCTATTCGGGAAAGCAGGCGAGCGGGATATCGGGCCATTTGGCCGCGTCGCATCCGTTGACCCTTTGCTGCTGCCTGAAAGACTTGCTCGTCGGGCCGGTCACCATCGCATCGACACCGTAAGGCGCATCGGCATAGGCCAGCTCCGCCTCGGTTGGCGTATCGTCCGGGCCGGGCGCGACCACGCCGCCGAAAATCGTCAGGGCGGATGCCAGAGCGGCTGCGGGCAGGATGTGAAGGGCCATCATTCGTTCTCCTTGGAACGCAGATTGCGCTTATTGCGTTAATGCTTCGTTAGGAAACAGGTTCCGCCGCCGCTAATTTTCAATGGTCTTTCGCATTTGCGAAAAAGCCTGTATGAGCGCGGCAACGACAATGCCGGGCGTTTGGCTCGGCCCTCGATTTCCGGATACACACAATGGCACTACGCAACATCGCGATCATCGCGCATGTCGATCATGGCAAGACAACGCTCGTCGACGAACTTCTCAAACAGTCGGGCGTCTACCGCGACAACGAGCGCGTGCAGGAACGCGCGATGGATTCCGGCGATATCGAGAAGGAGCGCGGCATTACCATTCTCGCCAAGGCGACCTCGGTGGAATGGAAGGGCACGCGCATCAACATCGTCGACACGCCCGGACACGCCGATTTCGGCGGCGAGGTCGAGCGCATCCTCTCGATGGTGGACGGCGCGATCGTGCTGGTCGATGCCGCCGAGGGTCCGATGCCGCAGACCAAGTTCGTCGTCGGCAAGGCGCTGAAGGTCGGACTTCGTCCGATCGTCGCCGTGAACAAGATCGACCGGTCCGACGCGCGCGCCGACGAGGTGATTAACGAGGTGTTCGACCTGTTCGCCGCGCTTGACGCGACCGACGAGCAGCTCGATTTCCCGATCCTGTACGGGTCCGGCCGCGACGGCTGGATGGCGCCCGAGACGGAGAAGCCGGCGGATGCCTCGCTCGCGCCGCTGTTCGACCTCGTCGTCGAGCACGTGCCGGAGCCGAAGGTGGAAGCCGGCCCGTTCCGGATGATCGGAACGATCCTGGAAGCGAACCCCTTCCTCGGCCGCATCATCACGGGCCGCATCGAATCCGGCTCCATCAAGCCGAACCAGACGGTCAAGGTTCTCAATGCCGATGGAAAGCTCGTCGAAAACGGCCGCATCTCGAAAATTCTCGCCTTTCGCGGGCTGGAGCGCCAGCCGGTCGAAGAGGCGCATGCGGGCGATATCGTCGCCATTGCGGGCCTGTCGAAGGGCACCGTCGCCGACACATTCTGCGATCCGTCGGTCACCGAGCCGTTGACGGCCCAGCCGATCGACCCGCCGACCGTGACGATGAGCTTCCTGGTCAACGATTCCCCGCTTGCCGGTACCGAGGGCGACAAGGTGACCAGCCGCGTCATCCGCGACCGGCTGCTCAAGGAAGCCGAGGGCAATGTCGCGCTGAAGATCGAGGAAGCCGATTCAAAGGATTCCTTCTACGTCTCCGGCCGCGGCGAATTGCAGCTTGCCGTGTTGATCGAGACAATGCGCCGCGAAGGCTTCGAACTCGCCGTCTCGCGACCCCGCGTCGTGATGCACAAGGACGAGAGCGGCACGCTGATGGAGCCGATCGAGGAAGTCGTGATCGACGTGGATGACGAACATTCCGGCGTCGTGGTGCAGAAGATGTCGGAGCGCAAGGCGGAGATGGTCGAGCTGCGCCCGTCGGGCGGCGACCGCGTCCGGCTGGTTTTCCATGCGCCGACACGCGGCCTGATCGGCTATCAGTCCGAGCTTCTGACGGATACGCGCGGCACCGCCGTGATGAACCGCCTGTTCCATGGTTATCAGCCCTACAAGGGCGAGATCGGCGGCCGCGTGAACGGTGTCCTGTTGTCCAACCAGGCCGGCGAGGCCGTTGCCTATGCGATGTTCAACCTGGAAGATCGCGGTCCGATGGTCATCGATCCCGGCGCGAAGGTCTATCAGGGCATGATCATCGGCATTCACACGCGCGACAACGATCTCGAGGTCAACGTTCTCAAGGGCAAGCAGCTGACCAACATCCGCTCGGCCGGCAAGGACGAGGCCGTCAAGCTGACCCCGCCGATCAAGATGACGCTCGATCGGGCGTTATCCTGGATTCAGGATGATGAGCTTGTCGAGGTGACGCCGAAGAACATCCGTCTGCGCAAGGCGTTCCTCGACCCCAATGACCGCAAGCGGTTCGAAAAGGCGAAGGCCACCGCCTGATGGCGGAACACGTAATCGACCTTGCGACATGGCCGCGCGCGGAGACCTTCCGGCTCTTCCGCGGCTTTGAGCGGCCGCATTACGCGATCACGTCGCGCGCCGATGTCACGCGTCTGGTCACGGAACTGAAGCCGGCCGGTGTCTCGGCCTATCGCGCCTGTATTTATGCGATCGGCGCCGGCATTCACGCGGTGCCGGCGCTCAGGATGCGGTTTCGCGGTGACGTCGTCGTCGAGCACGACCGTGTCGATCTCTCGATGACCGTACCGCGGGCCGATGGCAGTTTCGGCTATGGCTATGTCGGGTTCGATCCCGCCTGGGCGGTGTTCGACCCGCTTTGCGCCCGCGAAATCGCGGAGGCGGCCGAGCGGGACGGGCTCGGCGCGAATGAAGGCTTTCGCGACGACGTCGCCTATCTGTCCTGCCTGCCCTGGATGGACTTCACCGGTCTCAACAATGCGATGCCCGGTCCCGACGAGTGCATTCCGCGAGTGTCATGGGGGCGGTTCACCGATGACGGCAACGGCCGCCACTCCGTCGCCGTGACGATCGAGGTTCACCATGCGCTCGTCGACGGGCGGCACCTCGGACTTTTCTACGAGGCGTTGCAGGCCGCGTTGGATGCTATCGAACCGGGCTGAGCTTGCACGGAGCGGGCGCCGGGCCTACTGAGCAGAAAGCTCACCGGAGTTGTCCCGCAGTGTTTTCATCCCTTGCGCTTGTGCTTCGCGATCCGCTGCTGCGGCTGATCCTGGCCGGCCTGTTCCTTGTCGGGGTGGCGGTCTCTTCGGTCATGCCTTTTGCCTCTCTGGTGGGGGTCGAGCGGTTTGGCCTTGCCGACGCGACCTATTCGAGCATCCTTTTCGTCGCATCGCTCGTCACCGTGTCGGCATCGATCGTGATCGGCATCGTTTCCGACCAGCGCGCCAATCGCCGCAAGTTGCTCGTTCTGACATTCGCGATTGCGGCCGTCGGGTATTTCCTCGTCTTCGCGGCGAAATCTCCGCTGGTTTTCGCGGTCGCGCACATGACGCTGATTCCGCTCGGGGGGACGGCCTTCAGCCAGCTCTTCGCGCTTGCCCGCATCGCGGTGCGCACGCGCGCACCCGACAGTTACGACGAGATTTTCGGCGTCGTGCGCGCGAGCTTTTCGCTGGCTTTCGTCATCACGCCGCCGCTGTGGTCGATGGCGCTGGCCAGCGGTGCGGACCTGACCGACATCTACATTTCGGCGGGTTTGGCGACGGTCATATGCTTCGCGCTGGTCGCGATATTCTGGCCGGCGGGTGCGGCCGGCGCGCTGGAGGACACGAGATCGGGGCTCGGTATCATCGCGGCCCTGAAGGAAATGCTGGCGCCGTCGATCCTCGCTCGGATGCTGGCCGTCGGGTTCATCACCGGTTCCAACCAGCTCTATATGGTCCTGTTCGGGCTTCTGATCGTCAGGGAAATCGGCGGCGAGACGGCCGATGTCGGGCGGTTTCACGGCGCGATCGCACTGCTCGAAATCCCCTTCATGCTGATGTGCGGGATCGCCCTGAGGCGCCTGTCGAAGCCACGGCTGATCGCGCTGGGCGGGACGATCTATGCGGGCTTCCTGTTCCTGTTCGCCTCGATGACGTCGATGGCCGTCGCCTACTTTCTGGTCGTTCCGGCGGCGCTCGGCGCGGCGGTGATCCTGTCTGTCTCGATCTCCTATCTGCAGGACCTGATGTCGGCGCGGCCCGGGGCCGGCGCCGCGCTGATGGCGGCATCGAATTTCGTCGGGCAGATGGTCGCCGCGATCGCCTTCGCCGTCGGTACGGCGGTGACGTCCTATGCGGGAACGGCGGTTATCGGGGGGATGCTGGCGTTGGCGGGCGTCACGGCATTGCTGGCGATGGACAGCCGAAGCGGACAGGCGCGGGCGCGGGCCTGAAGCGGCCGCCCGCGCGAGGCGGGCAGCCGGAACGATCGAGCGTCAGAGCGCGGGGAGATCCGGCAGTTCCTGGCCGAGCCATTTTTCGGAGAGGCTGTTCAGATCGCCGCCAAGCTTCTTGTGCAGGATGAAGACATTTACCCACTGGAGAAGATCGACATTGCCCTTCTTCACACCGATGAAGGCCGGCGATTCCTTGATGATGAACTTGGTCTCGACATCGAGGTCCGGATTGTCGGCCGCAAGCTGGGCGGCGACGGTGTTGCCGGTCACGATGACATCGGTCTGGCCGGAGACATAGGCGGCGAGGTTTGCCGCGTTATCGCCGAAGCGGATGATCTCGATGCCTTCCGGTCCCTTCTCGGTCAGTTCGAGGTCTTCCAGCGTGCCGCCGGTCACGCCGACCTTGAATCCCGAGAGCTCTTCCACGGAGGAGATCGCCTTGTCCGACGAGGCGAATGCGCCGGAGAAGAAGGGCGCATAGGCGCTGGAGAACCAGATCGACTTGGCGCGTTCCGGATTGGCGCCCATCGAGGAGATGACGAGGTCGACCCGGTCGGTTTCGAGGAACGGAATACGTTGCTTCGAGGTCACCGGAACAAGCTCGATCTCCACGCCGAGATCGGCGGCGATCAGGTTGGCGACATCGACGTCATAGCCGACATAGTCGCCTTCGGCTCCGAGCGAACCGAAGGGCGGAAAGTTCTCGGGAATGGCGATCTTGATCGTGCCGGCCGAGAGGATGTCGGAAAGCTCCGCCTTTGCGGGCACGGCGACGATCAGGGCGGGCAACAGCGCCGCGATTGCGGTCTTCATCAGTCTTTTCAGCATGTCGATTTCCTTTCTTCTGGGTGAAACGGGTCAGGCCGCTGGTTTGACCACCCTGCCGCGCACGCCGCCGAGACGCTTTTCGAGATGGCGCGAATAGAGCGACAGCGGGTAGCAGAGGGCGAAATAGATGAGGGCCATCAGCGGGAAGATGACGAAGGGCTCCGGGGCGTTGGCCCAGCGCTTTCCGGTGTTCATCAGGTCGTGGAAGCCGATGATGTAGGCGAGCGACGTGCCCTTGATGATCTGGACCATGAAGCCGACAGTCGGCGCGAGAGCGAAGCGCACGGCCTGGGGCATGATGACGAGGCGCAAAACGGGAATGAAACGCAGCCCGAGCGCGGCGGCGCCTTCCCATTGCCCGCGCGGGACGCTCTCGATCGCGCCGCGCCAGACATCGGCGAGATAGGCGCTCGTATAGAGCGTCAGCGCGCAGGAGGCGGCGATCCACGGATTGATGTTCGAGCCAGTCAGGCGCGGTACGCCCAGCCCGAGCAGGAACAGGAGCATGAGCAGCGGCACGGACTGGAAGACCCAGGTGTATGCCGCCGAGACGCGCTTGGCATTCTTCGAGGGCGCGACGCGCAGAATGGTGATTGCCAGCGCGACCAGCCCGCCGCCCAGAAAGGCAATCAGCGCGAGGTAGATCGTGAACTGGGTCGCATCAAGCAACTGGTAGAGGACGATGCCGAAGGGCTTCCCGAAGATTTCCGCGAACAGATCCTTCATGCGGTGGCCCGCCATTTGAACATCGTGCGGTAGAGCAGGTTGAGCAGGCCTTTGAAGGCGAAGGCCGTCAGCAGGTAGATTACCGTCAGGACGATGAAGACCTCGAAGGACCGGAAGGTCCGGCTGTCGATATAGAGCCCGGCATAGGTGAGGTCGCGGACGCCGATCTCGGAGATGATGCCGGTGGTCAGGAACAGGAAGATGAACTGGCTGTTGAGCGAGGCGTACATTTTCCCGATCGCCTGCGGTAGCACGATCTTGATGAAGATCAACCGCTTACGCACGCCGAGTGCGGTGGCCGCCTCGATTTGCCCGTCCGGCACCGAGCCGTAGCCCGCGCGCAGGATTTCGGCGAAATAGGCGGAGAAGTTGATCGTCAGCGCGAGCAGGGCATGCGCGGTGAAGTTCCACTGGTAGCCGAACAACATCGGCAGGCCGAAGGCGACGAAGAAGAGCTGCACGATCAGCGGGGTGTTGCGGATGAATTCGACAAAGGCGGCGGAAACTTGCGCCAGCACCGGCACGTGAAAATAGCGCGAGGCGGAGAGGAGGATCGCGATAGTGAGACCGATCAGCCCGGCCCCTGCCGACAGCAGCGCGCTGCGCAACGTGCCCTCGAGCAGCAGCTCAAGATATTCGGCATTTCGGTAGATCTCGAAGAACCGGAATTCCATGCCCCTTGATCAGGCAGGTTCCGTGCCAAGCGGCGAAATGCCGCAACTGGCCGCCGCAAGTTGTAAAATTATGCGAGTTCAGGCGGAAGGACGCTCATTTTTTGAGCATCTGGCCGAAATCAGGCTTCGTCGGGATTTTCGTCCAGCGAATGGCGGTTGATCAGCGGCATCTGCGCCATGGTGAAGATGATCGCCAGCGGGGTGAAGCCCCAGACCTTGAAGGCGACCCAGAAATCGGTCGAGAAATTGCGCCAGATGACCTCGTTGACCGCGGCCATGGCAAGGAAATAGAGGCCCCAGCGAAGGGTCAGCTTGTTCCAGCCTTCGGCATCGATCTTGAAGGCGCTGTCGAAGACGTAGCGCAGAAGCGACGTCTTGAAGAAGACGAGGCCGCCGAGCAGGATCGCCCCGAACATCGTGTTGATGATGGTCGGCTTCAGCTTGATGAAGACTTCGTCCTGCAGCCAGAGCGTCAGCCCGCCGAAGACGACGACCACGACGCCGGAGACGAGCGGCATGATCGGCAGGGTCCGGGTCAGTACCCAGGACACGATGAGAGCGACCACCGTGGCGGCCATGAACAGAGCGGTGGCGATGAAGATCGGACCGCCGATGTCGGCCAGCGCCGGGAAGCGCTCGGCCAGCCATCCGCCGCGCGAATTGCCGAAGAAGAACACGACCAGCGGCCCGAGTTCCAGAGCCAGCTTGAGGAGGGGATTGATCTTTTCGCGTTCGGGATCGGCGGGGTCGCGCTCGAAAACCGGCTTTGTCATGGGGTATCCGCTTCGAATGGGGCCGTTCGCTTTCACCTAGGCGATTGAATCGCGATTTGCCAGTGCGAAGCGCGAAAAGCCGGACCGGCGGATTATGTTGCAGTGCAGCAAAAACTGGTGTTATGCTTAATCATTCGTCAACGAATCGGGCTCACACTCGGTTGGCGATGCTACTTTCGTAGCAGCATCACGAACCGGGAGGACACGGCCGTCTAGCGAGGCCCGCCTCCCGCGCGCTTCGCTCAATGCAAGGAGCGCGACATGCCGAATCCGTTGATCAAGTCAGTCCTGTCAGTCTTTCTATGCCTCGCCGCGAGCGGGGCATTTGCCTGCGAGTTCCGTCCGAACGGTGCGAGCGGGCCGGAGCCGGCGGCGACGCTCGACATGCTGCCGGAGGGCATCGTTTCCGGCACGCTTCGCTGCGGTGCCAGGGCGCATGCGGCGCTTGTCTGGACACTCGGCGTCGATGGCGGCCAGGAAAATCTCGGCGTTCGCGACGACAAGCTCTTCGAGATTCGTCACACCGGACCGCTGAACCGACTGATGGCGGCGCATGTCGAGGACCACGCGCACATCACGGTGTTCGAACGCAGCGAGACGGTGAAGATTTCGAGCGGTCCTCTTCCCGAGGGGCGCTTCAGCATCCGCCGGTTTTTCACCTTCTGCGATATCGACCATGCGGCCGACCCGCTGGACTGCTCGATCGGAAAGGCGCGCATCAAGGGCCGGCGCACGGCGCAGGACACGAACAAGGACGGGTATCTCGATATTTCCGAGCACGAGATCAGCTATTACGACGGCGACTCGAAGCTGCACGTCTTGAGTTTCGCGACGCCCTATGGCGACAGCCTCACCGCCGATGCCGGACTGTGGATCGAGGCGGTCAATGCGGTGAGCGACGTGCTGAAGCCGCGGGAACTTGCCTCGGCCGAATAGCGTCAGGCGGCCACGCCAGCGATCGCGGCGGCGAAATCCTTCGCGCGGAACGGTTCGAGATCGTCGACGCTTTCGCCGACGCCGATGAAATAGACCGGCAGTTTGTATTTCGCCGAGATGGCGACGAGGATGCCGCCGCGCGCCGTGCCGTCGAGTTTCGTCATGACGAGGCCGTTCACGCCCGCGACGTTGCGGAAAATCTCGACCTGATTGAGCGCGTTTTGACCCGTGGTCGCGTCGAGTGTCTGCAGAACGGTGTGCGGGGCTTCGGGATCGTGTTTCTGGAGCACGCGGACGATCTTGGCCAGTTCGTCCATAAGTTCGGCCTTGTTCTGCAGGCGCCCGGCTGTGTCGATGATGACAACGTCCGAGCCATTGTCCTGCGCCGTCTTGAAGGCGTCCCATGCGAGGCCGGCCGCATCCGCGCCGAGCTTCGTGCCGACGAAGGTCGAGCCCGTCCGGTCGGCCCAGATCTTGAGCTGTTCGATGGCGGCCGCGCGGAATGTGTCGCCCGCGCCCAGCGTCACCTTGAGGCCGGCGTCGCGCAGCTTGGCGGCGAGCTTGCCGATGGTCGTGGTCTTGCCGGTGCCGTTGACGCCGACGACCAGGATAACATGCGGCTTGTAGGAGAGGTCGAGTTCCAGCGGGACGGCGACCGGGTCGAGCACCTTGGCGACCTCTTCCGCCATGATGGTGCGGACTTCCTCGTCCGAGACCTCGCGTCCATAGCGGCCCGAGGCCAGCGTGTCGGTGATGCGCATTGCCGTTTCCAGGCCGAGATCGGCCTGCAGGAGGACGTCTTCCAGTTCCTCCAGCGTGTCCTCGTCGAGCTTGCGCCGCGTGAAAATGCCGGAAATGGAATCGGAAAGCTGGCGTGAAGATCGCGACAGGCCCGACGTGAGGCGGTTCAGCCAGTTGCGGCGCTCGGGCTCTGCGGGGGCGGCTGCCGCGACGGGAGCACGTTCCTCGCCGATGAGCACCTTGCCCGCCGGTTCGGTCGGGGGCGCATCAGCGGCAGGCTCGACATCGGCTTCGTTTTCGGATGCCGTTTCAGGCTCAGGCTCAGGCTCAGGCTCAGGCTCAGGCTCAGGCTCAGGCTCAGGCTCAGGCTCAGGCTCAGGCTCAGGCTCAGGCTCAGGCTCGACCGTTTCGGAAATCGCGGGCTCCGGCGCGGGTTCGCTTGCCGGTTCCGGTGATTTCGCTTCGGCAGATGTGAATTCCGCCGGGAAACTGCCCGGCGGAATCTCTGACGGCGTGTAGGACGGAACCTCATTGGGCTCCGATGGAACCTCGTTCGGCGGTTCGTAGACGGGCTCATGGACGGGTGGCGCTTCCGGCGGAGAATCCGGCGGCGAGATGTCGGGTCCGTGATCGGGCTCCGGCGTTTCCGGGCCCGGCGGCAATTCCTCGGGCCATTCTCCGGGAACGGGTTCCTCCGATGGCGGCGTCTCGGGCGGCGCGTCCGGCGCCGGTTCCTCGGATGGTTGCGGTGGTTGCGGCTGCTCCGGCGGTATCGGCGGAATATCCGGCTCGCCACCGGCGGCGATCACGCTATCGGGCGCGGTTTCGGCGATGGTCGTTTCGGGTGTTTTTTCCGCAGTGTCTTCCGCGGGAACGTCCTCGACGGTCTTCCTGCCGAAGGAGAAGATTTTCTTGACGAATCCTAGAGCCATGGCGCGGACTATACTTACTCGGCCGCAACCGCGAAAGCGGGTTTCGCCGTGAGTTTCGCTCCGTCATGCCCGTCGATGACGACCGGGACGATATCGCCGGGCTGCGCATGGGTCGCGCCGACCTCGACCAGCGAGAAGTCAGCCGCCCGGCCGAGCGTTTCGCGCTCGATCAGGACGTCCTGCCGCGTGCCGATCAGTCCGTCCATGTGGCGCAGCCACGCGGCATCGGCGGCTTCGCGCAGTTGCTTGGCACGTGCCTTGACGATCTCGCGCGGCACTTGTGGCATGCGGGCCGCGGGCGTTCCCTCGCGCGGGGAAAACGGAAAGACGTGGAGATGGGCAAGGCCGCATTCCTCGACGATCTTCAGCGAATTCGCGAAATGCGCGTCCGTTTCGGTCGGAAAGCCGGCGATGATGTCGGCGCCGAAGGCGGCATCGGGGCGCAGGCGGCGAACCTCTTCGCAAAAGGCAATCGAGTCCTCGCGGGCGTGGCGGCGCTTCATGCGCTTGAGAATCAGGTTGTCGCCATGCTGCAGCGACAGGTGGAAATGCGGCATCAGGCGCGGCTCGTTGGCGATCGCTTCCATCAGGTCGTCGTCGGCCTCGATGGAATCGATCGAGGAGAGGCGCAGCCGGTCGAGTTCCGGCACCTCGCGCAGGATCGAGCCGACCAGGCGGCCGAGCGTCGGCTTGCCGGGCAGGTCGGGGCCGTAGCTCGTCAGGTCGACGCCGGTGAGCACGACCTCGCGATAGCCGTTCTCGGCCAGCCGCTTCACCTGGTCGACGGCAGCACCCATCGGCACGGAGCGCGAATTGCCGCGTCCGTAGGGGATGATGCAGAAGGTGCAGCGGTGGTCGCAGCCATTCTGGACCTGCACGAAAGCGCGCGCTCGGCCCTCGATGGCATCGACCATGTGCGACGCCGTCTCGGTGACCTCGAAAATGTCGTTGACGCGCACCTTCTCGAACTGGTTGACGCCGAATTCCGGCAGGGCGCGGTAGCTCTGCGCCTTGAGCTTGTCGTCATTGCCGATGACGAGGTCGACTTCCTCCATCTCGCCGAAGGATCCCGGCTCGGTCTGGGCCGCGCAGCCTGTGACGATGATGCGGGTATCCGGATTTTCCCGGCGCGCCTTGCGGATCGCCTGCCTTGCCTGGCGGACGGCCTCGCCGGTGACCGCACAGGTGTTGAAGACGATGGCGCCGTTTTCCAGTTGCCCGAGGCCGGCCGCCTCGGTCTCGCGGCGCATGACCTCGGATTCATAGGTGTTCAGCCGGCAGCCGAATGTGACGATGTCGACCGCCATTACATCGCCTCTTGTGCCGGCGTGTCCGTGTCGCGCGCCCATGCGCCGGTGGCGGCGTCGAGATGGCCGGAGAATTCCCATTCCGCGGGTCCGGTCATGATGATCCGGTCATCGTCGCGCCATTCGATCAAAAGGTCGCCGCCGGGCGGCGTCACGGTCGCCTTGCGCTCGGTCTTGCCGATGCGCGCCGCGCAGACGAGCGTGGCGCAGGCGGCGGAGCCGCAAGCCTCGGTCAGGCCGGCGCCGCGTTCCCATGTGCGGATGATGACGTGATCGCGCGAAACCACCTGGGCGATGGTGATGTTGGCCTTTTCCGGGAAGATCGGATGATTTTCCAGCAACGGCCCGAACCGTTCCAGGTCGTAGGACCAGACATCGCCGTCAACCCAGAAGACCGCATGCGGATTGCCGATGCTGGCAACCGATGGCGTGTGCAGCACCGGCGCGTCGATCGGCCCGATCTGCAACTCGATGCCGGTCGTGTCGTGGAATTCCTCCTCCAGCGGGATCTCGTCCCACCGGAAACGCGGGCGGCCCATATCGACGGAAATCGTCCCGTCCTCATGCTCCTCGGCGTTGAGAATGCCGGCAGGCGTCTGGAACGTGTAGACGGCCTTGCCGGTTTCGGCGGCCAGCGCCTGCACGACGCAGCGCGTGCCGTTGCCGCAGGCCTGGGCGCGGGAACCGTCGGAGTTGAGGATGTCGATGTAGTTGTCCGTGCCGTCGATGCGCGGATCGTGGATCGCCATGATCTGGTCGAATCGGGTCGCCGGATCGGCATTCAGCGCCACGGCCGCCTCGGGCGCAATCGTCCCGTCGCGGCCGCGCATGTCGGCCACGATGATCAGGTTTCCAAGCCCATTCATTTTCGCAAACGGAACGTCGAGCGCCATTTCGTCCGGTTTTCCCTTGTTTCCGGGCCTATATGGCGGATCGGACGTTAAAAAACCAGTGTCAGGAGCGTTCGCGAAGCGGCTTGCTTTCGCAACCGGTTCCAACGCAGTCTCTGCGCCGCCAATGACCGCCACGATCGACAACAAAACCGCCCGTCGCGCCTTCCTCGCGCTGCAGGGGCTTTCGGACCCGCCGCACAAGGGGCAATCGCGCGGTGATCTCATGGAAACGATCCGCCGGCTTGGTTTCGTGCAGGTCGATTCGATCAACACGGTGGCCCGCGCGCATCACCAGATCCTGTTTTCGCGCAATGCCACCTATCGCGAGAAGAACCTGAAACATCTGGTCGAACGCGACTGCCATCTCTTCGAGAACTGGACCCACGACGCGTCGATCATCCCGTCGGAGTTCTTCTGCTACTGGCGGCACCGCTTTGCCCGCGAGGAAGCGCGGCTGCAGGCGAAATACGAGAGCTGGCAGGGGTCTCGCTTCCTGCACGAATGTGACGGCATCCTGGACCGGGTCGCGCGCGACGGGCCGGTCATGACGCGCGATTTCGAGGGCGACAAGCCATCGACGGGCTGGTGGAACTGGCATCCGTCGAAGACGGCGCTGGAATATCTGTGGCGGACCGGAAAGCTGGTCATTGCCCGGCGAGACGGTTTCCAGAAGGTCTATGATCTAACGGAACGGGTCATCCCGGACCATTGCCACCGCGCCGAGGTGGAGCACGATACCTTTGTCGATTGGGCCTGTCGCTCGGCGCTCTCGCGGCTGGGCTTTGCCACGCGCGGAGAGATCGCGGCCTTCTGGGACCTGCTGAAGCCCGACGAGGTGGCCGCCTGGATCGCGGAGTACGATGACGAACTGGAAACGGTTCTGGTCGAAAGCGCCGATGGCTCGAAGCCGCGCGCCTGCCTGCGTTTCAAGGATTATCCGCGCCTTCTGGACAATCCGCCGGAGCCGCCGGGCCGTGTGCGCGTGCTCAGCCCCTTCGATCCGGCGCTGCGAGACCGCAAACGCGCCGAGCGCCTGTTCGGCTTTTCCTATCGCATCGAAATCTTCGTGCCCGAGCCGAAGCGGGTCTATGGCTACTACGTCTTCCCGATCATGCGGGGCGACCGCATCGTCGGACGTATCGACATGAAGGCCGATCGCAATGCCGACGTGCTGGCGGTGAAGCGGTTCTGGCCGGAAAAGGGTGTTCGGCTGTCGAAAGCGTTCCTAACGGAACTCGAGGCTGAACTGGATCGAGTCAGGCGTTTCGCGGGCGTTGAAGGTCTTGAATTCGCCCGCGACTGGATCGCGACGGCCTGATTCAGGCAGCTATCGCCTGCGTCCGGCGGTATTCGCGAAACGAGATCATGCGGCTCTGCGTTTCGTCCCAGAGCGCCAACGGGATCGTCTTGAGGCTGTCGAGCAGCGTCATCCGGTTGATCTTGCGCAGTTCCGGATGGTCGCGCAGCACCCGGCCGAGACGGTAGAAGGGGATGCGCGCCGACAGGTGATGGACGTGGTGGACGCCGATATTGGCGGTGAACCAGCGAAGCGGCTGCGGCAGGTCGTAATGCGAGGAACCGTGCAGCGCCGCGTGCTGGCGCTGCCAGGCGGGAAGCCGCTCCCAGCTCGTTTCCTCGAACTGGTGCTGCACGAAGAACAGCCATACGCCGGCGGTTGCCGCGAGCAGGGTGATCGGCAGTTGCACGACAAGGAAGACCTTCCAGCCGACAAGCCAGATCAGGGCGGCCACGAGCGCGGCGAGCGCCAGATTGGTGCCCATGGTCGAGATCCAGGGCTGCCAGCCGCGGCGCATCGATCCCAGCGGGAGACGATGGTCGAGAATGAAGAGATAGGCCGGGCCGATGCCGAACAGGACGAGCGGATGCCGGTAAAGCCGATATTTGAATTTTTCCCAGGTCGACAGGGCTTTGTACTCCTCGACGGTCAGCGTGGCGATCTCGCCAAATCCGCGATGATCGAGGCAGCCTGAACCCGCATGGTGCAACGCATGGGAGCGCTTCCAGTTGGAATAGGGCGTCAGGGTCACCACGCCGACGGTCCGCCCGACCCAGTCATTGGCCCGGGTGCTGCGGAAGCAGGCGCCATGGCCGCAATCGTGCTGGATCATGAACAGGCGCAGGAGGAAACCGGCAGCCGGCAAGGCGAGGATCAGGCCGGCCCAGTAGCCGTGGCTGATCAGGAGGGCCATCGCTGCCCATATCAGGGCGAACGGTACAAGCGAGAGCGCGAATTCGAGGCTGCCGCGCGCATTTGACGGCTGGCTGTAGGCGGCGATGGTCTTCGCCCAGGTACGGGCGTCTTTCGTCGCGGAGGGGTGATCGGTTTGAGACACGTGTAGGCTTCCGGTTCTGATTTCACGGCGGATACGCGGTAGCGAGCACGATCCCTTGCTTTTCAAATGGGGGAATTCGATCCCGAATACCAGCAATAATCCGTCATGCGACGATCTGGAGCGTCTCGCGGTAAAGCGCGCGCCGGCCCTATAGCGGCACGTCCCACGTTTCGCCGGGTTTGAGCGGGCGGAACACGTCCGGCGCGACTCCATGCTTCGCAAGTGCCTCGTCGAGCGCGGTCAGCGGGTCCTCGATTCCCTCGTCGGTCAGGTTGAATGTGCCCCAGTGATGGCCGGCGGTATGCGCCGCGCGGCAAAGCGTGTGGCCGCGCACGGCTTCGTCGGGACTTTGATGCTGGGGTGTCATGAACCAGCGCGGTTCGTAGGCCCCGATCGGCAGAATGGCGAGGCGGAAGGGCCCGTGTTTTTCGGCGGCCGCGCGATAGTTGATGCCATCGTGAAACCCGGTGTCGCCGACATGGTAGACCTTGCCGCCCGGTGCCTCGATGACGAAGCCGGCCCAGAGCGCCATGCGCCGGTCGGTTCCACCGCGCGCCGACCAATGATGGATCGGCTCGAAATGGGCCGTGACATCCGGTGAGAGAGAGGCCGTGTCGCCCCAGTCGCCGGTGACGATCCGTTCCCGATCGACGGCGTTGCCGATGATCGCGTCATTGCCGAGCGGTGTCACGAAAATCGGGTCGTGTTTCCGGGCGAGGCGTTGCAGCGCCGCGAGATCAAGGTGGTCGTAGTGATTGTGGCTGATGAGAACGGCGTCGATTTTCGGCAGTTTCTCGAAGCGCACGCCCGGCGGATTGCGCCGCTTCGGGCCGAACCATTGAACCGGGCTCGCGCGCTCGGCGAAAACCGGATCGAAGAGCATGTTCAGCCCGGCGGTTTGCAGGAGTATGCTCGCATGGCCGATCATGGTGATGCGCAGACCGGTTCCCTCGACGCGCTCCTCCGGATGATGATCGTCATGCGGGCTCGCATAGGTTTTCGGCCAGGACGTTTTGCCGCCCGCGAAGCGCCAGCGCAGCACCTGGAGAAAACCCGGTGGCGGGGTCCCGCCGGGATTGAAGAAAACCGTACCGTCGAAATGGTCGGTGACGGGGCCGCTGTAGTAGCGGTTGGCGGATTCGCGTTTCGAGGCGCGGAGGGGCTTTGATGGCGATTGCTGGTCCATCTGAGCAAAGTGGACGGTTCGGCCGCAATTGCAAGCCTGTGACGGCGCGTTGAGCACGTCGCGACCTTGACTCGCTCCCCCTTTTCCGCCATAGCCCGCGCGACTAGCGACGAGTGACAACTCCGAGCCACCGACCGGGACCCGCAAAGGTATAAAGAGATCCCGGAGGTCAACACCCGGCAGCGCGATGCGCCCCCGGGTGCTTTTTGGCTTTGGGGTTTGCGCGGCGCAACGGACACCTACCTTCCGGAAAAGACCGGAAGTGGAGAAACGCATGTTTGAATCGCTTCAGGACCGCCTCGGTTCGATCCTGAGTAACCTGACCGGACGCGGCGCGCTGTCGGAGAAAGATGTCTCCGCGGCGTTGCGCGAGGTGCGCCGTGCGCTCATCGAGGCGGACGTGGCGCTGGAAGTCGTGCGCGGCTTCACCGACCGGGTGCGCGAGAAAGCGGTCGGGGCCGACCTGCTGAAAAGCGTCAAGCCCGGCCAGATGGTCGTCAAGATCGTCCATGACGAGCTTGTCGAGATGCTGGGTTCGGAAGGCGAGGTGATCGACCTCAACGCCCCGGCGCCCGTCGTCATCATGATGGCTGGCCTGCAGGGCTCCGGCAAGACGACCACGACCGGCAAGATCGCGAAGCGGCTGAGCGAACGACAGGGCAAGAAAGTCCTGATGGCCTCGCTCGACACGCGGCGTCCCGCCGCGCAGGAGCAGTTGCGCCAGATCGGCGAACAGACCGGCATCGCCACCCTGCCGATCATCGAGGGTCAGGGCCCGGTCGATATCGCGAAACGCGCGGTGCAGGCGGGCAAGCTCGGCGGCCATGACGTCGTCATCCTCGACACGGCCGGCCGGACCCATATCGACGAGCCGATGATGGTCGAGATGGCGGACGTGGCGAAGGCCTCCAATCCGCACGAGACACTGCTCGTCGCCGACTCGCTGACCGGCCAGGACGCGGTCAATCTCGCCAAGAGCTTCGACGAGCGTATCGCGCTGACCGGTATCGTCTTGACCCGAATGGACGGCGACGGCCGCGGCGGCGCGGCGCTCTCGATGCGCGCCATCACCGGAAAGCCGATCAAGCTGATCGGTACCGGCGAAAAGATGGAAGCGCTGGAGGAATTCCATCCCAAGCGCATCGCCGACCGCATTCTCGGCATGGGCGACATCGTCTCGCTGGTCGAAAAGGCCGCCGAGACCATCGACGCGGAAAAAGCGCGGCGATGGCGAAGAAGATGCAGTCGGGCAAGTTCGACCTGAACGACCTCGCCGACCAGCTTCAGCAAATGTCCAAGATGGGCGGCATGGGCGGCATCATGGGCATGATGCCGGGCATGGGAAAAATGAAGGACCAGATGGCTGCGGCCGGGCTCGACGACAAGGTTTTCAAGCGCCAGCTCGCGATCATCTCTTCGATGACGCCGAAGGAGCGGTCCAACCCGGATCTCCTGAAGCATTCCCGCAAGAAGCGCATTGCCGCCGGCTCGGGCACCAGCGCCGCCGACATCAACAAGCTGCTGAAGATGCACCGTCAGATGGCCGACATGATGAAGTCCATGAAGGGCAAGAAGGGCGGCGGCATGATGGGCAAGATGATGGGCGGCCTCGCCGGCAAGATGGGCCTTCCCGGCGGCGTGGGCGGGATGGGCGGCATGCCCGATCTTTCCAAGATGAGCCCGAAGGAACTCGAGGAACTGCAGAAGCAGGCGCAGGCCGCCGGTCTCGGCGGTGGCGGAATGCCCAAGCTTCCGGGCCTCGGCGCTTCCGGGCTTCCGGGCCTTGGCGGCGGACCGGGATTGCCCGGCCTGCCGAAGAAGAAGTGAGGCGGGGGAAATGGAAACGGTGAACACGGCGGAGCAGGCCCAGTCAGTCCTCAAGGATCTTCGGCGCTCGATCGACAATTTCGATGCGATCCTGATCCATACGCTGGCCGAGCGCTTTCGCTGCACGAAAGCCGTCGGCGAGATGAAGGCGACGCATGGCCTTCCACCGTCGGACCCGGACCGCGAGAAGCGACAGATCGAGCGGCTGCGCCAGTTGGCGAAGGATGCCGATCTCGATCCCGATTTCGCAGAGAAATTCCTTGCCTTCATCATTCGCGAAGTGATCCGCCATCACGAGGCGATCGCGGCGAAGACCGAGGATAACGCCGGCTAGCGCCGGCATGAAAACAAGAGACGAACGAACAGGCTGTTACAGGAGTAAACCATGGCACTGAAAATCCGTCTGGCCCGCGCGGGCTCCAAGAAGCGTCCCTACTACCACGTCGTCATCGCCGACGTGCGCAGCCCCCGGGACGGCCGCTTCATCGAACAGGTCGGGTCGTGGAACCCGATGCTGCCCAAGGACGGCGAAGCAAAGCGCGTGACGCTGAATGAGGAGCGCATCAAGCATTGGCTCGAAGTCGGCGCGCAGCCGACCGACCGTGTCCTGCGCTTCCTCGACGAGGCCGGCCTTGCGAAGCGCGACGCGCGCAGCAACCCGAACAAGGCGAAGCCGGGCAAGGCCGCGCAGGAACGCATCGCCATGAAGGCGCAGAAGGAAGAGGAAGCCAAGGCCGCCGCGGAAGCCGCTGCCGCCGAGGCCGCCGAAGCCAAAGCCGCCGCAGCGGAAGCGCCTGCCGAAGAGGCTGCTGCACCGGAAGAAGCCGCCGCGGAGTAATTCGCGACAGGCGACACCGTTTCGGGAAGGCGGGCTTTGCGGCCCGCTTTTTCGTTTTCTGCACGGAAAGCTGGCCGGCGCTGTTTCAGTTTGGGACCGCCGGGTTGTAAGGAGCAGTTTGTGCAGAAAAGAAATCGTCCGGTCGGTTAAGGTTGTGTTTTCCTTATTTCGCCATTTTATTGGGTGACTGAAGGGCGTATCTGCCCGTGGCGCAAGCGCGGGCGAACAGGAGAGATTAATGCAGAAATCTGCGTTTGCCGCGGGTGTGTGTCTGGTCGCCGCGGCTATTGCCGTCAGCGGGTGCACGAGCTCGCGATTCGGGACCTACCCCACCCAGGGGCAACCGGCTCCGCTCGATCCCGCGCCCAGAGGCTCGGTAACGTCAGGCCAGCTGCCGCCGCCGTCGCAGCCGGGTGTCGATCCCAATGCGCAGGGGCAGTTCCCCAACGCGCCGGGCGCCAATGGCGGTATGCCGGGTGATCCCAATGCGCCCGATTCCAGCGTTCAGGAGGTTGCGACCGCCCAGCCGGTGACGCGCGAAGCGCTCGTCGGGGCCTGGAAAGTCACGACCGCCGGTTCGTCCTGCCAGATGTTCATGGCGCTCACCAAATGGACCGGCGGTTTCCGCGCCGCCTCGCGCGGCTGTCCCGGCGATGCGGCCAGTGTCGCGGCCTGGGACGTACAGGGCCAGCAGGTGGTCCTTAGCGATTCCAACGGCAACAAGGTGGCGTCGCTGTTCGCGTCGGGCGCCGGCGCGTTCAACGGACAGACCACCAGCGGCGCAGCGATCTCGCTCACGCGCTAGGAGCGGCGGGCGCCGATGCCTGACCAGCTACATCCCGGAGATTCGGTGCGGGCGCGTTACGATGCGCTCGCATCCGATGGCAAACTCGATCCGGATCCCGCGCAGGAAGCGCTCGCCAGCCGGTTCGACGCTCTCAACGACGAAATCGGATCGCTGCGTCTCGCCTCGAAATCCTCATCGCTCGGGTGGCTTTTTGCCAAGAGCGCGCCGAAGCCGGGCGTCGTGAAGGGGGTTTATGTCCACGGCAGCGTCGGGCGCGGCAAGACGATGCTGATGGACTTCTTCTTCGCGGCCTGTCCGGCCAAGCGCAAGCGGCGTGCGCATTTCAACGATTTCATGGCCGATATCCATGACCGGATCGCCGCGCATCGCGCCGCGCTCAAGGAAGGAATGGTCAAGGAGAACGATCCCATCGGGCCGGTTGCGAAGGACGTGGCCAGTGAGGCGCGGGTCCTGTGTTTCGACGAGTTCTCGGTGACGGATATCGCCGACGCGATGATACTGTCGCGGCTGTTCACGGCGCTGTTCGCGCAGGGCGTCATCCTCGTCGCCACCTCCAATGTGGCTCCCGACGATTTGTATCGCGACGGCCTCAACCGGTCGCTTTTCCTGCCCTTCGTCGATGTGCTCAAGGAGCACACGCAGATCATGAGTCTCGATGCCGACCGGGATTACAGGCTCGATCGGCTGTCGAATTCCAAGCTCTATGTCGCGCCGCTCGGCGATGGCGCCGACAAGGCGCTGGACGATGTGTGGGGCCGCCTGACGGGCGGCGTGGAAGCGCATCGCGAAATGATCGAGGTGAAGGGCCGCGAGATTGTCATTCCGGCGGTCGCCATGGGCGCGGCGCGGTTTTCCTTCGCCGATTTGTGCGAAAAGCCGCTTGGCGCGCGCGACTATATGGCGATCGCGCGCAATTATCACACGGTGTTCGTGGAAAACGTCCCGGTGCTGCGCGAAGGCCGGCGCGACGAGGCCAAGCGCTTCATCAACCTGATCGACACGCTCTACGACAATCGCAACCGCATCGTCGTGTCCGCGGAAGCCGAACCGCAAGAACTCTACCAGGCGAAGACCGGCGTCGAGGTGTTCGAATTCGACCGCACGGCCTCGCGCCTGATCGAGATGCGCTCGGAGGAGTGGGTGGCCAGCGCGGGGAAGGCTGGATGACCGGCCGCATGGCCGCGGTTACGCTCGTGGTGCCCGACTACGATACCGCGATCGCGTTCTATTGCGGCGCACTCGGTTTCGAACTCCTCGAGGACACGAAATTGTCGGAAACGAAGCGCTGGGTGCGTGTCGCGCCGGCGGGCGGCGGAGCGGCGTTACTGCTGGCAAGGGCCGAGGGCCTGGCGCAGCAGGCGGCGATCGGCAATCAGACCGGCGGCCGAGTGGCTTTCTTTCTTGAGACGGAGGATTCGGCCGTGATCATCAGGCCTTCACACAAGCCGGTGTATCCTTCCTGGAGGCACCGCGCCAGGAGACCTACGGGATCGTCGCCGTCTTCGCCGATCCCTTCGGCAACCGTTGGGATTTGATTGAACACACGGTTCCGGGTCGCTCAAAATAGCGCCATGTGAGAAAAATTCGGAAATAATTCTTACGTTTACGTAAATCCTAAATTATCTAAACGTTTGAAAACATTAATGACGAAAGTTTCAGTTGATTTTTTTCCGGGAGTGAGTCACGTCCGTTCCCGATAATGCGGTTTGTGCGACCAAGGGTCGCGCCCGGTAAATTCACCTTACGGCACTTCAACGGAAACATTCCCACATGGCACGCAACAAGATTGCACTCATCGGTTCCGGCATGATCGGCGGGACGCTCGCACACATGATCGGTTTGAAGGAACTGGGCGACGTCGTCCTGTTCGACATCGCGGAAGGCATTCCGCAGGGCAAGGGTCTCGACATCGCGGAATCCTCGCCGGTCGATGGTTTCGACGCGACGTTCGCGGGTGTGAATTCGTATGAGGGCATCAAGGGCGCCGATGTCTGCATCGTGACGGCCGGCGTGCCGCGCAAGCCTGGCATGAGCCGCGACGATCTCCTCGGCATCAACCTGAAGGTGATGGAGCAGGTCGGCGCGGGTATCAAGAAATACGCCCCCGACGCTTTCGTGATCTGCATCACCAACCCGCTCGACGCGATGGTCTGGGCGCTGCAGCAGTTCTCCGGCATGCCGAAGAACAAGGTGGTGGGCATGGCCGGCGTTCTCGACTCGTCGCGCTTCCGCTACTTCCTCGCCGAGGAATTCAAGGTGTCCGTCGAGGACGTCACCGCCTTCGTGCTCGGCGGCCATGGCGACACGATGGTGCCGCTGGCGCGCTACTCCACGGTCGCCGGCATTCCGCTGACCGACCTCGTCAAGATGGGCTGGGTCTCCAAGGACCGGCTGGACGAGATCATCCAGCGCACCCGTGACGGCGGCGCGGAGATCGTCGGACTGTTGAAATCCGGTTCCGCCTATTACGCACCGGCCGCCTCGGCGATTGCGATGGCCGAATCCTATCTCAAGGACAAGAAGCGGGTTCTGCCCTGCGCGGCCTATCTCGAAGGACAGTACGGCGTCTCCGACATGTATGTCGGCGTGCCGACGATCATCGGCGCCGGCGGTGTCGAGCGGGTTATCGAGATCGAGCTCAACAAGAGCGAACAGAAGCAGTTCGACAAGTCCGTCGAATCCGTCGCCGGCCTCTGCGAGGCCTGCCGCGGTATCGCCCCGAACCTGAAATAGGGTCCGCGCGATGCCGCAAGACGCCGACCCGATATTTTCCCGAGCCGCCCTGCGGAGCATGGCGGCCGGGATTCTCGTGATCGGTGCGTGGGCCGGTTCCGCGCAAGCGGCGGAAAGCGTCTATACGGATCTCGATCTCGACGCCTGCACGGTTCTCGAAACGCATGAGGAAGGCGCGGGCGTCGAACTCGAATGCGCGGGCCATGACGGCATTCCCGTCTATGTCAGCGACGGCGATGCGCGCATGGATGTCGATTTCGGCGCGCCGAACGATCTCTTCGAGACCTTCGGCCCGTTCAACACGATCGGCGACAAGGTTGAATGGCGGCTCGACGAGAACGGCGTGCCGTTTGCGGCGATCATCCGTTTCCATCTCGATTCCGGCGTAACGGGCGGTCCGGAAGACCGCGCACAGGTTCTGGTCGTCTCCAGCATCGGGCAGCCGGGCGCGCCGGGTTGCGTTGTCGCGGCGGTCGATGCGGCGACCGAACAGGCCAACGGCGTTGCCCGTGGCGCTGCCGCCTTCGCCGCGCGCCATGTATGCGGAACGGATGCGCCGATCGTGATCGGCGGTAACGATCCGAAAGTGTTTTCAATGGGCGGCGCAGTGCCCGAAGGCCAATAACGGCAAGATTTTGAACAAGGGAAATCCTCATGAATATCCATGAATACCAGGCCAAGCGGCTGCTGCATGAATATGGCGCTCCCGTCGCCGGCGGCGTGGCTGTCTACTCCGTCGAACAGGCAGAGGAATGGGCCCAGAAGCTGCCCGGACCGCTTTACGTGGTGAAGAGCCAGATTCATGCCGGCGGACGCGGCAAGGGCAAGTTCAAGGAACTGGGCGAGGACGCCAAGGGTGGCGTGCGGCTTGCGAAGTCCGTCGAGGAAGTCGTCGAGAACGCCAGGGAAATGCTCGGCAACACGCTGGTGACCAAGCAGACCGGCCCGGCCGGCAAGCAGGTCAACCGCCTCTACATCGAGGACGGCGCCGACATCGACCGCGAACTCTATCTCTCGATCCTGATCGACCGCACCGTCGGCCGTCCGGCCTTCGTGGTGTCGACCGAGGGCGGCATGGATATCGAGGCGGTCGCGGAAGAGACGCCCGAGAAGATCCTGACGCTGCCGATCGACCCGGAGACGGGCGTCACCGATGCCGACTCGAAGAAACTCAACAAGGCGCTGAAACTGACGAAGGACGCGGCCAAGGACGGGCTCAAGCTGTTCCCGATCCTCTACAAGGCGTTCATCGAGAAGGACATGAGCCTGCTCGAGGTCAATCCGCTGATCGTCATGAAGGACGGCCATCTGCGCGTTCTCGACGCCAAGGTTTCCTTCGACGGAAATGCGCTGTTCCGCCACGATGACATCATGGCGCTGCGCGACAAGTCGGAAGAGGACGAGAAGGAAATCGAGGCGTCGAAATACGACCTCGCCTATGTGGCGCTGGATGGCGACATCGGCTGCATGGTCAACGGCGCCGGCCTTGCCATGGCGACGATGGACATCATCAAGCTCTACGGCAAGGAGCCGGCGAACTTCCTCGATGTCGGTGGCGGCGCCTCGAAGGAGAAGGTCACCGCGGCCTTCAAGATCATCACCGCCGATCCGAGCGTCAAAGGCATCCTCGTCAACATCTTCGGCGGCATCATGCGCTGCGACGTGATCGCCGAGGGCGTTGTCGCCGCCGTGAAGGAAGTGGGCCTGAAGGTTCCGCTGGTCGTCCGCCTCGAAGGCACCAATGTCGAGAAGGGCAAGGAGATCATCAACGAAAGCGGCCTGAATGTCATCGCCGCCGATGATCTCGACGACGCGGCGCAGAAGATCGTCAAGGCCGTCGAAGACGCGTAACCGAGCCGGATCGGCCTGCGCGGCCGGACCACAGGAGAACCCGAAGTGAACCAGCTCGACACGATGATCGTCGCAAGCGCCGCCGTTCTGGCCGCGGCGTTCGTCGTGCTGTTCGCATTCGGCAAGCCGGCATCCTTCGGCAACTGGTGCCGTCGCCGGCTGCTGCCTGGCGTGGCGGGTCTTGTCGGCCTGACCGCGCTATCCTTGTGGTGGCTTTACGGGGTCGCGAAAACGGACGCGGCCGCATGCCGGATCGAGGCCGCGAAGGGCCTCACCCATGATTGCGAGGACGCCTTCCTGATCGTGCCGGCGGCGATGTTTGCCGGTGCGCTGGCGGTGCTGCTATTCATCATCGGGCTTTCGGGCGTCCATGCCGCCCGGCACCACGGGCAGGTGAGGGCATCGTCGTGACTGGTTTGTTTCGCGCCATTGCGATCCTCTCTGCCGTTTTCGCGTTCTCGGGCGCCGCGAAGGCGCATGTGCCGGACGGTGAAACCTTCGTCAATGCGTTCCGCCAGGCCTGCGTGCCGCAACGGCTGAGCTATGCGGGCACGCGCGACCATGTCCGTTCACTGGGCTGGAAGGAACTCGAGCCTACCGACGATGCAGACCTTCAGAAGCTGTTGCAGAAATCGGACAAGGCGATCCTCGAGGAGGCGGAGAAGGGCTGGACCTACGAGCGGTCCGCCTTTGGCGGTTTCATCGGTGGCGATCCGCATTTCGTGGTGGTGACCCGTGTGCATGCGCCCGAGATCATCACGCTGATCGGCTGCTATCTCTACGATTTCGGCGCAACCGCGCCGGTCGACCCACAACTCGTCACCGATTTCCTCGGCACGCCGCCCGGCGAGACCATCGAGGAAAAGGGCATGACGGGCTATACATGGGGGCCGTCGCCGAAGCTGCCGCGAACCCTCGACACCAATCTCTTCTTCATCACCAAGGGCAGCCCGATGCGCGATGCGTCGGGATTTGCGGGTGTACTTTTGAAATTCGAAACGTCCGAGCCGGACGGCGCGGAATAAGGAGCTGCAAGGCATATGTCCATTCTGATCAACAAAGACACCAAGGTTCTCGTGCAGGGGCTGACCGGCAAGACCGGCACCTTCCACACCGAGCAGGCGCTGGCCTATCACGGCACGCAGATGGTCGCCGGCATCCACCCGAAGAAGGGTGGAGAGACCTGGACGGCCGGCGAGGGCGCGGGCGAGAAGGCCGGTGCGGAACTGCCGATCTTCGCCACCGTCGGTGAGGCCAAGGAAGCGACCGGCGCCAATGCGTCGGTGATCTACGTGCCGCCGGCAGGCGCGGGCGCCGCGATCATCGAGGCGATCGAGGCCGAGGTTCCGCTCATCATCTGCATCACCGAGGGCATCCCGGTGATGGACATGGTCAACGTCAAGGCGAAACTCGACAAGTCGAAGTCGCGCCTGATCGGACCGAACTGCCCGGGCGTGCTGACGCCGGAAGAATGCAAGATCGGCATCATGCCGGGTTCGATCTTCAAGAAAGGCTCCGTCGGCGTCCTGTCGCGCTCCGGCACGCTCACCTATGAGGCAGTGTTCCAGACCACGAATGAAGGACTGGGCCAGACGACGGCCGTGGGCATCGGCGGCGACCCGGTCAAGGGCACCGAATTCATCGACATGCTGGAAATGTTCCTCGCCGACGACGCAACCGAGTCGATCATCATGATCGGCGAAATCGGCGGCTCGGCGGAAGAGGATGCCGCGCAGTTTTTGAGGGACGAGGCCAAGAAGGGCCGCTCGAAGCCGATGGTCGGCTTCATCGCGGGCCGCACCGCGCCTCCCGGACGCACCATGGGCCATGCCGGCGCGGTGATCTCCGGCGGCAAGGGCGGCGCGGAAGACAAGATCGCGGCGATGGAGGATGCGGGCATCCGCGTCTCGCCCTCCCCGGCGCAACTCGGCAAGACGCTTGTCGAAGTGCTCAAGGGCTGAAGACTGAACCGGGGCGGTTCGCCGCCCCGGCCAAGACGGGGCAGGCGGCGAAAGACCGCCAAGGAAACGCAAAAGCGCCGCAGGCGTATCGAACCCAGGAGGGCCGCAGGGCCCGCACAAGGTGAAGCAAATGGCACGCACCGACGAACTCAACGATCTTTTCGCGCAGACCTCGTTCCTCTATGGCGGCAACGCCCACTACATCGAGGAACTCTACGCGCAGTACCAGGACAACCCGGCGTCGCTGCCGTCGGAATGGCAGGCGTTCTTCGGCGATCTGCACGACAAGCCAGAGGATGTGCGCAAGAACGCGCAGGGCGCGTCGTGGGAGCGCGACAACTGGCCGCTGACCCCGAATGGCGACCTGACCTCGGCGCTCGACGGCAACTGGGCGGAAGTCGAAGCCCATATGGGCACGAAGCTGAAGGAGAAGGCGGCCGGGAAGGCGCTTTCGATTTCCGACGAGGACATCGTCAAGGCGCAGCGCGATTCTGTGCGCGCGATCATGATGATCCGCGCCTATCGCATGCGCGGTCACCTGCATGCCGAGCTCGACCCGCTGGGCATCGCCAAGCCGCTTGAGGACTACAACGAATTGTCGCCGGAGGCCTATGGCTTCACCCCGGAGGACTACGACCGGAAGATCTTCATCGACAATGTGCTCGGGCTGGAATTCGCCACGATCCCGGAAATGCTGGGCATCCTGAAGCGCACCTATTGTTCGACGATCGGCGTGGAATTCATGCACATCTCCAATCCGGAGGAGAAGTCTTGGATCCAGCAGCGTATCGAGGGGCCGGACAAGGGCGTGACCTTCACGCCCAACGGCAAGAAGGCGATCCTGCAGAAGCTGGTCGAGGCGGAAGGCTTCGAGCAGTTCATCGACGTCAAGTACAAGGGCACCAAGCGGTTCGGCCTTGACGGCGGCGAGTCGCTGATCCCGGCGCTCGAGCAGATCATCAAGCGCGGCGGCGCGATGGGCATGAAGGACATCGTCTTCGGCATGGCCCACCGCGGCCGCCTCAACGTGCTGAGCCAGGTCATGGCGAAGCCGCATCGCGCCATCTTCAACGAGTTCAAGGGCGGATCCTTCACACCCGACGAGGTCGAAGGTTCCGGCGACGTGAAATACCACCTCGGCGCGTCTTCGGACCGCGAGTTCGACGGCAACAAGGTTCACCTGTCGCTGACCGCGAACCCGTCGCACCTCGAAATCGTCGATCCCGTGGTCATGGGCAAGGCGCGCGCCAAGCAGGACCAGCTTGCCGGTGGTTCGCAGCGCGACGAGATCGTCGGCCTCGAGCAGCGCTCCAAGGTGCTGCCGCTGCTGATCCACGGCGACGCCGCCTTCGCGGGCCAGGGCGTTGTGCCGGAATGCCTCGGCCTGTCGGCGCTGCGCGGACACCGCGTGGCGGGCACGCTGCATTTCATCATCAACAACCAGATCGGTTTCACCACCAATCCGCGCTTCTCGCGGTCCTCGCCCTATCCGTCCGACGTGGCGAAGATGATCGAGGCGCCGATCTTCCACGTGAATGGGGACGATCCGGAAGCGGTGGTCTATGCCGCGAAGGTGGCGACCGAGTTCCGGATGCTGTTCCACAAGCCGGTCGTCATCGACATGTTCTGCTATCGCCGCTTCGGCCACAACGAAGGCGACGAGCCGGCATTCACCCAGCCGCTGATGTACAAGAAGATCCGCCAGCACAAGACGACGGCGCAGATCTATGCCGACCAGCTGATCTCGGAAGGGCTGATCACGGTCGACGAATACGACAAGATGAAAGCGGACTGGCGCGAGCATCTCGAGGTCGAGTTCGAGGCCGGCGAAACCTTCAAGCCCAACAAGGCGGACTGGCTCGATGGAAAATGGTCGGGTCTGTCGAAAGCCGACAACGAGGACGAACGCCGGCGCGGCAAGACCGCGATGCCGATGAAGGCGCTCAAGGAGATCGGCAAGAAGCTGACGTTGGTGCCGGACGGCTTCAACGTCCATCGCACTGTCAAGCGCTTCATCGACAACCGCGCCAAGATGATCGAGACCGGCGAGGGCATCGACTGGGCGACCGCCGAGGCGCTGGCCTTCGGGGCGCTTGTCCAGGAAGGCTATGGCGTGCGGCTGTCCGGTCAGGACTGCGAGCGCGGCACCTTTTCGCAGCGCCATTCGGTCCTGTACGATCAGGAGAATGAAAGCCGCTACGTGCCGCTCAACGCCATCTCGGCCGGCCAGGGCCGCTTCGAGGTCATCAACTCGATGCTTTCGGAAGAGGCCGTGCTCGGTTTCGAATACGGCTACTCGCTAGCCGAGCCGAACGGCTTGACGCTTTGGGAAGCCCAGTTCGGCGACTTCGCCAACGGGGCGCAGGTCGTCTTCGACCAGTTCATCTCGAGCGGCGAGCGCAAATGGCTGCGCATGTCGGGCCTCGTCTGCCTGCTGCCGCATGGCTATGAAGGGCAGGGACCGGAGCATTCCTCCGCGCGTCTCGAACGCTTCCTGCAGATGTGCGCGGAAGACAACATGCAGGTGGCGAACTGCACGACGCCGGCCAACTATTTCCACATCCTGCGCCGGCAGTTGAAACGCGACTTCCGCAAGCCGCTCATCCTGATGACGCCGAAATCACTTTTGCGCCACAAACGCGCGGTCTCGACACTCAACGAGATGTCGGGCGAGAGCGCGTTCCACCGCCTGCTGTGGGACGACGCGGAATACCGCAAGGACGGCCCGATCAAGCTGGTGACGGATTCCAAGATCCGTCGCGTCGTGATGTGCACCGGCAAGGTCTATTACGATCTCTACGAGGAGCGCGAGGCGCGGGGCATCAACGACATCTACCTGCTGCGTCTGGAACAGCTCTATCCGTTCCCGGCAAAGGCGCTGATCACCGAATTGTCGCGTTTCAAGAACGCCGACATGGTGTGGTGTCAGGAGGAACCGAAGAACATGGGGGCATGGGCCTTCATCGATCCCTATCTGGAATGGGTCCTCGCCCATATCAATGCCAAGCACCAGCGCGTCCGTTACACCGGCCGTGCCGCTTCGGCGTCGACGGCGACGGGCCTGATGTCGAAACACAAGGAACAGCTCGCGGCCTTCCTGGAAGACGCGCTCGGCGACTAAAGCCGCACCGAAACACGGATCTGGAAAGACGAAACGATGGCAAAAGAAATTCGCGTACCGACGCTTGGCGAATCCGTCACCGAGGCGACGATTGGCCAATGGTTCAAGAAGCAGGGCGAGGCCGTCAGCGACGGCGAGACGCTGCTGGAGCTCGAAACCGACAAGGTGACGCTGGAAGTGCCGGCGCCGGCCGCGGGCACGCTTGGCGAGATCATCGCCAAGGAGGGCGACACGGTCGAGGTGAACGCACTGCTCGGCATGCTGGAGGAAGGATCAGGCGCAGGAGCCGCCGCATCCGACTCCGGTGGAAAGAAGGACGAAGCACCCGCGAAGAAAGAGCCTGAACCGGCTCCGTCCGGCTCCGAGGTCGACACGGTCGGCATGGAAAATGCCCGTGGTCGCGACAGCGACATGCCGCCGGCCCCGTCGGCCGCCAAGATGATGGCCGACAAGGGCGTTTCCGCCGAGCAGGTTTCCGGCTCCGGCAAGCGCGGCCAGGTGCTGAAGGGTGACGTCATCGAGGCCTTGGCCTCGGGTGCTCCGTCGAGCCCCGCCGAGACGCCGAAGGCCGCCCGCCCGGAATCGCCCTCGGCGGATGCCGACCGCGAGGAACGCGTGCGCATGACCAAGCTGCGCCAGACCATCGCGCGCCGGCTCAAGGATGCGCAGAACTCGGCTGCCATGCTGACCACCTATAACGAGGTGGACATGACGGCGGTCATGGAGATGCGCAAGAAATACAAGGACCTGTTCGAGAAGAAGCATGGCGTGAAGCTTGGCTTCATGGGCTTCTTCACCAAGGCCGTGACCCACGCGCTGCAGGAAGTTCCGGCGGTCAATGCCGAGATCGACGGCACCGACGTGATCTACAAGCACTTCTGCCACATCGGCGTCGCGGTGGGCACCGACAAGGGTCTCGTCGTTCCGGTGGTGCGCGATGCGGACCAGATGTCCATCGCCGAGGTCGAGAAGGAAATCGGACGTCTCGGCAAGGCGGCGCGTGACGGCAAGCTCGGCATGGCCGACATGCAGGGCGGCACCTTCACGATCTCGAATGGCGGTGTCTACGGCTCGCTGATGTCGTCGCCGATCCTCAATGCGCCGCAGTCGGGCATTCTGGGCATGCACAAGATCCAGGAGCGCCCGATGGCGATCGGCGGACAGGTTGTGATCCGTCCGATGATGTATCTGGCGCTCTCCTACGACCACCGGATCGTCGACGGCAAGGAAGCCGTGACCTTCCTGGTGCGCGTGAAGGAAAGCCTCGAGGATCCGGAGCGTCTCGTCCTCGATCTCTGATCCGGAGCAGCGAAAGGCGGCCGGCATGCGGATGCAGGCAATCGGTGCGATCCTGGCGGCGGGCACGTTCTTCACGTATCCCGCCGTCGCGGCCTGTCCGCAGGAGCTTGCGGTCTATGAAAGCGCCGACGGCAACACCGCGCTTGAATTCGTCGGCCGTGGCGACGCGGTGATGATGGCGCATGAGGTGCGCCTGATTTTTCGCGACGGGCCGGTGATGACCGGCTATGTCGAGGCGACGCACGGGTTGCGCCAGCCGGAGATCGTTACGCCGCACAATTGCCCCGAGGGCGACGTGACGGGCGAGGAACTCGACGCCTGTCTCCTCTACCGCAGCGTGGTCTACGGCACCGACGAGACCGGGAAGCTCATCGAACTGCCGGTGGCGGGCGAGGACGCGGCACGCCAGATCCTCCTGCCCAACCTTACCGCCATGCTCTGGATGAATCCTGCCTACGATGGTGAAGGTCCCGTGCACAGGCCGGCGGAAATCCTCGAACTCAGCGGATGTCAGGAATGAGCGCCGATTCCAAGGTTCTGATCGTCACCGGCGGTTCGCGCGGTATCGGCGCGGCGACGGCTCAATTGGCCGCACGACGCGGCTGGCGGGTCGCGGTCAACTATGCCCGCGACGAGGCGGCCGCCGCTTCCGTGGTATCGCAAATCGTCGCGGAGGGCGGCGAGGCTTTTGCGATCCAGGCCGATATGGCCCGCGAGGCGGATATCCTGGCCATGTTCGATGCCGTCGATACCCGTTGGGGCCGGCTCGATGGCCTTGTCAACAATGCCGGCATCGTCGATGTGTCCGCGCGGGTCGACGAGATGAGCGCCGAACGAATTTCGCGGATGTTCGCGATCAATGTCACCGGTGTTTTCCTTTGTGCGCGGGAGGCGGTAAGGCGCATGTCGACGCGACATGGCGGCGATGGCGGCGCCATCGTCAACCTGACCTCGGCGGCGGCCAGGATCGGCGCGGCCAACCAGTATGTCGATTATGCGGCGTCGAAGGGCGCGATCGACACGCTGACGATCGGCCTGGCGCGGGAGGTCGCGACCGAGGGTATTCGCGTCAACGCGGTGAGGCCCGGCATCATCGACACTGAAATCCATGCCTCGGGCGGCGAGCCGGAACGCGTGGCGCAGATGCGGGAACAGGTCCCCATGCAGCGCGGGGGATCCGCGGACGAAGTCGCGCAGGCGATTGTATACCTCCTGTCGGAGGATGCCTCCTATTCGACGGGCGCCACGCTCGACGTGACCGGCGGGCGCTAGGGCGACCATGGCGATCGTCGCGAGCAGTATGAGCGTGGTGCGGCCGGTCGACGGCGGATATCGAGTTGCAGCACGATCTGATCGGCATTTCGACCATTTTCGGCATTGGCATATCGTTGCTGGTTGAAGGTATGATAGTCCTCGTCATATCCCTTGCATCCGTCGATGGAACGCGAAACCGCATGCCGCGCGGAGCGGCCGAACCTCAAAGCGAAACCATTCATGAAAGTCAGGAAATCTCATGAGCAGCTATGACGTCGTCGTAATCGGATCGGGACCGGGCGGGTATGTGTGCGCTGTCAAATGCGCGCAACTCGGCCTCAAGACCGCGATCGTGGAAAAACGCGAAACGCTTGGCGGCACCTGCCTGAATATCGGCTGCATTCCCTCGAAGGCGCTTCTGCAGGCGTCCGAGGCTTTCCAGGAAGCCGAGCACACGCTGCCGAAGATGGGCGTGAAGGTGAACAAGCCCAAGCTCGATCTCAAGGCGATGATGGCGCACAAGGATGCGACCGTGAAATCGAATGTCGATGGCGTCGCCTTCCTGATGAAGAAGAACAAGATCGACTGGATAACGGGAACCGGCAAAATCCTCGGTGAGGGCAAGGTCTCGGTGACCGGCGAGGACGGCAAGGAGCAGGAGATCGAGGCGAAGAACATCGTCATCGCCACCGGCTCCGACGTCGCGGGCATTCCGGGCGTCGAGGTCGAGTTCGACGAGAAAACGATCGTCTCGTCGACCGGCGCGCTGGAACTGTCCAAGGTTCCCGGTCACATGATCGTGGTCGGCGGCGGCGTCATCGGCCTGGAACTCGGCTCGGTGTGGAAACGCCTCGGCGCTGAGGTTACGGTCATCGAGTATCTCGACAAGATCCTCGGCGGCATGGATGGCGAGGTGTCGAAGCAGTTCCAGCGGATGCTGGAGAAGCAGGGCATCAAGTTCAACCTCGGCGCGAAGGTGACCGGCGTCGAGAAATCCGGCAAGGGCGCGGATGTGACGTTCGAGCCGGTGAAGGGCGGAGACGCGGAAACCGTTTCGGCCGACATCGTGCTGGTCTCCACCGGCCGCAAACCCTTTACCGACGGTCTCGGACTGGAAAAGGCAGGCGTCGTGCTCGATGAACGCGGCCGCGTCCAGATCAATGATCACTGGCAGACTTCGGTCACCGGTATCTATGCGCTCGGCGACGTGGTCGAGGGGCCGATGCTGGCGCACAAGGCCGAAGACGAGGGAATGGCCGTCGCCGAGATCATCGCCGGACAGCACGGGCACGTGAATTACGACGTCATTCCGAGCGTGGTCTATACCGAGCCGGAGGTCGCGTCCGTCGGCAAGACCGAGGAAGAACTGAAGAAAGCCGGGATCGAGTACACGTCCGGCAAATTCCCCTTCGCGGCGAACGGGCGTGCGCGGGCGATGCTGGCGACCGACGGGTTCGTCAAGATTCTCGCCGACAAGAAAACCGACCGCGTGCTCGGCGTGCACATGGTCGGCCATGGCGTGGGCGAAATGATCCACGAGGCGGCGGTGCTGATGGAGTTCGGCGGGTCGTCTGAGGATCTGGCGCGGACATGCCACGCGCATCCGACCATGTCGGAGACCGTACGCGAAGCGGCGCTGGCGACTGCCTTTGGCAAGCCGATCCACATGTGATCGCGGTTGAAATGCCGCACAAAAAAACGGGCCCTCGCGGGCCCGTTTTCGTATCGAGGCGGTTATTCCGCTGGCGGGGCCGGAACGACCTCCTCGGGAACGTCGATCGTAACGCTGACATCGTTCGAGCCTGTCAAAGCGCCGGACTGGTAGAGGTAAAATCCACCCATGCCGATAACCACGAGCAGCAGGGCGGCGATGAGCCAGCCGGCGCCGCCATTCGTGTAAACGATACGAGTTTCACGGTCCTGAGTCGTCATAATCGTCTCCTTTGTGCGATTGGGATGACAACGACGACATGCGCAAACCGTTCCATCGGCGCGGATGACAAAAAAACCGGCGCCACTTGGACGCCGGTTTCAGTCGATTGGAGATCAGTCTTTTCTCAGGCCTGTTCCCAGGCGTCGAGATACTTGATGAGCCATGCGTCGACAGGCACCTTTGCCACTTCCATCTTCTCGAGTTTGGAATAGTCGACGGGCGTCTGGTTTTCTGCAACCACGTCATGCATCGGGCAGGCGATTGCGCTGCCGGATACGAAGAGCGCCGCTGCAAGGCCGAGGGCCAGTGCTTTCGGTGTCATGCGCTGCTCCTATTGCTGACCCGGACAGGTCCGGGCAGGGAAAGGCTAGCGCAGAAAGGGCAAATCGCCAAGTTTCACGCCGATCACAAGACCGGGAGCGGTTTATTCGTAGACCGGCGTCACCTTGTAGCCCGCTTTCTCGAACAGTGCTGCGAGCCCCTTGTCGCCCGGCAGGTGCAGGGCGCCGACGGCGATGAAGGCGCTTCCCTTGTCGAGCAGCGGCAGGGAGCGCTCGACCATGGTCTCGTTTCTGACATGAACCATGGTTTCCTCGAACTCGGCATAGCTGTCGGCGAGTTCGCCGTCCGTATCCATCTCGGGGCTGACTGTGCGCAGCATCGGCCAGATCGCGCCGGTATCGCCCGCGACGTAGAGCTGGATCATGGTCTCGATGATGTCGTCGATGCGGTCGCCGAGCGCGATGGTCTCGACGAGACCGGCGACATGGAATTCCATCGGCAGCGAGGCCATCGCCTCGAACTGTTCCATGATCGTTTCCAGCCCCGCCAGGTCCTTGCCCGCCTTGTCTGCATCTTGCGCCAATTTCAGGTCGAGAAAGGACTGGCCCGCCTTCTTGCGGTCGAGTTCGCAGGGCGGCAGGGCGATCATGCCGGTGATCAGCCAGGGCTTCATGCGCTCGACAAGAGCAAGCTGGACGCCGCGCGCGGCAAGTCCCGTTTTGAGGATCTCGCGCTGTTCGTCGGTCAGATAGTCCGAGAGATCGTCGCTCCCGGTGAACATTGTAAGCTCGGGCTTGGAGAAAAGCGCAAGCTGCGCCTTGGCCGGATCGAGGATTTCCGTCGATTCGATCGCCACCGTGGCCGAGGTCTCGAAAGCCTTGCGGGCGTTCTCCGGCAGGTCGATCACTCGCTCGTCGGTCAGGTGCATGGTGCCGAAGAGCCAGGAGGGCTCGACGCCCGGCTTGTCGATGCGGAAAAGGAGCGTGTCTCCGTTGCGCGTTGCCTCCGCCTCCGCGCGCAGGCGCTTGTAGGCCTCCGGGTCGTCGTCGCGCATGGCGGCGAGGATATTCTCGCCCCGGCAGTCGTCGGCCGCTGCCGGCATTGCATGCATGGCGACAAGCAGCACGGCGAGGAAAATCAACGCGAAGAGCGCGTTGACGGCGCCGAGCGCGGCGAGGAGCGGACCGGTCATCCGGTCAAGACGGTCTGTCATGGCGTTCATACGGGCAATCTGGCAGCCAAGGGCAATGATTCCGTTAATATCGGCGCAAAATTCCGTCGCTATCCGCCCCGCGCGCGCGGATGCGCGTTGCGATAGACGTCGAGCAGTCGCGCGGTATCGACCCCTGTATAGACCTGTGTGGTCGAGAGGCTGGCGTGGCCCAGCAATTCCTGGATTGTCCGCAGGTCGCCGCCGCTGCCCAGCAGATGGGTTGCGAAGGAATGGCGCAGCGCATGCGGCGTCGCCGTCTCGGGCAGGCCGAGGGCGCCGCGAAGCGCCCGCATGTCGCGCTGAAGGACACCGGGCTGCAATGCTCCGCCGCGCGCGCCGCGAAACAGCGGCTGGTCGAGTTCGAGATCCCAGGGGCAAAGCCGGCGGTAGAGATCGACCGCATCGAAGACTACGGGCAGGAGTGGCACCATGCGGGTTTTCGAGCCTTTGCCGGTAATCGCGATCGCCTTTTCGCGGCGGTCGCGCAAGGCTTCTCCGGTCAGGTCGAGCGCTTCGCCTATGCGCAACCCGCAACCATAGAGCAGCGTCAGGACGGCCGCGTTTCGCGCCGCGATCCAGGGCTCGGCGTGCAGCTGCTCGGATGCATCGACCGCCTTGCGCGCGTCGGCGACGGTCAGGGGCTTGGGAAGCGATTTGGGCTGCCGCGGCGCGCGCAGGCCCGTGGCCGCGGCGGCATTGGCCAGCCCTTGCCGTTCGAGATAGCGCATGAAGGACCGAATGCCGGCGAGGCCGCGTCCCAGCGTCCGCGCGCGCGCACCGCCTGCGCGGCGCCTGGTGAGGAAGGCGCGGTAGTCGAGCGTCTTCAGTTGCGCGATATCGGCAAGGCCGGGCGGCCCGCCGAGATGGCCGGTCAGGAATTGCAGGAACTGGCGCGTGTCGCGCTCATAGGCCTCCAGCGTTTTCGGCGCGAGGCGGCGTTCGCCTTTCAGCTGTTCGAGCCAGGCGCGCCGCGCGGCGGCGAGATCGGGTTTCGCATTGACGAGAAGGGCGCTGTCATCGGACATGCCCCCATTCTGCCTCGCAATGGTTACCGGGGGATTTCCCGAATGCTTGGCGAAACCCGCAAAAGCCTGTAATCGGCGCGCACCGAAACGGAGCAAGACATGGCAAAGCCCGACAATCCGGTCCTGATGGGTGTGATCGGCGCGCCGCATGGCGTGCGCGGGGAATTGCGCGTGCGACCCTATACGGGCGACCCGCTGGCGCTCGCGGATTATGGCACGCTCTACGACATGCAGGGCCGCGCCTTCGACGTGGTCGATATCCGGCCGCAAAAGACGGTCGTCGTCGTGCGTTTCGAGCAGGTGCGCGACCGCAGTGCGGCGGAAGCGCTGAACGGTGTCGAACTGTTCGTGGATCGGACCCGGTTGCCGGATGAGGAGCTCGAGGATGATGAATTCTTCATCGCGGATCTCGTGGGCCTGTCGGTGCTGGAAGACGGCGGCAGGACGGGGGAAGTGATCGCCGTTCACAATTTCGGGGCCGGCGATCTTCTGGAGATCGCACCCGTCACGCCCGGCGGCGGTCTGGCGCGCAAGCGGACCTTTCTCATGGAATTCTCGCGCGAGACCGTGCCGGAGATCGATTTCGATGCCGGCACGCTGGTGCTGGTGCGGCCCGACGAAATCGAAGTGCGCGGCGAGGAAGGCGAGGAGGCATGAGCTTCCGTGCCACGGTTCTGACGCTCTATCCCGAAATGTTCCCGGGGACGCTCGGCCAGGCACTGGCCGGCAAGGCGCTGGGGCGCGGCGACTGGTCGCTCGAAACCGTGCAGATCCGCGATTACGCCACCGACAAGCATCGCAGTGTCGATGACACGCCGGCCGGCGGCGGCGCGGGCATGGTGATGCGCGCCGACATTGTCGCGGCGGCACTCGATGCCAATGCCGGCGATGACGATCCGCGTCCGCGGTTGCTGATGAGCCCGCGCGGCAAGCCGCTGACGCAGGCGCGGGTGCGCGATCTCGCGGCAGGTCCGGGCGCGGTGATCGTCTGCGGCCGTTTCGAAGGGGTCGATCAGCGCGTGATCGATGCGCGCGATCTCGAGGAGGTCTCGATCGGCGACTATGTGTTGTCGGGCGGCGAGGTCGCGGCGCAGGTGCTGCTCGATGCGGTCATCCGCCTCCTGCCGGGCGTCATGGGCAATTCCGCTTCCGGCGAGACCGAGAGCTTTGAAGGCAATCTGCTGGAACATCCGCATTACACGCGGCCGCCGGAATGGGAGGGTCACGCCATCCCCGACGTGCTGACCTCCGGCAATCATGCGAAGATAGACCAGTGGCGGCGCGAGGAAGCGGAGAAGCTGACGCGGGAGAGAAGGCCGGATCTGCTGGGCAAGTAAAGCGCCGCGCGCCTCGTCACTTCGTGAAGTAATACCAGCTCAGCAACAGGCCGACCGCGATCACGAGCGCGCGGACAACCCATTGCGGCACGCGCTTTGCCATCCAGACGCCGGCATAGCCGCCGAGCGCGCCTGCCGGGATCATGATCGCCGCCGGAAGCCAGGCGATCACGCCGCCGCCGACAAAGACGACGATCGCCACCGCCGCGATCAGCACGGCGATGAAGTTCTTCATCGCGTTGAGCCGGTGGTAGTCGCCGCCCTTCGCGATGCCGAGGACGGCCAGCGTCATGATGCCCAGGCCGGCGCCGAAGAAGCCGCCATAGATGGAGGTGACGAATTGCGCGAACAGGCCGATGGGCCCCATCGGATGGTCGGGACTGAGCGATCTCGGCCGCAGCCATGGCCCTGCGGCGAACAGCGCGGTCGCGCCGATCAGCAGCCATGGCACGATCTGCTGGAAGGTTGGATTGGAGAGCGCGAGCAGCGTCAGCGCGCCCGCGAGGCCGCCGACCACCGAGATCGCGCCAAGCTTCAGCGCTTCGCGCAGATCCTTGCGGATCTCGGTGTAATAGGCCAGCGCAGACGTCACATAGCCCGGAAACTGCGTCACCGAAGAGGTCGCATTGGCGACGATCGGCGGTATGCCGATCAGCGTCATCGCCCCAAAGGTGAGGAAGGTGCCGCCGCCGGCGATCGCATTGACCGCGCTTGCGAGAAATCCCGCCGCAAACAGCATCAAAATACTGAACAATGTCATGGCGCTCCACCCGGTCGGGCCGAATGCCCGTTTTTGCCTAGCCGACGCCATGGCCTGCGTGCAATGGGTGTCATGTTGTCCTCGTCGCCGGTCGCCCGATTTACGGTGAAAAGGCGTGACAAATGTCCCTTTCTCCTGTATGGACGCGCGGAATTCGGGCGGATTGCCCTAACTCAACAGCAAATACGATCTCGTGAATACGCTCCGGTCTTCGGGCCAGGCATGACGGTCAACGCACTTTCAGCCCTTGTCGAGCGCTCTGGCGGTTCAAAAGAACAAGAGGAATGAAATCATGACGGACATCATCCGCCAGCTCGAGGCCGAACAGGCCCAGAAAATTCTCGACAAGCGTACCTTCCCGGATTTTTCCCCGGGTGACACGGTTCGCGTGCAGGTCCGTGTTACGGAAGGCAAGCGCACCCGTCTGCAGGCCTATGAAGGCGTCTGCATCGCCCGTAGTGGTGCCGGCTTCAACGAGAACTTCACCGTTCGCAAGATCTCCTACGGCGAAGGCGTGGAACGTGTGTTCCCGATGTTTTCGCCGATGGTCGAGGCCGTCGAAATCGTTCGCCGAGGCAAGGTGCGTCGCGCCAAGCTCTATTACATGCGCGGCCTGACCGGCAAAAAGGCCCGTATCTCCGAGAACACCAATGCCCGTTCCCGCAAGCTGAACGACGCCGAACGCCAGAAGATGCTCGACGAGAAGGCGCGCATCGAGGCCGAGAAGGTCGCCGCAGCCGAAGCGCTTGCCGCCGAGAAGGCAGCCCAGGAAGCAGCGGAGGCGGCAAAGGCAGCCGAGGCGGACGCCGCGGCAGCCGAAGCACCGGCAGAAGACAACAACGCATAAGATATTCCCTGCTCCGGCAGGTCCTTCAAAGGCGGGCTTCGGCCCGCCTTTTTTGTTTGCGATCAAGGCCGCGTCGCAAGGGCGATGCCGGACAGCCGCTTTGTTTCAGCGGCATTCGCCCTGATCGCCATAGAGATCGTCCGGCGGCCGATATTCGACACCGATACGCCGCGCACCGTCCCGTTTCGCCTCGTCGAGGCGATCACAGGCGGGTGCCCGAAATTTCGTTTCGTCCTTTTATTGTCAAAATGAAAATGAACTGCAACTATCAGCTGTAACAAGAGGATAGTTCATGGACCGCACGGAGGAGCGCGCGTCCGGCGAGGCATCGCACGACGCCGACGCACAGGACGATGAAGAAAGATCCGGACGCGAGAGCGGTTCCGGGGTCGTGGATGGTCACCTCCCGCAGCTGCATGCGTGCCTGCGAGACTACTTCGCCGTCGATGACGATGACTTCATCCGTTTCATGGAAGAAAATTCGACCTTCATCGAACTCTATTCCGGTGATGTCCTGATCGAGCAAGGCGCCCGCGACGATGACGTGTTCTTCGTCCTGTCGGGCCGGTTGAGAGCAATCCTGATCGAGGCCGATGGCAGCCGGCGGGTTCTCGGCGATATCGGCCGGGGCGAGCCTGTCGGCGAGCTGGCGATGTTCACCGACGAGGCGCGCAGTGCGGAAGTGGCCGCGATCCGCAATTCGCTCGTCGCCCGGGTGTCGCGCAAGGTGGTCGAGCAGGCGATCGGCCGCCAACCCGAACTTGCGCTGGTGATGACCCGCCACGTGATCTCGCGGTTTCGCCGCCAGCAGCAGAAGACCCGCGCGCCTGCGCCGCCGGTCATCGTCACGATCCTGCCCGTCGGCGGAAATATCGATATCCAAAGCTTCGTCCACCGGTTGGCCGATGCGCAGAAACCATGGCGCGAGAGGATCGCCATCCTCGATTCCGATACGGTGCATGAGCGTTTCGGGCATCTGTCGCGCCCCGATATCCTGCGTCCGCGCGGCGAGATCTCCACCGAGATCGGCGCGATGGAAGGCGAGCACGACGCGATCTTCCTCATCGGCGATCCGGAGGATTCTGTCTGGTCCACGACCGCGATCCACCACGCGGACGAGATCCTGCTTGTCGCCAATGCGGATGACGATCCCGCGCCCGGCCGCTTCGAAAAGCAGATGCTGGAGGGCGACCATTCGGTTCAGGGTCGCGTGGCCCTCGTCCTGTTGCATCCCGCCGGCGCGGTCGCGCCGCGCGGCACGTCGCGCTGGCTGGCCGCCCGCAAGGTCGACCGTCATTTTCACATTCGCCCGACGCTCGACCGGGACATGCGCCGGCTCGGCCGTATCCTGACCGGCAATGCGATCGGTATCGTCTTTGCCGGTGGAGGCGCGCGCGGTTTCGCGCATATCGGCGTCGCATGCGCCCTGACCGAGATGGGCGTCGAGTTCGACTATGTCGGCGGTACGTCTGCAGGCGCCATCATGGGCGCGTTTCTGTCCATGGAGGTCGAGGGCGATGATTTCATCGACATGGCCCGGCGGGTCTTCGTCACCTCGCGCTTCGGCAACCTGACAGGCGACTACAGCTATGCGCCGCTGGTGTCTCTGATCAAGGGACAGCGCGCGCGCCAGATCACCGATATGCTCGTTGCCGAGCGCACCGGCGGACAGGAGCTCGACCTCGAGGATACGTGGAAGACCTTTTTCGTCGTCGCCTCGAATTTTACGAAACATCGCGAGCAGGTGCTGATGCATGGCGACTTCGCCCGCAATCTGGTGGCAAGCTTCTCGATACCGGGTCTCTTTCCGCCTGTTCTGAAAGATGGCGAGGTTCTGTTCGACGGCGGCAGCTTCAACAATTTTCCGGTCGACGTAATGCGCGGAAAGCTGGGCGCCGGCAAGATCATCGGCGTCGATCTGCTGCCCAATGTCGAGAAACGCTACAATCTGGAGGATGTGCCTTCGCCGCGGGCCATCCTGATGGACGCGCTCCTGCCGCGCAGGAAACGGCGCTATCGCCTGCCAAGCCTGCCCGACACGCTGCTGACCGCGTCCATCGTGACGGCGATGGCACGTCAGAAGGCGATGCGCGACGAGGTCGACATGCTGTTCCAGCCGAATGTGCGTGGCGTGTCGATGCTCGACTGGAAAAAATACGATCAGGTCGTGGGATCGACCTACAAGCAGGCGCTTGGGCGATTGAAAGAGATGGAGCCGTCCGAGCTCGCTGCCTTCGTGCCGCCGCCGGCCACCTGAACGCGGTTTACGCAGCGCCGGCTTGCGTCCTGCTCTCCAGTGGATAGTCTCTGCGGTTCCAGCTTAGCCACAAATGGAGCCATCCATGATATCCCGTCGTCTCCTCCTCGGCCTTGGCGCCGTCCTCACCCTTTTGCCGGTCGCCGCATCGGCGCAAGACCTTCCCGATCTGGGCGGGCGCACCGTTGTCATCGTCACGGAGAACGCCTATCCGCCGCTGCAATTCGTCGACCCGAAGACGGGCGACGCGATCGGCTGGGAATATGACGCGGTCGCCGAAATCGCGAAGCGTCTGAATTTCACGGCCGAATACCAGAACACGTCCTGGGACGCGATGATCCAGGCGGTTTCGGACGGACAGTACGACATGGGCATGACCGGCATCACCATTACCGAGGAACGCGGTGAAAAGGTCGATTTCTCCGATCCCTATATGCGGTCCGAAATGCACATGCTGGTGCGTGCCGACGAGGAGCGTTTCACCGACGCCGCGTCGTTCAACGCGTTTGAAGACGGGCTTGTCGGCGCGCAGGCCGGCACCACGCCTTTCTATGTCGCGGTTTATGACGTGCTCGACGGCGACGAGGGCAACGCGCGCATCAAGCTGTTCGAAACCTTCGGCGCCTCGGTGCAGGCGCTGCGCACCGGCGATGTCGATCTTGTCCTGACAGACGGTACTGCGGGTCAGGGCTATGTCGAATCCTCCGGTGGCGCTCTCAAGATGATCGGCGAGCCGCTCGGAACCGAGGATTTCGGCTTCATCTTCCCGAAGGGCTCCGACCTCGTCGCGCCGATCAACGCCGCCATCGCCGCGCTGAAGGCGGACGGCACGTTCGATGCGCTGAACAAGAAATGGTTCCTCGACTACAAGCTCGGCCAGTAGCCGCGCCGTGAGGTCAGGGGCAGGGGCGGGGCGGCGGTAACAGCGTGGTGCGTCGCGAGAATTCCGGCGAGAAGGACTTTCCGTGGTGGCTGCTGGCGATTTGCGCCATCGGCGCCACGCTGGCATTGGTGATCGCTTCCAGCGATCTCTACGCGCAGGTCTTTTCCACCGTGGCGCGGGGCGTGCGCATCACCATCTTCGTCACGCTGGTTGGTTTCGCGCTCGCCACGTTGCTCGGTCTCGGTCTGGCGCTGATGGGCCTTTCCGGTTCGCTGATATTGCGGCAGGTGGCGCGCTTCTATGTCGAGGTGATCCGCGGCATCCCGATTCTGGTGCTGCTGTTCTACATCGCCTTTGTCGGCGCGCCGGCCCTGGTCTGGCTGATCAATCTCGTCACCCAACCGCTGCAGGCGGCGGGGATCATGGATCCGGTTCTGGTGCGCGATATCTCGCTTCTCTGGCGGGCGATCCTGGCGCTGATGATCGGCTATTCGGCCTTCATCGCAGAGGTGTTTCGCGCGGGTATCCTCGCCGTCGACGATGGTCAGGTCGAGGCGGCGGAAGCGCTCGGGCTCAATCGCTGGCAACGTTTCCGGCTGATCGTCTTCCCGCAGGCGATCCGCACGATCCTGCCGCCGCTCGGAAACGATTTCGTCGCCATGGTCAAGGATTCCTCGCTGGTCTCGGTACTCGGCGTCGCCGACATCACCCAGATGGGCAAGGTCTATGCGGCGGGCTCTTTCCGCTTCTTCGAGACCTATTCCATCGTCGCCTATATCTACCTGATCCTCACAATCGGCCTGTCTCTCCTGCTGAGGCGGTTGGAGAAACGGATGCGTCGCGCGCAGGAGCGAAACTGAGCCATGCAACGACTCGTCGCCTCGCGTGTTATGCTTCGACCATGCAGGAGACCCTGACCGCTCATTTCGCAACCGTGTTGCCGTTCTCCGTCATCGCGCTTCGCCTCGTGGCGGCGTTGCTGCTCGGCGCGGTGCTCGGCCTCGAGCGCGAGTGGCGGGAACGACCCGCGGGATTGCGCACGCATATCCTCGTCAGCGTCGCCTCGGCGACTTTCGCGTTGATCGCCATCGAACTCGTCAACCAGCCGGAATTCTCGTCCGACGCGCTTCGCACCGACCCGCTCCGGCTGGTCGAGGCGATCACCGGCGGCGTCGCCTTCCTGGCCGCAGGTTTCATCGTTTTCTTCAAGGGCGAGGTTCACGGCGTGACGACGGGCGCCGGCATGTGGCTGGCTGCGGCGATCGGGCTCGCGGCCGGCCTTGGCCTATTCTCCATTGCGGCGCTCGCGACTTTCCTCGGTATTCTCACGCTGACGCTGATCCGCCGCTTCGAGTTCTGGTTCGATTTGAAGGAAAAGAGTCGCCGCCGGCGGAAAGAACACAGCGGTTCGGGGGACGAGGCTTGAGGGCGCGACCCTTGCATCGACCGTGCGGGATCCCAGATTGCCGTCCATGACGAAACTTGGTATGAGCGCCGCCATGGAACAGCTGTTCGGACATCCGGGCTTCAAGAGCTTCACGCTGCAGGACCGCAAGCGCCTGCCGTCGCGCTTTTTCGCGCGTGTCGCGCTGACGCAGCTTTCGCGGCTCGGCTAAGCGTCCTCCGCTCCCGGCCGAGGCCGGTTTCCTTACGAATTTCATAGCCCTGAATGGAAAATACCATGACCGCACCGCGCACTCTCTACGACAAGATCTGGGACGACCACGTCGTCGATACCGACGAGAACGGCACGTCGCTTCTCTATATCGACCGCCACCTCGTCCACGAAGTCACCAGCCCACAGGCCTTCGAGGGTCTGCGCATGGCGCATCGCCAGGTACACGCGCCGGCGAAGACGCTGGCCGTCGTCGATCACAACGTGCCAACCACGCCGGACCGTGTCGAAGGCATCAAGAACGAGGAAAGCCGCATCCAGGTCGAGGCGCTGGCAAAGAACGCCGCCGATTTCGGCGTCGAGTATTACTCCGAAAAGGACAAGCGCCAGGGCATCGTGCATATCGTCGGACCGGAACAGGGCTTTACCCTGCCGGGCATGACGATCGTCTGCGGCGACAGCCACACCTCGACGCATGGCGCTTTCGGCGCGCTGGCGCATGGCATCGGCACGTCGGAAGTGGAGCATGTGCTCGCCACCCAGACGCTGATCCAGAAGAAAGCGAAGAACATGCTGGTCCAGGTGGACGGCGAGATTCCCGAAGGTGTCACGGCCAAGGACATCATCCTCGCCATCATCGGCGAGATCGGCACGGCCGGGGGCACCGGTCATGTCATCGAGTTCGCCGGTGAAGCCATCCGCGCCCTGTCGATGGAAGGCCGCATGACGGTCTGCAACATGACCATCGAGGGCGGTGCGCGCGCCGGGCTGATCGCGCCCGACGAGAAGACATTCGCCTATATCAAGGACAAGCCGCGCGCGCCCAAGGGCGAGGCGTGGGACATGGCGCTCGAATACTGGAAATCCCTGAAGACCGACGAGGGCGCGCATTTCGACAAGGTGGTCAAGCTCGACGCGGCCGATCTGCCGCCGATCGTTTCCTGGGGGTCCTCGCCGGAGGACGTCGTGTCCATCGAGGGCTCGGTGCCGAACCCCGACGATATCGAGGATGCCAACAAGCGCGCCTCCAAGAAGCGCGCGCTCGAATATATGGGCCTTGAGCCGGGCACGAAGATGACCGACATTTCCATCGACCGCGTCTTCATCGGTTCTTGCACAAACGGCCGCATCGAGGATCTGCGCGAAGTGGCGAAGGTCGTCGAGGGCAAGACGGTCGCCTCCACGGTCAACGCGATGATCGTGCCGGGCTCCGGCCTCGTCAAGGAACAGGCGGAAGCCGAGGGGCTGGACAAGATCTTCCTCGCCGCCGGTTTCGAGTGGCGCGAGCCGGGATGTTCCATGTGCCTTGCGATGAATGACGACCGATTGGCGCCGGGCGAGCGCTGCGCCTCGACCTCGAACCGCAATTTCGAGGGCCGTCAGGGCTTCAAGGGCCGCACCCATCTCGTCTCGCCGGCCATGGCGGCGGCGGCGGCAATCGCCGGACATTTCGTCGACGTGCGCACGCTCTGACCGGGCGAGTTTCGGGTTTTGAAACGGCGCCTTCGGGCGCCGTTTTCGTTTCAGCCCTGCGCATCTCCAGCGCGATAGCGCAGCCCGTCCACCAGCAACGCCACCATGCGCCTCGCGTCATCGCCTCCCGCGCTCGCCAGCCGCGAGATGGCGTGCAGCAATTCGATCGCGTCCATGCCGGGGCGGATTTCGCCGGCCTCTTCCGCCGCCTGCAACAGATTTTCCAGCGCGGGCCGGAGCCGCTCGTCGAAATAGGCCGGCAGCGGTTCGTAGGCCGGGTCGCCTGAATGCAGCGCCGCCGACAAGCCGCGCTTGGCCGAAACGAAATCCACGAAACGCTGCATCCAGCGCGCCAACGCCACGCCTGGCGGATAGTGCGCCGCCAGCACCGGCGCATCGTCCGCGCAAGCGTCGATCTCGCGCCTGAACACCGCCACGATCAGGTCCGAGCGCTGCGGGAAATGGCGGTAGAGCGTGCCGACACCGACGCCGGCCCTGCCGGCGATTTCACGCACCGGCGCATCCACGCCCGACGTCGCGAAGACCTCCATCGCCGCCTTCAACAAGCCGTCGAGATTCCGCCGCGCATCGGCGCGTACGCGCCGTTCCTGCGCTTCGTCCTGTCTGTTTTCGTCTTCGCTCACGGCATGCCTCTTAAAAGCGGAACACGATTCCACTTGATAAGCGGAACAACGTTCCGTATATGCAGCGGAACATGGTTCCGTTTCTGCCGAATAACACGGCCCGGCGGCCATGGCCACACGGATCGCAAAGCGAAGGAAATCGTCATGAACAAGCTCATCGACAAGGCCGCGAACATCCCGGTCGCGGACGCCGTCGCGGTCGTCTCCGTCGCGCCGGTCACGCTGGCCGCGCCAGGCCGTGGCATCGACCTGGAATTGCGGGTGTCCGCGCCGGTGACCGGAGACCGATTGCCGGTCATTGTCCTGTCGCACGGCCACGGTCCGTCGCTCTATCTTCCGTCGCTCGACGGTTATGGGCCGGTGGCCCATTTTTGGGCGGCGCACGGCTTCGTTGTCATCCAGCCGACCCACCTGAACGCGAAGATCTACGCTCTTGGACCCGATGCGCCGGGCGCGCCGCTGTTCTGGCGCTCTCGTGTTGAGGACATGTCTATGATTGTCGATCGTCTCGACGAGATCGAGGCGCAGGTCCCGGCGGTTGCCGGGCGGATCGACCATGAGCGCATTGCCGCCGTCGGACATTCCATGGGCGGCCAGACCGTCGGCATGATCCTCGGCGCCGGGCTGATCGATGTCGAGAATGGCGGGCCGACCGTCGTCATGCGCGACGACCGTTACAAGGCCGGTGTGCTTCTGGCCGCGCCCGGGAATGGTGGCGACAGCCTCAGCGACTTCGCGCGCGAGAATTATCATGTCCTCAATCCGGACTTCTCCACCATGACGACGCCGACGCTCGTGGTCGCCGGCGACGCGGACGACAATCCGCACCTGACGACCCGCGGCGCCGAATGGCATCTCGACCCCTTCACCGACGGCCCCGGCGCGAAGGACCTCCTCAGCCTTGCCGGCGGCAAGCACGGGCTCGGCGGCGTCGCAGGCCATGACGCCAAGGAGACCGACGACGAGGATCCCGACCGGCTGGAGCTGACCCGCCGGATGGTTTGGGCCTGGCTGCGTAGCGCGCTTTATTCTGAGGACCCGGCGTGGCCGGAAGCCTGCAGAGCACTCGCCGACAAGGCGGGATCGCTTGGCCGGACCGACTGCAAGTAACACAACGGCGCCTCCGGGCGCCGTTTTCGTTTCGACAATTGCGCTGCCCAGGATTAACGGGATGGCAAGCGCGGGCTGCTAGTCATTTCGCCCGACACGATGGCCGCCGCGTGCAGCCAACCGGATAGACGGATGTTCGAGCAGTCTTACTTTCAGCTCCTGACACCTTTGATCTCGCTCACCTTTTCGGGCGGGTTTCTCCTGCTGTGGCGAACTGCGCGCGATATCGGTTCGTTGCGCTTCTTCGCGGTTTCTTATTTCGCCGCTTCCTGCGCGATGATCGTGGATTTCCTGCAGTCCGCGTTTTATCCGGGTGTCGCCTCTGCGGTTCTCAGCACGCTATACCTTGCGACAACCGTCTTCTTCTGCGCGGGCCTCCATGCGCGTTACCGGAACCGGGTGCCCTGGAAAACACTGACGATATCCGCAGCGGCAGTGATGGTTTGTTATGCGGCGCTGCGGTACGGCCTCTCCAATGTCGTCCCCAGCGCATGGGCCATCAATACCGGCCTCGCCTTGATCTATCTCCACGCGATCCATGCACTGCGCCACGAGATGCGGGATGGGATCCACCGAATCCTGCAAACGGTGATCGTGGCCAGCGTCGTTTTGCTTCTCCTTCGCACGGGTGTGATCTTCTGGTTCGTCGGCGCGACAATGGCGGATACCGATTATGCGGGGTCTCTGGCGTCGGTAACGCTGCAGATGCTGCTCGCCGTCGTCTCATTGGCCGTCGCCGGCGCTCTTTTCACAATGTACGGCACGGAAATTCTGCGGAGGCTGACCGAAAGCAGCGAAACCGATCCGCTGACCGGCACGCTCAACCGGCGGGGTTTTGAGGCGCGCATCGATTCATTTGTCCGCGACGGACAGGCGGGCGGTTCTTCCCGGGCTGTCGTCATGGCCGATATCGACTGGTTCAAGGCCGTCAACGACCGCTATGGTCACGAGGCTGGCGATCTCGTCATCAGCGCGTTTGCGCGTCTCTTGTGCGATGCCGCGAGCGAAGGCGATTTCGTCGTCCGCTGGGGCGGCGAGGAGTTTCTTGTTATCCTGTCCCATGCCGACGCCTCGGCGGCGCGGCTATTCGCCGAGGGCGTGCGGACCCGATGGGAAGCGTTCGCGCATGACTGTCTCGGCGGCCGTACGGTCACGGCGAGTTTCGGTGTTGCAGCTTGCCAGAACAACCGCGATGTCCGGGTCATCGGGCGCCGTGCGGACGTGGCGCTTTACCGCGCCAAGCGCGAGGGCCGAAACCGCGTCTGTGTCGACGGCCTGGACCCGGCAGGACAGGCATCCGCCGTCGCCTGACCGCAGGTCACCTGCCATCATCCCAGAACGACGTGGTTGAGGACGTAAATCCAGAACGTCACCGTGATCACGGAGAGCGTCGTCGCCAGCAGGAAGGCGGAGGCGGCGAGATTGACCGCGCGGTCGTACATCACCGCGAAGAGGTAGATGTTCAGGCCGGGCGGCATCGCGGCGACCGTCACGGCGGCGCGCACGGTATTCGCCGGGAGGTCGAAGACAAAGTGCGACAGCACGAATGCGATCGCCGGATGCAACAGGAGCGACAACGCGGCGACCATGCCGGCTTCGGGCAGGTTCGCCTTCATCTGGTAGCGTGTCATCGCCGCGCCGACGCCGACAAGGGCGACGGGAATGGCAGCCACCGCCATCATGTCCACCGCCGCCATGACCGGGGCCGGAACCCAGTGCCCGGTCACGTTGACAATGATACCCAGCAGGATCCCGATCATGAGCGGATTGGCGATGATGGAGCGTCCGGCGACAGAGAAGGTCTCGACCAGCGTTCGCCCGTTGCGGCGCATCAGTTCCATCGTCACCATGCCGACGGCGTAGATCGATGGCGCATGCAGGGCGACGATGCCCAGGGCGGCCGTCAGGGACGCTTGGCCATGCGAGCGCTCGACGATAGCGATGCCGAGCAGGACGGAGTTGGAGAAAGTGGCGGCAAAGCCGACGGCGACGGCCTCGCCCGGGCGGCGATTGAAGAACTTGCGCGCCAGGATGATGCCGAGTGTGAAACAGGAAAACGCGCCGGCATAATAGCTGATCAGCAGAGGCGGCGAGAAGGCGGCGGCAAGGTCGAGCCTTTCGAGCGCGCGGAAGAGAAGCACGGGAACGGCAAGTTTTACGGCGAAGGCGTTCAGCGATTCGGCAATGCCGCCCGGCAGATACCCCGTTCTGACCGAAATCCACCCAAAGGCAATGAGGAGGAAAACCGGCGCGACGGTGGCGAGAATGGTGAGCATGATACCGCTTTAGAGCGGAACCGGGCGAATCGGAAGTGGCTTGGTGCCATGCGGGCAGGCTGTGGGGCGCTTTGGTCGCAGCCCCTTATTAACTCCCTATCAAATTTGACGGCATAGGGTGTACGCGCCCGGGCTGCGCCGCCCGCGGCGTAGTGAGGTCAGGGGTCGTGCAGGAACAGTCCTACTTTCAGTTGATCAGCCCGATGATCTTCCTGGTGTTTTCCTGCGGGTTCGCCGTTTTGTGGCATTTTGCGCGCGATGTCCGCGCATTGAAGGTTTTCGCCTTCTCCTATCTCCTCGGGGCAGTCGGATTACTGTTCGATTTCATACGGCCGCTGCTGGCGACGGACGTTGCGATATTTGTCATCAACCCGGTTTACATGGCCACAGCTGCGACCTTCAGCGCGGCCATGTTCGTCTTTTATCGCGCACGCGTACCTGTGCGTGCGCTGGTCGGCGTTTCCGTCTGCACGCTCGCTCTCCTGACCTGGTTCCGGTTTGGCCATGACATGATCACGGCGCGAACATTGCTGATGAACGCCGGCGGGTTCGTGATGTTCGCCTATCCCGCCATCGCCTTGAGGAGGCAGATGCGCCGAAAGGTCGATCGCGTCCTGCAGGCCCTGGTGTTTTTGAACGGTCTTCAGTTGCTGGTGCGCACGCTTGTTGTGATCTGGTTCGAGGGCGGAACGCTCACCCAGGCCAATTATCCGCAGTCGGCGGCCGCGCTGACATTTCAGCTCTCGGTCTCGTTCGCGGCGCTGGCAATCGCCGTGAACCTGTTCGTCATGTTCGGAATGGAGATCGTCGCCGGGCTGACCGAAACCAGCGAGACCGATCCGATGACGGGCGTCCTGAACAGGCGCGGGCTGGAGTCGCGTGTCGCCGGCTTCGCCGCCGGACAGGACCGGATGGTGATCATGGCCGATATCGATCGCTTCAAATCGATCAACGACCGCTACGGGCACGAGGCCGGCGACAGGGTGATAACGAATTTCGCCCGGATCCTCGATTGTTCCGCCCGCGAGGGCGATCTCGTCGTGCGCTGGGGCGGAGAGGAGTTCATGGTCGTGTTCGCGGCAGCGGACCCAGCACTGGCCTGTCTTTATGCCGAATCCGCCCGGTGCGCGCTTGAGGCGCTGAATCAGGACTGTGTCGATGGAGCGACCGTGACGGCGAGTTTCGGTATCGCCTGCTGGCCCGCCGGCGCGCCGTTCCCGGAGGCTGTCCATATGGCCGACAAGGCCCTCTACCGGGCCAAGCGGAACGGACGCAATCGAGTGACCGTCCACGAGCGGAACACGCGAATTACGAAGGGCACAATCGCCGCCGCATAACGGCTTGCCCGTCACAAATGCCGGGACTATGACGGCGACATGACGCTTTCCCGTTCCTTCCTTCCTCTCATCCTTCCGATTGTCCTTGTCGGATGCCAGTCCATCGGTTTCGACGGATTTCCGTCCTCGCAAGGCGGCGATGCACGCTATCGGTGTTCGGACAATGTGACGCTGACCCTCGAGCGCGCGGGCGCGACCGTGACGGCTTCTGACAGCCGCGGCTATTCGGCCGCCATGCCGGCGAGCCCGGCGGGCCAGAAAGTCCGCTACGCGGAAGGTATCCATGCGCTGATCCTGGAAGGGCGCAGCGCGACCTGGTTCGTTTCCGGCCAAAAGCCCATGGTATGCACCCGGTGATGGCTTTTCGCGTTACGAAACAGCGCCTTGAATGCAACCCTCGGAGACCTTTCCGTCCGCACGCCAATTCCAATCGATTGAAATGCGGCGATGCTGTTGCAATGCAGCACAATCCCACTAAGGGATGAAACCTATGATGCCGCGTTCCTTTGACGCGGCGCGAATGCCGCCCTATTAACGGGTGCACTCCAACGTGCACCGGCCCGAGTCACATATGAGGAGCAGCCAGTCGTGAGCGCTTCCAGTCCTGCCAAGAGCGAGCGTCCGCTTTCGCCGCATCTTCAAATCTACAAGCCGATTCCGACAATGATGATGTCGATCGCCCATCGCATCACCGGCATGGCGCTCTATGTCGGCACCATCCTTGTCGCGTGGTGGCTGATCGCCGCGGCGTCGGGTCCCGATTATTTCGCGCTCGTCAACGGTTTCTTCGGCTCGTGGTTCGGCGTGCTGATCCTGTTCGGCTACACATGGGCGCTGATCCACCACATGCTGGGCGGGCTGCGCCACTTCGCTTGGGATCTCGGATATCTGTTCGGGAAAAGCACTTCGACGAAGCTCGCCTATGCGACGATCACCGCCTCCGTGGCGCTGACATTCGTCATCTGGATCATCGCCGCGATTGCGGGCTGAGGGGAGAAACGCCATGTCCATCCTGACACCCTACAAGCGCGCCGCCGGTCTCGGTTCGGCAAAGGACGGCACCAGCCATTTCTGGCGCCAGCGCGTCACCGCGGTCGCCAATGTGCCGCTGATGATCGCCTTCGTGTGGATCGTCGCATCCTGCGCCGGCGGATCCTACGAGGAGGTCCGCGCGACGCTCGGTCACCCGCTCGTCGCGGTCATCCTTCTGCTCGTCGTCGTCAGCGGCCTGTACCATGCCAAGCTCGGCATGCAGGTCGTCATCGAGGATTACGTGCACGGCGAAGGCGCGAAATTCGCGGCGCTTCTCCTCAATGTCTTCTTCACTTTCGCGATTGGCGCACTCTGCGTCTTCGCCATCCTGAAACTGGGTTTAGCGGGCTGATTGCCCCGGCGAACCCGGATAGCGGCTCCAGGGAACGATACGGATGAATACTGACGCTTCCAAGAACGGCTCGGCCTATCGCACCGAAGACCACAAGTTCGACGTGGTCGTGGTCGGCGCGGGTGGCGCGGGTCTGCGCGCCACGCTCGGCATGGCCGAACAGGGGCTGAGAACGGCCTGCATCACCAAGGTGTTTCCGACGCGCTCTCACACGGTCGCGGCGCAGGGCGGCATCGCCGCCTCGCTGACAAACATGACGCCGGACTGCTGGCAGTGGCACATGTACGACACCGTCAAGGGCTCCGACTGGCTCGGCGATGTCGACGCCATGCAGTATCTCGCCATGGAAGCACCGAAGGCGGTCTACGAGCTTGAACATTACGGCGTGCCGTTCAGCCGTACCGAGGACGGCAAGATCTACCAGCGCCCGTTCGGCGGCCACATGCAGAATTACGGCGACGGCCCGCCCGTGCAGCGCACCTGTGCGGCGGCGGACCGGACCGGTCACGCCATCCTGCACACGCTCTACGGCCAGTCGGTCAAGAACAAGGCGCAGTTCTTCGTCGAGTATTTCGCGCTCGATCTGATCATGTCCGACGACGGTGTCTGCACCGGCGTCGTTGCCTGGAACCTCGACGACGGCACCATCCACCGCTTCTCCGCCAAAATGGTCGTGCTTGCGACCGGCGGCTACGGGCGCGCCTATTTCTCCGCTACCTCCGCGCATACCTGCACGGGCGACGGCAACGGAATGATCGCACGGGCGGGTCTGCCGCTGCAGGACATGGAGTTCGTGCAGTTCCACCCGACCGGCATCTACGGCGCCGGCTGCCTGATTACCGAGGGTGCACGCGGCGAAGGCGGCTATCTCGTCAATTCCGAGGGCGAGCGCTTCATGGAGCGCTATGCGCCGTCGGCCAAGGATCTCGCATCCCGCGACGTCGTCTCGCGCTGCATGACGATGGAAATCCGCGAAGGCCGTGGCGTTGGCAAGGACAAGGACCACATCTTCCTGCATCTCGACCACCTCGATCCCGCCGTGCTGCATGAGCGCCTGCCGGGCATTTCCGAGTCCGCCAAGATTTTCGCCGGCGTCGACGTGACCAAGGAGCCGATCCCGGTGCTGCCGACCGTCCACTACAATATGGGCGGCATCCCGACGAATTTCTGGGGCGAGGTGCTCAATCCGGCCAATGGCGGTCCGGACGCGGTCGCGCCGGGCCTGATGGCTGTCGGCGAGGCGGGCTGCGCGTCGGTTCACGGCGCCAACCGGCTTGGCTCGAACTCGCTGATCGACCTCGTCGTCTTCGGCCGCGCCGCGGCGATCCGCGCCGGCGAGGTGATCGACCGCGAGGCGTCGATCCCCGAAGTCAACGAGGCGGCCTGCGACAAGATCATGGCCCGCTTCGACAAGCTGCGCCATGCCGACGGCGGCACGCCGACGGCGGTGCTGCGCGAGAAGATGCAGCGCGCCATGCAGGAGGACGCCGCCGTCTTCCGCACGCAGGAATCGCTCGAGACCGGGTGCAAGCGCATTTCGGAAATCTGGGGTGAACTCTCCGATCTCAAGGTCACCGACCGCTCGATGATCTGGAACTCCGATCTCGTCGAGACGCTGGAGCTGGAAAACCTGATGGCTTGCGCCATCACCACAGTTTACGGCGCCGAGGCCCGCAAGGAGAGCCGCGGCAGCCACGCCCGCGAGGACTACGCGGAAGGCAAGTTCGCCGGGCGCGACGACGAGAACTGGCGCAAGCACACGCTGGCCTGGGTCAACGAGGCCGGCAAGGTCACGCTCGACTATCGCCCCGTTCATACGGAACTGCTCGCAGACGGCATCGACCCGAAGAAGATCGAACCGAAGGCGCGGGTGTACTGACGATGGCACTCGCGGCGGCCGGATATTCTGGAAAGCCCCTGCCGGACAAGCTCGGCATGAAGGACGGCCATGCCGCGTTGTTCGTCGGGCTGCCCGACGAGGTTGCCGAACTGGCCGGCGCGCGCGAATTCGCCTTTGTCGAAAAGATCGGCTGGGACGCGCTTCCGGGCGAAGGGCACTACGATTTCGTGCATGCCTTCACGGTCGAGAAGTCCGATCTGGCGGAAAACGCCGAGACCCTGCGCGACCGCATCATGCCGGATGGCATGGTGTGGGTGTCGTGGCCGAAGAAGGCCTCGAAGGTCGCGACCGATATTACAGAGGATGGCGTGCGCGATGCGCTGCTGCCGTCCGGCCTTGTCGACGTCAAGGTTTGCGCCGTTTCCGATGTCTGGAGCGGTCTGAAGCTGGTCGTCCGCAAGGAATTGAGAACGCACTGATGCGGAGCCGATAGAAATGGTTGAACTCGCACTTCCCAAGAACTCCAAGATCACGCAGGGCAAGACTTGGCCGAAGCCCGAGGGCGCGACCAATCTGCGCGAATACAAGATCTATCGCTGGAGCCCGGATGACGGGAAGAACCCGTCCATCGACACCTATTTTGTCGACATGGACGATTGCGGCCCGATGGTGCTCGACGGTCTCCTCTACATCAAGAACAAGATCGACCCGACGCTGACGCTGCGCCGGTCCTGCCGCGAAGGCATTTGCGGTTCCTGCGCAATGAATATCGACGGCACCAACACGCTGGCCTGCACCAAGGGCGTCGAGGAAGTCGACGGCGTCGTGAAGGTCTATCCGCTGCCGCACATGCCGGTGGTCAAGGATCTCGTGCCCGACCTGACGAATTTCTACGCCCAACACGCCTCCATCGAGCCGTGGCTCGAAACGAAGACGCCGGCGCCGGAAAAGGAATGGCGCCAGTCCCACGAGGACCGCGCCAAGCTCGACGGCCTCTATGAGTGCATTCTTTGCGCCTGCTGCTCGACATCCTGCCCGTCCTATTGGTGGAACGGCGACCGTTATCTCGGCCCGGCCGCGCTGCTGCAGGCCTATCGCTGGCTGATCGACAGCCGGGACGAGGCAACCGGCGAGCGGCTCGACAATCTGGAAGATCCGTTCCGGCTCTATCGCTGCCACACCATCATGAACTGCACCCAGGCTTGCCCGAAGGGTCTGAACCCGGCGAAAGCCATCGCGGAAATCAAGAAAATGATGGTAGAGCGGCGGGTGTAGGGCGAGGCGATCGGGCTTTGAATATTGTGCTTTGCCTGCCTGGGAATAACGGCGTGAATCGCCTAGCCGCGGAGTGCGCAAATCGGCTAATCATCATCGGATGAGCCAGGAACCTCTTCCCCATCTGAATCCCGTCGAAGCGCGCGTCCTCGGCTGCCTGATCGAAAAGCAGCGGCTGACGCCTGATGTCTATCCGCTGACCTTCAATGCCTTGCAGGCGGCTGCCAACCAGAAGTCGTCGCGCGAGCCAGTCATGGCGCTCGAGCCTGCCGACATCCAGCGGGCGCTTGAGTCGCTTGAACAGCAAAAGCTTGTCCGGCGGGCCTCCGGTTCGCGCACGGAACGGTTCGAACAGGCGGCGAGTGCCGTGTTCGTCCTGACGATTCCGCAATCGGTGCTGCTGGCGCTGCTGCTGCTGCGCGGGCCGCAGACGATCAACGAACTGCTGACCCGCAGCGAACGCATGACGGGTTTTGGTTCCGCCGATGGTGTCCGGGAGGAACTGGACATGCTCATCGGCCGCCGTCCGCCGCTGGTGAAGGAGATAGGCCGTGCGCCCGGTCAGCGGGAGACCCGCTTTGCGCATCTTCTGTCCGGAGACGTCGACATTGCCGATATCTCGCCTGCGAGTCCGGCGCGGGAAGCGGCGCCGTCCCGGATGACGGAACTGGAGCAACGCGTACAGACCCTGGAAGAGGAAGTCGCCGCACTGAAAGCGCGCCTCGATGCTGCCGGCGCGTGAGGCGGCCTGTGTGATCCCGGTCGGTACTATCGGCAGCCTTCGAGCCAGACATCGCCATTATCGAGCGGCGCGCATTCGCCTTCCGTCAGGCGCGCGATCCGCGCCGTCCTTTCCTCCAGGTCGGCGTCGGTGCCCTGCAAGTCGTATTTTCCCGGCGCGATCATCACGGCAACGAGCTTGAGAAATTCCGTGCGGCCGATCTCGGCCGGCGGCGCGCCGAAAATCGTCTGCGATGCGTTGAAGAACCCGGTCATCCAGCCATCCGGTCCGCGGCCCATCTCCAGCGTATCGAGCCAGAGCGCCATGATCTCGTCCTTCGAAAGCCGCGCCTCGAGGCCGAGTGCGTAGCCGGTCTGGCGGATCTTGCCGATGCCGGGACGGAAATTCTCGAACGCGAGCCGCTTGGCAAGCGACTGCGTGACCGTGGTGACCCCGGCGCCGGGCGTGCTCATGTCGATGCCGCCATGGTCGCGGAAGGCCGGGTCCTGCACTTTGAGAAGATCGTCGAGCCGGCCCTCGCCCAGACCGTTGCCGCCGCGCCCGTCGGCGATCAGCGCGTCGGCGCGTACGCGCAACTGGTCGGCGTCGGCCAGCGCGTCGAGATAGCCCTTGCCGCCATAGGCAAGCCCGGTGACGACGATTGCCAGCACCACGACAGCGACGATTTTGACGAGACGTTTCATCTGCGGACCTATTCCATTTTTTCGATGATCGAGGGCAATTCTTTCCGGCGGGGTTTCGGCACTCAACCGGGCGGAAATGCGGCGAGGGATTTCCCGATTTTTTCGCGAGCACGAAAACGGATTTTGCGCGGCGGCGATTTCGTGATGTGACGATTTTACCGTGACGGGTTTTCCCGCCGTGCCATTTTGCAGCTCGACGCGTTTTCTCGCGCTGACCGATCGAGCGATTTTTCGACGGCTCTTTCTGATCGCGGTGCCCGAAATTTTTCGCGGCCGGGTTTTCAGTTTTCGCAACCGCGGCCTTTTTCCCCCGCTTTTCGATTCGAGAGGGCTGCCTCTCGCAACGCGGTGGTTGCAGATCGCTTCTCGCGCCGCTTATGAGAGTGAAGCCTATCGTCTTGTATGGCCAAGACGATTCGATAGGTTCTCATATAACGGTAAGCGAAAAACCATATGAAACAGTGGCTTGAGGGTCACCCGAAGGCGAAGCTGATGGCGCGAAAGCGCGCCGCGATTCTTGACGCCGCGCATCGGCAATTCATGGCGCATGGCTTCGACGGGACCACGATGGAGGCCGTCGCGGCGGATGCAAAAGTGTCGATCATGACGCTCTATCGTCACGCCGACGACAAGGACGATTTGTTCCGCGCGGTCGTTGTGCAGGCCTGCGATCGAGCCGTCGAGGCGGGGTGGATCGACCCGGGCGCCGGGTTGACGCAGCCGCTCGGCGAGGCGCTGCAGGCCCGCGCCATGCGGTTCCAGGCGCTGCTGGGCGACAGGGAGACTGTCGCTCTTCTTCGCGCCGTCACAGTCGAGACGGACCGCTTTCCCGATCTCGCGGACAGGACATGGCACGCCCTGATCGGCACGCATCGCGATGCGGTGGCCGCCTTCCTCGCATTTCGGGAGGAGACGCGGAGCCTTGGCGCGGAGAAGCGAAACCGCCTCGCCGCCGCTTTCTTCGACCGGCTCGTCGGAACCGACATGCTCGTTTCCCTGCTGGGCGGTCATGCGGCGCCGTCCGGGTTGCAGGAAGCGCGCGCCCGCGCCGCTGCTGCTGACATCCTCGCCGCCGTTCCGCCCTACGCGCCTAGCCGTGGAATGGTCTGAGGATTTCAAAATCGGCTGATCGGCATGGGCACTTTCTTGAGTAGCCGCCCCTTCCTCTTGCCAGGAAGGAGATCGCCGTTCCTCCCGAACAGTTCTGGCCCGCGATGGGGGACGAGGATGGCGCGACATATCTCCTTGACCCGCATCAACTCGCCATCGCCGTTTCCGCGATAGGACGTCCGGAAAAATGAAAGGAATGGCATATGGCCGAGACAGACTGGGTTGCATTCACCGATCAGACCAACCAGCGCATGGCGGAACTGCGCAAGGCGATGCCGGAGCCCGCGAAGGGCTTCAGCGCTCTGGCGCAGGCGGCGATCAAGCCGGGCGCACTCGATTCGAAAACCAAGGAACTCATCGCGCTCGCCATCGGCATCACCGCGCGTTGCGACGGCTGTCTCGCGTTCCACGCCAAGGCCGCGAAAAAACATGGCGCTTCCCGCGAAGAGGTGATCGAGACGATCGCCGTGGCGCTCTATATGGGCGGTGGCCCGTCGATGATTTATGGCGCCGAGGCGTTGTCCGCCTTCGACGCCATGGGCGAGTAACGCTCAGACCAGCTTCGCGTCCAGCGTGATGGTGATCGCCGCCAGCGCACCGGAAACGGGGCAGCCTTCCTTGGCCTTGGTCGCAAGTTCCTGGAAGGTTTCGTCCTCGATGCCCGGGACGGAGGCCTCGAGCACCAGCGCGCTGCCCTTGATACCCTCGCCGGGCACCACTTCCACGGTTGCTTTCGCCTCGAGCTTGTCTGCCGGCGTGCCGTTTTCCGCGAGGAAATGCGACAGCTGCATTGCGAAGCACCCGGCATGTGCCGCGGCGATCAGTTCTTCCGGATTGGTGCCGGCTGTGCCGTCCTCATCCTCGAAACGGGTGCGGAAGTCGTAGCGCTTGTCGTTGAGCGCGCCGCTCTGCGTCGTCAGGCGACCTTTGCCCTCCTGAAGATTGCCTTCCCAGACGGCTGAAGCATGGCGTTTCATGTTGGTCTCCTTTTGTGAATTCGGGAGTCTAACTGCTGTACCCGGCCTTCGGTTCAAGCCGCGATCAAAAATATTGCTCACGCAAGCGTGTTCAAATCTGATTGGGCGCGGGGTCGGCATTGTGAAATGGGTGCTCCATGTGAGGATGCAGGAACACGAACGGAGGACATCCGATGACCTTGCTCAAAAAGACGATTGCTGCGCTGTCGCTGGCCGCAACGGCCCTGACCGCCATGCCTGCTTCCGCCGAAACCAAATCCCTGGTTGTCGCCGGTGGTTGTTTCTGGTGCGTTGAAAGCGATTTCGACCATATGGAGGGCGTCGTCGCGACGACGTCGGGCTATGCGGGCGGCGAGATGGACAATCCGACCTACCGCGACCACGGCAAGCACCGCGAGGTCGTCAAGGTCGATTACGACGACACCAGGACGGATTATCGCACACTGGTGACGAATTTCCTTCGCACCATCGACCCGACCGATGCCGGCGGACAGTTCTGCGACCGCGGCCACAGCTACACGACCGCGATCCATGCGGGCACCAGCGAGGAGGCGGAAGCGGCCCGCGAGGCGATCGCCGACGCGCAGGAGACGCTCGGGAAGCCGGTCGTGACGCCGGTCGAGGGGCCTGCGACCTTCTGGAAGGCCGAGGATTACCATCAGGACTATTATCTCAGCCAGGAGAAGGTGCTGAGCCGATTCGGAATCGTCACCCGCGCCAAGGCCTACAAGGGCTACCGCAAGGGATGCGGCCGCGATGCGCGTGTGAGAGAGCTGTGGGGCGCGCAGGCCTTTCGCGGGGTCGAAAAAGCCGGCAGCTGACGTTACCGTCGTTAACGCACTATTATTTCTTTGAAATTCACGCTGTGGCATAATATGTCGCAGCGTGACGCTTCACTGTATTGGCGGATGTGTCATACTATCGATATACAAATCGGTGAGAGGACGGCGACGACGCCCACCGGACACATGGCCATGGAATTCCAGAGCGCATCTTCGACTTTCTCCGACATCGTGACGGGTCGGGCGGATTCCCGTGTGCTGAAAGACCGCCACATCGTGGATCAGCTGATCGAGGAGCGTGGCCAGACGCTGATCAAGCATCCGATGTGGCCGCTGATCCGGCCGGCGCTCTACAAGGTCCTCTATTACGATCAGGCCGTTCGCATGGCCGACGAGGTCGCGGAGCTCAGCGGCATCGAGTGTTTCGAATATGTCAGCCGAATGCTGGAGCTCGATGTCACCGTCGAGGGCAAGGAAAACCTTCCCTCCGAAGGCGCGTTCATCCTCGTCTCGAACCATCCGACAGGCATTGCCGATGGCGTCGCCGTTTACGACATGATCAAGGACACGCGTCCCGATCTCGTCTTCTTCGCCAATCGCGACGCGATCCGGGTCAACCAGCGTCTGTCGGAAATCATCATCCCGGTCGAATGGCGGACCACCGAGAAATCGCATGCGAAAAGCCGCGAGACGCTGGTGCGCACCAGCCGGGCCTTCTCGGACGGCCGGGCGATCATCCTGTTTCCCTCGGGCCGCATCGCCTATTGGGCGAAGGGCGGGCTGCATGAGCGCGCGTGGCAGGCGACCGGCGTGCACATGGCCAAGCGCTACAATGTGCCGGTGATCCCGATGCATATGAGTTCGCGCAATTCGAAGCTCTTCTACCTGCTGTCGCATCGCACGCCCGAATTGCGGGACATGACGGTGTTCCACGAGCTGCTCAACAAGAAGGGCCAGAACTTCCGCATGACGATCGGCAAGCCGATCGAACCCGACATGCTGGAAGGCGACGTTCAGGACCTGACGGTTCGCATGCAAAACCATTGCGAACATGTTCTGCGCGACGACGCCGAAGCCGAATTCGCCGGCTGATACCCTCCGTCTCGGCGGGCGCTTCCATCATTTCAGACCGATAGCCGCCGGGGCCGCATGTGCGCTCGCGCACAGACCCGTTCCCGTTTTCCACGCAAGGCTGGGCGCAAATCCCGTTCTCAGCCGGAGGAAAACCGGATGCACGTCGTCATTACACTTCTCGGTCTGCTCGGCGCAGGCCTTTTCTGGTGGTATCGCCTCAGGGCGGCGGGGGTTGCGGTTCGCACTATCGCCGATGCGGCGGGGCGCGCCCATGGCGCGGCGAAGAGACGCAGATTCCGCAATCGCGCCGCGGAAAGCCCTTTCGCGGCCATTGACGATCCCGTCGTCGGCGCGGCGACCGTGGTCATCGCGATGGCGCAGGACCAGGGCGTGTTCGACGACACGGCTGAGCATCGATTGCGCGAGACGCTGTTGCCGGTCGCCGGCAGTCCGGCCCTGGTTGACGAGGCGGTGATCTATGGCAAGTGGGCGGCCGGCCAATGCGCCGAAGCCAGCACCGCGTTGCGTCATGTCGCGCCCTATCTCAAGCAAACGCTGACGCCCGCCGAACGCGGACAGCTTCTGGCGATCGCGGAGACGGTCATCGACCCGGCAACGGGAACGTCGGCGCATCGCGAGCAGCTGTTGCGAACGCTGGTCGCGCGTCTCGAGGTCTGATGAAAGGCGGAGGCCGAAGCCTCCGCGGGTCAGGCGATGGACTGGCCGGTCTTCGCCCAGTCGGCCATGAAGGCCTCGATGCCCTTGTCCGTCAGGGTGTGCTTGACCAGCGCCTTCAGCGTCGCGGGCGGAACCGTCGCCACATCAGCACCGATCAGGGCCGCTTCCCTGACATGGTTCACGGTACGGATCGACGCTGCGAGGATCTCGGTCTGGAACCCGTAATTGTTGTAGATCGTACGGATATCGGCGATCAGTTCCATGCCGTCGATGGCGAGGTCGTCGAGACGCCCGATGAAGGGCGAAATGAAGGTCGCGCCGGCCTTGGCGGCTAGAAGCGCCTGGTTGGCCGAGAAGCACAGTGTCACATTGACCTTGCGGCCGTCGCCCGTGATCGCCTTGCACGCCTTCAGGCCGTCGAAAGTCAACGGAACCTTGATGCAGATATTGTCGGCGATCTTCGACAGGATGTCGGCTTCCTTCATCATGCCTTCGAAATCGAGCGCCGTGACCTCGGCGGAGACCGGTCCCTCGACGATATCGCAGATTTCTTTCGTGACCTCCTTGATGCTGCGTCCCGATTTCATGATCAGGGACGGATTGGTGGTCACGCCGTCGAGCAGTCCGATCTCGTTCAGCTCGCGGATTTCCTTCACATCGGCGGTGTCGACAAAAAATTTCATGGATTGCGCCCTTTTATGATCCCGTCTTGAGGGTTTTGCGATCGGGCTTCCGTTTAGACCAAAGAGTGGGCAAGGTCACGGGCAAATGAAGCAAGATTCGCTGCTCGCTCCCGATACAGTCCCCGTGCTCGTCCCGACTCCGTCGGAGCGGCCCTATACCTATGCGGTTCCGCAGGGGATGCGTGTCGAGCCGGGTTCGATCGTCGCCGTGCCTCTCGGTCCGCGGCTGGTGCCGGGTGTCGTCTGGGACGCGGACCACAAGGACGATGTCGATGCGAAGAAACTGCGCGCGGTTGAACATGTGTTCGATTGTCCGCCGCTGAGCGAGGAGACGCGCCGGTTCGTGGATTGGCTCGCGCGTTACACGCTCGCCCCGCCCGGCATGGTGGCGCGCATGGTGCTGCGGGTTCCCGCCGCTTTCGATCCCGAGCCGCCGACGCCGGGGCTGCGGCGCACGGACATATTGCCGGAGCGCATGACGACGGCGCGAGAGCGGGTGATGGAAACAGCATCGGACGGTTTCGGCTGGACGCGATCCGGGCTGGCGCATGCCGCCGGCGTGTCGCTGTCCGTCGTCGACGGGCTTCTCAAGGCGGGCTCCTTCGAGGAAATCGATTTGCCGCCGGTGCCGGTCGTGGCGCGACCAGATCCTACATACGGTGCGCCGCGGCTGTCAGGCGATCAGCAAGCGGCGGCCGAAACGATCGCCGCCCCCGTCCGCGAAGGCGGTTTCTCGGTGTCGCTGCTTGACGGCGTGACCGGCTCCGGCAAAACGGAAGTCTATTTCGAGGCAATCGCGGCGGCTCTGGAAAAGGGCAGGCAGGTTCTCGTTCTCCTGCCGGAAATCTCGCTGACGCATTCCTTCCTGGAGCGCTTCCACGACCGGTTCGGCGCGCCGCCGGCGGAATGGCATTCCGATCTGGCGCCGAAGACGCGCGAACGGGTGTGGCGGCAGGTGGCGGACGGGCGCGTGCGTGTCGTTGCCGGTGCGCGCTCGGCATTGTTCCTGCCGTTCTCCGATCTCGGACTGATCGTCGTCGACGAGGAACACGACCCCGCCTACAAGCAGGAGGAACGCGTCGTCTATCATGCGCGCGACATGGCCGTGGTGCGCGGCCATATCGGTGGTTTTCCCGTCATCCTGTCGAGCGCCACGCCATCGGTGGAAACCCGGTACAATGCCGAGACAGGGCGGTATCGCCACGTGAAGCTGTCACGGCGATTCGCCGAGGCCGCCCTGCCGGAACTCGCCACCATCGATATGCGCCGAACGCCGCCGGCGCGCGGCAAGTTCCTGTCGCCGCCGCTTGTGAAGGCGGTCGGCGCGGCGGTGGAGCGTGGCGAGCAGGCGATCCTGTTCCTGAACCGCCGCGGCTATGCCCCGCTGACACTTTGCCGGGTTTGCGGGCATCGTTTCGAATGTCCCGACTGTTCGAGCTGGCTCGTCGAGCACCGGTTCCGCGGCCAGCTTCTGTGCCATCATTGCGGCCATCACGAGCCGGTTCCCGAGGCGTGTCCGGAATGCGGCACACTCGATCATCTCGTCGCCTGCGGGCCGGGTATCGAGCGCATCGCGGAGGAAGTCGTCGAAGCCTTTCCGGATGCGCGCGCCATCGTCCTCTCGTCGGACATGCTGGGCGGCGTGAAGCGGCTGCGGCTCGAACTCGAGGCGATCGCAAAGGGCGAGGTCGATATCGTGATCGGCACGCAATTGGTCGCGAAGGGGCACAATTTCCCGAACATGACGCTGGTCGGCGTGGTCGATGCGGACCTTGGCTTGGCGAATGGCGATCCGCGTGCCGCCGAGCGGACGTTCCAGTTGTTGAGCCAGGTGACCGGCCGCGCGGGGCGAACCGGCAAGAAGAGCCTCGGTCTGATCCAGACCTTCCAGCCTGAGCATCCGGCGATGCGCGCCATCGTGTCGGGCGATGCCGACGCCTTCTACGCCAACCAGATCGCCGAGCGGGAGCGCGGTCAACTGCCGCCATTCGGCCGGCTTGCCTCGATCATCATCTCGGCCAACAGCCGCGCCGAGGCGGAAAATCATGGCCGGGCCCTGCGCGCCGCCGCGCCGTTCGGCGAAATCATGGTGCTCGGCCCGGCCGAAGCGCCGCTGGCGCTGATCCGGGGCAGGCATCGATTCCGCATCCTGGTGCATGGGCCCGAACGCGCGAACATGCAGGCTTTCCTGCGCGCCTTGATCGCCAGTGCTCCGCGTCCGCGCGGCTCGGTGCGCGTCAGCGTGGATATCGACCCGCAGTCGTTCCTTTGAGAGTGCCGTTCAGGATGTGATGAAGCGCTCCAGCTTGCCGAGCGTCTGGTAACCCAGTTCCAGGGCGCCGAAGCCCTTGGCCTGCTGGAATTCGGCCGCGGAGCTGAACACCATGCCAAGCGTGACTTTCGTCGCCCCGTCCTGATCCTCGAACGAGGCCCAGGCATCGGCATGTTTCGGTCCGTTTTCTCCCCACAGCAGGGCGTAGCCGAACCGTTCCTCGGGCCGGACCTCGTTATAGAGGTGGTGGTTCGGAAAGACCGTGCCGTCGGGGCCGATCATGTCGAACACCCATTCGCCGCCCTCGCGCAGATCGATCCGCTGCGTTCGACAGGAAAAGCCTTCCGGTCCCCACCATTGCGGCAGCGTTTCGGGGTTCATCCATGCGCCCCAGACCACGGACCGGGGCGCTTGAATGACCCGCTGCAGCACCATGGTTCGCTCGGCCACGCCGGCAAGATTGTCCAGCCCGGCTCCGAAGCCCTCGCGGTAGCCGGCTTCCATATCCCCGGCCAGCGAGGAAAGCTGGACCGTTACGACGAGCCGGGTGCGGTCGCCGTCGCCGGAGACAGCGGCCGTCACCAATGCGGCCGACTGCGTCGCTCCTTCGCACGAGATCACCTCGTAATTCACGCTGGACGCAGTCGGCTCCAATGCGAGCCAGCCGATTTCGCAACGGAAATCGGGCTGTCCGGCGACCTTGCAGAGCGATATCTCCCGGCCGCCGACCCTGGTATCGGCTTCAAGGAACTCCACGGTGACCGAGGGCGATGGCGGTGCCCAGATCGCCCGCGCGGCAGGGGCAGTCCAGGCTTCCCAAACGGCGGTTGGCGGTGCGGCGATGTCGCGCTCGAATGTCAGGGTGGCAAAGTCGCGGGTCGTCACATCAATTCCTTCGCGTAGGCTTCGAGCTGTGTCGCAACGGTGCCCCAGCCGTCGTAAAAGCCCATGTCCTCATGCGTCTTGCAGCTGTCGGGATTGCGATGCCGGGCGATCGCCGTGTAGGTCGTGCCGCCGTCCGGCGCATCCGCCAGCAGCAGGATCGCGGTCATGAAAGGATCGGGCGCGGGCTTCCAGCCCTCCGTGTAGGCATCGGTGAAAACGAGCTTCTCGCCGTCCACGATTTCCAGATAGACGCCCCGGTTCTCCATCACCTGGCCTTCGACATCGAATGTCGTGTCGAACTTCCCGCCGACCCGCAGATCGATATCCACCGCTGTCACCTTGTGCGGGAGAGGGACGAAGAAGTGGGGAATATGCTCCGGCTTCGTCCAGCATTCCCAGATCAGCCGCCGTGGCGCCGCCAAGGTGCGGGTAAAGCTCAGGTCGGTATTTGGGTCGAGGTCCGGTTTCACGTTTCGCGTTCCTTCATCAGAGTCATCACATAGGCATCGAGGCGGTCGAGCCGCGCCTCCCAGATGGCCCGCTGTTCGTCGAGCCAGCGGCGGACCGGTTGAAATGCCTCGGGCACGATGGCGCAGGTGCGCACCCGTCCATCTTTGGACGTGGTGATCAGCCCCGCTTCCTCAAGCACCGAGAGGTGTCGCATCACGGTCGGCAACTTCAGGCCCGTCGGCTCTGCCAGTTCCGTTACCCGTGCAGGCGCTTCGGCGAGCCGGGTGAGCATCGCCCGACGGGTTGGGTCGGCAAGTGCGTGGAAGAGCGGCGAAAGATCGACATCATGCTTAGCCATGTCGCTAACTATCATCCGGTGGACGAGCGCGCAAGAAAAACTTCGTCGATCGGCTAAGTAATGTGGTGAACGGTCGGGACCGAGCGGTCGGTGGTCACGGCGCTATCGGGAAAAAGCTCGCAATCAAAAGTGGCTACGGATCGCGCGCTGGTCGCTTCATCCTCACGCCCGCGCGCTGCGTCCCCACCGGATGCGGCCCCAGGCGCGTTCGTGCAGGAAATAGACTCCGATGCTCATCAGGCTGGCGGAAAAGGCGAGCGTGAGCGCTCCGCCGATCGAGCCGGTCTGCCAGAATCCGAGTGCGCACATCGAGATGAGGCCGAGGATTTGCCAGGTGACTGCCTTGGCGATGGTCCGGATTTTCGTGTCCATTTGCTGTTGCTTTCGGTTCGGGGTTGCATCAGCGACCTAGGCGTCCGGGGCAATGACGGCAATTTGGTATTTTCGAAACTATTTTCGCGAATGTTGATAATAATCACCATGAGCGGTAATTATCCAGCATGCGCAAGCAAGAACGGGCAGACCTCTTTCGAAAACGCGTCAGCGAACGCATGGCGGCGAGCGGTTTGTCGCGCAGCGGGCTGGCGCGGGAATGCGGAGTCGATCGGTCGACGGTCGCGCAGCTGCTGAACGGTGACGATCCGCGCCTTCCGAACGCGCATCTCGCCGCGGAGTTCGCTTCGGCGCTCGGCGTCAGCGCCGATTGGCTGCTCGGCCTGACCGAGCGCAGCGAAACCGCCGCCGACCTGCTATCGGCCAGCTTTCGCATCGCCGACGCCAACCGGACTCCGGCGGACGACCAGATCATCGCCTGGCACCGGGAAGCGGCCGGACACAAGATCCGTCACGTATCGGCGACGCTGCCCGAAATGCTGAAGACGGAGGAGGTGCTGGGCTGGGAGTACGCCGCCTTTATCGCCAAGACGCCGGAACAGGCGATGCAGTCTTTGCGCGACACGGTGGAGTGGCTGCGCGCGCCGGGCTGCGACTACGAGATCTGTGTCGCGCGCGACATGGTGGAATCGCTGGCGCGCTGCGAGGGCTACTGGAAGGGCCTGTCGCGCGACGTGGCGCGGCGGCAGATCGAGGCCATGGCGGAGACCTGCGCCCGGCTCTACCCGTCGCTGAGGGTCTATCTCTACGATAGCAAGCGCGTTTTCTCGGCGCCTGTCACGGTTTTCGGCCCCTTGCTCGCCGTTGTCTATGTCGGGCAGTTCTACATGGTGTTCCGCGAGACCCGCCAGGTGCGCGCCCTGACACAGCATTTCGACCAGCTCGTGCGCGAATCGGATATCGATGCGCGATCTGTTCCCGAAGAAATCCTGTCCTATCTCTGACGGGTGGTCTTTACCCCGCGTATCCCCGATACATATTGCGCAGGCAGAAACCGGAAAGCCGATATCGCGTCATGATCTCCATTATCCCTCCTCAATCGCCTGGCGAATGGCTGGCCTGGGCTTCGGCCCTCGTTACACTGTTTTTCGGACTGCTGTGCTTCTTCGCGCCGCGCCTTTCCTTCCGCATCATGCGGCTGAGAACGGAGGAAGGGATTCCGGAGGCGGTATCCGAGAGCCGGGCGACGATCGCGGGCTTCTATCTCGGCACGTCGCTCGTCGCGATCGCGTTCAATCAGCCCTTCGTCTGGATGGTGCTGGGCGCGGGCTGGGCCTTCACCGCGCTCGGGCGGCTGGTCTCGATCGTGTTCGATCGGGGCAACTCGTCGTTCAACTGGATTTCCATTTCCATCGAGGCGACGCTGGCCATTGCGCCACTCCTTTACGCTTTCGGAATCGTGCGCTAGGCGCTTCTTTTCGCGCCAAAATCGGCGGTTCCTGCGACAAAAGGCGGGTGCCGTCGTGTTGCACCCGCTAAAAGCATGTGCTAGACGGCTCGCAATTCGCAGGCGGGGTGCGACTGCCGTACCATGTTGCGATTCTGAAATATCAACAAGATCAATGCGTTGCGCACAGCCCATCGGCTCCGTTTTGCGTGCGCATCGAGGTTAGACAGAGAAGCGATCGCCAGTGGCCAAATCATCTCTCACTTCCGGAGTTGCCTCACGATACGCTCAATCCCTTTTCGATATCGCTTTGGACTCCGGTTCGCTGGGCAAGGTCGAGGAGCAGCTGGGCGCTCTTGAATCCCTGATCGCGGAAAGCGAAGACCTGCGGCGCCTGATCGGCAGCCCGGTCTTTTCGACCGGCGAACAACTCCGGGCGATCACCGCGATCGCCGACAAGGCCGGCCTCGACGGGGTTTTCGGAAACTTCCTGAAAGTCGTCGCGTCGAATCGTCGCCTCTTCGCCCTGCCGGGCATGATCAAGGCGTTCCGGGCGATCGTCGACGATCACAAGGGTATCGTTACTGCGCAGGTCACCAGCGCCTTCAAGCTGACCGCCGCGCAGGAAAAGGATCTGAAGGCGACGTTGAAGGACGTCGCCGGCAAAGACGTGGAGATCGACCTGACCGTCGATCCTTCGCTTCTGGGTGGACTGATCGTCAAGATCGGCTCGCGCCAGATCGACACGTCGCTTCGCACCAAATTGTCTTCAATGAAGCTCGCGCTTAAAGAGGTCGGCTGATGGATATTCGCGCCGCGGAAATTTCCGCAATCCTTAAGGACCAGATCAAGAATTTCGGACAGGAAGCTGAAGTTTCCGAAGTCGGGTCCGTGCTGTCCGTCGGTGACGGCATCGCCCGCGTCTACGGTCTCGACAATGTCCAGGCCGGTGAGATGGTCGAATTCCCCGGCGGCATTCGCGGTATGGCCCTGAACCTCGAAGCCGACAATGTCGGCGTCGTGATCTTCGGTTCCGACCGTGACATCAAGGAAGGCGACACGGTCAAGCGGACCGGCGCCATCGTTGACGTGCCGGTTGGCAAGGAACTGCTCGGCCGCGTCGTCGATGCGCTCGGCAACCCGATCGACGGCAAGGGCCCGATCAAGTCGAAAGAGCGCAAGCGCGTCGACGTCAAGGCGCCCGGCATCATGCCGCGCAAGTCGGTGCACGAGCCGATGTCGACCGGCCTGAAAGCCATCGACGCCCTGATCCCGGTCGGCCGCGGCCAGCGCGAGCTCGTCATCGGCGACCGCCAGACCGGCAAGACCGCGATCATTCTCGATACCTTCCTCAACCAGAAGCCGATCCACGACAACGGCCCGGAAAAGGAGAAGCTTTTCTGCGTCTACGTCGCCGTCGGCCAGAAGCGCTCCACCGTCGCCCAGTTCGTGAAGGTGCTCGAAGAGCGTGGCGCGATGGAATATTCCGTCGTCATCGCCGCGACGGCATCCGATCCGGCTCCGATGCAGTATCTCGCGCCGTTCGCCGGCTGCACCATCGGCGAATATTTCCGCGACAACGGCATGCACGCCCTGATCGGCTATGACGATCTGTCCAAGCAGGCCGTGGCCTACCGACAGATGTCCCTGCTGCTGCGCCGTCCGCCGGGCCGCGAAGCCTATCCGGGCGACGTCTTCTATCTGCACTCGCGCCTGCTGGAACGCGCCGCGAAGCTGAACGAGGATCATGGCGCTGGCTCGCTGACGGCTCTGCCGATCATCGAAACCCAGGGCAACGACGTCTCGGCCTTCATTCCGACCAACGTGATCTCGATCACCGACGGTCAGATCTTCCTCGAGACCGACCTCTTCTTCCAGGGCATCCGTCCGGCCGTGAACGTCGGCCTGTCGGTGTCTCGCGTCGGCTCCGCCGCGCAGATCAAGGCGATGAAGCAGGTTGCCGGCTCCATCAAGGGCGAGCTCGCGCAGTACCGCGAGATGGCTGCCTTCGCGCAGTTCGGCTCCGACCTCGACGCCGCCACGCAGCGCCTGCTCAACCGCGGCGCGCGCCTGACCGAACTCCTGAAGCAGCCGCAGTTCTCGCCGCTGAAGACGGAAGAGCAGGTCGCGGTGATCTATGCGGGCGTGAAGGGATATCTCGACACCCTCGCCGTTTCCGATGTCGGCAAGTTCGAGCAGGGCCTGCTCGCGCATATGCGTTCGGAAGGCAAGGATGTGCTTGAAGCGATCCGCACCGAGCAGAAGCTCTCCGACGAGATCGAGGAAAAGCTGAAGGCTCAGATCGACGCATACGCGAAAACCTTCGCGTAAGGGCGGACCGAAACTAGCAAACGGAACGATCCGGCATGCCTTCACTCAAGGACCTTCGAAGCCGCATTTCTTCGGTCAAGTCGACCCAGAAGATCACGCAGGCGATGCAGATGGTGGCCGCGGCGAAGCTGCGGCGCGCGCAGGAAGCCGCGGAAGCGGCGCGTCCCTATTCGCAGCGCATGGGTGCGGTTCTCGCGAACATCGCCCAGACGCTTGGCGACGCCGACGATGCGCCGAAGCTGATGGCCGGTACCGGCGCGAGCGACACGCATCTGCTGGTCGTCTGCACCGCTGAGCGCGGCCTGTGCGGCGGCTTCAACTCGTCGATTGCGCGTCTTGCCCGTGACCACGCCCGCAAGCTTCTCGGCCAGGGCAAAACGGTCAAGATCATCACCGTCGGCAAGAAGGGCTACGATATCCTTCGCCGCGACCTCGGCAGCCACATCATCGACCGTGTCGATCTGCGCGACGTCAAGAGGCTTGGCTTCTCCGACGCGGACGCGATCGGCAAGCAGGTGATCGACCTGTTCGAAAAGGGCGAGTTCGACGTCTGCACGCTGTTCTATTCCGAGTTCAAGTCGGTGATTTCGCAGTTGCCGACCGCGCAGCAGCTGATCCCCGCCTCCGCCGGCGGCGACAGCGACGCCGAAACGGGCGGCGATGCAGCCTATGAATACGAGCCGGATGCCGCCGCGATCCTTTCGGATCTGATCCCGCGCAACATCTCGGTACAGGTGTTTCGGGCGTTGCTCGAGAATTCCGCGTCCGAGCAGGGCGCGCGCATGTCCGCCATGGACAACGCGACGCGCAATGCCGGCGAAATGATCGACAAGCTGACGCTGGACTACAACCGCCAGCGCCAGGCCCAGATCACCAAGGAACTGATTGAAATTATTTCTGGCGCGGAAGCGCTCTAAGGAAAGGTAACACGATGGCAAAAGCAGCAGCGAAAAAACCGGCCGCCGTGAAGTTGGCCAAGGGCCCCGAAGGCAAGGTCGCACAGGTCATCGGCGCCGTCGTGGACGTTCAGTTCACCGACCATCTGCCGCAGATCCTCAACGCGCTTGAGACCGACAACAATGGCATGCGCCTCGTTCTCGAGGTCGCGCAGCACCTCGGCGAGCACACGGTGCGTTGCATCGCGATGGACTCCACCGAGGGTCTCGTGCGCGGACAGACGGTTGTCGATACGGGCGCTCCGATCCAGGTTCCGGTCGGCCCGCAAATGCTCGGCCGCATCATCAACGTCATCGGCGAGCCGGTGGACGAAGCCGGCCCGGTCAATGGCGAAGAGATGCGCGGCATTCACCAGCCGGCGCCGGAATATGTCGACCAGTCGACGGAAGCCGAAATTCTCGTCACGGGCATCAAGGTCCTCGATCTCCTCGCTCCCTACGCCAAGGGCGGCAAGATCGGCCTGTTCGGCGGCGCGGGCGTCGGCAAGACCGTTCTCATCCAGGAACTGATCAACAACATCGCGAAGGCGCATGGCGGCTACTCGGTTTTCGCCGGCGTCGGCGAGCGTACCCGTGAGGGCAACGACCTCTACCACGAGTTCGTCGAATCCGGCGTGAACAAGGAAGGCGGCGGCGAGGGCTCGAAGGCCGCGCTTGTCTACGGCCAGATGAACGAGCCGCCCGGTGCGCGTGCCCGCGTCGGTCTGACCGGCCTGACCATCGCCGAGTATTTCCGCGATCAGGGTCAGGACGTTCTGTTCTTCGTCGATAACATCTTCCGCTTCACCCAGGCGGGTTCGGAAGTGTCGGCGCTTCTCGGCCGTATTCCTTCGGCCGTGGGTTACCAGCCGACGCTCGCGACCGACATGGGCGCGCTGCAGGAACGCATCACCACCACGACCAAGGGTTCGATCACCTCGGTGCAGGCCATTTACGTGCCCGCCGACGACCTGACCGACCCGGCGCCGGCGACCTCGTTCGCCCACCTTGATGCGACGACGGTTCTCAACCGCTCGATCGCCGAGAAGGGCATCTACCCGGCCGTCGATCCGCTCGATTCCTCGTCGCGCATGCTCGACCCGCAGGTGGTTGGTGAAGAGCACTATGAAGTGGCCCGTCAGGTGCAGCAGACGCTGCAGCGCTACAAGTCGCTTCAGGACATCATCGCCATCCTGGGCATGGACGAGCTCTCCGAAGAGGACAAGCTGACCGTGGCGCGCGCGCGCAAGGTCGAGCGCTTCCTGTCGCAGCCGTTCTTCGTGGCCGAGGTCTTCACTGGTTCGCCGGGCAAGCTGGTCGATCTCGCCGACACGATCAAGGGCTTCAAGGGCCTCGTCGAAGGCGAATACGACCATCTCCCGGAAGCTGCCTTCTACATGGTCGGCTCCATCGAGGAAGCCGTCGAGAAGGCACAGAAGCTGGCCGCCGAGGCGGCCTGATAGGACGCCATGAGCCGTTGGGTCCCCATAGCCGAAACCGCCCTGGCGGGTGCCTTGGTCGGTTACATGATCGGGCCGGAGTCGCTCGAACAGTTTTTCGGCATGACGTTTCGCAACGGCGTCGCGTTCAACATACTCACGGGAACCGCGATCGGCGCGGTTCTCGGCCTGATCATGACCGTATCGCAAACACAGTCCGAGTGAACTGACCCATGGCCGAAGCTTTCAAATTCGAACTGGTCTCGCCCGAGCGGCTTATGGTGTCCGAGGACGTCGAGGAAGTCGTCGTCCCCGGCCAGGAAGGCTATTTCACGGTTCTCGCGAAGCACGCGCCGGTGATGGCCACGCTTCAGCCGGGCGTCATCGAGGTGAAAACCGCGGCCGGCCAGACGGAGCGTTACTGCGTGTTCGGCGGCTTCGTCGATATCCTGCCGGAAGCCTGCACGCTGCTCGCCGAATCCGCCGTCAATGTAAACGACATCGACCCCGCCGATATCGAACAGCGCATTTCCAATGCCCGTGAAGATGTCGAGGACGCCAAGGACGATGACAGCCGCTCCAAGGCGATGATGTATCTCGATCAGCTGACCACGCTGCAGGGCGCGATCCTGCCGGCCTGATATCCGGTTGCTGATTTCAGAGTACTGACACCGGCCCGCCAATCGCGGGCCGTTTTCATTTCAGACGGCCTCGAACTCCTGCGGGTATCGGACAGCGCCACGATATTTCGCGACCGCGTCAGGGACCAGTTCCAGCGCCTGGAAGGCCGGTCCCGGCCATGGCGTCTCCACATGGCTGGCCAAGTCCGATTTGAAGCCGAAGCGTCCGTAATAGACCGGATCGCCGAGAACGAAGACGGCGTGCCAGCCGTCCTGTCGCGCCCTGTCGATGGCGCGGTTGGTCAATTCGGTCCCGATCAGGAAATCCCGCCATTGCGGGTCGACGCAGAGCGGCGCAAGGGCAAGCGACTTGTCGGGGCCGTCTAGACGGCTCAGCAGGACATGGCCGACGATCATTCCATCGAGTTCGGCCACCATGGATATCGTCTCGACAGGCCCTTCGATAAGCTGGTCCACAAGTTCGGCCTCGGCTTCCCGCCCGAAAGCGCGGCGCTGGAGCGCGAGGATGGCGATCCGGTCTTCCGGCGCGCCGGTTCGGAACTTCGTCTTCTGCAGTATCATCGCGCGTCCGCTCCTTCGGCTTTGCGTTGTCCGCTTTCAGGTCGTCAGTCCTTCAATCCGATCAGTTCGCCCTGCAGCGCCAGCGACACCGCGGAGCGGGCATGCAATGCCGTCGTGTCGAAGACCGGCAGCGCGGCATTTGCGGCCGACACAAGCATGGTGATCTCGGTGCAGCCGAGAATGACGGCTTCGCATCCCGCCCACTTCATATGGTCGATGACCTGCCGGAAACGTGCGGCGGATGCTTCGTTCACCGTTCCGTGGCACAGTTCCTCGTAGATAATGCGATGGATGTCCGCGCGTTCCTCGTCGTCGGGGATCACGACGTCCAGATGGAAGCGGTTTTCCAGCCGGTAGCGATAGAAGCGCTCTTCCATGGTGAAACGCGTCGCCAGCAAGCCGACCTTCTTGTGGCCCGCGTTGACCACGGCTTCACCCGTCGGATCGGCGATATGCAACACCGGCAGGCCCGAGCCTTCCTCGATCTCGTCGGCAAGCTTGTGCATGGTGTTGGTGGCGATGACGAGGAAAGACGCGCCGCCCGCCTTCAGCGAGCGCGCCGCCTCAACGAGGATGCGGGCACATTCCCCCCATTTCCCCTCGTGCTGAAGGCGCTGGATATGCTCGAAGTCGACCGAGTGCATCAGGATACGCGCCGAATGCAGCCCGCCGAGCGCGCGATTCGCGGCGAGGTTCATCTCCCGGTAATAGATCGCGGTCGATTCCCAGCTCATTCCGCCGAGCAGGCCGATCAGCATCATGACGCCTTCGTTCCCGCCAGATGGCCGAAGGCGCGCACGACCTTCTCGTAGACCTCGCGCTTGAAGGGCACGATCAGCTCCGGCAGGTCGGCCATCGGCAGCCAGTCCCATGCCTCGAATTCTCGCTCATGCCCGTCCGGCGGCGGGTCGATCTGGATTTCACTCTCGTCGCCGGTAAAGCGGAAAGCGAACCATTTCTGCGTCTGGCCGCGAAATTTGCCCTTCAGCCCGATACCGATCATGTCGTCGGGCAGATCGTAATTGATCCATTTCGGGGCTTCCTCGATCAGCTCGGCCGACCGGATTCCGGTTTCCTCGTAGAGCTCGCGCCATGCTGCTGATTGCGGATCCTCGTTCTTGTCGATCCCGCCCTGCGGCATCTGCCAGAGCTTGGCATGGCCGGAATATTCCGTGTTGCCTTCCTTCGCGCGTTTGCCGGCCCAGACGAGCCCGTCGGCATTCAAGACCATGATGCCGACGCATGGGCGGTAGGGCAGGTCTTCCGCTTTAATCTTTTTCTTGGCCATCTCTTTGCCTATCGCGTCAGGGAGGAAACGCCGACGATCTCGAAGCCGCGCTTCTTCGCCGCATTGGCCCAGCTGGCCACGGTATCGACGGTAACCTCAAGCGCCGATCCGCTGCCGATCGCGTAGCCGGTGACTTCGGCGATCTTTTCGAGTTCCGCCAGTTTCGCCTTGATCGCCGCCGGATCGCGTGTGGCGTCAAGCGTCGCGTTTGCCGCGACATAGGGCACGTCGAGCGCGGCTGCGAGCATGCCGAGTTTCTCGCCCCCGCCGGTCCCGTCATTGAAATAGAGAAGGCCCCGCTCGCCCACTTCGCGCAGAACGGGCGTCATCGCCGCGTCGGCCGTTGCGAGCCGCCCGCCGAGATAATTCACGATGCCGGTATAGTTGGTGATCTGTCCGAGCGCCCAGCGGAGATTATCGAGGTTGTCCTGCCTTTCGGCGTTGACGGTCAGCGTGTGCGGACCGGGGTCGGTGTCGGGATATCCGAAGGGCTCCATCGGCACCTGGACGAGAAGCTCGTGGCCCTGCCGGCGCGCCTCTCGCATCCACCGTCCGAGGCTGTTGCCCTGTGGGGAAAACGCCAGCGTAATTTCCGGCGGCAGCTTTTCGAGCGCATGCAGCGTGCCCGTCTGCGACAGGCCGAGTCCGCCGATGACGATCGCGATCCGCTTGCCGCCGGCCTGAGACCAGGGCCGCGCATAGATGTCCATCGGGCGCCTGCCGTCGGACGTGCGGACGGGAAGCGCGCCCCATTCACTGTCTTCGACCGCACCGTCATCGGGAAGGTGGGCGACCTGGACCGGCTGTCCCACAGCCGCGTCGCCGGGATCGCGAATGACGATGACCTTCGGGCCGCCCTCGGAAAGCCGGCCTTCGGGAATATCAGGGCGCGGTTCCGGGATGGCGGTGGCCGTATCGCCTCCGCTGGCCGGCATTTCGCGGGGTTCACCATAAACGACTTCGACGCCCGTATCGTTACCCGGCACCGTGTCGGCGGACGCGACCGAGCCGGTGGTGCGTGAGTCGGCGACGTCCGGAGCGGCCGCGGCAATGACGATCGGTGCGGTATCGGGCAGTGTGTCGCGTTGCAGGAAGGAAAAGACGTTCAGGCCGGCCACGCCGGTGATGACGAGAGCCGTGACGAGGGGAAATCCCGGACGCGCCTTCGGGCTTCGCGCAGTCCGGCGCCTGGCCGTGGCAGCTCTTCTGCCGGTCTGTCCGAGAGGTGCGTTCAGGTCGTTCATTATCGATTGCCGCCGCGAATCAAAAGGCCACCGGAAACGGTGGCCTCTTGTAACATGGCTGTTTGTCTCTTTGGCAACGGCCTGCCTCAGTTCGGCAGGGCCTTGGCCGGATCCGGCGGAAAGGCCGGGTCGGTCTTTTCGCCGCGGATCAGCGAGAGGGCGAAGGCGAGCTGGTCATCTTCTTCGGGATCCTGCGGTACATAGGCGATGGAGCCCGAGCCTTCCTCGTCCTCCTCGTCACCCGTGATATGGCCGCGCAGATCGGACTCGCCGCGCGACAGGTCCCGACCGAGCAGTTCCTCGGGGATCGTCTGGTCGACGGAGATGTCCGGCGTGATGCCCTTGCCCTGGATCGAGACGCCGGCCGGCGTGTAGTAGAGCGCGGTCGTCAAGCGCAGCGCGCCGCTCTCGCCGAGCGGGATGATCGTCTGCACCGAGCCCTTGCCGAAGGAGCGCGAGCCCAGAACGGTGGCGCGGCGATGATCCTGCAGCGCGCCGGCCACGATTTCGGAGGCGCTGGCCGAGCCGCCATTGATCAGGACGACGAGCGGCTTTCCGCCGGTCAGGTCGCCCGGCCGGGCCGAATAGCGCCGCGTGTCGCGGTCGTCGCGGCCGCGCGTCGACACGATCAGGCCCTTGTCGAGGAAGGCGTCGGACACGTTGATCGCCTGGTCGAGCAGGCCGCCGGGATTGAGGCGCAGATCGAGCACGAAGCCCTTCAGCTTGTCTTCGCCGATCTCCTCGGTCAGCTTCTCGATGCCGTTCTGGAGATTGTCGAAGGTCTGCTCCGTGAAGGACATCACCCGCAGATAGCCGATGTCGTCCTCGGCGCGGTAGCGCACTGCCTGCACCTTGATGACATCGCGGATGACCGTGATTTCGAGCGGCTTGTCGGCGCCTTCGCGCAGGATCGTCAGCTCGATCGGGGCGTTGACCGGGCCGCGCATCTTGTCGACGGCCTGTTCCAGCGTCAGGCCACGGACTTCCTCGCCGTCGATCTTGGCGATCAGGTCACCGGCCAGAACGCCAGCCTTTTCGGCGGGCGTGTCGAACATCGGCGTGATCACCTTGACGAGTTCGTCCTCCATCGTGACCTCGATGCCGAGGCCGCCATATTCACCCTTTGTCTGGGTGCGCATGTCCGCGGCATCCTCGGCGTTCATGAAGGAGGAGTGCGGATCGAGCGAGGCCAGCATGCCGTTGATCGCGTTCTCGATCAGCTCCTTGTCTTCGGGTTCCTCGACATAATTGGCGCGCACGCGCTCGAAGATGTCACCGAAGATCGAAAGCTGCTTGTAGGTGTCTGTGCCGGCCGCATTCGCGGGCATCATGAGGCCGTTGCCGGACAGGACCAGCATCGAGGCGGCGCCCATCAGGCCTCCGGCGAACAGCAGCGATAACTTGCGCATCATTTTCAGGTCCTTCCAGAACCGATCGATTCCCACCACGGGTCGGGATCGACGGGTTTGCCTTTTCTTCTGAACTCAACATAGAGCGTCGGGTTCTCGTTTTCAGCAGCCGCCGCCGAAACACTTGCGAGATGAACCCTGCCCATCGTGCCTACCGGTTCCCCGGCGAGGACAAATTGTCCCTGATCCACATCGATGCGCTCCATCCCGGCCAGCACCACATGATAGTCGTCTCCGACATTCAGGATCAAGAGTTGACCGTACGAGCGAAACGGTCCCGCATACAGGACCCATCCGTCCGACGGAGCGGTCACCCAGGCACCCGGTTCGGCTTCGATCGTGTCGCCCTGCGCCTTGCCGCCAAGTCCGTCATTATCGCCAAATGCGGTAATTGTGCGGCCTCCGACCGGCTGCGCCAGCTTGCCGCGCAACTCCGAAAAAGCATAGGCGGGCGCGATGCGCGCCGCGGAAAGGTCTTGGTTTTCAGCGCGTTCGCGGCCTTCTTCCAGCCGGCGCTGTGCCTCCTGTCGCGCCGCGTCGGCGGCCTCGCGGGCCGACTGGATTTCCTTTTCGATCGACGCGATCAGATCCTGCAGCGTGGAGGCCTGCGCCGCGAGTTCGGCGGCTCGCTTGCGCTCCGCCGCCAGATCCTCGGCCCGGCGATCCTCGATCGCCTTCTTTTCCTCAAGCAAAAGTGAAAGCCTGGCCTGCTCTTCTTTCTGTTCGACGAGGGTGCCGCGCAGTTCTTCGCGCTCGGCATTGAAGGTCGCGGTCAGGCGGCCGAGTTCCTTCAGGTCGGCGATGAGGACGAGGGTCTCGTCGCGCATGTCGGGGACGACCGCGCTCAGCAGGATCGAACTGCGCACCGAGGATAAAGCATCTTCCGGCGTTACGAGAATGGCCGGGGGCGGGTTGAGCCCCATGCGCTGAAGCGCGCCGAGCACTTCGGCGAGAAGTGCCTTGCGCTCGCGCAGGCTGGCGCGGACGGCATCGGCCTCGCGTCCGGTGGCGACCAGCCGTTCCTCGAGATCGAAGACGTCCGCCGCGAGTTTCTTCTCTGTTTTCGCCGCCTGGATGATGGCGGTGTTGAGCGAGGCGCGGTCCTTGCGGATGCGCGCGACCTCCTGCTCCAGTTCCTCGCTGCGCTTTGCGGAAACGGCGTGTTCGCGGAGAATGTCGGCGAGTTCGCCGGCGTTTTGCTCCAGGCTCATCGCCAGGGCGTCCGGATCCTGCTGCTGCGCGACCGCCGGCGTTCCGGCGAGACCGGCGACCAGCAGGCAAACAAGGCGGGGCGGAAGGCGCATCAGGCGTCGTTTCGACGAATCATTGGCGGTGTGAACACGAGTCTATCGCGGGACAGCGGCAATGGAACCGGCAAGTTCGGCCAGAACATGGCGGCAGGCGTCAATCGCGATGATAGGGATGCCCGGACAGGATGGTCACGGCGCGATAGAGCTGTTCGGCGAGCATGATGCGGGCGAGTTGGTGCGGCCAGGTCTGGTTGCCGAAGGAGAGAACGAGATCGGCCCGATCGCGCAGCGCGGGGTCATGGCCGTCCGGGCCGCCGATGGCGAAGATCGCACGCGATATGCCGGTGTCGCGATAATCCGCGAGCCGGTCGGCGAATTTCCGCGACGCGAGCGATTTGCCGCGTTCGTCGAGAAGGATCAGGACTGTCGAGGGTTCGCGCGCCATGGCGGCGCATTTGGCGCTTTCTTCGGATTTTCGCAGCGCGTCGGTTCGGGCACGGCTTTCGGGGATCTCCGTCAAGCCGTCAAAATCGAGGCCCAGCGCCTTTCCGGCCTTTGCAAGCCGGTCAGTGTAACGCGACACAAGCTCAGCGTCGGGGCCGGGTTTCATGCGGCCCACCGCAAAAATCGTCAATCGCATCGCGCCTCAGGTGCTGTTGGAAATGCCCGGTTCCCTAATGAAGGGTGTCGGCCGCTTCCTCAGGCTCCTGCCACATCTTCTCAAGCGCATAGAAGTCGCGGACTTCCGGACGGAAGACATGCACGATCACGTCGCCGGCGTCGATCAGAACCCAGTCCGCAGCGGACAGGCCCTCTACCTTCGCGGTTCCATGACCCGCTTCCTTCAATGCACGCAGCAAATGGTCCGCCACCGCGCCGACATGGCGATGGGAACGGCCCGACGCGATTACCATGTAATCGGCCATCGCGGATTTGCCCTGTATGTTGATGGAAACGATGTCCTCGGCCTTGGAGTCGTCGAGACTTTCCATGACCAGTTCAAGAACCCGATTCGCAGCGTCGGTTTCGCCGATATCGGGGGTAGAAGGCGCGAGGTCGGCCTTCTTCAACGTCGTTGTTCTCAAGTGCTTCCTTTCAATTCGGAACAAACGAGGGGAAAGATGATTCGCCTTTCCCACTCCAAAGATAGGCACGAGGCGGTAACAGATTCAAGACAGATGCGTTCAAGCCTTCTTGCGGGCCGATACCTCGCCGTTGCGAATCGCGGTCGAAGACACCGGAGAACGCGGGCCGTGCAGGAAAGTCCATGCGGGCGCGGGGAGGGTCGAAAGCAGCGCGGCGTCGGATTCGTCGATGCGGGCATAGGCGAAGGATTTCGCCATTTTCGAGGAGAGGTAGGACAGGGTCGAGCCGGGCCTGTCGACCACCGCGATCGGGAAGGTGAGCGCGATGTCCTGCCAGTTCTGCCAGCGGTGGAAGCTAGCGAGATTATCGGCGCCCATCACCCAGATGAAACGGACGCGCGGATTGTAACGCCGAACGAGCGCCAGCGTGTCGGCGGTGAACCGCACCTGGTGGCTGGCCTCGAATGCGGTGACCTTGACCCTCGGGTCGCCATTGATTTTCTCGGACCAGGCGATGCGCTCGGCGAGCGGCGGCAATTCGGTCGTGTCCTTCAGCGGGTTGCCGGGCGTCACGATCCACCAGAGCTGATCGAGCCTGAGGCGGCGGATAGCTGTTTCCGTGACGAGCAGGTGTCCTTCATGCGGCGGATTGAAGGATCCGCCGAACAGCCCGACCGTCATGCCGGGTTCCACATGCGGCATGCGCAGATGGTGTCGGGCGACGCCCGGAAAAAGTTCCGCGGTGTCGCTCATGGTTCTGCTCAGGGGCGGATCTGGCCGGTGCCGCGCACCCGGTATTTGAAGGATGTCAACTGCTCGACGCCGACGGGCCCGCGCGCATGCATCTTGCCCGTCGCAATGCCGATCTCCGCGCCCATGCCGAATTCTCCGCCATCGGCGAATTGCGTCGATGCGTTGTGCAGGAGGATGGCGCTGTCGATCTCGTTGAAGAACTTCTCGACGACCGCGGCGTCCTCGGCGATCACCGCCTCGGTATGGTTCGACGAATAGGTGGCGATATGGTCGATCGCACCCTCGATGCCGTCGACCAGCGCGACCGAGATCAGCGGGCCGAGATATTCGGTCAGCCAGTCGGCCTCCGTCGCGCGTTCTGCTTTCGGCCACATGGCGCAGACATCCGCGTCGCCGCGAATGGCGCAGCCGGCGTCATCGAGGGCGTCGAGGATCGGCACGAGATGGGTTTCGGCCACCGCGCGATCGACCAGAAGGGTCTCGGCGGCGCCGCAGATGCCGGTGCGGCGCATCTTGGCGTTGACGGCGATGGCGCGCGCCATGTCGAGATCGGCCGATTTATCGACATAGATGTGACAAAGCCCCTCGAGATGGGCGAAGACCGGGACACGAGCGTCCGACTGGACACGTTCGACCAGGCTGCGGCCGCCGCGCGGGACGATCACGTCGATCGTGCCGTCCAGCCCGGTCAGCAACTCGCCGACGGCGGCGCGGTCGGTGACCGGAACGAGCTGGATGGCATCGGCGGGCAGGCCGGCTGTTTCCAGCCCCTCGGCCAGGCAGGCATGGATGGCGCGCGAGGAGTTGGCGGAATCGGAGCCGCCGCGCAGGATGACGGCATTGCCGGCCTTGAGGCACAGCGCGCCGGCATCGGCCGTCACATTGGGACGGCTCTCATAGATGACGCTGATGACGCCGAGCGGCGTGCGCACGCGCTCGATCTGCAGCCCGTTGGGACGGTCCCAGGCGGCGATGATCGCGCCGACCGGATCGGTCAGGCCGGCGATGGCGCGTATCCCGTCGGCCATGGCCTGCACGCGATCCTTCGTCAGCTTCAGGCGGTCCCGGAACGCGTCGGTCAGGTCGGACGTTTCCGCGCGCTCCATGTCGATGGCATTGGCGGCGAGAATGTCGTCGCAGCCGGCCTCGATCGCGTCGGCCATTGCCGCAAGCGCGGCGTCCTTTTGCGCGGTGCTGGCGATCGCCAGTGGCCGGCTCGCAGCACGGGCGCGCGCGCCCATGTCCGCCATGAGGGCGGGAATGTCCTGCGAGTTGATTTCGGCCCTGGTGAGCATCGGTCCTGTTCCTGTTATTGCGAGCGGATTGTTTAGCGCTCAATGCGGCGAAGGGCAATGAGGGTGGATCGCGGCGATGTTCGCCGCGGTCAGACCTTAACCACCATGTCGTCGCGGTGGATCATGGCGGCGCGGGGAGCATGGCCGAGAATGGCCTCGATTTCCGGCGTCTTGTGGCCGGCGATCAGGCCGGCCTCGTCGGCATCGTAACCCGCGAGGCCGCGCGCGACTTCCTCGCGGGAGCCCTCCAGCACGACGGCGAGCGTGTCGCCGCGCTGGAACGCGCCCTCGACACCGCGCACCCCGGCCGGGAGCAGGCTCTTGCCCGAGCGCAGCGCGCGCGCCGCGCCTTCGTCGACGATGAGCCTGCCCTGCGGCTCCAACTGGCCGGCGATCCAGCTTTTCCAGGCGGAGACGGGCGCGGTCGATGCGTGGAACAGGGAACAGGCCGCGCCGCCGTCGAGCGCCGAGAGCGGATTGTCCACCGCGCCTTTCGTGATGATCATCGCTGTGCCGGCCTGGGTGGCGATCTTTCCGGCCTCGACCTTGGTGCGCATGCCGCCGCGCGACAGTTCGGACGCGGCCTCGCCGGCCATGGCCTCGATCTCCGGCGTGATCGCCTCGATTTCGGCGAGGTGGCGGGCATCGGGATCGAGAGCGGGCGAAGCGGTGTAGAGCCCGTCGACATCGGACAGGATGATCAGGAGATCGGCATTCATCATGGTCGCGACGCGCGCGGCGAGGCGGTCATTGTCGCCGTAGCGGATCTCGTTGGTCGCGACGGTGTCGTTCTCGTTGATGACCGGGACCGCGCCCATGCGCAGAAGCGCGCCGATGGTGGCGCGGGCGTTGAGGTAGCGGCGGCGCGATTCCGTGTCGTCGATGGTGACGAGAACCTGTCCGGTCGTGATGCCTTCTTCGTCGAGCGCCTCGTCCCAGGCGCGCGCAAGCGCGATCTGCCCGACCGCGGCCGCGGCCTGGTTTTCTTCCAGTTTCAGGGAACCGGAGCGCATGTCGAGAACGGTTCGGCCCATGGCGACCGCGCCGGAGGAGACGACGAGGATCTCGTGACCGTCACGGCGCAGCGCCGCGATGTCGCGGGCGAGGCTGTTCAGCCAGGCGCGTTTCAGGCCGGCCTTGCGGTCGACGAGAAGCGCGGACCCGATCTTGACGACGATGCGCCGGTAGGAAGCGAGACGACCCTGCATCGCATCACGCCTGCCAGCGCGGATCGGGCTCCGACTGCTCCTCGGGCTTCCGTTCTTCCTCGATATGGGTCATCAGGGCGCGCAGCACCTCGTCGAGGCCGTCGCGGCTGACGGAGGAGAAGGGCAGGGGCTCCTTCTTCGCGGCTTTCTTCAGCTGTTTCGTCTTGTCGGCGATCGTCGCCGCGTCGACCGTGTCGATCTGCGACAGCGCGAGGATTTCCGGTTTCTCCGTCAATCCGTGGCCATAGGCCTCGAGTTCCTTGCGGACAGTCCTGTAAGCGGCCGCCGGATCTTCCTCCAGCGCAGAAACGAGATGCAGCATGACATTGGTGCGCTCGACATGGCCGAGGAAACGGTCGCCGATACCGACGCCCTCATGCGCGCCCTCGATCAGGCCGGGGATATCGGCGAGCACGAATTCGCGCGCATCGATGCGTACCACGCCGAGATTGGGATGCAGCGTCGTGAACGGGTAATCGGCGATCTTCGGCTTGGCGGCCGTGACGCTCGCCAGCAGCGTGGACTTGCCGGCATTGGGCAGCCCGACGAGGCCGGCATCGGCGATCAGCTTCAGGCGCAGCCAGATGGTGCGTTCCTGTCCTTCGAGACCGGGGTTGGCGCGGCGCGGCGCCTGGTTGGTCGAGGATTTGAAATGGGCGTTGCCGAAGCCGCCATTGCCTCCCTTTGCGAGCAGGAAGCGCTGGCCCTCCTCGGTCAGGTCGCAGATCAGGGTTTCGTTGTCTTCCTCGTAGATCTGGGTGCCGACGGGCACTTTCAGCGTCACATCCGCGCCTTTCGCGCCGGTGCGGTTGCGGCCCATGCCGTGCACGCCGATCTTCGCCTTGAAATGCTGCTGGTAGCGGTAGTCGATCAGCGTGTTCAGACCCTCGACCGCCTCGGCCCAGACGTCGCCGCCACGCCCGCCGTCGCCGCCGTCGGGACCGCCGAACTCGATATATTTTTCGCGGCGAAACGAGACCGAGCCGGCACCGCCGTCGCCCGACCGGATGTAAACTTTCGCCTGATCGAGGAATTTCATGGTTTTGTTATCTGCCTGGTACAAGTTTGCGATGCTCTATCGCATAGACGCGCTCCGCGCGACAATGAATTCGGGGATTCCTGCATGGCCTTCACGGTAGCCACCTACAACATACAGTTCGGCATCGGACTGGACGGCGCCTACGATCTGGAGCGTATCGTCGATGCCGTGAAGGACGCCGACATCATCGCGCTGCAGGAAGTGACGCGCGGCTTCATCCGCAATGAGGGCCGCGACATGGTCGCCGAGATCCAGGCGCTCATGCCCGACCGGTTCGCCGTCCACCACATGCCGGCCGATGTCGATTGCGGCAGCGCCGTCGAGGACGGCGTGGCGGTAAACCGGCGGTTCCAGTTCGGCAACATGATCCTGTCGCGTTGGCCGATCCTCTCCGCACGCGGCCACCTTCTGCCGCGCTCGATGCGCACCGCCTCGCTGAATTTGCAGCGCGGCGCGCTGGAAGCGCTGATCGCGACGCCTTCCGGTCCCTTCCGTTTCTATTCCGTCCATCTCGATCACATCGATCCGCAGGAGAGGCTGAACCAGATCGCCGCCCTGAAGGAAATCGCCTTCGCCGTTCCCCATACCGGCATGGCCGTCACCGGGCTAAGCGAATACGGTTTTCCGGAACTGCCGCATGCCGAGGATTTCGTCCTGCTCGGCGATTTCAACATGGAGCCGGATCTCGCCGAATACCGCGACATGCTCTCCGAAACGGGGCCGCTCGTCGATGTGACGGCGACCGATTCCGGCTGGAGCTGGGTCGACCCCGACGATCGCGAGCGGGTCAAGCGCCTCGATTACGGGTTTGCCACCCAGGGCTTCGCCGACCACGTGACGAAGGCGCATGTGGATCAGAGCGCGGAAGGCTCCGACCACATGCCCGTCTGGATCCATCTCGGCGCGTAAAGGCCGGGCCTATGCCTGTTTGCGGGCCAGCCAGTCGGCGCGATCGAGCGTGTAGCGTTCGACCGGTACGCGGCCGGCAGTGAGACTGTCGATCTCGTCGAGCCCGACGAAGGAAAAGCCGCATTTGGCGATCACGTTGCGCGAACCCGGATTGACCGTGCGACACACCGCATGGATGCGTTCGGCGTCGGTCGAGCGGAACGCCTGATCGACGAGGGCATTTGCGGCCTCGGTCGCGTAACCATGGCCCCAATAGGCCTCGCCAAGCCAGAAGCCGACTTCGAAGCCGCCGCTGCGATCGCGAATCTCGAGGCCGGCAAAGCCGATGAGGTGGCCGGTATCGGCCAGCGTGATGGCGTAGATATAGCCCTCATGCTCCCCGGTGAGGCAACCCTCCAGGAACACTTCCGCATCGCTCTCGCGATAGGGATAGGGCATGCGCGACGTCATTTCCGCGATCTGCCGATTGTTGGCGATCGCGGCCAGGTCCTCGACGTCGTCACGGTGCGGCGGTCGCAGCACGAGACGCGTCGTCACGAGAACGGGCGTATCGTAGCTCAGGTCCGGAAGATCGGGACCGTAAAGCTGCTGTGCTGGCTGGATCATCGTTTCGTTGCCTTGAATCGAGAAGGGGAGATGGTGGCGTCCCATCTCCCCTTGTATCGCGGCTTTCGCCAAATCCGGGTCATGAGACGCCGGACCATATGGTTGTCCGGCTTATTCCGCTGCGTCCTGCATGGGCATTACGGAAATATAGGTTCGGCCATTGGCCTTCGCCTTGAATTCCACCGCGCCTTCGACTTTCGCGAAGATCGTGTGATCCTTGCCAATGCCGACATTGACGCCCGGATGCCACTTCGTGCCGCGCTGGCGCACGATGATGTTGCCCGGGACGACTTTCTCGCCGCCGAATTTCTTCACGCCAAGACGTTTGGATTCGGAATCGCGACCGTTACGCGACGAACCACCGGCTTTCTTGTGTGCCATTGTCTATCTCCTGTCGCGCCAACTGCGCGAATTTCCGTTCTTATGGTGGCTACGGGGCGTTTTTACAACCCCGGCCGGCTATCACTTCGCGATCAGGGCCTTGGCCTGCTCCTGCCAGTCGCGGATCTGATCCGCGCTGAAGGGCATGTTCTCGTCCACCGTCGCGATGTCCGCTTCGCTGAGAGCGGCAATCTGCGCGTAGGTGGTGATGCCCTGCTCGTTGAGCTGGCTTTCGGCAACCGGGCCGATGCCCTTGATCTTGGTCAGCTTGTCGGCCTCGCCTTCCGGCGCGGTGAACAGCGACGCGGCAGCGGCCGGAGCCGCCTTTTCTTCCTTGGCGGCGGGCTTCGGTGCTTCCGCCTTCGGCGCGGGTGCTGCCTCGGCCTTTTTCGGCGCGGCCTTCTTGGACGGCTTGGCGCCACCGGTCAGGATCTCGGCGATGCGCACGGTCGTCAGGTGCTGGCGATGGCCGCGGGTGCGCTTGGAGTTCTGGCGGCGGCGCTTCTTGAAGGCGATGACCTTGCGCGCACGGCCCTGCGAGACAACCTCGGCGGTGACCAGGGCGCCTTCGACGAAGGGCGCGCCAAACGTCGCATCGGCGCCTTCGCCGACCATGAGAACTTCGTTGAACTCCACCATGTCGCCGGTCTCGCCGTCGAGCAGTTCGATCTGGAGCGTGTCTTCGGTAGCAACGCGGTACTGCTTGCCACCGGTCTTGATGACTGCGAACATTTTTTTTCCTTCAGTGTTCGGTCCGGCTCTTGCCACTCGCCGCTGGTGCGGTCCGGGCAGGCCGTCTTTTTGGTCAGTCGTGACGGTTTCGGTTCGGTTTCATGCCCGGTCATTGCCGGACACAAACAAAGCGGCGCGGATTTCCCGCGCCAGCGGCACCCCTATGATGCGGGTGCGGTGAAAAGTCAAGCTTTTCGACAGCGAAGGCTTGTCTTCGCCGCCATTGAGGGCTATGGACCGGCCCGCTCATCGAAGCGGTCACGGAGAGGTGGCTGAGTGGTCGAAAGCGCCGCACTCGAAATGCGGTATAGGGGTGACTCTATCGTGGGTTCGAATCCCACCCTCTCCGCCATAGACCAGGACCGAATGCCGGCTTCTCTTGGGAGCCGGGGCGAAAGTGCCAATTTCTCGACAGATTGCTCGGATGTGAGTCGCAGCCGGGCCGCATCCTAAAGCAGTTCGGCGACGGATCTGACCGACAGGATGGAGGCGATTTCCTCGGCGCGAAGCTGGCGGTTCGTTTCGGCCTCGATCGTGAGCACGATCGACATATGGGCCAGGCTGTCCCACGCCGGCAGGGTTTCCATCGTGTCGTCGATCGATACGTGACCGCCCTCGATCTTGAGGGCTTTCGCGACGATTTCGCAGGCGCGGTCGTCAGGCGTCATCGTTTTTCTCCGCCCAGGGACCGGCCATCCATTTGTCCTTGAAGATCTCGAAATTCAGGAAATCAACGACCTCGCCTGTCTGCGGGTTCTGGTTGCTGCGGTGCCAGCTCCCGACATGGTCGTATCCCAGCCGCCGGTAGTTGAATATGGATGCGGTGTTGCGCGCCTCGACGACACCGTAGAAACGCTCGACGTCGGAACAGGAAAAGAAGTGGTTCATGAGCTTGGCGCGTACCTCCAGGACGACCCCCTTGCCCCACCATTCGCGATCCCCGATGGCGACGGAATTGAAGGCCGACCGGTATCCGCGCATCTTGACCTTGTGAAAGCCGATGGATCGGCCGCCCGATTTGGGCGTGATCGAGAACGCGAACTTGGTGCGGTTGTCCGGAAGGGACATGGTTCTCGCCCATTTCCACGCGGAGCGCGGTTTTGAAGTCTGGAACAGGCCCGCGAGGATTTCCGGGTCGCGGCGTATCTCGCGGGTTTCGATCATGAACCGTATCGGGCCCATCGGCTCGAGGATGAACCGTTCCGTTTCGAGCGGCCGGGCGAGCTTGCTTCTGGTTGTCATGAAGAACGCGCTCACGTTTCGCCGGCGACGAGGTTTCGCACATCGGCCCGCACGATCTTGCCGCGATCGTTGCGCGGGATGGCGTCGAGCCTGTAGAGGCGGGACGGCACCGCGTCGGCGCGGGCCTGCGTCCTGCACCAGGCCTTGATTGCCTCCGCATCGAAGTCCGATCCCGGTTTGAGCACGACCGCGGCCGCAACGGCCTCTCCCGCGACCGGGTCCGGGATGCCGAAGGCGCAGGCCTCCGCAATATCCGCATGGCGTTCGAGCATCATGTCGACCTCCTCGGCCTGCACCTTGATGCCGCCGCGATTGATCTCCGATTTAATCCGGCCGGCCAGCACAAGATGGCCCTCGTCGTCGATTTCGCCCGTATCGCCGGTACGGAACCAGCCGTCGCAAAAGGCCTCCGTCTGCAGATCGGGGCGCTGCCAGTAGCCCAGCATGATCGACGGCGTCTGCACCAGGACCTCGCCGCGTCCCTGGCCGGAAATACGGCCGTTTGCGTCGCGCACGGCGAGTGCGCCGCCCCATATCGGTCCGACATAGCCGTCGCATGCCCGGTCGTCACGCAGCGAGCCGCCACCGATCCAGTTCGCGGTCTCGGTCATGCCGAACATGTTGAAGACATTGTCGGTGCCGCCCCATTTCGCGATATCCCGCCACTGGCCGATCGAAAGCGGGGCCGAGCCGACATGGATCCTGGTCATGGGTATGGATGGCGAGTCGGAAACGCGCAGGGCGATCTTCCAGAAAGACGGAACGGAACTCATGAAGCCGATCCGGCGTGCCTCGATGACAGAGGAGAGTCCGCGCATTTCCGACATGTCCGGAACCGTCCATATGTGGACATGCCCGCCGGCGAAAAGCGGCGTCAGGCAATTGCCGATGAGCCCGTGGCCGAAGAACACCGGCAGCACGCACAGGACCTGGCTCAACGCGTCGCACCCGATCTCCACGATGTTCAGGGAAATCCGGGCCAGCAGGCTGCGCCGTGAATGGACGATGCCTTTCGGACGGCCCGTGGTGCCCGATGTCATCAGGATCAGAGCCGGTTCGTCCAGTCCCAAAGGCAGGACTGCGGATGAACTGTCCGGGTCCGGTCGCGGCATGTCGCAACGGCGTTCGCCGATCCAGTGCCTCGCGCCGGTGGCTTCGATGACATTTTCCTGTTCCGCGCCGGTCAGCGCCGAATTGACGCCGACGGCGACGAAGCCGGCTTCCCAGCACGCGAAAAGCGCGATCAGGAAATCGATGCCGTCGGACTCCGAAACGACAATGCGCGCCCCGTGATCGAGGCCGAGCGCCGACAACTCGACAGCGCCCTTCCGCGCCGCTCGCCCGATATCGGACGCCGACATCTCGCTGCCGGTCCGTACATCGGAAATCCGGGCGGAAACGGGCAGCATCGACAGGACGGAAGCGGTTTCGGAACTCATTGTCTTTGTCTTGCGGTCCTGTTTTGCGTGACTGTATAGCTGAACCGGGATCGAAAATGAACTTGGCCGGATGGCCGGCTAACGCAGCTAACGGCTCATCGTTCTCTGTATCCAGCGAAAAGCATGCCTGCGCAGTCGCGACATGCGCGAATACGGGGCCTCGATGACGACCTGCGCGGTAATCATATCCATGCCGAGCGACGCGAGCGGGCCAAAGGTAAAACGGCTCGCCAGTTCCGCCGCGGCCGTCTCATCGAACATTTCCGCGATCAGGCGAAGGCAAAGGGCCGTTTCGACGCTCAGATGCAGGTCGGCGGCCAATTGCGGCAGTTTATCCCGGTCATTGGTGTCGAGTTTTCTGAAAGCCTGCAGCACATCGACCAGGAAGCGTATCTGGTGGAGTTTGTGGCCGAGCGTTCCATGGACGACGGCCAGAAAGAACAGGCACAACGGCGCTTCCGGGTCGTCAGCGTCGATCCGCATCAGATCGTCAAAGGAAAAGCTCACGCGCCGGCGCAGCCCCTCGTAATGAACGAGGTTTCCATGGACTTCGATCAGCAATGCCGGAACGTCTTCATGCAGCCATTTTTCTTCCTGGTTGGCGACGGTGTTGTCGAATGCCGCCCGCTTGTGCAGCCGGAAACCGCGATCCGTCAGGAACCCGGCGAACGCTTCGCGCGCGTCCGGTGAAACGAGAATGTCGATGTCGGTGAAGGGGCGGTCGCCGGGGACCGGATAGAGACGCGTCGCAAAGCTCCGGCCTTTCACCATCGTCGCGGCGATGCCGTTTTCGCGGATGAAAGCGGAGACATCGTTCGCCAGACCGCGCAGGCGCAGGGTCAGCGCGATGGTCGCTTCGACTTCGCGTTTGAGGTCGGAGACGATCTCCGGATCGCATATTCCGGCCAGTTTGCGCAGCACGACCGGCCCGACATTGTGATCGCTCGCCATCTGCGCGATCCGGGGAAGGTGCCCGGAAGGCACGTTCGGGACCGGCGCTTCGGGATCCGCCAGCCGGCATAGCAGCGCTTCAGTTTGCCTTGACGTCACGGCGCTGCCGATCCTCCGCGATCGCTGTTTCGACCGCCGGTGCGATCGTGCTCAGGTCCGATCCGGCGCACAGCCTGAAGGTGGGGAGCGTCCTGGTGATGGCGGCCAGCAGGCTGAACTGCCTGATTTCGCCCTCGACCAGACCGGTCTTGCCTATCCGCATATTGTCGGCCGCGAGCGCCGCGAGGGTTTCGGTCGCGGCGAGCGCGAGCACGTCGCTCTCCGTGCGTCCGCTCCGCTCCAGTTTGAACAGGCCGGCGACCGGTCGCCGCCCGGTGGGTTCGATGCGAATCCGGTCCGCGATATCCGCCTGCAGGAGGCGGCGCTCGTCTTCGTCGCTCCAATCGCCCGAAAGCCGGGGCGCCACCCAATCCAGCATCTCCGCGGTCTTCCGGTGGACCTTCAGATTGCGCGGCAACCCCCAGGCGGTCACGCCATCGGCATCGACCCGGAAAACCATCACATCGTCCGAGCACAGGCCGAACCCCGCGTCGCAGAGCGCCAGGGTGGTGGTGGTCTTCCCCGAGCCGCTTTGGCCGAAAATGACGACGAGATCATCGCTGCCCGGCATCGTGACGCCAGCGGAATGCAGCAGGAATTGCCCGGTGGCGTTGGCCGCCGCGTGCAGAACAAGCATGGCAACCGACTGGCCCGCGCTTATTTCGCAGCCGGGCGCAACCGTGATCGACGCGTGGCGCTTGTCGGCGGCCAGTATGAGTGTCACGCGGTCGGGGAATTGCAGGTACTGCGTTCCATCATGTGAAGTGAACCGGCAGTCGCCTTCGTCGAAAACCGGTCCCGCATAGATCAAGGTTGCACCATCCGGCGCGGATTCGGGTTCGCCTTCACGGATCGTCAACGTGAATGCGGCGCTGTCGGCGGCAGCGATCGCTTCGTCGCTGAAAATGCGCGAAAACGAGTTCATCTGCAGCGCGTTTTGCGCATCGACCCGCAAGGCGCCGGCATGAAGATCGAACCAGCGAGTGATCATTGTCCTTCGGTCGCTCCGGTCTGCGAGGGATGCACGTATATCGTGACCTGGCCATCCATACGGTTGTTGATCACTTCCTCGCCATCGATCGATACCCAGCAATGCGCGGAGATCCGGGGCGAACCGATCGACACCTCGTCCACCGCGAAATGAAGCTGTGGCCGATAGCCGGCCCTGCGGAGGTATTCATAGCCGACCAGCCCGGCCCGCAGGCAGCGCCGATCGCGCATCAGGATCGGGTTGCGAACCGCCTTGCGGACAAACCGCGCGATGTCGGGTACCGGCAGATGCGGAACGTCGCCCTGGTTGCCGTTCTCGGCAAGTCTCAATATTTCGGAGAAGCTTTTTCCGCGAATGCGGAAGGGGAGGAATCGCGCCGCGATCCAGATATCGAGCAGGAGGCGCCATCGCTGCCAATGGCCGATTGCAGGCATGACCGTGCCCATCACTCTGCGCTAACGATGATTCCCTCGGATTCCAGTTCGGCGGCAAGCTCATTCAGGTCGCCGATCAGCGTTTCGAGCGCGACGTCGTACTCGCTCTCCATCAGCCGGGCGATCTCGTCGATCGAGCGCTGCCCGTCGACATTCCTCAGAAATGCTTCCGACGTGTCGTTGCATGAATAGAGCTGCCCGCTGTCGCCAAGGAGAATGACAGCGCCGTCGCCGACGGTTTCAAAGGAGGCGATTGGCGAAAGCGCGTAAACCTTGGACGCTGACATGAACTCTCACACCTGTCGGAAGTGTTTTTTCTGAAACGATCACAGAGCCGAAGCCGGCCGGATTTCGTCAGCCATTTCCGGAGGAAACTTGTGCGGTAACGGCCGACAGGACGCCGGATTTCGTGACCGCGGGTTTTTCGTATTTCTTTTTCGTCATTTTTTCTGTCCGATCCAGAACGGTAAGCGGCTTACGGTGACGAAAAGGAGTCGATCTCGAATAGTCGACTCTTCCTAATTTTAACGCGTGGAGCCGCCCGCCACAATCGCGGTCAGCGCCTGCTTTTTCAGGAGGACGGGTTTCGTATAGGTTTTCTTGGCTGACATCTGTTTCCCTTCCTTTTCCTGGTTTATGGATCGACGCGCTGAATTCCAGCGAGGACGATGGGAAGGTATTCTATTTCTCAGGTGATCCGGTCGCAACAACGCTGGCTAGCGTCGACTGCTTGACCAGCGTCGGCTTCACATAAATTCGTTTCGCTTGGCTCTTCATAAAATTCTTCCTTCTTACCGGAATTGGCCTGTCAGATCCGCAGCTTATCGCAACTCGCAGCGCTCCGCAAAGGGGCGGCGAATTGAAAGCCTAAGCGAAACGGGCGGTAAACTTTCTAGGCGGGATTGGAGTTGCGTGCGACAACGGTTGAAAGCTTTTCCTGCTTCACAAGCGCCGGTTTCACATAAATCCGCTTCGATCGGGTATCCATCGTTCTCTCCATATTCAGGAAATCTTGCTCTGGCGGGAATATCCCAGCCACAAATGCCGGACGTCAAGCGAAAATGGGGCGTGTCAGCCCCGAAGGCTCATACCCCGGTTGACGGTGCGGCAACCACTTTCGAGATCAGTGTTCTCTTTGCGATTGCAGGCTTGCGATATTCTTTCTTTTTCGTCATCAGTTTCGTTCCACTTATGTCAGAAATCGCTGATTTTCGTACATTCTAGCTGAACGAACGCCGATCGCAAACCCTTGGGCGATCTGAACTTGGCGGTCTCCGAGTGCCGGTCTTGGCCTTGCGGATACGGAACTGAACTTCCGATGAAAACTGACCTTACTTCACGATCATTGTTGGAGAGGGCGTCACGTGCCCTCTCGGATGTCGAATGGGTAATTCGCGCCGCGACAGCGCGTTTCAGCCAAGCGTCGGCATAGTGAACTGCGCGTCGTCGCGTATGCCGCCCGGCCACCGCGTGGTGGTCGTCTTGATGCGGGTGTAGAAGCGCACGCCCTCCATGCCGTGCATCGCGTGGTCGCCGAAGATCGAGGCCTTCCAGCCGCCGAAGGAGTGGAACGCCATCGGAACCGGGATCGGCACGTTGATGCCGACCATGCCGACCTCGATATCCTGCGAAAAGGCGCGCGCCGTGTCGCCGTCGCGGGTGAAGACCGCCGTGCCGTTGGCGTATTCATGGCAGTGGATCAGATCGACCGCTTCCTGGTAGGAATTGCGGCGTACAACCGACAGCACCGGGCCGAAGATCTCGTCGCGATAGATCGACATGTCGGGGGTGACATGGTCGAACAGCGTGCCGCCGACATAGTAGCCGTTCTCGTAGCCCTGCATTGGCTGTTTGAACTCGCGTCCATCGACGACCAGCTTCGCGCCCTCCTTTTCGCCCGCGTCGATATAGCCGAGGATTTTCTCCCGTGCCTGTTGCGTGACGACCGGACCCATCTCGGAGGACCGGTCGGCGGCCGGACCGATCTTCAGCGCCTGGATCTTCGGCACCAGCCGCTCGATCAGCGCGTCGGCGACGGCGTCGGTGACCGGAACCGCCACCGATATGGCCATGCAGCGCTCGCCGGCAGAGCCGAAGGCCGCGCCCATGAGTGCGTTGGCCGCCATGTCGAGATCAGCGTCGGGCATCACGATCATGTGGTTCTTGGCGCCGCCCAGCGCCTGAACGCGCTTGCCGTTGGTCACGCCGGTGACGTGGATGTATTTCGCGATCGGGGTCGATCCGACAAAGGAGATGGCCTTGACGTCCGGATGATGCAGCAGCGCGTCAACGGCCACCTTGTCGCCCTGGACGACATTGAACACACCCTCCGGCAGGCCAGCCTCGGTCAGCCATTCGGCGATCAGCAGCGAGGGGGACGGGTCGCGCTCCGAAGGCTTGAGAATGAAGGTGTTGCCGCAGGCGAGCGCGACGGGAAACATCCACATCGGCACCATGGCCGGGAAGTTGAACGGCGTGATGCCGGCGACAACGCCGAGCGATTGACGGATCGAGTGGGTATCGACACCGGTGCCGACGCTTTCGGAGAATTCGCCCTTGAGATGGGTCGGCGCGCCGATCGCGAACTCGACGACCTCGAGGCCGCGCGTCACTTCGCCGAGCGCGTCGTCATGGGTCTTGCCGTGTTCGGCGGAAATCGCTTCGGCGAGCTGGTCCGCGCGCTCCCACAGGATGGTCTTGAACTTGTCGAGTATGCGGGCGCGGCGCAGCGACGGCGTCTTCGACCATGCCGGCCAGGCTGCCTTTGCGGCGGCGACCGCATCGTTGACGTCCTTTTCTGTGGCGAGAATCACCTCTTTCTCCGCTTCGCCAGTGGCGGGGTTGAAGACCGGCTGGGTACGGTCGGCGGTGCCTCTGGCCGGCGATCCGGCGATGTAATGGGTAATCGTCGTCATGGAAGTGTCCTCCTTGGTTGGAGGCGATGTCCCATTTCGTTATTTTCATAACAATGAGATAATATTCAAAGTCGTTATGCAAAAACGCATAGGATGAAATCATGAACTGGGAAGACGGGCGATTGTTCTTGGCGGTGGCGCGGGCCGGGCAGATGCTCGGTGCCGCGAAGGCGCTGGGCATCAATCAGGCGACGCTCAGCCGGCGCATGGCGACGCTGGAGCAGCAATTGGGCGCCAATCTCCTGATCCGGCGCGCGACCGGATGCGAACTGACGGATGAGGGCGAGGCGCTGGCCGCGTCGCTCGAACGGGCGGAGGCCGAATTCCTGCAGGCGCAATCGCTGTTCGACCATTCGGGCCCGGAGGTTTCCGGCACGGTGCGCATCGGTGCGCCGGACGGTTTCGGCGTCTCGTTTCTCGCGCCGCGGCTCGCGACGCTTGCCGAGCGCCATCCGGGTCTCACGGTTCAGCTCGTGCCGGTGCCGCAGGCCTTCTCATTGTCGAAGCGCGAGGCCGATATCGCCGTCATGGTCGGCCGACCGGAGCAGGGGCGGCTGATCGCACAGAAACTGACCGACTACACGCTCGGTCTCTACGCGGCGCGCAGCTATGTCGAAAACCGCGGTCTGCCCGTGACGACCGAAGATCTTCGAACCCACCGTCTCGTCGGCTATGTCGAGGACCTGATCTATTCGGCATCGCTGAACTATGCCCCGACCTTCTGGTCCGGCTGGCGATCCCGGATCGAGATTTCGAGCGCGACCGGTCAGCTCGAAGCCGTGCGGGCCGGTGCGGGCATCGGCGTTCTGCACGACTACCTGGCGTCCGGCCACGAGGATCTCGTTGCGGTGCTCCCGGATTTGTCCGCGCAGCGATCCTACTGGATCGTCCATCACGAAAGCCTGCGCGGCCTCGCCCGCATCAAGGCCGCGACGGCATTCCTCGCCGATGCGGTGAAATCGGATGCGGGGCGGTTCGTCAGGTCGACCCGGTAATCCGGCCGGTCCTGTCACGGATATGACAAGCCGGGGGTCTATGGGACGGAAAATTCGCGACCTCGGATCCCGACATGAAACTCGTTCACATCTCCGACATCCACATCAATCCCGAACCGATCCTCGGTCTCGACCCCGTAGAGAATTTCCGGAAGTGCCTCGCGCATGTCGAAGCGCATCAGGGCGATGCCGACCGGATCGTCATCACCGGCGATCTGACACATCACGGTCGGCCGGGAAGCTATGCGATGCTTAAGAACATACTTGCCGGAAGTTCGCTGCGCGGCTCAAAGGCGCCGCGCCTTCTGATCGGCAATCACGACGACCGGGAGAATTTTACCGCTGCCTTTCCCGCTGCCGCGCGCGATGCGGACGGCTTCATCCAGTGGACCGAGGAGACCTTGGCCGGGATCTTCGTCTATTTGGACACGGTCATGCAGGGCGAGCATGGCGGATCCTTTTGCGAAGTCCGGCGCAAATGGCTGGAATCCGTGCTCGATGACGCCGCGGCGCAAGGCAAGCCGGCATGGCTCTTCATGCATCACAACCCGACGACTGTGCATGTCGCCAATGCCGACCTGATCGGCATTCGCGAGGAAGCCGAACTGAAGGCCCTGCTGGCGCGCTATCGCGACACGGTGCGCCACATGTTCTTCGGCCACTGCCATTTTACGCTGAGCGGTTCCACCGGCGGCATTCCGTTTTCGGCCCCTCGGTCGACCAACCACGCCTGCTGGCCGGATTTCTCCGGCAATGCGCACCGCATGGGCCATGGCGAATTGCAGCCGAACTACAATGTCTGCTTTCTCGAAGACGACGATGTCGTCATCCATTCGGTCGATTTCCTCGACGAGGACAAGGTGACGTGGCAGGAGACCGGCGAGGATGGCTGGATCCAGGAGCCGGACGGCGAGGCGTTCCCACGGCATTTGGGCCTGATGTAAAGCGCTTGCGCAATTCAGGTCCGGACCCCCTCCCGATTTCGGAGAGAGCCGTCATGATCAGAGAGACGGACGTATGAGGCGCACACGGAAGGGCGGTTCATCGGCGTCCGGCGTTTTCTCCCTGCTCGCCGCGACCAGGACTAATATCCGCCGGAATCCGGTCCGTTCGCGAAACTCTGCAGCGTCTGGCCGCCGTCGATGAGCCAGGCGGCGCCGTTGACATGGCGGGCGGCGTCGGAGGCGAGAAAGGCCACGACTTCGGCGACATCTTCCACCTGGCCGATGCGCTTGGACGGGATGCGGCTGGCGAATTTCTCCACCTGGGACTGGCCGTCCGTGTGGCCCTTGCGCAGGCCGGGCACCCCGAGCGTCGTTTCGATCACGCCGGGGCAGACCGCGTTGACGCGAATGCCGTGCGGCGCGAGGTCGAAGGCGGCGGACTTGGTGAGGCCCACCACCGCGTGTTTGGTCGACACGTAGCCGGCGCCACCGGCGAGAACATCCCATCCGGCCATTGACGAGCCCATGTTGACGATCGCGCCGCCCCTGCCTGACTTCACCATCTCGGCGGCGACCGCCTGCAGCGAGACGAACATCGAGCGCAGGTTGACGCGGACCATCCTGTCCCACTCGTTGAGCGGCAGTTCGTGAACGGGCGCGACCTCGCCGGAAATGCCGGCATTGTTGAAGGCCATGTCGAGCGCGCCGAAGGTTTCGACAGCGGACGCGACCGCGCCCTTCATCACTTCGGCATCGGAAACATCGCCGGCCTTGGTCTTGACCTTGCCGGGCGCGGCGAGCCCTTCGGCCACCTGTTCAAGGCCCTTGGCGTCGAGGTCGACGAGAAGGACATTCGCGCCGCGTTTGAGGAAGATCCGCGCGGTCGCGGAGCCGATGGCGCCGGCACCGCCGGTGATCAGCACGGTTTTGCCGTCGAAAGTGTCAGCCATGTCGTTTGCTTTCATTCGGTTTTTCAGTAGTCGCGCCAGCCATATTCCGGCGCGTAGCCGATCAATTCGGCCGCACGGTCGTTGCTCAGGAGCGCCGTGTGCCCGGGAAGGGGCGTCCGGCGTTCGACGGCCGGATAGGTTTCGTCGAGGAGGCTCGCCGTCTCGCGTTCGGAATAGGTGTCGGCGGCGGAAATGAAGAAGCGCTCATGGCCCGCGATATCGGCTTCGGCGGCTTGCACGAAGGCCCGGCCCGCATCGCGGGCATCGATATAGGCCCAGAGATCGAGGCCGGCTTCCTCGCGGTCGCGGCGCGGACCGACCTGTTCGGGAAAGCTCTTCGCGGTCTGGATCCACGGCATGCGGATGCTGGCGGCCGAATGGCCGGTGCGGCGCGTCCATGCGTCGACCATTTCCTCGCCGAGCCATTTGGTCACGGCGTAGACGTCCTGCGGCGCCTGCGGGTGATGCTCATCGACGGGAAAATAGCCGATCTCGACGGGCCTCGGCGCGAATGGCAGGCCGAGAACGCTGAAGGAGGAGGCGAAGATCATCTTCTCGATTCCGCTCCGTTCCATCGCCGTCAGCACGTTGAACATGAGCGTCATGTTGATGCGGAAAACGTCCTCGGTCTCGTAGCCGACCGGCCGCGGCAGAGAGGCGATATGCGCCATGCAATCGGCGGGACCGATCGCCTCCATGGCGGCGTCGAGCTTCGTCAGGTCGATCTGGTCGACGCCGGGCGCGCCCGTGACGTCCAGAGCGGTAACCGTGTAGCCACGGCTCCTGAAGGCAGAGGTGACGTGGCTGCCCAGAAGGCCGGCGGCGCCTGTCACAATGGCGTGCTTTGTCATCCCGGATCTCCGATCGAGAAGCGGTGGAAATACGTGTCCGGAAAGTGCATTTCCGGAGGTTTTTGTTGCGAAAGCCGACTTGACAACAGTCCGTCTTTGCTTCCAACTTTAATTCGTACACGAACAAATAAACTCGTCAAGAGCCACGCGAGACTGCCGGCAAACGGGCGTTCGGAGTATCTGTAGAAACGGAGAACAGACATGAAGGCGAACATCAGAAATCTGGCGGCCGGGACAGCGATGCTCGGTGCCATGACCGCAGGAATTTCGGCGGCTTCCGCCGACACGCTCAAGGTAGCGGCGATCTCGGGCTACTTTTCACAGGGCTTCGGCATCGCGATTGTCAACGGTCTGAAGAAGGCCGAGCAGGACTTCGACGTCGAGGTCAAGATCGTGGACACGGGCAACCGCGCGCTCGACTATGAAGAGCAGTTCAACAACATCGCGAAAGACGGTGAATACGATCTCGTCTTCGTCATGGGATGGGAGCTCGTGGACGCGCTGCAGAAGTCCAACGCCGCCTATCCCGACCAGAAATTCATCTTCATCGACGGCATCCTCGAGAGCGAAACGATGACCTATATCGACTTCGTCGAGGAGGAAGGCTCCTATCTCGTCGGTGCGCTGACGAGCATGCTGACCGAGCAGGGCGTCGAAGGCTTCGATTCCGGCAGCCAGGTCGGTTTCATCGGCGGTCGCGACATACCGGTCATCCGCAACTTCCTGATGGGCTACGAGCAGGGCGTCGACGAACAGTCCGACGGCGTATCCGTCTCGAGCGTCTTCTCGGGCACCTTCGACGATCCGGCCAAGGGCTCCGAACTCGCGATGACCCTCTACGGTCAGGGCGTCGATGTCATCTATCAGGCTGCCGGCCCGACCGGCGAGGGCGTGCTGCAGGCCGCCAAGGTCGCGGACAAATACGCTGTTGGCGTCGATATCGACCAGTGTCCGACGGCTCCCGGCCATATCCTCGCCTCCATGCTCAAGCGCGCCGATGTGGCCGTCTATGACGTGATCAAGGGCGAGGTTGACGGAAGCGCGCCGGTCAAGGCCGGCCCGGTCTCCTACGGCGTGGCCGCCGGCGGCATCGAGCTCAAGGTCTGCGACGATGTTGCGGACATGATCCCCGAGGACGTGATGACCAAGCTCGAGGAAGTTCGCGCGGGAATCGCGGACGGCTCGATCTCGGTGACGCTCAACCAGTAACAGAATCGGCCGGCGGGCGGCGTTGCTCCCTCCCAAACCACTGCGCAGAACGCCTGCCGGCCCGACCCATTACCGTTCGAATGACGTTGCAAACCTGGAATTGACCGCTATGGCCTTCGCCGTTGAGATGATCGGTGTGTCGAAGAATTTCGGTCCGGTCGCCGCAAACCGGGATGTCAGCTTCGGCGTCCGCCATGGCGAGATTCACGCCCTCGTCGGCGAGAACGGCGCGGGCAAGACGACGCTGATGAACATCCTCTTCGGGCTGATGCAGCCCGACAGTGGCGAAATCCAGATCGACGGCAAACCCGTGGTGATGGAATCGCCGCGCACCTCGATTGGCCTGGGGCTCGGCATGGTGCATCAGCATTTCAAGCTGGTGCCGTCGCTGACGGTCGCCGAGAACATCTTTCTCGGCATGGAAATCACCAAAGCCGGTCTGGTCGACCGCAAGGCCCAGTCGGACAAGGCGAGGGCGTTGTCCGAGGAGTTCGGTCTGCAGATCGATCCCGATCGCAAGATCCACGAGCTCTCGGTCGGCGCCGAGCAGCGCGTCGAAATTCTCAAGGTCCTGGCGCGGGGCGCCAATGTCGTCATTCTCGACGAGCCGACGGCGGTGCTCACGCCCCAGGAGAGCCGCGATCTCTTTCGTATCATCCGGCGCTTCGCGGATGCCGGAATGACCGTGATCTTCATCTCGCACCATCTTTCCGAGGTGCTCGAGGTGTCCGACACGGTAACGGTGCTGCGCGACGGGGCGGTGGTCGGCACGCGTCCGACGAAGGAACTCGACGAGGACTCGCTCGTCAACATGATGGTCGGGCGCGAGGTCAATTTCGACCGCCGCGACCGCAAGCCGATTTCCGGTCATGCTATCCTCGAACTGCGCGACGTCTTCGCGCGTGACGATCGTGGTCTGCCGGCGCTGCGCGGGATCGACCTCGAGGTCCGGTCTGGCGAGATCGTCGGGATCGTCGGCGTTGACGGCAACGGCCAGACCGAGTTGTCCGAAGTCGTTTCCGGCCTGCGCGCGCCGAGCCACGGCGAGATATTTCTGAACGGTCAGGCGGTTGAGGGCAGCGACCCGCGCCACATGCGCGCGGCCGGTCTTGCCCATGTGCCAGCCAATCGACTTGTTCGCGGGGTCAATGCGACCGCCAATATCAGCGCCAACATACTGATGGGGCGGCAGCGCTCCGAGCCATGGGCGAAGAACGGGTTGATCCGCTGGAGTGCGGTCAGGGATTTGGCGCGCGAACTCATGCAGCGTTTCGATATTCGCGCCAGGGACGAGAACGTCACAGTGAAAACCCTGTCCGGCGGCAACATGCAGAAGGTCGTCGTCGCCCGCGAGTTTTCGCAGCACATGCCGCTCATCCTGATCGACCAGCCCACCCGCGGCGTCGATATCGGCGCCATGGAAGGCATTCACGACGAGATCATTCAGCGGCGCGACGCCGGGGCAGCCATTCTTCTGATTTCCGTGCAAATCGACGAGATACTGGCGCTGGCAGACAGGGTTTTCGTAATGTTCGCAGGAAGCATTGCCGGCGCGGTCGATCCGGAGAACACGACCGAAGAGGAAATCGGATATCTTATGGCGGGCGGTTCGCGCAGCTCGGATCAAGCGGCATGAGCACTGAAGCCGACACCACGCCCACCGCGCGCGCGGGCAGGCAATTGCCTGCCTGGCTGGAAGGCCTTCTCGGGCAGATGGTCGCCCTGGTCATCGCCATTATAGGCGGCGGTATCATTGTCATGTTGGTGGGTGAGGATCCGATCCTGGTCTTCACCACGCTTCTGCGCGGCGCCTTCGGCAGCAGCGAGCGGATCGCCGGTTCGCTGCTGCAGGCGACGCCAATCATCATCGCTGGCGTGGCCGCCTGCATCGCGCTGCGCGGCGGGCTGTTTAACATCGGTGTTGAGGGGCAGCTCTACATGGGTGGTTTCGCCGCCGCCTTCGTCGGCTTCCAGTTCGCTCTGCCGGCGGGACTTCACATGGTCGTCGCGCTCGGGGCCGCGGTCGTTGCCGGCGGATTGTGGATCCTGATCCCGGCCTTCTTCCGCGCCCGCTTCGGCACCAATGAGGTTGTCTCCACGATCCTGTCCAACTACGTGGCGATCCTGCTCACTTCATATCTGACGATCGACGTGTTCAAGCGTCCTGGCGGATGGTCGGAAACCGCTCCGATTGCGACGACCGCCTACCTTCCGCAACTCTTCGACTTCTCGCGGCTCAATTTCGGGCTGTTCATCGGACTGGCGCTCGCCGTCGGGTTTCACCTGTTCCTTACCCGGACCTCGACCGGCTACGAAATGAACACGATGGGCTCGAACATGAAGTTCGCCGAGTATGGCGGTATCCCCGTGCGGCGGAACATCCTGATCGTGTTGCTTTGCTCCGGCGCGGTCGGCGGTCTGGCCGGCGGCGTCGAAACGCTCGGCGTCCACCATCGCTTCATGGAGGGCTTCGCTCCCGGCTTCGGCTTCGATGGCGTGATCGCCGCTCTTCTGGCGAACGGAAGCCCGATCGGCGTGATCTTCACCGCCATCTTCTTCGGTGCGCTGCGCGCCGGATCTCTGCTCATGGAGGTGGAAACCAACGCCTCGCGGGAGGTCATCACGGTTTTCCAGGCCTTCATCATCCTGTGCGTTTCAGCGCAAGTCCTTCTGCGCCGCCGGCGGGACAGCAACCAGGGAGAACGACGTTGGAGGTTCTAGAAACCATCTTCAATGTGTCGCTGATCTCGGCGACGCTGCGGACAACGGCCCCGATCCTGCTGGTTGCGCTCGGCGGTACCTTCACCACCAAGGCCGGCATTTTCAATATCGGCCTGGAAGGTCAGATGCTTATCGGCGCGTTCTTCGCGGTCCTGGGCTCGATCTGGACGCAATCGGCGTGGGGCGGAGTGGCGATCGGGGTGCTCGCGGCCATGTGCGTGGCGCTGACCTTTTCGATCTTCGTCGTCACCCTGCGTGCAAACGAGGTCGTCGTGGGGCTCGCCCTGAACATCCTCGCGGGCGGGCTGACGATCACCCTGACCAAGGCGATCTTCGGCACGCGCGGTTCAATCGTCAGCGGCGACATTGTCGGACTGCCCCGGATGCATATTCCGATTGTCGAAGACCTCGGCTCGCTCGGCAAGGCGCTCGGCAGTTTCACGCCGCTGATCTACCTCGCCTTCATCTTCGTTTTCGTGGTGTGGGTGATCATCTACCGTACGCGGCTCGGGCTCCATATTCGCGTTGCGGGTGAGAAGCCGGCGGCTGCGGAATCGCTCGGCATTCCAACAGGGCTCATGCAGCATATCGCCTCGCTGCTCTGCGGCCTGTTCGCGGGCCTTGCCGGCGCGCACCTTTCGCTCGGATATATAACGATGTTCGCCGAGAACATGTCGTCGGGCCGCGGCTTCATGGCGGTCGCCGTGTTGATCTTCTCCATCGGCGATCCCGTGAAGGTGCTGTTTGGCTGCCTGCTCTTCGGTTTCGCCGACGCGCTGTCGCTCCGGCTGCAGACCTTCGGGCTCTCCTCCTATCTGGTTCTGACGGTACCGTATCTGGTCACTCTCGGCGCGCTCTTCCTGCTGACCTATCGGCAGCGTCCGAAAACACTGCGCGAGACGGCGGAATCCCTTCAACTCATCAGGCGTGAGAAAGCATGACAGCCACCAAGCACAGGATCATTCTCGACGTGGACTCGGCTGGCGACGATATTCTCGCCATCCTTTTCGCGCTCGGATCCGATTTCATCCAGCTCGAGGGCGTCACCGCGGTCACAGGTGCGGCCGGCCCCATCGAACAGGTGACCAACGTGGTTCTCAACACGGCTACGCTGGCGGGCAGGGACGATCTGCCGGTCGCGGCGGGCGCCTGGCGGCCGATCGTCGGCAATTCGAAGGAGGACATGGAAGCTCCGGTCCACTTCGAGAAACAGCTCAAGGACCGTTTTGGCGAACGCCTGAAGAAGTTCAATCCGCCCGCGCCGACACCGATACGCAAGGCGATGGACAAGCATGCGGTCGACTTCATCATCGAGACCGTACGCGCCAATCCCGGCGAGATATCAATCGTGGCGACCGGGCCGCAGACCAATGTCGCCATGGCGCTCGACATGGCTCCGGATATCGCGCAACTGGTCAAGCAGATCGTCGTGCTCGGCGGTTGCTTCACGACGCCCGGCAACATCACGCCGGTGTCGGAATACAATATCTGGGCAGACCCCGAGGCCGCGCGCGTCGTGCTGCGCTCCGGCGCGCCGGTCGTTCTGGTGCCGCTCGACATCTGCGAGGACAACAGGGTCGCCCCGTCGATGCTGACACGCGACGATCTGGCGGATCTTGCCGCCGACCATCCCGACAGCAAGGTGGTCAGGCACATCTGCGAGAATTTCCCGATCTATATCGATATCTGGCGGGAGTTCTTCCATCTGGTCGGGTTCCCCCTCGATGACGCGATCGCGGTGGCGGCGGTCACGCATCCGGAGTTCTTTGAAATGACGGAACCGCTTTTCGTTGATGTCGCGCTGCACGAACGGCTGGTTCGGGGCCAGACCGTCGCTTTCACCGGACGGCAGATCCTGTCGTTCGATGGACCCGAAACGACGCGCATCTGCAAGGGGCTCGACGGCCGGTCGTTCCTCAAGCTGTTCAAGTCTTCCATCGGCACATTGGCGTAGGAGCGGGTTCGTGAAACCAATCAAGGTCATAATCGATTGCGATCCGGGTCATGACGATGCGATTGCGCTTCTGATGGCCCACAGGCTGCCCGAGATCGAACTTGTGGCCGTGACGACTGTTTGCGGCAATGCGCCACTGGCGCGCACGACCATCAATGCACGGCGGATCATGGAGCTTCTCGGCGCAAGCGACGTGCCGATCGCCGCCGGCTGCGCCTCCCCGCTGGCGCGTCCGCTGGTGCTCGGAACCGCCGACGGACCGAGCGGTCTCGACGGTTCGCCTTACCTCCCGGAACCGACGGTCGAAGCCGTCCCTGTGCATGGCGTCGATTTCCTCGCCGCCAAACTGCGCGAGGCGGAGGAGCCGATCGTGCTGGTCCCCACCGGACCGCTGACCAATATCGGCATGCTGGTTCTCAAATACCCGGAACTGCTTTCCAAGATTGAGAAGGTGGTGCTGATGGGCGGGGCGTTCTACCGCCGCAGCGAGATCATCACGCCGACGGAATTCAACATCTTCTGCGATCCGGAAGCCGCCGAGATCGTGCTCGCGAGCGGCCTCGACATCACCATGGTCGGCCTTGACGTGACGATGCACGTGCTGGTCGAGGAAGACGAATTCGCGGCCATCGAGAAGATCGACACGCCGCTGTCGCGCGTGGTTTTCGACTGGCTGAAATTCTATGAGAAGCTTCACCGCGGCCAGATGGGAATCGGCGGCGCGCTGCATGATCCGCTGGCGCTTGCCGTTGTTGTCGATCCGACGCTTATCGAAACGCGCGAGGCGCATGTCTCGATCGACCGGACCGGCACCCATACGTTCGGCGCGACGGTCGCGGACTATTTCAAGCTTAATGGTCTCGAGCCCAACGTAAAGTTGGCCTCGCAAGTCAACTCGGCTAAGTTTTTTGAGATGCTCTACCGGTCGCTGGAAGACTGAAACGGCAGCGGGCGATAGAAAGGGAGTAAAAGCGATGCAAGATGTATTTTCTGCACACCGGCAGGAAGGTTCGACGGTTCTCGATTCGAAGAAAACGGCCCTGATCGTCGTCGACATGATCAATGAATTCTGCAAGCCGGGCGGGAAAATGGTTCTGCCGGGCTATGAAAAACTGATGCCGCAGCAGAAGGCCTTGATCGCGGCAGCGCGCGCCAACGACGTGCCTGTCATCTTCGTGATCGACTCCCACCGCAAGAACATGCGGCAGGACCGGGAATTCCTCAAGCGCACGCCGCACGGCGTCGAAAATACCTGGGCGACCGAGATCATCGAGGATCTCGAGCCGCGCGAGGACGATCTCTACGTCATCAAGCATCGCTATTCGGCCTTCTTCCAGACGGATATGGATCTTCTGCTGAAAGACATGCAGATCTCCCAGGTGGTCGTTTGCGGTGTGGTGACCAACATCTGCGTCCGCTCGACGGTGCATGACGCCTTCTTCCAGGGCTATGACGTGGTCGTCCCGCACGATGCCTGCGCCGCCACCGGGCCGCGCGAGCATGTCTCGACGCTCTACGATATTGCCACGCATTTCGGCACGGTCGCCGAGACCGACACCGTCATAGAAGGCCTGTCCTCGGGCAAGACGATCCTTAATCAGGTGTTTGAGGAAGACATGGCTCCCGGAATGGCCGCCCAATGACAGAGCGCATCGAGGAGCGAGAAGGCGGCGAAAGTCCGGTTTTGGATGACAGGCCTTCGCCGGCGGAAATTGACCGGCGGCTCAAGGAGATCGGCTACGTTCTCGAAGACCACAATGCCCACCTGGTGCGCCTGGCGCACCAGCGGGGCACGGCGCTTTTTCAGAAGGCCTTCGAAGGGTACGCAGTCACGCCAACGCAGGTCGCGGTGCTGGCGACATTGCTCCGCTACGGCGATCTTCCGCAGAACCGGATCGGCAAGATCACCGCGATCGATACCGCCACGCTCAGCCCGCTTCTCAAGCGCCTGGATTCGCTCGGACTGACCCAAAGGGTGGTCTCGGAGCAGGACCAGCGCGTCAATCTCATCCAGCTTACCCCCAAGGGCTTCGATTTCACCTTCGAGGTTCTGCCGATCTCCCAGGCGGTGAGCGACGAATTGCTCGCGCCTCTCAATCAGCGCGACCGCAAGCGCTTCATCGAACTGATCAAGAAAATCGCGCGCTGACCGCGCGACAATGACCGAAAGGATACTGAATGCCCAATTTCGCGATCCGGAAGATCTCCGTCGTTACCGAAGAGATCTTCCATGACGGCGGCCCTGTCGCACAGACGCCCCGGCGCCGTGCGGCGGCCCTGGCGGTCGTCTCCAACCCCTATGCGGAGCGCTACGTCGAGGAAATCCAGGAAGGCATGGAAGACCTCAAGCCGCTCGGCGTGATGATGACGGAAAAGCTCATCGATGCGCTCGGCGGCGACAGCACCGCGATCGATGCCTATGGCAAGGGCGTGATCGTCGGCACGGCCGGCGAACTCGAACACGGCGCGCTGTGGCATGTTCCGGGCGGCTATGCGATGCGCGAGACGCTGGGCGAGGCGCTGGCGATCGTTCCTTCGGCGAAAAAGGTCGGTGGTTTCGGCGCGCGGATAGACATTCCGATCGGCCACATCAACGCCGCCTATGTGCGCAGTCACTTCGACGCGATGGAAGTCGGCATTCCCGACGGTCCGCGTCCCGACGAGCTTTTGCTGGCGCTCGTGATGGCTTGCGGTTCGCGCGTGCATGCCCGCATGGGCGGTCTGGCGGCTTCCGACATCAAGGTGCGGGACGGCCAGCGCTAGACGGGGGATATTTTTGCCAACGCGGTATCTCGCGTTGGAAAATTACTTCGTGTACAAACTAAATATGCCGGCCGTTCCAAACGGTTCGGGCCGGCCAACAACATACGGAAAGAATGAAAATTCCCATGGCTGAAGCTGAGGACAGATTTCGCGGAGTGGTCGCGGGTATCGATGTCGGCGGCACGTTTACCGACCTCATCGTGCTCGATTCCGAAAGCGGCGGCGTCAGGATCGGCAAGGTGCCGACGACCCCTGACGACCAGTCGCGCGCGGTTCTCAGTGTGATTTCGCAGTCGGGCTACAAGGCCTCCGACATCGACCTCGTCATCCACGGGACGACGACCACCACCAATGCGCTGCTCGAGCGCCGTCTCGCCAAAGCCGGCCTGATCACCACCAGGGGGTTCAGGGACGTCATCGAGCTTGGCCGGCGGACGCGACCTCAACCTTACGGCATGGTCGGCTCCTTCGTGCCGTTGGTGCCGCGCAATCTTCGCCTCGAAGTCAGCGAGCGGATGGAGGCCACCGGCCAGGTGCGTCACCCGCTCGACGAGGATGAGTTCCGCCTCGCGGTGCGCAGCCTGATCGACGCCGGGTGCGAAGGACTGGTGATCCATTTCCTGCATGCCTACAAGAATCCGGCCCACGAGATCCGGGCGGCGGAAATCGCGCGCGATATGTGGCCCAACGGTTTCATCACGACAGGGCACGCATTGCTGTCGGAAGCGCGTGAATACGAACGCGGGGTGACAGCGGCGGTCAACGCCTCGGTGCAGCCTATTCTGCAGCGTTACGTCGACCGGTTGCGCAACCAGCTTCTCAAGGACGGCTATTCCCGCGATTTCCTGATGATGAACGGAAACGGCGGGACGACCTCCTCCTCTCTCGTCGTCGGAGAAGCGGCGAAGACGGTGATGTCGGGGCCTGCGTCTGGCGTGATTGCGGCGGCGCGGACCGCCGCGCGCGCCGGCCATACGGATCTCATCACATATGACATGGGCGGCACGTCCTCGGACGTGGCCCTGATCCGTGGCAGCAGGCCGCTGATCTCCAACGAGATCGAAGTCGAATATGCGATGCCGATCCACGTCCCGATGGTCGACGTTCACACGATCGGGGCGGGAGGCGGCTCCATCGCCAAGGTCAATGACGCGGGTCTCCTCACGGTCGGGCCCCAGAGCGCGGGTTCGATGCCCGGGCCGATCTGTTTCGGCCGGGGCGGTGTCGAGCCGACGATCACCGACGCCAATCTGCTCCTCGGACGTCTCGATCCCGAGCGTCTTCTGGCTGTCGACAAAACGGTGTCGATCGACGCGCTGACGGCCATTTTCGAGGACAAGCTCGCCGGACCGCTCGGCGTCGATGCGATGGAAGCGGCAGGCGCGGTTCTCAAGATCGCCAACCTGAAAATGGCTGGCGCCATCCGCATGGTGTCGCTGGCCAAGGGCAACGATCCGCGCGAACTGATGCTTTACGCTTTCGGCGGAGCCGGCCCGCTCCATGCCGCGGACCTCGCGAAGGAACTCGGAATCCCGCGCGTGTTCGTCCCTGCCCGGCCGGGGATCACCAACGCCATTGGCTGCGTGGTGGCGGATCTGCAGCACGACTACGTCAACACGCTCAACATGCTCGTTCACGATGTCGAGCCGGCCGAGCTCAACAGCATGATCGAGACGCAGGTCGAAGCCGGACAAGCCGCGCTCTCCGCGGAAACGATCCGACCGGTCGAAATCCGCATGGAACACAGCCTCGACATGCAGTTCGCCGGCCAGACCCACCTCATTCGCGTGCCGATCGACGGCAAAGTCGATGACATGGACGCGATCCAGATGCTGTTCGAGGAAGCCTATTTCAAACGGTTCCGCGTCCGTTTGCCAGAGGTTCGGGCGCTGATCGTCAACGTCAACACTTCGGTGATCGGCTTGCGCGAGCCGGCGCCGCTCGCCGACCTCATACCGCGCGCCGAACGTGCCGAGACGATCGAGGCCGCGCGCATGGGCACGCGAAAAGTCTGGTTCGACGGCGCGTGGATGGACGCGGCGATCTACGAACGGGAGAAGCTGCCGCTTCTGGCACGCATCGAGGGGCCGGCGATCCTGGCGCAGTTCGACGCGACCACAGTGCTTCCGCCCGGCTGCGTCGCTGAGGGCTGCGGCGAGGGCAACATCATCATTCACATTCGGGGAGAAGCGCGTGACTAAGCTCGACTCCATCACGCTGTCCGTCATCCAGGCCGGCCTGCAGCAGGTTTGCGACGAAATGGACACCACGTTCTCGCGCGCGGCCTTCTCGCCCATCATTGCGGAGGCCGACGATCGGTCCGACGGCATCTATTCCGCCGAGGACGGTTCGCTGATCGCGCAGGGGCTCGGCGGTCTGCCGGTCTTTGTCGGCACCATGCAGGCCTCGACGCGAACGATCATCGAATTCATTCGCGACGGAAAGATCCTGCCGCCGGAAGAGGGCGACATCTATGTCGTCAACGATCCCTATCTTGGCGGCACCCATTTGATGGATGTGCGCTTTGCCATGCCGATCTTTCGTCATGGCAAGGTCTATTGCTGGCTCTCCAACATCGGTCATTGGCCGGATATCGGCGGCACGGTTCCTGGCGGATTCTCCGCCTCGGCGACGTCGGTCGAACAGGAAGGCCTGCGCATCCCGCCGGTCAAGCTTTTCAAACGCGGCAAGATGGACAACGAGATCTTCCAGATCATCACCTCCAACATCCGCGTCGCCGAGCAGCGTATCGGTGATATTCGCGCGCAGACCGCGGCGCTCGAGATCGGCCGGGAACGACTGATCGAGCTTCTCGACCGCTATGGCGACGACACCGTCGATCAGGCCGTCGCCGAGCTGCGTGTCCGCTCCGGCGAGCAAATGCGATCCTGCATCGCGCTGATCGAAAACGGCACCTATCACGGTGAAGCGTTCATCGATTCCGACGGCGTCGTCAACGAACCGCTGAAGATTGCCTTGTCGGTCACCAAGACGGAGGACAACCGGCTTGTCTTCGACTTCGCGGGCTCCAGCCCGCCCTGCCGCGGACCGATGAACTGCGTTCTGGCTACGACCCATTCATCGGTCTACCTGGCGATGCGGCATATCTTTCCCGATGTTCCGCTGAGCGCCGGTGCATTCGATCCCATGGACATCGTCGACCCGACCGGCACGTTCCTTTACGCCAAATATCCGCGCCCGGTGTCGGGCTGTGCGGCGGAAGTCTCGCAACGTATCGCCGAAGCGGTCTTCTCCGCCATGGTCAAGGCTCTGCCCGACCGGGTGACAGCGGCGCCTGCAGGTTCGAGCGGCAATTTCGCGCTTGGCGGCAGCGATCCGTTGCTCGGTCGCGATTACGTCATGTATCACATCTCCGGCGGCGGCTATGGCGGCCATGCGCACGGCGACGGTCTGACGAACGGATGCTCGACCATCGGCATTTCCAAGAGCCCGCCGATCGAGATCACCGAACAGGTCTTCCCGGTCTTCTTTCGTGAATATTCGCTGCGCGACGCCTCGGGCGGCGCGGGCGAGCATCGCGGCGGCTTCGGCATCACATATGAGGTCGAGCTGCTACGCGGCGACGCCACGGCTTCCTTCGTGATGGACCACGGCAAGTTCGGCCCGCAGGGTGCGATCGGCGGCGAGGACGGCATGCCGGGCGAGATCATCGTCGAACGCGACGGCGTCGTTCACCGGCCCGAGCATATCACCAAGGAACAGGATATTCCGATGAAGGCCGGCGACACCGTGCGCGTCGGCACGCCGGGCGGCGGCGGATACGGCAAGGCCCGTGACCGCGATCCCGCAGCGGTGCTTCACGATGTGCGGATGGAATACTACACGCGCGAGCAGGCCCGCGAATTGTTCGGGGTGGAGATCGGCGCGGACATGACCGTCGATGCGATCGCGACGCGCGATCTGAGGGAAGGGCGGGCGAACGTCGCCTGACACTTTCATATCTCGACATGAAAAAGCCGGCGACCCGCAAAGGTCGCCGGCTTCTTTCGTTTTAGAGGGACGTCAGCCCTTGAGCGGCGGCAATGCCTTGATGATGGCAAGCGCCAGTTCGAGATCGGACAGGCCGCCAGCAATCGGCGTGACGGGCGTTTCCTTGTCGCGAATGCAGCGGGCGAAATGCTGCCACTCGCGGCGGAAGGCGTCCTCGGGAAGGGGCGTCATCACGGTATCAGCGCCTTTGCCGTTTGCCGGCTTGCGCACCCTGACGGTCGCCGGGGCATTGCGCACGTAAGGATGCTGGAAGTCGATGCGGACGATGCTGGTGTCGCCGTGGACCTCCATCCACTCGTCCCACCATTCGTACTGCGCCCCGAAGGAGACCTCGAGCACCGCCGTCACGTCGTTAGCGTAGCCGAGCACGGCCATGATATGCGACATGTTCGGCGCGCGTGCATAGAGCACCGTTTCGGGCGCGCCGAACGCGCCCCGCAGGGCAGCGAGATCGTGGCTGCCGAGCATCAGGAGCATCTGGTAGAGATCGCGATATGCCGCGTGGTCGGGGCCGAGTTCCGCTTCGATCCGCGCGGCCGCGTCCGCGGGCTCCTTCGACAGGAGTTCCGGCGCGACGTCCGAACCCTGGCTCAGCGTGTAGAGCCCGTCATAGGGATCGAAGACACCGGCGAAATCATGGACCTGGATCGATTTCGGCTTGCCGGCCGCGCGGATCTGTTCGCAGCCTTCGACATAGCCTTCGTCGTAGAACTTCATGTAGCCGATCAGATTGACGGCGTCCGATTTCGCGGCCGCCTCGACGAGCGGCCTTCCTTCGGACGGCGTGAAGGCGAGCGGCTTTTCCACCAGCATGTGCTTGCCGGATTTCAGGCATGCCTCGACGACCTTGCCGTGGTCGAAATTGCAGATCAGCACCGCCTCGACGGCCGGATCGTCGATCAGCGCCTGGAACCCGGTATGGCGGCGCTCGACGCCGTACATTTCGCCGATTTCCCCGAGCACTTTTTCCGAGATGTCGCAGATTGCCGCGATTGTGAACTCAGGCAGTTCCTGCAGCGTCGGCAGGTGCATCATCTGGGCGATCTTGCCGCAACCGACCACGCCGACGCCAATTGGTTTCGCTGTCATTTCAACCTTTCGTCGCGCCGGCGGTAATGCCGGCGATAAACTGCCGCTGCATCAGCACGAAGATCAGGATGACGGGCAGCGTGGTCATCATGAGTGCCGCGAAATAGAGGTTCCAGAGGGAATCGTACTGCTGGAAAAAGGCCACGAGCCCGAGCGGGATGGTCTGGACCGCTGGCTGCCTGAGAAGCAGGAAAGCGAGAAAGAAATCGTTCCAGATCTCGATGAAGGCAAAGATCGTCACCAGCGCCATGCCGGGGCGCGCGAGCGGCAGCATGACCTTTACGAGAATGTCGAGCCGGCTGGCACCATCGACGCGCGCGGCGTCCTCGAGTTCCGTGGGGAGCGTGAGAAAGAAGCTGCGCAGTATGAAGACAGAAAGAGGCAGCGATGTCACGGCGTAGATGATCGAGATGCCGAAGAGGCTGTTGACCATCTTGAGCTGCGCCGCGACGACGAAAAGCGGGATCGCCATCACCTGGGGCGGCACCAGCATGGCGCCGACGATGATGGCGAGAACGATGGCCCGTCCGCGGAACCGAAGCCGGGCGAGCGCATAGGCACAGGGCGTTGCAACGACAATGAGGACGACCAGCGCCAGGGCGGTGACGGTCAGGCTGTTGAGGATACGGTCGCCCATGCCGGCGATCCGCCAGGCTTCCGAATAGTTCGACAGTTCGAGGCTGCGCGGCGGGCCCCAGATGTTGTTCATCATCCCGCCCTTGGTCTTGAGCGAGCCGAAAAGCACCCAGAGCAGCGGATAGATCGTCTGCAGCGCGAGCAGGCTCAGCGCCGCATAGACGCCGGCAGCCTCGAGAAACTTGCCGAGATCGCGCGGCGCGCGTTCTTCGTCGAACGTCGTGGCGGTCATACTTCCAGCCTCCAGCGCCGCATCAGCATCAACAGGCCGACGCTGAGGACGACGACGATCAGGAAGAGCACGTAGCCCATCGCCGCGGCATAGCCGATCGCCCCGTCCGAGAAGGCGCGGTTCATCATGTCGGTGAGCACGACCTCGGTCGCATGGTTCGGGCCGCCCTTGGTCAGCACATAGACGATGTCGAAGTTGCGGACGAAGGCGCCGGAGAAGGCGAGGATCGTGTTGATGAAAATGACCGGCATCATCAAGGGAACGGTGATGTAGCGGAAACGGTGCCAGGCCGAGGCGCCGTCGATCCGGGCGCTGTCATAGACCTCGGTCGGCAGCGCCTGCAGCCCGGCGAGATAGATAACAGAGTGAAAGCCGAGCCATTTCCACACATCGACCGCGATGACCGAGTAGAGGGCGACATTCGCATCTCCGAGCCAGGAGAGCTTGAGGCCCGACATGCCGGTAAAATCCAGGACGGCGTTGAGCAGGCCGAATATCGGATTGTAGATCCAGGACCAGAGCAGGCCAACGGCCACGAAGGACATGGTCACCGGCAGAAAGATCGAAGCCCTGAAAAAGGCGCGGCCGACGCCGGCGCGTTGAAGCAGGAGCCCGACGGCAAGGCCCAGCACGTTCTTCAGGATCACCACCCAGAAGACGAAGATGACGTTGTTCTCGAGTGCGCCGAGGAAGATCCGGTCCGACCACAGGCGGGTGAAATTGCGCAGACCGATGAAGGCCGGCTGGGAGAAGCCGTCCCAGTTGGTCATGCTCAGCCAAACGCCGTAGAAGAACGGCCACAGGAAGAACGTGCCGAGCAGAAGCGTCGCCGGCAGGATCATCACCGCCGCGGCGAACCCGTCGCTTTCGATGAGACGGGAGAGGCGCGACGGCTGCCACGCCTCCTCGTTGGCCTGTTCCGGTCCGCTCCGGGCCATGTCCTGACTCAGCCTGCCTTGGCGGGGTTGAGGGAGAGACCGAGTTCTTCCGTCACATAGGCGATGCTCTCGATCGTGCTTTGCTCGGCGGTCTTCTGCGAGACGTCGAGCTCGATGATGGCGAGCCCGTCATATTCGGCCTCGATCAGCACGTCCGCGAGGCCCTTCAGATCGACGACGCCGGCGCCGAGCTCGCAGAACGCGGCATAGCGGTCGAAGCCCTTGAGGGTCGGGTCGACGGCCGAATCCTTGAAGTGCATGTAGCGGATGGCCTCGATATAGGTTTTGGTCGCGTCCACCGGGTCGGAGTTTGTCTGCACCAGATGGGCCGGATCGATGCACAGGCCCGCGCAGTTGGTATCGAGTTCGTCCATCATCCGGTCGAGCTGTTCGCGGGTCTCGACAAAGGTGTCGAGATGCGGGTGATAGACGGTCTCGACGCCGAATTCCTTTGTGATGCGGCCGATTTCCTCCAGAGAGCGGCAGAAGGTCTTGTAGTCGTCGGCGGTGTGTTTGCCGGCGATGGCTTCCGAGGGGCCGCCGCCCATGACCAGAACCGGCGCGCCAAAACCGGCGAGGATGCGGGCGATGGCCTCGAACGCATCACGCTCCCACGGCCACATCTTCGGATCGGTGAAGGTGCCGTTGCAGTAGAGCGAGGAGAGGCGGATGCCCTGTTCCCGCTGCCCTTGCGAGAGTGTCGCCATGCGGCGCAGGAAGGTCGTGTCGGTGATGACCTCGGCCGGCTCCTGCGGGCCGAGGTCCATGTATTTGCGGGCGAAGACGTCCGACAGGGAGTTCCAGGCCAGGATCTCGAACCATTCGAAACCCTGCCCCTTGAGGAATTCCAGCGCGGGCTTGATGGGCAGCCCGGCCAGATCCCAGCTGTTGAGATGGTAGCCGATCGAAAAGAGCTGTTCTTTCTTCATTGTCGCAGTCGTCTTTTTGTTTGAGTTGAACGGTGTTTTCCGGTCGGCCAAGTGCCGCTTATTTCGGCGGCCACTGCCCCTGGTCGACGAGGTCGTCATAGGCCTGCTGCACGGTGTCGGCGGCCTCCTGCGGGGTCACCTCTCCGCCCACCACGCCGGCGATGCTGGAAGCAACCGCGCGGGTGACTTCCGACGGCCAGATCCAGTCGAGGAACTTGATGGTGGCGGGGAAGTTCTTCTCGCGCAGAACCTCGGCATAGTCGGCCTGCACGCCAGCGACGCCCTTGATGGAGGTGCCGAGCGGCTCCTCGGGGGCGAGGTAGAGCGTGGCGACTTCCGGACGGGTCAGGTATTCGATGAAGCCCAGTGCGGCATCCATCTTCTCCGGAGCGATGGAGGAGGAGATGCAGATACCGTTGTCGGGACCGCCGCCATGGCCCGGGTCACCCGGTGTGCCGGCCATCTTCGGGAAGGGGAACACGCCCCATTCGAAATCGCTGACCTGATCGCGCAGCGCGGGGATTTCCCAAGTGCCGCCGTAATACATCGCGGCCTTGCCGTTGACGAAAGCGGCGCGCATGCCGGCCTGGTCGACCGAAAGCGATTCCGGCGAAAGAATGCCGTCATCGACCCATTTCTTGATCAGCGCGAAGGCTTCCACGCCGGCCTCGTCGTTGAACTTGCCCTCGCCGGCGAGATTTGCGGAGGTTGCCTCGATGGGATCGCCGGAGGCCTGCGAGAAGGTCTCGAAATACCACATCGGCCAGAGCGGTGCATTGGCGCCCTGGTGGATCATCGGAATGACGCCCATTTCCGCGAACTTGGGAGCGGCGGCGACGACATCCTCATAGGTTTCGGGAACATCGATGCCGAGTTCGGCGAACATGTCCTTGTTGTAGTAGATGGTCGAGGTCGACATGGTCGAGATCGGCACGCCGTAGAGTTCGCCGTTCTGTTCGTAGGCGTTGAACGCGGAGGGTTCGACGCGGTCGGCGAAGGCGTCCGTCATGCCCGTGATCGGCTTGAGGAGGCCGCGGCGGATATAGGTGCCGTTGGTATGGTAGGCCGAGCAGCTGATCAGGTCGATTTCCTGCTGCGCGAGCATGGCGGTCACGAGCCGCTGGACGCCGTCGCCCTGCGGGCCCTGGGCATCCCATTCCACGGCCTCGACGTCCGGATAGGCTTCGAGGAAGCCGTCGATGACCTCTTTTTCGATGCGAGCCTGGTCGTCGGGTTTCTGGCGGGGGGCGAGCTTGTCGAGCGACGAGCCGCCGAAGACTTTCAGGGTCACGCCCTCGGCGTGAGCGAGCGGCGATGTTGCGGTCATCAGTGCCGCGGCAACCACGGCTGCAAGGCCGAACGCGCGAGGCGACCGGCGGGACTTATTCGGATCGGGGGACGATGATGTGAATGGCATCTGCGGGTTCCACCTCTTTGGGTTTATTAGTTTGTGTACGAAGTAATTCACGCAGGATATGCGGAATATGTCAATGGTGCGAATTCCATAAAAATGGCAAATTTTTCAATGCCTTAAATTGAGGCAAGTGACGCCTTTTGACCCGCGGCCGTGGAGCCGTAGGCGCAAAAATCGTGCGGATTTTTGCCGTATCCGCCGCGGTCAGGCGATACGGGCTACTGTCTCCTGGTCCGCCGTCAGTTCCATTCTCCGGCCGTTGTCGGGGGCGAAGAAATGAAGCTGTTCCGGGCTGACGGAAAGACCGATCCGTTCGCCATGGCGGGCATCCATCCGGTCGCGGACGAACACGGTGATCTGCTCTCCCTTCGCTTTCGCGAGGATGAGGGTTTCCGATCCGGTCGGCTCGGATACCGAGACCGCCGCATCGATGGTGTCGCCTGCAACGAGATGCTCGGGCCGGAAGCCGCAAATGACCGGGCGGCCGTCGAATGCCGCCGGCACGGCGCCGATTGGCAGCGAAAGCCCCTTGTCGGACGTGAAGGTGCCGTTTTCTCCCGCCGTGAGCTTTCCCGGCAGGAGGTTCATGGCGGGCGAACCGACAAAACCGGCGACGAAGGTGGTTTCGGGACGATCATAGACATCCAGCGGTGCGCCGATCTGCTCGACGCGTCCGGCGTTCATCACCACGATGCGGTCGGCCATGGTCAGCGCCTCGATCTGGTCATGGGTGACGTAGACGATCGTGGTGCCAAGCTTGCGGTGAAGCTCCTTGATTTCGCCGCGCATCTGTACCCGCAACTTGGCATCCAGATTGGAGAGTGGTTCGTCGAACAGGAAAACCTTCGGTTCGCGGACCACTGCGCGGCCCATGGCCACACGCTGACGCTGACCGCCGGACAATTCGGAGGGCTTGCGTCCCAGCAGCGGCTCGAGGTCGAGCATGCGCGCGGCCTCGCTGACGCGCGTGTTGATCTCGTCCTCCGCCATGCCCTTGAGCTTGAGCGAGAACGCCATGTTCCTGGCGACGGTCATGTGGGGGTAGAGCGCATAGCTTTGAAACACCATGGCGATGTCGCGGCGCTTGGGCGGAAGGAAATTGACGACATTGCCGTCGATCAGGATCTTGCCGCTGGACGGATGATCAAGGCCCGCGAGCAGTCTCAGAAGCGTCGATTTTCCGCAGCCGGAAGGGCCGACCAGGGCCACGAACTCACCGTCGGGAATATCGACGTTCACATCGTGCAGGATTTCCGTACCGCTGAAGGATTTGCGTATGCCTCTGAGTTCAACCTCGGCCAAATAACGTCTCCCTTGCGGAGTTGTTTGCCTCGGAGCTCGATTGTCTGGTCAATCACGATCGTGACCGAGGGCGCAATATAGTTCGTACACGAATGATATTCGACGGTGAAAGAAAGCCTGTCAATCCCTCTCGCGCAAAGAGGGCCGGCGAAACCAGACGATGATTTCGAACGCCGCTTTGCGCGATGATCTCCATCTTTGGCCATGTGGCCTTCTCAATCACCGGTGTCGCTGGGCTGCCGATTGACCCGGAATGGGGACCTTTGACCGACGTCCGGAAGTGACCACGTTTGGCTCGCCGGTGAGCGTCAGTCAGGCACGGACCGTGCGGCGCTCGATCCGGTTGTAGAAGCCACGCATCAACAAGGGCGTGAGATACATCGGGATCTGGTAGCAGCCGATGAAGAGCAGCACCGGGTCGGTCACATGCGCGGGCAGGGCGACCAGGAACAGCGCGATGTTGCGGTTGCCGGCGATGATCGCGAAGGGAACCGCCCGGTCGCGCAGCGATGTCCTCGTCAGAACGAGCGCGGCGAGCGCCTGCAGGCCGAAATTGGCGGCGAAGGCGATGGCGAGCCAGCCGAGAAAGGCGAGAGGCGTCCCGGTAACCGCCGGTCCGACGGCCGACATCAGTCCGACCACGACGACCGCCATGGCGATTGCCGACAGCCCGTCGAGCGCCTCGACGACGCGCGGAGCCGGATCGCGAAGCAGCACGCCGCGAACCAGGAAGGCCGCCGCGGTGGCGATCGCGATTGCCGCGAAGAGCCGGCTTGCCGCGCCGATCACCTCGGCGGCCGTGCCGAGTTCGGGCAGCAGCCAGAAGACCGGCAGTACTGTGAATGGCAGGATGGCCGTGCCGATGATCAGAAGGCGCAGCGCGGGTGCCGGGTCGTGGCCGGTCAGGATCGTCAGATTGGGGCTGCCGGAAATCGAGGAGGCGGCAAGCATCAGGACCAGCGCGGTGGCGAGAGGGGCGCCGGTCCATCCCGCCATGGTGAGGACCGCGATGGCGGTCAGCGGCAGGGCGAGCTGATAAACCGCCGCGATACCGACCACGACCGGAAGATTGCGGATCGCGCCCAATGCCTGACGCGGACCGATCCGCAGCGCGGCGATGAACAGCAGCGCGGCGACCATTTCCTGCAGCCAGGGCTTGAAGGCGATCGCCACGCCGGGCAGGGCGATGCCGGCGACGAGCCCGGCGACCAGAAGCATGCGGCCGTGGCGTGCGGCAAGCGTCAGAAGGGTGATGACGGGGTTCACGCCAGCCCCCGGGCGATCAGGATGATTGCAGCGGTGCCGCTGATCGCCAGAAGCGCGGGGCGGTAGCGCCGGTCGAACCGGCCTCCGATCCGCCGCGCGACGGCCAGCCCGGCCAGCATTGCGGGAGCCATGACGATGGCGAGCATAAAATTGCGCAAGTCCGCCCAACCGGAAAGATACAGACCCGCCAGCGAGATCCCGCAGCCCAGCGCGAAGAAGGCGGCCAGCGTCGGCCGGGCTTCGGCGGCGGGACGGTCCTGATAAACGATGGCGAGCGGCGGCGCGCCGACCGAGGTGATTGTGCCCATGATGCCCGAAACCGTCGCCATGGCGACGAGGCTCGGCGATTTGAAAGGCAGCCGCCAGCCGGCGACCGAGAGGAGGACGGCCAGCCCGATCATCACGCCGAAGACGAGGGTGAAGGTGTCGCGGTCGGCGAGGTTCGCGAGGATCACGGTGGCGAGCGCGACGCCGACGATGCGCGCGATCGAGGCGATGGTGACCTCACGCCAGTGGATCGACGCGCGCTCGGACCATGCGCCCCATGTCGCCGTGGAGAGGCCGAGAAACAGCACAGAGGCGGGGACGAGTTCGGGGTCGATCAGCGCGAGGAGCGGCGCGGCCGTGAGCCCGAACCCCATGCCGAGCTTGACCTGCACGATCGCGGCCGTGAAGACGATCGCGAGGATCGCCGCCGCCAGCCAGGGCGAGGCCCAGAAGTGGAAGAAGGCGTTTTCCAAGGGTTGCTAGCCGCCCCCGGGCCTCTGGCGCATGTTCTCCGGCAACCAGGTCGCGAGATCAGGAAAGGCGATCAGCACGAACACCATCAGCACCATGATGAGGAACATCGGGATCGCGGCGCGCGCGATGAAGTTCATCTCGTGATGCGTCATGCCCTGAAGGACGAAGAGGTTGAAGCCGATCGGCGGGGTGATCTGCGCCATCTCGACGACAACGACGATGAAGATGCCGAACCAGATGATGTCGATGCCCGCCTGCCGGATCATCGGTTCGACCACCGCCATGGTGAGCACGACCGAGGAAATCCCGTCGAGGAAGCATCCGAGGATGATGTAGAAGACGAGGAGCGCCATCAGCAGTTCGAAGCGGGTCAGGTCGAGCGAGTCGATCAGCGTTGCGAGGCCGCGCGGCAGGCCGGTGAAACCCATGGACAGCGACAGGAAGGCGGCGCCGGCCAGGATCAGGGCGATCATCGCGGATGTGCGCACGGCGCCCATGAGGCTTTCCGAGAAGGTCGAAAGCGTGAGCGATCGCTGACCGGCAGCCAGGACGAGCGAACCGATGACGCCGAAGGCCGCTGCCTCCGTCGCGGTCGCGTAGCCCAGATACATCGAACCGATCACCAGGAGGATCAGGCAGATAACCGGGATCAGGAAACGGGAATTCTTCACCTTCTCCCAAAACGTCATCGTCGGTTCCGGCGTCGGATTGTAGTCCTTCGATAGGCGTGAGTAGATCGCGACATAGCCCATGAACATCGCGGCCAGCACCAGTCCCGGAAGGATGCCCGCGATGAAGAGCTTGGTGATCGACTCGTTGATCGTCACGCCATAGACGATAAGCGTCAGCGATGGCGGGATCATCAGGCCGAGCGTCGCCGCACCGGCGAGCGTCCCGATGACCATCGTTTCGGGATATTTGCGCTTGCGCAGTTCCGGGATCGACATCTTGCCGACCGTCGTCAGCGTCGCGGCGGACGAGCCGGAAACGGCGGCGAAGACAGTGCAGCCGACGATATTGGTGTGGATCAGGCCGCCGGGCAGCCGCGCCATCCATGGCGACAGCCCCTTGAACATGTCCTCCGATAATCGCGTTCGATAGAGGATCTCGCCCATCCATATGAAAAGGGGCAGGGCGGTGAGCGTCCAGGAGGAGGAGGACGTCCAGATCTTGGTGATCATGGCGTCGCCGGCGGGCCGTGTTGTGAACAGTTCCATGCCGACATAGGCGACGCCGAGCAGCGCCAGTCCAACCCAGACACCTGAGCCGAGTAGCAGGAACAGGACGAAAAGGAAGATCGCGATCGGGGCCAGTTGTTCCAAGGCGCGTCTCCTATTCGGCGTGGCTTTGTTCGATGAGATCGGCCTTGATCCCGTGCGAACCGGTGAAAATAATGCGGATCAGGTGATCCCAGAAGCAAATGGCGAGCAGGATCGTCCCGATCGACATGGACAGTTGCGGTATCCAGACCGGCGTCGCGTCGAGGCCCTGGCTGATGTCCTTGAGTTTCCAGGACCAGTAGGTTCCGCGCACCGCGTACCAGGCGAAATAGGTCGTGGCGGCGGTGCCGATGAGGAAGCACCAGAGTTCGCCCCAGCGGCGCTTGCTGCCAAGCGCGTTGAGAAAGATCGACACGCGGATATGTGCGCCATGATTGAGCGCGTATGCGAACGCGAAAAAGGAGGCGGCGGCCATGCAGTAGCCGGCATAGTCGGTCGCGCCGGGAAACACCTGTCCGGTCCAGCGCGCCAGCATCTGCAGGACGATGATCACGAGGATGGCGATCAGGAACAGCGCCGCGACGACGCCGCCGGCGGTGTAGATCGTGTCGAGTACGCGCCTGAGCGCGCGGCCAGCGGCAAGCATGGGCCCCTCCGTCAGGAAAAACGGGCCGGATCGTGTGATCCGGCCCGGTTCGTTACATGGACTTGTACTCGTCGACGATGGCCTTGCCATCTTCGCCGGCGCTTTCCAGCCACTCATTGGTCATGGTCTCGCCGATGGCCTGCAGTTCCTCGACCAGCGTATCGCCGGCGCGCTGAACCGTCATGCCGCCTTCCTTGAGGCCATCCAGCGTGAACTGGGTGTAGTCCTTGGAGCGCTGCAAACCATCGGCCTTCGCCGCGGCGGCGCAGTCGTTCATGACGGCCTTGGTGGCATCGTCCAGACCGTTCCATGCGTCGTTGTTGACGAAGACGATGTTGCGCGGCAGCCACGCATCGACTTCGTAGAAGTGGCTGAGATGCTCCCAGACCTTGCGGTCGTAACCCGTCGCGCCCGACGAGATGAAGCTCTCGGCAACGCCGGTGGCCAGCGCCTGAGACAGTTCGGCGGCTTCGACCTGCACCGGCAGCATGCCGGTCAGTTCAGCCATGCGAGCCGTGGCGGTCGAATAGGAGCGGAACTTCACGCCCTTGAGATCCTCGATCGAGTTGATCTCCTTGTTCATGTAGAGGCCCTGCGGCGGCCACGGCACGGAATAGAGATAGTGCAGATTGTCCGCATCGAGCGCGGCGGCAACTTTCGGCCCGGCGATCGACCAGAGCTTTTCATGCTCATCGAAGGAGGAGACGAGGAACGGAATGGAATCGACGCCGTAGAGCGGGTTTTCGTTCTGATGCGCGGAGATCAGGCGTTCGCCGATATTGGCCTGGCCGGTCTGCACCGCACGCTTGATCTCGTTGCCCGAGAACAGCGAACCGGAAGGATGCGTGACGATCTCCAGTGCGCCATCGGTGCCGTCGGTCACGCATTTGGCGAATTCGGCGCCGACTTCCGAATGGAAGTTGGTGGCGGCATAGGCCATGGGCATGTCCCACTTTTCCGCCAGCGCGGCGCTTGTGCCGAGCGTGGCGATGGCCGTGGCGGCCATCAATGTCTTGACTGTCTTCATGATAGTTCTCCCTGTTGAACCACTTCTGATCTCCTGACGCCCTATTGAAACCGCGTTGGCGAATAGGGCGCAAGGTCCATGTTCGGGCTGAGGCCCGAGACAAGCTGTGCAAGCAAGCGACCGGTTTTCGGCCCGCCGGTCAAGCCGACATGATCGTGACCGAAGCCGAGGAAGGCGCCTTCGACGCCCGGTACCGCGCCGATGACGGGGATGGAATCGGCGACGGACGGGCGATGGCCCATCCATTCGCGCGTTTCCTTCCACGCGATTCCGGGGATCGCGGCCTCGATGTTTTTCTTCAAAAGCGCATATGGCGCGCGCGACGGCGGCGCATCGAGCCCGCCGAATTCGACGATGCCGGCCAGGCGCAGGCGGCCTTCCATCGGCGTCGCGACGAACTTGCCGGAAGCGACCATGACGGGCGAACGCGGCATGATGTTCGGCTCCCAGAGCTCGAGGTGGTAGCCGCGCTCGCTTTCCAGCGGCACGTCGATACCGAGTTTTTTCGCCAGCGGGCCGGACCAGACCCCGGTCGCCAGCACGGCAGCGTCGCAGGCGACCGTCTCGCCGCCGACGCGCACGCCGATCACGCTGCCGTTCTCGCGGACGATGTCGGACGCTTCTCCGATCAGGATGCGCGCGCCATTCGCCTCCGCATGGGCGGCAAGGTCCTTCACGTAGCGGCCAGGATCGGCGATGCGGCCATGGTCTTTCAGGCGTACCGCGCAGTCGAGCGCCGGTCCGTAGGCCGGATCGTATGCGCGGAAGGCTTCGCCTTCGAGGAGGTCCCATTCAAAGCCGTTCGCCTTGCGCACCGACCAGCCGAAAGCGTCGCTCTCGTAGTGGGCGCGGTCATTGTAGAGGAACAGGTAATCCGACGGCACGATCCATTTTTCCGCGCCGGTCCCCGCGGAGAGCGCCTGGTGATCGGCAAGGCTGTCACCGATGATCTGGTGAAGCGCCGCGGCGCGGCGATGGACGGCGTCGACATTGGCGTTGCCGAGATAGCGGATCAGCCAAGGCACGAGTTTGGGCAGGTAACTCCATTTCAGGAATAGCGGCTGGTTCGGATCGAACAGCATGCGCGGGGCTTTTGCCAACAGGCCGGGGACGGTGACGGGGACGATCGAACAGGAGGCGAGAACGCCGCCATTGCCGTGACTTGTGCCCTCGCCGGGGCCGGCCTTGTCGATGAGGATGACGTCATGGCCGTCGCGCTGCAGCCAGATCGCGGTCGAGACGCCGACAATGCCCGCGCCGATTACGGCGACCGTTTTTCCTGCTTTACTCGTTTTCTCAGGCATTCGGTTCGTCATCTCCGACCTGCACCCTATCGGGGCATCGTGGCACACATCTACATTTTGTCAACAATTTATCAGCGTTTTGTGATTCTGGTCCAAGGCCGCCTGAATCGCAAACCGTTCGATCCGTCCCATGTCGGGCGACATTCCAAGGCCTGGCGTGTCCGGCACGCGCACGCCGCCGCCCTCGCAGGGAAACGGTTTCTCGAGCAGGTCTTCGGCCAGGAAGTAGCGGGCCTGGTAGAATTCGCAGCCAAGCGTGATCTCCGGTGTCGTGGCGATCATGTGGACGCCGGCCAGATGGGCGAGCCCGGTTTCGAACATGTCGCCGCCATAGGCCGACAGCCCTGCCGCGAACGCCATGCCGGCCGTTTGCCTTGCCCGTTCGAGCCCGCCGGATTTCATGATCTTGATGGAAACGCCGTCGCAAATGCCCTCGTCGATGGCGCGCTGCATGTCTTCCGGACCGAACACGCTCTCGTCGGCGAGCAGGGGCACGTCGATCAGGCCGCGAAGTTCCGCCATGGTGCGATAATCGCCGGCGCGTACAGGCTGCTCGATGAAATCGGGCCGGAACCGCGCGGCGATGTCCGGCACCTGGACCAGCGCTGCTTCACGCGTGAGGCCCTGGTTGTAATCGACGCGGACAGCCATGCCCGGATGATGCTTGCGGATGTGTTCGAGCCGCATGACATCGAATGCGTGATCGCGAAAACCGGCCTTCAGCTTGACGATGGAGACGCCGTCGCCCTCCAGCCTTTCGAGGAGAGCACGGTCCGCCTCGAAATCCGGACTGGCGATGGAGCAGGACAGCGGAATTTCGTCGCGGCATTTTTCGCCGAGGAACGACCAGAGGGGATTGCCGGTGACCTGTCCCGCGAGATCGAGCAGTGCCGTATCGAGCGCGGCCTTGGCCTCGGTACAGTGGACCACCGTCCTGCTCGCCTCCTCCATGATCGCGCCGTGTTCCTTCAGCGACCGCCCGACGACCAGCGGCCGGAAATAGCGATCGAGCGCTGCGAAGCTCGCTTCCGGCGTGCCTGTAAAGACGGTCCATGGCGAGGCTTCGCCGAAGCCTTGGAGGCCGCTCTCGCCGGTCAGGCGCAGGATGACGACCTCGATCGTGCCGCCGACGGAACCAATGCCGTGGTCGCGGCGGCCGACAACCGGCAGCGCGCAGTGCCAGACGTCGAAAGCGATGATTCGTTCGTCCGGCAGCGTGCTCGTCATCTCACGCCACCCATTCCGAAACCGGGGCCTGGGCCTCGTGCAGCGGCTGCGAGATCACGTCGACAAGCGTTGGTCCATCATGGGCCAATGCCTCTTTCAAAACGGGTTCCAGATCGTCCGGGTCCTCGACGCGCCACGATTTCACACCGAAGGCGCTGGCGACCGCGGCATGGTCGGTCCGGTTGAAATCGACATTGTAGAAACGCTGGCCGAAGCCCGAATTCTGTCCGGCCTTGATCCAGCCAAAGGTGGAATTGGAAAACACGATCGAGGTGATCGGCATGTTGTAGCGTGTGATCGTCTCGTACTCGCCGCAGCAAAAGCCGAAGGATCCATCACCCATCGCCGCGATGGTCTTCACGCCGGGGCGTCCGATATGGGCGCCCATCGAGGCGGCGAGTGCGTAGCCCAGCGCGCCATGCGCGCGGTTGGTGATGAAATTCCGCCCCGCCCCGCGCCAGCGGTAATGCGCGGAAAAATAGGGGCAGGGCGTTCCGGGGTCCGCCACGACGACGGCATCGTCGTCGAGCAGGCGGGACAGGGTGGCGATGACCCGCTCGGGCCGGATCGGCGTTTCGCCGCTTGTCGCAAGCGGCGCGAAACCGGCAAGCTTGGCGTCCCATGCCGCCTTGGCGCGTGCCGCGCCGTCCTGACCCGGCAGGACGTTGCGGGTCTGCAATTCCGCCACGAGGGCGGCGAGCGCGAGGCGAGCGTCAGCGCAGATCGCGACGGCGGTCTTGTAGTTCGCGCCGATCACCATGGGATCGCTGTCGATATGGATGATCGTCTTGTCGGTGGTGGGCGACCGCCAGCGCTCCGTGGTCACCGAGCCGGCGCGGCAACCGATGAAGACAATCACATCCGCTTCGTCGACCAGCGCACGCGTCGCCGGGTTGCCGCCATTGGAACCCACGACGCCGACCGCATTGGGGTCGGTTTCCGCGATGGCGCCCTGGCCGGAAACGGTTGTCGCGACCGGCAGGTCGATCAGTTGCGCCAGCGCGCGCAATTCGTCGAAAGCGCTGGCGATCACCGGCCCGCCGCCGCAAATGGCGACCGCCCGTTTCGCGCCGGCGAGACATGTTGCGGCCTCGGCGATGGCGTGGGGATCGGGGGCGGCGGGCTCCGCAGGAAAGTGGTGATGCCGTTCGTCCGCCCATATCTCGGACGGATCCACCAGGCCCTTTTGCGTGTCGAAGGGCAGCGCGAGATGCGTGGCGCCCGGCCGTCCGGTCGTCATGGCGCGGAACGCCGCGCGGACCATGGCGGGAAGCCGCGACGCATCGTCGAGCGAGGCGTTCCACTTGGTGAGCGGCCGAAACAGAGCGGTCTGGTCGAGTTCGGTCAGCGGATAGCGGCCGCGTGACGTCGTCGCCACGTCCGTTGTGATCGCGAGGATCGGAACGGAGCTTTCGTTTGCTTCCACGACGCCCGGCAGAATGTAGGTCGCGCCGCCGCCGGACGGCCCTTCGCAAACGCCTGGCTTGCCGGTAACGCGGGCATAGCCGTCCGCCATATAGGCGGCGTGGCGCTCGTCGCGGGTCAGGAAATGGGTGATGCCGTGGTCAAGCCTAGCAAGCGCGTCATAGAAGGGCAGAGTCGTGTCGCCACACAGGCCGAACATGTGGGTGACGCCATGCGCCGCCAGCATCCGGACCATTGCCTCCGCGCCCGTCATCCGGTTCGTTGCTTCGCCCACGCCTTGCTCCCTCATTTGCGCACAGAGCTGTATACAGGCTTGTATCTTGTAAAGGACATCGGGCTGTGTCAACTCAGTTCGCGACAAACCGGTATGGAACGATGAGCGAAGGCCGCGTCGAGGCGCTGTACGGCAAACTCAAGGAAATGGCGGTGAATTTCCGCATCCGTCCGGGCGAGCGGATCAACGAGGTCGCGCTGGCCCGCGAGCTCGATGCGAGCCGCACGCCGCTGCGCGAGGCGTTGAACCGCCTCGTCGCCGAGCGGCTGATCGAGTTCCAGCCCGGCAAGGGTTTTTTCTGCCGGCCGCTGGATCCGAAGCGGATCTACGAACTCTACGAGTTGCGCGGGATCGCCGAGGAGGCGGCGGTGCGCCTTGCCTGCCGGCGCGGCACCGACGAGGACTTCGCGGCTCTCAAGGAAAGCCTCTACGCCAACGGCCTGACCTATGTGGGCAAGACCGTGCGGGAAGTCACGACCTTCGACGAGGCCTTCCATGTCGGTATCGCGAAATTGTCGGGCAACGAGGAACTCGTCCGTCAGCTCATGCAGATCAACGAGCGCATCCGCTTCATCCGCTGGGTGGACATGGCTGTTCGCGTCCGCGAGACCAAGGGCGAGCACAAGCAGATCATGGCCGCGCTCGAGGCGCGTGACGCCGACAAGGCGGCGTCGATCATGCGGACCCATATTGCCAAGCGCATGGACCAGGTCGTCGCGGCCGTGAAGGAAGGCTATTCCAGTATCTACATGCCCGGCGAACAGCGGCTGTTCGACCAGCCCATTCCGGCGGAGGCGTGACATGAAGATTCGTGGCGGCAAGTCGGTTTACGGTGCGTCGGTCGGCATCCTGATGCTGGATGCGCGCTTTCCGCGGATCCCCGGCGACATGGGCAATGCGACCACATGGCCGTTTCCCGTTCTCTACCGCGTCGTTCGCCACGCCACGCCCGATCTCGTCGTGCGCAACAGGGCGGCGGGAACGCTCGACGCCTTTATTGCGGCGGCGCGCGACCTCGTGCGCGACGGCGTCGACGGGATCACGACCAACTGCGGCTTTCTCGCTCTGTTCCAGGACGAACTGGCGGACGCCGTCGGCGTGCCCGTGGCCACGTCGTCCCTGATGCAGGTGGCGATGGTCAACCGGCTTTTGCCGCGCGGAAAACGTGCCGGCCTCCTGACGATTTCCGGTTCGACATTGACCGCGGAACACCTGTCGAAGGCCGGCGTTCCAGATGGCACGCCTCTCGGCACGACCGAGGGCGGGCGTGAGTTTACCCGGGTCATTCTCGACAACGAACTGGAGCTCGATATCGAACTCGCGCGCCGCGACAATGTCGATGCGGCGCTTGCGATGTGTTCCGCACATCCGGACTTGGGAGCCATCGTGCTCGAATGCACGAACATGACGCCTTATGCGGCCGATATCGCGGCCGCGACCGGATTGCCGGTGTTCACCATCGAGAGCTTCATCACCTGGTTCCAGTCGGGACTTGCGCCGCGCCGCTTCTAGGGTCAGTACTGCCCGAGGACTCATGACGGGGGAACTGCGGATGAGCGGATATCTGTTCGAAGCGCCGGAGATCAAATCCATCCCGGTCAGGGGTGAGGACAAGTCCTACCCCGTGCGCCGCATTTTCTGCGTCGGCCGGAATTATGCCGCCCACGCCGCCGAAATGGGCTTCGAGGTCGATCGCGAGGCGCCGTTCTATTTCACCAAGTCCGCGACGACGCTGACGCATACGGGCGCGACGATTCCCTATCCGCCCGGCACTTCTAATTTTCACCACGAGATGGAGCTCGTGCTCGCCATCGGCGCGCCGGCATTCCGGGTTTCTCCGGACGAGGCGATGTCGGCGATCTACGGCTATTGCTGCGGTCTCGACATGACGCGGCGCGACCTGCAGCAGGCTGAGCGCGTCAAGCAGCGGCCATGGGATCTCGGCAAGGATGTCGAGAACGCGGCTGTCGTCGGGCCGATCACCAAGGCTGCCGATTTCGGGGCGGTCGCCCGTCAGCGCATTCATCTCGACGTCAATGGCGAGACGCGGCAGGACGCGACGCTCGAGGACCTGATCTGGAAGGTCGGGGAGATCGTCAGCCATCTGTCGGGCTTCTATCACCTCGCACCCGGCGATCTGATCATGACCGGGACGCCCGCCGGGGTCGGCGCGGTCGTCGCCGGAGACAGGATTACCGGCGGTATCGAGGGCCTCGATCCGATCGAACTGACCATCGGCGACGCCGAATAGTCACAGTGCGGCTCCATGTCGCCTGTGGCAACGTGTTACGAAAAATGGCGCCAAAAGCAAAAAAATTGTAGCGCTTTGAGGAGAAAGCCGGTTAAACCGGCCTTCAGCTTCAAAACGGAGGAGGAGTCCAATGAAGTTTGTGCGTAGAAATCTTCTGGCCCTGGCGGGCGCTGCCGGTCTCGCGGCGCTCGCGAGCGGTTTCGGCGCGCCGCAGGCGATGGCACAGAACGTGACGCTCCGGCTGCACCAGTTCCTGCCGGCGCAGGCAAATGTTCCCAAATACGTTCTCGATGTGTGGGCGGACAAGGTCGAGGCGGAATCCGACGGACGCATCAAGATCCAGCGCTTCCCGTCGATGCAGCTTGGCGGCACGCCGCCCGAACTGATCGACCAGGCGATCGACGGTGTCGCCGACATCGTCTGGACCGTGGCGGGCTACACGCCGGGACGTTTCCCGCGCGCCGAGGTGTTCGAACTGCCCTTCATGATGACAAATGCCGAGGCCGCGTCGAAGGCCTATTGGGATATCGCCGAGAAATACATGCTCGACGACGATTTCAAGGATTTTCACACGATCGGTGTCTGGGTCCATGGTCCGGGCCTGATCCATTCGAAGGAGCCGATCAAGTCGGTCGGAGACCTCAACGGCGTCAAGCTGCGCGCGCCAACCCGCGTGACGAACATGATGTTCTCCTCGATGGGCGCGACGCCGGTCGGCATGCCCGTTCCGGCCATCCCGGAAGCGCTGTCGAAGGGCGTGGTCGACGCCACGGTCATCCCGTGGGAAGTGGCCGGTATCCTCAAGGTTCCGGAACTGGTGACCAACCACACCGAGTTCGGCGATGCGTCGCTTTATACGACGTCCTTCATCTTCGCGATGAACAAGGACCGCTATGAAGGCCTTCCCGACGACCTGAAGGCGGTGATCGATGCCAATTCCGGTCTCGAATTCTCCGCCTTCGCCGGCAAGACGATGGCCGCATACGACGCACCGGTCCGCAAGATCGCTGTCGATCGCGGCAACAACATCATCGAGCTGACCCCCGACGAGGTGCAGGAGTGGCGCGACGCCTCCGCCGGCACGATCGACGCCTGGGTCAAGGAGATGGACGAGAAGGGTGTCGACGGCACCGGGCTGCTCGAGGAAGCGCGCGGCCTGATTGCGAAATACACCGACGGAAACTAACACTAGACCGGCCCCGGCGCCTGGCGCCGGGACCGGCCGCGACATGCCGGGGCGCAGGGGAGGAGCGGCTTGATTCTCAGGTTGATGGAGCTGCTGGCGCGCGTCATGGCGCTTGTCGGCGGTATCGTGCTCACCGCGCTGGTCGTCCTGACCTGCGTCAGCGTCATCGGGCGCGGTTTTAATACGCTCGGTCATTCCGAGTTCCTGGAGGGGCTGGTTCCGGCTCTCGCCGACATGCTGAAAACCTTCGGCCCGGTGAAGGGTGATTTCGAGGTGGTCGAGGCCGGTATCGCCTTTTCCATCTTCGCCTTCCTGCCGATCTGCCAGCTGCATGGCGGTCACGCGACGGTCGATGTCTTCACCAACCTGATGCCGAAGGCGGTCAATCGCTTCATCGTCGCCTTCTGGGAGGTCGCGCTGGCCACCTTGCTCGTGGTCATTTGCTGGCGTCTCTATGAAGGACTGCAGTCCAAGTTCGGCAATGGCGAGACGACCTTTCTCCTGCAATTTCCGATCTGGTGGGCCTATGCGGCAAGTTTCGCCGGTTCGGTCGTGGCGGTCATCGTCGGGGTCTATTGCGCCATCGCCCGCGTTTTCGGGCTTATCACCGGCGGCCACTACCTGCCGCGGTCTGAAGGAGCGGCCCATTGAGCATGCTCGAAATGGGATATCTGTCCTTTCCCGTGCTGTTGGTGCTGATCTTCCTGCGCGCGCCGATCGGCCTTGCCATGATGCTGTGCGGCATCGGCGGGCTCTATCTCGCGATGGGCGGGCCGACGGTGTTCCTCGCCAAGCTCAAGACCGAAACCTACACGACATTTTCCAGCTACTCGCTGTCGATCATTCCGATGTTCCTTCTGATGGGGCAGTTCGCGACGCTTTCCGGCATGTCGTCGGCGCTGTTCAAGGCGGCTGAAAGCTGGCTCGGCCACCGGCGCGGCGGCGTCGCCATGGCAGCCGTCGGGGCTTGCGCCGGTTTCGGCGCGATCTGCGGCTCGTCGCTGGCCACCGCGGCGACGATGAGCCGTGTGGCGCTCCCGGAACTGCGCCGCTACGGCTATTCGGGCGGGTTTTCCACTGCGACGCTCGCCGCCGGCGGCACGCTGGGCATCCTGATCCCGCCTTCGGTCATTCTTGTGATCTATGCGATCCTGACCGAGCAGAACATCGCCAAATTGTTCCTTGCCGCCTTCATTCCGGGCGTGCTCGCCGCGATCGGCTACATGATCACGATCTCGATTTATGTGCGGCTTTATCCCGATGCGGCTGGCACGCGCGAGCCGCAGCCCTATGCGGAACGTATCCGCGCGCTGCTTGATGTCTGGCCCGTGCTGATCGTCTTTCTCGTCGTGGTGGGCGGCATCTATCTCGGCTGGTTCACGCCGACGGAGGGCGCGGCGGTCGGTGCGGCCGGCACCGGGCTGATCGCGCTTCTCTCGGGCAATCTCAACTGGAAGGTCTTCGCCGACAGCATCCTTTCGACGGCGATGTCGACGGCGATGATCTTCTTCATCGTTCTGGGTGCCGGCTTCTACAATTCGTTCCTGGCGCTGAGCCAGGTGCCGCAGGAACTGTCCAGCTTCGTCGTCAGCCAGGGGTTCAGCCCGTGGGGCGTGCTGATGCTGATCCTCGTCTTCTACCTGATCTTCGGCTGCCTGATGGATTCCCTGTCGATGATCCTGCTGACGATTCCGATCTTCTTCCCGGTCATCAGCGCGCTCGATTTCGGAATGACGCCGGAGCATCTGGCGATCTGGTTCGGCATTCTCGTCCTGATCGTGGTGGAGGTCGGGCTGATCACGCCGCCTGTCGGCATGAATCTCTTCATCATCAATGCGATGGATCGCGAAACCCCGATGACGTCGACCTACAAGAGCGTGCTGTTCTTTGTCGGCTCCGACATCGTCCGCGTGGCGATCCTCGTCATGTTCCCGGCCATCACGCTGTTCCTGCTGCCGGCCTGATCTGCGACGCGGCAATCGCGCGGCCTTCGTTCGGCGATATTGTTATGGCGTATAACAATTATCTCTGATATCGGAAATTCAGGAGGCCGATATCAAGATGACAGAGACAGCCGAACTGGCGCCTGATCCCGTATCCGACAGTGTTTTGCGGAGCTTCGCGGGCTACGCGCTCAAGCGCGCATCGAATGCCGTCCAGGCCGATCTGGTGCGGACGCTCGAGCCGTTCGGCCTGCGCATGATCACCTTCACCGCGCTACTTCTGATCGTCGAAAATCCCGATCTCAGCCAGACCCAACTTGCCGGCGTGCTGGCCGTCGAGCGTTCCAATCTCGTCACCATTGTCGACGAACTGGAACAGGCCGGCTGGATCGCGCGGGGACAATCGCCAAGGGATCGGCGCAGTCATGCCTTGCGCGCCACATCGGCCGGCGAACGCCTTTGCACCGCGGCGCGTCGCGCCGTGGAGGCGCATGAGGCCCGGCTGTTCTCGGCGATCGGCGCCGACGGCAAGGCCATGCTGGTCGCCGCCCTGGGTCTTGTCGAAAATGCAGGAAACAAGCCGCCGGTCGGCGCGATTTCGGGAGCTGCACGATGAAACCCTTTTCGACGCCAATCGCCGACCTCCTGTTCAGCCTGAACGATATTGCCGGCGCGCATCGCATTACCGATTGGGATGCCGATCTCGCTGCCGAGCTGGCCGGGCATTTCGCCGCCTTCGCGGAGGGCGAGATCGCGCCGCTCGACGAACCGGGCGACAGCCAGGGCGCAAGGCTCGAGAACGGCCGGGTCCGTCTGCCGGACGGGTTCAAACAGGCCTATGCGGCCTATGTCGAGCAGGGCTGGCCGGGGCTGACCGCGCCGGAGGACTTCGGCGGACAGGCGATGGGCGGCGCTGTCGCCGCGATCGTCAGCGAGATCTTTTCCGGCGCCTGCCATTCCATGCAGATGGTCGCCGGGCTGGTGCCGGGCGCAATCCGGACGATCATGGCATTCGGAACCGACGACCAGAAGGCGCGAATGATCCCGCCGCTCGCCTCCGGTGAATGGCTGGCGACGATGTGCCTGACGGAACCCGGCGCGGGCTCCGACCTGTCGCGCATCCGGTGTCGCGCCTCTGAAACCGGCGACGGCTGGCGGATCGCGGGAGAGAAGATTTTCATCTCGGGTGGCGATCAGGATGTCAGCGACGGCATTCTGCATCTCGTACTGGCGCGGACATCCGATGACGGCATTCGCGGCTTGTCGCTGTTCCTCTGCCCGTCGGAGACGGCAGGCGGCGTGCGCAATGCGGTTTCCGTCGCCCGGATCGAGGAGAAGATGGGCCTTCACGCGTCGCCCACCTGCCAGATGGTCTTCGACGGAGCCGAGGCCGAGCTGATCGGCCAGCCGGGCGAGGGATTGAAGGCGATGTTCACGCTGATGAACCATGCGCGCCTCGATGTTTCCCTGCAGGGCGTGGCGCACGCGTCGCGCGCCGTCGACATTGCCCGCGTCTATGCGGCCGACCGTGTCCAGGGCCGGCGTGCGGACGGATCTCCGGCGACGCTCGACAGCCACGCGGACGTTCGCCGCATGCTCGATGAGATGGACTCGCTGGCGATCGGTGCCCGCGCCATCGCGCATCTGGCCCTTGTCATTCTCGAAACCGGCGAAAATCCGGATCTGGTCGAATTCCTGACGCCGGTCGCCAAGGTGTTCTGTTCGCAGGCCGGCATGCGCGCGGCCGAACTCGGCACGCAAATCCTCGGCGGCTACGGCTATCTGCGCGAATATCGGGTCGAGCAGACCTATCGCGATGCGCGGATCACAGCGATCTATGAGGGCGCGAACGGCATTCATGCCGGTGCGCTCGCATCGCGGGGGCTTCGTGTGGGCACCGGCGCCGATGCGTTTGGCGAACTCATCAGCGGGATCGCGGAGGAAACGGGCGCGGCGTCGCTGGACGAGGCCGCCGATCTCTGGACGACGGCGCGCGACACTGTTCGCGCGGCGGACGATCCGTCCCGTCTGGCGCATGATTTCATGCAGTTGAGCGGACAGGTTCTGTTCCTGGCATTGTGGGCCCGGATCGCATCGAAAAGCGCCGCGTCGCCCGATCCCGACCGCTACGCCCGTGTCGCATCCTTCGTCGCGCGTCGCGCGCCGCATGAGATGCGGGCGCAATTCGGGCGTCTGATGGCCGAGGCCGAGAGCTGAACGCAAGCGAGTTTGCGCTGCACAAAAATAGCCGCTAAAGAATCTGTCTGACTTTCACGCCAGACCGGATCCATAGCCTTGTCCATCAAGAAAATTCTTGTCGCCAACCGTTCCGAAATCGCCATTCGCGTGTTCCGCGCGGCCAATGAACTCGGGATCAAGACCGTTGCAATCTGGGCCGAGGAGGACAAGCTTGCGCTCCACCGGTTCAAGGCCGACGAGAGCTATCAGGTCGGTCGCGGGCCGCATCTCGACCGCGAATTGGGGCCGATCGAGAGCTATCTGTCGATCGAGGAAGTTCTGAGGGTTGCGCGCATTTCCGGCGCGGACGCGATCCACCCGGGTTACGGCCTCCTGTCGGAAAGCCCGGAATTCGTCGAGGCCTGCGAAGCGGCAGGTGTCACCTTCATCGGGCCGAAGCCCGAGACCATGCGGGCGCTTGGCAACAAGGTCGCCGCACGCAATCTCGCCATTTCTGCGGGCGTTCCCGTCGTTCCGGCGACCGAACCGCTTCCCGATGACATGAACGCCGTGAAGACAATGGCGCTTGAGGTCGGCTACCCGGTGATGCTCAAGGCGTCCTGGGGTGGCGGGGGCCGCGGCATGCGCGTGATCCGCTCGGAAGGCGAGATCGAGCGCGAAGTTCTGGAAGCCAAGCGCGAGGCGCGCGCGGCCTTCGGCAAGGACGAGGTCTATCTGGAAAAGCTGGTCGAGAACGCGCGCCACGTCGAGAGCCAGATTCTCGGCGACACGCATGGCAACGCCGTTCACCTGTTCGAGCGCGATTGCTCGATCCAGCGGCGCAACCAGAAGGTCGTGGAGCGCGCGCCGGCACCCTATCTCAACGCCGAACAGCGCGCCGAGCTGGCCGAATACTCGCTGCGTATCGCCAATGCCACGAGCTATATCGGCGCGGGCACCGTCGAGTATCTCATGGATGCCGACACCGGCAAATTCTACTTCATCGAGGTCAATCCGCGCATCCAGGTCGAGCACACCGTGACCGAGGAGGTCACCGGCATCGACATCGTCAAGGCGCAGATCCACATCCTCGAAGGCGCGGCGATCGGCACGCCGGAATCGGGCGTTCCGAAACAGGAAGACATCAAGCTCAACGGTCATGCGCTGCAATGCCGGATCACCACGGAAGACCCGGAACAGAACTTCATTCCCGATTACGGCCGCATCACCGCCTATCGCGGCGCAACCGGCTTCGGCATCCGGCTCGACGGCGGCACGGCCTATTCCGGCGCGGTGATCACCCGCTTCTACGATCCGCTTCTGGAAAAGGTGACGGCCTGGGCGCCGACCCCGCAGGAGGCGATCAACCGCATGGACCGCGCGCTGCGCGAGTTCCGTATTCGCGGCGTGGCGACGAACCTGACCTTCCTCGAGGCGATCATCGGCCACGAGAAATTCCGCAACAACACCTACACGACCAAGTTCATCGACAGCACGCCGGAACTGTTCGAGCAGGTGAAGCGCGCCGACCGGGCGACCAAACTGGTGACCTATATCGCCGACGTGACGGTAAACGGGCATCCAGAGACCAAGGGCAGGCCGCTGCCGCCGGCGGACGCCGCGCCGCCGATCGTGCCGTGGCCGGGCATCAAGATCCCCGAGGGCGGCACCAAGCGCAAGCTGGACGAGCTCGGACCGGAAGGTTTCGCCAAGTGGCTGCGGGCGGAAAACCAGGTCTATCTGACCGACACGACCATGCGCGACGGCCACCAGAGCCTTCTGGCGACGCGCATGCGCACCGACGATATCGTGAAGATCTCGGGCTGTTATGCGCGGGTGCTTCCGCAACTCCTGTCGCTGGAATGCTGGGGTGGCGCGACCTTCGATGTCGCGATGCGCTTCCTCACCGAGGATCCGTGGGAGCGGCTGGCGAAAATCCGCGAGCAGGTTCCCAACCTGTTGCTGCAGATGCTGCTGCGCGGCGCCAACGGCGTCGGCTACACCAACTATCCCGACAATGTGGTCAAGCATTTCGTGCGCCAGGCGGCTGCCGGCGGGATCGACCTTTTCCGCGTCTTCGACTGCCTCAACTGGGTCGACAACATGCGCGTCTCGATGGACGCCGTGTGCGAGGAAAACAGGATCTGCGAAGCGACGATCTGCTACACCGGCGACATCCTGAATTCCGCGCGCCCGAAATACGACCTGAAATATTATGTCGAACTGGCGGGCGAACTGGAAAAGGCCGGCGCGCACATGCTGGCCGTCAAGGACATGGCCGGTCTTCTCAAGCCGGCGGCGGCGCGGGTGCTGTTCAAGGCGCTGCGTGAATCAACCGACCTGCCGATCCATTTCCACACCCACGACACGTCGGGCATCTCCGCTGCGACGGTGCTTGCGGCGGTGGACAGCGGCGTCGACGCGGTCGATGCGGCGATGGATTCCTTCTCCGGCAACACCTCGCAGCCCTGCCTCGGCTCCATCGTCGAGGCGCTGCGCGGCACCGAACGCGATCCGGGGCTCGACGCGGAGTGGATTCGCAAGATCTCCTTCTATTGGGAGGCGGTGCGCAACCAGTATGCCGCCTTCGAAAGCGACCTGAAGGGCCCCGCCTCGGAGGTCTATCTGCACGAGATGCCGGGCGGCCAGTTCACCAATCTCAAGGAACAGGCGCGCTCGCTCGGTCTCGAGACGCGCTGGCACGAGGTGGCGCGCGCCTATCACGACGTCAACATGATGTTTGGCGATATCGTCAAGGTGACGCCGTCCTCCAAGGTGGTCGGCGACATGGCGCTGATGATGGTCAGCCAGGACATGACCGTCGATGACGTCACCAATCCGGACAAGGACATCGCCTTCCCGGATTCCGTCGTGTCGATGATGCGCGGCGATCTCGGCCAGCCGCCTTCCGGATGGCCCGAGGGCATCCAGAAGAAGGTGCTGAAGAACGAGACGCCCTATACCGACGTGCCCGGCTCGCTGCTGCCGCCGGCCGATCTGGATGCGAAGCGTAGGGAAATCGAGGAGAAGCTGGAGCGCGAGGTCAGCGAGTTCGAGTTCGCGTCCTACCTGATGTATCCGAAGGTCTTCACCGATTTCGGGCACGCCCAGGCCATGTATGGCCCGGTCTCCGCACTGCCGACACCGGTCTATTTCTACGGACTCGGTCAGGAAGAGGAAGTGCTGGCCGAGATCGAGAAGGGCAAGACGCTTGTCATTCGCTGCCTCGCCGTCGGCGAGACGGACGAGAAGGGCATGGTCACCGTCTTCTTCGAGCTGAACGGTCAGCCGCGCCGGATCAAGGTGCCCGACCGGGCGCATGGCGCAGCCGGCTCTGCCGCACGCCGCAAGGCCGAGCCCGGCAACGAGGCTCACGTCGGAGCGCCGATGCCGGGCGTGATCTCCACCATCGGCGTCTCTGCCGGCCAGGAGGTCAAGGCGGGCGACGTGCTGGTTTCAATCGAGGCGATGAAGATGGAGACGGCCATCCACGCCGAACGCGACGGCACAATCGCCGAAGTCGCGGTCAAGGCGGGCGACCAGATCGACGCAAAGGACTTGCTGGTCGTCTACGAGGGCTGACGGCCGTTACGGATGAAGCGCACTTGGAAAACTTCGAGACTGGAACGTTAGCTGCGTGTGTCTTTGTGAAATGATGCGCTCGATCGGCAATACTCAGTGAAATGCTATATACTGCGTTAACAGAGAAGTTTTACAAAATCGAAACTCGATGATATCATCGATATCAAACCGAGGTTGACAGTGAGCGATCTTCTCATCCGCAATATCCCCGATCATCTGAAGGCCGATATCTCGCGCCGCGCGAGAGAGACAGGCCGCAGCCTTTCCGATGAGGTAAAGGAACTGCTTCGCAAGGGGCTTTTAGCCGATCTGGAGAAGCAGGCTCCGGCGGGCGAAACCGCCTATGACGCAATGCGCAGGGCATTCGCCGGTGCTCATCTCTCCGATGCGGACCATGGTAAGCTGATGGAAGGTGTCGAGGCCGGGCGCGAGGACATGGGCCGAACTGTTCCCGATCCCGGATGATCCTCCTCGACACCAACGTTATTTCGGAGATTGCGAAATCCGTTCCCGACGCAAATGTTGCTGACTGGCTGCGGCGCGTGGATCCGGGGGAGCTCTATCTTTGCGCTCCCGTCGTCGCGGAACTGGCCTATGGCGGGCAGCGCATTCGGCTACGCGATGGGTCAACCCGGTTTCTCGAAGCTCTGGAAGGATTACTCACCGGGCAATTCATCAATCGCGTGCTGGAGTTTGATCAGCACGTGGCGTTTCGATTTGGCGAAATTCGCGCTGCGCGGGAAGCGGCTGGGCGCCCGATTTCCGTTATGGACGCCATGATAGCCGCCATATGCAAAGCGTATGGCGCTAACCTCGCCACACGCAATGTACGTGATTTCGATTTACTCGAAATCGGCGTCTTAAATCCATTTGAAGTCCAACGTTGACTTCTAGATCATCCCAAGCAGCATAAGAATCACGACGATCACCAGGATCGTGCCGACAATGCCGAGCGGGGCGTTGCCGAAGCGTCCGCGCGCGGGGATGGCGCCGATCAGGAGCAGGATCAGGATAATCAGAAGAATAGTGCCGACGGTCATGGCGGTTCCTTTCAACGGGTTGCCACCCCATAACGTCAGGTGAGTTGAAACGGTTCCCACGCCGGTCGGCGCATCGTGATGCGAATGTCTGTTGACTCCGTGTTTCTGCACGTTTATGCGCGTTTCTGCACGATTTAGGAAACCGTCATGAGCATGCTCCCCGGCGAAAGGCTGGACCTCATCGCAAGCCGTCTTCAGACGGACGGAAAGGTCGTCGCCGTCGATCTGGCGCGCGAGCTCGACGTTTCGGAAGACACGATCCGTCGGGACTTGCGCGATCTTTCCGCGCGCGGCCTTTGCCAACGCGTCTATGGCGGCGCGCTGCGTCCCGCCGTTTCCACCGGCACGCTCGACGAACGCTCGCGACAGCAGTCCGAAGCCAAGTCGGCGCTTGCTCGCGCCGCCATCGACTGGATCGCGGAAGGGTCCAGCGTGTTCCTTGACGCCGCGTCGACCAATCTAGCCATCGCCGATGCACTGCCGCGCGATTTCGGCCTGACCTGCATCACCAACGCGCCGCAAATCGCCAGCGCGCTCACGCTGCGCGGCGATTGCGACGTCGTCTCCATCGGCGGCCTTGTGGACAGGACGGTCGGGGCGGCGATCGGCGCGGAAGCCATTAATGCGGCGCGCAATTTTCGTCCGGACATCTGCTTTCTCGGCGCCTGCGGCGTCGATCCACGGGCCGGCATCTCCGCGGTTCACGCCGAGGATGCGAGCTTCAAGCGCGCCATCGCCGGCGCCAGCGCGATGACCATCGTGCCGGTGACGACGGCCAAGCTGATGACGGCGGCGCCGTTTCACGTGCTGGAGCTTGCCGATTGCACCGCCGTTCTGGTCGAAGCGGATGCGCCCGAGGCGGCAGTCGAAGCCTGTCGCGCCGCCGGCGCGAACATAAGGAGATGCGGACAATGAGCGTGGCAAACACAACCGGAGACGGTGCGCTGCGCGCGCCGCAATACAGGTCTTCGTCGCGCTGGGCGGTTTCGGCCGCCTTTTACGCCAATGGTTTCGTCGTTGGCCACTGGGCACCGAAGATCCCCGTCCTGGCGGAACGGCTGGCAATCAGCGAATCCGTCCTTGGCGCGCTGGTCATCATGTTCGGGGTTGGTGCGCTGATTGCCCTGCTCACGGGCGCGGTCCTGACGACACGTTACGGGTCCGACCGTATCGTGCGATGGACATCGTTCCTTTTGGTGCCGGGCCTGCTGCTGATTTCCCTGTCGCCGAACGTTGCCGTCACGGCTTTTTCAATGCTCTGGCTCGGCGTTTTCATGGGCGCGATGGACGGCGCGATGAACGCCAATGCCGTCAGCGTGGAAAAGGCGCGCGGCCGGGCGATCATGTCGTCGTGCCACGGTTTCTGGAGCCTCGGCGGTTTGACGGGTGCGCCGTTGGGCGGCTGGATGCTGTCGCGCTTCGGCGACATGGGTCATTCGATCGGCGTGCTGGTCTTGACCGGAATCCTCGTGATCGGCGCGCAGTTCTTCTATTTCAAGGATGCCAAACTGCTGGCCGTCGAGGAGACCACAGAGAAGAAGGCATTCTCGTTCGGGCGTATTCTCGCCCTGCTTCCACGCGGTTTCGGTATCTATCTGCTCGGCATCTGCGCCTTCCTGTCCTTCGTGCCGGAGGGGTCCATCCTCGACTGGAGCGCTCTTTACCTCGCCAAGGATCACGGCGCGCCCGTGGCGATCGCGGGTTATGCCTTCGCGGCGTTTTCCGGGACGATGGCGCTGATGCGCTTCCTGGGGGATGGCATCCGAGACCGGTTCGGCGATGGACGGACGTTCCTCGTCTCGGCGCTGATCGCCAGCATCGGCTTTGCCTTCGCCGGCCTGTCGGAGGGTATGCCGATGGTGATTGTCGGCTTCCTGATCTGCGGCCTTGGCCTTGCCAACATGGTGCCGATCGTCTTTTCGGCCGGTGGCCGGTTTCCGGGCATTGAACCGGCCATCGGGATCGGGATCGTCACCGCCTTCGGGTATTCGGGCGCGCTGACGGCGCCTGCGGTTCTCGGCTTCGTCGCGGAGCATTTCGGCCTCGCGGTGATCTTCGCCGCTTTCTCCGTGGTGCTGATCGCGACCGCCGCCCTTTCGCTCTCATTGCGCTCGCTCAGGATCTGAGTTCGCCGAGCGGCAGGGCCGAGAACCGTTCGGCCAGGAAATCATAGACGCGGCGCACCTTGGCGCTATGGCGTAACTCGCGATGCGAGCAGAGCCAGTAGGGCAGCGGGTCGATCCGCAATTGCGGCAGGATGCGCACGAGCTCGGGCGCCCGGGCCGCGATGGCCACCTGCGCGAAGCCGATCCCGGCACCCGACCGCAGCAACTGCCATGACGCGATCGGATGGTCGGTCCGGAAGGTGAATGCCGAGCGCTCGCATGTCATGCCGAGAGCAGCCATTCCGCGCAGGACCAGGTCGCCCCTGTCCTGGCCGATGATGCGGTGGGAAAAGACGTCGTCAGGCCCGCTCGGCGTGCCGTGTCTCGCGAGATAGTCGCGATGCGCGAATGCGCCCATGGCGGCCTCGTTGACCTTGCGGACGATCAGGTCGTTCTGGACCGGGCGAACCATCCGCACCGCGATATCGGCATCACGGGCGATAAGGTTCTGCACCGAGTCGCTGGCGACGAGTTCTATCTCGAGCGCGGGTTCCTCCTCGGCGAGCGCGACAAGCATGTCGGGCAGAAGGAAGGTCGAGACGACTTCGGACGCGGTAATGCGGATCGTGCCCTCGACGGCGGTCTCCCTGCCGGCGGCTGCCATCGCGAAACTGTCGGCACCAGCCTGCATGGCGCGGGCTTCCGCTGCCAGCGCGAGGGCGTTTCGGGTCGGCGTCATGCCGGACCGGCCGCGTTCGAACAGCACCAGGCCGGTCAACGTCTCCAGTTCGTCGACATGGCGTCCGAGCGTCGGTTGCGAGGTTCCGGTCGCGGAAGCCGCACCGGAAAGCGTCCCGGCGTCGAGCACGGCGAGGAAACTCTTGATCAGGTTCCAGTCGAAGCGACGATCATCCATTCAATAATGAATAGCATAGATCAATTCTCATTCATATTCATTCGTTCATGAATTTCCTAGATCGTCTGCATCAATCGAATCCAAGGAGACGGATCATGCAGACAGTTGCAATTCTCGGAGCCGCCGGACGCAATGGCGACGCGGTGGCAAGGGCGTTTCTCGATGCCGGCTGGCGTGTGCGCGGCGTCGCGCGGGGCGCGAAGGTGAAGACTTTGGCGGCCGGCGTCGAGCCGGTGTCGGCGGATGCATTCGACCGGGATGCGCTGATCGCCGCCTGTGCGGGCGCCGATGTCATCGTGCACACGCTCAATCCGGCCTATGACGACTGGACCGACACGATCATCCCGCTGGCCGAAAACGTCCTGGCGGCGGCCGAAGCGGCGGGCGCGACGATCATGATCCCCGGCAATGTCTACAATTTTGGCTACACGATCCGGCCGGATACGGATGAAGACGCGCCGTTTTCCGGCGACACCGAAAAGGCCCGGCTGCGCATCGCGATGGAAGCGCTCTACGAGCGCGCAGCGCGGCAAAAAGGCGTCAGGACGATCATCATCCGTGCTGGCGATTTCTTCGGCGGCACACGGCCGGAAAGCTGGCTCGACCTGATGATCCTGAAGGACCTGAAGAAGGACAGGATGACATGGCCGGGCCCCTGGAACCTTGTCCATGCCTTCGCCTATCTGCCGGATCTCGCGGAGACCTTCGTGCGGGTGGCCGAAAGGCGCGGTGAAACGGATCCGTTCACCGTTCTGCATTTCCGCGGCCATGCCGTGACCGGCGAAGAGATGCATGCGGCGGCCGAGACGGCGGCAGGCCGTCCGCTGAAACGCGCGAACACGCCCTGGATCCTGCTGCGCGCCATCGGCCTGTTCAATCCCGTCCTGCGGGAAATTGTGAAAATGTCCTATCTCTGGCGCGTCCCGCATTCGCTGGCGAATGGCAGGCTGGAAGCGCTGATCGGCTCCGAGCCGCACCGCCCGCTCGAAACCGCACTGGCCGAGGCCATCGCCGACATGAAACTCGACCGTCCGTCCGCGGCAGGGACCGGGCCGGCGCAGCGCACCGTTGTTGCCTGAGCTGGATTCGCGGTCGGCCGCCTGGATTGACGTGGCGCACTGCAAGGTAAACTTGCGGTGCGTTTTGCCGCATGTTTCGCCCATGGATGAGCGCCCTTGGTCTAATTTACCTATGGACTCACTTCGCTATAAACCGCACACAATACGGGTACTTGGGCATGGAGGAGGCGTATTCCGTGCCTGCCCAAAACGTCGAAATCCTAGGAATCCCGGGGAGGTAATGAATGTCCAGTCCTGTCTATCGAGTTTTGCCGGACGCCAAGAAGCGCGCGCTGATCGACGATGACAAATACCTGAAATGGTACAAGCAGAGCATCAGTTCGCCGGACAAGTTCTGGGCAAAGCACGGCAAGCGCATCGACTGGTTCAAGCCCTACACGAAGGTCAAGAACACCTCTTTCAAGGGCAAGGTCTCGATCAAGTGGTTCGAGGACGGCGTCACCAATGTTTCCTACAACTGCATCGACCGCCACCTGAAAAAGCGCGGCAACCAGACCGCGATCATCTGGGAAGGCGACAATCCCTACGACGACAAGCACATCACCTATAACGAGCTTTACGACAAGGTCTGCCGGCTCGCCAATGTGATGAAGTCGAACGGCGTCAAGAAGGGCGACCGCGTCACCATCTACATGCCGATGATCCCCGAGGCGGCCTTTGCGATGCTCGCCTGCGCGCGCATCGGCGCGATCCATTCGATCGTCTTCGGCGGCTTCTCGCCGGACGCGCTCGCCGGACGCATCGTCGATTGCAAATCCAACTTCGTCATCACGGCCGATGAGGGATTGCGCGGCGGCAAGAAGATTCCGCTCAAGCACAATACCGACCTCGCCATCGAGATCGCGGAACGCGAGGAAGTGAAGGTCGACAATGTGCTCGTCGTCCAGCGCACCGCCGGCAAGATCGAGTGGTTCGAGGATCGTGATATCTGGTATCATGAGGCGATCGCCAGCGCGAAACCGGATTGCCCGCCCGCCAAGATGAAGGCCGAGGATCCGCTGTTCATCCTTTACACCTCGGGCTCGACCGGCAAGCCGAAGGGCGTGCTGCACACGACCGGGGGCTACCTCGTCTATGCGTCGATGACGCATGAATATGTCTTCGACTATCACGAGGGCGACGTCTATTGGTGCGGCGCGGATGTCGGCTGGGTCACCGGCCACTCCTATATCGTCTACGGACCGCTGGCGAACGGCGCTACGACGCTGATGTTCGAGGGCGTCCCGACCTATCCGACGCCGTCGCGCTTCTGGGACGTTATCGACAAGCACAAGGTCAATATCTTCTACACCGCGCCGACCGCCATCCGTGCCCTGATGGGAGCAGGCGACGAGCATGTGAAGAAGTCGTCGCGCAAGACGCTGCGCACGCTGGGTTCGGTCGGCGAGCCGATCAATCCGGAAGCCTGGGAATGGTATTACAATGTCGTCGGCGAGAAGCGCTGCCCGATCGTCGATACATGGTGGCAGACCGAGACCGGCGGCATCATGATCACGCCGCTGCCGGGTGCGACCAATCTGAAGCCGGGCTCGGCAACGCGGCCCTTCTTCGGCGTGCAGCCGCAACTGGTCGATGCCGATGGCGATGTGCTGGAGGGAACCGCCGACGGCAATCTGTGCATCATCGATTCATGGCCGGGCCAGATGCGCACGGTCTATGGCGACCATGATCGCTTCGTGCAGACCTATTTCTCGGCCTACAAGGGCAAGTATTTCACCGGCGATGGCTGCCGGCGCGATGCCGATGGCTACTACTGGATCACCGGCCGCGTCGATGACGTGATCAACGTGTCGGGGCACCGCATGGGCACCGCCGAGGTGGAATCCGCCCTGGTGAGCCACGACGCCGTTTCCGAGGCCGCCGTGGTGGGCTATCCGCACGACATGAAGGGTCAGGGCATCTATTGCTACGTGACCCTGATGGAAGGGACCGAAGGCTCCGACGAAGTGCGCAAGGAACTGGTCAAGCATGTGCGCACCGAGATCGGTCCGATCGCCTCGCCGGACAAGATCCAGTTCGCGCCGGGACTTCCGAAGACCCGTTCCGGCAAGATCATGCGCCGCATTCTGCGCAAGATCGCCGAGGACGATTTCGGCGCACTTGGCGACACCTCGACGCTCGCCGATCCGTCGGTGGTCGACGACCTGATCGAGAATCGCCAGAACAAGCGCTGATCCGCGCTCGGGTCGGCACCGACCTTGTGACCTCAAGCACAGGCGGCTTCGGCCGCCTGTGTCATTTTCGTCTCCAACACACAACGTGAATCCGCAGGCGCAGGCCTCGAGGTTCGTTTCATGGAGACGACAATGAAAAAATTCATCCTTGCCGCGGCGCTCGCCGCGATATCGACCGGCGCAATGGCCGGAGGCAATTTCCAGCAGGGCGGATCGGGACCGTTCGACGTCAAGTCGGCGATGCTCGCGATCAAGTCGCCGGCGACCAATGCCTGCCCGGCAAACGCCAAGATGAAGGCTTGGATCTACACGACCAAGGCCGGTCCGGTTCGCTACATGATGATCCGCCACGGCCAGGGCGCCGGTCCGATCCAGACGGTGATGGCCAAGAAGATCAACGGGAAATATGTCGCCGAGATCTCGCGGACGCTTTCCATTCACCACAAGATCGACGCGAAATACCGGATCGCGGCGCGCGGCGCGGGCGACTACCGGTTCTCGAACTGGGTGCCGCTGAAAGCGAATTGCACGATCCCGCTGGGCGGCTGACGCGCAGCCCGGACCGTCTGCCTGACGGATTTCGGCCAACCCCTTGCGAAATCGGAGATGTGCCTTCACATTAGGCTTGTCTTCAACAATCGAAAGGAGGTGATCCGATGTCGAGTGGTTCTATGGTTTCGGTGCGGTCTATGCGGGTCTCACTCCGTCGGAGCAGCCTCTGACGGACAGCGATGTCCCGTGCAGCCGGATTGGCGCGCAAGCGCCGCGGTCTGACGACCGACCGGCACCCGGAATTGCGAAGGCCGCCCTCTCGGGCGGCCTTTTCATTTCGTTGCATCGCATGCCTGCCGGTCAGTTGACCAGCCGCAGGCCCTTGATGTCGCGCGCGATCTCGAGGAACGCGGCTTCAAGGCTGTCTTCGTTCGTCGCGTTGTAATAGTTCTTCGATCCGTTGGAGGACGAAGCACAACTCTTCATCAGCGATTCGGCGGAGGAGCCGGCTGCGAAGGCGATCGAATAGACCTTGATGCCGCTGTTCTTCATCGCGCTGCACAGGCCGAGCGCGTAGTCCTCTGACAAGTTGGTGCCATAGCTCGAGCAGGAGTGACCGTTCGATTCGAAGGTGTTGAACTCGCCATCGGTCATGATGATGGCGTATTTGCTGGTGCCCGGCTCGTCGAAATCGGCCGCCTTCGAATCGGTCGGCCATGCCGAGTTCCATTTCGAGGACATCATGTAATAGGCCCAGGCGATGGCGATATGGCCCGCTGTACACCCGTCGGCTCTGAAGCTGTCGATTCGGTTGTTGAGCGTGCTCTGGCTGGCCGTCAACGGAAGGATCTTGGCGTTCGGGCAGCTATATTCGGACGAACCGATCTTCGCGGACGGGCTTGCGAAGGCATCCGTGAAGCGTTGCGGCCCGGTGCGTTCGCGCACGCAGTCCGGATATGTCGTCTCGGTCCAGCAGTTCTGGTTCCACCACCAGCCGCTGCAATAGGTTTTGGTGACGCCTGTGGTCGAAATCTTGTCGATCACCGGTTCCGCGTTGACCGCCTCCGAATAGGGGACGAGTCCGACGCGGATTCGGTCGCCGCTGTCCATATCCTCGAACAGCGTCTTGACGCCGAGCTTGGCGGCATCCTTGAGCGCGGACAGCTTCGTCGGCGAGTAACGGCCGCCGATCTTGCTGTCCATCGAGCCGGTGACGTCGAGCGCCATGACGACCTCGACCTCCGTGTTCGAGAACTGGGCCTTGGAGGTCGCGTCGATGCGATGATTGTCGTAGCCGACGATACCCGTGAAGGTCATCGGCATGAGCGTGTGCGCCTTGACCTCGAGCGAGCGGTTGACCTTGTCCACCTTGATGGAATCGATATCGACCGTTTTTGCGGTGATGTTGCGCTCGTCGAGATTGGCGTCGATGTATTTCCGCACAGCGGTTTCGGCATCCTTCAATTCGATGTCGCCAAGCGTCAGCCCCTGCGTCGTCGCGAGGACGGCCGCATCGACGGCGAAGACAAGCTTGTTGTGAACCTGGAACATCCGTGCCACGTCGATCGCCAGCGCGGACCCCATGAGAAGGGTTGTTCCCATCACGACGAACATGGTGGCGAAGTTCCCGCGCTTGTCGCGGGCGAAATCCTTGAGACAGTTCAATACGGTGCGCACGGCCAATCTCCTGCTAGGCTTGGTTTCGGTGTCCGCCGGGCAGACTCCATGCCTCTTGGCGCGCAAAATAGGGTGCACTTCGTTTTCGGATGGCTAATTTCGGCGGGCTTTAGGGATTCGATTATCAAACGCGCTAAACGTGGGGTTAACGCATAAGCCCGAATTCGCGTAATGGCGTTCAGATCCGCGAAATCATTGACCGGGAACCGTTGGAATTGCTTGCTTTATCGGATCCCTGTGGGCGCTGGAATCGGCGCCCGGTCTCCCGTTCCGGGACAGAGCCCTCGAACGGCGCTCAGAAGTCGACGGCTATGCCCTTGACCTCCCAGTCCCCGTATCGGGCTGGATCCTTGCCGCCACGCCCGCCGATTTCGCGGCGGCGCTTTTCCTCGGCGGCGGCCATTTCGGCGCGGCGCGCCTCGGCCTCGGCGAGTGCGCGACGCGCCGCCGGTGGCAGCATGTCCGGTGTCTTCGCCGGCGCGGATTCGGAGCCGGTTTCGCCGACGGCCGTTTCGTCCGCTCCGTCCTTGTCCATATCGTCGCTCATCCTATCCGTCCGGCCATGCCGCTTTGCCGTTGAAAATGCGCCTCGGCGCACACACTATTATAGGCCTGACACGGCCCGAGTCCAACGGGCACCGGACATGGAGACCGCGCGATGAACATGATGAAAACAGCGATGCTGATCGCCTTCATGACCGCCCTGTTCATGGCCATCGGCTACATGATCGGCGGCACGGGCGGCATGATGATCGCCCTCGTCATAGCGCTTGCGATGAACGCCTTTTCCTACTGGAATTCCGACAAGATGGTGCTGCGCATGCACAATGCCGTCGCCGTCAACCGGAAGAACGCGCCGGAATATTACGGAATCGTCGAAAGCCTGGCAGACCGCGCCGGCTTGCCCATGCCCGCGGTCTACCTGATCAAGAACGACCAGCCGAACGCCTTCGCGACGGGCCGCAATCCGCAAAACGCTGCCGTCGCGGCGACCACCGGACTGCTCGAACGCCTGAGCCAGGAGGAGGTCGCCGGCGTGATGGCGCATGAACTGGCGCATATCCAGAACCGCGACACGCTGACCATGACGATCACGGCCACGCTCGCAGGCGCGATTTCGATGCTCGGCAATTTCGCCTTCTTCTTCGGCGGATCGCGCGACAACAACAATCCGTTCGGCTTCATCGGCATTCTGGCCGCGATGATCGTCGCGCCGTTTGCGGCGATGATCGTGCAGATGGCGATCAGCCGGACGCGCGAATATTCCGCCGACAGGCGCGGCGCGGAAATCTGCGGCAATCCGGAATGGCTGGCGAGCGCTCTCGCCAAGATCGCCTCGGCGGCCGGGCGAACGGTCAATGTCGCGGCGGAACGCAACCCGGCGACCGCGCATATGTTCATCATCAATCCGCTGAACGGCCAGCGCGCCGATAGCCTGTTCTCGACGCATCCGGACACGGAAAACCGCATCCGCGCCCTGATGGCGATGGCCTCCGACATGGATGGCCGGGTCGACAGGGCGCAGCCCGCGCCTCAGCCGGTTGAGCTTCAGCCCGAGCGGCCTTCGTCGCGCCCCGCGCGGTCCGGCTCTTCCGGCATTCCCAAGACCGGCCGCAAATGGGGCCGTGGCGGCGACCAGGGACCGTGGGGTTGAGCGCGCCGGCCGGCAGGTGGAAAACGAGGCCGCGCGCAAAGTCCGGACCGTCCACGCAAATCGACAAACCGGGACTTGCGGCGCGCCAGGCGGCGCACCGTATTCTTGGCGCCATTCTCGACGCGAAGGCGTCGATGGACGGTCTTACCGACGAGGCGCACGGTCATCCGCATTACCTCGCGCTGGAGCCGCGCGACCGGGCGCTGGTCCGCGCCATCTTGCTGACCGCGCTGCGCCATTGCGGCGATCTCGACGACACGATCACGCGCTTTACGGAAAAGCCGCTGCCGGCCGGCGCGACGGCCCTGCGGGCCATCCTGCTTGCCGGTTTCGCGCAGATCCTGTTTCTCGACGTGCCGGACCATAGCGCCGTTGACCTCGCGGTCGCCTCGGCGCAGGCGGATCCCCGTTCGCGGCGATTTTCCGGTCTGGTCAACGCGTTACTGCGCCGCGCCGCGCGCGAGAAGGAGACATTGCTCGCGCGTTACGCGACCGCGCCGGTGCGCGCGCCGCAATGGTTCGCCGACCGCCTGGCCGCGATATATGGCCCCGAGACGGCGGTTGCCATCGATGCCTGTCATCGGCTGGAAGCGCCGATCGATCTGACGCTGAAAGCCGCGGAACGCGACAGGGCGGATGCCTGGGCCGAGCGGCTTGGCGCCATCGTCCTGCCGACCGGTTCGCTGCGGCTTGCCGGCCTGAGCCGCGATCTCGTCTCGCTCGACGGGTTCGACGACGGAGCCTGGTGGGTGCAGGACGCGGCGGCCGCCATGCCGGCGCGCCTCTTGGGGAACCTTTCCGGCAAGACGGCACTCGATTGTTGCGCCGCGCCGGGCGGCAAGACCGCGCAATTGGCGGATGCCGGCGCAAATGTGACCGCGCTCGACATGTCGGCGAACCGGCTCAAACGGCTGTCGGCCAATCTCGACAGGCTGGGGCTTTCCGGCAGCTGCCATACGGTCGCGACCGATATGTTCGCCTTTGCGCCCGACGAGTTGTTCGACGCCGTGCTTCTCGATGCGCCGTGTTCCTCGACCGGAACGGTCCGCCGCCATCCGGACGTGCCGTACACAAAGTCGCTTGCTGATATCGCGAAACTCGCCGATCTGCAGGCGCGAATGCTCGACAAGACGGCGGAATTCGTCGCGCCCGGGGGCATGATTGTCTTCTCCAACTGTTCGCTCGACCCGGACGAGGGCGAGGCCGTGGCGCGCCGCTTTGCCGGCAAGTGGACGGATTTCGAAATCGTCCCGATCCGGCGCGAGGAAGCGCCGGGGCTGGAGGATGCGATCACGTCCGACGGGTTCCTGCGATTGACACCGGCGCATCTCGATCTTGGCGATCCGGCGATCAGCGGCGTGGACGGGTTTTTCGCTGTCCGCTTCCGGCGTCTTGCCTAGTGTTCGAAGAAGCCCCTTGATTGTACAGTGTGGCGAATCGATAAACTTCGATTCGTCATGACTGGCGGGATGGAGAACTTTTGGGCCGACCCACATTGATGAACGATCCCGGCTATTGGCTGTCGGGCGTTCGTATCTTTTGGTCCGGATTGCGTCACCGCATCCAGAAGGGCCCGGTATTTGCCTGGCGGTTCATAGGACCGGTGCCGGAACGGCTGGTCATGGTCCCACCGGACCTGCGCCCTACCGACCCGCTTGTCGCCCGCGATATCTATGAGGGCCGCTATTCCTTTGCCGGTCGGGTCGTCGATACCGGTGGCGCGTCGCCCTTTTCGGTGACGCCTCCATCCATCGGATGGGAGGACTCGCTTCACCAGTTCCGATGGCTCCGGCACATGAAGGGCGCGCAGAGCGACCTTGCATCCAACAATGCCCGCGCGCTGGTCAACGACTGGATCCTGAGCCACGGGCGCAATCTCTCGGGCAATGCCTGGAAGATGAAGGTGACCGCGGCGCGCGTCATTGCATGGATGCAGTATTCGCGGTTGCTCCTGATCGACAGCGATGCGGTCTTCTACCGGCGTTTCATGGGATCGCTGGCGCGGCAGGTCCGTTATCTGCGCGGGCTCGCTTCATCGACGAATGACGACCTCGATGCCCTGAATGTGCGCATTGCACTTGCCTATGCCTCGCAGGTCCTGCCGCCGTCGGCGCGGTTCGAAAAGGCGGCGTCGAAGAATCTCGAGAACCAGTTGCGCCTGCAGATCCTGCCGGATGGCGGACATGCCAGCCGGTGCCCCGATGTGCTGCCCGGCCTGCTCGCCGACCTGCTGCCGCTCGCGCAATGCTACGTCTCGGCGTCGAAGCCGGTGCCGCAGGAACTGGTCCGCGCCATCGACCGGATATTTCCGGCGCTTCGGTTCTTCCGCCATGCGGATGGCCATATCGCGCTGTTCCACGGAGCGGGTGGCACCAATCTCAACCTGACCGCCGCCGTTCTCAGGCACGACCAGAACGGTGCGCAGCCGCTCGGCCACATGCCGCATTCGGGCTACCAGCGGCTTGCGCGCGGTGGCACGATCATCCTTGCCGATACCGGCGTTGCGCCGTCCGGCGCGTACGCCTTCGGCGGTCATGCGAGTTGCCTCGCCTTCGAAATGTCGAGCGGGCGGCAACGCCTGATCGTCAATAGCGGCATCGATGGCCTGCGTCGCGAACGCTATCGCGAAATGGCGCGCATGACGGCGGCGCATTCGACGCTTGTTCTGGACGACACGTCCTCGGCGCGCATCGCGGGGATCGCACGGTCTCCGGGCGACCGCCCGCCACGGATCGTGTCCGGCCCGTCCACCGTTCGCATCGAGCGTCGGGAAGACCCGGCGAAGCCGGGATTCGCGGCCCAGCATGACGGATATCTGCGCCAGTTCGGCCTTTGGCACGAACGCGCCATTTCGCTGCATGACGACGGAACACGCGTCGACGGCCACGACAGACTGATCCATCCGGGGCGGCAGGGCGGCGATCATCAGTACCAGTTCGATATCCGGTTTCATCTGCATCCGGTCGTTCATGCCTCGCGTGAGGATGCGCGGACGATCCACCTGTCGACCGACCAGGGCGAAAGCTGGCTCTTTTCGGCCAACAGGGGCGACGTGACGCTGGAGGATTCGGTGTATTTCGCCGGCATCGCCGGTCCGGTCCGGTCGCGTCAGATCGTGATCGCCGATTTCTGGCCGCAGACGGACACGGTCGAGTGGATCATCCGCAAGGTCTGACAGTCCATCTTTCACTGCAAAACGGGCCCCTGCGATAGGCAAGGCGCAGCCGTCATGCTAGCAGCGGCGGCAATTGCTTCCCTGTTACCGAAAGTTCGACTTATGGCCGTCGTTTCCAAGAAGATTCCCGCTCCCGACCGCGTGACGGTGCGCCGTGCGCTTCTGTCCGTATCCAACAAGGATGGATTGATCGACCTCGCGCGCGACCTCGTCGGGCGCGGCGTCGAACTGGTTTCGACGGGCGGCACGCGCAAGGCCATCGCGGATGCAGGGCTCCCGGTCGTCGATGTTGCCGAGGTGACCGGGTTTCCGGAAATCATGGACGGGCGCGTGAAGACGCTTCACCCGTCCGTGCATGGCGGATTGCTCGCCGTGCGCGACGATCCCGAGCACCTCGCCGCGATGGAGGCGAACGGGATCATGCCGTTCGACCTCGTGGTCATCAATCTTTACCCCTTCGAGGCGGTGGTCGCGGCGGATTCGGATTATCCGACCACCATCGAGAATATCGATATCGGCGGTCCGGCGATGGTGCGCGCATCCGCGAAGAACCACGCCTATGTCGCCATCGTCACCGATCCGGCGGATTACGGCGAAGTGACCGCCATGTTGGAAGCCAATGACGGCGCAACGACGCTCGACGAGCGCAAGCGGCTGGCCGCCAAGGCGTTCCAGCGCACCGCCAGCTATGACGCGATGATCTCCTCCTACATGGCGGAGCAGCTTTCGCTTCCGCCCGTCAGCCGCAACCATGCGACCGGCGGCACGCTTTCGCTCGCCATGCGCTATGGCGAAAATCCGCATCAGGCGGCGGGGCTCTATCTCACCGGCGAAAAGCGCCCGGGCGTCGCCACCGCCACCCTTCTGCAGGGCAAGGCGCTCTCCTACAACAACATCAACGACACCGACGCGGCCTATGAACTCGTCAGCGAGTTCGACCCGGCGAAACCGGCCGTCGCCATCATCAAGCACGCCAATCCGTGCGGCGTCGCGACCGGCGACACGCTGGCCGACGCCTATCGCAAGGCGTTTTCCTGCGACCAGACCTCGGCCTTCGGGGGCATCGTCGCGCTGAACGGCACGCTCGACGCGGAAGCCGCCGAGGAGATCGTGAAGATCTTCACCGAGGTGATCATCGCGCCGTCCGTCACCGACGAGGCGGCGGCGATCGTCGCGGCGAAGAAGAACCTGCGCCTCCTGACGGCGGGCACGCTCGCCGATCCGCGCGCCGGCGGCGTCTTGGTGAAATCGGTTGCGGGCGGCTTCCTCAAGCAGGAGCGGGACAACGCGGTCGTCGATGATCTCGATCTGAAATGCGTGACCAAGCGCCAGCCGAGCGAGGCGGAACTCGCCGACATGAAATTCGCCTTCCGCGTCGCCAAGCACGTCAAGTCGAATGCCATCGTCTATGTCCGTGATGGCGCGACCGTCGGCGTCGGCGCCGGCCAGATGAGCCGTGTCGATTCCGCACGCATCGCCGCGCGCAAGGCGGAGGACGCGGCCGAGGCGCTCGGCCTCGCCGAGCCGCTGACGAAAGGTTGCGTGGTGGCGTCGGACGCCTTCTTCCCCTTCGCGGACGGGCTTCTCTCCGCCGTCGAGGCGGGCGCGAAGGCGGTTATCCAGCCGGGCGGTTCGGTGCGCGACGACGAGGTGATCGCCGCTGCCGACGAGCACGGCATCGCCATGGTCTTCACCGGCGTCCGCCATTTCCGGCACTAGTGCAATTCAGGTCTGGATTGAAACACCTGCATCGGAATGCGCTGGCGCCGGTCAGGTCCGCGAGCGGACCGGGATCAGTAGCAGCATTCCAAGAACGAACAGGACGAGGATCGGCGTTATGCCGATCCGCTGGCTGTCGAAGGCGACGGTGACGACGCCGATCGACCATGGTGCCAGAAAGGCCGTGGCGCGGCCGGATAGCGCGTAGAGGCCAAAGGCTTCGCCGATGCGGTCCGGTGTCGTCTGATCGACGAGAAGAGGTCGCGACGATGCCTGCAGCCCGCCGCCTGCCGCGCCGATCAGCGCGCCGGCCAGATAGAAAGCGATGTCCGGGGCGCTCGACCCTTCCGCGACCGGCATGAACAGGATCTGCGTGTCCGTGATCGAGATGACCAGCGCGCTGGCCGCGATCAGCACGAGGATATTCACGATGACCACCGTCTTCGTGCCGATGCGGGTGTCCGCCCAGCCGGAAAGAATGCTGCCGCCGATGCCCGTCACGCTCGCCAGGATGCCGAAGACGCCGAGTTGCAGTGTCGTCCAGCCGATCACGCCGACGGCGTAGATGCCGCCGAAGGTGTAGAGGCCGTTCAGGGCGTCGCGGTAGATCATGCTCGACACCAGAAAGGAGAACAGGCTCTTTTCCTTCGAGATGTTGCGGACCGTTCGCCAGAGGTCCGCGAGCCCGTCGCGCACGGCGCCCGCGATGCGTTCTCGCCTTGGCGCGTCAGGGGTGAACAGGAACAGCGGAATGACGAAGATGACGTACCAGATGGCGGTCAGCGGGCCGGAGGCGCGGTCGCCTTCGAGCTGCGTCGCGTCCAGACCGAAAATCGGTGTCAGTCCGATCAGCGTCTTGCCGGATACCGGGTCGGCGACCATCAACAACAGCATGGCAATCAGGCAGATCAGCCCGCCCGCATAGCCGAGCGCCCAGGCGTTGCCCGACAATCCGCCGAGTTTCTCGCGGTCGACGAGGCCGGGCATCATCGCGTTGTTGAAGACGGCGGCGAATTCGAAGCCGATCAGGGCGACCACGAAAGCGGCGAGTCCGAGGACAATCGTAGATTGGCTGGCGTCGGGCGGAACGAACCAAAGCGCGAAAACGCCGAGCACGGCGAGCACCGAGAAGCCGAAGATCCAGGGTTTTCTGGGTCCGGTCGCGTCCGAGATGGCGCCAAGGATCGGCGAGAGGACCGCGATGAAGAGCCCGCCGAGCCCTGCCGCAAAGCCCCACATCGCCTGGCCCTGGGTCGCGTCGGGCGCGACCTGCGCGGCGAAATAGGGTGCGAAGACGAAGGTGATGACCAGGGTGTGGAAGGGCTGCGCCGCCCAGTCGAAGAACATCCAGCCGAGGATGCCCTTGCGGGAGACGGACGGCGAGGCCGCCGCCGACTTGTCATCGGAAACCGGCACGGTCATCGCCGTCGAACTCCTGTCGTCATGAAACGAGGTCCGCGAGAAGGCCGGCGGCGACCGTCAGGCGCGAGACCGTGAGGCCGCCCGATGTCGTCATGTCGCCGATGCGGTCCTGGACGCGCGCGATGCGCAACTCGTTGGTGTCGTGCCATTCGGCCACCGCGTCGCGCGCCGATTTCTTCTTGCCGGCGGCCGCGAGCGCCGCATTGGTGATCGAGATACGCGCGGAGTAGATATTGTCGAGCGCCCGGTTCTGCGCCAGCCCGTCGAAATAGTCGTCGGTCGATAGGTCGTAGGCGAGCCGTTCGAGACGGCCGATCCGGAACATCTCGGTGACGGCGAACATCGCATCGACCGAATCGAGGACGGAACGTCCGGAGACCCGCGAGACGCTGAGAATATCCGGCGTCATGGCGAGGATCGGCATCAGCGCGATCTTCCTCGCGACCGCTTCGGAGAGCCCGGCATCCTTCATGGCCTGCTGGCGTTCCCCGACCCAGTCGACCAGATAGGCCGGCATCACCGAAGGCAGTTTCGGCTCCAGCACCTTGGTCGCGTCGCGCAGCGCGGTGACGGACCCCTCGATCGGCGCATGGCTTTCGCCGGTCTTGATGAAATGCCCGGTCGCCTGGCGCAGCGCGTTGCCGAGTTCCTCGTAGATGGCAATCTGGCGTTCGCCGGATATCTTGTTGTCGAGCGCGTCGACGGCGGCATAGAGCGGTGGAAAGCCATAGCCGTCGCGCACGGCGACATGCGCGCGCACGATACCGCTCGGCAGCATGCCGGTGGCATCCTCGAAACGGCTGATCAGCGACGTGCCGCCGCGATTGATCGCCTCGTTGGCGAGTTGCGTGGCGATGATCTCGCGCCGCAGCCTGTGATTCTCGATCCGCCCGGCGAAGTTCTTCACCATGCGCGGCGGGAAATAGGCCATCAGGTCGCCATGCAGATACGGATCGTCCGGCAGATGGCTTTTGACGAGATCGTCGAAGAGCACGATCTTGGCATAGGAGAGCAGGACGCCGATCTCGGCGCGGGTCAGGCCGCGCCCCGATTTCTGGCGCTCCGCGATCACGTCGTTTTCGGGCAGGAACTCGACGGAGCGGTCGAGCGCGCCGCGTTCCTCCAGATATTCCATCAGGCGCTGCTGCAGCGACAGGATCGACAGGCCGCGCTTTTCGGCGAGCGAAATGGCGAGCGTCTGGTGATAGTTGTTTTCCAGCACCAGCGCGGCGACCGTCTCGGTCATTTCCGCAAGCAGCTTGTTGCGCTTCGGACGCGGCAGGTCGCCATCGTCCATCGCGGGCTTGAGCGCGATCTTGATGTTCACCTCGACGTCGGAGGAGTTGACGCCGGCGGAGTTGTCGATCGCATCGGAGTTGCAGCGGCCGCCATGCAGGCCGTATTCGATGCGCGCGCGCTGCGTCATGCCGAGATTGGCGCCTTCGCCGATGACCTTGGCGCCGACGTCCCGCGCGGTCACGCGGATCGGGTCATTGGCCTTGTCGCCGGCGTCGAGGTTGCTCTCGCCCGAGGCGCGGACATAGGTGCCGATGCCGCCGAACCACAGGAGTTCGGCATCCGCCTTGAGGATCGCGGTCATGATCTCGTTCGGCGAGGCCTTGGTCTTGTCCAGCCCGATCGCGTCGGCGGCCTGTTTCGACAGCGTGATCGACTTCTGGGAGCGCGGGAAGATGCCGCCGCCCTTCGAGAGTTTCGAGGTGTCGTAGTCCTGCCAGCTTGACCGGCCGAGCGCGAACATGCGCTGGCGCTCCGCGAAACTCGATGCGGGGTCCGGATCGGGATCGATGAAGATGTCGCGGTGGTCGAAGGCGGCGATCAGACGGATCTGCTCGGACAGGAGCATGCCGTTGCCGAACACGTCGCCGGACATGTCGCCGACGCCGACCACGGTGAAGGGCTCGGACTGGATGTCCTTGTCCATCTCGCGGAAGTGCCGCTTGACCGCTTCCCAGGCGCCGCGCGCCGTGATGCCCATCTTCTTGTGGTCGTAGCCGGCCGAGCCGCCCGAGGCGAAGGCGTCGTCCAGCCAGAAACCCATCTCCTGCGAGATCGCATTGGCGGTGTCGGAGAAAGTCGCCGTGCCCTTGTCGGCGGCGACGACGAAATAAGGATCGTCGCCGTCGCGGCGGACCATCAGTTTGGGCGGTACGACCGTGTCGCCCTCGAGATTGTCGGTGACGGAAAGCAGGGTCGAGATGAAGGTGATATAGGCGGCGCGGCCCGCCTCGAAGATCTCGTCGCGGCTGCCGCCGGCGGGCAGGCGCTTCGGATAGAAGCCGCCCTTGGCGCCGACCGGCACGATCACCGCATTCTTGACCTGCTGCGCCTTGACGAGGCCGAGCACCTCGGTGCGGTAGTCCTGGGCGCGGTCGGACCAGCGCAGGCCGCCGCGTGCGACGGGGCCGAAACGCAGATGGACGCCTTCGACCTCCGGCCCGAAGACGAAAATCTCGCGATAGGGTTTGGGATCCGGCAGCTCGGCAATGGCGCGCGAATTCAGCTTGAAGGCGAGCGAGGTCCGGGTTTCGCCGTTCGCGCCGGGGCTGAAATAATTGGTGCGCAGCGTCGCCTCGATCACCGTCAGGATGGAGCGCAGGATGCGGTCGTCGTCGATCGACGGCACGTCTGCGAGCTGATCGGCGATCGCGGCCTTGATGTGCTTGGCCGTGACCTCGGTGTCCTCGCCGGGATCCTCGGCGCGGGCCGGGTCGAACATTGCCTGGAACAGGTCGTGCAATTGCCGCGCGAGCAATGGGTGGCGGATCAGCGCATCGGCCATATAGGCCTGCCCGTAAGGCGTGCCGGCCTGACGCAGATAGCGCCCATAGGCACGCAACACCGTCACCTGCCGGCAGGTCAGCCCGGTCGCGAGGACGAGCCCGTTATAGGGATCGTTGTCGCTCTCGTTCTTCCACACCGACAGGAATGCATCCTCGAAGATGACGCCGTCGTCGTCGAGGGGCACGGATTTGCCGGACTGGCTTTCGATCTGCATTTCGTGCAGCCAGACGACGTTGCCGAGCTTGCCGGCGACGTCGATGGCGTAGGTCAGTTCGCTGATGACGCGGAAGCCCATGTTCTCCAGAAGCGGGACGCGCTCCGACAGCGCCACCGGCGAACCGTAGTGATAGATGCGGACGCCGACTTCCTTGTGCGATTGGCCTGTCGGGCGGAAGAAATCGACATCGATCGGATTGGCCGCGGACAGGCGGGCGATGCGCTGCAAATCCTGAACGGCCTGGGCGGGCAGGACCGTGTCCCGGTAGGTTTCCGGGAAATTCGCGTCGCGCAATTCGCGCGTCGCCGGGCTGATGCCCTCGGCCATCAGTTCTTCGAGGAAATGATCCTCCCAGGTGCGGGTGATCGCCTCGATGTCGCTTTCGAGCTTGGCCTGCGCCGGTGTCGGCGTCTTGCCCTCGCGCCGGCCGATGATGAAATGAACCCGCGCCAGCGATCCTTCGGGGAAGGCGGGATAATAGGCCGAGACATGCCCCTTGTAGGCGTCGGCGAGATAATCGGCGATTTCCTCGCGAACCTCGGAATTGTAGCGATCGCGCGGCACGAAGACGATCACCGAGACGAAGCGGTCGAACGGGTCGATCCTCGACAGGACGCGCACGCGCGGCCGATCGGCCAGCGCGACGATGGCGAGCACATTGTCTGTCAGCGTGGGGATGTCGATCTGGAAAAGCTCGTCGCGCGGATAGGATTCCAGCACGTTCATCAGCGCCTTGCCGGAATGGCCGTCGGGATCGAAATGCGAGCGTTTCATGACGCCGTCGATCTTGGAACGCAGATAGGGGATCCGCGTCACCGACCGCGTATAGGCGGTCGAGGTGAACAGGCCGACGACGCGCAACTCGCCCGACAGCCTGCCTTCCTCGTCGTATTTCTTGATGCCGACGTAATCCATGTAGGAGCGGCGGTGCACCTTGGACTTCAGGTTGGCTTTCGCGACGATGAGAATGTCCCTGGAGTTCAGAAACTCCCGGATTTGCGGCGTCGTCGTGACCGGTTCGTCGCCGCGGCGCATGACCCGAACGGTCGGATCGGACAGGATGCCGAGGCCATCCATGTCGGCGCGTTCCAGCTGGCCGCTCTTTTCGCCGCCGACATAGTCGTATTCGCGAATGCCGAGGAAGGTGAAATTGTCGTCGCGCAGCCATTCGAGGAAGGCCAGCGCCTCGTTGGCGTCGGCCTGGGAGACCGGCAGCACCCGGGTCTGCAGATCCTCCATCACGGAGTCCATGCGCTTCAGCATCGCGCGCCAGTCGCGCACGGCGGCCTTCACCTGCCCGATGATGGATGTCAGGTTTTCCTGCAGTGCCTTCGCCGTTTCGTCCGTCAGGTCTTCCAGCATGACGTGAATGACACTGGTGCGGATCGTGCCTTCCTCGGCCGTGCCGGCGGGCGACTGTTCGATGAGCTCGAATTCCGGCCCGTGGTGCTTCACGTCGAAGATCGGATGCACGACGAGGCGGACATGGTGCGACATGTCGTTGATTTCGCCCATCACCGAATCGAACAGGAACGGCATGTTCTCGTTGACGATGGAGACGACGCAGCAATTAGGCGCGCAGGCCGGCGTGACGCGGACGACCGATCCGCCGCGCGCGTGATTCGCCACCGCATCGGCTGTGTGAACCAGTGCCTTGGCCATACAGGACGGATCGACAAGGGCAAGGTCGTCCTCATGCGCTTCCGAGACCAGCGCTTGGACGAGTTTTTTCATTCGGTCATCGGGAGAGCCAAGATGCTCGATGACGGCTCCGATATATTTCTCGACCGCTTTGCTCGCGTTCTTCGCCATTGTCCCCTCCCGTCCGGTTCAAGGCTCTGTACCGCTCTTTTGGGCCGCTACCATAACAAAGCGATTACGGCTTGCAGCACATTTCTTTTTTCGTTCTCGCCGACTTCCGGCAACACCCCCGGTTGCCGGGCATTGCGGCCCGCGATAGTGTCCGCTTGGTTTCAGAGGATCGGCGGTTCGCCATGGCCAACAAGCATCCCGACGACATAAAAAGAGAAGAAGAAGCGCAGAGAACGCTCGAACGCGTCGCCGTCGATTCGGAGCTGCTCGGGCAATCGACCCTGGCGCGAACGGTCAATCGCGCGCGTGCCCACATGGCCGCCGACGATGCCGATCCGAACGATCCCGTCGAGGTCTGGGGCCGCCGGACGGGCCGGGCGCTCGGCCTGATCGCCTTTATCGTTCTCGCCATCTGGCTGGTCGGCTATCTCTCGAGATGAGTGTGGCGCAACGGTCTTCGCGGCCCGCGGTGGTCGCCATTTCGAGCCATGTCGCGCGCGGTTCCGTCGGCAATCGCGCCATCGTCTTCGCGCTTGAATCGCTCGGTTTCCCGGTCTGGTCGGTGCCGACGGTGACACTGCCGTGGCATCCGGGCCACGGGCCCGCGCCGCGCATCGTGCCCGACAACGCGACCTTTGCCGATTTCATGGCGGCGCTCGCCGCCTCGCCGCATCTCGGCGAAGTCGGCGCGGTGGTCACCGGCTATCTCGGTGCGGCCGAACAGGCCCTGCCGGTCTCTGATTTCATCGCCGCCGCGCGCCGCGCCAATCCGGATCTCCTGCATGTCTGCGATCCCGTCATCGGAGATCGGGGCGGGCTCTATGTGCCCGAAGCGGTCGCATCGGAAATCCGCGACGGGCTGTTTTCGACCGCCGATATCGTCACGCCCAACCGTTACGAATTCGCCTGGCTGACCGGCACGCAGGCGGGCGACAATTCGCAGATCATCCACGCCGCCGCCGAACTGGCGGCGCGCCATGTTCTCGTGACCAGCGCTCATTCGATGCTGGCCGGCGGGACCGGCAACCTTCTGGTGAGCGACGGCAAGGCCGTGCTCGCCGAGCACCGCAACATCGACAACCCGCCGAACGGGCCCGGCGACCTGACCGCCGCGCTGTTCCTCGCGCGGTTGCTCGAGGGAGGCGATCCGGAAAAGGCGCTGCAACTGGCGACCGCGTCCGTCTACGAACTCGTCGCGCGGGCATGCAAGCGCGGGGCGGACGAACTGATGCTGGAAACCGACCGGGACAGCTTCGCGCGTCCGATGGCCATGGTGCAACTGCGCCGGCTCGCGACACGGCCGCGCCGCGCATGAAGATTGGTGCGCCGCAACAACTTGAAAGCCCTGCGATCCGGCGCTAATTCGATTTCATGACGAAATTTCCGCAAAAGCTGCTCGACGGCTACCAGGGCTTCCTGCACTCCACCTACCGGAAACGGTCGGACAATTATCGCGAACTGGCCGCCAGCGGGCAGAAGCCGGAGGCGCTGGTGATCGCCTGTTGCGATTCGCGCGCCGCTCCGGAAATCATCTTCGATTCCGGGCCGGGCGAAATCTTCGTCCTGCGCAATGTCGCCAATCTCGTTCCCCCCTATAACGCGGAGGGGCGCTATCGCTCGTCGGTGGCCTCGATCGAGTTTTCCGTTGTCAGTCTCGGTGTCCGCCATATCGTGGTGATGGGCCACGGGCGCTGCGGTGGCGTTGCGGCGGCTTTGGACGAGCGCCGCGAGATGCTCGATCAGGGCGATGCGATCGGCCACTGGATCAGCCTGCTCGACAATGCCATCGAAAGCGTCGCCGGCGGGGAAGGACATGATCCGATCCGTCACATGCATGCCGATCATGCCGAAGAGGCGCATGTCCATTCCGATCACGATCCCCGGCAGACGGCCGTGGAGTGCATGTCTGTGCGCAAATCGATCGAGAACTTGCGGAGCTTCCCCTATATCCGCGAGCGCGAAGCCGACGGGCGGCTGACATTGCACGGTGCGTGGTTCGACATTTCCGAAGGGGTCTTGTGGGTCTACGACCCGGACGCCGACACGTTCGAACCGGCGCTTGAGCAGTCGGGATTGCGCATCGACAACTGACATCGAAGGAATTCGCGCGGGTAATTCCCTTTGGACCGGAAACGCTCTAGGAACGGCGCGACGGGACAAAGCCAGGAAAGGGGTTTCCGGTGTCGCACATTCCTTTGATGATCGTGCCCTTCATTCTCTACAATCTCGTAATCGCCGGTCTCGCCGGGTTTTCGGGCGGGGATCCGTGGTCGAGCCAGATCCTTTCGGTGACCATGCTGTCCGGTGGCGTTTGGCGGATGGATCTCGGCGAGTCGCTGATCCTTGCCGGCCTTGTCTTCATGTTCTTCGAGATCCTCAAATCGACCCGCACGTCCAATGCCTCGGTGATCGACCACCTTCTGTCGACCTTCGTGTTCGTCGCCTTCCTGGTGGAATTCCTGGTGGTCTCCGGCGCGGCGACCTCGGTGTTCTTCCTTTTGATGGTGATGGCGGCGGTCGACCTGATGGCCGGTTTCTCCGTCTCTATCCGGTCGGCCGGCCGCGACGTGTCGATCGGCTGACCCGTCAGCCGGGATCGGCCTCGAAACCGGCGGCCTCGATACCGGCGACAGCGCAAGCCTCGTCATTGTCGGACGTGTCGCCGGTAACGCCGACGGCGCCGATGATCATACCGTCTCGCTTGACGAGGACACCGCCCGGCACGGCGACGATCTTCCCGCCCGAGACGTTCGACAGGCCTTCGAGAAAATGCGGCCGGGTTTCCGCCTGGGCGTTGAGCCAGCGTGAGCCGGCTCCGACGGCAAGGGCGCCATAGGCTTTCCCGGCCGCGATCTCGAACCGCAGGAAGGACGAGTTGTCCGACCGCTGAAACGCGATCAGGTGGCCGCCCGGGTCAAGCACCGCCGCCGACAGCGGCTTGATGCCCATTTCGCGGCCCTTGGCCAGCGTGGCTTCGATGATCCGGTTTGCCTCGGCGAGCGGTATGGTTGACATGGTACTGGTTCTCTTGGGTTTTTGAGGTCTATTTCATGGGGCGCGGCGTGCTGCCGGGCTTCGACCCTAGCATGGTTCGGATTTTCCCGTTCGTTCAAACAGTTTTTCCCGGAGTGTCGAGAATCGATGCGTAATTTCCAGCTTCCCGGCCGTTCGCCGGTCTTCGCCGAGAACGGTCTTGTCGCGACGTCCCACCCGCTTGCCGCGGCAACGGCGCTGGAAATTCTCAAGGAGGGCGGCAACGCCGCCGATGCCGCCGTGGCCGCCGCCGCGACGCTTGGCGTGGTCGAGCCGCAGATGACGGGGATCGGCGGCGACTGTTTCGCCATCGTCTGCCGGCCGGACGGCGAAATCACCGGGATCGACGGCGCGGGCCGGGCGGCCGCCGGCGCCGCCGCGGACTGGTATGCCGACAACGGGTTCGACACGATCCCGCCGCACTCCGCCCATGCTGTCACGGTGCCGGGCATGGTGCGCGGCTGGGAGACACTTCTGGCGCTGCACGGCACGCTTGGTTTCGACCGCCTCCTGCGCGATGCGATCCGTTACGGCGAGGAAGGCTTTGCCATCGCGCCCCGTGTCGCCTGGGATTGGGCGAAAAGCGCCGAGACGCTCGCGAAAGACGACGGCGCGCGGCGTCATTTGCTGGTTGACGGCAGGACGCCCCGGATTGGCGAACGCCGGCGGGCGCCGGAACTCGCTGGCGTCCTGAAGCGTATCGCGCGCGAGGGCGCCGACGCATTTTACACCGGATCGGTCGCCGCCGAGATCGCGGCGACATTGCAGGCGAAAGGCGGATTCCTCACCGAGGAGGATATCGCCGCGTGCCGGACCTCCGTGGTCAATCCGCTGGATATCGCTTACTCCGGTCATCATCTGCACGAATTGCCGCCGAGCGGGCAGGGCATGGTCGCCATGATCCTGCTGAACCTGCTCGACCTGATGGGGACACGCGACCTGCCGGCGCTCAGCGCGGCCCGGTATCACCGCGAAATCGAGGCCGCGCGCCTCGCCTACAGCGCCCGTGACGCCTGGCTCGGCGATCCGGACACGATGCCGGTCTCGGCGGAGACGCTGATCCGGAAGGCATTCGCCGAAGAGCTTTTGCGGCAATTCGATCCCGACAGGCGCAACAATTCGCTCACCCTTCCGGAGCTCCCGACATCGGACACGGTCTATATCACGGTGGTCGACCGCGACCGCATGGCTGTTTCGTTCATCAACTCGCTCTATGGCGATTTCGGCGCGCAGATCGTCACGCAGGAAACGGGCATCGCGCTGCAGAACCGCGGCAACTGCTTCAACGCCGATCCGTCCCACCCGAACGCGATTGGACCGAACAAGCGCCCGATGCACACCATCATTCCGGCCATGGTCACCCGGGAGGGGCTGCCGGCGATTTCCTTTGGCGTGATGGGCGGACATTTCCAGCCGATGGGTCATGCCCATGTGCTGTCGAACATTCTCGATCACGGCATGGACCCGCAGGCGGCGATCGATCATCCGCGCATGTTCTGGGACGATCAGGGCGTGATCCGCGCCGAAGCTGGCATTCCGGGCGAACTGGCTGCTGAATTGCAGGCAATGGGCCACCCCGTCGAGGCGGCCGTGAAACCGCATGGCGGCGGTCAGGCGGTCGTCATCGACCGCGAAAGCGGTTTCCTGATCGGCGGTTCCGACCCGCGCAAGGATGGTTGCGCGCTGGGTTGGTAATTTCGGCTTACTTGTCCATCGAGTCGAGCTTGCGCTGCATCGCAGCGATCTGCTCGCGCATGGATTTGAGATCGTCCGGCGATGACTCTTCCGATGACGCCTCCTCGGTTGCTTCGCCAGCCGCTTCCGATGCCGCGAAGGGCGAGAACATCTGCATGGCGTTGCGGAACATCTCCATGTTGCGCCGCGTCTGTTCCTCGATCATCTGCTGACCGGACGCCATGATGTCGATCGGGGTCTTGCCGACCATCGACGTCATCTGCTCGCGGATGCGCTCCTGTTCCTTGGAAAACAAGGCCATCGAGTGTTCCAGATAGCTCGGCAGAACCATCTGCATTTGGTCGCCGTAAAAGGAGATGAGCTGCCGCAGCACCGAAACCGGCAGCATCGCCTGGCCGGTCTTGCCCTCCTGCTCGAAGATGATCTGGGTCAGCACTGCGTGGGTCAGGTCCTCGCCGCTCTTGGCGTCGTTGACGATAAAATCCTCGCCGTCCTTCACCATTTTGGCGAGGTCCTCGAGCGTCACATATGTGCTTGTGCCGGTGTTATAGAGGCGCCTGTTGGCGTACTTCTTGATAACGGTCGGCTCGCCGTTTCCTGCCATGACATAGTCTCCCGTTGGCTGCGCCTTATGTCGGCGCATTCCGCATGTGCGAAATACTAGTGACAAAATCGGCTCATATCAAAGCGTTTTGTTGCAGTGCAGCCAAAGGCGTAGGAACAAGTGCTATCTAGCGCCCGACGGGTTGGATTTATAAAGGCGGCATTGAGTGTTGCTCGCGAGGCTATAAGATATCCGTACGGTCTGGCGTGAGTCCGGACAATTAACGAGGAGTTCCCCTATGACATCAGTGGTTATTGCAAGTGCGGCGCGTACGCCGGTCGGATCGTTCAACGGCGCGTTTGCCAATGTCCCGGCGCATGAACTCGGCGCGGCCGCCATCCGCGGCGCGCTTGAGCGCGCGGGCGTCGATGCGTCCGAGGTCGATGAAGTCATCATGGGCCAGATCCTGACGGCCGGCGAAGGCCAGAACCCGGCTCGCCAGGCGTCGATGGCGGCGGGCTGCCCCAAGGAAACCACGGCCTGGAACCTGAACCAGCTTTGCGGCTCGGGCCTGCGCGCGGTCGCGCTCGGCATGCAGCAGATCGCCACGGGCGATGCCAGCATCATCGTCGCGGGCGGGCAGGAGTCGATGTCGATGGCGCCGCATTGCGCGCATCTGCGCGGCGGCGTGAAGATGGGCGACATGAAAATGATCGACACCATGCTCAAGGACGGCCTGATGGATGCCTTCAACGGCTACCACATGGGCACCACCGCCGAAAACGTCGCGAAGCAGTGGCAGCTGTCGCGCGACGAGCAGGACGCTTTTGCGGTCGCGTCGCAGAACAAGGCCGAAGCCGCGCAGAAGGCCGGCAAGTTCAAGGACGAGATCGTTCCCTTCACCGTGAAGACCCGCAAGGGCGAGACCGTCGTTTCCGACGACGAATACATCAAGCACGGCGTGACGCTGGACGGCGTCGGCAAGCTTCGTCCGGCCTTCGACAAGGAGGGCACGGTGACGGCGGCCAATGCGTCGGGCATCAATGATGGCGGCGCGGCGACCGTTCTGATGAGCGAGGAGGAAGCGGCGCGGCGCGGCATCACGCCGATGGCGCGTATCGTCTCCTGGGCAACCGCCGGCGTCGATCCGTCCATCATGGGCACCGGCCCGATCCCGGCGTCGCGCAAGGCGCTGGAAAAGGCCGGCTGGTCGATCGGCGATCTCGATCTCGTCGAGGCCAACGAGGCCTTCGCCGCCCAGGCTTGCGCGGTCAACAAGGACCTCGGCTGGAACACGGACATCGTGAACGTCAATGGCGGCGCGATCGCCATCGGCCACCCGGTCGGAGCGTCGGGCGCGCGCATCCTGAACACGCTGCTGTTCGAGATGAAGCGCAGCGGCGCAAGCAAGGGTCTTGCCACGCTTTGCATCGGTGGCGGCATGGGCGTCGCCATGTGCATCGAGCGCATGTGATCGGCATTCTCGAACAATAACGGACTTCGGGCGGAGGCACGCCTCCGCCCGCGATTTCAAGGGAGGACTTTTCATGAGCAAAACAACAATCGTCACCGGCGGATCGCGCGGCATTGGCGCCGCCATTTCCATCGCCCTGAAGGAGGCCGGGTATACCGTTGCCGCCAACTATGCGGGCAATGACGAGGCCGCCGCGAAATTCAAGGCGGAAACGGGCATTCCGGTCTACAAATGGTCGGTCGCCGACTACGACGCCTGCGTCGAGGGTATCGCCAAGGTAGAGGCGGATCTCGGCCCGGTAGAGGTGCTGGTCAACAATGCCGGCATCACCCGCGATTCCATGTTCCACAAGATGAGCAAGGAAAACTGGGACGCGGTGATCAACACGAACCTGTCGGGCCTGTTCAACATGACGCATCCTGTCTGGTCGGGCATGCGGGATCGCAAGTTCGGCCGCGTCATCAACATTTCGTCGATCAACGGCCAAAAGGGCCAGGCCGGCCAGGTCAACTATTCGGCGGCGAAAGCGGGCGATATCGGCTTCACACGCGCGCTCGCGCAGGAAGGCGCACGGGCCGGCATCACGGTCAACGCTGTCTGCCCGGGCTATATCGGCACCGAGATGGTCCGCGCCATCGACGAGGAAGTGCTGAAGTCGCGCATCCTGCCGCAAATCCCGGTCGGCCGGCTGGGTGAGCCGGAGGAGATCGCGCGTTGCGTCGTGTTCCTAGCTTCGGACGATGCCGGGTTCATCACCGGATCGACCATTTCGGCCAATGGGGGGCAGTTCTTCTCCTGATCGAAACGAGCGCCGTGAGCCGGCTTTATATGGCTCGCGGACCACAGAAACTTTTTGTAATGACCGGCATGAAAATGCCGGTCTTTCCATCAATGAGAGGACGGGCGAGTCACCATGGCGGGGCTCGCGGAAGACGTTCCGAAGACATGAAGACCATGCAACGACTCGCGCTGATCCTGCCCGCACTTTTGCTTTTCGCAGCACCCGCGCGCGCGCATGAAATCGACGGGAACTGGTGTTCCGCCGACGGCCGCATGTTGAGCGTTCATGAAGGAACCGCGAGTATTCCGTCCGGCGCGAAAGTTATCGGCGAACACAAGGACCACATATTTCGTTATGTCGGTCCGGCGGAGGATCCGGAGTCGGGACACGATGTGCGGATCCGCATTTTCCACGATGAGGATCTGGTGCTGGAGCGCATCATCGAGGGATCGCCACAGCCTGAAGAACGTTGGCATCGCTGCGGGCCGATTGCTTAGCCTCTAGCTGCTTTCGACTTCCTCGCGCAGCATTTCCAGTTCGAGCCATTGTTCCTCGAGGGCGGAATGGCGTTCGCGCTTTGCTTCGAGATCGGCGGCGATCCGGTTGAACGCGGTCGCATCGCTCGAAAACAGCTTGGGATCGGCAAGGTTCGCCTCGAGGTCTTCAATTTCGCCGCTCAGTTTCTCGATCTCGGCCGGCAGCGTTTCCAGCGCGTATTTCTGCTTGTAAGACAGTTTGCCCTTGCTCGACTGAGACGGCTTTGCCGCAGGCGCGGCCGGCGCTTTCGATGCTGCCGGTTTTGCCTTGGTTTTCTGTGACCGCGCGGTTTCGCCCTTCTGGGCGAGCATGTCGGAATAGCCGCCGGCATAGGCGATCCAACGGCCTTCGCCGGGGCGCGTGTCGTCGGGCGCGATGACCGCGTTGACCGTGCGGTCCAGGAAATCGCGGTCGTGGCTGACCAGCAGGACGGTGCCGGGAAAGCCCGAAACCAGTTCCTGCAGGAGATCCAACGTCTCCATGTCGAGATCGTTGGTCGGCTCGTCGAGGATCAGCAAGTTGGCTGGCCGGGCCAGCGTGCGGGCGAGAATGAGGCGTGCCTTTTCGCCGCCGGACAGTTCGCGAACCGGCGTGCGCGCCTGTTCCGGTTTGAACAGGAAGTCCTTCATGTAGGAGACGACGTGCTTCTGCTCGCCATTGACGATGAGCGACTGGCCGCGTCCGTCGGTCAGGAAATGCTCCAGCGATTCGTTCGGATCGAGCGCGTCGCGGCGCTGGTCGAGGACGGCCATGTCCAGATTGGCGCCATGGCGCACGGTTCCCGTGTCCGGCTTCAGGTCGCCCGTCAGCAGGTTGACCAGCGTGGTTTTCCCCGCACCGTTCGGGCCGATGAGACCGATCCGGTCGCCGCGATGGACACGCAACGAAAAATCGCGGACGAGCGACTTCTCGCCAAATGCCTTCGAGATATCCTTCGCCTCGATGACCAGCTTGCCGCTTTCCCGCGTCTCGGACGCCGCGAGCTTGGCCGTCCCCTCGGGCGACTGGTGCTCGCGAAATGATTTGCGCAAGTCCGACAGTTCGCCCAGCCGGCGCATGTTGCGCTTGCGGCGGCCGGAAACGCCATGCGTGACCCAGTGTTCCTCGCGCACGATCTTGCGGCCGAGCTTGTGGTGCTCGCGCTCCTCCTCCTCGTAGACCTTGTCGCGCCAGTCCTCGAAGGCGGCAAAGCCCGCGCCGTTCTCGCGAAGTGTCCCGCGATCTAGCCAAAGCGTCTTGCGAGACAGTTTTTCGAGGAAGCGGCGGTCGTGCGAAATCAGCACGATCGCGGACCGCGACCGGCCGAGTTCGTCTTCCAGCCATTCGATCGCCGGCAGGTCCAGATGGTTCGTCGGCTCGTCCAGAAACAGGATGTCGGGCTCCGGCGCCAGCGTGCGGGCAAGCGCCGCGCGGCGCATCTCGCCGCCGGACATCGCTTCGGGCGAGCGGTCGGCATCGAGCCCCAATTCGCCCAGCAGGTAGTCGACGCGGAACGGGTCGTCGAGCGGGCCGAGTTCGGCGCGCGCATAATCGCCCACGGTCGGGAAACCGGAAAGGTCCGGATCCTGCGGCAGGTAGCGGATCGTGGCGTTCTTCTCGGTAACGACATCGCCGCTCGTCGCGTCAAAAAGCCCGGCGGCGATCTTCAGCAAAGTCGATTTGCCGGACCCGTTGCGGCCAACCAGCGCGAGGCGGTCGCCGGCATGAACCGAAAACGAGATCTCGGAAAAAAGCGGCGCGCCGCCGAAGGTCAGTGTCAGGTTTTCAGCGCGCAGTAGCGGAGGGGAAATGGCCATCGTCAACCCGTTGGAGCTTGCGCCTTCTCGGACGGGCAGCAGTAAAAATCAAGGGTGTCAAAAAAGCAGAAGCCGTGGCGCGTGCAATGACGCGCCACGGCTTCAGACTGAGGTCAGGCCAGGTCTTACGGGCAAGCCGCGATGAAGACCGAACCGTCCGGACGCTGGTAACGGCACTGGCCGTTGGACGAGCGGCCGAGCAGGTAACCACCAACGCCGCCGATGAAGGCGCCGATCGCGGCTCCGCCGATCTTGCCGGTGGTTGCAGCGCCGATTGCGCCGCCGATCAGGGCACCGCCGGTGGCGGTCTGTTCGGCCGTGGTGCAGCCAGCGAGTGAACCGATAACCGCGAGCACGGCAATGGATTTTGCAACTTTCATTGGGCGATCTCCTTTTTTCCCGCCATACGATAGCCAGTCGAAAACAGCTTTAGTGTGACAAATGTCACATCTGAACCAGCGAATTGTCAAACCGACCGATCGCCGCAGCACTGCCTTCCGATAGCAGAATTTCCAAGTCGTCGCCAGAAACATTGGAAAGCGTCCAAGTCGATCCGAATGGAACGTTAACGCTATCCAAAGGCCATTTCGCGCTTTTGACCGTCAATCCCGCCATGAACGTGAAACCCACAACCGAGAAAAGGGTTCCATGCGGCCAGTCGGGAAAAAGCGATTGTCCGGGCTTCAGCGGGATTGCCTCCTCGTCGCCCGATGTCAGCATGATGGTCAGATCCGGCTCTTGCAGGGCCAGCGCGGTTGCGATCGCGAGGTTGAAGAAGGCGTGATCGCTCCGTTCGCCGCCCAGCGCGCCGACGACGACGATTTCGCGTGCGCCCTGATCCAGCGCATGGCGAATCGCGATATTGCCATCGGACACGGCCTTTTCGGCGGGATGGGAATCGCGTGGCACGCCGGCATGGCGTGCGCTGAGGTCGTCATCGACCGAATCGAAATCGCCCAGCCACATTTCCGGCGTCAGCCCGAGGCTTTCCGCGTGACGGATACCGCCATCGGCCGCGAGAACACGGCAGCCTTCCAGCTGTGCGCGCAGCCTGGCGGTCGGGCGCAATCGGCCGTCGAGAAGGATGGCGAAACGGTTCGAAGATCGTCTGGTCATGGCCAAGCACTACCCAAGCTTTGCGGAACCGCCAAGCGGCAATCGGTGTTTGCCTCTTGAAGGCCGGCGGTTCGCATTCTACAAAGGCCTCGCTCTAACGGGGTGCTGCCACGGCAGCTGAGAGGCGAAAGCCAACCCGTCGAACCTGATCCGGTTTGCACCGGCGTAGGGATTAGACGCCTCTATCCGCATAGACGGACAACGCGCCTCGATCCCCATTCGAACCAAGGAGGTGCGTGATGCACAGAACGTCGATCATTCTTGCCGCCGCAGCGTCGCTCGCGGCAACCGTCTTTCCTTCGCAGGCCGAGGGAACGCTAACGGTCTATACCTATGAGAGCTTTACCGCCGAATGGGGCCCCGGCCCGAAAATCGAGACCGCCTTCGAGGCGCAATGCGGTTGCGACGTCGAATTTGTCTCGGTCGCCGACGGCGTCGCCCTTTTGAACCGGCTGCGGCTCGAGGGCGGCAGCACAGATGCCGATATCGTGCTCGGACTCGACACGAACCTCACCGCCGAAGCCCGCGAGAGCGGATTCTTCGCGCCGCACGGCATCGACACGCAAGCCGTTACTGTTCCAGGCGGCTGGAGCGACGACACCTTCGTCCCGTTCGACTACAGCTATTTCGCCGTCATCTACGACACGCAGGCCATCGCGGAGCCGCCGCAAAGCATGGAAGAGTTCCTTTCGGGCGATTACGGCAAGATCGTCGTTCAGGATCCGCGGACGTCCACGCCGGGCCTCGGCCTGATGCTGTGGATCAGGAAACTCTATGGCGACGACGCCCCGGAAGCCTATGAGCAGCTGAAGGAAAGCGTGCTGACCGTGACGCCGGGCTGGTCGGAATCCTACGGCCTGTTCACGTCGGGCGAAGCCCCCATGGTGTTCTCCTACACCACGTCGCCGGCCTATCACATGATCGCCGAGGAAACGGACCGCTATCGGGCGGCGGCCTTCTCCGAAGGTCATTACCTGCAGATCGAGGTCGCCGGACAGACCAAGAAGGGGGCGGACAATCCGCTCGCCGCCGAGTTCCTCCAATTCATGATCAGCCCCGCGTTCCAGGATGTCATTCCCGAAACGAACTGGATGCTGCCCGCCGCGCCGACCTCCGAACCGCTGGACGAGGCCTTCGGCAAGCTGGTGGAACCGGCGCAGGCGCTGCTTTTTACGCCGGAGGAAGTCGCCGAGAACCGCAAGGACTGGGTCGATGAGTGGCTCGAGGCGATGAGCCGGTAGTTAGCCCCGATGTCAAGGAAGCAGGAACGGAGTGTGGCGGGCGGCCTTGCGTTGGTGCCGGCCGCCTTCCTCGCCCTCGTGGCGGCCGGCGCCTTTCTGCCGCTCGCGGTGCTGGCGCTGCCGGACGCGGGCGCGGAGATCGGCGATGCGCTCGGCGATCCGGTGATCTGGCGGGCGTTGCGGTTCACCCTTCTCCAGGCCGCCCTGTCGACGGGAATTTCGCTTGCCTTTGCGGTGCCGGTCGCGACCGCGTTCTACGAACTGCGCCGTTTTCCCGGAAGCGGCGCGCTGCTGCGCCTGTTCGTCCTGCCGCTCGCCCTGCCGCAGATCGTCGCCGTTCTGGCGATCGTCGGCCTCTACGGGGAGCAGGGGATGTTCAGCCGGCTGGCGGAAAGCGCGGGTCTGGGTTTTCCGTCGATCTACGGTCTGACGGGCATCCTGATCGCGCATGTCTTCTTCAATATGCCGCTTGCCGTGCGTGTCGTCCTTGGGGCTCTCGGCTCGATGCCGGCGGAATATGATCGCCTCGCGCACCAGCTCGGCATGGATTTCGTTTCGCGGTTCCGCTTCGTCGTGTGGCCTTTCATGCGGCCGGCACTGATGTCGGCGTCGTCGCTGATCTTCATGCTCTGCGTGACCTCGTTCACCGTGGTCCTGACGCTTGGTGGCGGCCCCCGCGCGACGACGCTGGAAGTGGCGATCTACCAGGCGCTGACCTTCGATTTCGATATCGCGCGCGCAGTGCTGCTCGCCGTCATCCAGGTCGCCGTCACCGCGCTTGCCTTCATCCTTCTGACGCGCGCCGGCGGCGAGGTCTCCGCCGGCTTGACGCTGGGCGGGCTCCGGTCGTTCCCGATGCGCCGCGGTCTCCTGTTGCGGGTGGCGTCCTTCGCCGTGATCCTGATTGGCGCCCTGTTCGTTCTCGCGCCCTTCCTCGTCATCATTTGGCGCGGTGTCGCCGCCGACCTGCCGGGGCTCGCGGGTCAGGCGAGCGTGCGTGCGGCCGTGATGACGAGCCTGGTGCTCGCCACACTGGCGGCGCTGCTGGCGGTCACAATGTCGCTGATGCTTGCGACAGGCATCGCAAAGGCGGCCGCCGCGCGGCGTTTTTCGGGCGCGCCCGGGAAAAGCGAGCGCCTGCTCGGACAGACATCGAGCCTGATCCTGGTCGTGCCGCCCGTGGTGATCGCGGCGGGATGGTTCATCGTGATCCGTCGCTTCGGCGACGTCTATGCCGCCGCGCCGCTGATGGTGGTGATCGTCAATGCGGCGATGGCTATCCCCTTCGCCATGCGGCTGCTGCTGCCGGCCGCGATGAGCGCGTCCGAGCGCTATGACCGTCTGTGTCGCCAGCTCGGGCTCGCGGGGTTCGCGCGCTTGCGTCTCGTGACGTGGCCGCTGTTGCGCCGCGTTATGTGGCTTGCGCTGGCCTTCTCGCTGGCCCTCTCACTGGGCGATCTCGGCGTGATCGCGATATTCGGATCGCAGGATGTCCAGACGCTGCCCTACCTGATCCTGCAACGCATGGGCAGCTACCGGACCCAGGATGCCGCCGGCCTCGCCCTGATCCTGTGCGTGATGACCATGGTTCTGATGATGATCGCGGATCGCGGCGGGCGGCAGAACGAAAGAGACCGGGAGAACGGATGATGACGGAACAAAGGGTCGCGATGACCTGCGAGGATGTGCGGTTTCGCTACCGTGGCGACGCGCCCGAGATGCGGTTCGATTGTGCGTTTCCCACCGGCGCGGTGACGGCGCTGATCGGGCCGAGCGGATCGGGCAAATCCACCTTGATCAATCTGATTGCGGGCTTTGAGACGCCGGATGAAGGCGCGATCCGTTTCGGTGATCGCGACATTACGCAGGAGCCGGTCTCCGAGCGGCCGGTGTCGATGGTGTTTCAGGAAAACAACCTGTTTTCGCATTTGTCCGTTTTCGACAATGTCGCGCTCGGGGTCTCTCCGTCCCTGCGGCTGACCGGGGAAGATCGTGGCAGGGTCGAAGTGGCGCTGGCCGGTGTCGGTCTGTCCGGCTATGGAAACCGGCTGCCGGCGCAGCTTTCCGGCGGCGAGCGGCAGAGGGTCGCGCTGGCCCGGGTGATCGTCCGGCAAAAGCCCGTGTTGCTGCTCGACGAGGCATTCGCCTCGCTCGGTCCGGCGCTTCGGGCCGACATGCTCGACCTGCTGGCCTCGATCCATGACGAACGGCACATGACCACCGTCATGGTGACCCATTTCCCGGAAGATGCGCGGCGGATCGCGGCGCATACGGTCTTTCTCGCAGACGGGGCAGTCATCCTGGAGGGCGATACGGCGTCGCTGCTCGATTCGGAGACGGCTCCGGCGCCGGTTCGTGCCTATCTCGGCGAGAAAGAGGAAGTTTCCGACTGACCGTCGCGGGGACGGTCGGACGCGGTTTCGCCCAATTTGAATGGCAGTGCGTCCTCCATGAGGGACATGTTCGCAGCTGGGCCTGCGCAAGGGACTTGTCGTCGGCATGGGCTTGCCTGTAAGCCGGCGCAAGGGATCTTGGGGCAAGTCCCGCCGATTCGAGTGCCGGATATTGTTACCCGCATGAAGTGCAAGACGTTCACGATGAAAGCGGCCCCGGGACGCAGCGCCACGCCTCTGCGCGGCGTACGGTTGGCGTTTGTCGCCACAGCTTCGCTTCTGGTCGCGTCTTGCCAGAACCTGTCGGAATTGATGGGCGATTCCTCGATCAAGCCCTCGAACAATCCGGTCATTGCCGAGAATGTGCGCTCCGGAAAGCTCGCCCGCGTCGGCGAGGCCCAGCATCCGAAGATTCTCGCCACCTATGGCGGCGAATATTCCAATCCGAAACTGGAGCGGATGGTCGCGGGCATCGTCGGCAAGCTTGTCACGGTTTCCGACAATCCGAGCCAGGTCTACCAGATCACCATCCTCAACTCGCCGAACGTCAATGCGTTCGCCTTGCCGGGCGGGTATCTCTACATCACGCGCGGCCTGCTTGCGCTTGCCAACGATACGGCCGAACTCGCTGCCGTGATCGCGCATGAGATGGGCCATGTCACGGCCAATCACGGTATCTTGCGCCAGCAGAAGGAAGCCGAGGTCGAACTGGCAAGCCGCGTCGTGTCGGACGTGCTGTCGGACAAGGACGCCGGGCGGCGCGCGCTGGTGCGCGGCAAGTTGCGTCTCGCGCAGTTCTCGCGCAACCAGGAGCTTCAGGCCGACGCGATCGGGATTGCGGCCATCGGCGAAGCCGGCTTCGACCCCTATGCCGCCGCCGATTTCCAGAAGACCATGGCGGCCTATATGGAATTTCGCAACAAGTCGGGTGACGGCGACACGAGCCTCGATTTCCTCGCGACGCATCCCTCGACGCCGCAGCGTATCGAACTGGCGATCGGCCATGCGCGCAAGTTCGGCTCGCGCGGCCAGGGCGAGCGGAACCGCGAGAGCTATCTCGCCGGTATCGACGGAATGCTGTTCGGAGACACGGCCGAGGAAGGCTATGTGCGCGGACAGGTCTATTCGCACGCCGCGCTCGGCATCACCTTCACCTTCCCGAAAGGCTTCGACATCGACAACCGGGCGGAGGCGGTGCTCGGTTCGCGCGAGGCCGACAACGCCGCGATCCGCTTCGACGGCGCTGAGGTGTCGTCCAACCAGTCGTTGGCGGCCTATATCGCAAGCGGCTGGGTGGAAGGGCTTGATCCGACATCGATCCGTCCGATCACCGTCAACGGCATGAATGCGGCGATGGCCCGCGCCACCGCCGACCAGTGGGATTTCGACATTACCGTGGTTCGCGCCGGCAGCTCGGTTTACCGAATCCTGACCGCAATGCCGCGCGGCTCATCGCAACTCGGCGCGCTCGCCCAGTCCGTGCGCGGCAGTTTTCGGCGGTTGTCCGCGGCCGAGAAGAAGGCGCTGAAGCCATTGACGCTGGACATCGTCAAGGCCGTGCCCGGCGAGACCGACAGGTCTATCGCCGCCCGCATGCGCGGCGTCTCGCGCCCGCTCGAACTGTTCCGGGTACTCAACGGGCTCGCCGCCGGCGAGAGGGTCGAGACCGGGCGATCCTACAAGATCGTGACAGACTGAACCGGAACCGTGGTTCCGGGTGCAGTTCAGGTTTGGATTGAAACAACCGCATCGAGAATGCGCGTTCGCGCCAAAGGCAAGAGGCAGCGCATTTCGATTCTATCGCAACCTGACATGCACTAGGCGTGCATGGCCGCCATGTCGGGATTGCCGCTGACGAGTGCGCCGCGCAGCTTTTCCAGAGCCCGGTTCTCGATCTGTCGCACGCGCTCCTTCGAGATACCAAGCTCCGTTCCGAGCGTTTCCAGCGTCGCGCCGTCCTCGGTCAGGCGCCGCCTGACGATGATCCGTTTTTCGCGGTCATTGAGAATCTCCAGCGCGTCCTGCAGCCACTCGGAGCGCCGCTTGTCGTCGATCATCCCTTCGACCACCTCGTCCTGCAGCGGACGATCGTCGACGAGAAAATCCATGCGCGCGGCACCGGCTTCATCCTCGGAGGAGACCGGAGCGCTGAGTGAGGTGTCCGGCCCGGACAGGCGCGAATCCATCAGGGCGACATCTTTCTCCGAGACGCCGAGCGCGTCGGAAATCTGCCGGTACATCGACGATTGGGACGATGTCGAGCCGCCTTGCGCGAGGCGCGCGCGCAGCCGACGCAGATTGAAGAACAGGGATTTCTGGGCGGAACTCGTGCCGCCGCGCACGATCGACCAGTTGCGCAGGATGTAGTCCTGCATGGAGGCCCGTATCCACCATGTGGCATAGGTGGAAAAGCGCACGTCGCGTTCGGGCTCGAAACGCGCGGCCGCCTCGAGCAGACCGACATGGCCCTCCTGGATGAGATCGTTCATCGGAAGGCCGAAATTGCGGAATTTCGACGCCATGGAGATGACGAGGCGCATATGCGCGGTCGTGATCCTGTGAAGGGCGTTCTGGTCCTGCTTCTCTTTCCACAGGACGGCGAGATCGTGCTCTTCTTCACGTTCGAGGTAAGGGGCGGCCATTGCGGCCTTGACCATCGAACGTCTTGCCAGTTCCGAACCCATGCCGCTCTCCCGATCGTTTGAATTTGGAATGTTTATCCACGATACGCCTTTTTATGGCGATTAGATCACGTTTCGGCTGGACGGGCCGTCAATGCCGGCTGAACAACGCGCGCAAGTTGTTCTCCGCAAAAGAAAAACCCGGCCGCAGGGGCCGGGCTTCACGATTTCGTGACGAAGGTTCGTCGGCCTGTCAGGCCGCTTCTTCCTGTGCGTCGGACTCGTCGTTTTCCGCCTTGGCGCCGCGCTTCGGACCCTTGTTGAGATTGGTCTCGATCAGGCGGACGGCCTCGGTGTCGGAGATCTTGTTGACGGCCGCGATTTCGCGCGCCATCCGGTCCAAGGCAGCCTCGTAGAGCTGACGCTCGGAATAGGACTGCTCCGGCTGGTTCTCGGCGCGATAGAGATCGCGAACAACCTCGGCGATGGAGATCAGGTCGCCGGAATTGATCTTGGCGTCATATTCCTGCGCGCGGCGCGACCACATGGTGCGTTTCACGCGGGCACGGCCCTGAAGGATCTTCAGCGCGCGTTCGACGAAATCCGGCTCGGACAGCTTGCGCATGCCGATCGCCACGGCTTTCGCAACCGGCACCTTCAGGCGCATCTTGTCCTTCTGGAACTCGACGACGAACAGTTCGAGCTTGTGGCCCGCTACTTCCTGCTCTTCGATGGCCGCGATCTGGCCAACACCGTGAGCCGGATACACGATGAACTCGCTGGTCTTGAAACCCTGCCGTTGAGACGTCTTTTTCGAGGCAGTCGCCATACTTCGCTTACTCCCTGTCGGGCGCCCGCCGGACCATTCCGCCGGAGCCGCAACTCGTTTCTTGCCATTCCCGCACATGCGCATGCGCCAAACCGGAGCCGACTGGAGTCGTAAAGACCTACCCGATAGACTACCGGTTGCAGAGGCGTTCCTTCATAGAGGGAGCGTCAAACAGCCCAAAAGCGTGACGTGCGATGACATTCTTGTGTGTATAGCACAAAAATGCGCGTTTTTCAATGCGTTGCACAAATATCAGGCCGAAGGGTCGCGGCTTTCACGGAATTGCCTTAACGGAAATGGAAATCCCGCGCCCGTTTTTCAAGGCGCTTTGGCCTTCCGGAACGCGCGCGTCCGGGCGGTCAGTCGCCTTCGCCCGGTTCGGGAGAGAAGTATTTCTCATATTTCCCGTCAACGCCGTCGAGGTCCTTGGCGTCGGCCGGCAGTTCGCGCCGAACGGTGATATTCGGCCACTTCTCGGCATATTCCGTGTTGATCTTGAGCCAGTTTTCCAGACCGGGCTCGGTATCCGGGCGGATCGCGTCGGCCGGGCACTCCGGTTCACAGACGCCGCAATCGATGCATTCGTCCGGGTGGATGACGAGCATGTTCTCGCCTTCATAGAAGCAATCCACCGGGCAAACTTCCACGCAATCGGTGTATTTGCAGCGAATGCAGTTGTCGGTGACGATGTAGGTCACAGCCACGCTCCAGTACGGTCGGGGGCCGGCGGAGAGCCGGCGAAACAGTCGCGCGGATGGGTAGCGGCTTTGCCAGAAGCGTGCAAGAGGGCAAAAACGCGCGGTGCCGAACCATTTTTCGACGGATCGGGCCGCGCGCGCAATCTGGTTCTCAGTTGCCGCCGATGGCCTGCCGGAAGGCCTCGAAAGAGGCTTTCGGCGTGCGGAGCTGCGTCTCGTAGTCGACATGGACGAGGCCGAAGCGCGGCGCGTAGCCCTCCGCCCATTCGTAATTGTCGAGCAGCGACCAGCCGAAATAGCCCTTCACAGGCGCACCGTCCGCGATCGCACGATGCACAGCCTGGAGATGGGCGTCGAAATAGGCGACACGCTCGCTGTCGTCGACGCGGCCGTTTTCGATATTGTCCGGCCAGGCCATGCCGTTTTCCGTGACGATGATAGGCGTCTCGCCGGTGTAGTCGCGGGCGAGCCGCGTCAGGAACCCGCGTAGACCTTCCGGATAGATCTCCCAGCCAAGCCCCGTTTTCGGCAGCGGGCCCGGCACCGGTTTGAGCGACGGCCATGCGCTTGCGGGATCATGGGCGATATTGGAGCGGGTGTAATAGTTCACGCCGAGCCAGTCGATCGGCGCGCCGATGGAGTCCAGATCGTTCTCGTAGCCATCGGGCATGTGCCCGGCGAAGCCTTCCAGGATGTCCTCCGGATAGCTCTTTTGCGTCAGCGCCTGGATGAACCAGCGATTGTAGTGCCCGTCCTGTCGCCTCGCCGCGGCGATGTCTTCTTCTATGTCCGATGCCGGGTTGGCATGTTCGAAATTCAGCACGATGCCGAGATTCTTCTGGCCGGCGGCGCGGAGCGCCTCGGTCGCGCGGGCATGGGCCACAAGAACATGGTGCATGGCGCGGGCCGTCGCGCGGATATCGCGCATGCCGGGCGCGTGGATGCCAAGGAAATGCGAGAGCCAGGCGACGCACCATGGCTCGTTGATCGTGGCGACGCTTTCCATGCGGTCGCCGATACGGGCGATGACCGTTTGCGCATAGTCAGCGAAACGGGACGCGGTGTCGCGGTTGCGCCAGCCGCCGAGATCGGCGAGGGCGGCCGGAAGGTCCCAGTGATAGAGCGTCAGATACGGTTTCAAACCGCGCTCAACGATGGCGTCGGCGAGCCGGTCGTAGAAATCGAGGCCTTCCGGATTGACCGATACGCCGTCCGGCATCACCCGCGCCCAGGAGGTCGAGAAGCGGTAGGCGTCGAAACCGCCCGCGCGCATCAGGTCGAGATCGTCCGCGTAGCGGTGATAGTGGTCGCAGGCGACAGCGCCAGTATCGGCATTCCGGACATTTCCAGGTGTCGCGGCAAACGTGTCCCAATGCGAAGGGCCGGCGCCGCCGAAGGACGCGCCCTCGATCTGGTAGGCGGCCGTCGCCGCTCCGAAAATGAAATCGTCGGGAAAGTCGGATCGGCGCAAGGAGAAGGTCATCGGGCTCACTTTATCGTTACAGTTGGCTTATCGCGGCGAATCCGCGACGCGTCAATCGTCATCGCCGGTCAATTTGTCGAGCGCGCGCCTTTCCTTCTTGGTCGGCCTGCCTGCGCCCGGCTCGCGCTTGCCGGAAACGCGATCGAGCGCATTGTCGGGCTTTGGCGGCGGTGGCGGAGAATGGTCTTCGTAAAGCAGGCGGGCTTCCGGCGCGGGGCCGCGCCGGGTGCCGCAATCGATCACCTTGTAAACGATGACGCGCCGGGGCAGCGTGACAGTCAGGACGTCGCCGGGCCTGACCTCATGGCTTGCCACCGAAATCTTGGCGCCGTTGACCCGAACATGACCGCCCTGGGCAAGCTTGGCGCCGAGCGTCCGCGATTTCGCCACGCGGGCGAAGAACAGCCATTTGTCGATGCGCTGGCGATCAGCGCTCATGGCCTTTGCGGATCATTTCTTCATCTGGTCCTTCAGGGCGGCGAGTTTCGCGAAGGGCGAATCCGGATCCATCGGCTTTTCGCGGCGCGGCGGGCGGGCAGATGCGGCCACGTCGCCTTTCGGCTTGCCCTTCTGGCCATGATCGCGCTTGCCTTTCGGCTTGCCGTGACCGCCCTTGCCCCTCCGGTCGCCGTCGGGCCGCTGGCCTTGCGGGCGCTGGCCGCGCCGGTTGCGGTCGCCGCGCACCTGGTACCAGACCATGACCGGCTTCGGCTCCTCGGCCTCTTCCGGTTCGGCGGCCTGTTCCACCGGTTGTTCGGTGGGCGTCTCGACAGCCTCGGCCGGTGCCGGGGCGTCCTGCGCCGCCGTTTCCGGGGCCGGCTCGGCTGCGCCGGCTTCGGGCGCGGGCGTTTCCGGTTGCGTTTCCGCGGGTGCGGGCTCTTCGGCTGGCGCCTCCGGTTGGGCTTCGGCGGATGCGGCCGCTGGCTCCTCGGTCGGTGTCTCCGGTGCGGCGGGCGCGTTGGCGGCCTTCAGCGCCGTGAGCTTTTCATCGAATTCCGCCGGTTCCACCTTGTCGTGGCGGTAGCCGAGGCTGCCGAGCACGGCTTCCATGTCTTCCGCCGTCGCGCCGAGGATCGACATCATCGCCGGAGTGACGAAGAAGCGGCCGCCGCCGGCGGCGCCGTCGGGCAACGTCCCGGAGCCTTCGCGCCATTGCAGCGCCGGGCGGATCAGGTCGGCCAGCCGCTCGAGTATATCGACACGCACCGCGCGCGATCCCAGATGCCGGTAGCCGGCGAGCTTGTAGAAGGCGGTGTCGTAGGACGGGTCGGGCACGAGCGACGTGCGGCCTGTCGCCAGCTGCTGCACGACGTCGCCGTAGCCCGGCTTGTCCTTCCCGTCGTTCTGCAAGGCCCAGAGCAGGGTCAGAAGGCCGGCGGGCGCCGGTTTGACGAGTGACGGAACGAAGATGTGGTAGAATCCGAAACGCGCGCCATAGCGGCGCAGCGCGGCGCGGCCGTCCTGGTCGAGCGATTTGATCTCGTCGGCGATCTCGCGGCGCGGAACGATGCCGTAATTCTCGATCAGGCGGAACCCGATGCCGCGCGCGATCCCGGACAGTTCGTCAGCGCGGCCGAGATCGACCAGCGGCTTCAGATGCGTCTCGATGTGATGTCCGACGAAACGCTCGGCGCGGGCGGCGACCTTGTCGCGCGCCGGGCCGGTCAATTGTTCGTCGGCCAGCAAGACGAGGCGGGGCTTCAGCCATTCCTCGCCCGACGTCAGCGTTCCGACCGGCTGGCCGAGCCAGCGCAGCACGCCATCGGAACCGAGGGCGAAATCGGAATTGCCCGCCGCGGCAAAGCGATCGGCGCGCGCCTCGAACTCGGTTGCGAGCGCCTTCGCGGCGGCTGCCTTGACGGCCTTCGCATCCTCGCCCTCGGCGGATTTGTCCGCTGAAAAACGGAATCCGTCCAGTTGGCCGATATGATGGCCTTCGACAGTTACATCGCCGCTAGGGCTTATTTCTGCTTCCATTGTCACGTTCTCTCGCAACCGCTTCATGAGCACGGATGTCCTGCGGTCTACGAAGCGTTTCGTCAACCTGTCATGCAACGCGTCGGACAGCTTGTCCTCGATGGCGCGCGTCTTTTCCTGCCAGTGTAGCGGATCGGCAAGCCATCCGGGCCTGTTGGCGACATAGGTCCAGGTGCGGATTTGCGCGATTCGCGCCGACAGCGTGTCGATCTCGCCGTCGGCGCGGTCGGCGCGAAGCACCTGCTCGGCCATATAGTCCTCGTCGACATGGCCGCGCCGGACCAAATCGAGGAAAATCTGTGAAATGATATCGGCATGCTGGGCCGGCGCGATCTTGCGATAGTCGGGCAGGACGCAGGCGTCCCACAAAAGCGAGACCTCGTCGCGGCCCCGGCATGTGTCGGCGACGGTCGCGTCGCGCGACAGGAAGTCGAGCGCCCGCTGATCGACCGCCGGCAGCGCCTTGGTCAGGCCAGGTGTCTCCGGCGGCACTTCCAGCGAGCGGAGCAAATCGGCGATCGACCCGAAGTCCAGTTCGCGCGAGCGCCACTGCAGGACCTTCACGGGGTCGAACTCGTGGCCCTCGATGCGCTTCACCGTCTCGTCGTCGAGCGGGTGGGCGTGGCCCGACACGCCGAATGTGCCGTCGCGCATGTGGCGGCCGGCGCGGCCGGCGATCTGGCCCATCTCGGCGGGGTTCAGATCGCGAAACGCATAGCCGTCGAATTTGCGCAATTGTGCGAAGGCGACATGGTCGACATCCAGGTTGAGGCCCATGCCGATGGCGTCTGTGGCGACGAGGTATTCCACGTCGCCATTCTGGTAGAGTTCGACCTGGGCGTTGCGCGTGCGCGGGCTCAGCGCGCCCATCACGACCGCCGCACCGCCGCGCTGGCGGCGGATCAGTTCGGCGATGGCGTAGACCTCGTCGGCGGAGAAGGCGACGATCGCCGAACGGCGGGGAAGACGCGTGATCTTCTTCGAGCCCGCATAGGCGAGGTGGGACAGGCGCGGGCGCGAAACGATATCGATGCCGGGTATCAGGGCGCGCAGGATGCCGGTCATGGTTCCCGCGCCGAGCAGCAGCGTTTCCTCGCGGCCGCGCAGGTTGAGGATGCGGTCGGTGAAGATGTGACCCCGTTCGAGATCGCCGGCCAGCTGAACCTCGTCGATGGCGACGAAGGCCACGTCGGTCTGCGACGGCATCGCCTCGACGGTGCAGACCGAGTAACGCGCCTTGGGCGGCACGATCTTTTCCTCGCCGGTGATCAGCGCGACCTGGCCCGCCCCGACCTTCTGGGCGACGCGGCCATAGACCTCGCGTGCGAGCAGGCGCAACGGCAGACCGATGACGCCGCTCGAATGGGCGACCATGCGCTCGATGGCGTAGTGGGTCTTGCCGGTATTGGTGGGGCCGAGTACCGCCTTGACCGTATGGCCGTCAAAAAAATCGGGAGGCATTGACTCTGTCTTGAAGTTCGAGTCCGGGGATTCCGGCGCTGATGAGCGTCCCGGAGAGCTGACTCCGCGTTTAGCACGCCGTTTCGGCAATTACAGGGCGAAAATCACGCGAAAATGCATGGGTTCTACCGCTCCAGGGTTGTGGAAATTAACAACCAGAACGAGTCTGGAACGAATCGGCGACGAATCGGTGACTGTCATAGGTTGCAGCTTTGTTCCCTACCAGATGTGGTGGCGCAGTGACCCGTCCCTACCAGTACGTGAATCATTGCGTGAGTCATTCGAGGTGTTCCGGTCCGGTTTGTTAACACTTGGCGAAAGCCCCTGTGCCGCCAATTGCGATGCTCGTTAACGAATTGAATTTAATCGACTTTCTTCATGTCTTGTTAACCATGCGGGTTAACCTCCCGGTAAGTTTCCGTTAAGAAACGGAACCGAGGCGGAACGAATCGGCGACGAATCGCTGTTTCCGATGATTTCCCGTTTTGTTCTCACCACATATAGCGTGTCCGCTGTCGCGATGGGCACAACTTTAACGATTCATCGCGGCGAGGCGGGGTGCTTGTGTCGCCTGCTGTTAACCTTTGGCGGTTCGGCGCGGCCCGATCATTCGCTTTTTGCCTTAACGGCGTCGATCAGGCGATAGGCGTCTTCGCTCGCCCATTCGGCCGGGCCGTTCATGTTGGCGACGACGCAATTTTGCGAATCGACCAGCACCGTGACCGGCAATCCGAAGGCGAGACCTTCCTTTTTCATCGTATTGAAGGCCCCGATGGTCGGATCGTGGTAGAAGCCGAGCGTCTCGATGCCGATCTCCTCGAAGAAGGCGCGCGGCTTGGCGTCGTCACCGCCATCGACGGATATCGCCACGACCTCGAAATCATCGCCGCCCTTCTCGGCCTGCAATGCGTCGAGCGCCGGCATCTCGGCGCGGCATGGCGCGCACCACGTCGCCCAGAGATTGACGAGGCGGGGCTTGCCGCCCGTATCGGCGAGCGTGATCGCGTTGCCGTCTCCGTCATTGAATGTCAGCCCGGAAAGATCGTTGGCCTGCGTTCGCGGCGCCATTGCCGCGACCTCGCCGGTCAGGAGCGGTTTCAGCGATGCGCCGGTCTCGATCGCGGCGGCACAGGCCGTCCCGGTCCCGCCGGCATTGCCAGAGAGCATTCCGGTGGCGTATATCCCGCCCGCGCCGGCGATCGCCCCTATCGCGACCGCGATTGCCGCGATTTTCAGGATGGAGGGACGGCTCTCCGCCGACTTTCCGTCACTCGTTTCCGGGATTTTTTCGTTCATGTCCGACGATACCAAAAAAAGCGCTTCCAATCAGATGTGGGGCGGACGTTTCGCGTCCGGCCCGGCGGCAATCATGGAGGAGATCAACGCCTCCATCGGTTACGACCGCAAGCTCTACGCCCAGGATATCGACGGATCGATCGCGCATGCCACCATGCTCGCCGACTGTCACATAATTTCGGCGGAGGATCGCGACAAGATCGTTCACGGCCTGAACACGATCCGGTCAGAGATCGAGTCCGGCGAATTCGCCTTCTCGCGCAAGCTCGAAGACATCCACATGAATATCGAGGCCCGCCTGTCCGAGCTGATCGGTCCGACGGCCGGGCGGTTGCACACCGCGCGGTCCCGCAACGACCAGGTCGCGCTCGATTTTCGCATGTGGGTGCGCGGCGAGGCCGAAAAGGCGGCCGGGCTTCTCAAGAGCCTTGTCGAGACGCTTTTGACCCGCGCCGAGGAACACCGCGCGACCGTGATGCCGGGCTTCACCCATCTCCAGACGGCGCAGCCGGTCACCTTCGGCCATCACCTGATGGCCTATGTCGAGATGTTCTCGCGCGACCGGTCGCGGATGGCGGATTGCCTCGAACGCATGAACGAGTGTCCGCTTGGCGCGGCGGCGCTGGCCGGCACTGGCTTTCCCATCGACCGTCACCAGACGGCGAAGGCGCTCGGCTTTGCCGCGCCGACGCGCAATTCCATCGACACGGTGTCCGACCGCGATTTCGCGCTGGAATACATGGCCGCCGCCTCGATCTGCGCCACGCATCTTTCGCGCTTCGCCGAGGAAATCGTGATCTGGTCGACGCCGCAATTCGGCTTCGTCACGCTGTCGGATGCGTTCTCGACCGGCTCGTCCATCATGCCGCAGAAGAAGAATCCCGACGCCGCCGAGCTGGTGCGCGCCAAGACCGGGCGCATCAATGGCGACCTCGTGTCGCTTCTGACGGTGATGAAGGGCCTGCCGCTCGCCTATTCGAAGGACATGCAGGAAGACAAGGAAGCCGTGTTCGACGCGGCGGAGGCGCTGGAACTGGCGCTGGCCGCGATGACCGGCATGGTCGCCGACCTCACGGTCAACGAGAAGGCGATGCGCGAGGCCGCGGCGTCCGGCTATTCCACGGCGACCGATCTCGCGGACTGGCTGGTGCGCGAACTGGGCATCCCCTTCCGCGAGGCGCATCACGTTACGGGACGCGCTGTGGCGCTCGCCGAGGAGAAGGGCGTGCGGCTCGACCGGCTGACGCTGGACGACCTCAAGTCGATCCATGACGGCATCACGGATGCGGTATTCGACGTGCTGACAGTGAAAAAGTCCGCGGCGAGCCGCAAGAGCTTCGGCGGCACCGCGCCGCAGGAAGTCGGCCGCCAGATCCGCTATCACCGGCGCAAGCTCGACAAGGAAGGCTGAGCGTTTCGCCGGGGGTGTTCATTCACGCATGGCCGCGCTAGGAAAACGATTGTTCGGGTCCGGCGCGCGCCGGAAACAGCGGAAAAGGTTGACGACGATGGGTATCGGCATCACGCGCATTCTCCTTCTGGCGGCGTTGGCCGCGACGCTTACCGCCTGCGGGCGTGCGGGCGATCCGGAATTGCCTCCGGCGGCGGCAGCGGCGCAGAAGGAAAAACCCGCCGACGCGCCCGCCGAGGACCGTCCCTTCATCCTCGATCCACTGATCTGATTTCGCCTCTTCGCAGCAGGGCTTTCCGGTGAACCATTTCGACTATCGCGATGGCGTGCTTCACGCCGAAGACGTGCCCCTTCCGCTGATCGCGGAGGCTGTCGGCACGCCATTCTATTGTTATTCGACCGCGACGCTGGAGCGTCACTACCGTGTCTTCGCCGAGGCCTTCGATGATATCGATGCGCTGGTATGCTACGCGATGAAGGCCAACTCCAACCAGGCGGTGCTTAAGACGCTGGCCGAACTGGGCTCCGGCGCCGACGTCGTGTCCGAGGGCGAGTTGCGGCGGGCTCTCGCCGCGGGCATCCCGGCGGAGAAGATTCTTTTCTCCGGCGTCGGCAAGACAGCGCGGGAGATGGATTTCGCACTTGCCGAGGGCATCCATTGCTTCAACGTTGAATCGGAGCCCGAGCTGGAGCAGCTTTCGGCGCGGGCCGTCGCGGCCGGCAAGACCGCGCGGGTTTCGCTGCGCATCAACCCGGATGTCGACGCGAAAACGCACCACAAGATTTCGACGGGCAAGAAAGGCGACAAGTTCGGCATTTCCTGGCTCCGGGCGCGCGACGTCTATCGCCGAGCCGGGGCGTTGCCGGGCCTGCGCGTCGCCGGCATCGACATGCATATCGGCAGCCAGATCACGCAGTTGCAGCCGTTCGATGACGCGATCCGCCTTCTGACCGACCTGGTCGCGCAGCTGCGCGCCGACGGGCACACGATCGAGCATGTCGATATGGGCGGTGGTCTCGGGATTCCGTATCGCAACGACAATGCGCCGCCGCCGCTGCCGGCCGCCTATGGCGAGATCGTCAAGAAGCACATCCTGCCGCTCGGTGTGAAGGCGATTTTCGAGCCTGGACGGATGATCGCCGGCAATGCGGGCATCCTCGTCACCTCGGTGATCTTTGTGAAGCAGGCGGAGGAGAAGAATTTCGTCATCGTCGATGCGGCGATGAACGACCTCGTCCGCCCGACGCTCTACGAGGCATGGCACGACATGATCCCGGTTCGCGAACCGGTCGCGGACGAAACGCGCATGACGGCCGATATCGTCGGTCCGGTCTGCGAATCCGGCGATTACCTCGCAAAGGACCGCGATATCGCGCAGCTGGCTCCCGACGATCTGATCGCCTTCGGATCGGCCGGCGCATATGGAGCGGTGCAGGCGGGGACCTACAATTCGCGGCTTCTCGTCCCCGAGGTGATCGTGAAGGGCGGAGACTATCACGTCTGTCGGCCGCGCCCGAGCTACGAGGAGCTGATCGGCCTCGACAGCGTGCCGGACTGGTTCTGAGCCGCATTTCCCGTTCGCTCTGACAAGAGTGTGATCGCAATACCGGGTATTGGGCCTCGCATTTGCTATGAAGAGTGCTACTCTTTTGGTCAGGAGAAACGAGGCGCATGGCACCAGACACCAAGCATTCCGCCCCGCAGGACCTTTCGCGCAGGCTCAGGCTTGTCCGCGCGGCGACACGCGCCGCCATCATCGGCGAGCGCCTCTTGCCGCGCCTTTTGCCGCTGGCCGGCGTCATTGCGCTCTTCGCGATCCTGTCGTGGTTCGGCCTGTTCAGGTCCATGCCCGATACGATGCGTCTCGGGCTCATCGCCGTCTTCGCGCTTGCGGGTCTTGCGAGCCTCTGGCCGCTGCGCTCGATGCGGATGCCCGGTGTGCTCGAAATCGACCGGCGGCTCGAACGCGAGAACGCGCTGTCCCATGCGCCGATCACCACGCAGGACGACCGGCTGTCCGGCGCTTCGGACGACGCATTCGCCGGCGTGTTGTGGCGCGAACACCAGCGGCGCATGGCCGAGCGCGTCGATGGCGTTCAGGGCGCGAACGCCCGCACCGACATTCCCCGGCGCGATCCCTTTGCCCTGCGCGCCGCCGTCGCGCTGCTTCTGGTGACGGCCTTCGCATGGTCCTACGGCAATTCCGGCGGGACGCTCGGCGATGCGTTCCGCAGTCATCAGGTCGCGGAGGCCGTGCCGGCGCGCATCGACGCCTGGGTCACGCCGCCCGCCTATACGGGCATGGCGCCGATCTTCCTGACCTCCGAACAGAACGCCGCCCGGAGCGACTTCACCGTGCCGGAAGGCAGTGTCGCCGTGGTGCGCATTGCCGGCGGCACCGGGCAGGAAAGCGTGACATGGCCGGGTCCGCAGACGCCGCTGGGCACATCGACCGGGGACGGACGTCCCGAGTCCGCGACGTCTCGGCGCTTCGAGGTGACGCTCGAACAGTCCGGCTCGCTGTCGATTTCCGGCGGCGCGGAGGACGCGCAACGCGACTGGTCCTTTGCCGTCTCGCCGGATGATGCGCCGACGATCGAATTTGCGGGCGACCCGGTGCGCGCGGCCAACGGCACCATGACGCTCGAATATTTCGCCAAGGACGACCATCGTGTCACCAAGGCGCGTGGCATTGTCGAACTGGCCAATGACGACGCCGAGGGCGCACGTCCGCTCTACGAGGCGCCGGACCTGCCGCTGTCGCTTCCCCGACGCTCGTCGAAAGACGGCGCGGCCAAGACGATGCGCGATCTCAGCGAACATCCATGGGCCGGCGCGCGCGTTGCGATGACGCTGGAGGCCGAGGACGATCGCGGACAGACCGGCCGCAGCGAGACCAAGACGCTGGTGTTGCCGGGTCGGCCTTTCTCCAATCCGCTCGCCCGCGCCATCATCGAACAGCGCCGCAATCTGGCCCTCGATGCCAATTCGGTTCCCGACATCGTCGACGTGATCGACGTCCTGACCCTGTGGCCGGAAGAGACGATCAAGGATGCGAGCCATTTTCTCGGTCTCGTGACCGCCCGGGCGCGGCTTCTCGAAGCGCGCGGAAACGACGAGGCGTTGCGCGGCGTCGTCGATTATCTGTGGGAATTCGCGCGGACGATCGAGGACGGCAATCTGTCGGACGCCGAGCGCCGCATGCGCCAGGCGCAGCAGGCGCTCAAGGAAGCGCTCGAAAACGGCGCGTCGGACGAGGAGATCGAGCAGTTGATGGCCGAGTTGCGCGAGGCCATGCAGGACTATCTGCGCGAACTGGCGCGGCAGATGGAAAACAATCCGAACATGGCCCAGCAGCAAATGCCGGAGAACATGCAGGAAATGGACATGCAGAGCCTGCAGGACATGCTCGACCGGATCGAGGAACTGGCGAAGTCCGGCGCGCGCGAGCAGGCGCAGGAGATGCTGTCGCAGCTTCAGGACATGATGAACAATCTGCAGATGGGCCAGCACCGCAATCAGCAGGGCGACCAGCAGAACCAGGCCCAGCAGCAGATGAACGAGCTGGGCGAAATCCTGCGCGAGCAGCAGGAATTGATGAACGAGACCTACCGCCAGAGCCGGCGCGGACAGGGTCAGCCCCGGCAGGAGGGTCAGGAAGGCCAGGAAGGCCAGCAGGGTCAGCAAGGCCAGCAGGGCGACCAGCAGATGGGCGAAAACGGCGAGCAGGGCCAGCAGGGGCAGGGCCAGAACGGTCTTCAGGGGCTCGCGCCCGGCCAGCAGGCGCTGCGCGAGCGGTTGGAGCAGTTCATGGACGGCCTGCGCGGCATGGGCATCAATCCCGGCGAGGAGTTCGGCGAGGCCGGCCGCGAGATGGGCGAAGCCGGACAGGCGCTTGGCGAGGGCGAGGGCGAGCAGGCCTTTTCCGACCAGGGCCAGGCCATGGATGCGCTCCGGCGCGGCGCCGACAGCATGATGCAGCAGATGCAGCAGGCGATGGATGGCGGCACCGGTGCGTCGGAACCCGGCGGCAGTCGCAACGCGCTCGACCGTGATCCGCTCGGCCGGCCGCAACGCTCGGCCGGACCGGATTTCGGCGAATCGGTCGAGATTCCCGACGAGATCGACATTCGCCGCGCCCGCGAAATCCTCGAGGCGATCCGCAGACGTCTCGGCAACGCGCTATCGCCGCAGCTGGAGAAGGAATATCTCGAGCGTCTGCTTGAGCTGAACTGATCCGCGCCCGGCCGGCAGCGCCTATTGGCTGCCGGGCTTTCCCAGAAGATCACCGGTGCCCGCGGAGACCGGAACCGGAGCGAAGCCGTATTTGGCGTCGCAGGCGCGCGCATTTTCGTAGGCGTCGCGCACCGCGCTGCGGTTGGGCGCGGATCCGATCCACAGAGCGTCCGCCGCCCTTTGTGCCGCCGTGTCGATGATCAGGAAGATTTCCTGTGGCGACAGGTCGGGATTGGCGGCCTTGATCGCGTTCGCCGCATGGGAGGACCGTTGGGTGAAGATCTGCCGGGAAACGGCTCCGGCATCGTGATGCAAGAGCGTGGCGTAGCGAATGCCGCATTCCCGGTCGGTCGGTATGCGTGCCGGCGGCGGTCGTTTGAACCGGACGGTCACGGGAATCTGGAAATATTTCTGGCATTCGCGCAGGATCGCGAAGACTTCCCTTGCGATCCCGACCTGCATGAACAGGTCCTCGTCCCTTGTCAGGTCGTTTCCGATCTGCAGCGCCAGCATCGTCGTCAGTTCCGGCGTGTTGTCCTGCTCCAGGCGCATCGCCTTCGCCCTGATCGTGAAGATGTCGCGTTCGAGGTCGAAACCCGTCAGGTCGTTGCCGTCATGTTCGAACAGGCGCGTCAGGTACGAGAACTCCCGGACGGCGGCGTACGCGCCGAGGCAGTTCTGGCCGATCTGGGATTCGGCGATCGCCGTGTCGGACGCCCAGATGTGATAGCGCTCGCTGAACTGCGCCCTGGCTGTCGTTGCGGACAGCATGAGCGCAATGATCGCAAGGATGGAAAACCTTATCTTCATCGCATGACCTCGGCCGGGTTCGCATCGACCTTACGCGGCAAGACACGATCCCGCCAACTCCGATCGGGCCTTGTCGGGAGCCCGGCTCTCTAGGCCGCGAGCGCCCTGGAAACAGCCGAGCGGATTTCCGCCAGCGTGAAGGGCTTCTGCACGACATCGACGATGATCGCCGACACCTCGCGCGCTCGCTCGCGCTGCTCGGCATAGCCGGTCATCAGCAGGATCTTCAGGTCGGGAAAATCCCTCGCCATCTCGGTCGCCATGGCGATCCCGTCCATCGCCGGCATGCGGATATCCGACAGGACGAGGTCATAGGCGCCACCTTTTTCCGCCGCGCGGGCAAGGCCGATATCGCCGTCTTCCGCCTGATCGACCGAGTGGCCATCGATCTGCAAGGCGCGCGCCGTGAATGTGCGGACCGAATCATCGTCCTCGACAAGCAGGATGGAAGCCATCATGCGTCTCCCGCGACCACGCCGACGAAGGGCAACTCGCGAAAAGCGTGGCCGACATCCATGCCGTATCCGACGACGAAATGGTCGGGGCATTCGAAGCCGACGAAATCGGCCTGCAGTGGTGTCGCGGCCTGGCGGCGCATCGATTTGTCGAGCAGCACGCAGAGGCCGACGCTCTTTGCGCCGCGCTGCATGATCAGGTCGCGGGCGAATGTCAGCGTCTTGCCGGATTCGAGAATGTCGTCGACCAGAAGCACGTCGCGCCCGGCGACATCGGAATCGATATCGCGCAGGATTTTCACGTCGCCCGCCTCGGTCCCGGCGCCGTAGGTCGACAGCATAATGAACTCCACATCCGGCTCGAGCCCGGCATCGTGCATGGCGCGCACGAGATCGGCGGAGAAGATGAAGGAACCCTTCAGCACGGAAATTACCAGAAGGTCCCGGTAATCGCGTTCGCCGATTTCCTTGGCGAGTTCCAGATTGCGCGCTGCAATGGTCGATGCGGAATAGAGAACCTCTATTCGCTTGCCCCTGACGACCGCCATGTTGTCAAACCCCGCTATTGTCGAACCTCAGGCTCGGCGCCTGACCGTAACCGGGTTTTTTCGGCATTCTCACGGTAAACGCAAGGCTTTTGCCGGGTTCGAGCGTCTCGCCGCGCGCCACGCGGTAGACGAGGCTGGCCTGACCGTCGGGGGAACGGAAGGTGAGAAGGACATCGGGAATGCGCTTCGCATCGCCGGTCGCGTTGCGGACTGTGGCGCTCACGGTCATGACATCGTTGCGTCCGATGAGGGGTCGAACCGGATCGGCGGCGATTTCGAGCGCCGGCGGGTCGAGCGCGGCGGCGCCGGCCTGGAACAGGACATGGCCGCCGGAAATCAGGAAGGCGGCGACGGAGGAAAACAGGACGGAGAGCGCGTAGAGGATCTGCGCGCGCCGGCCGGGCATCTCGCTTTTTCCGGCCTCCGATTTCAGGATCTCGATCTGGTCATCATCCGCGATATCGATACCGGGAGCGGGCTCGACCGGCGTTTTGCGGACCGGGTGCCCGTCGTCATCGCGGCGGATTGTCTCGAATTCCGCGTCGATAATATCCTGCGCCACGCGCGCGCTCCTCGATATTCGGGCCGCGCAACGCGGAACCGCCATGATTGAGATGTACGCGGCTTTGGTTAATCGAAGGTTTTGGAAGGCCGTTGCGCATGCGGGGTCGGTTCCATTCGCGGGTCGCCTGCTCTATTCCTTCCCCATTGCTGTTCTTGCGAATCGGACGGGCCGCTTGATCAAATTCGAGAATGTCGGACTGCGCTACGGAATGGGACCGGAAGTCCTGCGCGACGTCTCGTTCCATATTCCCAAGCAGTCGTTCCAGTTCCTGACCGGGCCGTCCGGCGCGGGCAAGACGACATTGCTGCGTCTGCTGTTCATGTCTCTGCGGCCGACACGCGGGCTGATCACCATCTTCAACAAGGACATGGCGATGATCGAGCCGGCCGAACTGCCGCTTCTGCGGCGGCGGATCGGCGTGGTCTTCCAGGATTTCCGCCTCCTCGATCACATGACGATTTACGAGAATGTCGGCCTGCCGCTGCGCGTGCGCGGCAAGGAGGAGAGCTCCTATCAACACGATGTGCTGGAACTGCTCAAATGGGTCGGGCTCGGTGAGCGCATTCACGCGCTGCCGCCGGTCCTTTCTGGCGGCGAGAAGCAGCGCGTCGCAATCGCTCGCGCTCTCATCGACCAGCCGGAAATCCTTCTCGCCGACGAGCCGACCGGCAATGTCGATACGCCGATGGCGCAGCGCCTGCTGCGGCTTTTCCTCGAACTGAACCGTCTTGGCACGGCGGTGGTGATCGCCACCCACGATCTAGGCCTGATGGATCAGGTCGATGCGCGGCGCATGATTCTCTCGAACGGGCAGCTCGAAATTTATGAATGAGCGCCCGGCCATAAGGATGAAATTACCCAAGGGTGCCGGGCCGCGCATGCCCCGGTCCGTCGGCCCGTGGAAAAAGGGCACGGGCGAGAAGTCACGCGTTCCGGGCCTGCGGACCCTTGCGCCGATCGTGCCCAACGCCAACGCCGCCAGCCAGGCGCTCATCCTGGTCATCGCGATCATGTCATTTCTCGCCTGTCTCGCGGTCGGGGCGGTCTCGCTCGTCAACAAGAGCGCGGAAACATGGCAGAGCCAGATCGCGCGGGAGGCGACCATCCAGATCCGTCCCGGCGACGATTTCGACATGGATGCCGCGCTGGAAAAGGCGCGGTCTCTGGCAGCCGGTTTCCCCGGCGTCCGCGGCGCGCGGATCATCGGGCGCGATGAAACCGTGGCCCTGCTCGAACCGTGGCTCGGCTCCGGCCTCGGCTTCGACGAACTGCCTGTTCCGCGCCTTGTCGTCGTCACGGTGGACGAGGCCGCGCCGCCCGAATTCTCCGCATTGCGCGATACGATCATCGGCTCGGTGCCCAACGCCTCGCTGGACGATCACCGCGCCTGGGTCGACCGGCTCGTCAGCATGGCCCGAACGACCACGGTCATCGGTGTCTGCATTCTGGTCCTCGTCCTGACCGCGCTGGTCCTGACCGTCATCTTCGCCACGAGGGGCGCGATGTCCGGCAGTCAGCACGTCATTGAGGTGTTGCATTTCGTCGGCGCACGGTCCGGCTTCATCGCGCGGCAGTTCCAGACGCGTTTCCTTCTGTCGGGTATCTGGGGCGGGCTTATCGGCGGCGGCGCGGCGACGGTGGTCTTTCTTCTGGTGAGCTGGTGGGCGGCGCGCAACATCATCACGCCCGAGGGCGAACAGGCGTCGGCGTTTTTCGGCGATTTCGCCATTGGGGCCGGCGCCTATGCCGGCGTTTTCGCCGTCATCGTGCTTGTCGGGTTCCTGACCGCGCTGACGACGCGAATCACGGTCTTGCGCACTCTGCGCGATATCGACGACCGGCGCGCCGATCCCGGCCGGCTGGATTAAATCGCTTTGTCTAATCGATTTTTGCCGCCAGGCGACCCAATCCCGTCTGATTTTGGTCTATCGCGTGCCCCATTTCAGGGCTATCGATTTTGGCATGATCGAAGCAGCTGACACCGATGGGCAAGGTGCGACGTCAGTTTATGCGGGCAATGCGGTGACGGAATCCAGGCAGGCTCCGCACCGGTTGCGCCGGTTTGCGCGCTTTGCCGCGGCGGCGGCGCTTGTCGGCGTCGTGGCCTATTGCGCCGGCTTCTTCGTGTTCCTCGCCGATGTATCCGCCTTCAGAACGCCGACGACCGACCGACAGGCGGACGGTATCGTCGTTTTGACCGGAGGATATTCTCGCGTCGACGAGGCCGTGCGCCTGCTCGATGCGAAGAAGGGCGAGCGCCTCCTGATCAGCGGGGTGCATCCGTCGGCCTCTCCCGCCGTGCTGGCGAAGGCTTTCGCGGTGGACGAGGACCGCTTTGACTGCTGCATCGACATCGATCACGAGGCGTTGGACACGATCGGCAACGCCACCCAGACCGCCGAATGGGCCCGCGACAACGGCTTCTCGTCGCTTCTTGTGGTGACAAACGATTATCACATGCCGCGCAGCCTGCTCGAACTGGGCGACGCGATGGACGGCATAGAGCTCATTCCGCATGCTGTCGTGGCGAGCCAGCGCGACCCCGAGAGCGCGGAGGCGCAGGCGGATCGCTACAGGGTTCTTTTCGGCGAATATCTCAAATACAGCGCGGCGCGGTTGCGGACGCTGGTTACGCCGCATGCCGGATCGAGCTCCACCTTCGCCAAGGCATCGCTGTCGCCGTCGGAGTGACGAAACCACTTTGCCGCCTTTGCGTTCTCGTCATGTGGCGTGTATCGCCTGAACCACGTTCGATCAAAGAAATCCGGGTGCGGCATTGCTGGTAATTCGATCCTTCCTGTTCAATTTCCTGTTCTACACGGTCACGCTGATCGAGATGATCGTGTTCACGCCGTTCTTCTTCCTCGCGCCGCGCAAGATGGCCTGGTTCGTCCCGAAATTCTGGGCGAAGACGCATCTGTGGCTGATGAAGATCGTCGTCGGCACGGACCATGTCGTCATCGGACGCGAGAACCTGCCCGACGGCCCCTACATCATCGCGCCGAAGCACCAGTCCGCCTGGGACACGTTCGCGTTCCTTCCCTGGCTTCCGGACCCGACGCTGATCCTCAAGCGCGAACTGATGTGGATTCCGCTGTTCGGCTGGTACGTCAAGAAGATGGACATGATCGCAATCGATCGGGGCAACCGCTCTCAGGCGATTGCGTCGGTCAATCGCGGCGCGGCGCGCGCCGTCGCGCAGGGCCGGCAGATCCTGATCTATCCCGAGGGCACGCGCCGCCCGCCGGGCGCGGAGCCGTCCTACAAGAAGGGCGTCGTCAATCTCTACGAGAAACTGGACGTTCCGGTCGTGCCGATCGCGCATAATGCCGGGCTCTACTGGCGGCGGCGCTCCTTCATGCGCTATCCGGGCACGATCAAGGTCGAGGTTCTCGAACCGATCCAGCCCGGTCTCTCCGGCAAGGACTTCCAGCAGGCGCTGATCGCGGCGACAGAGGGCGCCTGCGACCGGCAATTGCTCGATCTCGCCGACGACCCGTCCGCGCCGCCACTGCCCGAATCGGCGCGCAAGCGTGTCGAGGAGCTTCGCGCCGGATCTTCGGGCGATGTCAGGGCGTCCGCTTCCTGATTTCGGCCACGACCTGTTCCAGCCAGTGATCGCGTATGCCGAGCAGGCGGATATGCTCGGCGGTGTTGATCACGTAGTCCTCGTTCGGGCCCATGCCGCCGACGGCGCCGCAAACGCGTTCGACCGCATCGTCGACCGTCAGACGTCCCGCATATTGCCCGTGGGCGCGGTCGGCCACATAGGCGACGGCTGGCGCGTTCCGCCCGTCACCCAGCGCCAGCATGCTGGTGCGTTCCAGATAGACATTGGTGACGAGTTCGCGGGCGCGCAGATAGGCCATGACAGGCTCGCGGTCGGCGGCAGCAACGCGAAACGCCACGCCGACACAGGAGCCGCCGCGATCGAGCCCCATCACGAGACCCGGCCTTTCGCGTGTGCCGCGGTGCTCGTAGGAGGCGATGCACAGGCTGCGATGATAGCCGAAAAGCCGTGCCCGGCGCTGTTCGACAAAATCGAAGCCCGGCTTCCACATCAGCGACGCGTAGCCGAATACCCAGAAATCTTCCATAAGCCCTTACTGATTCCACAATCGGAGGCGATGGGCGTCTAGCATGGAACAAGCCAAAGCCAAACCGCGCTACAATGCAGGCAAGCGCATCCGCCGTCTCGGCATCGGTATCGTCATCGCCATCGCGGTGTGGACCGCCGGCTGGTACTGGATTGCCGGCAGGGTGGATGCCGGGGCGGATCATCTTCTCGCGGCGCAGCGCGAACGCGGCACGGCGATCGACTGCGTCGATCGTGAGGTGCGCGGATATCCGTTCCGGCTGGAGGTTTTCTGCACTTCCCTCGATTTCGCCCGGCCTGCGGATGGGCTCGCGATCGAGGCGGGCGGATTGCGCGGCGCGGCGCAGGTCTACGACCCGCAACGCATCTATGCCGAACTCGACTCACCGGTCACGGTCGAAAGCGCGCTGGCGGGATCGGCGCGGATCGACTGGTCATTGGCGCGGGCGACCGCGACGCTTGCCGATCCGGTTCCGCAGCGCGGTTCGATTTCCATCGACGACATCGAGGTCGCCTTTGATGGTCTGGAGGCGGCGATTTCAGCCGCCCATGCCGAGGCGCATATGCGCCTTAACGACGCGGATCTCGACCTGGCCCTGCGCTATGAGGGCCTCGTCGTCGATCCGGCACTTTCGGGCGGCCGCCGATTGCCGGTCCTTGCCGGTGATGCCGACCTGTCGGTCGATGACGGCGCGGCGTTTGCCGCCAGCGGGATTACCTCCCTGCGCGGCCTGTCGGGCGACCTGCGGCGTCTCGCGCTGCTGTTGACGCCGAAACAGGGCCTTCTGGTCAGCGGCACCTATGCCGTCGGCGCGGATGGCCTGCTGGACGCGGAGCTGGAAGCCATCATCGTCGATCCGGACGGCGTCGCCGGCACGATGAAGCCGGTCTTTCCCGAATACGCCTCGCAAATCGAAATGCTCGGCGCCCTGCCGGTGCAGGACGGGCCGGACGGGACACCGGAGGTCAAGGTGCCGGTAACCGTGCGCGACGGGCGCATCGCGCTCGGATTTATCCCGATCGGACAGCTTCCCCCGCTCGACTAGTGCGGTGCATTCCGATGCTGTTGCGACCTGAAATGTACTAGGAGACTTCCGCCCCGCCGATGAAATCCGGCTCGCGCACCGGCACGCCATTGTGGCGCAAAAGGGCGTAGACCGTCATGTCGTGGAAGAAGAAATCGGGAATGGCGAACCGCAGCACATAGTCGCGGGCGGTAAATGTCAGTTCCCGGTTGGGCGTCGCCAGGACGACCGTGTTGTCCTCCTTGCCCTCCATGCTTTCTTTCGGAACCGCTTCAAGGAACGCGCGCGTCCGCACGATCCGCGCCTTGAGATCATCGAAACCCGTTTCGGTCGCCGGCAGGTCCAGCCGCTCCACGCCTCCGACGCGTACCGCGGTAAGCCGGGCAGTGTCGCAGGCGAGGCGGACATGGTGGATCAGCGGTTTCATGTCGGGATAGAGCTGCGCCTGCAGCAGTTCGTCATGTTCGAGGCCGCTTTCGTCGGCCCAGGTGCGTCCGGTATCGAGCAGCCCCGACATGGTGTGCAGCGCGCGCGTGAAGACCGGTATGGTCACGTCATATAGCGACAGGGTCATGGTTCGCCCTCCGGTGACAGTCGAACATGGAGCCTGCCGTGTTTGCCGGCAGGCAGCCGAGTCGGTCAGTCCGCCTCGGATTCCTTCGTTTTCGCGATTTCGCCATGACGACCGAAATCCGGTGCGTCGACTTCCTGCCCGGCCTCGATGATCGAGCGGCGGACGGCGCGGGTATGCGTGAACAGGGTGAACAGCGCATCGCCGTCGCCCCAGCGTATCGCCCGCTGCAACGCCGCGAGGTCTTCCGAGAACCGGCCCAGCATCTCGAGGATCGCGTCGCGATTGGAAAGACAGACATCGCGCCACATGGTCGGGTCGGACGCGGCCAGGCGGGTGAAGTCGCGGAAACCGGAGGCGGAGTATTTGATCACCTCCGATTTCGACACCGCTTCCAGATCGTCGGCCGTGCCGACGATATTGTAGGCGATGATATGCGGCAGGTGGGAGACGATGGCGAGCACCCGGTCGTGATGCTCCGAATTCATCGTATCGACTTTGGCGCCGCACCCCGTCCAGAATGCCGTGAGCTTGCCGACGGCAGCTTCGTCCGCACCGGGGAGCGGCGTCAGGATCGTCCAGCGCCCCTCGAAAAGCGATGCGAAACCGGCATCGGGGCCGGAATGCTCTGTGCCGGCGATCGGGTGGCCGGGGATGAAATGCACGCCGTCGGGCACGTGGGGTGCGACGTCGCTGATCACGGTGCCCTTGGTCGAGCCGACATCGGTCAGGATGGCGCCCTGTTCCAGATGCGGGCCGATCTGCGCTGCAACGGCGCCGCAGGCGCCGACGGGCACCGAGAGGATGACGAGATCGGCGCCCTTCACGGCTTCAGCCGCGTCGGCCTCGTAGCGGTCGCCGAGCCCAAGTTCGCGGGCGCGGTCCAGCGTTTCAGGGCTGCGGGTGGAGACGACGATTTCGCCGGCGAGGCCGTCGCGGCGTATCGCATGGGCGAGCGACGAGCCGATCAGCCCGATGCCGATCAGCGCGACCCGCGCAAAGAGAGGTTCTGATCCGGGCATGTCTCAGCTTTCCATGAAGCTGGTCAGTGCGGCGATCACGCCCTCATTGGCTTCCGCCGTGCCGATCGACATGCGTAGCGCGTTCGGCAGTCCATAGGACGTTACGGCGCGCAGCACGTAGCCGCGCTCGGTCAGATAGTCGTCCGCGGCGGCGGCGGATTTCGCCGGATCGTCCTCGGGGAAGTGGATCAGGATGAAATTGCCCACGCTCGGCGTCACGGTGAGGCCGATGCTCGTCAGCGCATTGGTCAGCGTCGGCAGCCACTGTTCGTTGAACAGCGCCGCCTCGTCGACATGCTTGCGGTCGCGAATGGCGGCCGCGCCGGCGGCGATGGCGGCCGAGGTCAGGTTGAACGGCCCGCGCACCCGGTTCAGCGCGTCGACGACATGCGCCGGCCCGTACATCCAGCCGATGCGCAGCGCGGCGAGGCCGTGGATTTTCGAGAAGGTGCGCGTCATCACGACATTCTCGTTGTCGGAAACCAGTTCGACGCCGGCGGAGTAGTCGTTGCGGCGGACATATTCGGCATAGGCCGCGTCGATTACCAGCAGGACGTGCTTCGGCAGGGCGGCGTGCAGGCGCTTGACCTCGGCGTCGGAAACGTAGGTTCCGGTCGGATTGTTCGGATTGGCGAGGAAGACGATCTTCGTGCGTTCGGTCACGCAGTCGAGGATCGCATCGACATCGGCGCGCAGATCCTTTTCCGGGGCGACGACGGGCGTCGCGCCGTTGGCGAGAATCTGGATCTTGTAGACGAGGAAACCGTGCTCGGTGAAAATCGCCTCGTCGCCGGGGTCCAGGTAGACATGGGCCAAAAGTCCGAGCAATTCGTCGGAGCCGTTGCCGCAGATCAGGTTGTCCGGATTGAGGCCATGGGTTTCGGCGATCGCCTCGCGCAGCTGTGTCGAGGATCCGTCCGGGTAGAATTCCAGCGTGTCAGCCCCGGCCTTGTAGGCCTCGATCGCTTTGCTGCTCGGGCCAAGCGGCGTCTCGTTGGAGGACAGCTTGTGCAGCTTGACGCCCGGCTTCGCCTTGCTCTTGCCCGGCACATAGGCCGCGATCTCCATCACGCCTGGGCTCGGGACGGGACGGGACAGGTTTTCGGGCGCGGACATTGCCTTGGTCTTTCTGTTCTCGGGCCTCTCGCGGCCCTGTTGCCGACCGCTGCGCAATAGCGCCGGCGGGCGGAAATGTCGAGACGGGTTTCGGTCAGTCGCTGCGGTCTCGCGCCGCGCCCTGCGGCGCCAGCACCGGCACGAAGACGCGGCGCGACTGGCGTTCGGCGACCGGCAGGCCCTGGAACATGCGCTTTTGCGCCTCGATGATCAGCACGCCGGAAAACACCGGCCAGAGCCTGAGCCCGATCCGTTCGGTACGCGCTGCGAGACGCAGCAGCGAGGCGGATTTCACCGGCGGGAAGGCGAGCGCCTCCGTCATCGGTCCGGGCGTGAAATTCGCCTCGCGCAGAAGCCTCGAAATCTGCCCCTTGGAGAAAGGGCGTCCGGTGCCGAACGGAGTGTGTTCGAATCTCGCCCAGATGCCGCGCCGGTTGGGCACGACCAGCACGATCCGGCCGTTCGGGGCGAGCACGCGCCAGGCCTCCATCAGCGACTCGCGCGGATTTTCGGCGTGTTCGAGCGCATGCACCATCAAAATGCGGTCGACGGCGGAATCGGGCAGCGGCAATTCTTCGTCGAAGACCAGCGCGGAGCGCGACGGCCCGTTGCGCGGCCATTTGACCGCGCCCTGGGCGGCCAGCATGAAGGACAGGGTACGCTCCGTGTCGGGCTCGAAACGGTCGAGCCAGGGCCGCGCATAGCCGAGCCCCAGCAGGCGTTCATTGGTCATCGGATGCCAAATGCGGGTCAGGCCCATGGCGATGGAGCGCGTCGCCATCTCGCCGAGCAGGCTGTGATAGAAGCCGCGGATTTCGACGATGTCCATATGCATGGTTTGCCGATGCTCCCCCGGTTGCGTCAGGTGCTGACAGGTGCAACAAATCGCATCGCGGCGGCAAGGGCAATGCCGCGAATGACGCCGAGGGAGATGTCAGCGTGTTGCAGATCGAACAGTTCATGTGCCTGTCGGACAATTTCGGCGTGGTGATCCACGATCCCGAGAGCGGCCGCACCGCGAGCATCGACGCTCCGGATGCCGAAACGATCGCGGATGTCGTCAGGCGCAAGGGCTGGACGCTGACCGACATCATGGCGACGCATCACCATCACGACCACACTGGCGGCAATCTGGCGCTCAAGCAGGAATTCGGCTGCCGCATCACCGGGCCGAAGGGCGAGGCGGACAAGATCCCCGGTCTCGACGAGGCGCTCGGCGAGGGCGATGTGTTCTCGTTCGGCGGCTATGATTTCCAGGTCTTCGAGACGCCGGGGCATACCGCCGGCCATATCGTCTATTATTCGCCGAAGGCGGGCGTGCTGTTTGCCGGCGACACGCTGTTTTCAATGGGGTGCGGGCGCCTTTTCGAGCGCGGCGCGGCGGAGATGTGGAGCGCGCTGACGAAACTGAAGGCGCTGCCCGGCGACACGATGCTTTATTGCGGTCACGAATACACGCTGGCCAATACCCGTTTCGCCGTCACGGTCGATCCGGACAACACCGCGTTGCGGGAGCGCGTGGCGGAGGTCGAGGCGCTGCGCGAGACGGGCCAGGCCACGCTGCCGGTATCGCTTTCGACGGAGTTCGCGACCAATCCCTTTCTGCGGGCCGACGATCCCGCGATCCGGGCGCATCTCGGCATGACGGATGCCGGCGACGAGGAGGTTTTCGCCGAGATCCGCCGGCGCAAGGACAATTTCTGATGCAGAACCTGGCCGCGGAGCGGATCAGGAAGGAACTCGGCCTCAAGCCGCATCCGGAGGGCGGCTGGTATGCCGAAACGTTCCGCGATGCGGACGGTCCCGAGGGGCGCGGTCATTCCACGGCAATCTATTTCCTGCTCGAGGCCGGCGACGTGTCGCACTGGCACCGCGTGACCGACGCCTCCGAGGTCTGGCACTTCTATGCCGGTTCGCCGCTGGTGATCACGCTGTCGCCGAACGGGCATGACGCGCGGGCGCTGCGGCTCGGACCCAATCTCGCCATGGGCGAACGCCCGCAGGTCGTCGTGCCGGCGAATTGCTGGCAGACCGCGACCTCGCTGGGCGCGTGGACGCTGGTCGGATGCACCGTCGCGCCGGGCTTTGACTTCGCGAAATTCGAACTCGCTCCACCGGACTGGAAGCCGACACCCCGCGCGCCAAAGGGGCGCTGAGGCGCGCCGGCATCAGGCCCGGAACACGCCCCACACCGTCAGCACGCCGAACAGGATCAGCACTTGCGCGCCGAAATAGGTCACCCAGACGACCGGGCCGGCGAACTGGCCGTAGACGCCGTCCTTCTTCAAAAGGAACCGCTCGGAGGCGAGCACGGTATCTGAGATCATGAAGCTCGCCGCGCCGGCGACGATCAGTCCCGCGCCGTTCGACAGGGCTGCCAGCCCCATGACAAGGATCGCCGCGATATAGACCATCACCGGCCAGCGCAGATCGCCGGCCGCACTGAAGAGCCTGCGGCCCATGACAAGGGCAATTGCCGCCATCGCGATCCCCACGACGGCGAGGACGGGCAGCGGAAGTGGCGTTTCGGATGCGGGGAGGGCAAAAAACAGCAGGATATAGGCGATGTGACCGGCCAGAAACGCGCCGAGACCGGCCAGAAAGAACTTCTCGCTCATCTGTTCGATGGCAAGGAAGAAATCGCCAATCGCGCACAGAACCAGCGCCAGGGTCAGCAGCCATGGCCCGCCAGCCGAGGCGGACAGGCCTGCCAGAAGCATCACGGATAGCTTTTTCGCCGCGACCTTGAGGGGTGTCGTCCGGCGTTGCCCGTAGAAGAGATAGGCGATGGCCAGCAGGACAGCGAAGACAAGGGTCCCGTTGTCGGTATGCGTAATTCCGCCTTCAAACGGCAACATGGCGCTTCCTCCTGGTTAAAAACATGTCCTTGGCCGCAATCGCCGCGCCGCCGGTGATCAGCAGGCAGGCCAGAGCGATTGTCCAGCTCGCCTCCGACATGCCGACGGCGATCAGGATGACGGTGGAGATCAGCGGCGCGGCGTAGCTGGATGCGCCGAGCACCTGGATGTCGCCATGCTTGACGCCATGGTCCCAGATATAGAAAGCCGCGCCGACGGGCAGGGCGCCGAGGCCCGCTACCGCGAGCCACTCGACGACGGTTTGTGGCCACACGGTCGTCTCAAGTGCGAAATGCGCGACTAGCGACAGGATCGCGGTGGCGAGGCAGTACCAGGCGACGATTCTTGTCGGGACGGCGGCAAAGCGGCGCGACAGCAGCGAATAGCCGGACCATGTGAAGGCGGCGGCGATCGCCACGGCGTAGCCATAGGCGTATTCCGCCTTGAGTGAGAAGCCTTCTCCGCCGGTGACGATCAGTGCCGTGCCGATAAAGCCGCAGGCGACGCCGGCGAGATGATGCCAGCCGAGCCGCTCACCTGGCATCAGCGCGGAGCCGGTGACGATCAGCATCGGCCACAGATAGCAGATCAGGCTGGCTTCGACGGCAGGCGCGTGGCGCAGCGCCGTGAAATAGAGGAAGTGATAGCCGAACAGCCCGCCGATCCCGAGCGCATAGGCCTGCCAGGGGACCCGCGCCTTCGCCTCCCGGCGGTCGCGCTTGCGGGCATTGGCGGCGAAACCGATCGCCGCGCCGATCGCAAAGCACATCGCTGAAAGCTGGAATGGCGGCACATCGCCCGAGGCGGCGGTGAACAGCGCGAGAAGGGCCCACATGAGGACGGCGCCAAAGCCGATCAGCGTCGCGACGAAACGCTTGCGTCCGGCGGTCATGGAGAGGGATGCGTCGGTCATGGCATCCCGTCGCCGGGGGCGCGGTTTTTGTCAAGGGCGCGTCGGAACGGGGCCGGCGACCGGTTCATTCCATCCGGCGTTCGAGGCGCGTCGCATAGATGCGTACCGGGCCGAGTTGCGTCGATACCGTCGCCTTGACCGGTGCATAGAGGTCGGTGCCCTCGATCGGCGCAAAGGCCACGACGATGCGGCCCTTGTCGCGCAGCCACGCGATTTCCTTCTTGCCGCCGGGATAGCCCGAGACAGGCAGGAATTTCGCTCGGCAGGTGACGACGTCACCGGAATAACCGTCGGCGGAAAAGCGCTCGGTACGCAGGAAGTTCAGCCTGATGTCAGAGCGCATCGCGCCGTCGAAGACGCGCACCGTGCGGTCGCAGACCGCGCCGGGCGTGTCCGCCTTCACGAGCATCGCGCTGATCGGATCGACGGTATTGCGCAGATGCGCGGCATCCACCTCGATCCAGCCTTTGCGTTTCTTGACTTTCGGCTTGTTGACGGCGCTCGTCACGTTGCCGCCCGAAAAGCCGATATCGGTGGTTTGCCGGTCTCCGCCCGAAACATAATCGAGCGCGAAGCGTTCGGCCTGCACGCCATTCCTGCCGAAACGTCCGGAAACGCTCATGCTGCCGGTGGTCGGCTTGAATAGCGCCACCAGCCCGCTTGCCTTGAGCGTTCCGGTCATCGAATAGCTTCCCGGCGATATCCTTGTCTCGAACTTCGAGACGCCGACCGGCAGGCCAAGCGCCGAGATCGCGTATCGGGAGTGGATGACGCTCGTTTCCGCATGCGCGGCCGTCGCGCACAGGATCGGGACAAGCAGGGCGAGTGCATTTGTTGTGATGCGCATTTCTCGAAATCCGTTTCTATGTCCCTCAACCGGCCTTCGACCGTAATCGCGACATTTCTGTGATGACGCGTTGCGGCGCGCAAAATGCACCGGGACGGTTGACGAAAATGCCGGTTGTCACTATAGGACGCTGACTTTTCCGCTCCAGCCGTTTCCGTCCGGCGACGCCGCCAAGCCCGGCGCGACACGAGACTGCGTTCGGCAAGCGGCATTATGAAACAGAATTCGAAGGTGATCATCATGTCTCGCGCATGTGAACTGACCGGCAAGGCTGTCCAGTCCGGCAACAATGTGAGCCACGCCAACAACAAGACCCGGCGTCGGTTCCTTCCCAATCTTTGCCAGGTCACGCTGATGTCCGAGGCGTTGGGCCAGAGCTATCGTTTCCGCGTGTCCGCTGCGGCACTGCGCACGGTCGAGCATCGCGGCGGCCTCGACGCGTTCCTCGTCAAGGCGAAGGAAAACGAGCTGTCGCAGCGCGCCCGCCTGCTGAAGCGCCAGATCGCGAAGAAATCCGCCGAGCAGGCCGCCTGATCAAGGCGCCTCTTCGCTGAGACTGCACAGGCCGGACCTCCGGCCTGTTTTCCGTTGAACCCTAGCTGGTGGCATCACCCAGGATAAAAAAATGCGTAAAGCACAGTCTTACCTTCCCTTCATTCTCGCGATGTGCGCGGTTGTCGCCGCATCGAACTTTCTCGTCCAGTTTCCGGTCCAGGCGACGCTCGGCTCGATCAATCTCGCCGATCTCCTGACCTGGGGCGCGTTCACCTATCCGGTGGCCTTCCTCGTTACCGACCTCACCAATCGCCGGTTCGGTCCGTCCGCGGCGCGTGTCATCGTTGCCTTCGGCTTCGTGCTCGCGGTGGCGTTCTCGATCTGGCTGGCGACGCCGCGCATCGCCATCGCCTCCGGTTCGGCTTTCATCGTCGCGCAGTTGCTCGACGTTTCGGTATTCGAAAGCCTGCGCCGCTCGGCCTGGTGGAAAGCACCGCTGGTCTCCTCGCTTATCGGATCGGTGATCGACACCGTGCTGTTCTTCGGTGTGGCCTTTTCGGCCGGCTTTGCATTCCTCGACACAGGCTTGGGTCTGGAGGACGGCTCGCTGGGCTTCCCCGTGCCGTTTCTCGGTGTCGGCGGCGAGGTGCCGCTGTGGGTGTCGCTCGGTGCCGGCGATTTCTGCGTGAAGATCCTGGTCGCGCTGGTCCTGCTCGCGCCTTACCGGGTGCTGCGCGGCCTGATCGCCGACCGGTCCGCGGTCACCGCCTAGTGCAATTCAGATTTGGACTGAAACCATCCGCATCAACCTGAACTGCCCTCACCGGCGTCTCCGACCAGCCTGAATTCAAGCAGCAGGTTGCGCTGCAGGATGGAATGGTTGTCGTCGGAGACCACGGTCAGCCGCGGCACGCCGTCTGGATCGATGGTGACGGACAGGCCTTCCATATTGTCGATCTGGTAGAGCAGATTGGCTTCCAGCAGGACTTCGCCGTCGACCGTCGCCCCGGCCGCTATGTCGGAGCCGTCGATCCGCCGCAGCCGCATCGCCACGCCATCGGTGAGGTTGAAACGGCGCTCCAGCAGAACCAGATCGCCATCCGGCAGGAACTGGCCGTCGGTGATGTCGAACTCACCGCTGCGCTTCACCGAGAATTCGAAGCTTTCGCCGCCACGCTTGCGAACGAACGCCATGATGTTGCGGTTCTTGTCGAGGCTCTTCTCGCTGACGCCGACAAGCGCGCCGGGAAAGGCCGTGGTCGCGGGGGCGACGGTGACCGTCTCGAAGCCGCGATTCTCCCGCAATTCGTAAAGCGGAACTGGCGGCTCGTACTGGCGCCTCAGCGCCGGAAAGCCGCTGTCGTCGAGATCGTATTCGGCGATCCTGTGCCGGCGTTCGAAGCTGACATAGACAGTATCGCCGCCGATGGTGATGCCTTCGGCGTCGCTCGCCCACTTGCCGGGACCGAACTCCGTCATCTCCCACATCGTTGTGTCGGACAGGCCGGTCGCCCGACCGGTTTCGTCGCGCTCGATCCGGGAGGCAAGCCAGAACCCTGTGTCGGCGACGCCCAGTACGCGGGACTGGTCGTCGAAAAGATGGATTGCCGAAATCGCGCCGAAATGCCGGGAAGAGGCGGTCATTTCCAGTCCGCCGGCGAATTCCAGCTTGCCGAATCGCTGCTGGTCCGAGCCGATGCGGAAATTCGTGATGGGACGGGCCTTGACGGTCATCGCGACGATTTCGGGCGCGGCTTGCGCCGGCGAAGCCACTGCCGCGAGAGGCATGGCCACGAGAACTATGGCCTTGACCGCCTGAAGGCGTGACCGCACGGTCTAGCCTGCCCGTTGGCGGCGTGCGTCGCGGGATTTCTGCTCCTCGAACAGGCCCGCGAGCTGTTCCGTCATCGCGCCGGCCAGTTCCTCCGCATCGACGATCGTGACGGCGCGGCGATAATAGCGTGTCACGTCGTGGCCGATGCCGATCGCCAGCAATTCGACTTCCGAGCGGGTCTCGATCTCCTCGATCACGGCGCGCAGGTGCCGTTCGAGGTAGTTGCCCGGATTGACCGACAGCGTGGAATCGTCGACCGGCGCGCCGTCGGAGATCATCATCAGGATACGGCGCTGTTCGGGACGCGCCGCCAGCCGGCGATAGGCCCAGGTCAGCGCCTCGCCGTCGATGTTTTCCTTCAGCAGGCCTTCGCGCATCATCAGGCCGAGATTGCGCCGGGCGCGCCGCCAGGGCGCATCCGCGCTCTTGTAGATGATGTGGCGCAAATCGTTGAGACGGCCGGGCTCGGCGGGCTTGCCGCCCTTCAGCCATGCCTCGCGCGATTGCCCGCCCTTCCAGGCCCGCGTGGTGAAGCCGAGGATCTCGACCTTGACGCCGCAGCGTTCCAGCGTGCGCGCAAGAATGTCCGCGCAGGTTGCCGCGACGGTGATCGGGCGGCCGCGCATCGAGCCGGAATTGTCCAGCAGCAGGGTGACGACCGTGTCGCGGAAATTGGTGTCGCGCTCGCGCTTGAAGGACAGCGGAGCGAAGGTGCCGGCCATTTCGTCGATGATGATGCGCGGCAGGCGCGCCGGATCGAGATAGCCTTCCTCGAGATCGAAATCCCAGGAGCGGTTCTGCTGCGCCATCAGGCGGCGCTGCAGCCGGTTCGCAAGCCGTCCGACGACGCCCTGGAGATTGGCGAGCTGCTTGTCGAGGAAGGCGCGCAGGCGTTCCAGTTCCGCCTCGTCGCACAGTTCCTCGGCGGAGATGGTCTCGTCGAATTCGGTGGAATAGACCTCGTAGTCGATGCCCGACAGGATGTCGTTGAAGGACTGGTCGGGGCGGATCGCCTCGCCGGGCTCTTCCGCGTCGGCGTCGAGATCCTGCTCCATGTCGTCGGCGGTCGCGTCGGCGGCGTCCATCTCGCCCGCTTCGGGTTGCTCGCTCTCGGCCTGGCTTTCCTCGGCCTCGGACTGTTCCTCGCCCGAATCCTCCTGGCTGCCGCCTTCGGTATCCTCGTCGGCGTCCGGCTCGTCGTCATTGTCGTCGTCTGAATCTTCCGGTTCCTCGCCGGACATCTCGTCGGCGAGCTCCATAGAGACGAGCATGTCGCGAACGGCCCGCGCGAAGGCGTTCTGGTCGTCGATCGCGGATTCCAGATTGGCGAAGTCGTCGCCGGCCTTTTCCTCGACCCAGTCGCGCCAAAGATCAGCGACGGCGGCCGCGCCGGGGGGCGTCGGGCGTCCGGTCAGTTTCTCGCGCACGATCAGCGCCACGGCTTCCGACAGTGGCGCGTCGTCGCGCTCGGTCACGGTGGCGAGATTGTTGCGGGTGAACTTGTCGTCGATCATCGCGGTGAGATTGTCGCCGACGCCCGGCATGCGGCGCGCGCCGATCGATTCCACGCGCGCCTGTTCCACGGCGTCGAAGATCGCCCGCGCATCGGCCCCGTCCGGCGCCGTCGCGGCATGGACGCCCGGATTGTGGCAGGCGGTGCGCAGGGCCATGGAATCGCCGACGCCGCGTGTCACCATCACGTCGCTACGCGTGATGCGTTTCGGCAGGTCGGGCAGGCGGGCGTGCTTGCCCGCAAAGGCTGGCTTGTCGGCGGCGAAGACGACTTCCAGCTCCGGTTCGCCGGCCATGGCGCGCATGCAGCCGGTCACCGCCCGCTTGAACGGTTCGGTGTCGACCGGCTTGCCCGGCTTCTTGCGGTAATTGTCTCCCGGACCCGCCATCTTGCCTGGTGCCTCTGTCCGCCTAGCTCAGCACCACATTGGCGGCGCTTTCGGCCAGTTCCTCGCCGAAGCAGCGCTGGTAGAATTCCGCCACCAGCGTGCGCTCCAGATCGTCGCACTTGTTGAGGAAGGTCAGCCGGAAGGCAAAGCCGATATCCTTGAAGATGTCGGCGTTTTCCGCCCAGGTGATCACGGTCCGCGGGCTCATCACGGTCGAGAGATCGCCGTTCTTGAAGGCTTCACGCGTCATGTCGGCGAGACGGACCATGTTGCTGACGATCTCGCGGCCCTTGGCGTTCTGGTAGTGTTTCGCCTTGGCCAGGATGATCTCGACTTCCTTGTCATGCGGCAGGTAGTTCAGCGTCGTGACGATGGACCAGCGGTCCATCTGCGCCTGGTTGATCTGCTGCGTGCCGTGATAGAGGCCGGTCGTATCGCCGAGGCCGACCGTATTGGCGGTGGCGAACAGGCGGAAGGCGGGGTGCGGGCGGATGACGCGGCTCTGGTCGAGCAGTGTCAGGCGGCCCGAGGATTCGAGCACCCGCTGGATCACGAACATCACGTCGGGCCGGCCGGCGTCGTATTCGTCGAAGCAGAGCGCGACATTGTGCTGATAGGCCCAGGGCAGGATGCCGTCGCGGAACTCAGTGACCTGCTTGCCCTCATGGACCACGATGGCGTCCTTGCCGACGAGGTCGATACGGCTGACATGGCTGTCCAGATTGACGCGCACGCAGGGCCAGTTGAGACGGGCCGCGACCTGTTCGATATGGGTCGACTTGCCGGTGCCGTGATAGCCGGACACCATGACGCGGCGGTTGTGCGCGAAACCGGCCAGGATCGCCAGCGTCGTCGCGCGGTCGAAAATATAGTCCGGGTCGATTTCCGGCACATAGGCGTCCGCGTCGGAATAGGCGGGGACCTGCATGTCGACATCGATGCCGAACACCGAGCGCACGTCGGCGGTGGTGTCGGGCATGTTGGCGATGTCGAGTTCCATCTTGTTCATCTTGCCTCCTTGATGCGGCGGGAGACCGCATGCCGGGGTGTCTCGGGATTCGATTGCCGGACTAGCACAGCCCGGCGGTTTTCAACAATTGATAGGCTTGGACAACTTCGCGGAATCGTTCCTCGGAGGTCCGGTCGCCGCCATTTGCATCGGGATGGTGCTTTTTGACCAGAGCCTTGTACTGCGTCTTGATGTCCTCCGACGTCGCCGAGGCCTTCAGGCCGAGCGTGGACATCGCCTTGGCTTCCAGCGGCTTGAGCTTGCGCATCGGCTTGACCGTCGCATCGGGGCGCCAGTTCGGGTCGCGCATGCGCATCGACCGTGCCGATCCGGAGCGCATGTCCGAGAAGACGGGCGCCGCGGTCGCTTCCTCGATATGGGCGGTGCCCATTTTCCAGGTCGGCCGGTTGCCGGTCAGCGCGTCCTTCTGGAACTTGGCGATCGCGTCATCGCCAAGGCCGGAGAAGTAATTGTAATTCTTGTTGTATTCGCGCACGTGGTCGATGCAGAAATGCAGATACTGCCCCTCCCGGTCGCGGCCGGCCGGCGCCTTGTGGGTGCCCGGCTTCTCGCAGCCGGCCCATTGGCAGGTCTGCGCGACGGTCGGTTCCTCGCGCTTGGCGGATTTCTTTTTCTTTCCGCCGGGATTGATCCGGATGGAATCAAAATATTTCGAACTGGGCTTCATGTGACCGTGGTTATGGGGCGGCAGAGCGCCACAAACAAGCATTGACAGTGGAAGATTCGACGCGGCAAGTGGCGCCGCAGTGCCCTCTAAAAAGGACGCACTGGTTTACCTGCCTATCGGCGGGGTGGCAAGGCAAGATACAAGGTAGGTTGCAGATGGGGCCGATTGAAGAACGCATCGTGAAAAAGATCGAGGAGGCTTTCTCGCCCGAGCGGCTCGCCGTCATCAATGAAAGCCACCTGCACGCGGGTCATCAGGGCGGCTCGGTCGACGGGTCCGGCGAGACGCATTTCCGCGTTCGCGTGATCTCGGAAAAATTTGCCGGACTGGGCCGCATCGACCGCCACCGCGCCCTCAATGAATTGCTGGCCGCCGAGATCGCCGACGGCGTTCACGCGCTCGCGCTGGAGCCCTCGGCTCCCGGCGAAAGCGTCAGATGGTAGTCTGAAGATTGCAGGACGCAGGCGAAACCGACATGACGACAATTCCGTCATCCGATCTGGCGCGCAAGGGCATGCTCGCCGATCCGGGGAATCACTTTAGCGGCCGATACGAGGTCGAACGCAAATATGCCGTCGACGGGCTCGATCGCATGGTCGCGCTGCTTCAAGAGCGCGGCGCGATTCCTTTCACGCTGGGGAACCGGGAAACCGATATCTTCCTCGACTGGCCGGATGGCCGCCTCGCGGCGGCGGGAAAGACGCAGGTCGTCCGCTCGATGCAGCCGTCGGACCGCGTTTTGTGGTTCGTGAAGGGTCCGGACCCGGACGAATGCATCGCGACCGATCTGGAGGATTTCGACAAGGCGCAGGCCATGCTCGCTGCGCTCGGCTTCGTCGAAATCGACCGCGTTGAGAAACACCGCGACATCTGGTTCCTGGGCGATTTCCACATCACCCTGGACCGTGTACCGGGCCTCGGCGAATTCGTCGAACTGGCGGTGATGACGGACGATTCGCAAAGCCTGCCCGGTTGGGCGCAGCGCGTCGAATCCCTGGCGAGCGACCTTGGCCTTTCGGCCGACGCGCTGCAGACGCAGTCCTATCGCGCCTTGCTCCGAACGTCCCTACGAACCGCAGGCGTAAAAGCCGCGATAACCGACCGTGGGCCCGTCTTCGAGGGCAAAGACGAGTTCGGCGTCTGATCGCCAGTTCGCGTCCTCGCCGAGGGGGCGGACCGTCATCGTGACACCGGGTGCTTCGAACCCGATTCGCTCGTCTTCAGTCTCCACACCGGAAAGCGGCACGATCACGCCGTTCAGCTTCATGACGCCGTCGTTTCCGTCGGCCGATGTCCAGAGGATCGGATCGGTTTCCGGACCGCGGTTGAAGGCGCATCGTCCATCTGCGCCGAGGATTTCGTCGGCCCGGTCTCGCGGCACGGGCGCGGGGTCGAGCTCGGCGACCAGCGTGTTGGCCAGCGCGTCGGCCACGGTCCCGACCTCGGTCGGCGGATCGCGGTAGATTTCGTCCACGCTGTTCCCGGCGGAGATGTCGGCGATCAGATAGCGCATTTCGGCGATTTCCCGGCGCTGTGCGGCGATGATCTCGTCGGCGAGCTTGCGGGCCCGGCTATCCTCGATCCCCGCCCTTTCCGACGTCATGACGGCGATCGAATGATGGGGGATCATCGCACGCATGTAGCTGGGGCCCGAAACCGTGACCTGGCTGCGGACGAGCCAAAGCGAACCGGCGAATACGAGGATCGCGCCGATGAATATGGCGATGTTCAATCCTGTGTTCCGATACATGCCGAGCATGAAGCCAAGCATGATGAAAGCCATGGTCGCGCCCATGAGGACCGCCATATAGGCGCGCGTCTCGGAAAAGAAGACATGCTCGAACGCATAGGTGTTGAGGTACATCAGGATGAACATCACCAATGTCGAGGTGAGGATCATCAGGCCGAAACGAATGTAGGACATCGGACTCCTCCTGTCGTCATGCGCCTGCCAGGCGGCGCTTGCGGAGTCGAACGCGTCCCGTCCGGAACCGTTCCGGCTGGCCCGGGTCTATTTCTCCAGGCGGAAATCCTCGTGGCACTGCGAGCAGGTGCGTCCCATATCGGCGAACAGGGGCCTGATCTCATCCACGCTTTCGGCCTCTTGCGCCGCGCTCGACAGTGCCGAGGCCTTTTCCTCGAGCGCGCCGGCAAGCCCCTCGAACTCCTGCCAGTCCACCCAGATGGCGGGGCGCGCCTCGCTGGTGCCGCCCGCCGATCCTACCGGGAACAGGGAAAGCATCTCGCCGGCATGGCCGGCCAGCGCGTCGGCGGCAGAGCCTGCGACTTCCGGGTCGAAGTTTTCCCGTCCGCGAATCATCGCGCCAAGTTCCTTCATCCGATCGGCGATCTCCCCCATGAGGTCCATTCGTTGCCTGACGATGCCGGTCGCCCCGGAATGTGCGAGAGCCGTTCCGGAAACGGCCGAAACGATCAGTGCGGCCGCGATCAGGGGGCCTGCGCGTTCATGCATGGTTGAATTCCTGTCAGTGGATTCCGTTGGCGCGTTGCAGCGTGCGGACATAGGAGACGATCTGGTCGATCTGCCCGGGGTCGACGCCTTCGACGGGCGGCATGTCGCCGAACGGCCAGTGATGGGCCCTTACGCCGCGCTGGGCCGCGAGCTGGAAGGCGGCGTCGCCGTGATGGTTCGGTTCGTAGATGACGTGGACGAGCGGCGGTGCGACCCCGTCCCGACCGGCGGCGTTCACGCCGTGGCAGGACGCGCAATTCCGGTTGAACAATGCTTCACCGGAAAGGGCGTCGCCCGAAAGCTCCGGCACCTCGACCCGGACGATCGGAGGTCCTCCCGCCGCGCTCATCCGCATGGGCGAAGGCCGCAGTGCGAACCACCAGACAAGAAAAGCGGCAACCGCGACGAGCAGAAACGCCATAAAGTAGTTCTTTGCGGCCATCGAAATTCCCGGTTCAGTTCGGTGTCGGTATTGCTGTTGGCCGGTCGTCGCCTAGCGCGAGCGCCCGATGAGATATCCGACCGCCATGCCGGCGAGAAATATCAGGGCGACCGTGAGCAGCATTCCGAGACCCATCCCGAAGAACATCCCGTTTTCGAACCCGTACATCATGGCGACACCTCCTCATTACGTAAGGTCATAAAGCTTCCACCCACTGGAAGCTCAAGACCAAATTGCGGATGATAGTGCTGTACGGAGTTTGCCGGCATTCGCCGTTGCGCCATTTACGTGCGGCTAGCAGGGTTCGGCGCGGTGACGCTTGAAATGGCGCGCAACGAGATGGCCGGATACGCGATCTTCCATGGCGGGCTCGCCTCGCGGGACAGGCACTCATGGTCGAGCGCGGTTCCGTCGCGTCTCACCATGCATGGCGCCGCCGATGCGGCCCTGCCGATTTCCTAGATCGGCCGGATGCGCAGCTTGGTGATCCGGTTTCTCTCGCGCTTCATGACCACGAAGCGCTTGCCGTGGAAGGTGAAGGCCTGTTTCTCGGCGGGAATGGTCTGCGCCTCGTGGATGACGAGGCCGGCTATGGTCGTCGCCTCCTCGTCGGGCAGGTGCCAGTCCAGCGCGCGGTTGATGTCGCGGATCGGTACCGAGCCGTCGACGACGATCGACCCGTCGGCTTCCTGGCGCAGGCCCTGGATATCGACATCGTGCTCGTCGGCGATGTCGCCGACGATTTCCTCGATGATGTCTTCCAACGTGACGAGGCCTTCCACCTCGCCATATTCGTCGACCACGATGGCGACATGGGCTTTGCGGCGCAGAAACGCGTCGAGCTGGTCGCGCAGCGTGGTCGTATCCGGCACGTACCACGCCTTGTTGGCGACCTTCATGATGTCGATGCGGGTCGGGTCGTTGTCGACGCCGTGCAGCGCGCGCAACAAATCCTTGGCATGCACGATGCCGACGATGTTGTCCGTTCCGCCGCGCCATACGGGCATGCGGGTGTAGGGGCTTTCGAGGATTTCCGAGACGATCGCGGCCGGCTCCAGGTCGGCGTTGACCATTTTCATGTTGGTGCGGTGGACCATGATGTCGGAGACTTCGAGCTCGGCGAGATCGAGCAGGCCGCCCAGGCGGTCGCGCTCCTCCTTCACCACCGATCCTTCCTTGTGCAGCACCTCGACGGCGCCGCGAATCTCCTCATGCGCGGTGAGCATGGATTCGCGGTCGGTCAGATCGACGCCGAAGACTTTCAGCATGCGCCGCACGATCATGTTGACGAGGCTCGACAACGGTCCGACCACCAGGACGAAACGGCGGATGATCGGCGCGACTGCGAGGGCGAAGCGGTCGGGATTGGAAATCGCCCATGATTTCGGCAGCACCTCGGCGAAAATGACCAGCATCACCGTCATGGCGATGGTCGCATAGGCGACGCCGGATTGACCGAACAGCGTCAGGAAGACGCTGGTGGCAAGCGCCGAGCCGAGGATGTTGACGAGGTTGTTGCCGATCAGAAGCGCGCCGATCAGCCGGTCCTGCCGTGTCATCAGCGTGTTGACGGATTTCGCGCGCGGATCGCCCGCGCCTTCCAGGTGGTGCATGCGCGCGCGCGACGTCGCCGTAAGCGCCGTCTCCGAACCGGAGAAAAATGCCGACAGGACCACAAGGGCGAGTACCACGACCGCGATGATCCAAATTCCCATGACTAACTTCCTATCTTGTCCCGGAGAAAGGCGTGCACCTCCGATTCCGGCACATTCTTCGCGATGAAGGACTGACCGATTCCGCGTGTCAGGATGAAGTTGAGCGCACCGCGGGTCACCTTCTTGTCCTGCCTGATATAGGTCAGCATCGTGTCGGCGTCGCGCAGATACGGCTTCATGGCATCGAGGTCGGTCGGCAGGCCGACCGCCTTAAGATGCGCGGCGACGCGCTTTGCGTCGTCCGGACTGGCGAGGTTCATGCGCGCCGAAAACTCATGCGCGAGCACCATGCCGATGGCGACGCCCTCGCCATGAACGAGAATGTCTGGGTTGTATTTCGCCGCTGCTTCCAGCGCATGGCCGAATGTGTGTCCCAGATTGAGCAGCGCCCGGTCGCCGGCCTCGCGTTCGTCGCGGGCGACGACGGCGGCCTTGGCGCGGCAGGATTCCGCGATGGCATGGATACGCTCGCTGCCGCCGGCCTCGATCTTCGCCCAGTTTTCCTCCAACCATGCGAAGAAATCGGGCCGGTCGATCAGCCCGTATTTCACCACCTCGGCGTAGCCGGCTCGGAATTCACGCGGCGAGAGCGTGTCGAGCGCCCCGGTGTCGGCGATCACCAGCCGCGGCTGGTAGAACGCGCCGATCAGGTTCTTGCCGTGCGGCGCGTTGATTCCGGTCTTGCCGCCGACGGACGAATCCACCTGGGACAGCAGGGAGGTGGGCATCTGCACGAACTGCATGCCGCGCCGGACGATCGCGGCCGCAAAACCCGTCAGATCGCCGATCACACCGCCGCCGAGCGCGATCACGACGTCGCCGCGTTCCAGCCGGGCGTCGAGGATGCGGTAGACCACGTCCTGCAGTATTTCGAAGCGTTTCGTCGGCTCGCCGGCCGGAAGCACGATATCCGTCGCTTCGATCCCGGCATCCGCCAGGCTCGCGCGGACAGTCTCGAGGTGATGGGCGGCGACATTCTCGTCCGTGACGATCGCCGCACGGACGCCCGGCAACGTCTCGGCGATGCGGCGCCCGCTTTGTTCGAGCAGGCCCGGGCCTATCAGGATGTCGTAGGAACGATCGCCGAGATCGACAGTCACGGTCTCGGCGCAATGTGCGTCATTCATCGGTCACTCGCTTCCGTCGCGCTGTGTTCGCGCGGGGTTTCCGCGTGGCCGTCGAGCCATGCCGCGATGGCGGCGACCACATTGGCGGCCATGTCTTCCTTGGATATGTCGCGCGACCGCACCTCGATATCCGCATTAGCGTAGACCGGATATCGCTCATCCATGAGGCGCTGCATGACGGCGCGCGGATCGGCCGTGCGCAGGAGCGGCCGGTTCTTTCGGCGCGAGACGCGTTCCATCAGCAGGTCGATATCGGCGGAAAGCCAGACCGATATTCCGTCCTGCGCGATTTCGCTGCGTGTATTCTCGTTGATGAAGGCGCCGCCGCCGGTCGCCAGCACCTGCGGTCCGGTCTTCAGCAGGCGCGAGATAACGCGTTGTTCCAGCGACCGGAATTCCGGTTCGCCATAGTGTTCGAACAGCTCGGGAATGGTCATTTTCGACACGGTCTCGATTTCCGTGTCCGCGTCGGCGAACGGCAGGCCGAGGCTGGCCGCGACCTTGCGGCCGACCGCCGATTTCCCGGCGCCCATGAGGCCGACCAGAACGATCGAGCGATGGCCGATCCGGTTGCGAACGGTCTCGCAATTGGCTTTGATTTCAGGCGTCATGACTCGTCGTTTCCGTCCGAGTTCCGCTTAGCGCATGAACCCGCGCGCCCTGTCAAGAATTGTAAAGACGGGCCGTTTAGGGTTTGATTTTAATGATATGGAATCGCATACCCGCTTCACGAGACAAAAGGCGTGCCGTAAGATCGAAGTCCGATGCCAAGCCTGATCCGGTTTCTATTCACGCTCGCCGTCCTCGGCGGGATCGCCTATGGCGCCATGTGGGCGCTGGTTTCCTATGTCGAACCGACCCCGCGCGAAATGACGGTGCGCATCCCGGCCAACAAGATCAATCCGGATTTCTGATCCCGGTTCGCGAAACCGCCGGTAAACCTTCGCGTGCCAGACTGATGGCATGATCGACGCATTTCTCGAAATGATGAGCGCCGAGCGCGGCGCATCCGAAAACACGCTCGCCTCCTACCGGCGCGACCTGGAGGAAGCGGAACGTTTCGTGCGCCGCGCGAGCGCGCGTCGGCTCTCCGACGCCATCTCGACGGATATCAGCGCATATCTGTCAAGCATGGACGCCTCGGGATACGCGGCTTCCTCGCAGGCGCGCCACCTGTCCGCGTTGCGGCAGTATTTTCGCTTTCTCTATGCGGAGAACCTGCGCGGCGACGATCCGACCGGGGTGATCGCCTCGCCGAAAAAGGCCCGGGCCCTGCCGAAGGTGTTGAGCGAGGAAGAGGTGTCGCGTCTGCTCGAACGCGCCGGGGAGGAAGCCACGGACGAGATGCAGCCGGCGAAAATCCGGATCACCGCGATCCGCACGCGCGCCTTGCTCGAACTGCTCTATGCAACAGGTCTGCGGGTCAGCGAACTGGTTTCGCTGCCGGTCAGCGTCGCATGGCGCGACGACCCGTTCTTCATGGTGCGCGGCAAGGGGTCAAAGGAGCGCATGGTTCCGGTCACCGACACCGCCCGCGCCGCGGTGACCACCTATCTGGAGGCCCGCAATCGCGATCCGCGCGCCGATGACTGCCCCTGGCTGTTTCCCGCCGAAAACTATGTCGACCATGTCGCGCGGCAGGTCTTCGCGCGCGATCTCAAGGCGCTCGGCGCGCGATGCGGCCTGTCCGTCTCCAAGCTTTCGCCGCATGTGCTTCGACACGCCTTCGCCAGCCATCTGTTGCAGAACGGCGCCGATCTGCGCGTCGTGCAGCAGCTTCTGGGCCATGCCGATATCTCGACGACGCAGATCTACACGCATGTGCTGGAAGAGCGGTTGCACCGGCTTGTCACAGAGCATCATCCGCTGGCCGGCGCCTGAGCCCAAGTGGGGCTATGCTTGACATCCAGCCCGTTTACCTCCACCTCCACGCCAAACGAAAGACCGAACGGACAGCGTTCCCATGTCACTTTACAGCTATCTCGATTTCGAAAAGCCGATCGCCGATCTGGACGGCCAGATCATGGAATTGAAGAAGCTTTCCGAGGGCGAGAATGGCGGGGTCGACGTTGCCGAGGAAGTTGCGCGGCTGGAGAAACGGTCCGCCGAGGCGCTGGTCGAGATCTACAAGAAGCTGACACCCTGGCAGAAGGCGCAGGTCGCGCGTCATCCTGACCGGCCGCATTGCTCGCAATATGTCGATGCGCTGTTCGACGAGTTCACACCTCTCGCCGGTGACCGCAAATTCGCCGAGGACGCCGCTGTCATCGCCGGTTTCGCGCGTTTCGACGGCAACCCGGTCGCGGTGATCGGGCAGGAAAAGGGGTCCGACACGCAGTCGCGCCTGAAGCACAATTTCGGCATGGCGCGGCCCGAGGGATATCGCAAGGCGGTCCGCATCATGGAGATGGCGAACCGGTTCGGCCTGCCGGTCATCACGCTGGTGGACACGGCGGGCGCCTATCCGGGCATCGGCGCGGAAGAACGCGGCCAGGCCGAAGCCATCGCACGCTCGATCGAGATCAGCCTCAACCTCGAGGTGCCGCTGGTTTCCGTCGTGATCGGCGAAGGCGGATCCGGCGGTGCGATCGCCATTGCGACGGCCAACAAGGTCTACATGCTCGAACACGCCATCTACAGCGTGATCTCGCCCGAGGGTGGCGCGTCGATCCTGTGGCGTGACGCCGCCCGCGCCCGCGACGCCGCGACGGCGATGAAGGTCACCGCGCAGGATCTGCTGGCGCTCAAGGTCATCGACGGCATTATCAGCGAGCCGCTTGGCGGCGCGCACAGGGACCGCGATGCGGTCGTCCAGGAAACCCGCAAGACGGTCGAGGGGGCGCTGGCCGATCTCGCCGGGCTCGACGGTCCGGCGCTGAAAAACGCCCGGCGCGAGAAATTCCTCGCCATCGGCCGCAATCTCGGCTGATCGGGTTCCGGTCAAATCCGCCATATCCGTGCCGTATTTTGTCCCGATGCGTGACGCTGACAATCGCGTGAGCGGGGGCCAGGCAACCTTGCGGCAAGTCGCGGTCGTCTATAATCCGGGTCCAATGATTTTTCCGAGGCATTCTCGAATGGCGTATCGACGGGCGATGATCGCGATAATGGTGGCTGCATCCACCGCGCTCGCCGGTTGCGAGACAAGCGACGTTCTTTCGCTCAAGGCCAATGCGCCGATCCCCGAAGACGTGCGCAGTTTCATGTCCGCGAACGGCATGACCAAGTCGTCGCCGATCATGGTCCGCATCTTCAAGGACGAAGCGGTCCTCGAGGTCTGGAAGCAGAAAGACACCGGTCGCTTCGTTCTGGTGAAGAGCTACGAGGTCTGCGCCTATTCCGGAAAACTCGGGCCGAAGATCCGGGAAGGCGACCGTCAGGCGCCCGAAGGGTTCTATTCGATCTCGAAACATCTGCTCAATCCGAAATCCAGCTATCACCTGGCGTTCAATACGGGCTTCCCCAATCGCTACGACCGTGCCAATGGCCGCACCGGCTCCAATCTCATGGTGCACGGCTCCTGTTCGTCGGCCGGTTGCTATTCGATGACGGATGAGAGCATCGCGGAAATCTACGCCTTCGCGCGCGAGGCGCTTTCCGGCGGCAAGCAGGACGCGTTCCAGGTCCAGGCCTATCCGTTCCGGATGACGCCGGAAAACATGGCCAAGCACCGCAACGACAAGAATTTCGAGTTCTGGTCGATGCTCAAGGAAGGCTACGACCATTTCGAGCTGACCAAGATACCGCCCAAGGTCGATGTCTGCGGCCGCCGTTATGTCTTCAACAGCCTCCCCGAGGAAGGCGAGTTCAAGGCGACGGCGGAATGCCCGCCGATGACGATGCCGACCGGTCTCGCAACGGCCTATCAGTCGCTGCAGTCCAAGCAGGCCGTTGCCTTCCAGCAGGCAGTGGCCGCGATGGAAGGCGGATCGGCGGCAAGCGCTTTGCAATCGAAACCGGCTTCTCCGCTCGGCAACCTGTTCCGCGGATCGTCGGCCTCCGCATCGACCCAGTAAGCGACATGGCGGACATCTACGACCTGCGCGGCCTGAATTGTCCGATGCCGGTTCTCAAGACGCAAAAACGCATGCAAAGCCTCAAGCCGGGTGACCGGCTGTGGGTCCGCACCAGCGATCCGCTGGCCGTCATCGACATCCCCAATTACTGCCGCGAAAGCGGCCATCCGCTCGTCGAAAGCGAGAAGGACGAGGACGGTCACCGTTTCCTGATCGAGCGGGGCGCGTAGAGCGCCGGTTCACATTCCCGGGATCGCCAGCGGATTGTCGGTCAGCGCCTGCCGGTCGGGCCGGTCGGGGGCGATCTGGCCGGTGAAGGCCGCGAACAGGCCCTCGATATGCGCCCTGTTGCCGTTTCGCGCGATGACGACGAGGCGCGTTTCCGGTTCGCGCCCTTTCCATGAGTCGAGCCTGACCGGCGGATGAAACACCGACTGCACGCCGTGAATGACCAGCGGCCGGTCCGGCTTCTCCGTGGTCCACACAACACCCTTCATGCGCAGCAATTCGCGCGGCATCGAGGAGCGCAACAGGTCGGCGAACATCTCCACCGTCGCCGCCGTGATCTGTGCGTCATGCGTCAGCGTGAAAGCCTCGATCGACGCGTCATGCCGGTTGACGTCATGATGGTGGTGGTGATGGCCGTGCGGTTCGCCGGCGGCCGGGCGCGCCTGCGCCAGTGACGAATCGTCGAGCGCCAGAACGAAGCCGTCGCCTGCCGCATCGACCGGTTCGACCAGCGGATTGATCGCCGCGAGCCTGGCGATCAGCGCGTCGCTTGCCGGTTCGAGATCGGTCTTGGTCAGGACGATGCGGTCCGCGAGCGCCACCTGGCTTCGCGCTTCCTCGTGGTCTTCCAGACTGGCCAGCCCCGTCGCCGCGCAAACGACCGTGACGAGGCTCGCCACGTGGAAGCGTTCATTGAGGCCCGGCGTCGCCATCACCGCCTGCAAGACGGGCGCGGGATCGGCCAGTCCCGTCGTTTCGATGACGACACGGTCCAGCGCGGCGCCCGCCTCGATGCGCTCATTGATCTGGAACAGCGTGTCGACGAGATCGCTTCTGACGGTGCAGCACAGGCAGCCATCCGACAGTTCGATCATCGGTTCGCCGCCCTCGACTGCCTCGACCAGCAGGTGGTCGATGCCGACATCGCCGAACTCGTTGATGATCACCGCCGTGTTGGCGAAGCCGCCTGCGGCGAGCAGGCGGTTCAGGAGCGTCGTCTTTCCCGCGCCGAGAAAGCCGGTCACCACATGGACGGGTACGGAGGCCATGGCCGTATCAGGCTCCCTGATCGGGCCGGAATTCGGGGACAGGGATCGCCCGTTCGGCGGCAAGGTCGATGCCCTCGGCGCGGCGCGCCTCCGCCACTTCGTCGCTCAGCCGCACCGGCCGGAAATCCGGAACCGGGACCGCGTCGATATATTGCCCGGCCAGCAGGATGGCGGACATGCTCGCGCCTTCCGCGCCGCCGATAAAGATCGGCACGGGCACCGGGTCGCGGGTCAGCGGTGTGATCGCCGGGCTCGCGAAACTGTCGAGCGAGCGGTCCGCCCAGCGCGCATCGTTGGCTTCCTGCGAACACACGATGTCGCGGACATTGGCGATTTCGGTCGAATGGCCCTCGGGCGGCGTCATCGAGGCGAGGACTGGTTCGAATTCGGCCTCGTTCATCTTGGCAAAGCCTTCCTCGAGCAGGTCGGCGGCACGTTCGGAGCGGCCCTTGGAGCTCATCTCGCCAAGAACGACCGCGATCAGGGTCACGCCCTTGCGCGTCGCGGAGGCGACCAGGTTGAAGCCGCCTTCGCAGATATAGCCGGTCTTCATGCCGTCGGCGCCGTCAAAGCGCCCGAGCAGCAGATTGTAGGATTTGTAGACCTTGTCGCCGTCCTTCAGCGCCTCGGTCGAGAAATAATGCGCGTGCTGCGGATATTCGAGGCGGATCGCCCGGGCGAGTATCGCGAGGTCGCGCGCCGTCGAATACTGGCCCGTATCGTGCAATCCGTGCGGATTGACGAAATGGGAGTCGGTCATGCCGAGGCGCTTCGCCTCGGCGTTCATTTTCTCGGAGAACGCCTCGACGCTGCCGGAAACGGATTCCGCGATGGCGACGGCGATGTCGTTGGCCGATTTGACGAGCAGCATCTTGAGCGCATTGTCGAGCGTGAGGATCGTGCCGACCGGATAGGCCATGTGGCTCGGCGGCTTGCGCGCCGCTTTGAGAGAGATGCGCACCGGCGATTTCATCGTCAGCGCGCCGCGCTCGATCTCGCGGAATGCGACCCAGGCCGTCATCAGCTTGGTCAGGGAGGCGGGACGCCAGCGGTCGAACTGACGCTCGGCTTCGAGCACGCGTCCTGTGGATACTTCGATCACCATGGACGGCATTGTCGAGGCGTCGGCCCTGTTCGCGCCGAGCGCGATCAACAGGACGAGGGCAATTCCGAGAATGGGCGATCTTTGTCCGGCGAACATTGACTTTCCCTGATCGATGACGAGGCCCCCGCGATTGTGTAGGCGAATGTCGCGGGCTAGACAAGGATTGTGCCGAAGGCATGACGCCGCGAGGCCGATATGTTCGAAACCGGACTTGTCCGGGGCGGCCCGCACCGCCATTTTCGAGGTGACGAACCCGGTTCCAGGAAGGGAAACGAATGCCGATTCTCAATCGTGCCCATGAAATGCAGGCGGAAGTGGCCGGCTGGCGCCACCACCTGCACCAGCATCCGGAATTGATGTTCGACGTGCACGAGACGGCGGCTTTCGTCGAGGAGAAGCTCAAGGCGTTCGGCTGCGACGAGGTGGTGACCGGGCTCGGCCGCACCGGTGTCGTCGGCGTGATCAGGGGCAACCGGGGCGAGGGCGAGACGCTCGGCTTCCGCTCCGACATGGACGCGCTGCCGATCAAGGAGATGACCGGCAAGCCCTATGCCTCCACGGTGCCCGGCAAAATGCATGCCTGCGGCCATGACGGGCACACCTCGATGCTGCTCGGCGCCGCGCAATATCTTGCCGAAACGCGCAATTTCGCGGGCACGGTGGTGGTGATCTTCCAGCCCGCGGAGGAAGGCGGCGGTGGCGGACGCGAGATGATCGAGGACGGGCTGATGGACCGTTTCGGCATCGACCGCGTCTACGGCATGCACAACATGCCGAGTTTGCCCGCCGGCCGTTTCGCGACCCGCCCTGGCCCGCTTTGGGCGGCGACGGACGAATTCCTTGTCCGGATCACCGGGCGCGGCGGGCACGCCGCATGGCCGAACCAGACCATCGATCCGATCGTCATCGGCGCGCAACTGGTGCAGGCGATGCAGACCATCGCCTCGCGCAATGCCGATCCGATTTCGGCCATGGTGGTCTCCGCGACGCAGTTCCACGCCGGCTCGGCGCATAATGTCATTCCCGAGGAGGCCGAGATCGCGGGCACGGTGCGCACGCTGTCCCCGGAAAACCGGGAACTCGGCGAAAGCCGGATCAAGACGCTCGCCGCAAACATCGCGGCCGCGCATGGCGCGACGGCGGAGGTGACTTGGAGGCGGGGCTATCCGGTGATGGTCAATCACAGCGCGGAGACCGACATTTGCGCCCAGGCTGCGGCCGCCGTGGCGGGCGAAAGCGCGGTGGACGTGTCGGCTGCACCGATGATGGGCGGAGAGGACTTTGCCTACATGACCGAGGCGCGGCCCGGCGCGATGATCCTGATCGGCAATGGCGACACGGCCGGACTTCACCACCCTGCCTATGATTTCAATGACGAAATCATCCCGCTCGGCATCAGTTACTGGGTGGCGCTGGCCGAGGCGAACGGGGCCTGAGAGGCGGCGTATTGCTTGTTTTCAAACCGGACCGATTTTGATATCTGTCCGCCCGGACGGTCCCGTAGCTCAGCAGGATAGAGCATCAGATTCCTAATCTGAGGGTCACAGGTTCGAATCCTGTCGGGATCACCATTCTTTTCAATGACTTATTTATTCGTAAATTGCAGGTTTTTCCGAAAGAGTCGCATAAGGTAGCGTATAGGTAGCAGTTCCCGGCGTATTTACGGCCGCGAATCTGCTGCTACAATTTCTCCTGCTCTGGGGCAGTCGTACCACCGGAGCATCCGGATGCTCCCTATTTGGGAGAATTCGGATGAGGATTTTATCGAAACGGCAACTCAAGGAGCTTGTTCTTTACTCGCCGCAACACATCGCTCGCCTCGAGGCGGCAGGCAAATTCCCGAAGCGGATTAAGCTCGGCCCCAACAGGGTGGGATGGATTGAGGAAGAGGTTTTGGATTGGCTCCAACAACGAATTGACCGTCGAGATTGAGCCTGCTCGACACTCCTGAAAAGGAGCGAGCGGTGTCGCGTAAGTGGCACCGCTCATTTCATGATAGAATGTATTCATGGATGAAGACCAAATTATTTATGAGCCGATCGATGCTTTTCGGCAGGACGACACAGATTTCGGCCAATGGCCGCAAAATAGGATCGGCGGACCTGTCTCCGGCGAAATGATGCCGACAATTGAGTGGTAGCGACCCTCACTTGTCATGGCCATAATTGGCAGGCGTATTCAAAAATGACATCAATCCAACGATGACGCCATGGAGTCGTCTAATGAATGGCAGGATTGCGCCCCCTTTCCGCTCATTCCGAACTGAGGTTCAATCTCCTAGAAGCGGCCTTTGCAATGAGGTCTCTGGCATCGATCACCGAATACCCCCTTGCGACAAGAGCCTGGAATTCATCCCGGATAACCGAGCAACCTTCGATGGCAAAGAAAAGCAACAGAGATGACTTTTCTCAGGCGACAAAGAATCGTCTAGCAAAGCAAGCCCGGTATCATTGCAGCAATCCTAGCTGCAGAAAGTTGACATCGGCGCCTACGAGCGACGGTGTAAAGGAAGTGAACATTGGAGTTGCCGCCCATATCTGCGCTGCAGCCCCCGGACCTGGCTCGCGCCGCTATCGCGCCGATATGACGCCCGAGCAACGAAAATCGCATGAGAACGGAATTTGGCTTTGCCAAGACTGCGCCAAAGCGATCGATTCGGCTGATCCCGCTTTTTCCGAGTCGTTCTTGCAAGAGTGGAAAAAGAAGCACTCGGAGGACATGTGGCGCAGCGTAATTGACAAGATCGCTTTCGGCCCGTCAATGCCGCCAACTGTTGGGGAAATCAGCGCTCGCCTGCAAGTCGCCGCCGCCGCCGACTTGGCCGTGTTCCGCCGAACACCCAAATGGCCGGGCACAAACGTGGCGCTCACGCTCACATTGAAGGTGAAGCATGTGGATGAGGCGCTGAGCACTCGCGCGCTCGCTAACGTTGTGACGACGTTGGACGACCTGATGCTTGTCGCGGCGCCTGGAATGGGAAAGACGACGACACTCTTTCAGATCGCTGAAGGAGTGTTGGAGATCGGCAGCTGCACACCGCTTATCGTACCCTTGGGCGATTGGGCCACCGGCGCCGACACGCTGCTGGTATCCATCCTGAAACGTCCTGCATTCCACGACATTTCGGAAAAGGATTTCCGCACCGTCGCGACGAATCCTGGCGTCGTGCTGCTTCTTGACGGCTGGAACGAACTGGATCCCGCCGCACGCGAACGCGCGCGCGTGCAAATCACTGCGCTCAAGACTGAATTGCCGGAGCTCGGTCTTGTCATTTCCACGCGCAGGCAGGCCCTCGACATTCCCTTCGGTGGGACGCGGGTCGATTTGCTGCCGCTTGACGACGAGCAGCAAATGGAGATTGCGCGAGCCATGCGCGGCGAGGATGGCGCACAGCTCGTCGATCAAGCCTGGCGGACAGCGGGCGTCCGCGAACTCGTCACCATCCCACTCTATCTCACGGCACTGCTGTCGCTGCCAGAGGGCGCACCTTTTCCGACCACGAAGGAAGAAGTGCTACGGCGCTTCGTTGCCGTGCACGAGCAGGAAGCCCGCCGTGCGGCGGCGCTTCATGCCGTGGCCCTCGGCTTCCAGCAGGACTATTTGGATAATCTCGCCGTGTTCGCCACGACAACGGCTAACACGGCGATTACGGACAGCAACGCGCGCAAAGCGGTTGCCGAGACCGCACGGTTCCTGGTGGCCGATGGGCAGATGATCATCACCACACAGCCCGACGCGTTGCTCGACACGCTTGTCAGCAATCACGTTCTTACTCGCTCCGGCGACACGCCGGGCTATTCGTTCCAGCACCAGCAATTTCAGGAATGGTACGCCTCGCACTACGTCGAACGACTGATGATACAAGCCGTCAGCGATCCGGCAGCACGGGAGAAACTGAAGGCCGACGTACTCGATCAGCGCCCGTGGGAGGAAGCAGTCCTGTTCGCCGTCGAACGGAGCGCCCGCGGCGACGCCGCGCATAAGGCCGCATGCAGCGCCGCCATCCGCACAGCTTTTGATGTCGATCCCGTCCTCGCGGGCGAGATGATCTTCCGCGCCACCGACGAGGTATGGGCGCCAATCGGCGCCGAAATGCGGAGCCTCGCCGAGCAGTGGCACGCGCCCGGCAAGGTGGATCGCGCGGTGCGTTTCATGATCGCGTCCGGCAGGCCGGAATTCGGCGATCTTCTTTGGCCGCTTATTTCGCACGCGAACACCCAAGTGCACCTGCCCGCCCTCCGAGCGGCGAAGCGATTTCGCCCATCCGTGCTTGGGAACGACGCGCCGGCGCGCATCGCAGCGCTGCCACCGGAAATCCGCAAGAACATACTGCATGAAATCGCATCGCATGGCGGAATCGACGGCCTCGACCTTGCGACCGCAATCGCGAAGACTGACAGCGATCCGGACGTGAAGGCGACAGTGGTCGATGCGCTCTCATTTCGACGGGCGGATCGCCACGTCGCCGACTTGCTCGCTGACGCGGGCGACGAGACCTACGATATCCTCACCGAAAAGGGTCACCTCGACGACATTGCAGTCGATGCCGTCCAGCAGGAACTCCGGCGAGCGCGCGAACGGCGCAAGGTTGCTGGCATTTCGCACTTTCAGCGCTTGCGCACGCTCGTTCACGCGCCGGTCGGAGATGACCACGATACCAAGGTTACTGAGATTGTTGCCGAAATGGAGATCGACCGGAAACGCGATGGCGAAATGCACTTGTTGTATGAAGCGCGAAAGCGATATCCGGAGGCTCTCGCAAAGGGGCTACTGCGCCGCGTGCGCGAGCACCGCGAACTCTTCTACGGCGCAGACGATATTCTTGCGGCGGCCGGGTTTGCCCTTGAGGACGACGCGCTGCTCGGGATCGCCCTCGAAGAAACAAGCCGCCACGACGACCGCGCCGAGGCCGCCGCTTCAGTGCTGGGACCAAACGCTGTTGGTCGGCTGATCGACGCATATCTTGCAGCTGGGAAAGTCGTGCGCGACGCCAGCGGGAAGTACAACCAGGCGGCGGGTGATCGCTATCACGATCTGCGCGGCCGTATCGGCCACACGCCGGGCGCAAGTTTGGTGGCCGCCGTTCAGGCGCGGTCGGTAAACGCTGACAATGAGGAAATCGTCCAACTGGCCGAGCTGTTTTCCCGTGAGACCTACGGCGACGAAGAGCGGGCGCGACCCTTCAATGAGGAAGGCTTGGCCGCAATCGGAGTGCTGGCGCGCGAATGGGCAGAGCGCATGCTCGCCGCTGGGGATGAGAAGCGTCGGCGAGTGGCTACCATTGCAACGATGATGAGCTACGCGCCGTCCGTCGATCATCTTCCGCTCTTGAAGAGAATGCTTGACGACAATTTACGTCGCTATCGAGCTTTCCGCGAAAAAGCTACCGCGAGCGGCTGGAAGGATCGCGACGCTGTGCACGAAGCGCAGCATCCACACATGCACGAGTACCAACGTGCGTTCTTGGCGATCAATGCGCCAGAGACCGCTGCGCTGATGCGTGAATACCTGACGGATGAGCATTTTGGCGAGTTGGCTGCGCGTGTGCTGGCCTTCCAGTGGTTTGAGGCCAACGAACCCAAGGACGACAAGAAATTCCGGAGCGGCGAAGATTTCTCGCGCGTGGAAGAGCGCCGTGAGGTCCGCGCCGCCGATCCCGCCGCGACATCAGACGAGGCGGAGGCGATCTTCGGCGCAATCGACACGTTGATTGTCGATGGTTCGACGGATGCGCAGATGAAGCTGGGCGTTGCGCTCGGCATTGTCGGATCACGGCTCCCGCACGGCCAGCGTGACGTGACGATCCAGAAGCTCATTTCTCTGGCGCCGAGGCAGGCGCGCGCAGCCTTGCTGTTGTCGCTGATCCTCTCTGGCGAGGACATCGACATCAAGCTCGTGGCCGACGGCATAGCTGAGACCTTTGAGGCGGCCAAGAAGGAGACCTGGATTCTGACTCAGAGCGACGCGTATCAGCTACGCGATTGGTTGCGCCTTTTGCCATTCGCCACACCTGTCACCGATCTGCCCGCCATCGTGCGCGTCATGCCGGACGCGCAGCGCGACCCACGAATGCTTGAAGAGATGGTCGGCGGACTCAGCAGTTCGTGCTCAGACGACGCAGAAGGCGTGACTTTCACGCTCGCAGAAGAAGACCCGCGTCTCTACCAGAACCATCAGTGGCGCGCGACCGCGTTGAGGTTCGGCACCGTATCCGCCGCGCGCCGCCTTGTTGACTTGACCGTCAGCGGCGCGCTCGACGGCAAGTCATACGACGGGTGGCATTGGCAACGCGAATTGGGTGGTTTGATTTCGGAGTTCTCCGAGGTCCGCGCCTATGTCTATGACCTCCTGAAGGATGGGCCGACGACGAAGCAGCTTGCCTTGCTAGCTAGCGCAGTTGCCGAAGACCCTGACACGGACGGCGTATTGATGCTGATTGATTTTGAGATGAAGACCGGACGTTCGTTCATGACGTGGCAGTCGATCCAAAGGGCCGTCACGGAGCACGTGCCGGCCGAGAACTGGGAAGGCGCTTACAATGTCGTGCCCGTCCCGGCGGTCGAGCTGCGCCGGAAGTTGCTGGCGATGACGGGCAGCGGCGGCAAGGATGACCCCGCCACCCGCTGTCTCAACATCATAGATAAGCTCCGGGACGAGTACGGTGCGCCAGAATCGGAACCACGTCATCCCGATCTTGCATCAGGGCGCCCTTGGCCGATCTTGACGCCCGATCCCGACGCCGAGGACGGGAGCTGAATCTGTAGGTGAACGATCCGGGCGAAATGTCGGCCCGAAAGGGAGCGCGCGTCTGCTTTTCCGGCTCTCCCATCGCAAAGCCGCCAGTCTGTTCACGGCCCCGAAGCTGCCTGTTGGGAAGGCGCCCTCACTTCTGCCGTAGTTGGTCTCGGTCAGTTGCGGAACCAAACTGGTAATCGCCGAAGAACTCTGGGTTTTTCATGGGTGCGGCGCAATCATTGTCTGCTTCGGCTGGCTACGCTTGCGAGGCGCCAGACTGCAATCGGCATTAGCCTGTTCCATAGCAATTAACTGAAACGTGTCCCTGGTAATGGACCTAATCAGCTGCTGCGCCCAAGAGCCTTCGCACGGCATCATGCGGATCGAAACCAATGGCTTCAGCCAGATCGAGCAGCTCGACCACATCGACCCGACGCTGGCCTGTCTCGATGCTGGCTATGAATGACTGGGGGCGGTCGAGTTGCGCCGATACTTCGTGCTGCGTGAGGCCTGCTTGCTCTCGCTGCTCGACGATGAAGTCCCGCAAGGCTTCGTGACGCGGCCGTCCGAGTGTTCGAGGCATGCTCCACCTCCGGTGTGGTAAATAGCAGCCTCAATACGATCACAGCGGTTCTAGTCGAAAATCCACTAAGTCCTCTTGCATGGTTAGTGGAAAATCCATTAGGATTCGCCCTGTGACGTACGAACCGAGGATACTCCATTGAGCATCGTTCTGGCATCCAGCGGCGGCGGTAAAGGCTAAGTCGCCGACCCGACGCCTTTCAGCAGGCTGTGGATTATGGCGCGCCTCCACCCCGGTGGTGCGCCATAATTGTAGGAATGGTCACTGGATGGGACAGAGTCTATGAGATCGTCGCGGGAAATGCGTGGGCGGCATTTGTTGCCGTGGCTGCGTTGCTTGCCGCTGCAATCGGCGCCTACGCCGGCGACCAGATCCGATCCGGCACCTATTGGGCGCTCAAGCCCGTCTCGCGACAATTACCATGGAATCGTGGATCGGGTGCTCCAAATTCGTCAGCCGAGCTGACGTCGGTATTCACCCTCGTTCAGGTGTTTCTCCTCGATGCCTCAGGCTGTCGAGCCCGATATCGCAAGACGACATCGTTCGTCGCACATCACCCCACGACGACCTACCAGGAAGCGGTGACTGCGGAGCATGCTGCGGCGGGCTTTGCCACGATGCGTGGCACGATCGTCGACACTGTCGTGGAGCGCGGCTTTTACGTCTCGCAGATCAATCTCGGCAATTCGATAAGCCGCGGTGAGCATTTCGCGAATGTCTACTCGGCCGACCTGCTCGGCTCGTTCACGCGTCCGCACGAGCACTGGACGCAGGAGTTCACCTATCCGACTGGACACCTCATCCTTCAAGTTCATTTCCCCGCGGAACGGCCCCCGAAGTTGGTTGCGTCAAAGATCATCGAAGGCGCATCCGAGAAACCAGCCAGCACGCCGGCACGCCTGATCGACCTGTATGGTCGAAAGTCGATCCTGTGGGATATCGCCAGGCCCAAACCGCATCAGGCGTTCAAGCTCGAATGGACCTGGTGAGCGTACAAACCTTCACCGTATCTTGCAGGGCATAATCTCAGACGTCTCCTCCGATCGTTTTCCCGTGAGCTAACATTCGTCGGCGTCATTTCTTCGTTACCCAGCAAATTCGTCTTGCCTCCAGAAATTGCGTTGATTCTAGAAGAACTCAGTTATCCTGGATTTGTTTGATGCAACCTGACACCAATACCTCAAGGAGTTCTCGTTATAGAATCTCTTTGTATTATTAGAAACTTATTCTGATCAAGCGTCTTGGAGTTGCTGGGCATTCACTGATCCATATTGACTCGCTGCTAGCCAATAGATGATCATTTGTGTGCTCTAAACGGGGAGGGGGATATGTCAAGGCATTATGGAACAGCCAGGTCTCTTCTTTCATTTGCCGAGTTTGTAGCCTGGATTGGGATTCTCGTGGGCGTAGCTTTTGCTTTTTTTGCCTTCGATAAGGGGCTGCATTCGATCTACGGCGGTACAAATATTGCGGCCGGTGTTATCGCTTCGATGCCGGGCGCCGCGATCGCCTTTATGGGCATTATCGTAGTTGCATTTGTTCAAATGGGCAGAGCCGGTATCGACACTGCGGAGATGACCAGAGAGCTTGTCACTCTCAATCGCAGACAGCTGGAGATTGCGTCATCGTCATATGGGCTATTTCAGCGCGCCAGCGAGGCGGCTAAGACTTCAGGACCGCAGGCGCCATTGAATCAGCCAGGCGATCCGGCGACGCCAGGCAGTATCGACCCTTCCGGCGTGCAACAACCGCAAGCCACCTACAAGCCGAATTGGCCATCCGATTCAAACAAGCCGGCGATCGAGAACCGCGCCGGCGTCTATGTCGTCAACGGACAGCAATTCCGGACAGAGCAAGCCGCGATCGAATACCGGGATTCGCTGGGCTGAGATCGTGCAGACCGGCGGTGCCATCATGATGGGTCTTGGCGGCCTGTTGGGCCTGATCGGGCTGCTAACAGCCTGGATACCATTCCTTGGCTTGCTGCTCCTGATGGCAGGGTTTGGCCTCTTCGTCGCGGGCCGTTTTGTTCGACGCCAGGGTCGTCACGATGCTGTCTTGCGCAAGCAGGGCGGGCGCGGTCTGTTCTGATCCCGTCTGGAATAAGCCATTCTCCAGATGGTTTGGTTGGATCTCGTCTGAATGGTTTCCGTCTGCGTCGTCTTCATGGACATTGCACCCGGCACGCTGCTTGTTCAGCGTGACCGTTTGCCCGTTGCAGCGGGAAAGCCGCCAGGCAATTACACATAGGCGATACCCATAGGAAATACCCAACCTCTATGGGTATTTCCTATGGGTATACGGCACAGTACATAGCACCACATTCCGTCACCAGTCGTCAGGGCATCCGCCCATGACTTCACCCCGTCATGCTGTCGGCATGACGCCTCCAGACCCGGCTGCGCGTCCCGCGCAGACCGGCAGACGGGGTGAAGTCATGGCCAATAGGCCAGACGACTGGTGACGGGACTTTACTGACGACTTTCCCTTAAGGGGAAAAAGGACTGGTACAATTAAGATGGACTGTTCCTTGACGACACGTCCTCACATCATGTCCCCTTGCTACCACACGAGGAGAGACCCGGTCCTTGGGGACGTGTCCTTATGGAATTGCCTCACACCAACCGCTTCCAGCATCGCTACATTCTCGGCAAGACCGGGACAGGGAAGTCGACCTTGATGCGGGCGATGATGCTCGACGACATCGCCCGCGGCGACGGGTTGTTTTATGTCGATCCGCATGGCGAAGATGCCGATGCGCTCCTCGAACAGATTCCTTCCGCGAGACGGACGGACGTGATCCTGTTCGATCCGTCCGACGACGAGAACGCGGCGCCGATCAATCTCATCGCCGATGTGCCGACGACGTGGCGGCCATTCGTTGCGTCGTCGATGGTCGATACGTTCAAATCGATCTGGGGCTACGACACGCTCTCGACGCCAGTGCTCGACCAATACCTGTACAACACAGTTGCCGCGCTGCTCGCGATGCCAGGCGCGACGCTTATGGATATCCGCTTCATGCTGACCAGCGAACCGTTCCGACAGAAGGCGATCGGTTATGTAACGGATCCGGCGATCCGGTCCTTTTGGACCTACGACTTTACCGCGCTGTCGGAGCGCGAGCGTCGCGAGACGACGCGCTCGACCCTCAACAAGATCGGCGCCCTTGTCGCCGATCCGCGCGTCCGGGGTGTGATCGGCTATCCCAAAAGCACGATCCGGCTCGAACAAGTTCTCGGCGGCAAGATCCTGATCGCCCGCCTGCCGCAGGGCAGGCTTGGTCTGCAAAAGACGCAAATGCTCGGCAGCCTGCTCTTGGCGCGCCTGCATATGGCCACGCTGGCGAGGGAAGATCGACAACCGTTCCACATCTATCTCGACGAATGCCACCATTTTGCACCCGGCACGCTCACCGAGATGCTGTCCGGTATTCGCAAGTTCAATGTCAGCCTGACGCTCTGCCACCAATATATCGCACAGCTGCCTGTCAGGCTGCGGGATGCGATTCTTGGGACGGTCGGTACCAAGATCGTGTTCCGCGTCGGCGAAGCCGATGCAGAGGCGCTCCGCCACGAGTTCCCGGTCAACCAGGTTTGGCATGCCGTATCCGAGACGCCGGTCTATGCGGCCCAGGTTTCGCTTCCGGCCGGCCGCACCAGCCTCAAGGTCGATCCGGACATAGAGGCTGCGCCGAGGCCTGAGATAGCGCGGCGTATTCGCGCCCATTCGCGCCGCCACCACACGATCCGGCGGACACGTGTCGAGCGCTTCGTCGCCAGACGCTTCCGCGAGGCCGAAGGCGGCCCGCGGACTTGACAGGCAAAACCGGATGCCGGTCCAATGTCGATGGGGAAGTGGGGGCGAGACCGACTTGCGGATCAGCATTCGCCATGAAGAGATCAAGGAAGGCGTTGTCTTCAGAAACGTCTGGCACGACGTCTGCGTCACGGTCGACTTCACCCAGGAAGAACGCCAGATTATTGTTGAGCGGCGACTGACCGGGCATGTCCTTTTGGAGCGTATGCCGGCGGGTGTCGATCCTGACGACAATCCCGACTGGTATCATCTGCGCGTCGGTCATCTCCTGGAGCGCAAGCCGGATCGCCATCGAACGGCCAATCCTTCCGATGCCAAGGCCTATGAGGCAAGGCTGCTGGCCGCGTTGCAGGCGATGAAGGACTGGCTCGCAAGCAATGCCGATCCCGGTGAGGACAAGGTGATCGAGCTATGATCCCGGGCCTGAGGACCGACACCGTCGAGGGCGCTTTCGTCCTCTTCCTCGGGCTTGCCTTGCTTATTGTGCTCGCGCTGTTTGTCACACCGATCGCGCTGGTCGGCATTCCGAGCTATCTGTTCTACCGATTTTGGCGTGACCATCCGGCTCGCCTTGAACGACTGGCTCGCGAGCAGACCGAAGCGCTGTTGGCGTCGGTGCGCAATGCCAATGTGGTATTCACCGAGACAGAGATCGAACGTGCCCTGCTGGCCGAGGTGCCTGCGAAAACACCGCCCGCGGTCAGGGCGCAGCTTGCCGAGATGGGCAAACGGCTGTTTGAAGCAGAACACATCTCCGCCGATATTCCGCCGCCGCCGCCGGTATTGAACTCAATCGAGGGCGCGCGGTATCGCGATATGGTCGCACGGGCTGCCCAAGCGGGTCTCGACCGCAACATGGCGATATCGGCGCTGGCGACGATCTCCAGGAGCCTTGCCGCGATCGCGCGCGATCTACCTGCCATGGAGGGAGAGCTGCTGGTTCCAGCTGCCCAGTTCCTCGACAAGACCAACCTGATCGTTGCCGATGTGATCGCGCCGTTCTTCGAGCAAAACGACTATAACCATTTTGCTAAGCTGCGCGAGCGACTGAACGCCAACTTCGCTGAGACTCATCGCACCAATCCGGTCCATCCCTCCGACTACAAGGGCGACGATGCGCCAGAGATCTATCTGAAAGGCACGCCGCTGATCGACCTGTTCGCGATCCGGATCCCATTCGGTATTCCCGAAGCGACGCGCTTTGAACACACCCACATCATCGCCGGTTCGGGGCACGGCAAGACGCAGACGCTGCAGTATCACATCGTTCGCGATCTCGAGGATATCAGCCGCGGCGACAAGAGCGTCATCGTCATCGACAGCCAGGGCGACATGATCTCCAACCTGCTGCGCGCCAAGACCGTGCCGCCGGAGCTTATCGTTCTCATCGATCCTGAAGACATTGCCTTCCCGGTCTGCCTGAACCTGTTCGGCGTCGGCAAGGAACGCCTTGCCACCTACGGCGACCTGGAGCGCGAGCGGCTGACCAATTCGATCATCGAACTCTATGACTTCGTGCTCGGTACGCTACTGTCGGCGGCGATGACGCCGAAGCAGAGTGTGGTCTTCCGCTATCTGACCCGGCTGATGCTGCATATACCGGATGCGACCATCCATACATTCCGCGAACTTTTGGAGCCGGGCGGCACCAAGACTTATGCGAATGCGATCGCCGAACTCGACGGGACCGCGCGCAGTTTCTTTGCCAATGAGTTCGACACGAAGGAGTTCGATCAGACCAGGCGGCAGGTACTACGGCGATTGTATGCCGTTCTTGAGAACCGGACCTTCGAGCGGATGTTCACCCATCCGCGTTCCAAGTTCGACATGTTTGCCGAGATGAACGCGGGCAAGCTCATCCTGATCAACACGGCAAAGTCATTGCTCAAGGAGGATGGAACGGAGATCTTCGGTCGGTTCTTCATCGCGTTGATTGCACAGGCTGCACAGGAACGTGCGACAATCCCGTCTGGCGAGCGCACGCCGGTCATCTGCTACATCGATGAGGCGCATGAATATTTTGATCAAAACATCGCGGTCATTCTCTCCCAGGCTCGCAAATATAGGGTCGGCATGGTGATGGCGCACCAGTTTCTGGGCCAGTTGGACTCAAAGCTGCAGGAGGCGTTTGAGGCCAACACCTCGATCAAAATGGCCGGCGGCATCTCCATGCGCGATGCGCGCACGCTTTCAAGCCAGTTCAATTGCGATCCCGATCTACTGCATCGTCAGAAGAAGGGGAGCCTCGTCACCTATGTTCGCGGGTTCACCCTCAAGGGAGTGCCCATCGATTTTCCGTTCTTTGCTCTTGAGAACCTGCCGCGCGCCAGCCGCGAGGAGATGGAGATGATCCGCAAACTGAGCCGGGCTCAGTACGCAGAACCCCACGCCAAGAAGGACGCAGAGCACCAAGACGGGGACGGGGAGTACGAGGCGCCCAGTCGGGACGACACTTTCGACCAAGGCGACGACACTGACCCCGGTCAGCGTTCTCGTCCGTCCAAAACCGCCAAGGACGACAAGAACCAATCGAAGAAGTCTGATGACAATGATGATGACGATCCGACTTCCAGCGGGAGTTCCTGGTAGGAGTAAAATCTGGTAATATCAATGGGTTATGAGAACCCATGATGCCATAGGACGTGCAACATTCCATCACATAGAGTACCGCTGCGGAATACGGCCGACGCAGCGAGAAACGCGCTGGCTGAAGTTTATCGAGCGTCACGGGCCGCAAAGTTCGCTCTATTTGCATGAACTGACCAGCGATACGCATCGCGATCGCGATACGTCCCTGCGCCAACTTCAGAAGCTGAGAAGCGGCGACTACCTGACTTGTCCGGTCCAGCAGCGTGCAACAGAGAACGCCAGCTTCAATCCATATATCTATGAGCTGACACCGCGCGCTCGCGCTTGGCTCGAGGGTAATGATCTCGCCGAGAACACCATCCGGCCGTCAGGCCACTGGGTACATCAGTACATGGTTAGCTGCATCACCGCCTCGATAGACATATCACTTCAACGTTCCGGCATGTCTTACATACCGGCGCATGCAATCCTGGAGCGATCAGGCTCGACGCTCTCTGTCGAGCTTGGCCGCAAGAAGCTTACACCGGATCAGTTGTTCGGCATCGACTATGGTGGGCGCTATCGGTTCTTCTGCGTCGAGGCAGATCGCGGCAGCGAACCCAAGGACAGCAAGGCTGCCCGAAAGAGCTATCGCAGCATGATCGAGGACTACGCCAACTTCATCGGCGACGGTGTTTACAAGCAGCACTTTGGCCTTACTGCAGGGATGCTGCTGCTCTGTGTGTTCTCTTCAAAGACCAACGAGCGGAGGTTCCTGGAGACTGTCCGAGCGGCTCTCGGAAAGCGGTCGGCTTACATTCTCACCCAGACTGTTCCCGGGTTCCATGGGTGTTTCCGGCCGCCTGAGCTATTTGCCAATCTGGCAAACGGCGGATGGGCAAGGGCTGGACAGACAGAATTCGTGATCAGCGACACATGAATCGGCTACGTGGGCTGGCTCCGGCAGCCGCGTTCCTATGGCTTGCTTCGCAGACCTGACTCCGCACCTGATCGGTATCCGCCGACGATCCGTCCAGCCTAATGTCCGCTTCATTGACTCAGCAGCCAAGAGCGGCCGGTCGGAAAGCGGCCCCATAGCGGGCTCCCCGCGTCGTCGCTGTTGCCGGCAGTTTTCGGGAGTTGAGCGGATGTTCATCCGCCTGCAGGAAACCGGCGGCTTTTGACCTACCGCAGTCTTAGGCCATCCAAGTCTAAGACGTGGTCAGGATCGGACGGCCGCCTGCCTCTCAAGCGGGCAAGCGGCCATACGTGGGATTTGTGCTTAACCAGCACGGCCGGCGGATGGCTTGGGGCTTGGTTGGAGACTTGATGTCTCGATGACCGCTGACACAATGACACCCGCAACGAGCGCCCAGAAGGGTGCGCTAATGCCGAGCAACGAGATGTTCGACAGCGAAACCGCCAAGGCCACGAAGGCGCCAGTCTGATTGCCGAGGTTCTTGCCAAATGCGTTCTGGAGAGCGGCCAGAAGCACCCCGATCATCGCAAGGCCGGCGACGGTGCCGATGAGGGCGCCGGGCAGCGACATGATGACCGGAACGGCCGCGCCGGCAACGAGGCCGAAGGCACCGAAGAGGATGCCGTTGACAACCGTCGCGGCGTAGCGTCCCTCCTTGTCCTCGCCGGCCTGCTCGGACGAGCAGATCGCCGTCATCGGCCCGGCGATATTGGCGTTGTGCCCGCCGAGGAACCCGGCCGCGATCCCGCCGACGCCGGAGAGGATCGTCATCATGTTGATCGGGGGATTATAGCCTTCCGCCATCAGGACGCCCGTCGCCTGCGCATTCTCGGCACCGATGACGAGAAGCGCCAGCGGTATCGAGATCGCCAAAAAGGCGTCGAACGTGAAAGCCGGGGCGGTGAACTCGGGGAAGACAAACGAGATCTCGGCGGCGCCGCCACCGATCGATCCCGTCGCGAATGCGGCGACGAGGCCCGCGACGAGGGCGGGAAGTACCGGCGGCACGTTCTTCGACCACCGCATGGACACAAAGAAGGCGACGATGGCCGCGCCGGCGATCCACGGCGCCGTGCCGAGCGACCCGACCGCGCCGGTTGCAAAGCGCATCAGCGCGCCTGCGATCATGGCCATGACGATCGGCATCGGAATCCAGCGCATCACCCTTCCGATCAAGCCTGAAACGCCCAGAAGCAGCACGATCACGCCCGCCATAATGAAGGAGCCGACGGCCTGGTCGAACGAGAATGTCGCGAGCGATCCGGCGACGAGGGCAGCCCCCGGTATGGAATAGGCGCCCGTAACGGGCTGCTTGTAGCGCAGCGCCAGAAAAAGACTGATCAGCCCGCCGAGAAAATAGATTGCAAACAGCCAGGCGACCGCCTGCCCGTTCGACAGACCGGCGTTGTTCGCCGCGCCGATGACGATGAGCGCCGGGCCGGAACAGCCGAAAATCGCCGCGACGACGGCCGCACTGACCGTCTTCACGTTGAGATGCCGTGGCAGGTCCCTGAGCCCCGCGCGGAAGCCGGGAGCCGGCTCGATGATGTGCCTACGTTGCGTTTCCATTCCTCATTTCCTCCCTCGATGTGATGCCGCTGTTTCCCAGATGCGGCGTGTGGCGCCCGGCCGGAACGCCGGGCAATGACTGGTCACGAACCGACGAACTGCGCCGAGCGCTTCTCGTGGAAGGCCGTCACGCCCTCCCGGAAGTCGTCGGAGGCGCGAAGGCGGCTATAGCAGTGGCCCTCGAGCTCGATGGCCGTCGTCAGCAGCGCGTCGTCGGTGTCGTTGAGAAGCTTCTTGGCCGTGCGTTGCGCGAGCGGCGAAAAGGCGAGCAGTTCCTCGACCAGCGCGTCGACGGCGGATTCGAGATCGGCGTCCGCGACGATCTCCGAGGCGATGCCCCAATCGTAGGCCTCCTGGCCCGTGACCCGCCTGGACCGCATCACGATGTTCTTGGTGCGTGTGACGCCGACCATCTTCTGAAGCCGCGCCGAGCCGCCCGAACCGGGGATCTGGCCGAGTTTCTGCTCCGGCAGGGCGTAGCGCGTGGTCTCGGTGGCGACGCGGAAGTCGCAGGCGAGCGACAGTTCGAATCCGACCCCGAAGCAATAGCCGCGGTTTGCCGCGATCACCGGCTTGGAGCAGCGCGCCGGCGCCGCAATGTTCCAGGCAAGGTGGGACACGTGCTCGGGGCTTGCTTCGAGAAATCCCTTGATGTTGCCGCCCGAGGAGAAATGCTCTCCCGCCCCGGAAACGACGATGATGCGCACGCGGTCATCCGCGTCCAGCGCCTCGAACACGAGGCGAAGCTGATCGCGCGCGGCCATCGAGACGACGTTGTAGGGCGGGCGGTCCAGCGTGATGTCGGCACGCTGGCGCTCCGCGTCGATGGAAACTGTGAAGCCGTCGAGTTCGGCCAGGCGCTTGTCGTCGAATGTGGCTGCTTCGGCCATTGCTTATTGTCCTTTCGGTCGGTGTTTCTTGGGTGTTAGTTCTGGTGCTCGGGCGCGGGCGCCTCTTCCCGGTAGTCTCCGGCGACAAGCATGCGCCGAAGGATCTTGCCGACGGGCGACTTCGGAATTTCCTCGACGAAGACGATGCGGCGCGGACGACGGAAGTTGGCGAGGCCGGACGCCTTGCAGTGTTCGTCGAGCTGCGCGGCGGTCAGGTCGCCCTTGCGCTTGACGAAGGCGGTGACAACCTGGCCCCAGCGCTCGTCCGGCAGGCCAACCACGGCGACCTCTGCGACATTGTCGTGCAGCGAGAGGCAGCTCTCGACCTCGACCGGCGAGACGTTCTCGCCGCCGGTGATGATCATGTCGTCGGCGCGGCCGGTGACGAAGAGGTCGCCGTCTTCGTCGAAAAATCCCGTGTCGCCGGTGAAGTACCAGCCGCCGCGCAGCGCCTTTTCCGTGGCCGCGGGCCGCTTCCAGTACCCTTCGAAAGCCTCGTCGCTCTTGGCGAGCGCGATGATTTCGCCTTCCTCGCGCGGGGCGGCCAGTTCGTCGGGGCCAGCGGCGTTCAGCTTGACCACCCTGATCATTTGGTTGATGCCTGCGCGCCCGGCCGAGCCCGGCTTGGCCGCGGCCTTCTGTTCGATGGTAAAGGTGTAAATTTCCGACGAGCCGTAGTGGTTGACAAAAAGCTCGGGTTTGAAAGCCTCGTCGAGCTTTTTCAAGAGACCGTCCGTCATCGACGCGCCGGCATAGCCAAGCTTGGTGACTGATCGCACCCGTTCCGGCGAGAAGCTCGCGTGGTGGAGAACGTCGTGATAGAGCGTCGGCACGAGGTAGAGGTTGGTGATTCTCTCCGCCTCAATGAGGTCGATGGCCTTTCGCGCGTCAAAGCGCGGCAGGCAGATGAACGCGCCGCCCGTCAGCGACGAGGCAATTAGGGATCTGACGCCCATTGTGTGATAGAGCGGCATGACGCCGAGCGTCGTTTCGCCGTGGCGGTAGAGGTTCTGGGCGACATGGGCGAGCGCGCCCGCACGCTCCGCGCGATGCCGGCGGGGCACGCCCTTCGGCTTCGACGTGGTCCCGGAGGTGTAGAGCATTAGCGACCAGTCGTCGGCCCCGGCGCGCGGCGCCGGCTCGTCACCGCTGCGGTCCATGATCTGCGCAAGATCTCCGTCGGAGACCCTCGGCAAGTGGGTGGCTGCCGGCGCCGCGTCCACGACGTCCGCCGTCGCGGCCTCGAAGAAGACCGCCTTGGCCTCCGCGTCCTTCACCCCGTAGTCTACCTCGTCCGGCTTGGCGCGCCAGTTGAGCGGCGTGACGATGAGGCCCGCGAACTGGCAGGCCCAGTGGAGCGAGGCGTTTTCCCACCGGTTCTGCATGGCCGTCAGGACATGGTCGCCATGCTTCAGGCCGAGCCGGTCAAGTTCGTCGACGAGAGCACCGATTCTGGCAAGCCATTCGGCGTAGGTCAGCCGCGTCCCGCCATCGACGACGGCCAGCGCATCAGGGTCGCGGGCCACACTGGCAAGGAAACTCGTTCCCAGGTCAAACATTCTCCGATACCTCCTCTTTTCTAATCTCCTCCGCCGCCGACAGCGCCGCCTCGACGATCGAGGCGTAGCCGGTGCAGCGACACAAATGTCCCGAGAGTTGCTCCCGGATCTCGTCGGAGCCGGCCTCCGGTCTGTCGCGCAGCAGCGCGTCGAGCGACATTAGGATGCCGGCCGTACAGAACCCGCACTGAAGGCCGTGGTGGCGCCTAAAGGCGGCCTGCAGGGCCGAGAGCCGGTCCGGCGCCGGGGCCAACGCCTCGACGGTTCGGACATCCGCCCCCTCGACCTGCGCCGTCAGCGTCAGACAGGCGCGCGCCGGCTGGCCGTCGATCTGCACCGTGCAAGCTCCGCAGACGCCGTGTTCGCAACCGACATGCGTGCCGGTCAGTCCGAGTTCGTGACGGATGAGATCCGTCAGCAGCATCCGGTTTTCGGCGACTGCCGAGACCGGCCGGCCGTTCAGCGTGAAGTGCACGCGATGTTTCTGATCGGCGGTTAGGCGCGGCATGATGCTGCCTCCTCGAGCGTGCTTCGTCCGAGCCGCCGCACAAGATCGCGTCGGTAGCGGGCGGAGGCGTGGAAGTCGTCGCGGGCGTTGAGGCTCCATGCGATCTCGTTGAGCGCGTCCTCGAGCCCGTCCTCGTCTGGCATGGGCACCTCGAAACGGCGCGGCTGGTCGTCGACGCCGGCAATGGAAAGGCTGGCGGAATCGGGACCGACGACCGCCGCGGCCGCCACGATCGCGAAGTCGCCATGGCGCCGGCTGATCTCGCGGAAGGCATAGCCGGAGCCCTTCGCGCGGACGGGAATCGAGACCGCCTCGATCAATTCCCCCTCGCCGAGATCGGTGGCCATCATTCCAACGAAGAAGTCTGCGGCGGCGACGGTACGCCGCTTGCGGCTCGTGCGCAGATGGACGGAGCCGCCGAGGGCGATCATCGCAAGCGGCAATTCCGCGCTCGGATCGGCATGGGCGATCGAGCCACAGATCGTGCCCCGCGTCCGCGTCTGGGGATGACCTACCCATGGCATCATCCGCGCGACTAGCGGAAGTTCATCGGAAAGATCGGGCCAGGCATGCAGAATGGCTTGGCGCACGCCGGCGCCGATGCGGATTGCACCCTTGCTCTTCTCGATCCGGCCTAGTTCGGTGAGACCCATGACGTCGACAAGGACGGCCGGGCTGGCAAGGCGCATGTTGAGCATGGCCACGAACGATTGGCCACCGGCGATGACACGTGCATCGCCACCGGCCCTGCCGAGCTCCTGCAGCGCCTCTTGCAGCGTTTCCGGACGGACGAAATCGAAAGCGGCGGGCTTCATGTGCGCCTCCCGAACAGGGAGGCAAGCCGGGTGCGAAGAGACCACCGTCCTCCGGCCCCGCCGCCGGCCTGGCGGGCGAGCGCCTGGAAGAACTGGCTGATGACCACGCGGGCGGCGCCGTCGAGCAGCCTGCCGCCGACGGACGCCACCTTGCCGTCGATTCCCGCCTCGTACCGGTAGGCGACTCGAGTTCCGTTCTCCGTCTCGCTGAGCGTGATTCGGCCCTGTCCGTGGCCGGAGCCAAGCGCACCCGTCGTCTTTCCCGATAGCGTGACGGCTTCCGGCTCGTCCATGTCGGACAGCGATATCTCTGCGCGGTAGCGACCCTTCACAGGCCCGACGCCGAGCGTGACGTCGGCGCGGAATTCCGTGTCGGAGATCTTCTCGACCTCGTGGGCGCCCGGAATGATCGCCTCCAGGGTCTTCGGGTCGAGAAGCATGGCCCAGACCTCGGCACGCGATGCGGGTACGTCGGCGGCCCCTTCGCCGGTCAGGGCGCGCCCGCCCGGGGCAGCGCCGGAGGGTTCGGGAGCGGAGTGCGGCCTGGCCGGTTGCGGCTCGTCGCCCGCAAGGAGGGCGGATATGCGGCTCGGCGAGAGCGGCAGGGTCAGATCCTCGATGCCTGTTGCGTCGGCGATCGCATTTGCAATGCATGCCGGCGTCGACATGCAGTTGCCCTCGCCCACGCCCTTGGCGCCAAGCGGCGTGAAGGGCGACGGGCTTTCGTAGTGCAGGATCTGCGGCTCCGGAACCTCCATCACCGTCGGGATCAGGTAGTCCGCGAGCGTGCCCGTCAGGAAGGCACCGTCGGTTCCGTAGGCGTATTCCTCGTAGAGGGAGGCGCCTATCGCCTGCGCGAAACCGCCGCGCACCTGGCCATCGACCATGCCGGGGTGCAGGATCCGCCCGCAATCGTGCATCGTCACGTATTTGTCGATCGTCACGGCGCCGGTGTCGCGATCGATCTCGACGCCGCAGAAATCAAAGATGAAGCCGTGGCAGAGGGAGGAGTTGATCTCGTCGGCCGCGGTCGGCGCCGTCAGTTCCTCGGGCGTCCAGAAGACAGTTTCGCGGATCGTCTGCTCTGTTCCCTCGGGCACCGTGCCGGGCGCCCAGTGGCTGGCGGCGGCGACGCGGCTGAAGGAGACGGAATTCTGCGGATTGCCGCGATCGAAGATCTTGCCGTCGGCAAACTCGATCTGGTCGGCCTTCACGTTGAGCTGAGAGGCGGCGATCGCGGCCAGGCGGTCGCGTACGCGCTCCGCGGCCAACTTCGCCGTGCCGGCGACGGCCGGGGCGAAGCGGCTCGAATAGTTGCCGGACGCGATCGACCAGGCGTCGCGGCCGGTGTCGAGTTCCGTGTTGACGCGGATCGCCTCCATCGGCAGGCCGAAAGTGTCGGCGGCTACCTGCGCGAGGACAGTGCGGTGGCCCTGCCCCTGTGGAACGGACGCGACCTTGACGGAAACCGAGCCTAGCGGATCGATGGCTACGGTCGCGACCGCCTGCGCGCCGTTCTTCGGACCGGCCTTGGCCCGGGCCTCGGGCGTCAGGACGGTGGTGATGTAGCCCATGTTGGAAACGCTCGGCTCGACCGCCGCCACCATGCCGATGCCGTAGAGACGGCCTTCGGCGCGGGCGGCCTTTCGCCGCTCGACCAGTTCGTCCAGACCTCCCGCTCCCACCGCGCTGTCAATCGCGGCGTGGTAGTCTCCCGAGTCCAGCAGCGCGCCGGTGGCGGTTCGATAGGGGAAGGAGTCCGCCGGCACCAGGTTGCGGCGAATGACGTCGAGGCGGTCAAGGCCAAGGGTATCGGCGATCTTGTGTACGAGACGTTCGAGCGGGAAATAGACCTGCGGGCCGCCGAATCCGCGATTGAGGCCCGTCGGGCACTTGTTCGTGAGCACCACCCGGTTGCGAATCGAGACATTCTCGATCGCGTAGGCGCCGGTCATGTTACCGTGCATGCGATAGAGCGTGGCCGGCTCGGGCGCCCGCAAATGCGCCCCGCAATCCTCGATCTGGTCCCAGGCGAGAGCGACGATCTTTCCATCCGCTTCGACAGCCGCTTCCAGCCTGGTCTCGCGGTTCGTTGCCGAAACCGATGCGGTCAGGTGCTCCAGCCGGTCCTCGATCCATTTGACCGGACGCCCGGCGACACGCGCTGCGACCGCGACCATGACAACATAGGGGAAGACACCTTGTTTGATTCCGAAAGAACCACCGGAGTCCGGTGGCGTTCTCAGCCGCATGCGGTTTCCGGGCACGTTGAGCGCGCGGGCGAGAACCGCGTGGATCGAGAACGGCCCCTGGAAGTTGGCGGTGACGTCGTAGGCGTCCTCGCAGGGATCGAATTCGGCGATGACCCCGTAGGTCTCGATCGGCGTGCACGAATTGCGAGGATAGGCGGTCGTGATGGAGATGCGGTGCGGCGTGGTCTCGAATGCGCCCTCCGGATCGCCGTATCGGAAGGAGCGCTCATTAATCAGGTTGGTACCCAGCGAGGGATGCAGCACGGGCGCATCTTCGGCGAGCGCGGCGCCCGGCTTGATCACCGGGGTGAGCACATTGTAATCGACGTCGATCAGATCGAGCGCGTCCTCGGCGGCGTAGCGGTTCTCGGCAACGACGAGCACCACCGGCTCGCCGACGTAGCGCACCCGGTCGCGGGCCATCGGCCAGCATTCGACGTCGGCCTTGACGCCAACGACGAGGCTATGTGTCAGCCGGGCGATGTCGTCGCCGGTAATTACGGCGAGGACCCCGGGAAGGACTTTCGCGCGGTCGGTGTCGAGGCGGCGGATTTCGGCGTGGGCGTGGGGGGAGCGCAGGAAGGCCGCATGAGCGGTGTCGCGACGTGTCGCCAGGTCGTCGATGTAGCGGCCGCGCCCTGTGAGAAGGCCGGCGTCCTCGACGCGTTCAATCGATTGTCCAACGAAGCCCGTGGGCGCCGAATGTTCGTTCATCGGTCTCCTCCCGCGTATCCGATAGGAACGGATGTAGCGAAAGGCATCGATGAGCCAAAAATGGTTCGCCGGCGATACCGCCGTGTCTCATGGCTTACCCTAGAGTCTCAAATTCCGTGCGGGCAAGTCTCGTTACAGACCGGAACACGCTTGGAGACGAGCCGGCATGGTCGTGAAAGAAGCGCGAGAAATGGGCGGGCACGGAGAAGCCGAGACTTGAGCCGATGGCTGAGAATGTCTCTTCCCCATCGGATATCGCATTGACGGCGCGTTCAAGCCGCTGGACGTTCAGATAGACGCGCGGGCTGACACCCATAGTGGTCTCGAACTGGCGGAAGAAATGTGCGCGCGACAGCCCGACATCTGTTGCCAGACGGTTCATGTCGGTGATGCCGCCAGGGTCGGCCTTGATCATGGCGACCGCCTTGCGAATGCGGAAATCGGCGGCCCCACGACGCGCCATGTCACTGACGGAATACGGCAGGGTGCGCCAGGCGGCGAACCGTTCGATGACAGTTATCATCAAGCGCCCCAGCATATCTTCGTGCAGCGCCGCGTCGTGCGGTGCGTGCACCATGGCATCGGCCAGTTCGCGCGACAGCCGCCGGATGTCTGGCGAGATCGAACCGACGGACGTCTCGAAAAAGTCCGGCGCATGGCTGGCACCCCAATTCGTTCGGAAATGCTCCAGCCAGCGCGGCTCTATATATAATGCGAGAATGACTGTCTTCGGCCGCAAGAGATCGTGCTCATAGGCATGCGGCTCCCAGGCGTTGATAAGCACGGCGCTCTCGTCTGTCAGCGGGACCATTCGGTCACGCACCGAAAACTGGGTGTCGGCACCTTCCACCTTCAGAAGCACATGGCAATGGGGATGCGCATGACGGACCAGCGGTCTGTCCATGTCCAGAAGGGCCACTCGGCCGAACTGGCCTCTCGCAATGCGCAATGCGTCAGACATCGCGCAATTATCGTGAGTTTCGTCGTTTTTTGCAAACTTTGATGGGTCTTTAAAGGCTGATGTTCCATCTGCCGTCTGGCTGCATAGGTTTTTGATCCGACCTTATGTGGACCCGTTGGGAGCTGCCGCCTGCAGCTGCGGCCGGACATTGTCGGCCTATCTCTAAATTTCGTTACGAGCGGACCGTCTGCTCTCGGCCCCGAACTGCTTTGAAAAACCACTGGCGAGTTTCAGCAGTTCGGGCAGACGCCAGAGGTACAGTTGGGTGAGAAGCTGGTTGTCTGCTTTTGGACAGTTGTGCTGAGAAAGTTGCCCTTCGCCCGCTAAACAGGATCGAGGGCTACGTGCACCGTATTTCGCTGTTAGTTCTTCCGTGGATCCGCCAAAAAACGGCCGTTTATCGACTCCAATATCCGTGACGGCTGCTTCCGGGGGAGTTTACGGTGATCGGTCGGTCGAACTGCGTCTGATGCAGGCGAATTGATCAGCGCTGAGTCTGAACGGGCGAGTGTTCACCTGTGCAAGTCGGCGCTGGCGTGCGCCGGCCTCAGCAATCTGACGTTCGGCTTATCACCGCACAGACCCTCTTCGATTGTCGCGCGAAACGAAGATCGCCTCCCGTATGGCTTCCGCGAGCTGCTGCCGAGTATAGGGCTTTGATAGCGGCCCGAATCCCGACGTGGCCCCGATGCTTTCGATATCGGCGTAGCCGGTCGCCAGGACGACCGGGAGGTTCGGATGGTGTGCCTTGATCTCACTCGCCATGGCGCGGCCGTCGATCTGGCCGGGCATGACCACGTCGGAGAAAACCAGATCGAACGGGCCTTTCGTTTCCAATGTTCGTAACGCCTCCGTTGCATCGCCCGCGCACGTGACTGAATAGCCGAGCGAGACGAGTGTTCCGGCGGCGAAATCACGGACCATCGGATCGTCCTCGACGACGAGAATGCGCTCACTGCCTCCTTCAAGAACCTTGGTCGAGGCGGGCTTGGCAGGAAGGTCGGTGGAAGCCAGCCGGGGAAACGAAAGCGAAATTGTTGTTCCCTTGCCCGGCTCCGATTCAATGTCGATGCGACCGCCCGATTGGCGCACGAAGCCGTACACCATGCTGAGACCCAACCCGCTGCCTTTGCCGAAGGGCTTCGTGGTGAAGAAGGGTTCAACGGCCTTTGCGCGCGTCTCCGCGTTCATGCCAAGCCCGTCATCGCAGATGCGGATCACAGCATCGTCGCCGTCTCGCGCCGTCGAAATTGTCAGCCTGCCACCTGCGGGCATGGCGTCGCGGGCATTGATGCAGAGGTTCATGATGGACGCTTCCAATTGCGCCGCATCCGCTTTCACGTGACCCGCTGCGGGCTCGAACTCAAGGTGCAGGATGATCGTTTCGCCAAGCGCAGTGCCCAGCAACCCCTCCATGGCCCGTATGGATTTGTTGATGTTCAAGGGAGCCGGTTCCAGAGGCTGCCGTCCCGCGAAGGTGAGAAGCTGGCGCGTGAGGGCAGCACCTTGCCGCGATGCCTTGTGGTTCAGCTTTGCGATCGCGGAAAGTCGCGGGTCTGCAATTTCGTCGGCCAAGGTCTCCGCCGTCCCCAGGATGACCGTCAGCAGGTTGTTGAAGTCATGGGCGACGCCCCCCGTCAACTGGCCGATGGCTTCCAGCCGCTGCGCCTGCAGTCGTTTAGCCTCGATCAGACGTGTCTCGGTGATATCGCGGACGCCACCGACCATTCGGGTTGCCTCGCCTGCGGCATTGCGGATGATATGGCCCTGATCGAGAACTTCGGCATAAGTACCCGTTCCACGGCGGAAGCGATACTCTTCCAGCCAAATGGTCGCCTTCCCATCGACAGCGGTAAGTACGCTGGACACGACGCGCGCGCGATCGTCCGGATGTATCTTGGTTTCCCATTCCCGAAAGCCGTCCTCGACCGGGACATCATCATGCCCGAAGACGGATGCGATGTTGCTGTTCCATTGCACGCGGCCGGTCGAAACGTCCCAATCCCAGATTGCGTCGGTCGTCATCATGGCGACGATCGAGAAGCGTTCTTCGCTTTCGGCCAGCCGTTCCTCCGCCCGCTTTCTATCGGTGATGTCGCGACCCGTCGCGACGAAATGGGTGGCGCGACCATCAGGCCCGACAATAGGCGCGATGCTCATGTCCACCCAGAATTCGCGGCCGTCCTTTGTATAATTGAGAAGTTCTGCTCGGATCGCCTTCGACTGCGCGATCGCGCGATTGATCACTTCGGTGGTGGCACCGTCGGTTCGATGACCCTGGAGAAAGCCGGGGGAGCGGCCAAACGCGTCATCAGGTAAATAGCCTGTGATCCGAACGAAGGCGTCGTTGACGTAAACAATCTTTTGTCCGTCCTCGGGCTGTGATGCGGCCTTCGTGATTATGACGAAATCCTCGATTCTCGATATCGCCATTTCAAGTAGGTGCAAGTGCTGATCGGCTGCGTGCCGCTTCGTCACATCTCGGAAATAGACGGTCAGCCCTGCCGAGCCGGGATATGCGGTGACCGAGAACCAAACGCCAAGGGATTCATAAAACACTTCGAATTCGGTCGTCTTGCCCTCGCGAACGGCGCGCTCGTAGTGCTGGCGGATAACCCCCGAGGAAGCCTCCGGGAACTCTTGCCAGATCAGGCGGCCCAGAAGTGCCGAACGCGGGCGCTCAAGTAGCCGTTCGGCCTGATTGTTGAGGTAGGTGAAGCGCCAATCGACATCGAGTTGAAAAAAGGCATCGCTGATGTTCTCCATCGACTCGGCAAAACGACGCTCGAAATCTCTGGCCGCGTTCTCCAACCGCTTACGCTCATCGATATCCTGCAAGGCACCCTGGATGCGGGAAATTCGACCCATGTCATCGCGAATCGCTACGCCGATTGCTCGAACCCATTTCCGCCGGCCCGTGCCCGTAACGATCTCCACCTCGGAATCATAGGAGAGGCCGGTCGCGACGCTCGCCTCGAAGTGCCGGACGATCGTATCTCGCCATTCCGGCGCAAAATAGACTAGCCCCTCCTCGAACGTTATTGTTTCGCCCCTTGGCCTCTCGTGGATCGCCCACGTCTCATCCGACAGTTCGATTCTCAGATCCGGCAGGTGCACCACCCACCCACCGAGCTTGGCGGTCTTGCCGGCGATTTCGAGTAGAGCCTGGTTCTTATTGAGTTCATCCAGCTGTTGGCCCGCCTGAGAAGACAACGCCCGAGATTGACGGAAACGCCACGTGATCAACAGCGTGATTCCGACGAACCAGAGCCAGGCATCTTTAAGGAACCACGTGAGAACGAATGCGGAGATGCCACCAACGAGAAGGCCCGCAGAAAACCGATCCACTGCGCGCCTGAAACCGGACACGAGAGCGGGAAAGCCTTTGCCAGCAACTATGTTTTCCCGTTGCATGCTTTCCGTGCTCTCGGTCGTCATCGATTCCTGACCCTCGATAGTCTCCACGAGCGCGGCGATCCATGAGATAACTTGGCATTTTAACCTTTTTTAAATTTGGCGCGGCGCTCGCTTAAGGCTGGGCCGGTTTTAGTCGATGCAACCAACTGCCGCGTTTCCTGCTTTCCGATAGGCGACGGGATTTCGGCAAGCATCGAGGTCACCCTATGAAATCCAAAAAGAGAACGACCTATCTCAGCCGCATTGAATCCGAATATTTCAACCGGAAATGCTACCACCGCAGGGTCAAGCTCTTCTGCAATTTGTTCTTTCCCGGAAAATGGATGCGCAAGACACAGGCCATCCGCTGCCTCATTGTTGAATTGAGCGAGGGCGGCGCGATTGTGCGCATAGGTAAGTCGCAGATACCGGATCAACTATATCTCGTTATCGGCAGCTTTGACGTCGTGATTGGCAGTATCGTCGTTCAACGGGGTCCGGGGGTCTTGCACCTTTGCTTCCTAAGGGAGTTGAGGCAGGACTTCGTCAACCGCCTGGCGCGCATGGACTCGCCGTTTTCCACCTTGGAAAGCCTCAGCCCAAGAACCATATCAGCAAGCAAGAACGTGCAGCCGATGCTGCGGCCAATTCCATCCGCGCCCAATGGCACTCGGGAAGGAAACATGGCCAAAACACCAAGTGTCAGAAAAAGTCCATGAACATAATGATCATCGAAGATCAGCGCGACGTCGTTGATATGTTACAACTAAACTGGTCGGATACGCGGGACAGGCTCGACTGCCTCACATCCGCTAGGCAGGCGAACCGTTTCATTCATTCCAACGAGCTGGCAGCCTATGATTGTATCCTGATCGATATCAACCTGACAGACGGAAGCGGACTGGAACTGCTCCGCCATGCGCGCTTACGCTCCGACGTGCCCATCATTATTATCTCGGGAGCCGGAGACGCCGATAGCCGGGCGGACGCCATCAGTGTTGGTGCAGACGACTATGTGATGAAGCCCTTCAGCGTGAAGGAACTTCGCGCCCGGGTGCATCGCCTGCACGAGGCGCGGTTGGGCCGGAGCGCTCTGCGGCAGAGCGTTGCTTTCAAGATTGGCAATATCGATTGCGACATCGAGCGGCTCTCGATGGATTTCGGCGGCGCAAGTCGGCAGCTTACCGCACTCGAAGGACGGATATTGCAGGTTCTTCACGCCAACGTCGGTGAGGATTGCCCGAAGTCGAGCATCGCGCGGAAGGCGCTCTTTCGCGAACACGACCCGCGCGACAAGACGATCGACGTCTACATAAACCGGCTGCGCGGCAAGCTTGCGGAGCTGGATGGCGCGAGCGGCGACGTCATAAAGACGATCCGCGGTGTGGGCTATCGCCTGAGCGCTATCCAACATTAGCACAAGCAAAAGAACCTCATGCTTGAATATGCAGATCAGGATGTGACCTCCGCAGCGACCGCCGGAACCAGGGGATATCAGCCAGACGAAGCTGCTCGCCTCAAACGCCTGAGAGAACTAGCCATTGTCTCAACTGGCCCGGATCCAGTGCTTGATGGGCTGGTCGATGCGGCCTGTCTTGCGGCGGATACACCGATCGGGCTTATCACTTTGGTTGACGGTGAGCGCCAATGGTTCAGGTCGAAACGGGGCATTGAAGGTGAGGGTTCTTCCAGGGCGGACGCCTTCTGCGACTACACGATTCGATCATCTAGGCACTTCGTCGTGCCGGATGCCTTTCGCGATGTCCGCTTTGCCGACAACCGTTTCGTGACAGGAAGCAACCGGATTCGTTTCTATGCTGGCGTGCCGCTGGAGATTGAGCCGGGGCTTCGACTCGGCTCGCTGTGCGTTCTCGATCGGGTGCCGCGGCGCCTCGGTTCCGACGTTCTTGGCTTGCTGGATCGTTTGGCGCACTGCGCTGTGGAACGTTTTCTGCAATCCGAAGACAGGTATCTTTTGTCACGGATCGACGCCGGCCGGGTGAATCGTGCAAAAGTCGACAAAGCGGCGATGGCACTTGCAGAAGAGGCTCTCACGCATCGCCTCTTCAGGCTCCATTACCAGCCGAAGATAGCGCTCGATACGGGAAGGCGCATCGGCTTTGAGGCTCTGCTGAGATTGATCAAGCCCGATGGAACGTTGTTCGATCCCTCGGCTTTTTCCGTGGCTTTCGACGAACCGATACTATCCAAGCGCATCGGCAGCTATGTGCTCCAGAGCGCCATCGCACAAGCCAAGGCTTGGGAGACAGCTGGCATTGATTTCGGTCATATAGCAATTAACGTTTCATCGTCACAGTTTATCGCGTTCCCGGGTCGCCCCTGCCTCGCGGATGAAATTCTTGACGCAATCCGGTCGGCAGGACTGTCGCCTCGTCGTATCCAGATAGAGGTCACGGAAGGTGTCATGCTGTCAGAGCAGGGTGGCGATATCGGCACACAGCTTGAAGCGTTGCGGGCGGCCGGCTTTATCATTGCTTTTGACGATTTTGGAACCGGCTTTGCTTCCCTCGTGCATCTGAAGCAGTTTGCCTATGACCAGATCAAGATCGACGGTTCCTTTGTACGTGCGATGACCGGCTCCCGCGCCGATCATGCCATTGTAAAGGCAATCATTGATATAGCCAAAGCAACGGGGAAGCACGTGGTCGCCGAAGGTGTCGAAACTTTGGCAGAACGCGACGCGTTACAAGCGCTAGGGTGTCACTATGGCCAAGGGTACCATTTCGGCCGACCTTGCGGTGCATCTGAAATAAGTTTCCCGCCCCAGCGCTGAAGAGAAACGCGGGTCGCCGACCCCCGTATTGCAGGGGATGAAGTTGTCTCTTTCGGTGTTCTGCCGGGAGCCGCCCTCGGGTTTCCGCATGATTGCCGACAACGAGTTCCGCTGCACCGATAACTGGCAGCAGACTTTTCCGTATCCGTAGAGGCGAATATTTTGCTGCCAGCGCGACTGCGCCCGTAGCGGGGGCGGGAAGGGCGGCTTTAGGAGAACGGTCTGCAACCCCGGAATGACCGAAATGAGGTCGGAAGCGGTCGTTGAAACTTAACCGCGTCGAACGGCTGCCTTGCGGCGCTCGACACCCGAAACCGGACTGTCGGCAAGCGGCCCCGAAGCTGCCTGTCGGGAATGCGCCTTCATTTCTGCCGTCGTTGGTCTAGGTCAATGCGGAACCAAACTGGTGAATCGCCCAAGAACTATGGGTTTCTCAAAAGGGCGCAGCACAGTCGGTGTCCACTTCGGCTGGTCCGCTGACCTCATCCATGCTGCATGCGTATTCGGCTCATATCTGTCGCAGCGAAAAGCGGGCACGTGATCGCCTGACCGATCTGTTCAATGAGGACCAGACGCCGCATGGCGGGCCGTATCTGTCGCGACCGCTGCAGCAGTTCCAGACCATCGATGCGGGCTACAAGGAGCTGGTCTATGACCTGGCGCCAGCGGGCGAGCAGGCCTTAAACGACGAAGGTCTTTGGCAAGAGCGGGCGGGGGGCGCGTCAGGTCCGTGGAAACACCGGCATATGGTTTCGACGATCACGGCTGCGATCGAATTGGCGACACACGCGCGCGACGATGTCGCGTACATCCCTCAGCACGCGATCCTCGATCAGGCAGAGACGACGTTGCGCTATCCGGTGCCGGTCCGAAATCCGAAGACCAACAAGACCGAGACACGTTACCTGATCCCGGACGCCTTGTTCGGGATCGAGTATCGGCAGGGCAGCGAGAGGTCATACCGCTTCTTTGTCGTCGAGGCCGATCGCGGCACAGAGCCGACGCGTGCGTCGCGGTTCAACCGCAAGAGCCATTTGCGGACATTCCTGCAATACCGTGAGTATGTTGGCAGAAGGCTTTACAAAGAGCATCTGAAACTGACTGCCGGGCTGATTGTGCCTAATGTGGTCGCCCATGAGACGACAATAACCGCGATGCTTGACCTAATGAGGGCGATCTATCCGCGGGGATGCAGCTATCAGTGGTTTCAGACGTCGAAGCGGCTTGACTGTGCTTATAAATCCGCAGTCACAGATATTGGCATAGCCAGCACACCCTACTTACGGGTAGGACACGTTTCTAGTTCGATTCTGGCAGCCGGCCCCTGATCAGCGGGTTATAGGTTCGAATCCTTTATGAGCCACCAAACAGTTTTCTCATTTCACGGTTTCTCCAGAGCTCCAGGAATAGCCTCAACGTATTCGCGGGTTACCGGAGCGGAGACGAATAGGATATTGCGAGAGTTTCAATGCCCGGCTGCGAAACGAGCCGCTGGACCGTGAGATCTTCTACAGCCTGCACGAAGCGAAGGTCCTGATCGTGCAATAAAGGAAGCCTCACAACACCAATAGACCCCACAGCGCCTTGGTCACTGCCTGTCGGCGCCAGAAACCGTCGCCCCGATGGACCGAAGATCGGTCATGCACCAGCAATCAAACTGGGCCGCTCAGGCGGGGCTGATCAAGCCCTTCGTCGGTTTCACAATGGATTTTTCCACGTACAGGGTCGATGAAACGATGTGATCTGACATCAATTCTGATGCTTTTTGCGGATTTCGTGCTTTAATTGCATCGAGAACTGCCTTGTGCTGCGCGAGTGCTTTCTTCGTTTGCGTTGCATCATATTTTACGCTTGAGCGAAGTGCTGCAGTATAAGCAAGTACTTGATGCACTACTGTTTGTAGTATTTGAGATCCTGACGCCTCAGCGATCGCGGCGTGAAAAGCGAGATCTGCATCTGTCTGCTCAAGTGCTGTGCATTTCTTATCAAGCATTTTTTGGCGCATATATGCTGTTTGAATTGCTAGAATCGCGGTGTTATCTGCATATTTTGCTGCATTTTCAGCCGAATGCGACTCAAGTACTCTACGAAGGGCATATATTTGCGAGATGTCATTATATGTTACTTTTCGAACACGAGCATATTTCCGTGGTATCAATTCCACGAGACCTTCGCCTTGAAGAGTAAAAAGTGCTTCGCGCACTGGGGTCCGGCTAACACCGAGTTCTTGAGCGATGCTTCGTTCCATTAACGGCTGATCTGGTTTGAGATTGCCGGCAAGTATTTCGCGTCTGATGATATCGGCGATACCGGCACTGGTCCGGACAGAAAGGGGACCGGGACTGGCGAACATGTTTTCGGTCACTTGGAATTCAACTCAAACTTATCCGAGAGGGTTGTCATGCTCGCTAGCACCATATCGTAGTTTCAACAAGCCGGGCTTCAGCGCAAGCGCATCCGGAGCCGATCGGGTTGCCATCGAAAACGGAGTTTCCCGAATGTGGGTAGCCGCTCGACCGATCGTCGCATGTTGGAAATCGGGTAACCACAATGCGAGGACGCTCCCTCGTTTTCTCGCATGTCGGGGCTTGCCAAAGATTTTATGGTATGCTGGTATACCAAAGCTAGTCGATTAGCAGCGTCAAACAAACGGATTTACCGAGGAATGAGAAAATGAAGTCACTCGTGACAGCCCTGTTGGTTTCATCGCTCGCGATGATTGCAGGCTCCGCTTCGGCGGATAACAATTGGAGCATGACGATCAAGAGCCGTTCGCCGGCTTTCGACGTGCAAGGAGAGTGGACGGAGAAGAAATACACACCGCTGCCCGCTTCGGAGGTAACGGAAAAATGGGAAATTTGTGTACTCTTTCCGCATACCAAGGATCCCTACTACATCGCAATGACATATGGTGCGGTCGCCGAGGCCGAGGCGAAGGGGTTGTCGATGTCGGTCTTTGCGGCGGGCGGGTACACCGAACTGCCGACACAGATCTCGCAAATGGAAGACTGTATAACGCGAGGAGCCGACGCGATCATGATGGTTGCGATTTCGGCGACCGGGCTCAATCGCACTATCTCCGCTGCGGCAGAGAAGGGAATTCCCGTGGCCATTACCGGCGGTGAAGTGGATTCGGACGATGTGGCCGCGCGATCTCTCGGCAACTGGTTCGACTCCGGCCGTATCGCCGGAGAGTACCTGAATAGTCTTCATCCGGCTGGAAGTGAGCCGGTCAAGGTGCTCTGGATGGCCGGGCCTGAGGGTCCGAATTGGTCGCGGGATTCTGCCGATGGTTTCGTTAAAACCGTTGAAGGCAATGACGCCATCGAGGTGGTGAAGGTGATCTGGGGTGATTCCGGCAAGGCGACCCAAATTCCGCTGATCGAGGATGCTTTGCAGGCATACCCAGATATCAAATACATAGGCGGGATTGCTCCGGCGATTGAGGGTGGCATTCAGGTGTTGAAAGAAAAGGGACGCGAAGACATCAAACTGATCGCCTCCTACATGACTCCCGAGCTGGAGAAGGCTTTGCGTAACGGTGAAGTGCTTGGCGTTGTCACAGACTATACTGCGGCCCAAGCACGTATCGCCATCGACCAACTCGTGCGCATCCTCGAAGAAAAGGATGTCGATGCCGATGTCGACACCGGATTTGGCATGATCGACGCCAAGAACGTCAACGCAGTCGACCGTTCGCTGTCATTGGCACCGGAAGGCTGGGAGCCCTACTTCCGCGTCGAATAGGACGTTTATGGAAATGTGCAGCGGCGACGCTGCACATTCTTGCTATTCTATGGGTGAAAGTAGGCAGGCGATGCGACGTGAAGATTCCGCGTATACGGAAAATGCGGACGACCTTGGTACGAACAATGCTGGCGGAAAAACGCTTTTACGGGTCGATCGACTGACGAAATCCTATTCGGGATTTCTTGCTCTCAAAGAGATGAACTTCGATCTGCGCGCAGGTGAGGTGCATGTCCTTTTTGGGGAAAATGGGGCAGGAAAGTCCACGCTGATCAACATCATAGCGGGTGCTCTGGACGCAACTGTTGGCACTGTTGTCCTCGACGGCAAGCCATTGCACATGAATTCGGTCCGCGATGCCCGAAACCAGGGAATTGCCGCAGTGTTCCAGGAATTCAGCCTCGCGCCCGAATTGACGGTCGAGGAAAACCTGTTCCTCGGAAGCGAACTGACGAAAGGTGCGCGTTTACGCAAGTCGGCGATGCACCGCTTGGCTGCCGATGTCCTGCGCGATCTTGGCTTTGATATCGATCCAAAGGCGACGGTCAGTCGCTTGTCGCGGGCGGAATGCCAGATGGTCGAAATCGCGAAGGCGTTCATGACTAATCCGCGGGTTCTTATCTTCGATGAACCGACGGCTTCGCTGACCGAAGCGGAAACTCGTACGCTGTTCGATCTGATCTCCCGATTGAAGATGCGTGGCGTCGGGATTGTGTACATCACGCATCGTATTGACGAGATCCGCCAGATCGGCGACCGGGTAACAGTGATGCGCGACGGTGAGTATATCCAGACTGTCGACGCCGCCGATACCACGAAAGAGCAACTGGTCGAGGCGATGACCGGTCGTAAGTTCGGTGATTTCTATCCCGAAATCGAATTTCACCCAGGAGAAACGGTTCTTTCCATTCGCAAGCTTGCGACGCGGGATCGCAGGGTTTCCGATGTCAGTATCGAGGTTCGCGCCGGCGAAATTGTCGGACTCGCGGGCTTGGTTGGTTGCGGCAAGTCGGAAATAGGCCGCGCCTGCTTCGGAATCGAAGCGCTCGCTTCGGGCGAGATCGTGTTCCTCGGCCAGCAGTTGAAGCATCCTCATCCTGGCCAATTGATCGACAGGGGGATGGGGTATGTTCCCAGCGACCGAATCCGGGAGGGGCTGCTGCTGGGACGTTCCACGCGTGAGAATATCAGTTTGTCGGCGCTTGGCACCGATCGGTTTTCGCGGCGAGGCTTGTTGCGCCGACGAAATGAGCGCCGATATGCGAGTGAGATGGGCGAGAAGCTGGGTGTGCGCCCTTTGCAGATCGAAGGACCCGTGGCGCATTACTCGGGCGGCAACAAACAGAAGGTACTCTTGGGCCGGGTAATTACATCGCCTTTGAAGCTGCTAATTCTCGACGAACCGACGGTGGGTATCGATGTCGGAGCGAAAGCCGAGCTTTACGAATTGTTTGCCGAATTGGCGAGTGCCGGAATGGCAATCCTCCTCATTAGTTCCGACTTGCCGGAGGTGCTTAGCTTGTCGAACCGAGTCTACGTGGTCCGGCACGGGCACATATCGGATGAACTCGTGGGCGAACGCAAGACCGAGGAAGTAGCGCTGCAGAACTTTTTTGGCGCATAATACAGGAACACTTAAGATGGCCGCAGTAACTCAAAAAGTCACAAAATCACAGCTGTCGGGTATGCTTGGCGGGATCGGCGCGATGCCCTTGGTCGTAGCCTCGTTTTTCCTGTTTTTTGCCATACTGGAACCAAATTTCGTGTCGGTGGACAATTTGTTCAACCTCACGCGGCAGTCAAGCTATCTGATACTTGTTTGCATGGCTCAGTTCGTCATTCTCCTAACAGGCGGCATAGACCTCTCAGTCGGATCGACAGTTTCCTTGGTGAGCGTCGTTTGCGCGACCACGATGAAATTCATGGCCGCGGCCTATCCGGATTCGATTACTCTCGCTGTTTTCGCCAGTGTGCTGATCGGGATTGGCGCCGGCGCTTTGGTTGGGTTGGCTAACGGAATCGGCGTTGCTATTTTCAATGTCACGCCCTTTGTAATGACGCTTGGCACGTTGTCGATGGCACTTGGACTGGCGCTGTTTATTTCCGGCGGGTACAGCATCGCCGGGCTGCCCAGCGCATTCGGCGATGTATTCTCCTACAACTCGCTGGCGGGAATTCCGGTTCCTATCGTCTATGCGGCCTTGGTTGCAATCCTGCTGTATTTTCTACTGAACTGGACTCGTGTGGGGCGATATATTTATGCCATCGGGAGCAATCTCCAGGCGGCGAGGTTGTCAGGTATTCGAACGCGTCTGTACCTTGTAGTCGCTTATGCGATTTCGGGGGTGATTGTGGGGTTCTCGGCGGTGTTGATGACGGCTCGTACCGAAAGCGGCGAGGCCAGCCTCGGTGGCGCGGACCTCGTCTTGCGCGCTGTCGCTGGCTGCATCATCGGTGGGGTGGCGCTAACAGGCGGTAAGGGCATTCTACGAAATGTCATTCTTGGCGCTTTTTTCATTACCCTGCTCTCGAACGGTATGAATCTGTTGCGGGTGAACAGCTACCTCCAGACATTCATCATGGGTGCGGTACTCGTCCTCGCGATCGCCATCGACCAGATGCGTGAACGTTATGTCGGTCGAAAAACGGTGTAGGGGTGGTGCGGGACGGTATTTCGTCGCCGAAGCGCTTCTGAAGTAATCTTTGTAAAATACCACTTTGGCCAATACCGCGCCAACGCTTCAGTATGCGCGGAAGTCGCTTTCCTCGTGCTCGGAAACTTGCCAGCAACGTTCAATTTGTCGTTGACATTTGGTATTCTGGTATACCAAAATGGGTTCGTTCCGCTTTGTTGAATTTGGAGATTGAGTGAACTTAGAATGTCTTCGCCGCAGGAAATCTACGGGACTAATGTTTCAAGCAAATCGGCAGGAGGAGGCGCATACCTCGCGGTGGCCAGTTTTCCTTGCAATCTCCGGGGTATCGCCTGTCCGACAAATGCCAAGATGGAGCCCGAGGAAACATCACTTGCCGGGCTTTCTGAAATAGTGCGCGAGGTCAATCGGTCCGCCGTCATCTACTCAATTGGCGGTGTGTCGGGGGTTGCCGAATTCGAAACTCCTGTGTCGCATGAACGCCAGGCTGATCGCACATGGCCGCTATCAACAAACAGACCAAACAGTTGAAATCTATGGAGTCCCTAATGTCCGGATCTGGCAATTCCTTTCAGAGTCCTTTCGATGTCGAAACACCGTCAGGCGCGGAGGGCTGGGAAAGTCTCTATCGTTACTATGCGTTGTTGAGTGAGGAGCGGAGAGAATTCGAAGAATCAAAGTTTTGGTTCTTTGACGGAATGCATAACCCCGAACCGCTCTATCCGTTTGACACGATCATGACCGAAAACTGGTGGGTGGCCGCCAGCCAGATGTCTACGCGAGTGTGGGCGCTCCCTCCGGCGCTTGGCATCGATCATCGCATCATCAATGGCTATCTCTATATAAGTCCCAATTCTGTGTCGGATCCGGACAAAATTGCGGAGCGCCAACAGTATTTTGCCAAGCGCGCGGGTTATTACTTCGAAAACTGGGACCAGATCTTCCTCAATTGGAAAACCAAGGCACAGGACTGTATCGATCGGCTGAAGGAAATCGAATTCAAGCCTTTGCCTGAATACGAGCCAGAAACGAGTGTGACCGAGCACAGGGGCGTCTATTCCTCCCTTGATATGCTGAAAAGCTATAGCCGGATGATCGAGAACATGCTCGAGATGGGGTCATACCATTTCGAGATGCTCAATCTCGGATATGGCGCTTACCTGACGTTTCGCGAATACTGCCAGAGCGCGTTCCCTGGCATTGCCGATCAGACGATCACCGACATGGTGTCGGGTATCGACATCCTGCTGTTCCGTCCCGACGATGAATTGCGCCGGCTTGCTCAACTCTCGGTCGATCTGGGTGTCGATAGAGTTATCGAAGAAAACCGAGCCCCTGACGAAACGCTTAAGGCGCTCGAAACATCCGATGCCGGTCAAGAATGGATCGCGGCACTGAACGAGGCCAAGGATCCTTGGTTCTGGTATTCGACCGGGTCGGGCTACTGCCATGCTGACGCGGTCTGGATGACAGACCTTCGCTTGCCGTTTACGGCGTTGCGCGGCTATATCACCGCCATCCGCAACGGCGAAGATGTTCGCCGTCCGCTCGACCAGATCCTGGCCCGGCGAGAAGAAGTGACGGCGGAATATCGCGCACTTCTTCCGACAGACGATGATCGTTCCAGCTTTGACAGCCTTATCGGATTGGCGCGCAAGGTGTTCCCGTTCGTGGAGGATCACAACTTCTATGTCGAGCATCTGCATCACTCGATTTTCTGGTCCAAGGTCCGGGAGCTGGGTGATGTCTTTGTTGCGCACAAATTCTTCGATGATCGTGAGGATATCTTCTATTTGCATCGGCACGAACTTTACGATGCGCTTTACGACCTGATTATCGGCTGGGCCGTCGGTACGCAGCCGCGCGGCGAACTGCATTGGAAGCCGATTATCGCTGAGCGGCGGCGGATACGCGACACTCTTGCCAAATGGACGCCGCCGCCGGCGCTTGGCACGCCGCCGGACACCATCACCGAACCGCTGACGATCATGCTTTGGGGAATTACCCAAGAGACAATCGAGGAATGGCTGGGCGTTGATGTGTCCTCCGCGACTGAATTCCGGGGTGTCGCGGCCTCAGCCGGAAAGGTCAGGGGAAAAGCGCGTGTGATTTCAGATACAGATCAGCTTTACGAGATCGAAGACGGGGAGATCCTTGTTTGCCGCATCACGGCGCCGAGTTGGGCTCCCGTCTTTCCCCGCATTCAGGCAGCCGTGTCGGATGTCGGCGGGATGATGGCTCATACCGCCATTATTTGTCGTGAATACGGGCTCCCGGCCGTCGTTGGAACCGGCTTTGCCACCGCCCGGGTCAAGACGGGCGACACTATCGAAGTCGACGGCAATATCGGCATCGTTCGCATCCTTGAAGAGGCAGCGGCATGACCAACACTCCACATATCATTTGGCTTGATGATCCGAATGCGTCGCGCAACCCCTTGTTGGGTGGCAAGTTCTCCAGTCTCGCCGAATCGATTTCTTCGGGGCTTCCCGTGCCGCGTGGTTTCGGCATTACGACTTCGGCATATCGCGAATTCATGGCGGATGCAGGCCTGGAGGCGGAAGCTCGGCGTATTCGGAAGACTTGCGCGTCGCTTCCGCCAGAGAAGATGGGGGCGGAAACGGCGCGCCTACTTGAGGCAATAGCGACCTCGCCGCTACCGGCGACGTTGGAACAGTCCGTACGCGAGGCCTATGCGGAACTTGAAAGGCGGACGGGTGTCGAGGGAGTTCCGGTGGCGGTGCGCTCCAGTGGTGAGTCCGAAGACCTGGCCGGTGCTAGCTTCGCAGGTCAGTATGAGACCTTCCTGTGGATTTCCGGCATTGAGGCAGTACTGGAAAACATGCGCAAATGCTGGGCCGGCATGTTTGGCGACGCGGTGCTTTCGTACAAGCATGAAGGCGAGTCTGTCATTTCGAAAGGCGACTTTGCGATTTGCGTCGGTATTCAGCAGATGGTCCAGGCCCGGTGCGCCGGCGTCATGTTCACGCTCGATCCGATTACCGGAGATCGATCCAAGATATCGATAGAAAGCTGCTGGGGCCTCGGCGAAGGAGTTGTCAAGGGTGACGTTACACCCAGTCAATTTCTTGTTGACAAGGTGACGATGGAAATCCTGAAGCGAAAGATCTCCTCTCAGGACGAAGAATATCGTTTCGACAACCAGCTTGGCACGGTCGGCTTGTTCCCTGTCGAAGAAGAGCGGCGCGAAATTCCTTGTCTTTCTGATGCCGACACTCTCGCTCTGGCCCGCCTCGCGAAGGGCATCGAAACAGACCGGGGTGTCCCGCAGGATATCGAATGGGCGATTGGAACGGACGGCGAAATCGCAGTGTTGCAGGTTCGTCCCGAGACGGTGTGGAGCGGCAAAACTGCCAAACCTATTCTCAAGGTATCCTCACCCATCGACCACGTCCTCATGCGGATGTCTGGTGGAGGTGCCGGTCCTGGGAGCGGGCGATGAAATCCTCGGATTTTCTCTATCATCGACCTGGTTCGGTGGAAGAGGCAATAGTGCTTCTGAAAGAGTATGGCGGCAATGCCCGGATACTTGCCGGTGGCCAGAGCCTGATGCCGATGATGAATCTGAGGATTCTGCGGCCTTCCGCACTGATCGATATCTGCGATCTTGGCGACCTGGATCGTATCGACGTGCGTGGAGCGGCGACGATATTAGGCGCGCGCGTGCGCTATCATCGTATCGAATTCGATCCGCTTGTCGCCGAGCGCCTGCCCTTGCTCGCGCAAATGATCCGCCATGTTGGCGATCGCCAGGTGCGTAATCGCGGGACCGTCGGCGGCAGTCTCGTACAGGCTGATCCGACGGGGGAAATGCCGCTTGGCGCACTCGTTCTCGGTGCAGTAGCTCATGTGCGTGGTCCGCAAGGGCAACGGGAAATCCCGATTGAGGAATTTTTCATTGGCTCGTACGCGGCAGCGGTAGAGCCGGACGAAATGATCACGGAAATCCATTTTCAGCGCCACCCGGACCATTTCGTTTTCTTCGAGGTCAACCGCCGCCACAACGATTTTGCGGTCATATCCGTCGCCGCAGTGGGTGACCGAGTCGATAGCGGCCATTGGAGTAATCTACGCATAGGTCTCGGTGGAGTTGATGAAACGCCGATTTTAGCGACGGCCGCAATGGATATCATTGAGGGAACAGACTTGAGTCCGGATGTAATTGGGCGGGCCGCGAAGGCCGCGGCCGACTCTGTGTCTCCTCCATCGGACATCCGTGCTTCGGAAGAATATCGTAGGCATTTGTGTGAAGTTTACGTCGCACGCGCCTTGGGGGCGCTCCGCGACGACACCTGTAAAAGGAAGCGAGTCGTATTGTGAAGTTTCAGCAGGAATTTGACGTCAATGAGCCAATTGACGTCCTTTGGACGTTCTTCGAAAAGCCGCAGTCGGTCGCGCAATGCATGCCCGGTGTGGAAGACATCACCGAATTGGATCCCGAAACCTTTCTTGTTCAGGTAACGCAACGCGTCGGCCCGATTTCGGCGACTTTTGAGTCCCGGGTGCATATCACCGAGAAGGTCGAAAGGGAAAAGATCGCATTCAGTGCCACTGGTCAGGCGGTCCGCGGCGCAATCGGCAATTTCCGCGCGGAAAGCGTCGTTCGACTGATCGATAAAGGAAATCAAACCGGGGTGCGTGTCGAAAGCGAAGCAGCCTTGGCGGGTGTACTGGGGAGTGTGGGGCAGAAGATCATAGCGCGCCAGGCACAGAAGATAACTGAAGAATTTGCGGGGAACCTCGAGGCGCGTCTAAGCGGCTCGGATATTGTCGAGGGAGAGGTGGCATCGTCTACATCTGAATCGTCACGGCTTGTGGTTCCCGCGCGGTTTGTCAGCAGAAAAACTGCGGCGAATGCCGCTCCGGTTTCTGTCGCGAGCGATGGATGGTCGAAGGTGGCGGCCGCATTCGGATTGGTGAATTTCGCAATCGGCTTGGCAATCCTTCTGAAGATTGCATGAGGAAGGGTTTCGTATCTGACCGGAAATCGTGAATGCGGAATGTACTTTCATCCGTTTTTTCCACAAATCTTAAGATCTACATAGATGACGAGAGATTATATCTTTGAATGCGCGAATATCCATTCGATCGTTTGGAGCGGTCCTGTTGCTACTTTGAGGGCGCGGAAGGGTTTTTCTGTGAATAATACAACCAACGAGCTTGAAATCACTGTCACGGTAAATGGTCAGACATTCACCGATACGGTGCCGGTCCGAATGCATGCCGCCGACTATATCAGGCATACACTCGGGCTGACGGGAACGCATGTTGGCTGCGAACAGGGAGTTTGCGGTATGTGTACCCTCGAGGTTGACGGTGCGGTTGTAAAATCCTGCCTCCTTCTGGCTGTGCAATTAGACGGCGCGGCAGTGAGAACCGTGGAGGCGTTAAGCGACGCCGATCGCTTGAGCGCACTGCAGGAGGCGTTCAGACGTAATCATGCCTTGCAATGTGGCTTCTGTACGCCGGCTTTCCTCGCGATTGCGAAATCACTAGAGCAACACGACAGGCAGATAGCCGAAAGCGAAATTCGTGACGAAATCAGCGGTGTGCTGTGTCGCTGTACCGGTTACGAGGGAATTGTCCGGGCCATTGCGAATTATCTGGAGAGCTCTGGAAAGACTCAGAAAATTCCGGAGATGAGCTCATGAACGCTCCCCAGTCGAAGGTTGCGGAGAACGATCCGAAGCCCGGCCAATGCCTGGTTGGGAAGCCGGTATACCGCAAGGAGGATGACAGACTGTTGCGCGGTGGAGGTCTGTTTGTTGATGACGCGCAATTCCCCCGACAGCTTGAGATGGCGATCGCGCGATGTCCTTTCCCCAGCGCCAGAATTCGTTCGATCGATACGTCGGCGGCTAGGGCCATTCCGGGAGTCATCGATATCCTGACAGGGTTCGATATCGTCGCAATCAGCGATCCTCTCACCGTTTTGCGGCCGGTTCCAGGGGCGCCGAAGCTTCCCTATTATGCCCTTGCAGTAGATCGAGGGGTGCATGAGGGGCACGCAGTTGCCAGCATCGTCGCAACAAGCCGTGCAGTTGCAGAGGACGCATTGGAGCAACTTGAGATCGACTACGAACCCCTGCCGCACATAACCGATACATGCGAATTACTCGATCCTTCCGCGGTGGTTGTTCATGATGAGATACTCAAAGACAACTTAATGGCATCGAATATCGACCATGCTGGCGAACCGGAAGAGCGGATTGAGGATGCGCCAAATGTCCTGCGGGACAGGTTCATCGTCAACCGCGTTGCGCCGCTGTCGATGGAAACGCGAGGTATCGTTGTGAATTGGCGCAGCGGCGCTCGTGAGCTCGACGTCCGGTGCTCGACCCAAGTGCCACATCTCGTTCGCAAGCAGCTCGCCGAGTCGCTGCGGCTCGACGAGAGTTGCATTCGTGTCGTCGCGTCCGATGTCGGCGGGGCCTATGGCATGAAGCTTGGCGCGTTTCCTGAAGACGTTCTTGCCTGCCTGCATGCCATGCGGCTCAGTCGTCCCATCAAATGGATCGAGGACCGGATGGAATACTTCCGCGCCTCGACGCATGGACGGGAGTCTGTGCATGACATGTGCATTGCCGTAGACGAAAACGGAATAATCCAGGCAATCGTCAACGATTATGTTACGGACATCGGAGCATGGAACTCGCCCTTCGGATCCGCGCAATTATCGTCGGTCGTGTTTACCGGCCCTTACAAGGTTCGCGACGCACAGGTTCGCCGTTCAGTTGCGCTTAGCAATAAGACGCCTATTGGCGCTTATCGTGGATATGGACAGCCCGAGGTCAATTTTGCTCGGGAGGTCTTACTTGACCGCTTGGCGCGCAAGCTCGACATGAGCCCGCTCGATCTGCGGCGACGGAATCTGCTGACACCTGGAGATTTGCCGTGGAAAACACCAAGCGGTGCCGTCTATGATAATGGCGATTATCTCAAGCCGTTACAGATGGCCGCTGATGCTGTAGATTACGAGCGGCATTGGTCGACTGCGCGCGAACCACGTTCGGATGGACGCATCGTCGGTGTCGGGTTGTCTTCTTTCGTCGAACGCACCGGCTATGCCAGCGCGAGGTTCCTTGCTCATCGTGGATCGCAGTTCGGCGCTCATGAAAGTGTCACACTCAGGGCTAACCGCTCCGGGGGGATCGACCTTTATACCGGCGTATCAACTTTCGGACAGGGGACGGAGACCGCGTTTGCGCAACTTTGCGCCCACATAGTAGGTGTAAATTATGAGGCGGTGAGGGTTCATGCCGGCGATACGGCATCATCGCCGCTAAATACCGGCGCCTTTGCCTCGCGCACGCTGATCGCTGGTGCTGGAGCCGTCAAACAGGCGGGCGAGGCATTCCGATCCAAGATTCTAAAGATTGCCGCGATGGCGTTGCAGACCGCACCGGACGATCTGGAGATTGGCGGCGACAAGGTCCACGTCGCGGGAGATCCTGGTCGCTACATTGAAATCAAGGATGTTTTCATTCGCGCCATCACTGGCCAGGGGATTCCTCCGGAGCTTGATCCGGGACTTGAGACGACGGCGCATTTCGAGCCGCCGGAAGCTTCATTTTCGTTTGGGACCGCTGCCGCAGTGGTCGCGGTTGATCCATCGACGGGAGAGTTCGCTATCGAACGTTTCGTTCTGGTTCATGATTGCGGTGTGGCGGTCAATCCGATGATTGTTGACGGACAGGTACGCGGCGCGCTCGTACAGGGGCTTGGCGCCGCGCTCGGCGAAGAACTGCGATACGATTCCGAAACAGGACAATTGATTAATGGCTCTATGATGGACTACTTCGCACCGATGGCGGCGGACATCCCGCCTATCGAGTTATTACATACCTCCGTACCTTCCGACGTGACGACCCTCGGCGTGCGCGGCGTAGGAGAGGTTGGTACTATTCCGCCGGCCGCGGCCATTGCGAACGCGATATGTGATGCCTTGTGTGACTATTCCGTAGAACTCTCGCAACTGCCGTTGACACCGGAACGTGTTTGGCGGGCACTAAAGGCTTCGCAATAATGACTTCATCCATCCAAGCGGCCTGTCACCTTTCGCATGAAGAAGGGAGTCCACGCGGACGTTATGCGGATCCGACCTTCTCCGAACTTGAACTGGCGGCGCTAGACTGGCTCGATGGCTTTTACCAATTGGAGCATCTCTTGTCGGCGCGCAAATGGGTCATACGTCTTGCCGGGAATGCGTCAGAGGAATTGAGATTCGCCGCTCTTACCCATGATGCGGAGCGGTTCTTCCCAGGTGGCCCGAGCGACAAGCCGCAGAACGGATTCGACAATCCTGATTATCTGTTCGAACACTCGAAACGGTCAGCCGATATTGTGGAGGAATGGCTGCGGCAACGTGATCCACAATTACCGGACAGATTTATCGAACGTGTTCGGGCTTTGATCCTTCGCCATGAAATCGGGGGCAATCCAGAGGAAGATATAATGCAGGCGGCCGATTCGCTCGCATTTCTCGATTCCTTCGAATGGTTAATCGTCTCCTGGATACAGGACGGCCATTATTCATTCGAACGCGTATGCGAGAAACTCGACTGGATGACGACTCGGATCAGAATACAAGAGGCATTGCAGTTAGCACTTCCGATCTATGCGCGGATTGTTGCTGTGGCGAGAGCTGCAGGAAAGACAGATATTAACCCGGCTAACCGCAGGGCTCAGGCAGCGAACCGTGCTTTCCTCTTGGGTGAGGAATTCTCCGGCTAAGGCCAGCGCTGATCTGTTGGGCACTTCGGATAGAAACTTAGAAAACCACTCGCTTTCTGTGGAGTGCGGTTGGGCGTCAGGTCGAGCCAAGCGGCGCAGTTTCGGCGCAACTGAAACTGCCGACATCCGGCGTTGTTGCCGCGACGATCGTCGCCGACAACATCTCAAGGGGGGGCGTAACCACACGCTGGTTTGGCTCGCCTTGCGCGTTGGTCTATGTGGTCGCGTCGGTTAACCGTTGGATTTGCTTGTTCGTTTAGGTCAACTAATCAAAAAGCAAGCTGATCGTCTGGGCCGCTTCTGGAGGCCGGTGAATATGCTCCCGCAGTTGACCGACATTCAAGGCAACCTTCGCCGCTATGCAACCAGGCTTCGCGAGGTGTGCTCGCAGACTGTGCGAGGAGTGTTCGGATCGCGTAATGGATCTGTGTGCGCTGGCGACGCAGAAAGCCCTGGGTGCGCTGAGGAAACAGAACCGATAGGCAGGCTTGGGTATTCAACGGTTCCTTAAAAGGCGCGGGAGATAAAACATACCGTTGATCGCATCTCACTTATCGGGGAGCATGCCGAAGCGTTCTTCGCGAGGCTAGACTGATCGATAGGCTGGAGCTGGTTCTCGGCATGAGGTCAATCCGGAATACTGGATGGCCTTCGCCACAGGGGCACTCAACTCGATATGGTGCGCCCAGGGCTGGAAGAGAAGATGCGGATGGCCGTATCTTGAAGGCTAGCCATTTCAGGTCTCGGGCGCTTGTGGCGGCTGATATTGAAACATCGATTCCACATTGAGCCAGATGTGACGGCCCGACGCCGTTTCCTGATCTTCCTTGATATGTCCGACCAAACCGCCGGCGCGGGAAACGACGGCGATGCATCGCATGATCGACACCGGAATTTGGATTTCCAGCATCAAGGCGGCCAACGCGCCGGTCGCGTTTACGGTGACGTGGCGTTCATAGGCGCGGTCGACTTCCTCGGACAGCAGCCGAATCAGCCCTATGGCGTCACCCTTCGCTCCGGCCTTTTCGGCCAGTTCGAACAGGCGCGCCGAACGCGGATCGTCGGGCTTGTGCAGATTGTGGCCGAAGCCGGGAAGCCGCTTGCGTTGCGACCTGTGTTCCGCGACCACCTGCGCGCAATAGTCCCGCTTGTCGGACGCCTTCAGCCCGGCCTCGAGAATGTCACCGCAACCATCCATGGTGCCGGCGAAGACGTCGCCGACGCAGGTCAGTCCCGCCGCCATTGCGACCTGCACCTGATCCGGATTGCAGTCGCGGACGAGCCGCGTGACGATGGCATGGGGCGTCATTCCGTGTTCCATCAGGGTGATGAGGCAGAGATCGAATATTCTCGTTTCGGTTGCGTCCGGCATCCGCCCGGTCGACAGGAAATAGAGGACCTCGGTGAAACTGTATTCGCCCAGTAGTTCGTTCACCAGGTCCATCCCGCGCCAGGTGATCGACGTTTCGTCATAGGTGGCGATATTGGTGATCAGGTCTTTTGCCATCGGGGATTTCCTTACTTCGTGTGGGGAGGGCGGATGTAGAGATCGTTATGCTCGCCAAGCATTGGCGGCGCGCCCTGCGGATCGGTGCGTTTGCCGTCAAACCAGACCGGGCAATGCATCGAACGCACCTCCGTCCCGTCTGAAGCCCTGGATTCGTAGAATGTAGCCAGATGCCGCACCTGCGGGTCTTCCGCCACTTCCTGTACGGAATTGATCGGCGCGAAGGGGATATCGAAGCGCGAGAGCCTCTCGATCCATGCATCGCGGTCCTGTTCGACGAACACCTCCGCCAACCGCTCCGCGAGCACGGAATAGTTCTCGTATCGCAGAGCGCGGGTCGCGAAACGCGGATCGTCGCGGATATCGTCCTGTTCGATCGCCTCGCAAAGCGCGTCCCAGAACTTCGGCAGGGAGGAGAGGTGAAGCGCCAGCCCCTTGCCGTCCCGGCAGCGCATGGCGAAACTCTGCGAAGCGGCCACACGCGTCGTCGGCGTGACCTCTATGTCGTTGTCGGCAAATGCGAAGGGGTCGGGAATGAAGGCCATGGAGGCCTCCAGCATGCTGACGTTGAGACGCCGCCGGACACCTTTTCGCTCGCGTTCGAACAATGCGGCCATGATTCCCAGCGCGGCGTACATTCCGGTGACATTGTCCGAAATCGTGGGCCCGGTGAGGCGCGGTTTCGCCGGATCGACAAACAGCCCGGCAATGCCCGCGAGCGACTGCGCGACCGCGTCGTAGGCGGGCCGGGACGAATAGGGCCCATCGGTCCCGAAACCGGTGATGGAGCAGCAGATGATATCGGGGTTCAGCGACCGGACGGCTTCGTCGCCATATCCCAGCCTGTCCAGAACGCCGGGCCGGAAATTGTCCAGCATCACATCGGCGCTGCGCACGAGATCGTTCAGCGCGTCGCGTCCCTCGTCCTGCGAAAGGTCCAGCGTCACGCTTTTCTTGTTCTTGTTGTAGGCCTGGAAATGCGGGCTGTACAAACCGCCGAGAAAGCTGCGGAAAGGGTCGCCTCCGTCCGGCCGTTCGATCTTGATGACCTCGGCGCCCATCTCGGCCAGCAGCGAGCCCGCAAGCGGCCCGGTTATGACCGTCCCGAGTTCAAGAACACGAATGCCGTCCAGCGGTTTGTTCATCAGTACACCTTCCTTAAAATGTAATCAGCGACGGATGCCACAGCACCCCGCCGAGACGTTCGAACATGACATAAAGAACCACGGCGCCACCGGTGGCCTGGGCGAGCGCGAGCTTCCAGCGTCCCCCGAAAGCGGCGAGGCTGTAAGCGGCCATGGCGACTACGATCACCAAGGCTTGCGGCATCAGGTAGCTCGTCGCCACGATGGCGAGAAACCAGGCGAGTGTAGCGCTGTCGCGCCAGTCGCCGAATAGCTCTCCCGCCGACGGCCATTTGGGTCCTATCGCAGCGTAGTCCTGCTTGACTGACCATGCCGCGAACAACACGAGTGGCGCGCTGGCTGCGAGCGGGAAGAAGCGGCTGTCCCATGGCCAGTCGATGGACATCAGCGCCGCACCGACGGCCAGGATCGCGACGGCCGACGCGAGGATGATCGAGTTCGCGGCCTGCAGGGACAGATCATCGCGGTGCGGGGGCGGGGCGACATCCGGTTCACTGCCCGAATCTGATGCGCGGCGCTTGCGGATTTCGCGGCGGACGTTGAGGAACAGCGTCGCGACAAGCACGAATGCGAGAACCAGGCAGGCCGGCCGTGACAGCCATGCAAAGCCGTGGATCTGCACGGCGAGATGCAGGGAACTTTCGATGATGGGGCCGATGATGAAGCCGAGGATGAAAGCCGGCCGCGACCAGCCCGCACGCTTCATGATGACGCCGATGACGCCGAAGGCCAGCAGCGTGATCCAGTCCCCCATCTGGTTGCCGGCCATCCAGGCGCCCATCAGGACGAAGAGTGTAACGCCGGGCACGAGGACGCGGCCGGGCACATAGGCAAGGCGTGCCAGCTGCCGGCTCCAGAACATGAGGACCGCAGCGCCGACAATGTTGGCGATCACGAGGATGATCACCAGGCTCAACGTGACATCGAGATGGCGGCTGAGCATGGCCGGTCCGGGTGTCAGGCCCTGGATCAGAAATGCGCCGAGCAGGATCGCCATGGGCGGGCTGCCGGGAATGCCGAAGACCAGCGTCGGCACCAGCGCGCCTCCCTTGGCGGCATTGTTGGCGGTTTCGGGGGCGATGACGCCACGGACATCGCCCTTGCCGTACGATTCCCGGTCCTTGCTCGTTTGCACGGCGTGACCGTAGGCGACCCAGTCGACGATGGCGCCGCCGAGCCCCGGAAGCATGCCGATATAGGTGCCGATCGCGCCGCAGCGCAGGACCAGCCACCAGTTGCGCATCGCGTCGCGAACGCCGTCCATGAGCGTGCTTTTTGAACCGGCGCCGTAATCCTCGCGCGCGATGGGCTTGCCGTGGCGCGAAAGGTTGATGATCTCGGGAAGCGCGAACAGCCCGAGCACGACCGGGACGAGCGGCAGTCCGTCGAGAAGATAGACGAAGCCGAAATCGTAGCGCGCGATCGCGCCCTGCGGCGCGTAGCCGACCATCGAGATGAGCAGGCCGAACGCCGCCGCCGACAGGCCAGTCAGGATGGAGCGGCCGCTGACGGAGCCCACCATGAAGAGGCCGAGCAATCCGAGCATGACGAATTCCGGCGCGGCGAAGGTCATGATCAGCGGCTTGACGATGGGAATCGAGACGGCGAGGGCGAGCGCGCCGAGCACGCCGCCGATCGCCGATACGGTGAATGCGGCCCCGAATGCGCGGGGCGCTTCCCCGCGCTGGGCCATGGGATAGCCGTCGACGACGGTGGCCTGCGAGGCCGCCGTGCCGGGCACGCCCAGCAGGACGGAGGCCAGCGTGTCGCTGGTGGTCGTCACGGCGAACATTCCGAGCAGGAACGCCATGGCCGACCCCGTGTCCATGGTGAAGGTGTAGGGCAACAGGATGGCCATCCCGGTCAATCCCGAGAGCCCCGGCACGATGCCGAGGCACAGGCCGATGCTGATGCCGGCGAGCAGGAAGGCCGGCGCTGGCCAGGTAAAGACAAGGGAAGCGCCGGACAGAAAGGCATCCAACATCTGGACTGTGCCCCGGGTTCGTGGAGAAAAGGCTAGGTGCGACTGGCGATCATTCGCCCGCCTTCGCGACAAAATCCTTGAGGAAAGTCTTGGTTTCCTCCGGCGCGTTGAGCTGCTCCCTGATCAGGGTTTCCGCTTCGTCGCCAAGGACGAAGACCGGCACGAAGTTGAGGCTCTTCATCGCATCCGCCTTGAATTCCTCGTCGGTCGTGAGCTCGGTCAGGGCCTGGCGCAGATCGGCGACGGCTTCTTCCGGCGCGCCCGGCGGCAACGCGATCAGGCGCAGCATGCGGGTCGAAAGCCTGTTGATCGTGTCATAGGAGTCCCAGAGCGGACCGGACGGCTCCTCGCCCTTCGCCTTCACGTAGAGATCGTAGAGCGTCGGAATGCTGTCCGGCACGCCTTCGGCGCCGGTCGGCTTGCCGTCGCGCCAGACTTCATGCTGGAAGACCGGGATCACCATGCCGGTCTCGACCATCGTCGGCACGACGACGGACATGTAGGCCGGAACCGTCTCGGAATAGAACTGCACCTCGTTCTGCTGGACCGCCTGCCTGGCGGGCGCATTACCCTTGAAGCCGGTGATCACCCTGTGCTCCACGCCCAGAAGGTCGAGCGAGAGGCGGATGAGCAGGTCCTTCGAGACTGTGGGGCGAAGGCCGCCGGCCAGGAACGGCTCCGCATTGACGATGTCCTCGGGCTTTTCCATGCCGGGGGCGACGTCCTTGCGGATATAATTGACCGGGACGCCTTCGACGCCGCCGACGATTTCGAGGTCGCGCAGGTCGATGCGCAGAGCCGGATCCTCGAGCAGCTGGAACTCGTAGACCGATGTGAAATAGGACATGGTCAGGCCGTCAGGCGCGGCCGCCTCGCCGAGAAAGTTGGTCGCCAGCAGGCCGCCCGCGCCAGGCATGTTCTTGATGATCAGGTCGGGCGAGCCCGGTATGTGCTTGGCGAGATGCTTGCCGACGAGCCGGCCTTCGATGTCCGTGGAGCCGCCGGCGCCGTAATTGATCAGGACGTCGAGCCGTTTTCCCTTGTAGAACGGATCGTCCGCCTGCGCCGATGTCGCGGCAAGCAGCATGGCGCATGTCATCAGAAGAGTCTTTTTCATCACTTCCTCCCAGTTTGCTTCGAAAAAGGGCCGGTACGGCCCGTTTGTGGTGCCCTAGGCGCTCTCTTCCAGAACGCTTCGGGCAATTGCCATCCGCATGACTTCGGATGGACCTTCCGTGATCATGAAACTGCGCTGGTCGCGCCACATCTTCTGGATGGGCAAGTCCAGCGTCAGCCCCATGCCGCCGTGAAATTGCATGCAACGATCCGCGACCCTGAAGCCCATCTCGTCGCCATAGACCTTGACCATGAAGCTCTCGAGGCGGATGTCCTCGTGGTTGTCGAGCTTCCATGCGGCCTGTCGTGTCATCACCTGCGTGGCGTGGAGTTCGGTCCGGCTGTCGGCGAGAACCCACTGCAGCGACTGCCGGTCGGCGAGCCGTTCGCCGAAAGTGCGCCGTTGCAGGGCATAGCGCGCGGTCATGTCGATGCAGCGCCGCGCCACGCCGCAGGCGCGTGCGGCATGCCGGATCCGACCGAGATTGATCCACTTCTGCGCCAGCGCGAAACCCTCGCCCTCGGCGCCGACGCGGTTGGCGACGGGGACGCGGGCGTCTTCGAACATAATCTCGCAGGGCGCGTCGCCCATCATCGTGCGGTGCCGCGCCGTGATCCGGACGCCCGGCGTGTCCATGTCGACAAGAAGGCAGGTGATTGCATCGCGGCCGCCATCCGGGGAGGGGGTCTTGACCATGACCTGGGCGAAATCCGCCGTTTCGGCATGGGTGATGAAGCGCTTGACGCCATTGACCACATAGGCGTCGCCGTCGCGAACGGCTCGTGTTCGCATGCCGCGCGGATCGGCGCCGGCATCCGGCTCGGTCTGCGCGAAACAGGCGTTCTTCTCGCCCCGGCACACCGGATCGCGATAGCGCTCGGCGAGGTCTCCGGTAAGGCTTTCCAATATGGGCCCCACGGCGGGGCCGAACATCGTGTAGTCGCGCGCGGGCACCGCTGTCGTGCGGCTGACCTCCTCCCAGAACAGCGTCATGCCAAGGGCGCCAAGCCCCGCGCCGCCGAGTTCCTCCGGTACATCGAGGAGCCAGATGCCGGCTTCCTTCGCCTTGGCTGTCACTGCTGCACGGTCTTCTTCGGGAAGGTGGCCGTTATCGTCGAGCCGTCCCTCCAGTGGAATCAACTCGCGATCGACAAATCGCGCGAACATGTCGCGAAACGCCGTCAGCTCTTCCGGCAACGCCAAATCCATCCGTCTCCTCCCCGTCAGCGCGTGCCGGACAGTTCCGGTCTCTCGGCGCTTGACTGCGCGCATAGCGCACACTATTTTCGGTATACGCACAAAGCCTATGGAGCCAAATTGGACTCGTCAACACAAAATCCGTCCGTTTCGGAGGACTGGTTCGTCACCTCGCTCGATCGCGGGCTGCGGGTGCTGAGCACGTTCGACCGTGATGCGCCGATGCTCCGCGTGGGTGAGGTCGCCAGGCGAACGGGTATCTCGCGCGCCGCCGCCCGGCGGTTTCTCCTGACGCTGGAAAGCCTCGGCTATGTCGGCTGCGACGCCGAACAGCGCTATTTCCTCAAGCCGCTCGCGCTCACGCTCGGCTATTCATACCTGGCTTCGATCGGGACGGCCGAGCTGGTTCAGCCGATCCTCGATTCGACCATGGCGGCGACGGGCGAATCTTGCAGCCTCTCCATTCTGGTGAACAACGAGATCCTCTATATCGCCCGCGCGATTTCGGCCCGGCCGGTGCAGATCTCGGTTCGCCCCGGCGACCGGCTTCCCGCCAATGCGACGTCGATGGGGCGGGTTCTACTGAGCGGCCTTTCGCAGGAAGAGCTCGACCATTATCTGGATACGACCGAGTTCAAGGCCTTTACCGATCACACGATCACGGACCCGGACCGTTTGCGCGAATGCATCGCCGCCGTGCGCACGCAGGGTTACGCAATCGTGGACAGCGAAGTGGGCAACGGCATCGTCTCCATCGCCGTGCCCGTGCGCGGGCCGCGAGACGAAATCCGCGCCGCGATCAACATCAACACCCAGACCGGACGAAAATACGAGACGGATTCGATCCGTAGGCATCTGCCGACGCTGCAGGTCGCGGCCGATCAGGTCGGAAAGGTCCTTGCCTCGTTGCCCGCCGCATTCTTCCGCAGCTGAACTTGCCGCTTCGGTCGGCGTCCGAATGCCGAACCCTAATTCCCGCCGGGCATCCTCGCCGATCGGGATCGGCGGGCGAAAACGGACCCGCCGGATCATCAGGGCATCCTTTTTCGCGTTGGCCGGCCTCCTCGCAAAACACGGTAACTGCCTAGGAAACAGCCATTATCGCCAATCGTGATAATACATGGGAAACAATCTCGATTTGACAGATTTAACTCGCGGAGTTCCATTCACGGTTGCTGGCTGACCGACAAATAGCGCCAGCCAAGCGAAAAAATCCGCAGTAACACCGGGAGGAGACTGTCATGTTTTTCAAGAAAGGCGCGCTCGCCTGCGCAGCCTTGGTCGCCCTTGCGGGATCGGTGTCCGCCGAACCCCAGAAGCTCACATTTTCGGTGTTCGAACCGCCGCAGGCATTTGGCCCGTCCAAGGTCTATGGCCCCTGGGCGAAGGAAGTCAGCGAGGCTTCCAACGGAACGATCGAGGTGGAAATGCTGGCCGGCGGGCAGCTAGGCGCTCCGGCCGCGCAGCTCGAAATCGTCCAGAACGGCGTCGCCGATCTCGCCATCATCATTCCGTCATTCACGCCGGGCCGGTTTCCCGGCAACGAGATCGCCGAACTGCCGTTTCTGTGGAGCGATCCCAGCGTCGCCGGCGTGGCGATCACGAAGCTCGTCGAGGACGGCGATCTCGAATATCCGGGCGTCCACGTTCTGGCCGCCGACGTGACCGGTCCCTATCAGGTGCATGCGTCCAAGTCTGTCGGCTCGCTCGACGACATGGCCGGCCTCAGATTGAGGGCCGCGGGCCCCGTCTTCGCCGCGGCGGCCGCGGCGCTCGGCGCAACCCCTGTCGGCGTGCCGACCCCGTCCGTTGCGGAGAACATCAGCCGCGGCGTTCTCGATGGCACCCTGCAGGACTGGACGCTGCTCGACGCGTTTCGCATCATCGACGCCACACCCAATCATTTCGATTATCCGCTCGGCGGCGTCACCGCTCTTCTGGTCATGAACCAGAAGGTCTTTGACGGGCTCCCCGACGACGCAAAGGCCGCCCTGAAAGAACTTGGCGGCGCGTCCTTCGCCCGCCGATGGGGCGAGGTCCTGAAGGCGGAGGAGCGGGTGGTCCGCGAAAAGGTCGACAACGACCCGAAGCAGACCGCGGTTTATCCGGAGGAGGCAGAAGCCAGGCGATGGCAGGAAGCCCTTCAGCCGGTGGTCGACGACTGGGCGTCCAAATCCGACGGAAATGCCGCGCTTCTCGAGGCATTCAAGGCCGCGCTCGCCGCTTCTGCGAACGCCGAGTGAACCTGTCCCGCGGTCCGGGCGGATGACCGTCCGGACCGCGTGGAAGCTCCCGCCCGTTGCAGCCGAACCAGTGGTCTAGCCATGCAGAAGACAACCAACATCCTGGCCGCGGGTAGCGTCGGCCTGCTGCTGATCGTCGCGCTGATGACAGTCGGCGACGCGCTGCTCAGAACCTATTTTACCAGCCCCATCATCGGCGTATCCGAAGTGGCCGAACTGTTGAGCCTGGTGGCCGTTGCGGGGTTCATTCCGCTGTCGCTTCAGAGGCGTCATCACCTGTCGATCGATTTCGTGGCGGGTGTGTTCGGGCCGCGTATCTACCGGCTGCTGGGCATATTCGGGTCCTCCGTCGCGCTGGCGTTCTTCGCGGTCGTCGTCTGGCGCCTGCTCATACACAGTCTTGATCTGGCCCAATCGGGCGCGTCCACATGGTTTCTCGCCTGGCCGCTTGCGCCCTGGTGGCTGGTCGCGACCGGATTCCTCGCCCTGTGCCTGCCTGTCCAGTTCCTGGTTGTCCTCAGCGAGATCCGCGACGGCGACAAGGCTGACGGCGCCGAGGCGCCGGCTCATGGCCTGGATGGAGAAGCCTTGTGAGCGGTCCTATCGCCATGACCGCACTGGGCTTTGCCGGCCTGTTCGTGCTGATGATCCTGCGGATTCCGATCGGTGTCTCGATGGGAATCGCCGGGTTCCTCGGTTTCGGGCTCCTGTCCGGTTTCGAACCGGCAGTCACCCTGTTCGGCACGGAGTCGGCACAGGTGCTCTCCAATCCGAACCTCGCCGTCGTTCCGCTGTTCATCCTGATGGGATCGCTCGCCACCATCAGCGGCCTTTCCGACGACATATACCGCCTGATCTACGCGCTTGTCGGCCATTGGCCGGGCGGTTTGGCCTGCGCGACCGTCGGCGGCTGTGCCGGGTTCGGCGCGGTCTGCGGCTCGTCGCCGGCGACAGCCGCGACGATGGGCCAGATCTCGCTGCCGCAGATGTTGAAGCGCGGCTATTCGCCTGCGCTCGCGACCGGCACGATCGCGGCCGGCGGTACGCTGGGAATGCTCGTCCCGCCCTCGATCGTCATGGTCATCTATGCCTTCCTGGCCCGCGAATTCGTCATCGACATCTTCCTTGCGGCCTTGATCCCGGCGCTGCTCGCGGTTGTCCTGCAGGTTCTGGCCGTTCTCGTCTTCGTGAGGCTTTGGCCGGATTCCGCCCCGGCCGGAGAGCGGCTGTCCTGGCGGGAGCGCCTGCAGATCGCCGGCCGCAGCTGGGGCGTTCTGGCGATGATCGGCGCAGTCATGGGCGGTCTTTATTCGGGCATCTTCACGGTCAACGAGGCTGCCGCGGTCGGCGTTCTCGTCGCGGCCCTGTTCGCGGTTGGCCGGCGCGCGCTGAACCGCGAGAACCTAATGCGAATGGTTGGCGAGACGGCCTCGAACACTGCGATGATCTACGTCATCATCATCGGAGCGTCGATTTTCACCTATTTCATCACGGCCACGCGCCTGCCGGGCGCGCTCACCGCGATGTTCACCGATCTGGACGTGCCGCCCCTGGTCGTCATCGCGGGTATCCTCGCGATGTATCTGGTGCTGGGATGCGTCTTCGAGACGATCTCCAGCATGGTGATCACCTTGCCCTTCATCCTGCCGGTCGTGACCGGACTGGGCTATGACGCCGTCTGGTGGGGCATCGTCCTGATCATGGCGATCGAGCTCGGCATGATCACGCCGCCGGTCGGCATCAACGTCTTCGTGCTTCACGGCATCGACCGGTCGATCCCGATCCGAACCATTTTCGCAGGGATTGTTCCCTTCGCCATCGCCGATCTCATCCGGATCGCGATCGTCGTCATCTTTCCCGCGCTGGCGCTTTGGCTGCCCAGCGTCTTGCGTTGACCTCAGGACCGAAAAGCCATGCATCAACTCGACAAAATAGAGACATTGCGAGACGTCTTCGACCGAAATCTCGCGCTGAACGCCGACAGCACAGCCTATGTCTACGAGGATCGTGCGGTCAGCTATCGCGCATTCGCGGAGGCGGTCTTTCGGTTGGCGAACGGCCTGTCCGGCCTCGGAGTGTGCCGGCAGGATCGCGTCGCGATCCTTGCGCAGAACGGTCCCCGCTACCTGGAGGCCTATGCGGCCTGCGAAACGGCGGCATTCGTCCTCGTGCCGATCAACTATCGGCTGTCGGCTCCGGAAATCGGCTACATCCTGAAAGATTCCCGGCCGCGCGTGCTTCTCTACGAGGCGGAATACGCCGCCATGGTCGAGGAAATGAAGCGCGAAAATCCGGGTATCGTCGCCTGTTTCTGCATTGACGGCGAGGGCGCCGGGACCTCCTACGATGCGCTGCTCGAAGCGGCATCGCCGGAGCCGCCGAAGACGCGGCCCGAACCGACCGATCTGGCCTATCTGATCTACACCAGCGGCACGACCGGCCGGCCCAAGGGCGCCATGCACGATCACCGCGGACAAGTGCGTTTCTCGCAAATCATCGCGAGCGAAATGGGCGTTGGCCCCGCCGACAGCATGCTCCTCGTCATGCCGTTCTACCACATCGGAGCGAAGTGCTCGCATCTGGGCTGCGCTTACCGCGGCGCGTCGATCATCTTGATGCGAAAATACGATATCGCCGTGGTTTCGGAGCAACTGGAATGCCATCGCGCGACAATGGCGCATCTCGCGCCATTGATGGTGCAGGATTTGGTTGCCCACCAGAAGAGCAACCCGCGCGACCATTCGGCGCTTCGCCTCGTGGAATACGCATCCGGCCCGCTGGCGGTCGGCCCGCTGCGCGAGGCGATCGACACATACGGCCTGATCTTCCTTCAGATCTACGGAATGACCGAGACCGGGATGGGAACGGTTCTTCAGCCCCATCATCACCGTCTCGACGGCGATGGAGCGAACAGCGCGCGCCTGGCGTCGGCGGGCCAGCCGGCTCTGCATTTCGCGATACGGATCGTCGACGGGGAGGGGCGCGACCTGCCCGCCGGAGAGACGGGCGAAATCCTGATCGCGGGCCCCTCCATGATGCGCGGCTACTGGAACAACGAGGAAGCGACGCGACAGGTTCTCAAGAATGGCTGGATGCATTCCGGCGATGTCGGAAGCCTGGACGAAGATGGTTTCCTGACGATCCTCGACCGCAAGAAGGACATGATCATCTCGGGCGGCGAGAACATTTACCCGCGCGAGGTCGAGGAAGCGCTCTATCTGCATCCCGCCGTCGCCGAGGCCGCGGTCATCGGCATCCCGGACGAGCGATGGGGAGAGGCGGTCAAGGCGTTTGTCGTCCTGAAAGGCGACGACCGCCCCTGCGAACAGGACCTCGTGGAGCACTGCCGCGCTCATATCGCGAGCTACAAGAAGCCGAAGAGCATCAGTTTCCTCGCAGAGCTTCCCCGTCTGCCGAACAAAAAAATCGACAAGAAGGCCCTTCGCGAGCCGTTCTGGAAAGGGCGCGCCCGCAACGTTAACTAGCCGGGCCGCTCCATGGTCCGGCCGGGACGAATACTTCCGTATTGAACATCGAAACGAAAAGGAGAGAAACGATGATGAAGCTGGAAACCGTCGTGGTCGAACAACACGACAAGGTCGCGGTGGTGACGCTGAACCGCCCGGACAAGCGCAACGCCATGAGCCCGCAATTGCATCTGGACATGGTCGAGGTGCTCGAGGCTTTGCGCGATCGCCCGGACATCAACGTCGTCGTCATCACCGGCAGCGATCCCGCCTTTTGCGCCGGAATGGACCTGAAGGAATTCTTCCTCGCGAACCGGGAGGACAATACACGCTTCGAGAAAGCCTATCGGGCCGCAGTCGAATGGCGCGGCCGGACGCTGCGATACTATCCGAAGGTCACTATCGCGATGATCAACGGCGATTGCTTCGGCGGTGCGTTCTCGATCGTCGAGGGAGCCGACCTCGCGATTGCCGCAAACGAGGCCCGGCTCGGATTGTCCGAGATCAACTTCAAGATCTTTCCCGGCGGCTCCGTCAGCAAGTCGCTGGCCAACCTTCTGCGTCCGCGCGACGCGCTGTTCTACGGCCTGACCGGTCGCCCGTTCGACGGAGTGGAAGCCGCTCGCATCGGCCTGGTGAACTATTCCGTGCCGAAGGCTGAGCTGAAGCAGAACGTCATGGAACTGGCTGCCGAGATCGGATCGAAAGATGGCGAAGCCCTGCGCGCCACGAAGGATGGCTACCGGCTTTCGCTGGAAATGAGCTGGGAAGCCTCGATGGACTACACGCTCGCCAAGCAGGATCAGTTGACGCTGCGCCAGCGCGGCGCCTGGCAGGACCAGGGCATCGGCAACTTCCTCGATAAGAAGTACAAGCCCGGTCTCGGAAGCCTGGACAGCTAGGGAACTCGGTACGGAGCGGCCCCGGAAACGGGAGCCGCTCCGGCCGCGGAGGAGACTGTCGAATGGCCCTTCTTTCCTATGGCACGCTCGAAATCGACCAGCGGCTCGCCGGTCCGGGCCGCACGCTCGGCGAAGCTGACTTTACAACGGCCTGCATGGTGACCGGAGACTGGCATCCGGTTCATTGCGACAAGGTTTTCGCGCGCTCGACACCGGCCGGAAAGCCTCTTCTCCACGGCGGCTACCTGACGGCGATCATGCTCGGGATGACGGCAAACCTGCTGGAATTCGAGGAGCCGGTGGTTTTTCTGCTCGGACTGGAAAATTGGGCGTTCAAGGCGGCGGTCGTCGCCGGCGACACGGTTCACCTCGAACTGACACTGCAATCGAAGCGGCGAACCTCGTCCGGCGACCGCGGTATTCTCCAGTTCCGCCAGAGGCTCGTCAATCAGCACGGCGAAACGGTGGTGGAGGGCACCTCCAGTCACATGGTTGTCGATAGCGCTTCCGGGAAGCCGGAAGACATGCCGGCCCCGGCTGGCGGGCAACTCGACGAATAGCCGGGCGGACGCGTGGAGAAGAATATCCGTATCAATCGAATGGGAGAACACCATCACGATCTGAAAACGTCCTGCGACTGAAGGCTTCGGGCCGTTAAGCCGCAACGTCTATGGCGCTCCCTCGGCCGCAGGCCTGAGGGCGAGTCTGAAGTATCGGATCTTGGCAACCCGAAAACAACAGTCTTCTTGAATGCCGCTTGGACAATTAAATTGCTCCAATCAGCAGTATTAATATTGCTATTTAAATATATAATCGGCATAAAGAAATAAAAATAAGTAAAATATTGCTGATTTAAATTTAGGGTGCTAAGCTCTGCAGGGAGGAGTTGTGTGCGTTTCGCATGCGGCTTGAGGAGGAAAACAATATGATCGGCGTTGACTGCGCGCTCAGGATTCGTGCGCAACTGGGCGAATGCCCACGATGGCACGAAGGCGAGCAGAAGCTCTACTGGGTCGATATCTTCGGCCAGACCTTCAATGTCTTCGATCCCGCAACCGGACAAAACCAAGCGGTCGACACGCCGGAACGGATCAACAGCTTCTCCTTTCGCAGCGCCGGCGGGCTGGTCGCGGGGTGCTGGGACGGTTTCGCCATTGTCGAAGACCTGGGGCAGGCGCCGCGATGGCTTTGGAGCACGCCGGACCATCAGCCGGGCTATTTTCTGAATGACGGACGCTGCGACCGGCGCGGCCGTTTCTGGGCCGGAACGGTCAACCAGACATACGAGACCGACGGAGGCACGCTCTACTGCCTGGAGCCGGACGGAACCATCACGGCCAAGGCGAGCGGCGTCAAGGCTTCCAACGGAATTGCGTTCAGCCCGGATGACAGGACGATCTACTTCGCCGATTCCCAGCAGCACACCGTCTGGGCATTCGATTTCGACCTTGATACCGCATCGCTCTCCAACAGGCGCGTCTTCGCCGAGATGAACCGCCCGGACGGGGCGGCCATGGACGAAGACGGTTGCTACTGGGTCGCCTCCTACGAGGCGGGGTGCGTGCTGCGCTGGACGCCGGAGGGCAAGCTGGACCTGCGTATCGACATGCCCGTCAGTAATCCAAGCATGTGCGCATTCGGCGGACCGAACAGGGACGTCCTCTATGTCACGACGGCGACCTACCGCCTCGATGACCGGCAGAAAGCCGAACAGGAACTCGCCGGTTCGCTCTTCGCCATCACCGGCCTCGGCACCAGAGGCCTTCCCGAACCCGAATACCTCGGCTGAGGCGAGGGGCTTTAAGAACCATGCAGGAAATTTCACAACGGACCCGCAAACGCGCGCTTCAGGGTATCCACGCCTGGATCGCGACAGCGCTGTGCATGCTGATCGTGGCGCTCGGCACCATCTACGCGCTCGATGTCGCGCGAATGGCGGGATACGCCTTTTACAAGGAGCAGTATCTCGCGCTGTTCTTCGGCCTGACGATGGCCGTCGGCTTCCTGCATCGTTCGGGCCGCCTTCGGGAAATCCCCGAGAGGACGGTTCCCTTCTGGGATTACGGCGCGGCGGCCGCCTCCGTGGTCTGCGGTGCATATCCGGCCCTCAAGTGGGACTGGATCCTGATGGTATCGTTTCAACGGCCGGTCGAACTGATCGTTCTGGGAACGCTTACACTGATACTGCTGTTCGAGGGGATCAGGCGATATGCCGGCTGGACCCTGATCATAGTCGGGGCGGTGTTCCTCAGCTATGCGTTTCTCGCGCCCTACATGCCGGGCGTGCTCTACGCGGACTCGACCTCCTACCCGCGGCTGGCGGTGTATCTCTATTCCGATGTCAATGCGCTGTTCGGCGTGCCGATCGCGATCGTGATCGGCGTGGTGCTGTCCTTCGTCCTGTTCGGGCAGATCCTGTTTACGACGGGCGGCAGCGATTTCTTCAGCGATATTTCCAGATCGCTCATCCGGCGTTCGGCCGGAGGGCCGGCCAAGGTGGCGGTGCTCGCGTCCGCATTGTTCGGCAGTATCTCCGGCAGCGCGGTGGCCAATGTCGTCAGCACCGGCACGGTGACGATCCCGCTCATGAAGAAATCCGGCTACACGCCGGTCCAGGCAGGCGCGATCGAGGCCGCCGCATCCTCGGGCGGACAACTCATGCCGCCGATCATGGGCGCGACGGCGTTCCTGCTGGCCGAGTTCCTTGGCCTGCCTTATGCACAGGTGGCGCTCGCCGCCCTTGTCCCGATCGGACTTTATTATTTCTGTCTGCTGCTGCAGGTGCATCTGATCGCGCGCCGCGACGGTATCGGCGTGTCCGAGGACACCGGCAAGCCGGTGTTGCGTGTCCTGCGGCAAAGCGGCGTCTACGCACTCCCGCTCGTCATTATCGTCTATGCGATGTTCGGCCTCAATTTTCAGCCCGAGAAGGCGGCCTTCCTCGGCATCGGAGCGATCTTTGTCGTGCACGCGCTGAAGACGCGAAGCCTGAATTTCCGCATCCGCGAGATTGTCGACACGGCCGGCGCGGCGATCGTCGAGATCGCGTTGATCTGTGCCTTCGCCGGCATCATCATCGGCGTGCTGAACATCACCGGGCTCGCATTTTCACTGTCGCTGCTTCTCACCCAGGTCGGGCAAAGCAGCCTCATGCTGCTGCTGATCCTCGGTGCGGGCATGTCGGTCCTGATGGGAATGGGCATGCCGACGACGGGTGTCTATCTGTTGCTGGCGGTCCTGATCGGCCCGGCCCTGATCGATCTCGGCGTCCAGCCGCTCGGCGCGCATCTGTTCATCCTTTATTTCGGTGTATCGAGCCAGATCACGCCGCCGATCTGTTTCGCGGCCATCGCGGCGGCGTCGATCGCCGGGGCGAGCGGCATGGCGACCGGCTGGACGGCGGCGCGGCTCGCGGCCACGGCCTATGTCGTGCCGTTCCTGTTCGTCTACTTCCCGGGTCTGATCCTCTCCGCCGACTGGTTGACCAATCTGGTCACGATCGGATTCGCGATCTGTGGCATCGGCGGGCTGGCCGTTGTCGCGACGGGCTACGGGCTTGGCGCGATGAAATGGCCGTCCCGCGCCTTGCTCGCGGCCGCGGTCCTGCTCGTCTTCCTGAATCTGATGCCGGTCGATGGCGTGGCATTCGCCACGGTGACGGGCGCCATACTCGTCGGTCTGACCGTGCTGCTCTTCAACCGAAGTCCCTCGGCCCAAGCGATCGCTTCGGCCGGGAAGTGAACTACCAAGCCAACAAAAAGGGAGGAAACACCATGTTGGGAAACACCTTGCTAAGGACGACCAGCGTCGCGGCGACCTTGCTCGCAGGCGTCTTGACCATCGGCGCGCATGCGCAGGAGCGTATGTCCGCCGGGATCGGTTCGACGGCCCAGGGCTCGTTCGCCTACACCTCGGCCGCGGCCATCGCCAAGACGATCTCCGAACACAGCAAACTGCAGATGCGTGTCCAGCCGATGACGGGATCGAGCGTCTATCTGGGTCTGCTGGATAATGGCGAACTGCCGTTCGCGGTGAACTCGGCACCCGATCTCGCGCTGGCCTATCGCGGCAAGGAGCCGTTCATGCACAATCCGAACCTGCGGATCATCGGAGCCATCACGCGCTTCGACGCGGCATTCATCGTGCGTGCGGATTCGCCCTACAAGACACTGGAGGACGCCAAGGGCGCCCGCCTTGCCGGCAAATATCCGAGCCACCTGATCTCGCTTCTGTTCACGACAGCGACGCTGGCTGCGAATAACGACACAGAAGAAGACTTCAAGATCATTCCGGTTCCCAATTCGGGGTCCAGCCTGCAGGCGTTGAAGGAGGATGCGGTGGATATCGCTTTCAGCACGATCAACAACAGCGGCGTGCAGGAAACCGCGGCCGCGGTCGGTGGCGTGCGATACCTGCCCGTTATTCCCGATGGCGATCCGGAGGCGATTAAGCGGTTCCAGGCCGAAATGCCCGGTTCGGTTGCCACCACGCGCAAGGCCGGATCGGTGGCCGGTGTCGAGCAGGACATGACGGCGATGGGCTGGGATCTCTATTTCACGACCGGAGCTCCCACCGATGCGGACATGGTCTATGTCGCGACCAAGACGTTCTGGGAGGAGATCGACAGCATTCGCGGCGCCCACAAGATCCTCGAGGCGAGCCTCACCCGCGATTATTTCCTCCAGAAGGAGTTCGACATTCCCTATCACGAGGGTGCGGTGCGCTTCTTCAAGGAGATCGGCGTCTGGACCGACGATATGGAAGCGCGCCAGGCCGAACTGCTCAAGATCAACGGGTAGCAGAATGCGGGAGGCGGCAGCCGGAGTGACATGGCTGCCGTCTTCGATCCGAAAGACCTATCAACCGAAGAAGTCACAACGCCGGGCAAATCGGATTCATGGCCATAGAACATATCGAAACGATCGTCCTCGAAGTGCCGGTGGACGCCAGCCGGCTTCGCCACAGTGTTCTGACGTCGAAGGGTGGTGAACGCGGGCCGACGCGCGATGCTGTGCTCGTCAGGCTGGCGGCGGACGGCGTGCGCGGCGAAGCCTATTTCACGCAGCTCGGTTTTCCCGCTGCCGACGTGGCGCGCGCCATCGACCGGACGCTCGTCCCGTTACTGCTATCGCAGCCGGTGGAAGACATGGATGCGCTCTGGGCGAAGATGTTCGCGGTGACGCGTCCGGCCTACTGGAGCAGACCTATCCTGACGCGCGCTATCTCCGTCATCGACGCCGCGCTCTGGGACATCGCCGGCAAGAAGGCCGGAAAGGCGCTTGCCGATTGCTGGGGCCGCAGGCGCGACACACTCGAGATCATCACCATGGCCAGTCCCTGGCCGGAAGACTGGGAGGAAGCGGATTGCGTCCGCGGAGCCGAGGAGGTCGCCGCGGAGGGATTTGCGGGGATCAAGCTCAAGGTCGGGATGTTCAGCCCGTTCGATCCGGCCGGCGATGCGCGCAGGATACGGGCGATCCGGAACGCGATGGGACCGCATTTCGCCATCATCGCCGACGCCAATCAGGGGTGGAGCCACGAGGAGGCTCTGGCATTCGCGCGATTGACCGAGGATCTGGACCTCGCCTGGATGGAAGAGCCCTGCTTCTGGGAGGACGACGTGGCCGAACTGGCCCGGTTGCGCAAACGCGTCAACACGCCCCTGGCCGCGGGACAGATGGAGATCACGCCGATGGCCTGCGAGACGATGATCGCGGCGGGCTCGGTCGACATATGCAATTTCGATGCGTCGATCGGGGGCGGCCCCACCGCCTGGCGGCGGGTCGCCGCTTTCGCCGAAACGCATGGCGTCGCCATGGCGCAGCACATGGAGCCGCAGGTGGCGCTGCATCTCATGGCGTCGGCCGGCGAGGCGACGCACGTGGAAACCTATTCGCGCGCCGCCGATCCGTTTTATCGGGGGCTGGTCGCAAACCACGAAACGCCGAAAGACGGGTTCATCGGCGTCCCGGACGGCCCGGGTTGGGGCATGGTCTTTGACGAGGATTTTATTCGCCGTTACCGCAGCAGTTGAAATTACGCACTATTTTTTAAGGCTGTAATTTCGTATATTCTCATCGGTGTCATGGATAACAGGCGCATAGATCTTAATCTGCTGATCGTGTTCGACGCAGTGTTCCGGGAGCGGAACGTCGGTCGGGCCGCGGATGCGCTGCATTTGTCGCAGCCGGCTGTCAGCGGTGCGTTGGCGCGTCTTCGTGATGCGCTACAGGATCCGTTGTTCATCCGCACCCGGCACGGAATGGTCCCAACACGCCGGGCTGTCGACCTCGCTCCAGTCGTCTCAAATGCGCTTTCGTCTCTTCGCGAGGCCGTGAATGCGGATGCCGAGTTCGACCCGGCCACGGAGGAACGCACATTCACGGTGCTCATGTCGGAGATCGGGCAGATCCTTTTCCTGCCAAGGGTTTCGGAGCATATCCGCAATGTGGCTCCGAACATCCGCCTCGTGGTCACGCAGACGCATCCGACCAGTCATCTGGATTCCATGGAAAACGGCGAAATCGATCTCGCCGTCGGCGTCTGGCCGCATTTGAGGCAGGGTGTCGAGCAGCAATCGTTATTCCGGGACGGGTGGATGTGTGTCGCGCGCGCAGACCACCCTAAGATCGGCAGGAAGCTCTCGTTGGAAGACTATTTGTCCCTCGAACATGTTACCGTCGCATCGGCGAGCGGCGGGGACGGGATCATCGCGAAACTGCTGTTGCAACAGGGCAAGCGCTCGCGTCGCATTGCGCTTCAGGTCACGGACTTCCTGGCTCCGCCCCTCATCGTCGCCAAGACAGATCTGATCGCCACCGCGCCTACGACATTGGCGCGATTTTATTCGGAAGCAGCCAACCTGAAAATGGTCGAAGTCCCCCTGGAGTTGCCGACGATCGACCTGAGGGTTTACTGGCACAAGCGATCCGAGAGCGATCTCGGCAGTGTCTGGTTGCGGGACTTTGTTGTCAATTTGCTCAGTGACTACAAACTTACACTCACAGAACTCGTTAACTTGGCCTGACAACGCCGAAGGTCATGTTTAGGTTGTTCCGCAGTCTCCGCTGAAATGCCTCCCGGAGTCTGTCGACCGGGAGGTCTGAAAGTCCCAGGAGGACGTCGCCCTGTTCATGAACAAGCTGGCTGAGGCGGGCGGGGATTGCCGTGCGAAATTTGCAGCGGTCAGGAAGATCATCGGCCGCTGAGGCTCTAGACTGAATCACGGTCGGATGGAAAATCGAAAAGGGGTTTCTGTATCGAGAATCTGGTCCGGATCCTGTTCATGAGATCCGTTTGCGCTCGAGTAAATTTGGCTTCCTGGGGGTGAATCATGAAAAGCGGCATCGCGATCTTCATCTGAGGCGTTCGCACGCGCCTGAGCCCGTTTGCTTCCAAGTGTGACGGCAAAGCACTTTGAAAGATGAAACCCGCGCCCTGATCCGCGCGGACCGCGCGTAGTATCGGCTCCGGATGGCCAAACTCAAGAACGCTTCGCGTCCGGACAACACCGAGGGTGCGTAAGGCTTCATCGATCAATTCCCGGACGATTTGACCTTTTACGGGCGTGATATACGGCAGGTTTTCAAGTTCCGTACGCGTCGCGACATCTCCCACCAAGGTGCTGTTGCTGGCTACCAGTAGATGAAGCGGTTCTTGCCAGAGAAGTTCGATTTCCAGCTTCGATGTATTCTGGTTCGGGTCGAGGATCGTCACGCCGAAATCGCATTCTCCCGACAGCACTGCTTGGGTCGCCAGCATTGGCGAAAGGATCGACGTGCTCACGATGACGTCGGGAAAATCCCGGTGAAAGTCAATGACGATATCGGGAAGCGCGTAGCTGCCTGCGACCATCGAGGCCGCCAGTTTCGTGTGGCCGATAACGCCCCGCCGGATATCGGCAAGGTCGTGCAGCATCTCCGAGCTTCGGGTCATGAGCTCGGATGCCCAAAAATATACGCGCTCGCCCGCAGGGGTGAGCGCGATGTTCCGACCGACCTTCTTGACGAGCTGGACGCCGAGGCTTTGCTCCAGCCCGCGCAGATGAGCGGTCACCGCGGGCTGGGCGATATTCAGATTTTCGGCCGCACGTGTGACACTGGAATATCGTGCAACCGCACAAAAGATGTCGAGCTTGTGCAGCGTCAGATTTCTCGAGTGGACCTGTCCCCTGGGCGTCCCGCTCGACGAGATCTGCGCCTCGGAGTTGTCTTTTTTATTTATGATTTCCGCTCCTTTGCGCGAGCATGCCGACTATTGAACCTGCCGTGAGGCAGGCCGGCAGCAGCCAGTATAACCCCAGAAATGCCCCGTTAAAACCCGGGAAACATGAGGAGTGTGCCGCGTATCGATGTCGGCGCGGCAGTGGCCGTTCGCCCATTCCATAAGGGGAAGGTTATGTTTTTGTCGTTTCTTAATATTGGACAAAGATCGGCCGCTTGGCCAGCGTGAGGCTGGCTGAAGGGCGCTGAGCGCGCTTCGAGGCTTCAGACCTGTGTCAGATACCCTCGGCGATGCCGAGTACCAGGCTTGGGCGTGCGAGGGAGGAGAATACGTTGAAGTTCAGCCGGGATGCCGTACTGTCCCTGAACCAAGAGCAGATGGTCATGGCCATCTCGGCAGTGCTCTTCGTGCTGTTCTCGATTTTTCTCGACGGGTTTTTCCACCTGTCCAACCTGCTTTCTCTTTTGCAGAGCGTCTCGATACTTGGGATCCTCGCGATCGGAATGGCGGTCGTCGTGATCGGCCGTGGCATCGACCTGACGATGGTCGCGGTGATGGTATTCTCGACAGGCTGGAGCTTTACGCTTTTTGCCGGAGGAATGCAGGTCGAAACGGCTCTGTTTCTGGGGTTGCTGCTGGCATTGGTCCTTGGCGCGATTAACGGGTTCCTGATCGCCTATGTCGAGATCCCGGCGATCTTCGCCACCCTGGCGATGGCGACTGTGATTTCCGGGCTTGGGCGATATGCCCTCGTCTCCAGTGAGAACATTTTCATTGGCGGCGACGCGGGCTGGTTCGCTTTATTGGGAACCGGCACCCTCGCTGCGATACCAATGCCGGTCCTGCTGTTCCTCATTATTTCCTGCATCGCATTCGTGGCGTTGCGGCTGACGCGCTACGGCGCCTTCGTTTATGCGATCGGGGACAACCCGCTGGCTTCGCGCAACAGCGGAATGCCTATTCGTCCGATGCTGGTTCTGATGTACGCGGCCTCGGCAGGCATCGCCTTCTGCGCCGGCCTGATCACGGCGATGACGGTCTCGTCCGTGAACACCAAGCTGGCCAGTTCGACGATGGTCTACGACATCATCCTGGTCGTGGTGATCGGAGGGATCGGCCTTGCCGGCGGCAAGGGCAGTATCCGGAACGTCATTTCCGGAACGGTCCTCATCGGATTGCTGCTGAACGGCCTGACGATCATGAACGTGGACTATTCGGTCCAGAACATCGTCAAGAGCCTGATCCTGCTGCTGGCCATCATCGTGGACTCGCTGCTCAACCCGCGCGACGAACAGACCTCGCAGCAAGGCGACATCTAGAATTCTGGGCGGTCCAGAAGAGACAGAAACACATCTCTAGGGAGGAGAAACATGAAACTTTCCATGCTCAAGAAGACAGCCGGCGTCGCAGCCGTGATGCTGGGGATCGCGGGTCACGTCGTGCCGGCTTCCGCGGAACGCCCCGATGACGGGATGATCCTGAAGTACCAGAAGGCGTTCGAGGGCAAGACAGTCGCCTTCGTTCCGGTCACGATGGGATGGGATCTCACGCAGGGCTGGATGGCGGCCGTGGAACGGGACGCCGAAAGGTTGGGCTACACGCTGACGATCCGCGACTCCAACTACAGCGTCGATGCCGGCGCGCAGGCGATCTCGCAGCTCATCAACGAGAAGCCGGACATTCTCATCGTTCAGAACGCCGACATGCAGGCCTATGTGAAGCTGATCCAGCGCGCGATGGATGCCGGGATCAACGTCATACAGATGAACATGAAGACGCCGGTCAACTCGGACGCTTTCGTCGGCGGCGACTGGTATGGCGTCGGCGTCGAAACCGCGAAGGAAGCGGCGCGTCTTTGCGGCGCCGGGACCTCCGGGAAGATCGCCGTGATCCAGGGCCCGGTCACGGCACCGCCAAACCAGCTCGGCGTCGCCGGTGTCGAAGATGCCCTAGTCGACTATCCGGACGTGAAACTGGTGGCTACCCAGGCGGCCGACTGGGATGCGTCGAAGGCGCATTCCATCGCCTCGACGATCATCAAGCAGCACGACGATCTGTGCGGCTTCATCGGACTCTGGGACAACATGGACGTCGGCATCGCCGCAGCCATCCGCGAAGCCGGCAAGAAGGACCAGATCAAGCTGATCTCGACGGGCGGCGGAAACAAGGAACTCGGCTGCACGAATGTCGAAAGCGGGGCGTTCTCGTCCTACGTGAAGGTCGACACGCGCGATCAGGCCAAGGTGCTCGCCTCGACGATCCAGGTGCTGCTGCAGACGAAGCCAACCCCCGGCTCGCAGCCTTTCGCCGTCTACACCGAGAACCAGATCCTGACCCCGGATACGGTCGCTCCGACCTCCTGCTGGACCGTCGACCAGATCAAGGCCGGCAACTGATCCAGGCCTGCGGCCGCCGCACGGGCGGTGGCCGTCCTTTGAAACCGGAGAATTACGCATGAGTGCGCGCGAAGCCTATTTGCGCTGGCGGTACCGCTTGTTCCCTGACCACGTCGTGGGCGAGATTCTGTCGAAGAACTGGATCGACAACGCGATCCCGTTCATGTTCCTCGCCATCGCCGTCGTCGTCTTCTCCCTTATCATTCCGAACTTCCTGACGATCGGAAGCCTTGGCACGATGGGCGAGCTGCTGGCGGAGTACCTGTTCGTCGCCATCGGCATGACGCTGGTCCTGAAGGCGGGCGGCATCGACCTGAGCGTCGGCTCTGTCTTCGCGCTCTGCAATTTCTGCGCGCTCTACCTGGTCAATGCCGCCGGCATGCCGCTGATCGTCGTGATACCGACTGTTCTGGCGCTCGGCGGTCTCGTCGGCGCCGTCAACGGTTTCCTCGTCGGCTTCCTCAGGTTGCGCGCGTTTCTGACCACCCTGGTCACGCTGATCCTAGTGCGCGCCATCGTGGAGCTCTTGTCGCTGAATTTCGGCGTCAGCGCCTCCTATTCCGAAACGCCGGTGCCGCAGTGGGATTACCTGAGCGAGGCCCACATTCTGGGAATGCCGCTCTCGCTGTTCGTCGCGGCCATCGTCGCCATCCTGACCCATATCCTGATGACCCGCATGCGGTTCGGCTGGCATCTGAGCGCCGTTGGCGGGTCGCGCCGCTCGGCCTACAATATCGGCCTTCCGGTCAAGTGGATCGTCGCCCAGACCTATGTCATGTCGGGTGTCTTCACGGCGGCGGGCGCCCTGTTCTACGCCTCGCGTCTCGGCAGCATCGGCGGTTCCGTCGGCGTCGGACTCGAGATCGTCATCCTCACGGCGGCGGTTCTCGGCGGCAACAGCCTGGGCGGTGGGCGCGGCTCGGTCGCCAAGGCGATCATTGGTACCGTCATCGTGGTCATGGTGACCAATGCCTTGGTGCGGATGGGTCTGCGCACCGGCGCAAGCGATCTCGTGTTGGGCCTCATCCTGCTGACCGCCGTGGCGATCGACGTTAAATGGATGAAGAACAGGCTCAAGATCCTGAACCGGGCCTATGTCTCGCCGACCTATTTCGCCCTGCCGGCATCTCCGCCCACCGCCGAAGGTTCCGGCTCGCCCTACGAGGTCAACGACAAGCTCGCCTCGGCCGAGCCGATCGGCAAGGGGGAGCTCGACGGGCCGGAAGACATCATTCTCGACGAGGACGACAATCTCTATTGCGGCAGCCGGCACGGCGACATCATCCGGTTCTTCGCGCCCGACTACACGCGGCACGAGGTCTACGTGCATATTGGCGGCCATCCGCTGGGCATGGCGTTCAACCGCGAGCGCGAGCTTGTCGTCTGCGTTGGCGGCATGGGGCTTTACAAGGTCACGAAGGACCGCAAGCCCGTGAAGCTCTCCGACGAGACGAACCGGTCCCTGTTCTCGATCATCGACGACTCGCGCATGCGACTCGCCGACGACCTCGACATCGCGCCGGACGGGCGGATCTTCTTCTCTGAAGCCACCATCCGCTACGAGATCCACGACTGGGTGCTCGACGCGCTCGAATCGCGGGGCAACGGCCGCATCATCTGCTACGACCCGCGCGACGGATCATCGCGGACCATCCTGCCCAGGCTCCAGTTCCCGAACGGGATCACCATGGCCGGCGACGGCGAATCCTTCCTCTTCGCGGAGACGTGGGGCTGCCGGATCAGCCGGTACTGGTTCGACGGCCCGCGCAAGGGGCAGACCGAAGTCGTGATCCCGAATCTGCCGGGCTATCCCGACAATATCAACAAGGCCTCCGACGGCAATTTCTGGTGCGCGATCCTCGGCATGAGATCGCCGACCTTCGACCTCGCGCAGCGGATGCCGCAGTTCCGTCGCCGGATGGTCTACCGCGTCGCAAGCGACGAGTGGATGTATCCGAACATGAACTCCGGCTGCGTCTTCAAGTTCGATCTGGACGGCCGGATCCTCGACGTTCTCTGGGACCGCGCCGGCATCAGGCATCCCTCGATCACCTCGATCAGGGAACACAAGGGACGGCTCTTCCTCGGCGGGCTCTTCAATGACCGGATCGGCGTCTACGACATACCCGGCGCGGACAAGGACTGGACGGGCATCAGGCACTACTGGGGAGATACGGCCGGTGAGTAATCCCTTTACCCGCTTGTTCGACCGCTTCCGCGGCAGCGGAAGCGCGGCGATCACCTTGCCGCCGATGGACGGCGCGCTGCGTCCCAACACCCGCATCGACGAGGCCGAGGCGATGGCGGCGGTCGCCGCTCCGGATAACATCGTCGAGACCGCCAGCGGCATCCTGCTGTCGTCCGGCCCCCGGCTGTTGAGCCTCGGCCCGTCGAAGGAGACGGAGATCGTCTGGACGGCGTCGAGCGCCATCACCTGCCTGGCAGCCCACCCCTCGGGCGCGCTGGCGGCGGGGCTCGAAGAAGGCCGCCTGGTCATCCGGGGCGGAGCGCATGACGGACGGAAATTCACGACACTGGGCGATATACCGGTCGTGTCTGCCTCGGCGGCTGCCTTCGCCGGCGAGGATACGCTGTTTGTCTGCCTGGCCAGCCAGGCTCACCGGATGACAGGCTGGAAGGCCGATCTGATGACCCACGGCGCCAGCGGCTCGGTCTGGAAAATCGATCTTGCCGGCGGCGCCGCGACCTGCATGGCGCGGAAGCTGGCGTTTCCCTACGGCGTCGCCGTGGACGAAGGCGGCGATATCATCGTCTCGGAAAGCTGGCGTCATCGCCTGCTGCGGATCTCGCCGGACGGGCGGACCGAGGTCGTCATCGACGATCTGCCGGGCTACCCGGCGCGGCTGGCGCGCGACAGCAAGAGCGAGGATCTCTGGCTCTCCATCTTCGCGCCGCGCACCCAGCTCGTCGAATTCGTCCTGCGCGAGGACGAGTACCGCCGCCGCATGGTGGAGACCATCGATCCCGAATACTGGATCGCTCCGTCGCTGCATCATCCGCATTCCTACCTCGAACCCATGCAGGGCGGCAGCCTCAAGCAGCTCGGCGAACTGAAGCCCTGGGCGCCTTCGCGGTCGATGGGGATCATGATGCGCCTGGACGGCCACGGCCATCCCGTCGAGAGCCTGCATTCCCGCGCGAACGGGATACGTCACGGCGTTACCAGCTGCCTGCCCGTCGGCGACGGCCTGCTGATGACCTGCAAGGGCGGCGATATCGTGGTGCGGGCGAAGATCTAGGAAATGGCCATGGCAGAGACATCCAAGCTCATCGAAATGCGGTCCGCGACCAAGGAGTATCGCGGAATCGCCGCGATCCGGAACGTCGATTTCACGCTCATGGCCGGAGAGGTCCACGCGCTTCTCGGCGAGAACGGTGCCGGCAAGTCCACCCTGACGAAGATCATGGCGGGGGTCACCCAATTGACCGAGGGGGAAATGCTGTTCGACGGCAAGCCGGTCACCTTCGTGACGCCCGGCGAAGCCTTGTCGCACGGCGTGGCCATGGTGTTTCAGGAAACCAGCCTCGTTCCCAGCATGTCGGTCGCCCAGAATCTGTTCCTGGGCGAGGAGAAGCTCTTCAACCGGCTTCGCGGCATTTACATCAGCGCCCAGCAGTTCATGCAGTCGCTGAACTTCCAGGTGAATCCGTGGGCCGACGTCGCAACGCTCGGCGCGGCGCAGAAGCAGATGGTCGAAATCGCGAGGGCCGTGCGGCAGAAGGCGCGGGTCATCATTTTCGACGAACCCACCGCCACGCTGACGCCCGAGGAAAAGCGGCATTTTTTCGCGCTGGTCAACGATCTCAGGCAGCGCGGCGTTTCGGTGATCTTCATCAGCCACGCGCTCGAGGAGGCCCTGAACATCGCCGACAGGATCACCATCTTGCGGGACGGCGAACTGGTGATGAGCGACGTTGTCGACCATTTCGACCGGGAAACGATAGTTCGGGCAATGGTAGGCCGCACCTTCTCCGACTATCTTTATCACAGGCACGGGGAAGACACGGTTCGACGGCAGGGTCGGAAAATCCTGTCGGTGCAGAACCTCTCGATGTCGCGGGTCGTCAAGAACACCTCGTTTTCGGTCTATAGCGGCCAAGTCACCGGAATATTCGGCCTGATCGGCTCCGGGCGAACAGAAGCCGCCAAAGTGATCTCGGGCATCTATAAGCGCGACTTCTTTCACGGTGGCGAAGTCAAGCTTGAGAACAAGCCCGTTCGCTATCGGACCCCGCGACCAGCCGTGCGGGACGGAGTCGTCTACGTGACCGAGGACCGCAAGGTCGAGGGGTTTTACGAAAGCATGTCGATTGCCGATAACATCCATCGTGCCGCCCAGGCCGCCCATGTCAGTTCAAGCGTTTTCGTGAGCTATTCCGAGATCAGGGAGATGGCGGAGGAGTGGACGAAGAAGCTCAACATCAAGGCTATCAATTCCAATGCTCGCGTCATCGAGCTGTCCGGGGGCAATCAGCAGAAAGTCGTGATTGCCCGGTCACTGGTCCAGAAGCCGAAGGTGATCTTCTTCGATGAGCCGACCCGCGGCGTTGACGTAGGGGCGATTTCGGAAATTCATCATCTGATCAATACACTCGCAGAAGAAGGCATCGCCGTTGTGGTAATCTCGTCTTACCTTCCCGAAATCATGAACATATCCGACCGCATCCTGGTGTGCCGGGCAGGGCGCATCGTTGAGGAATTTACCCCCGAGGACGCAACCGAGGAGCGCATCATGTATGCGGCGGTGCACTGATGGCCGGCGGGTTCGGTTCACCCCCGCCGGGCGGGCGCATCTGCGTCGTCGGAGCGGGCTTCATGGGCTGCGTGATCGCGACGCTTTACGCGCGGCACGGTTATAAGGTCGTGATCTGCGACACCCAGTTCGCGATGCTGGACAGCTATGCCGAGCGCGCACGGCCGATCGCCGCGAGCTTCAGTGACGACGGCGCCGAGGTCGAGGTCATGCTAAGCCGCGTTTCCACGGAGCCGTCGCTTGCGAATGCGGTCGCCGGCGCCTTCATGGTGCACGAAGCCGTTCAAGAGGTGCTGGAGACAAAGCAGGCCGTCTTCGAGGAACTGGACCGGCTATGTCCGCCGGACGTCGTCCTCGCCACCAACACCTCATCGTTCCTGATTTCCCGGATCGCCGAACGCGTCTCCGCTCGCGAGCGGGTTGTGGGGATCCACTACATCACGCCGGGGCACATCATCCCGGTGATCGAAATCATCCATGGCAATTTCACGCCACCCGACCTCATCGAGTGGGTGCGCGCGTTCATCCGTTCCATCGATCACGTGGGCGTGGCCTGTCCCGAACGCCCCGGCTTTCTGATCAACAAGATCCAGTTCGCGATGCTGACCGAGATCTACCGGCTGATCGATGAAGGACTGGCGTCGCGCGATGATATCGACGCAGCGGTACGCCTGAGCCTCGGACCCCGGCTCGCGCTTTGGGGGCCGTTGCTGACGGAGGATCTGATCGTCTCCAAGAAGACCGCCTTGGCGGTGACGGATTCCCTTTACGAGCAGACGGGCGACGAAAACTACAGGGGGCGCAAAGCGCTTCGCGACCTGGTGGAGCAAGGCAACCTTGGCGTCATGACCGGGCAGGGCTGGTATAAGTTCGAGGGAGACCAGAACCAGACCATCCGGGAGCGCGATCGGCAGCTCACGGCGCTGCTCGAATGGCTGAGTGCGGCCGATGCCGCCGGCCGTCTCAACGTCAGGTAGGAAACGAACGCAGACACCTTTGCCGGCCTGGAGCAAATTTTCGGGCCGGTGGAACAATCGCATTAAAGGAGATTGCCATGAAGGTCCTGAAACCGTCCGACTCCGGTCCGTGGGAGCCGACGCTTCCGTCCAACCGAGGGATCTATTACGGAGGGTCCTGGCATGAGCCGGTATCCGGCAGCTATGCTCCCACATTCGAACCCGGACGGGGAAGAACGCTCTGCGACGTCGCCGAGAGTTCCGCCGAAGACGTGAACCGCGCCGTCGTGGCGGCGCGCGCCGGGTTCCCTGTTTGGCGCGATACGCAGCCCCTGGAGCGCGCGCGCATACTGAAGGAAATCGCCCGTATCCTTCGCGACAACGCCAGGGAACTGGCGACCATCGACGCGGCCAATTGCGGCAATCCCGTCGCCGAGATGATGGGCGACGCCAATATCGCCGCGGCGCAAACCGAGTTCTTCGCCGGATTGGTGACCGAGATGAAGGGCGCTACCATTCCGATGGGACCGAACGCCCTCAACTACTCGATCCGCCAGCCGCTCGGCGTGGTGGCGCGGATCATAGCTTTCAATCATCCCTTCATGTTCTGCGCCGGCAAGATGGCGGCTCCGCTTGCCGCCGGCAACGCGGTCATCATGAAGCCGCCTGCACAGGCACCGCTTTCCTCGCTGCGGCTCGCCGAACTGGTCGGTCACCTGCTTCCGCCGGGCGTGCTGAACATCCTCCCGGGCGGCGCTGAACCTGGCGCCGCGCTGGCCAACAACCCCGGGGTGGACAAGGTGACGCTTATCGGGAGCATCAACGCCGGCCGCGCCGTGATGCGCTCCGCAAGCGACACCGTCAAACCGGTGCTTCTCGAACTCGGCGGCAAGAACGCGCTGATCGCCTTCCCGGATTCGGATCCCGACACTGTCGCCAGGGCCGTCGTCGGAGGCATGAACTTTACCTGGTGCGGGCAATCCTGCGGATCGACCAGCAGGGCGTTTCTGCATGCCGACATTCACGACGCCGTTGTCGAACGTGTCCGCGACGCCGCGTCCCGGTTCAAGCCGGGCATTCCGACGGACCCGCAGACGACCATGGGTGCGATCGTCAACAAGGCGCAGCACGATCGCGTTCTGTCATACATCAGGTCGGCGAACGAAGAAGGCGCCAAGCTGGTTTATGGCGGCAAAGTTCCGGACGATCCGGCGCTCGAGGGGGGCTTTTACGTGGAGCCGACCATTTTTGCCGACGTCACGCCGACTATGAAAATTGCGAGCGAGGAAATCTTCGGGCCCGTTCTTTCGGTGCTCAAATGGAGCGACGAAAGCGCGATGATCGAGGACGTCAATCGTCTCGAGTACGGTCTTACCTGCTCCATCTGGACGCGTGATCTGGAAAAAGCGCACCGGACCGTCCAGGCAGTTGAGGCGGGCTTCGTTTGGGTCAACGAAGTCTCCAAGCATTTCATTGGCGCGCCCTTCGGGGGCGTGAAGCAGTCGGGCATCGGTCGCGAGGAATCCGTCGAGGAGCTTTTCAGCTTCACGCATGAAAAGAACGTTCACGTGAACCTGGCGGGCCAGCCGCGTGCAGTCTGAGCGGGATCGATTGGTCGGGCCTCTGCGGAGTGCCCGACCCTCCTGCAGATCCCGGCTCTTCGCGCGCTGTTCTGCCGCCCGCGGAGATTATGCGCGCGTCAGCCACGGGCCCAGACGCCGGGTCAGAAACGGTGAAATGAACGCCGTCGTCAAGCCCGTCAGTATTGTGCCCACGACGAGTAGACCAAGTACTTCGGGCAATGGCGCGGTGACGGGTTTGAGAAGAGGCACGAGGATGATCAGCGGCGGATAGACCGCTATCATGCTGGTAATCCATCGCTTCCATAACAAGGGCGGTTTGGGCGGACTCGGCAACGATACGATCGGTTCGAACCAGATGTTCGCGCCGGCCACGTACTGACGCGAGACGTCGATGATCGCCATCTCCTCTATCTCCGCCAGAACGCTCATCCGTTCGGGAGAACCGCGCCACTTTTCCAGGGTCCAGATACTGTCGAAGCGGGCGATCACGAAGAAATCCGTTCCCAGCCCGCCGTCCCTGCGGATCACGTCCAGGCTGATGAAGCCCTCGGTCTGGGCCATCCGGCGGTTCATCAGCATCAGCTTCTGCGCGCATTTTTCAGCGTCTGCCTGGCGTACTCGCAGCGCGACCAGGAGACGGCCCGGATTGCCTTCGAGAATCTCTGCTTTCACTATGGTCCCATCCTGTTTTTTCTCACGGCTACATAGGATGAGGAGCGTCTGCGGCACGAATTCCAACCGACGAAAAAAAGGCGCGATAAAACAATCGTCCGCTGACAGGATACTTTCCACGGGCATTCGCTTTGGATCGATAACGCCTGCGCGCTCATCAAGTGAAGACGCTTCGGTTCATCCCTTCTCAGGAAATATCCATGTCCAAACCGATATCGAAGGACGGTGCGCCCATCGTGATCTTCGAGGTTGAAATGAAGTCCACTCCCGTCTCCGCGATCGACCGGACAGTATCTATGTCGACGCCGCCTGAGGCTTCGAGTTTGATGCGCCCGTTATTGTGGCGCCTGTTTATTTCGACGGCCTTGGCAAGCATCTCAGCCGTCATATTGTCCAGAAGGATCGAGTCCGGATTACCCGCTAGCGCCTTTTCCAGCTGGTCAAGCGTGTCGACTTCGATTTCCACTTTAACCAGGGGGCCAACATACGCGCGAGCCGCTTCGATAGCCTCCGAAATGCCGCCGCTCACTGCGATATGATTGTCCTTGATTAGTATCGCGTCATCGAGACCGAAGCGGTGGTTCGTTCCGCCCCCGCAGCGAACCGCATATTTCGCAACCACCCGGTCACCGGGTACGGTCTTGCGCGTACAACAGATTCTCGCGTGTGTATGGCTGACTTCCGACACGAAGACCGCGGTGAAGGTGGCGATACCCGACAAGTGCATCAGGTAATTGAGCGCCACACGTTCAGCAGACAGGACAGCACGCGCGGTACCTTGGATCGTGGCAATCACGTCGCCTTTTTGGACCTCTGCGCCGTCCTGAAGGGCAGCCTGGAAATGAAGTGTCGAATCCATTTGCAGGAACGCGGTTTCGGCGAGTTGGAGACCGCAAACGACACCCGCTTCGCGTGAGACGAGATTCCCCTTCGCCACGGCTTGGGGCGGAACCGTGGAATCGGTCGTGATGTCTCCCGCGCGACCGAGATCTTCGCGCAGGGCCGCACGAACGGCGTCGTCCACGATCAATTGGGGCAGGGCGAATGGAGCGCTTAGCAGGGTCATTCTGCGATACCTTTCATTCGTAACAGGGCTAGAGGGAATACCCGCTGTTGCAAAAGAAACCACCCTAATGGCGATCCATCAGGGTGGCTACGACACAGGAGGTGCGCGATGGAACAGTTTCTCTCTTTACTGATGAGATGAGGGCTATTCGGCCGCCATGATCCCGCCATTTCCACTGATCGTCCGCCAGTCGACGGTTTTCGGGAACACGCCTTCGCGCGAGTTAATGCTGGACTGGCGCACCCGCGGCTCCTGGGTGCCGATCGCCTTGCCGCCTTCTGCGACCTTGCGCGCCGCGTCGACCATCAGCCGGCGGAATTCCACGATCGCCAGATCGGATGCGCCAAGCGTATCGATGGAACGGTCGGCGATCGGCCCCTGGGTGACCCACATGGCGATATCCTGGTTCGGGATGCCCTGGATACCGGTGAAATTCCCCAGTTTCATCGCTTTCCGGTCTTGCTGGAAGCGGTTCTCCCAGGTGCGAACGGGCTCCCACCGCTCGGTTACGTCGATACCCTTCTGGGCGTGCGCGAACTTCCGCCATTCCTCGGTCGAGGGGACGTCCGTACCGCGCGGCCCCCACGCGATGAAGTGGAAGGCGGTAGTCACGTCGTCGATCGGAACGATGACACTGGCCACATTGTACATGTTGTTCGGCGGGATCAGCGAATAATAGGGCGCCACATATTCGGTAATGCGCAGATAGTTGTGCGTGCCCGCGTTCTTGATCGGACGCCGGATCGCCGCGTAATGAAAACCGTAACTGGTTGTCTGCGTTTGCATGCGCGGCGACTTGTCCGTCGACGGCCTGTACCACGATTTGTCGTCGGCCGCGGCGCCCTCAACGCGGGCCGGCACCATGTCGGATGAGTGCAGGCTCGAAGAGTGGGCGCTGTCGATCTGGCCTTCATGAATCTGGGCCCAGTTGCAGGGAATTCGGATTTTCAGGATCGAGACCTGTGTGTCCTCCTCCGGAGCGAAAGCCGGCGGATCGAATTCCGGAACCTCGTTCTTCTCACCAAACCAGGCCCAGACAAAACCGCCCCATTCCTTCACGGGATAGGAACGGTGTTTTACCTTGTCCATGAGAGGGCTGCCTTCCGGCTCCGAGGACATGGCGACGATATTGCCGTCCACGTCTATCTTCCAGCCATGATAAAGGCAGCGCAGGCCGCATTCCTCGTTACGCCCAAGCACAAGCGATGCGCGGCGGTGGGGACAAAGCTCATCGAGAAGCCCCAGCTTGCCGTCGGAATCGCGGAACGCGACATAGCGCTCACCGAGCACCTCGACCAGCAGCGGATCGCCGTCCGGTTCCGCGACTTCCTCCATCAGGCAGATCGGAGTCCAGTGCTGCCGCATCAGCTGGCCCATCGGTTTGTCCGGGCCGACCTGTGTCAGAATGTCGTTCTCTTCGGGCGTGAGCATGTTTCCTCTCCATGGAATTCTATTAGCTTTCTAAGCAAATTACATCAGGGGATGCACCTCGTCCAGCCATTGACACGAAATAATTAGGTTTCTAAGTACATGGCCAACAGGTTGAGAGGCGACAGGCGAAATGAGCGACAACAGCGGAGCAATCAGAATGACGGTGGCGCGCCGGCGCTCGCTGACGCCGTCTATCGCCGAATTCACACTCGTCCCGGCAGACGGTATGACATTGCCCGAATACGGCCCCGGCGCCCATGTGACGGTCAAGACGCCGTCCGGCGCGATGCGGCGATACTCGCTCGTCGGGCCGGGCGCGCATCCGGAAAACTTTGTCATCGCCGTCAAGAAAGAGCCCGACTCACGCGGCGGCTCACAATCGATGCATGACGAGGCGGTCGAGGGGACGGAGCTTCTCGTCGAGCCGCCCGAAAACGAATTCCCGCTGAAAGACGCACCGAAATACCTGCTGATCGCCGGCGGGATTGGCGTAACGCCCATCGTTGCGATGGCCCGCTACGTGGCCGAGAAGGGCAAGCCGCTCAAGATCATCTATTGCACGCGCAGCGCCGAGGAGGCTGCCTATCTCGACGAGTTGAAAGAAGCCTACGGCAGCGCGGTCATCGTCCATCACGACGGCGGCGATCCGTCCAAGGTCTACGACTTCTGGGACCATTTCGCCGAACCGCGGAACATCCATGTCTATTGCTGCGGCCCCAAGCCGCTGATGGAGGAGATCAAGTCGATCTCAGGCCACTGGCCGGAAGGCCGTGTGAATTTCGAGGACTTCAAACCGGTCGAGATCATCCGCCCCGACGATATCGAGTTCGACGTCGAACTTGCGAAATCCGGCAAGACTGTCACCGTTCCTTCCGACCGTTCGATCCTGGAGGCCGTGCGCGACAGCGGTATCCCGACCGTCAGCTCGTGTGAAAGCGGCACTTGCGGCACATGCAAGACACGGCTGATCTCGGGCGATGTCGACCATCGCGACATGGTGCTTATGGACGACGAGAAGGACGATCACATCATGATCTGCATCTCGCGGGCGCGCTCGGGGAACCTCGTCATTGACCTCTAATGCCTCTCCCGTGGGCATCGGAGTCATCGGACTCGGCCGCGGTTTCGTCCTGATGCTGCCCGCCTTTCGGGCGGACCGGCGCGTTCGCCTCGTTGCGGCATGTGCGCCGCGCGAGGAATCGCGTGCGGCCTTCCGCGCCGAATTCGGCGGCAACGCCTATCCGGATGTCGAAAGCCTCTGCGCCGATCCGGAGGTCGAGATCATCTATGTCGCCACGCCGCACGAATTGCATTGCGAGCATGTGATCGCGGCCGCAACAGCCGGCAAGCACATCTTCGTCGACAAGCCGATCGCGATCATCCTCGAGGACGCGACGCGCATGGTCGAGGCATGCCGCGAGGCCGGCGTGCAGCTGATCGTCGGTCCGAGCCACAGTTTCGATGCGCCGGTCGCTCTCGCGCGGCGTCTGATCGATAGCGGTGACTATGGACGCGTGCGCATGATCAATGCGTTCAACTACACGGATTTTCTCTACCGGCCGCGACGCCCGGAGGAGCTGAATACAGACATGGGCGGCGGCGTGCTGTTCTCGCAGGGCGTCCACCAGATCGACATCGTGCGGCTGCTGGCCGGCGGCATGGCGGAGAAGGTGTTCGCCATGACCGGGAAATGGGATGCCGCCCGGCCGACCGAAGGCGCCTACTCCGCCCTTGTCTCCTTTGCTGGCGGGGTCTTCGCCTCACTGACCTATTCCGGTTACGCGCATTTCGACAGCGATGAATGGATGGGGTGGACGGGCGAACTCGGCAACGAGAAGGATCCGAAAGCCTATGGCGATGCCCGCCGGAAACTGAAATCGGTTTCCTCTCCCGAAGAGGAGATCAAACTGAAGTCGGCGCGCACCTACGGGTCCGACGACATGCCGAAACCGGCAAGCCGGTACGAGCATTTCGGGCCGATTATCGTTTCCTGCGACGGAGCCGACCTGCGCCTCACGCCCGAAGGCGTGCATGTGTATGGCGACACCGAACGGGAATTCAAAGCCGCGCCGGACCTTCTCTACCCCCGCAAGGAGGTCATCGATGCGGTGGTCGCCACCGTGCGCGACGGAGAGCCGCCGGCCCAGACCGGCGCCTGGGGACTGGCCAGCCTGGAAATCTGCCGGGCGATCCTTTCGGCGGCAGAAAGCGGGATGCCGGTGACGCTGGAACATCAAACGGGATTGGAGACCAAGACATCATGAGCGATCTGAAGCTGTCCATCGCAATGGGCGATTACGACCGGACACGTGCCATCTACGACGGCCGGGTGAAGATCGATGGCGTCGATCCGACCTGCATGCTTCTTTCGCCGGAGGAGATGTTCTTCCGGGCGTTTCGCCACAGTGCTTTCGATATCAGCGAGCTCTCGGTCTCGTCCTACTCGATCTCCGTCGCGCGCGGCGATCCGCATTACATCGCGATCCCGGTTTTTTTATCGCGCGCGTTCCGGCATACCTCGATCTATGTGCGCAATGACCGCGGCATCGATAGCCCAGCGGATCTGCGGGGACGGCGTATCGGCATCGCCGAATACCAGCTTTCCGCCAATGTCTGGTTCAGGGGGATTCTCGAAGAGGAATATGGCGTCAAACCCTCCGAAATCGAATGGGTGCGCGGAGGAATGGATACGCCAGGACGACCGGAAAAGATCAAGGTCGATCTGCCGGACGATATTCGGATGACGAACGCGCCGGAGGGCGCGACCTTGAACCAGATGCTCATCGACGGCGAAATCGACGGCTTCGTCGGCCCGAGGTCGCCACGGTGTTTCGACGAACGCCACCCGCTTGTCGGCCGCCTTTTCGCCGATACGATCACGGAAGCCGAGGATTATTATCGCAAGACCGGGATTTTCCCGATCATGCATGTGCTCGGCGTGCGACGGTCCCTCGCGGATTCCCATCCATGGTTGCCGGGCGCGTTGCTCAAGGCGTTCACACAGGCCAAGCAAGCCGCCGAAAAAGCGCTATCCGACACGTCGGCGACAAAGGTCACCATGCCTTTCGTGGAAGACAATCTCGCCCGCGCGCATTCGCTGATGGGCGCCGATATCTGGCCCTATGGCCTCGACGCCAACCGCAAGACGCTGGAGAAGTTTCTGACCTATCACAACGCCCAGGGCCTCTCGCCGAGAAAGGTCGAGGTCGAGGAACTTTTCCATCCCGCGACGGTCGAGGCGTATAGCCTTTGAACGAGCGGGTGAAGGAAAGGAGCTGATCATGAAACTCAATCCCGGCGATATCGTCGAGATCGAAACCGAGGGTGGAAACGCCTATGTCCAGGTCACCCACAATCACGCCACCTATCCCGAGGTGGTGCGGGTGCTGCCGGGACGGCATGCGAGCCGTCCCGACGATTTCGGACTCCTCGCGCGCTCGAAAAGCGATTTTGTCGCGATGCTGCCGCTGGGCGGCGCCATCGAGAACAAGCGGATGAAAGCCTCTAAGGTCGGGACGGCGGCGATTCCGGCGGAACTCAAGGATTTTCCCACCTTCCGAATGCCGATTCGCGACAAGCAGGGCGGTATCGCCTATTGGTGGCTGTGGGACGGCGAAGGTCTCAACTATGTTACCGAACTCGACGCGAACTCTGCCGATCTTCCGATGCGCGAGGTCATGTCAGTGGATACATTCCTGAAGAAGCTTGCCTGACCGGACGGCCCCTCTCCACGATTTCCCGGCGCTATTTCGGCGCCGCCATGTCCGCTTCCATACGATCCGATACATTGTCCTGGACCGCCTTGAGATAACCCAGAAGCGTCTGTTTTTCCTGCTCGGAGAAATCGGCGACCGCGTTGCCAACCACCTCCTTTGCCAAGGGCATGAGTTCGGCCCGCAATGCCTGCCCGCGCCTGGTCAGGAAGATGTTGATTTTCCGCCGGTCTTCCGCGTTCTTGATACGCCGCACAAGTCCGTTGCGCTCCATCGCCTTGATGGCAGTCAGCGTGGTGGGCTCCATCGTTCCGACAACGATCGAAAGTTCGCGCTGGGTCAACCCGTCCTGATCCCAGAGCGCCCGAAGGAAATACCACATTCCCGGCGTTACCCCGTAAGGTTCGATCTTGCGCTGGAGATAGCGTTGAAGGAGGCGATGGGTCTGTCGGACCTGATAGCCGACGCTTTCTTCGAAAGGCAGCGCCGCATTGTCCGCGGCGGCCGTTTGCTTGTTGGCGTCGTTGTCATCCATCGTTGCGATCCCTTCGTCTATGCCCTTTATTGCGCATGGAGGGATACCGCAATCCCGATCGGCTATTCGCCGGCTCGCGTTTCGGTTGTGATGCTCTCTTCCTTGCCCGTCAATTTTGCGATCACAACGCCTGCGGCCAATGCCGCGACCGCGATCGCGGCTGTCGTGTAACCTGCGGCAAGGAACAGGAGCCCGGAAGCCAGGAACGCAATGCGCGAAAGAGCGGGAAGATGCCGGTTCCAATATCCTTCGACCGCTATCGCGATCATGACCAGTCCGCTTGCCGCGCACACGGTCGTGAACACGATTTCCACGACGCTGCCCTGAAGCAGTAGCGCCGGGTTGAAGACGAAACAGAACGGGATCAGGAACGCGCCGATGGCGATCTTCACCGATTGTGCGGCGATCTTCAGCGGGTTCTCGTCGGCAATCGCGCTCGCCGCATAGGCCGCCACCGCCACGGGCGGGGTCAGTGCGGACATGACGGCGAAATAAAGCAGGAAAAGATGGCCGGGCAGGTCTTCGATGCCGAGAGACCGCATCACAGGCGAAATCAGCACCGCCGCAAGGATATAGGCGCTGGGGGTCGGCATGCCCATGCCGAGCAACGTGGTCAGCAAGGCGGCAATCGTCAGCGAGGAAAACAGGTCCGAGCCGGACAGCAGAAACACCAACGCGCTGAATTTCGACGCCAGCCCGGTCATGGTGATTCCGCCGATCACCAGTCCCGCCGCGGCGCATGCGCCTGCCACGGGCACGGTGCGCAGGCTGGTTTCCGCCAGGATGTCGTAGATCTTTCCGGGAGAAAGCCGTGTGTTGCTGCGGACCATCGAGACGACGAGAACCGCCGCGACGCCGTAAACCGCCGCATAGGTCGGCGTGTAACCCTCGACGAGCGCCCAGGTGATCGCGATCAGCGGGATGATGAACAGCCCGCCGTCGCGCATCGTCACCTTCAGCGACGGAATCTCCGACCGGTCGACGCCGGCGAGATTGTTTCGCTTGGCGCGCAGATGCACCTGAAGATAGATCGGGATGTAATAGAGAAGCGCCGGGATCAGGGCTGCGAAGGCGATGTCGACATAGTCGATGCCGGTATATTCCGACATGATGAAGGCCGCGGCGCCCATCACAGGCGGCAACAGGCTGCCCCCCGTGGACGCCGCCACCTCTACCGCGCCGGCAAAGGTCGCGCGATAGCCCATCTTCTTCATCATCGGAATGGTGATGGCGCCGGTCGTCACGACATCGGATGTCGGACTGCCCGAGATCGTTCCGTAAAGTCCGGACGAAATGACCGCGATCTTGGCCGGACCGCCCGGCGAGCGGCCGGTCAGATAGGCGGCGATATTGAAGAAGAACACCGATCCGCCGGCATAGGACAGCGTCGTTCCGAACAGCACGAACAGGAAAGCGTAGGTCGCGGCGACGCGAAGCGGTACCCCGAACAGACCGTCCGTCGTGAAAATGGTGATGTCGAGAAAATGCTCGTAGGTGATGAGGCCATGACCGAGCACGCCGCCAAGCCGGTCGCCGAAGAGATTGTACACCAGGAATATGAGGACGATGAGCGTCAGCCCGACCCCCACCGTGCGCCGCATGGCCTCGATCGTCAGGGCCAGGATCAGCGACGCGAACAGGACGTCATAGGTGGACAAGGGATCGAGTAACGTGATGCGTTGCGCGATGATGTCGGCCTGCGACACGAAATAAACCCCGGTCGCAGCCGCAAGAAGGGCCAGCCCCCAGTCGAAGAACGGGATCCGCTCGCGGTCGGAGTGCGCCGTCGGACCGATCAGCACAAATGTCAGGACCAGCATCAGCGACAGGAACGTCATGATGAGCGTGAGGGCGTCGGCGCGCGAAAACGCCGCCGCATAGACGGTCCACACGGCCGTCGCGGCCGCGAATGCCTTTACGGCATGGCCCGTCAGGCCACCCGGAGATCGGCGTGTCCCGGTGTCGAAGAAAATGCTGAGCATTGGCTTGGTGCCATTTTTTGATTGGTGGGCGTCACTGCGCCGGGGCGTGAAAACGCCCCGGCGCAAACTTCAGCGGATCAGTAACCCGCTTCCTCGAAGACCTTCTTCGCGGCAGGGTGATAGGGCACCGTCCGGGCGCCGGCCATCAGTTCGACGTCAAGCGGCGCCATCGCCTTGTGAACGCCATTCAGCTGGTCGACATTGTCCACCAGCGCCTTGGAGATGTTGTGGACCATTTGCTCGTCGGCGTCGGCCCGCACGAACAGCTGTGCCGATACCGTCACGGTGAGTTTATCGGAGTTCGTCCAGTCATAGGAGTCATTCTTGATCGTGAACGGCTTGATGTCCCACTCGTCGACGACCTTCTGGGCCGTTTCCTCGGTGATCGGCAACAGATCGACATCGATGGAGGACGCGAGCTCGCGGATCGAGCTGTGATTCACGAACAGCGAATTGAGGATCATGTCGACACGGCGGTCGCGCATCAGGTCGCCCTGTTCGCCGGACGCAGCAAATTGCACGTCGCCGCCCCAGGATTTGATCTCGTCGATGTTCGCGCCAATGGCATTCAGCATGGATTCACCGACCGAACTGACGATGTTGCCGCGCTTGTTGAGGGCGATGCGGATCGGCAGTTTCTGCTCAGCGATGTCTTCCAGTTTCGCGAGGTTGTGCTCCTTGGCGAAGTCGGCGCTCACGATCGCCTGCATCGGCGCCCAGGTGTAGAGCTGCGCGACGGTCGCCATGCTCTCGATGGGAGCCTTGAACGGCTCCTTGCCGCTCAAGGCCAGCTTCGCCTCGGCGTCGTGGATGATCGCCACATCGCAGGTTCCCTGATCGAGCAAGGCCACATTGGCGAGCCCGCCGCCGGATGTCTGATACGTTACCGTGGATCCCGGAAAGGACTTCTTGACGGCCGCATCGATGCCGGCACCGAGAAGGCTCCACAAACCGCCGGGGCTCGCTCCGCACAGGGTCAGATTATAGGTTTGCGCCTGCGCGCCGGTGGATGCGACGAGCAACAGCGCTGCTGCGCCGGTTACGGCGCTCGCAAACAGTCTTTTCATGGTTTCCTCCCAAATCGGCAATCATTAGATTGCTAACTTATAAAGCTTATGGCGCGGAAATCCGGCTTGTCAAGCGAGCATATGGGCTTCCCGCACAACTCGACACATTCTCTGAAACGCGATATACGAATTTAATTAGCTCTCTAAGTGATATGGTCGCAAGGTCGCCGGGTAACCGTTCCAGACGATGCGAACAACAATCGTGACGACGAAACATTGACCGGCGAATTCCTTGCCCTCGGGGCCGCATTTGCGAATGCGATGTCAAGCGTAGCCATCGCGAAGGGCGCCAGCTCCAGCAGCGGCGAAAGCGGAGTTTTGCTTTCCGCCATTGTCACGGGGCTGTTGTCAAGCCTCGCGTGGATGCTGTTCGGCGGGAGCGCGGTGGCCGCAAGCGAAACACCATCGGGCTCGGGCGCCATCTGGACTGCCACCGGCTGGTTCGTCGCTTCCGGACTGCTGGCAACAGTCGGCGGCAGAATCACGATGTTCAAATCGATCGAGTTCGCCGGTGTCATCCGCGCCTCGACGACGCGCCGCCTGATGCCTTTCATATCGCTGCTATTGTCCGCGGTGGTCATCGGAGAGACGATTTCGCCCCTGGCCGGCGGCGGCATGGTGCTGATCGCGGTCAGTTTCCTGCTGCTTTACTGGGACAATCGCGCAAGCGTCCGTATTTCGACGGACGATCCGGAGCGGTGGGCCGTTATCTCTCGCGGATTGGCGTTCGGGGTCGGGTCCGCAACACTCTACGCATGCAGTTTTGTTGCGCGTAAATTCGGTCTCGTGGAGATCCCGAATGCTTTCTTCGGCGCGCTGATCGGCGCCATGACGGCGCTCTGTTTCTACGCGGGCATGTCGATGGTCAGCCCCCGATATCGCTCAATCGTCGCCAGTGCTTTGAAGAGGCCGAACCCGTGGCAGCTCTTTGCGGCATTTCTGATGTCTGCGGGACAAATCATGCAGTTCGGGGCGCTGGCGCTCACGAGTGTCGGTCGCGTCGCCTTCATCAATTCGATCGAGGTCTTTATCGCGGCGCTGCTTGCGGTCGCCATATTCCGGACCGAACGCATGCCGAGCAAGACCGTCATTGTCGCCACGATCATCGCGACCGCCGGCGTCCTGCTGATGGCGGTCAAGCCATGACCCCGAAGTTTTTCAGAAGAGGAGGACACAATGAGTGAGGCCCAACTGCGCGACAATGCGATCCGGGATCTTGTCATCGCCAACCGGATACTCGCGCGTGAGAATGTCATTGACGGGTTCGGCCATGTGAGCGTCCGTCATCCGACGAATCCCGACCGTTTTCTGCTTTCCAGATCGCGCAGCCCGGAAGTCGTCTCGCGCGGCGATATAATGGAGTTCGAGCTTGACGGCACACTCGTGTCCAACGATCCGCGCCGCCCTTATGCGGAACGATATATCCATGGCGCGATCTATATGGCGCGACCCGAGATCAACTCGGTATCGCATCATCACGCCCACTCGGTGATCCCGTTCTCTCTGGCCGATATCCCGCTGAAGCCCGCCTTCCACATGGGTGCTGTCGCCGGGGCCGAAACGCCGGTATGGGACAGCAAGCCAGATTTCGGCGACACCAACATGCTCGTAGATACGCTGGAGATGGGACACTCCCTAGCCCGCGCGCTCGGCGGAAACGCCACGGCGCTTTTGCGCGGGCACGGCGCAGTGTGCGCTGCCCCGAATCTGGCGGCGATCTGCATGATCTCGATCTATATGCGAGACAATGCGGAACTGATCCTGAACACGCTTCCGCTTGGACAGCCGAAATATCTATCGCCAGGAGAAATCGAGAAGACCGCTGCAATGCTGTTGAGTGACATGCCCCTCGCCCGTGCTTGGGACTACTGGACGGCGAGGGCCGGGTTCCAGGGATTGTGAGCCAAGTGTGATCCGATGCTGATAATGTGGGGGGCGAGATCCATCCAACGACCGACCAGGCGCCCGTGTCGCGATGTCGTCCGAGAAGAATATCTGCTGTCCTTTTTGGGCATCGATTAATCCGGAGCGGATCTTTCATGTTTTTCCGCGTCAAGCTCCGGAGACGACTGTCGATCTGCGATTTGAAGTATAAGTACGCGGAAAGCGACCAATTATCATGGGCAGACGACTCGCGGCTTCGTAGATGGCGCCCGCGGCCGCAAAATGCGTCATCCGACGCTCCTGAAAGAACACGAGCTGCTGTCTGCGGCGAAGCCGATGGTGCACGACAATCTGCCGTTATCCTCGACCCCATGGAGCTGGAGGATGTTCTTTGCGAGCTCGATATCGACTGTGGCATATTCGGGGATGGTCGGCCCCATTGAACGGGTTAATGACTTCGCGCCATGATGCAAAGCGACGTAGTGAGCAGAATCTATCAAATTAATCTTTTGTATAATTAAGGGTGTTGCATGATTTCGAGCAGGTGGGTGATGAAGGCAGTCGGATACAACAATAGCTGGAAACGCTGATGGCTACCACAGATAGGCCCCGGGCGAAGCGCAAGCCCGGTCGACCCAAGGGCTATGAAAAACTCCGATCAACGATCCTCAATGAAGCTGAACTTGCTTTTGCCGAGCATGGATTTGCGGGCGCGCGAGTGCGTGATATCGCGGCGGCCGCGGATGTTAATCCCGCGCTTATCCGGTACTATTTCGGTTCGAAACAAGAGCTTTTCGACGAGGTATTCCGTCGACGCGGAGGTGAAATCTCCGGGGCGCGTCATGTGCTTCTAGACCGTCTTCTGGATGGTAATGTAAAGCCGAGCGTCGAGGACATTATCCGTGCGTATCTGCAGCCGCAATGGGATATCAAGCAAAGCGGATCAGGGGGCGCGGCATTTGTGCGCCTCCAAGCGCGCCTCCACGCGGAACCTGAAGAGCATGCTCTGCGGCTTCGTAGCGAAGTCTACGATGCTTCAGTCAAACGTTATATCCAGGCCTTATCTGAAGAATTGCCCGATATCCCCAAGAACATACTCAGTATCCGGATGGCGTTTCTTGTGGGGACTTATTTATTCATGCTCAACGATCTGGGCCGTTTGAATGATCTGACCGACGGCCAAATCGGCACGCTTCAAGACCATGACATGCTTGATCAACTCGTCCGGTTCCTAGCGGCTGGCATCACTGCACCTGCCTAAGCATTAGCCCAGCCTAGCAGGAGAAGGCGTGCGGATCTGCTTCGTCACGTTCCCGGCGTAACCGGATTGCGACGCTATGCACGCTGACGTCCGGCCATCGCCTAGTCCCCCTTCTCATTGGTTGGTCTGCCAGTCTGTTTTTCGCTTGTAATTATACAAAAAGATAATTTATGATGAAGCCGCTTTGAGAAGAGGTTCCAGGACATGAAGCAGTTTCGCATCGGGCAGATCGTGCCTTCCTCCAACGTCACAATGGAAACGGAGATTCCCGCGCTCCTGCGGGCGCGAGAAACGATCGGGGAAGAGCGCTTCACTTTTCACTCTTCGCGCATGCGCATGAAGCATGTGACCAAGGAGGAACTGGCGGCGATGGATGCAGATAGCGATCGCTGCGCGCTGGAGCTCTCAGACGCCAAGGTCGATGTCATGGGTTATGCCTGCCTCGTCGCGATCATGTCGATGGGGTACGGTTATCACTGCGTTTCCGGACCCCGCCTCCAGAAGGTGGCGGAGGAAAACGGCGCGCCGGCACCGGTCGTAACGTCGGCAGGCGCGCTGATCGACGCATTGCACGCAATCGGCGCAAAAAAGGTTGCGGTGGTCGCGCCTTACATGAAGCCGCTGACAGAGATGGTTGTCGATTACATACGCAACGAAGGGATCGAGGTCGCGGACTATCGTGCGCTGGAGATTCAGGACAACTTAGCGGTCGCGGCGCATGACCCGATGAATCTGCCTGCCATTGTGGCGGAAATGAAAACCGATGACGTCGATGCAGTGGTCTTGTCGGCTTGCGTGCAAATGCCTTCGCTCCCGGCGGTACCGATGGTCGAGGCGCAGACCGGAAAACCCGTCGTAACGGCAGCGATCGCCACCACTTGGCAGATGCTCAGGGCGCTAGACATCGGTACGCGGGTTTCCGGGGGTGGCGCTTTGCTCTCCGGCGCTTATTGAGGAGTCCCTCGTGACGCAAGGATACAACATTTCCGCCAACGGCATTCGCCAGCACCTGATCCGGCATCCGGGCCCGGGCCCGCAGATGCTGCTGGTTCCGGGCATCACTTCGCCTGCCATAACCTGGTCTTTCGTCGCCGAGCGTTTGGCCGAGCGATTCGACGTGCATGTGCTCGACGTGCGGGGCAGGGGGCTCAGCCAGTCTGGTGACTTGGACTATTCGCTCAACGCGATGGCCGCTGACGTGCTGGGCGTGATTGCGGAAACGGGAATGCGAAAGCCTGTGATTTTGGGCCATTCGATGGGCGCCCGCGTCGCCATTCGTGCCGCGCGGATCGATCCGCAAATTGTCGGGCAACTGGTTCTGGTCGACCCGCCGGTCTCTGGTCCGGGGCGGCGGGCGTATCCGTCGCCGTGGCCCTGGTACGAGGATTCCATACTGATGGCGTTGAAGGGCTGCTCCGGCGAGGACATGCGCAGTTTCTGCCCGACCTGGACCGACGAGCAGAACGCACTTCGCGCGGAATGGTTGCACACCTGTCAGCTCGACGCGATCCGTACGGCCTATGACGGATTCCACACCGACGACATCCACGCCGATCTGGCCGAAATCGGGCTGCCCCTGCGCCTTGTTGTCGCCGGCGGCGCGTCGGTGATCGAGGACGGCGATGTCGCCGAAATCCGCGAGCTGGCGCCGCAGACCGAGGTCCGTACCGTCGAGGGTGCAGGTCACATGATCCCGTGGGACGACCTGGAAGGGTTCCTCGCCGCGGTGATGGATTTGTAGACGAACTGAAACAACAATAGGAAACGATGCGATGGATCACGCTAGTTTTACAGAAATCTGCCTGCATCAGCTCAAGATGTCGGGTGTCCACGAGGGCGAGAAACTGGTTGTGCTGACACAAGGCAATGACCGACTGGATTATGCGGATGCCTTCTTGGCGGCAGGTCAGAGGCTCGGAGCGAAAATGTACCACATGCGGTTGCCCGCGCCGCTTCCGACCGGGGGTTGGAATGTCGGCGTAACCGGCCTAGCGGCCATGCCGGATGCGGTTGAGGCGCTGAAAAGCTGCGACATGCTGGTCGATTGCATCTTCCTACTGTTTTCGCCCGAGCAGATGGCGATTCAGGCCGCCGGCACCCGCATCCTGACTGCGGTCGAGCCGCCAGAACTGCTGGCGCGGATGCTCCCGACGAAGGAATTGCGGGAGAAAGTCGAGATCGCCGGCGAGATACTCGCGAAGGCCAAGGTGATGCGGATTACTTCGCCGCACGGTACCGACGTGACCTACAAGCTGAACACCTATCCCACGCTGATGGAATATGCCTGCACCGATGAGCCTGGGCGCTGGGATCACTGGCCATCGGGTTTCGTATTCACGGGTGGCGATGATGATGGTGTCGATGGCCAGATCGTCGTGGCGCCGGGCGATGTTCTGTTACCTCAGAACATCTATGTGCGCGAACCGATCACCTATACGATCGAGAAGGGATGGATCACCGACATGCGAGGTAGCCTCGATGCGGAATTGCTGAAATCCTACATGGATAGCTTCGATGATAAACGCGGTTTGGGCATGAGCCATGTTGGTTGGGGGATGAATCCGAACGCGAAGTGGCACCGCATGGTTCCCGGTGAGTTCCCGGGCGGCATGGGCATGGAGCCGCGCAGCTTTTATGGCAATGTCATGTTCTCCACCGGCCCGAACAATGAATTGGGCGGTCCGAACGACACTGCCTGCCATGTCGATATCCCAATGCGCGGCTGCTCGCTGTTCCTCGATGACGAACCGATTGTCATCGACGGTGACATTGTCGTGAAAGATATCCAGATGGCTCGCGCTTAACCGCGGTCCGATTTCCTCCCGAGCGGATCCCGCGGCGACCGGATATTATTTCGGAACGACGGCGGGATCCTGCCTATTCGAGAACTACGATGTCTCAGGAACAGACTTACAAGAATGCGGGCTTTGGCGCTTCCGTCCCACGCGGTACCCGCCCGGCGATCGTCGTGGTGGATTTCACCTACGGCTTTACCGATGTCCGGTATCCAACCGCAGCAGACATGAGTGCACAGATCGCGGCAACGAGGCGACTAACTGATCTCGCTCGGGCAAAGGGATTTCCTGTTATTTTTACAACCATTGCCTATCATCCCGGGGAAGTGGGCAGATTACCTTGGCTCAGAAAAGCGACCGGCATGGCGGCGCTACTCGAAGGTTCGCGTTTGGTCGAAATTGACGAAGCCACTGGTATACAGCCGGGAGATCCCGTCATCGTCAAAAAAGGAGCTTCCGGATTCTTCGGATCACCGCTGTCGGCGTTGCTGACAGGTGCGAAAGTTGACACGGTGATCGTAACCGGAGCGACGACCTCCGGCTGTGTAAGAGCAACGGTAGTCGATGCTGTCCAATCTGGCTTTAACGTCCTTGTGCCCCGTGACTGTTGCGGTGACCGGGCTAGTGCGCCGCATGAAGCCAGCCTCTACGATATGCATCAGAAGTATGCCGACGTAACGGATGCGGCTGACATCCTTAAATGGTTGTCCAGTATCATAGAAAAATAGAAATGAGCAAATAATACTGCGTTTAGTATATTAATCATTATTAAAAATATGAGGCTTCTTCAAGCATTTATTTCAAGTAAATTTTAGAGGATTTATACACTTGAAGCAAGTGTGACTTGGAGTGCCGTTGGAGCTCTCTCGGTTTGATGAACACTTTTTCGATTGTGAAGTAGAGTGTTGTTCATGCCGCAAACCAGGAACCCGTACCCTACGTAATTCAGGGATCAAATCATTGCATTTGGCACGAGCCGGGGCAGTGTTGAAAGCCTTGCACGTGAGTTCGAGCCATGCGTCGCCACGATCCATGGCTGGGTCAAACAGGCGGAGATCAACGGCGGAATATGCGACGAGGCCATGAATGGCGCCGAGAGGGAAGAGCTCCGGCGGCTGCGCAAGGAGAATCGTCAGCTTCGAACGGAGCGCGACATCCTCTCAAAGGGCGCGACCTGGTTTGCAGCGAACGACATGACTGGTCATGCGCAAACAATCAAACTGAACCACTCAGGTGGGGCTGATCACCACACAATAGCCGTGCCGATCAAGTATCCATGGCTGCTGCGGGTTTTACCAGGCCACGCTTAAGGCGATCCAAGTCGACGATGGCACGGGTATGGCGGCCCTGCATCAGCACGATATCCCCGTGGAGCGCGGACACTTCAAAGGTAATTTGGTTCTTTGCGACCTCCGTTATGCAAGCGGATACGGTTACGCTGAGGCCGATCACGGCCCCCCTGACATGGGTGCAATCGACGTGAACGCCAACGCTCGCCTCGCCCGGTTCAAGAACCTGCAGGATAAGGCGGTGGCAGGCGAGTTCGATCATCCCGATCAGCGCCGGTGTTGCGATGACATCTACGCCTTCGTTTCCGTAACGGACGGCGGAGTGGCTCTTGTCGGTTTCAAATTTCCATTGTCCGCTGTGTCCGGTTTCCGGTATTTTCATATTGCAGCTACCACCATGCGATTTTCAGAAGCGGGAAGGGGATACGCGCAAACGCCAAGTCAAGAGCGCCCAAGTCGCGGTTCCCGAAAACAGTGACGGATTAATCGACATGAGAGAGGCGGCTATAAAAGTTGTCATACTGATCAATCAATAACAGTATTATCCAGGCGTGCGTTTAACATAGACGATCTATTCAACGGAAAGCTGTCGCCGGCTTCGATCTCCCGTTACTTCCGTTTGGCCAAGGTTGGCGGCCGTACGAAGCACGGTCGCGAATCTGCTGATGGAGTACCGTCTTCCAACGGCATAGCCAGAAATAATTTCCTTTGAAGGAGGCGGGCGCTTTTCGCGAATTACGATCACGCGGGCCCAATCATCCGCTTCCAGCGCCTCGAACGCTGGACGTAACTGATCGCGCTGGGTCATCGAAATTGCGTTCATCGGTGGACGGGCGAGAACAATGTCTTATCGTTCATACCTGGGATCTACTTGGATGTGAAAACCGTCATGCTCGGCAAGAGACAGGCGTCGGCGAATTCATCCTGCATTGGTCTATCCTCATTTTGGCTTTTTAATCTGACAGATCATTCAATCGTGCGGAAACGTACCGTCATGGATCATTCGGCGCAAAAGCTTGCCGACTGGGAATTTCGGGAGTTCGGAGACGCGCACGTATTTGCGAGGACGCTTGAAGTTCGCGGGGCCGGAGTTGTGGCGATGCGCGCATCAAGCTTTTGTTCGCTGGCTTCCTCTCGCGAATTTATATGAGCGGCGCTTATTTTGCCCCTGCGTTCGTCAGGCAGGCCAAACATCGCCGCTAGCTCCACACCGGGATGGAGCGAAAGGCGGCTTTCCACTTCCACAGGCAAGAGGTTCTCGTCGCCCGCAATGAACATGTTGTCGACGCGTTCGATGACGAACAGGTCGTCTTTGTCGAGCCGGCCCGTCTCCGCGGTGAAATATCAATCCTCGACCAGTGCCTTCTCGTCGGAATCCGATCGCTCCCAGTAATCTTGAAAGGCTTCGGCGCCTGCTCGCAAAGCAATGATCTCACCGTCTTCGACGTTGCGGGACCATCAATAAATTCGTCGCGCCCCGCCAGCAGAGTGGCTTCTTCTATCCGGTGTCTCCCTTGCGGACCGGATATTTTACGCTCTAGATGCACTTATCGGTTCCTCCGCGCACACCGATAGCCGGGCAAAAAAAGGTGATCATCGTTAAATTGAACGAGACCGCGATAAGCTTTGCATTCTGGGAGTTTTCCATTCAGCGCTACAGCCGCGTGGGAGTGGCACCGATTTGTCTTACGCTGCAGGACGAGGTTGGACTCGACGTGAATATCGTGCTGTTTCTTCTGTGGGTCGGCCACCAAGGCCGGAAGATTAGCGGTGACACCGCCATTGAGAAAATCCATTCTGCAGTCGGTCGATGGCATCGGGAGCATGTCGTGCCGTTGCGAACCGTCCGGCATGCAATGAAGGGGTGTTCCCACCCGGATCCGCAGCAGGTTGAAGCCGTGCGACAAAAGCTGAAATCCGTGGAAATCGAAGTAGAGAGACTGGAGCAGGCGATACTGTCCAATCTTTTTTCTTGCGGGTTTGAAAAATTCTTGCTGCCCGAAGCCTTTGACGCCCGAAGCGCGATGACGCACAATGTGTCGATATATCTTGGCGCGACTGAGGAACAGCGGCGCGCAGAAATCGAAAAACTGGTCGATCTTTGTCACTGAGCGGTTTCCTTCCAGCGCGACACCGTACCCGCATCGATGTCAAAAAGATCTAGGGCCCGGCCGATCGTGTGATCGATCATTTCCTCTATCGTTGTCGGATTTGCATAAAACGCCGGGACCGGCGGGGCGATTACCGCGCCCATTTCCGCCACGGCGGTCATTGTCCGTAAATGTCCCAAATGCAGGGGCGTCTCGCGAACCATTAACACGAGCCGGCGCCGCTCCTTGAGCGTGACGTCGGCCGCGCGCGCCAACAAACCCGACGTAAGGCTGGTGGCGATTTCCGACATGGATTTGATCGAGCAAGGTGCGACAATCATGCCGATCGTGCGGTAGGACCCGCTGGAAATAGGCGCGGCGATGTCCTCCGCCTTGTACCACACATCCGCTAAAGAGCGGATCGCATCGATCTTCATGCGCGTTTCGTGCGCGGCCGTAATTTCAGCCGAACGCGTCAGCACCAGATGCGTTTCGATCGGTGTGTCGCGCAGAATTTCCAGAAGCCGGATACCGTAACGGACGCCGGACGCACCAGAGATTCCGACTATCAGACGAGTGGGCGGCAGACTATCGGTATTGACCACTTACTGGTCCTCCCTCTTGGGTAGAGGGAATCACAATGGGACGTAGCAAACAATTAATTTGATACCATCGCCACGATAATGAAACGTTATATCTTTGCAGGGCCTATCAGTTGAAGTTTTTCAAGGATTTCCGAGGTCGTCTGCTGCAGCATTTTGATAAACAGGCGAGCGGGCGTGTTTATGGGGCGCGAATGGCTCGTCGCCGCAACAATGCGTCGCGCTATGTGCGGTTTGATGTCGATACATACCAGGGAACCGTTGAGGAGCCCCTTGTTGACGGCGGTTGGGGGCAATATCGTGGTGTATTCCGAACGCGAGATAACGTCTTCGATTACACTCAATTCATCGATCTCGATACGCGATCGTAATTCAACGCCGTGCGCCGAAAATAGAGATTCCATCACTCCTCGCAATCCGTGACGAATCGAAGGGAGCACCAGCGGTTCGATCGGCGCTTTAACAAGATTGACCGGACCGTCGAATTTCCTTGCCTGATCTGCGGCGCAGATCAGGGCAAAATCCTCTTCTAGGATGGTTTGCTGGTCAAACGGACCACCTTTGGGTGGCGAATTGACGATCGCAATATCAAGTTGCGCGCTTTTCAAAAGGTCGAGGAGGTCCGAAGTGTACCCGCCGGTCGCGCGTATGGTTACCTCTGGGTGTGCGGCGTTGAAACGCAGCAGGGTCTCAGAAAGGGTATTGTTTGTGATGGAGGAAACGACTCCGATGGAAAGATGTCCCTTGACCGCGCCTTTCGGTGCGCTCAGCTCCTGACGGGCATTTTCAAGCCCCTGCAGGACGGGACGTAGCATGCGGTAGGCATCGCATCCGGCTTGGGTTGGCACCATGCCTTTCGGCGTACGATGAAACAGCGCTTGGCCAAGTTCATCCTCGAGTTTTGACAACTGCTGACTGATTGCCGGTTGTACAATATTCAACCTGCGGGCAGCCCGGGTGACCGAGCCTTCCTCGAAGAGCGCGATTAAATATTGTATTTGGCGCAATTCCATTTTCTATCGCGCTTTGTGATGGCATAGATAGTTAGTTATTATTTGATGCTATTTAGGCAGATGGCTATCGTCAATCCCGAATGCGGTGAGGGAGGTTTTTTGACAATGGCGCAGAGTTCTGACCGGGCGTCTTCTGTGTTACCGGCGCCGAGCTCCGGTTTCGAGTTACGCGACTGGCTTATCAATCTCGAGCATTCCGGTCGTCTCGCGGTAGCCCGCGACAATCTCGATCTAAACTTTGAGGTGGCGGGCATCGCCAATAGGCTGGACGGAAAACGTGCTTCGATCTTTCCGCATCCGTCTGGGCATCGCGGAACAGTTATTTCGGGGCTGTTGTCCAATCGTGCCTGGATGGCCGAGGCGTTGGGTACAACTCAGGACAAACTGATCAAGACATTTCAAAACTCCGTGCGAGAGCCGATCGCCCCAGTCGTTGTTTCCGAGGCGCCTTGTCGGGAAATCGTTCATGAGGGCAATTTCGATCTGCGCGATATCCTCCCCATACCGACCCATAACGAACATGACAGCGGCGCTTATATCACGGCTGGAATAACGATCTGCCGCAATCCCGAGACCGGTATCCAGAACATGGCCATCCACCGGCTGCAGATATCCGGACCACGTTTGCTGGGTGCACTTTTGCTGCCGCGTGACACCCTGTCTTATTTCAAGCGCGCCGAAGCGGTGGGTAATGATCTGGACGTCGCGATCGTGATTGGGGTGAGTCCGGCCTGCCTACTGGCCTCCCAGGCGATCGTGCCAGAAAACTTCGACGAAATGGGTGTCGCGGGCGCCTTGATGGGCGCACCGCTTCCAGTTATCCGCTGCATCGGCAGCGAACTCCTCGTCCCCGCATTTGCGGAAATCGTTATCGAAGGGCGTCTGCTATCCCAAGCACGGGCGCCGGAGGGGCCTTTCGGCGAGTTCCCGCAATATTACGGCGAACGTGCGGATCGTCACGTAATCGAGATCGACCGCGTGACACATCGCGAAAATCCTTTGTTTCATACCATCGTCGGCGGTGGACTCGAACATCTGCTGCTCGGCGGTATACCGCGCGAAGCAACGCTTCTTTCCGTATTGCAGCGGTCGTTTTCCAACGTCACAGACGTGCATTTGTCGAAAGGGGGCGTGTGCCGTTACCATCTCTACATCCAAATCGACAAACCTGCCCCGGGCCAGGTCAAGAACGTCATTCTCGGCGCGCTGGCGGCGCACTATGACGTCAAGCACGTAACCGTGGTCGATCGGGACGTCGATGTTCATGATCCGCAAATGGTCGAGTGGGCTTTTGCCACGCGGTTTCAGGCGGACCGGGATCTTGTGATCGTTACCGACGCACAGGGATCAAAGCTCGATCCCTCCACCGAAAAAGGTGTCGGAGCCAAAATGGGATTCGATGCGACGGTACCCCCAAATTCTGATCCGTTTCGGTTCAAGCGCATTCGCGTGCCCGGCGAGCTTGAAATCGACCTTGCTTCCGTAATCGAAGAGGGGCGCGCTGCAGCAGATCTACTGGGCGCATGATCCGCAAGTTAGGGAGATCGACCGTGACCGCAGATACTTTGGCCGGTTCCACCTTGGAGACTCGTTTGTTTATTGGCGGTCAATGGGCCGAGGGCGGGCAAGGCGAGCAGGCCTCTTCGATAAATCCAGCTTCCGGCGAACAATTGGGCGGTTTTTCGCTTGCGCGGCGATCGGAAGCGGAAGCGGCAGTCTCCGCGGCGCGCATGGCTTTCGACAGAACGCTCTGGCCGCGTCAGCCGAGACTTCGCCAAATGGTGCTTCTGCGGTGGGCGGATGCCTTGGAGTCGAAGGCTGAACGCCTCGCCCAATTGCTGACCGTGACCAATGGCAAACCTCTGGCGCAGTCGCGCGGCGAGATTGCGGGCTCGGTCTCCGAGATCCGGTATTATGCCGGTTTGACTCGCCACAATCCGGGGCACGCGATGGAAGTAGCACCGGGCGAGTATTCCATCATGATGCGGGAACCTGCAGGTGTGGCAGGGCTGATCATTCCGTGGAATGCCCCGGCGGTGCTGTTAGTTCGTTCTCTTGCGCCGGCGCTGGCGGTGGGCTGCACCGTCGTCATCAAGCCGGCGCCGCAGACGGCGTTGTTTTCGTTGGCCTGCCTGGCCTTGCTCGTGGCTGACACCGACTTGCCGGATGGTGCCGTCAACATCCTTCCCGAAATCGGCAATGAGGTGTCGGAGTTCCTTGTCAGGTCATCGGATGTTGATGTCATCAGCTTCACCGGCTCGAATGCGGTCGGGTCGAGGATCATGGCGGATGCGGCGCCCACAATGAAGAAATTGTCGCTCGAACTGGGCGGTAAGTCGTGCTGCCTTGTGATGGATGATGCCGGCATCGCGTCCGTTGCTCCGAAGATCGCGGCGGCCGCGACGATCATCTCGGGTCAACAATGCACCGCTGCGCGCCGCGTTTTGGTTCATGCTTCACGTCTGGCGGAAATGCGCGATTCTTTGCGGGATGCCCTGCAAAACATCGTGATCGGGGACGGATTGTCCGAAGGGGTGATGATGGGGCCTCTGATCGACCGGACTGCGCGGGATCGTGTTGCGGCACGCATTGCCGCGGCCGAAGCAGCGGCCGATGAAGTTGCGCTGAGCGCGGAAGTCCCAGCCGGGACAAATTCGCAAAGCGCGTTCCTGTCTCCGTCCCTGGTCGTCCACGCTGACGACAACGCTTTTTTTTGCCAGGAAGAGATATTCGGTCCGCTGATTGTCCTGGAGCCGTTCTCGGACGAAGCGGAGGCGATTGCCAAGGCGAACAATACCGAGTACGGCCTTTCGGCGTCGGTCTGGACCACTCGCAACGATACCGCGTGGCGGGTTGCGCGCGAACTCCGCAACGGAACAGTCTGGATCAACGACCACAACAAGCTGTTCGCCGAGGCGGAAACCGGCGGCTATCGCAGAAGCGGTATCGGGCGGTTGCACGGATATGATGCGTTGCTCGATTTCTGCGAGCTAAAGCACGTCTATCAGAATGTTGGCGTTGCCCGGTAAAGGCTGACGTCGGCATGCGCATTCGCTACGCAGGTGTTCAGCTTGCTGGTTTCTGAAGAGATTTGCGGAACATCGCCGGTGGAACTCCCGTGTGAAACTGAAAGAACCGATTGAAATTCGCGGGCGAACTGAACCCCAAGTCTGTCGCCACGTCCTGGGCTCGCGATCGCGACGCCAATGCCGAAACGGCAGCCTCCAGCCTGATCGCGTTTCCGTAGATTGCGGGCCCAACGCCCACAATCTCCTTGAACAGGACATTGAAACGTGACCGCGAAAGGCCGGAGTAGCGCGCAAGCGCGTTGAAGTCGTACGGCGCTTCATAGGACTCATGCATCCGGTCAAGAGCACGCCGGATGCGATAGTCGGAAACGGGCAGGGCGCCGGGGTTCGCGCGACGTTCGGTGCATGCGAATTTCTTCATGATATCCACGATCAAATCCGAGGCGGTCTCGGACTGAGGCATGGAATCGTTCAAAACGTGCCGCAATTCATTGGCGACACGACGAATTGACGGCGAGACCGGCGCCGAGGAATTCGTGAAATAGCCTGGCTGGTTGCACCCCTCGAAAATCTCGTCGCGTTGCCGGAGCCAGTTCGGATTTAGATAGAGGGCGAGATAGGTGCTCGGTGCATCTGTATTGATCGGCGTGTAGTGGTGTTCCTGCCACATATTCACGAGCACGGCCCGGTTGTTGGAAAGCGGTAATGTACGACCGTCCACCACGAATTCCTGATCGGGTCCGCTCAATTTCATAATGAGGTGGCAATGTGCATGCGCATGCGCTGTCAATCGCGCCTTGAGCGAGAGGAGCGCGGCGCGTCCAAACGGACCGGCGAGGATTTTCGAACCACTTTTTTCCACAGTCGGAATATAGTCCAAGGATTTAGCAATAGCCAGTTGGGCGGGGTTCCCGACCGGAAACGCCGTCTCGAAGGCGTAAAAATAAGTTCCAAATGAGAATTTTCGACTTGTCGTGAGAACGACCTCTCGGCCCGCAGGATGTCAGAGTTCCTCCTCAATCGTATTTCTATGGCGGAGGAGTCTTATGCCACAATTCAAACAGCCACCGGAACGCGATGCGCGCGAACAAGAGCGCCAGAAAAAATTTCGTAAGCAATTCGTTGCTGATACGCCGGCTTGGTACCACGGCATGTACCATCTCGGATTTACGCTGACATTAACCGTCGGCACTCTCATCTACTGCATCGGCCGGCTCGACCAGCCGAGTTTGTGGGAGTGGGCTCTCGTTCCCGTGTTCGCATTGGTCGGAAATCTTGCGGAGTATTCGGCTCACCGCTGGGTTATGCATCGACCTGTGCCGGGGCTAAAGATGGTCTACAAGCGGCATTGTACGAGCCACCATCAGTTCTTCACGCATCATGATCTTGCATACAAGGGCCATAAAGAGTGGCGGGCCCTGCTGTTTCCGCCGTTTGCGCCGATTGCGTTTGTCCTGCTCGCCATTCCTCCGGCGCTGGTTGCGAACTGGCTCGTATCGTCCAATGCGGCCTACCTGATCGTCATTTCGATGACCGGCTACTATCTGTTCTATGAGTTCGTGCACACGCTCTCTCATCTCGACGACGAAAAGCACCCCTATTTGAAGCTGATTCCGCTGATCAACACAGTCAGGCGCATGCATTATATCCATCATGTTTTGGGTTTGATGCAGACCAAGAATTTCAACCTGACCTTTCCGATAGGAGACTGGTTGTTTGGCACGACTGACTTGGATCGCGGCTTCTGGGGGACCATGTTCAACGGGGATGACGACACCTACCAGCAAAAGGGCCTGCAGTTCGAGGATCTTGAAGTGCTGTTGCCCGGGGTGGATATCCCCGGCACGAACCGGTTGCCGGACGAACCGCTTACTCATGCCAAGGCTCATGTGACGACACCCGCCGAGTAATGGCAGTTCCGGTCTTGCGATGCCTGACGTCCTTGGGTCTCAGGCATCGTAATTCATGATGTTAGATATAAGCCATTATTAATTTATGTGAACGGAAGCTGGGTATAGCCTGCTGCGTAACAGGCTTCGTGGGAGTTTCGGAAGCACTATGAAAAGACTTGAAGGAAAAGTCGCCATCGTGACCGGGGGCGCGCAAGGCATTGGTGCGGCGTATGCTGGCGCAATGGCCGAGGAAGGGTGCAAGGTTGTCATCGCCGATGTACTGGATGGAACGGCGACGGCGAACAGGCTCTGTGAGAAAGGTCATCAGGTGCGGTTCGAGAGGGCCGATGTGACCGATTTTGAGAGTATATCGGCCGCGGTCGAAGCGGCGGTTTCGGAGTGGGGGCGGCTGGACATTCTGGTCAACAATGCCGCGATTTGGGCGTCGCTGCGCAGCAAACCGTTTTCCGAGATCGATCCGGATGAATGGGACCGGGTGTTGGCGGTCAATGTCAAAGGACCGTTCCTTTGTGCACGGGCGGTCGTTCCGGTCATGAAGCGCCAAGGATATGGCCGTATCGTAAATATCGCGTCCGGTACCGCGTTCAAGGGAACTCCTGGCTTTCTTCACTATGTGACGTCTAAGGGCGCAGTCTTGTCTTTTACGCGGTCTCTGGCGCGCGAAGTCGCCGCGGACGGAATTACGGTCAACACGCTTGCCCCCGGGCTCGTTCTGTCGGACCAGGTCGTGGCGAGTCCGGACCTTATCGAGAGCCTCAATAAGCCAGTGATGGCAAGCCGTGCCATCAAGCGCGATCAGCTGCCGGAAGACTTGATCGGTCCGCTCTTGTTCCTGGTGTCGGACGACAGTGCGTTCATGACAGGGGAGGTTACGGTCGTCGACGGTGGTTCGGTCATGCACTGAATACAATGAGCTTCATGCCAACTCGATTTATTTAGGAGGAGAAAAGCGAATGGCATCCATTTCAAGAATCGTGGCAGCGGCGGCCGCTGCCGCCCTCGCGGCGACATTTGTATTTAACACCGCAATGGCCAAGGACTACAGGCTTGGTACGATCGTGCCGCCGAGCCATCAATGGTCGAAAGCCGCTGAAGCGATGGGCAAGATGCTTAGCGAGGCGTCAGGCGGCGCTGATACGGTGACGGTGTTTCCGGCTGGGCAGCTCGGCAATGAGAGCCAGATGGTCCAACAGCTTCAGACGGGTGCGCTGGACATGGCGTTTCTCACTATCGCCGATGTTTCGAACCGGATCCCGGAATTCGGCGCATTGTATGCGCCGTTCCTCGTAACCAACTCCGAAGATGCGGCTACCCTGTTACGCGGACCGACCGCCCAAGAAATGCTGACGAAGCTGCCCGGGGAGATGGGTGTCGTCGGTGTCGGCTACGGCCTCGCCTCGATGCGGCAGATGATGTCCACGAAACCGGTTGAGAAGTGGAGTGACCTTCAAGGCGCAAAGATGCGTATCACGCCCTTCAAGCCGTTCAAGGACTTCTACTCAATTCTCGGTGTTGCACCTACGCCAATGCCGCTGCCTGACGTATATGACGCGCTTGCCAACGGTCAAGTCGACGCAATCGACATCGACGTCGAACTCATCACCAATTTCAAGTTCTACGATCGTGCCGACCATCTTTTGCTGACCAATCATTCGATGTTCCCGATGGTGGGACTCGTCTCGGGTAAGGTTTGGGCAGGGCTTTCGGACGACGAAAAGGCGATTGTCTCGGAGTCGATGAAAAAAGCGCTCGATCAGACAATGAAATTCTACGCCGAAGCGGAGCCTCAAATGATCAAAAAGATCGAAGCGACAGGGATTGAGGTCAAGCAGGTCGATCGGACATTCTTCCCGAGCGTGGTGGAAAAGTGGGAAGATATGTGGAGCGATCAGAAGTCCTCGATCGATGCGCTTCGTAGCGAAGCGGCGGCGCTTTAGATTAAATAGACCAGTTGACCGGGGCCTTTAGCCCCGGTCGGTTATCGGGATGGATAGGACATAATGAGACTATTGCGCGGTCTTAGTATCGGGCTCGCTCGATTTGAGATGGTAGTCGGTGCGATTCTCGCCGGGTCGATCACGGTCCTGATACTGCTGAATGTCGTTACCCGAAGCATGGGGCATGCGCTTTATTGGGTCGATGAGGCGGCGATTTCCGCGATGGTGTGGATGGGATTTCTCGGAGCCTCGGTCACATTACACTACCGGCAATCGGTCTCCGTGACACTGATCCCCGATGCGCTAACCCCGAAATTTGCCAGGCCCTTGGGGGTATTCGTTGATGTTTGCGTTCTCGCTTTTGCACTGGTTCTTCTGGTGTTGACTTGGTTTTGGTTTGACCCTTTGACGCTTGCTGAAACCGGCTTTGATACGAAGAAATTCTCCGGTCAGACCTTCAACTTCATCTACTCCGAAGTCACGACCACGCTTGGAATTCCCAAATTCTGGCTTTGGCTCATTATTCCCTATTTCAGCTTTTCGATCACCGTTCATGCGCTGCGTAATCTCTTAGGTGGCGCTCAAAGCGCCGGAGGAAGCGGAATCCAACTAGATCTGCCCGAATTGGGAGAGGTTTCCTGACGATGGTCGCCGTCGCATTCTCAGTCTTTCTTTTTGCAGGTGTCCCGATCGCACTTGTCTTGGCGATGTCGGCGCTCGTTTACATCTGGCTAAGCGGGAATGACGTCCTTTTCCTGTCATATCCCCAGCAACTATATGGCGGGCTGGAGCAATACGGTCTGCTCGCGATTCCGCTCTTCATGCTTGTGGGCGAACTGATGAACGAAGGCGGCATTACGCGCCGTCTGGTGAACTTCGCCTCGGTCTTCGTGGGCTCTCTTAGAGGTGGCTTGGCTTACATCAATTTGATCGCCAACATGTTCATGGCCGCGATCATCGGCTCAGCAAACGCTCAGATCGCCGTAATGGGGCACGTCATGGTGCCGGAGATGAGCAAGCGCGGCTACGACCGAAATGTGGCTACGGCCATCACGGCTGCTGGCGGATTGATGTCGCCCATTATTCCGCCCTCCATGTTGTTCGTGATCTTCGGCGTTCTCGCCCAGATCAGCATCGGCGACATGTTCATTTCCGGCATAATTCCCGGTCTGTTGATGGGAGCCGCCTTTCTAATCGTCGTGGCGATCATGGGCTACTTCTACGAGTTTCCCCGCGAGCGTCGTCAAAATCTGCGCGAGGCGCTCAGAAACATCATTGCCGCGCTGCCGTCATTTTCCATCCCGGTTGTCATCATCGGCGGAATTGCGGGTGGAGTGGCAACGCCCACTGAATCTGCAGCGCTGGCCGCGGTCGCGGCAATCATTGTCGGCAGTGTTTTCCATCGGGAGTTTGATCCAAAACATGTCCCGGACATGCTGGTTAGACTGCTGATGAACAGTTCGATGGTGCTGTTCCTCGTCGCCGCTGCGAATGTGTTCGGCTGGATTATTATTTACGAAAAAATTCCGCAGAATCTCGCGGTTTTCATACAGTCTCTGACGCAAGATCCATTTGTTTTCATGCTCTTGCTGAATGTGCTTTTGCTAGGAGTGGGCATGCTCATCGACGCGATTGCAGCGTTGATCCTAATTGTGCCTATACTGTTGCCCATTGCGGTTTCAAACTACGGTATTGACCCGTTCCATTTTGGAGTCGTCGTGTGCTTGAACCTTGTCATCGGTCTGCTAACGCCACCAGTCGGAACCGCGCTTTACGTTGCATCCAAAGTCTCTGGATGTACTCCCGGCGGCATATTAAAACCGTTGTCTCCGTTTATCGTCGCTGCGATCGGCATCCTGGTGCTCTTATCCTGGAAGCCTGAACTGGTCACGGTGCTGTTGGCGAGATGATACTGATCCTCCCCCAATGCCTGTCGCGACAAGGGGACCAACGCCCGGAATGGTCGTCAGGAGACGGCAGCCGGCGAATTGCTTGGCGAAGTCAAAGGGCAGGGGAGGGTTGCGGAAGATCGTCGCGGGGCAGTTCCCACGGAGAGCAGTAGGGAGGCCGCAAAAAGCCGGATAGTTCAACACGGTTCTGACGATTTCAGCAATCATCCGGTTGGCCAGGCTCCGCGTGGCGAGCGACTGCGGGCCGGCATTCATCATGATCATTGGAAAACCACGACTTTCGTGAGCACACTGACGCTGCGAGGCGTGATCTCGTCCCTCGTGCTGAACGGGCCGATCAACCGAATCGCATTCGAGGCTTATGTCGAACAGGTGCTAATACCGGAACTACGGCCGGGCGACATCGTGATCATGACAACCTCTCCAGTCACAAGGGACCGCAGACCCTTCAGATGATCGAAACAGCTGGAGCCTCGCTGCTTTTCCCTCCGCCCCACAGCCCGGACTTCAACCCGATAGAGTATGCCTTCTCCAAGCTGAAGGCCATGCTCACAAAGGCTGCCGAGCGCACTATCGACGGCCTGTGGGACAGAATCGGAAGCCTCATCCCGACCTTCACGACGCAGGAATGCGCCGATTACTTCGCCGCTGCCTGATACGATGCTCCATGAATGGATACGGGTCCAGAATGCAAGCGATAATATATATAGCGAAAAATAAATAATTTAGATCCCGTAAATCGTGAAATACACGCTTGTTTTGATAATGAAACAAGATAACGTATTGTATGAGCTGATCGTGCGCTTGCTCGCTTAAATAAGAATAATATTTAATCACCAATCTTCGTGATATACTTATTTCAGGTCGTGATCGACGACCGATTTCCTAGAATCTAATTTGAGAGGTGAGCCATGCCGTTCATCGACTTCGCCATTCTGAAACAGCGCGTGGCGATAGAATCCATGCTGCCCGCACTTCAGCTGGAGATGCGGGAAGCTCATGGTCAGTACCGCGGGCCGTGTCCGGCCTGCCAGTCCGGCGGCAAGCGCACGCTTGTCGTCACGCCGGCCAAGGCGGCCTTCTACTGCTTCGCCGGCCATACCGGCGGCGACGTCATCGCGCTCGTCGCGCATGTGCGCGATTGCTCGATGAAGGAGGCCGCTAAATTCCTTGCCGAAGAGACAGGGCAGGGGAGGGAGGCGGATGATCGTCGCAGAACAGTTCCCGAGGAGAGGAGCAAGGAGGTTGCAAGAAGCCTCCAGCCTCTCGCCTACCTGCAGGCGGACCATGATTCCGTCGCAGGCCTGGGGCTGGCGCCGGAGACCTGTCAGGCCTTCGGCGCCGGCTATGCCCCGAAGGGGATCATGCGCGGGCGGCTGGCCATTCCCATCCGCGATGGGCAGGGAAAACTGGTCGCCTATTGCGGCCAGGCGGTCAACGGCGACAGCCCGGAGCTGATCTTTCCGAACGGCTTCGATCCGCGCGAACATCTCTTCCATACCGAGGATATCGGGGAAGGGGAGGTGGTGCTGATGCACGATCCGCTCGAGGTCATGCTGGCCTGGCAGAATGGCATCGCCAATGGCGTGTCGTTCCTGACCGAAACTGTTCTTCCGCACCAGCTCGAGATCCTTGCAGCCTTCATGGACAAGGCACGATGCGAACAGCTCGAACTGGCGTAAACGAATACCCCTTCGCAATTAAGCGAAGGGGCTTTCTTGTTCCCTCAATCCTGCGGGTTCCAGATGATGGCGAAGTCGCCGTCGTCATCCGATCCAGCGGCGCGACCGAGATTGGCATAGAGCGTCTTGTTACCGAACTCAGGCGCGGCGAGGCTGATCGAGACATATTCATTGCCGCTGGAAATCGCGTTGCGGATCCAGGCGGCGCCGATCTCGATATCGTTGGCCATGACAAGAAAGTCGGGCTGGTTGTCCGCGGTCTTGCGATTGCGCATGAAGTGGATCGCCTGCTGCATCGACAGGGTCTTCAGCTGACCACGATAGCTGCCGTCCGGTTGCAGGCGCACGCGTCCGATGGTGGGCATGATGATGCTCCTTTCAGGTTCGTGATGTGGGGAAGTCGGATGTTCAATCCGCATCCAGTCTAGCATGGAGAAGGCCCGCATCTGCGCTGCGCAACGGATCGGAGATCGTGTCAAGGCGATGTGGCGTTGACGCTGTCTGATCGACTTCACCGTGTTAACCCAGTGCCTTTGACAAGAAATATTCCCAGAATACTGAATTCCGATAGTCGCGTCGTTATATTATTGCGGCGTAATGATTGCATCATATATTTAATAATAAACGAAAAAAAATAAATATTGAATATCGAAAGTAAATATATCTGATTTATATGCTATAATCTATATGTAAAAGTTCCTTACAACAGGAGGCAGCTATGACGCTGATGCTTCACGCAGGCGCTGAGCCTTGCGACTATGATGCTTTGCGGGCACTGGTGACGCCGGAGGCAACCGATACCCATGTTCCCATTCCGCATCATCGCGTGGTGGACCTGGTCAAATACTCGCTCGGCTATTTCGGCCACGAGGTCACCGAGGAGAACTATGGTGTGACCGAGGACGGTGCCCGCTTCTTCGGCCTCCTCTCCCTGCGCAGTCTTGACGGTGCCTACGAGGACACGGTCGGCTTGCGCAACAGCCACGACAAGAAATTCCCGATCGGGATTTCCTTTGGCTCGCGTGTCTTCGTTTGCGACAATCTGGCGTTCATTGCCGAACATGTCATCAAGCGCAAGCACACGGCAAACGCCAAACGCGATCTGCCCGGCCTGGTTGGCGAGCTGGTCGAACCGCTTGGTGACCAGAGGGAAGCCCAGCACCGCACCATCGAGCGCTACCGCGCAACCGAGCTGACACCGCCCCTGGCCGACCATGCCATCATGGAAATGTATCGCCAGGGCATCATCAATGTCACTCGGATTGCCGAAGTGCAGAAGGAGTGGGAAGAGCCTTCATTCGAAGCGTTTCAGGCCGACCATTCTGCCTGGCGTCTCTTCAATGCCGTGACCTACGCCTTGACCGGCAGGGTCACCGAAAACGCGCAAGCTACGCCGCGACTGCACAAGGTCATCGATGCCGTCTGCGAGCGCGTCCACTAGCGCCTACAAGAACCCGTTCCGGCGGGTTCTTTTCTTTTCCAGCTGCCCATCGCAGGTGGCGGATCGGTCAATCCGGCTTCAATTCGGAACGGATATGACGGGTTTTGGCGCTGCGCAACGGATTGCGGGTCTTGTCAAATCGTTAAAGCGATTGTGCGGAGCGACGGGACTGAATGCAGTTTCCGTCTTCGGTGACCAGAAGACATTCGAGCGAAGAGATCGCAGCGTGCGGTCGAAGGGCAATGCGCAGAATATGGCTGTGTTGAGCCGTATCTTCCGGGTCGCACAATATCTGTTTCGCGACGCATCGGCGGGATTCCGCTGCCATGCTAGACTGATCCCAGACCAGATCCTTCACGTCGAAACCGCTCTTCCTTCCAGGCATGCGCCCGGGATTGTCCCGGGCCCATGCCAAAGGAGGAAGAGCAACATGAGTGACGACAACCGGAATGGAAGCATTTCCGTCATCGCCGGCGGCAAGGATATCCCGAAACCGGCCAATGACCAATCGATGCCGACCTGTAGCACCTGTGGATCGCCGAATGTCCTGCGCGACGCCTGGGCAGTCTGGGATACATCGCGCGGTCGATGGGCCTTGGGCGAAGTCTTCGACCATGCCCATTGTGCCGATTGCGAGGGTGACACCCACATCGAGTGGCGGTCTGAATTGCCGGATCGCGCGACTCGCATCCGCATGCTGAATGATCGATTCCGGCGCAGCGGCGTCGGCAACGGCCGAGTCATGATCACCGCCGGCGTTGTCGGCGAGGGTAACGATTTCGTCACGTTGGCCCGCAAGTCCGTCGCCGAGTTTGATGACTTCAGCGCGGACAACGATCCGCATGGCGAGCATGACTTCGGTACCTTCGAACTCGATGGCCAGAAGCTGTTCTGGAAGATCGACTATTTTGCGCCGGACCTGTTGCACGGCTCAGAGAATCCGGCAATCGGCGCGAAGACCGTCCGGGTTCTGACCATCATGCTGGCGTCGGACTATTGACTGACGCGGAACCCGTCCTGACCGAACAGGACCGGATTGCAATCTTCAGACAGGCGACGCGCGGATTTGCCGATCGCCATGAGAACGAGATTGCCGCAGGTATGACGGATGCCGATCTTGCCTCGGCACTGGAAGATTGCCTTGGCATCTTCGGTGGAAGCGGTGGCCCGGACAGCTATTCGGTCAGCTTTACTGGATCGGGTTTGCGCATCTGGGGTGGATGGTCGCCGGTCAACCACGTCATCGCGAAGCCGCTCTTTGCCGGCAAGTCGACGATCGCCATGGCACGCGAGGTCTATGGCATCGACGATCCGACCCGCGAACAGCTGGATCTGTTCTGATCCCTTCCCTGCCCCTTCGGGTGGGGATTTTTTAATATGCTCCGATCACGCATGACGATAACACCAGATGACATTTGCGATGGAGCCACCATTCCTGGATCGCGAAGAAAAGCGTCAGTCTCGCTCACTGCTATTTCTTCTTCTTTCTAGCTTTCTGCGCGGGCTTGCGGCCGAGCCCCATCGATAGTGCAAGCTTGGATCTCTGTTCCGCATAGTCCGGTGCAACCATCGGATAATCGGCAGCAAGATTCCATCTCGCGCGGTAGTCCTCAGGCGTCAAATCGTGCACAGAACCAATGTGGCGCTTCAGCGACTTGAACTTCTTTCCGCACTCCAGGCAAACGATGTGGTCCGGCTTCACCGAGCGTTTCGGATTGACTGCCGGTTCGAGTGACGGCTCTTCCTGCTGAACGCCGCCCAGGCCGTGCAGAGACATGTAAACGCTTTCGATAAGTCCCGGCAGATCAGTTGCCGGAACAGCATTGTTGCTGACATAGGCGGACACGACTTGGGCCGTGCGCTCGGCTGTCGTGTTGTTTTCTTCAACTGTCGGGTCTTCGGCCAATTCAATCTCCTGAATGTCTGTCGTCGCGACGTCACACATGCATCGCGCTCGACTGCTTTCAAGCGAATTAATGAACACGCAGCATTCGCACACAGATTGAAGCGCTGTTAGCTTGGTCGGAAGGTCGATTACGCTGATGTCATTATTCGGATACGGTTTGGCGCTGCCGAACTTGGTTCCTGGACCGCTTCTCCATCATTACCCGATCTTTCTAGATGAGTTGTTGTAGCGTCACGATAACGGCGGCCTGTCCCACCAACATTGTCGCGACCCATTGCAGCGTGGACGCGCGGCTCTCCTTGATCTCGGCGATGATCGCCTGGCGGACGGCATCAAGCTTGTCACGACTGACAAGGTCCTCTGCTTCGCTTCTCGTGATGACGGCATGGGCTGCCGCCTTTGCCTTGTCCTTGTCGACGCCGGCATGGACAAGCGCTTCGTATAATTCCATCGATGTTGTAGTCATATATGTTTGGATTAGTGTCTCAATCCTAGCACAATCCGACCGATCGCGCATCTCGGAGCCTGGTTCGGCCGCTTGCGGAGAGTTCTTTTCCAGCCGGCTTATGCAGATCAAACAACCACTGAATGTGCCAGATCGTCTGACACGTTAACCGCTTCTTTTCTTCCATTTGAGACGGTCAGCGAGCCGCGGTTTTGTCCCGCGTCCGCGGCCCTTCCCTATTCTTGTCGCAGCTATTCTCCCCATAGAAGCCATTGGCTGTCCCCTACCCATGTGTGGAGCGCGGCGCGCACAAATCTACTGAATGCGCTATACTGATCGCATATGAATGAGATGCGATCAGGCCCGCCTTCTTATGGGGAGGATCCAGGGCCGGACAGGCCCGGACCAGGCTGGAAGGCACCGGGCGGAGACGCGTACGACCGCGGCAATGACGGGCGAACAGGCCAACGCGATGAACCGGTGCTGGCGGAGTCGATACGGCGCTTCAGCGAGGGTGACTGGTTGAGTGTCACCGAGGCCGTCGCCTATTGCGCGTCAAAAGGGCTCATCCGCAACATCAAAACCGTGCGTCGTTGGGCACATCGCTCATTCGCCCATCCGGAGAGTGCCGAGGTGCTTGTTCGCAAGCAGGATACAGAAACAGACTTTCGCTACGTGATCGAGCGATCGTCTCTCGATGTAAAGATTACCCAGGAGCTGGCTTTCGAGGCGCAGAAGAAACCGGCGGACATAGCCGCGCCAGAGCACCCCGGCCCGGACAAGGCCGGGGAGGCCGTCACCCGAGAAAGCGGCGAATTGCCTGAGCACGCGGAGCCGGACATGTCCGGCCAGGACCGGTCCGAGGCGGAGCGGGCCGGCGATGGGCGTGCGGAGGAGAAGACCAGTCGATCGTCATCGACCTCGCGGCAATCGAACGATGAAACATCCGATGCGTTCCTGCGCCAGCAGATCGAGGAGAAGGATCGCCAAATCGGCAGGCTTCACACGCAGCTTGAGCGCCGCGACGAGCAGATCATGTCGATGCTGGAACGCGACCGAGAGACCAACATCCTGATCAAGGGATTGCAGGAAGCTTTATTGCCGGCATCGCGGAAAGATGAAGAGGAGCCACGATCCCGACGGCTCTCCGTCCGCTCCTTCGACCATGGGGATAGTGAAGACGAGCGCGATCATGGCGAAGGTGTATAATGGACGCATATGAGCGAAGGAGGGTTTGACCGCATCGGCTCCGTCTTCGAAGGTGCTGGTGTCAAATACAAGAAGCGGCCGCGTTACACGGTCGTGCTGCACGATGTGCGCGAGCGCATGGACATCTCGTTGAACACCTATGTAATCATCGATTCCATTCACAAGCTGTCTACCAGCGATCCGAAGTTCCCCTATTGCATCATGTCCAAACGGGACTTGGCCGAGTTCCTTTGCCTAAGCGAAAGCACAGTCTACCGTTCTCTCAACGAGGCGCAGGAAGCCGAACTGATCGAGCGTTCCGACTACGGGCTGCGCGCCACGGAAAAGTGGATCAAGGCCGTCGAGATCTACTCGATCAACAAGCACTGACCGCGCGACTGTCAAAATGACAGTCACACTGTCACGGGGCTGGCGCCTGGGGATAACGGCGATATTGCAGGGGATGCGCGGCTGTCAGTTTGACAGAAATCCGCTGTCAGAATGACAGGGCCGGTCTGTCAAATTGAAAGCCGCCGACTGTCAAACTGACAGTTCTCTATATTAGTATGATAACTATATGAAATTATTAGATATTAGAAAAAGCCAAAAAGGAAAAACCTCAAACGGCGCTCTCCGCAGTTCGAGCCTTCGCCACAATGCCCTCGATGTGGTCTGCCCATTTGCACAGCGCTTCGCGCTTCTCCGGCAAATAGGAATGGCGGTTATAAATCCGCGCAACCTGGCTCAGCGTTCCCGTCTGGTGGTTGAGGATGTGTTCGACGACATGCGGATCAGTACCGAGCCGGGCGAGCCCGGTCGCAAGCGTGCGGCGCAGATCATGAAGTCGCCAGTCGGTCACGCCAGACGCGGCATCAAGCGCCTTCTTCGACTTCGAGAACCCGGAAAAGCTGCGCTCCGGGCGGCCGCGGGCAGGAAAGACAAACTCCGACACCCATTCAGGGGCATCGCGCAGCAATTGCACAGCCTGCGGTGACAGCGGCACCTCGTTTGGCTTGCCGTTTTTGGTTCGCTCGGCAGCAATCGTCCAGTGGGCGTTGTCGAGATCCAGTTCGTCGCGCCGCATGCTGACCACTTCGTCGCGCCTTTGTCCGGTTAGAAGCAGCAGCTTGACGATTGTGCCATAGGGGTAGGGGACTTGATCGCTGGCGATCCAGATCCGCGCGACCTCATTATCGCTCAGGACGCGGTCGCGATCGACTGATTTGGCCGGAGGCTTAAGGCCCATCACCGGCGAGACATCGACCAAGCCCTGCTCAACGCACCAGTTGAAGAACTTGCGGATTATCCGGAAGGCGTGGTTGGCCGCCGACGGCGATCCGCGATCAACGATACCATCGAGGATGCGGGCGACATCGCGCTTCTCGATCTCTTCGATCGATTGCTTCCCCAGAACGGAGACGAACTCGCGATGGAGGATCTGCTCGGTTTGCTGCCAGCTTCTCGTCTTGCGCTTGGCATGCCGCTCGATGAAGTCACCGACAACCGAAACGAAACTGTGATCGCGGCTCTCCTCCACCGGCTTGGCTGGCTTCGGATCAATCCCGGACGCAATCATGCCCTTTGCTTCAAAGGCTCTCGAACGCGCTTCCGCCAGTGACAGATCCGGATAGCGCCCCAGCGTCATCCGCTTTGGCCGCCCGGCATGTCGATAGACCAGGACAAACGCCTTGGTACCCGAAGGCGATACCCGCAAGCCGAAGCCCGAGACGCGCCCGTCCCAGATCTCGAACTGGCGGTCGACCTCAGGCTTTGCATTGCGTACGAGCGCATCTGTCAGAGCAGCAGATTTTTGCATAGGTAGCACATAGGTAGCATAATGTGGCGTGATAGGGTGTAGTACTATGTTCAGTTACTCTCACGAAATACGTTTAATATCAATATATTATGGAGGAAAAAAGCGAACCTATGATTCGCTATAAAGGGTAAAAAACGATAATTCCTAATCTGAGGGTCACAGGTTCGAATCCTGTCGGGATCACCAATTGCCTCAATGTGAAATCCCGTCGTCGCTGGACTGTTGCGTCGTCTTGCAAGACGGTTCCCCTTGAATTCCAAGAGGTTCCTGCGACACGCGGCGGTGCCATGCGACATATAACCGACATCATCGCTCCCACAGCCTGCTTACTTAACCCAGAACCCGAAAAAAGTGCCGGCCGCTCCTGCGACCGGCACCGAATTCTGCCTTCAGATTACATCTGCGGCATGATCACCTTGTCGATGACGTGAATCACGCCATTGTCGGCCGCAATGTCGGCCGTGACGACCGAAGCGTCATTGACCATGACGCCATTGTCGAGATCGATCTTGATCTCGCCACCCTGCACGGTCGCGGCCATCATGTCGTCGGACAGGTCGGAAGACATCACCTTGCCGGGGACCACATGATAGGTGAGGATCGACGTCAGCTGGTCCTTGTTCTCGGGCTTGAGCAGATCCTCGACCGTGCCCTCGGGAAGTGCGGCGAATGCTTCATCGGTCGGTGCAAAGACCGTGAACGGGCCTTCGCCTTTCAGCGTATCGACAAGGCCGGCCGCCTGGACTGCGGCGACGAGCGTCGTGAACGATCCGGCTTCGATCGCCGTGTCGACAATATCGGCTGCTTTCACCTGCGCGGTCAGCGCGACAGACATGGCGGCGGCGAGTGCAATCTTGGAAATCTTCATAGAACTCTCCTGATGTTGCTACTGTCTCGTTTGTGAGACTGGTGCGGTTACGGAGAGAACGGCGCGGAGGATCATCGAAAAGCGATCCGATCCGGTCACGTTAATTTCAGCGAGATTTTATCGAGTCCGAGTGGAAATCGGAGGGTTGTGCGCTAACGGCCGGTCTGCGTTTCCGGCTTCTCCTTGCACGATCCGGTCCATCGCCAGCTCGTTCTCGCACATTCCGTTCGACGCCGGGGCGTCCGCCCGCTGGCGTCGGAGCGATCAGGAGTGATCGAAGGTGGTGCCGGTGAAGGCGTCGGCGGTGAAATTCGCGCCGGCCTGGCCGGACTTGATCGCCAAGCCGAGACCGAGAACCGAGCAGAGCATTGCCGCGAGCATCAGGCGGGGAAGATGTATCGTCATTGAGCCTCTCCTGCATTCGACGTCTTTGCGCCGTTGGGGCCATGCTCGGAGATTAGTCCTTCGAAATGGTTGCCGGCGTGCGTTTCATCACATGGCAAAACCGTGGCGTGGCTAATTTTGGCTTAACCCGGCCAACAGGTTTCGGACCGGCAACAGACGCTCGAAATCCTCCATGACGCGCGCCATGATGTCCGGGCGGGTCACTGCCGCGGGGCCTTCGAGATCGTGCCAGACGGCCAGCCCCTTGTGGCGCGCGAGATCGGCCTGCGGGGCGTCCGGCGTAACGCCGGCGGGCACGCGTTTCAAGGCCGGTTCCGACAGCCGGAAGCCGCTTTCCACGAGCCCGTCGAGCAAGGCGCCGATAGTCTCGCCCTGCGGTCCGGAGACGGTCTTGCGCCATTTGTCCAGCGCCGGTCCGGGAAACTCGAATGCGCCGCAGCCGATGGTGCAGTACTCCGTCGAGACGCCGAACATGAAGGCCGGAATTTCGCCGGGCGTGGCCCACGAAAGGTGGATATGCGTGTTGTAGGGCGTCTTGTCCTTGGAGAAGCGGATATCGCGATTGATGCGGAATATCTTCGGTTTGTGCGGCTTGCCCGTCAGTTGCTCCAGTTCGGCCGCCACCAGGTCCGAAAAGGCCTTCGTCGGCTTCTTGACCGCGGCCTCGTAGCTCTTCTTGTGATCCGTGAACCATTCACGGTTGTTGTTCGCCTTCAGGCCCGACAGGAAGTCGAGCGTCGCGTCTGTGAAGCCGGTAAATTCCTGTGTGGACATGGGCGGACCTATTTCGGCGGAAGGGTCGTCACGAAGGAAAGCGACAGCGAGGTCAGCGCGCGCATGGCGTCGTCGCTCGCGGCGTCTTCGTCGAGCCAGATGAAGCCGCCCATCTTGCGTCCGCCATGGATCATCGGCCGGGTGCCGGGCGTGGCAAGCGCCTTTTCCTCGTTGTCCTTGCCGACGCGGTACATGAAATGCGCGTCGCCTGATTTCTCGCGGCGCGCGCCGCCGACCATGTTGCCGTCGATGAGGAAACAGATCCCGCCCATCATCTTCCGTTCGGAGAGACCGGGCAGACCTTCGAGCATGTCGCGCATGCGCGCGGCGAGGGCTTCATCGTGGGCCATGACGGCATGCTAGCGCAATTCGCGGCCCGGAAAAGCGGATTTGCGTGCGTGGAGACGGTCTCCTGACAATTCCTGGCGTGACAGGAGGGCCGTCGCGCTGCAAAAAGGCGCAAGGAAACAAGCATGCGAAAAGGCACCATGGCGGACACTGACGAACTGAAGGCGGATGCGCGCGCGATTTTCATGGCCGGCGTGGCGGCGGCGGATCCGCATGACGCCGTGGTCAACGCTCTCGAGATCCACAATGGCGAATGGTCGGAAGCCGGCAAGGTGCATGTGATCGCCGCCGGCAAGGGTGCCGTGCCGATGATGCGCGCCGCGCTGGAGACGCTGCCGGCCGGAAAGATCGGCGCGACGCTGGTCGTCACCAATTACGAGAATGTCACCGATATCGAGGGCGTGACGGTCATGGGCGCGTCTCACCCGCTGCCCGACCGGAATGGCGCCGAAGCCGCGGCAGCGGTTGAAAGGATCGCCAGCGAAGCCGCGACGAGCGATCTCGTGCTGTGCCTGATTTCAGGTGGCGCATCGGCGCTTCTTCCCGCGCCGGTCGAGGGTGTGACGCTCGATGAAAAGATCGCCACCAGCGATTTGCTGCTGAAATCCGGCGCGGACATCGTCGCCATGAACACGGTGCGCAAGGCGCTGTCGCGGCTGAAAGGCGGCGGGCTGGCGCGCGCCATTTCACCGGCGCAGGGGCTGGCCCTGATCCTCTCCGACGTGCCGGGCGACGATCTCGCCATCATCGCCTCCGGCCCGACCGTCGCCGATCCCGCGCCGCCGCAAAAGGCGCTGGAAATCGTGCGCGACCTCGGCATCGCGGACCGCCTGCCGGAGAGCGTTCTGGCGCATCTGGAAAAGCGCGCGGCCGAGCCCGCCGCCGATTTCGTCCACACGACGGAGAACATCCTGATCGGCTCCAACCGGATCAGCCTTTCGGCGACCGAGAACGCGGCGCATCATCGCGGCTATAAGCCGATCGTGCTTTCGGAGTGGCTCGAAGGCGACGTGCAGGCCGCGGCCGAGAGCTTCCATGCGGCGGCGTTCCGGGCCTCCTCCAAGGGGCGGGTCGCGATTCTTGCCGGCGGTGAAACCAGCGTCCATGTGACGGGTTCGGGCAAGGGCGGCCGCAATCAGGAGATGGCGTTGCGCTTCGCCGTATTGTGCGAGGCGAGCCCGCTGCCGCGCGGCTGGGCCTTCCTGTCCGGTGGCACGGATGGCCGTGACGGACCGACCGACGCGGCCGGCGGTCTCGTCACGCCGAAGACCATCGCCGCGCTCGACGCAAAAGATCTGTCAGTGGATGCTTACCTTTCCGACAACGACGCCTATCACGCGCTCAAGGAAGCCGACGCGCTTCTGATGACCGGCGCGACCGGCACCAATGTCGCGGATCTGCAGGTGCTTTTGCTGGGGTGAGGAGCGGTCAGCAGAGCTGACCGATCGACAATGATTTGTCGATTGGAGCGACGAACGCGCGGAGCCATGGCGAAGCGCCGGCGATCCCGAGCGTCGACTTTTTATTCGGTCTGCAGAATGCTAGGAACGCCGTGCCTATCCATGTGCGGCTAGGGTTCCGTTGCTTCGCGCAAGCTGGTCCGAGCGCCGTCATGAGCCGTGTACGGCAGACACCCGAGGACGAAACGACCAGAGGGAGTGGAAAGGGCGTGATGAAACACGTCTTTACCAACCTCAGAGGTCTTCATGACATCCCTCGGACTATTCCTCGTTCTCGCCGCCGCCGTCTGCCACGCGACCTGGAACTATTTCGTCAAGCGCATCAATGGCGGCCCGGAACTGATCTGGCTGTTTTCGGTTCTGTCGATCATCATCCTTTTTCCCGTCGCCATCGGAATCGTCATTGTCGAAAAGCCGGCGTTCGGCATCGCGCAACTCGCGTTCATTGCCGGAAGCGCCATGCTGCATCTCGGCTATTTTCTCCTGTTGCAGACGGGTTACTGCAAAGGCGATCTTTCGCTTGTCTACCCAACGGCACGCGCGACGGGGCCAGTGCTGTCGACTTCATTCGCAATCCTGTTCCTCGGCGAGACGGTCACTCCCCTCATGGCGGCCGGCGCGGCGATCGTCATTTTCGGAGTGTTGATGCTGACAGGCGGCATCAGGCGTCGGGCGGACAACCTTTCCGCCTCCCTTCTGTTCGGCCTTGGCGCGGGCTTCCTGATCGGCAGTTACACTGCCTGGGATGCCTATGCGGTGTCCGCCTTGCTGGTTCCGCCTTTGCTGCTGGATTACGTCTCCAGCGTCGGGCGCGCGGTTTTGCTCGCTCCGGTCGCCACCGCAATCGCGCGCTTGTCCGCCGGCATTGGCGCGAACATCGAAGCGGCGTTGTCGTGATCGCGATCTTCAACCCGCTGGCCTATATCCTGGTGCTCTATGCGCTGACTTTCACGCCGGTCGCCTATGTGGCGCCCATGCGCGAGGTGAGCGTGTTGCTGACTGTACTCGCGGGCAGCCTGTTGCTCGGCGAAGGACGGTTGCGCCCCCGGCTTTTCTGGGCAGCCGTGATCCTGTCGGGCATGACGCTTCTGGTGACCGCGTGAGGGGGTGCCTCAGCGCGACAATTCCCGCGTCGCCTCGTCCAGGCCCTTCAGCGTCAGCGGATACATGCGGCCGCCCATGATCTCGTTGAGCATCTGCGTCGACTGGGTGTAGCGCCAGCGGTCTTCGCGCTCGGGGTTGAGCCAGATCGTCCTGGGGAATTTGTCCAGCACGCGCTGCATCCACACCGCGCCGGCCTCGTCGTTCCAGTGCTCCACCGAGCCGCCGGCCATGGCGATCTCGTAGGGGCTCATCGCGGCGTCGCCGACGAAGACAACGCGGTAATCGGAGCCGTAGGTGTGCAGCACGTCGAAGGTCGGAATGCGCTCGGCGTGGCGGCGGCGATTGTCCTTCCACACGCTCTCATAGAGGCAGTTGTGGAAGTAGTAGTATTCCATGTGCTTGAACTCGGCGCGCGCCGCCGAGAACAGTTCCTCGACGACGCGGATATGGTCGTCCATCGAGCCGCCGACATCGAAGAACATCACCAGCTTCACCGCGTTGCGCCGCTCGGGCCGCATCTTCACGTCGAGATAGCCGTGCTCCGCGGTGGACTGTATGGTGCCGTCGAGGTCGAACTCGTCATGCGCGCCCTGCCGCGCCCAGCGGCGCAGTCGTTTCAGCGCCACCTTGATGTTGCGCGTGCCGATCTCGACGCCATCGTCGAAATTCCGGAATTCGCGCTTGTCCCAGACCTTCACGGCGCGGCGATGCCGGCTTTCATTCTGGCCGATACGCACGCCCTCGGGGTTGTAGCCATAGGCGCCGAAGGGTGATGTGCCGGCCGTGCCGATCCATTTCGATCCACCCTGGTGGCGGCCCTCCTGTTCCTTGAGGCGCTCCTTCAGCGTCTCCATCAGCTTGTCGAAACCGCCGAGCGACTCGACCAGCTTCTTTTCCTCTTCCGACAGGTGTTTTTCGGCCAGCCGGCGCAGCCATTCCTCCGGCAGGTTGGCGACATCCACGCCGGTTTCGCCGGAGACCGCCTCCAGCCCCTTGAACACATGGGCGAAGACTTGATCGAAGCGATCGATATGGCGCTCGTCCTTCACCAGCGCCGCGCGCGCGAGGAAATAGAACCCCTCGACATCCCAGGTCACGAGCCCGGCCTGCATCCCTTCCAGCAGCGAAAGATATTCGCGCAGCGACACCGGCACCTTGGCGGCTTTCAGTTCGAGGAAGAAGGGAATGAACATGCCGCTTTCTAGCGCCGATGGGATGTGCTGTCATCACGTCCCGTACCCGCCCGTGACAGGATTGCGGTAACCAGCCAGGGGAGGCCGCATGACCGATTACAAACCGCAGGGCTACACCAGCCTGTCGCCCTATCTGATCGTTCCCGATGCGCAGAAGACGCTCGATTTCGTCAAGGCCGTGTTCGGCGCCGAACCGTTGCGCCTGCATCGCCGCGACGACGGCTCGATCATGCATGCGGAGGCGCGCATCGACGATACGGTGGTGATGATGGGCGAGATGCCGGAGGGGCCGCAGGCCAGCATTCATGTCTATTGCGCCGATGTGGAGGAAGCCTTCCAACGCGCGCTGGACGCAGGCGGCACGATCGTCCAGCTGCTTGAACTCAAGCCCGACGGAGACCGGCGCGGGGGCATCGACGACGGCAACAACACCACGTGGTGGCTGGCGCGTCAGGAGGGCTGAAGGCGCCCTAGGCGAAGTAATTGCCCCAGACGATGAAGCCGACGATCGCCAGAACCAGCGCGAGGGCCGCTGCGGCGGGTAGGCGGCTTGCCCATCGCAAGCCGGAGCCCCGCGGATGGCCGCGACCGAGGAAGAAGACGGGAACGGCGACGAGCCCCGCCGCCAGTTGCCAGCCGAGGAACCCTGTCACGCGGTTCAGGCCGCGTGTAAAGCTGTCGCCCGTCGGTTCGGTGATCGAGAACTGGATGAAGGACCAGATGAACAGTCCTGCCCAGACGGCGAGCAGGACGATGGTGGTCGAATTCTTGCGTTGATCCGGCATCGCCTGTCCCTCCCCGAAGCCGGGGAGAGTGTCGGCGAAAGACGCAAGAAGATCAATCGGGCGTCAGCGCGCGTATTTGATGAAGGGCGTGAGCTTGCCGATCCGGTCGTAGAGCCTGCGGGCCGTCTCGTTGAAATGCTGCGTGTTCCAGTAGACGGCCGGACAGCCCTCTTCATCGGCGGCCGCGTAGACCGCCTCGATCAGCGCCCGGCCGATTCCCTTGCCGCGCACCTCCGGGTCGGCATAGAGATCCTGCAGATAGCAGACATTCTCTATCTTCCATCCGTGGCGGTGGAACAGGTAATGGACGAGCCCGACCGGCTTGCCGCCGACCAGCGCGATCAGGCCGCGAAACTCGTTCGGCGCGCCGCCATTGCCGGCCAGCATGCGCTCGAAGGACGACGCGTAGACCTCTTCGGGCACCGAGGATTCGTAGAACTCCAGATAGGCGGTCCACAGGCGGCGCCATTCGGCCTCGTCGCCGCGTTCGAGCGGGCGGATTTCAAGCGTGTCAGGCATCGCGGTGCTTCCCGATTTCGGAAAGGTCGTATTCCGTCGTCTGGTAGACTTGGTTGATCCAGTTGCCGAACAAAAGGAAGGCGTGGCTGCGCCAGCGGTTGAGCGGCTTGTTGTCGGGGTTGTCTTCCGGGAAATAGTTCACCGGCACGCCGATCGGCGTGCCGTTTTCAACGTCGCGGAAATACTCCTCGGCCAGCGTCGTGGAATCATATTCGACATGGTTGAAGATGTAGAGCCGGTTGCACTTCTTTTCCGAGATCAGGCAGAGGCCGGTATCCGGCGATTCCATCAGCACCTCCAGCCCCATGTCGGGCCTGATGTCGTCCTTGCGCACCTCGGTCCAGCGCGAGACGGAAATCTGGAAGTCGTCGGAAAAGCCCGCGAGATAGGGCGAGGCCGGCTTCAGGTTGCGGTGGCGGTAGACGCCGAAGGCCTTCTTCGGAAGCGTGTATTTCGGCACGCCGTGGAAATGCCAGATCGCCGCCATCGCGCCCCAGCAGATGTTGAAGGTCGAATGCACGTTGGTCTCGGTCCAGTCGAGGATCCGCTGCAATTCGTCCCAGTAGGTCACGTCCTCGAAGGGCAGCGTCTCGATCGGCGCGCCCGTGATGATGAAGCCGTCGAACTTGCGGTGCTTCACCTCGTCCCAGGTGTGGTAGAAGGAGATCAGGTGTTCGGCCGAGGTGTTCTTGGGCTGATGGCCGCCGACGCGCACCAGCGTCAGTTCCACCTGCAGCGGCGTCGAGCCGATCAGCCGGGCGATCTGGGTCTCGGTCTTGATCTTGTTCGGCATCAGGTTGAGCAGGCCGATCTGCAGCGGCCTTATGTCCTGGCGCAGCGCGGTCGTGTCGTCCATGACCATCACGCCCTCGCGCACGAGAATATCGCGGGCGGGAAGCTGGTCTGGAATACGGATCGGCATGGCCTTGCTCTTTCACTCAAACAAAAAAACCGGCCGCGAAACAACGCTACCGGTCGGGACGTCCTCTGACTGTCGTCTCGGCCCTTTAGCGAGTTTTTTTACGTGGCTGCAAGCCGGCCGGCCAAATCACCACGCCGCGGAATGTAGTGCCGGCGGCGACGGGCGTCAATCTGTCGGTGCGACGGGTGCCGGAGTAAAGGATTTCGCCCTTTACGTAGCGTTATGGAATTTTTTCCTTTTGGTGGCTATCGTGGGCCGGAAACGTACTGAATATGGACCAATGATATGATCCATGGCCTGATTGCCAATCTGGCGGTTGTCGGACTTTTTGTGTCGGTTTGGCTTTTCGCCAAAGAGGCCCTTGTGCGGCACACTCACGGCAAAAGGGTGGTCGTCCTGGGCATTCTGGTCGGGTTGGGCTCGATTGCGACGATGGCGATGGCGGTCCGGACGCAGGATGGCCTTCTCTTCGATCTTCGGTTCGCCTTGCTCGCGACGGGAGCTTTTCTCGAGGGGCCGATTGTCGGCGTCATCGCCGCGCTGGCCGCGATCTCCTTCCGAATCATCGAAGGCGGCGCGGGCTGGTTTGCCGGAACCGTCGGCATCCTGCTCTCGGCCCTGATCGGCATCGCCGCCTACCGGTGGCTGCCGTTCCGCTGGACCTTGCGCCAGTTCGCGCCGCGCGCCCTGCTGGTAGCCTTCGGCGCAACGACCTTGCCGAATATCGCTGTTTTCATGCTCCCAGCGGATCTTCTCGACGCATCGATGGGCCGGACGGTGTTGCTGACGATGGGCCTGAATTTCGTGGGCATGCTGTTTGTCGTTTTTACCGTCTGGCATGGCAAACTTCGCCTGAGGGAGCGCGCGCTCCTGCTGGCGGCGATCAGGCAGGCGCCGGATTATTTCTACGTCAAGGATCGCCAGAGCCGGTTTGTCGCGGTCAACAAGGCCGTCGCCGCGCATCATGATTCGGAGCTGAAGTCTACTCTGGCCGGCAAGTCGGATTTCGATCTCGAACCTGAACGGGCACGGCAATTATTCGCGGCCGAGCAGGATCTGATGACCAGTCCCGACAACAGGATCGATACGCGCGAGACCGTCGACCTGCCCTCCGGCGACACGCGCGTCTTCGAAACGACGAAGGTTCCGGTGAGCGATGTCGATGGACAGGTCATCGGGCTCGTCGGGATTACGCGGGACGTGACGGAAGCCGTCGAAGCGGAACTTCGGCTGCACGAAGACCGGCGCCTGCTGGTTTCGATCCTGTCGAAAATGACGGACGGCGTGGCGCTCTTCGACCGGGAAAGCCGCCTCGTCTACTGCAACGATCAGTATCACGCATTCTTCTCACGGACGCGGGACGTTCGCGTTCCGGGCGCCGAACTGACGGCCATTCTGCGCGCCGCGGCGGAGCGTCGCGAGCAGATCGACATTCCGCAGGAGGACGTCGAGGACTGGATACGGGACGTCGTGCAAGGCATGAAGCGGGGCGGTTCGGAGGAAATCCGTCTGTTCGATGGCCGCACGGTTTTGGCCCGGACGCGGGTGGTCCACAATCTGGGCGCGCTGTCCGTCGTGTCCGACATTACCGACATGCGGTTGACCGAGCAGAAGCTCTCCGGCCTTGTCAGCGAGATGGAAACGCTCGCAAGGACCGATGCGCTGACCGGCATCGTGAACAGGCGGGCGTTCGACGAGTATCTCGAGCGCGAGGTTTCGCGCGGCAAACGCGGCGGGAGCCCGGTCAGCCTGATCATACTCGACGTCGATCACTTCAAGGCCTTCAACGACTTTCACGGTCATCCGGAAGGCGACATCTGCCTCAAGCGCGTGGCGAATGTTCTGAGATCGCAGATCAGGCGCGGTTCGGACTTGCTGGCGCGCTATGGGGGAGAGGAGTTCTGCGTCATCCTTCCCGACACCGATGAAGACGGCGCCATCGTTTTCGCCGAAGGCCTGCGCGCGGCAGTCGAAGCGGCAAGGATCGAGCATGGCGCTTGCGATGCGGGAATCGTGATGGCGAGCCTGGGTGTCGCGACGATTCCGGCGGGGGTCGACGATCTGTCGGCGTCGGACCTCCTGAAAATGGCGGACATCGCCCTCTACGGCGCCAAGAAAAGCGGCCGAAACCGCGTCATGCAGCATTCGCGGGTGTTTCAGACCATGACTGCGAAAACCTTACTGCCTCAGGCGCAACCCGCCAAAACGAAACAGGCCGGTTAAGCGCCGCAATTCGCCTCGAAGGCTTTCCGCCGACGGTGCTCGAAGAGCGACTGGCCGGCCAAATCACAACGGACAGCTGGATATGCCCGAAACGGGATGAGGTCAGTGTTTTGGGGGGAGGGGCAGCCGCGTCTAGAATGGGGCCGGGAGGGGAATGGCGGGCCGTCTACGGCAAACTGAGCAAATCCGGCCTGACAAGTAGTTTACTCGAACGCCACGAGTTCACGGTCCTGTCTCGGCGATCGCCCGAATTTTCGGGAGTACTCCCTCGAAAATTGCGCCGAGCTTTCGTATCCCACACCGAATGCGATCTCCGATACTTTTGCGCTGGAAGTCTGAAGCGCATCACGCGCCCGGAGCAGGCGCAGGTCCTTTTGATATTGCAGTGGAGACGTTCCGGTCACGGCCTTGAACTGCTCGAAAAAGGCCGAGCTGCTCATGCCGACATCCCTGGCCAGTTCCTTGACGACTATGGTCCTGGCGAGATGGGTTTGTATGTTCCTCGTCGCCTCAAAAATGCGACTGGCCGCGCTCTCATGCCAAAGCAGTTTGTGAAGCGTCTCGCCGTGCTGTCCCATCAGCAGGCGCGCGTGGATTTCTCGGGCTGTGATCGGGGCCAACAGACGTCTCGCCGCCACCGTTTCGCATTGCTTGAAATAGCGCCGCAATGCATCGTCTATCTCTTCATCCGTGTCGCACAGGTGAATTGAAAACGGTTCCGAAGGCCGGGTGTTTGCCGAAGGCGATACAGCCGGCGCCAACGACCGCAGCAGGTCGAGATCAAGCGGGAACACAAGCGCGACATAAGGTAAATCCGGCGCTGCTTCGGTAATGCGTGAGAGAACCGGCAAGGCGTGGCTGACGATCAGCGACTGGCCCGCGCGCACGGTTATTGTCTTTGTATTGGTTCCAACCTCTTTCGCGCCTTGCAGGACAAGGCAGAGCAATGGCCGGTAGACGGTTGCGTTTTGCCCCGAGGGAGCCTCGTGGCGCAGCAGATGTGTTCCGCTGGCCTCATGGAACAGCGCCCCCTGACGCAACCCCGATTGATCCAGCAGCGACAAAGTGCGGTCCAGCAGTGCCTCGTGTGTCATGGCGGTCTCCGTTGCGCTGGCGCAAGCCATAGCATGGCAAGGTAAACGGATTTATAGAAAAACAGCAAGAGTGGAGGATCGTGCAAGAAAACAGGACAAACCATAAAGATTGCCACGGCAACCTTGAATATCGTGCGATCACCAACACGAAGGGATCGCAGAGATGAAAAACATCTTCATAACCGGTATCGCAGGTGGCTTCGGCAAACCCACGGCGCTGGCTCTTCTGGAACGGGGCTACGCCGTTGCCGGAAGTATCCGCAGCCGCGGTGGGAAGAAGGCCGCGACTGTCGCCGAACTCGAAGCGGCCGGCGCAAGAATTGTCGAGATGGACGTGACCGACACGGCCAGCACCGAGCGCGGTGTCTCTGATGCCATCTCGCAACTCGGCGGGCTCGATATCCTGTTCAACAACGCGGGCATTGGCTCCTATGGAATCCAGGAGCTGATGTCTCCAGAGGACATGACACGCGTTTTTGACGTGAACGTCATGGGCGTTCAACGAGTCATGCGGGCAGCGTTGCCGCATCTGCGGGCGAAACGGCGCGGGACTGTAATCTATACGTCCAGCCTGATCGGGCGGATTGCGACCCCGTTTTATGGCACCTATTCGGCATCGAAATGGGCGCTGGAAGCTGTGGTCGAATGCTACAGAACGGAGCTTTCAGGGTTCGGGATCGAATCCTGCCTCATCGAACCCGGGGCAATGCCAACAGCATTCTTTGATGGCATGGTGACACCGAACGATCCTGCACGCGAGGCCGAATACGGCGAGTTCGCCGCCGTGCCCGCGATGTCAAGCAACGGACTGGCCCAGATGCTCGACGCGACGCCCGATCAGCGGCCTGAGCGCATTGCGGAGGCGGTCGTCGCTCTTCTGGACAGGCCATTTGGGGAAAAGCCCTTCCGCACGGTGGTCGATTTTGTCGGCGTCGGCCCCGAGATCGAGCGCTACAACGATGTGCTCCACGACGTCACCCGCAAAGTCCTGACCAATTTCGGCATCGAACAGATGCTCGATCTGAACGCTTGAGGAGGTTTCGATGAAAACCATACTGATCACAGGAGCATCTTCGGGCATCGGCGAAGCAACGGCGCGGCACTTTCAGGCAAACGGTTGGAACGTCATTGCCACGATGCGTGCTCCGACAGAAGACAGCCCGCTTGCCGATCTGGACAATGTGCTGCTGACGCGGCTGGATGTGACGGATGCCGCCTCGATCCTGGCGGCAGTGGCAGCTGGTATCGAAAAATCCGGCAGGATCGACGTGTTGCTCAACAATGCGGGCTACGGAGCATACGGCGCGCTCGAGGCATTCACGATGGAGCGCATTCGGCGACAGTTCGACACCAATGTGATCGGGCTGCTGGAGGTGACCAAGGCTGTTCTGCCCCATATGCGGCAGAACCGTTCGGGCACGATCATCAATATCTCTTCCATCGGCGGTCAGATCACCTTTCCCCTGGGGACTTTGTACCACGGCACCAAGTTCGCGGTCGAAGGCCTGTCAGAAGCTCTGCACTACGAGCTTGAACCGCTTGGCATTCGGGTGCGCATTGTCGAACCCGGCATGATCAAGACGAATTTCGGCGGCAGGTCTTTCGATTTCGCGATGGATGAAAGCCTTTCGGACTATGCGCCGACCGCCGAAGCGATGGGCCGCCTGTTCGGCAAGCTGGCGTCAAATCCCTCCACACCTGAAATGGTGGCCGAGGTCATTTGGAACGCTGCGCATGAGGACGGAGACCGCTTGCGTTTCCGCGCCGGAGAGGATGCCATAAGGCTGCTGGACGAGCGGAAGAGCGAGGATGATGGGACCTTCATCGGCCGCATCAAGGCGTTGATGAGCGGCTGAATCAATTTCGGCCGCGTCCGCAATTGCCCCCATGGGTGTGCGGTGCGGGTAAAGCTGGCTTTCCTGAAATGGCGTCCCGGCGACGGTGCTCGAAGAGCGACTGGCCGGCCAAATCACAACGGACAGCTGGTTATGCCCGAAAGGGGATGATGTCAGTGTTTTGGGAGGAGGGGCGGCCGCGTCTCGAATGGGGCCGCACAAAATCTCGTACGGCCCCGTTTGCCAGGTGCGGACAGAATTCAGGCGGCGGCGTCCTTGTTGACTCCGCCCTTCACGGCGATCGCTGTCATGCGGCGATCGCCGTCATAGGTCTGATCGAGGCACTTCTTCAAAACCGCCGCGTCACCGTCCAGGCCGAGGCGGTTGGCGAAGGCGGCCAGTGTGCCGTAGCCAGCAAGCGCATAATGGACCATGCGCTGATATTGCGGGATGATGGCGGCGTCGCGCACGTCGGCGTCCGTGATCTCGTCGGACAAGCCATGCTTGCGCGCTTCTTTCACGAGGCCTTCCATACCCTTGCAGTGCTCCGCATTCGGCTTGATGCCGTGGTCGTTGCACAGCTTTTCGATTTCGGCGATGCCATCGGCAATACCGTTGCCGCCATCGATCAGCGCCTCGGACAATTCCTCGTCCTGGGCGGCGCGGCCCAGTTCGGTCACGACGGGCAGGGACTGGGTGTTGGCGCTCCAGATGTCCTGAAGCTGGTCGAGGTAAATGTCCTTGAGCGAATTCATTGTCATGTCGGACTCCTTTGGTCTGGTCAGTCCCCCAACGACCAGCGCTACGGAAAGTTCCTCTCGTCGATCTGGCTTGCCTGTATCCTGTTGCCCGCCCGAGGCGTCGCACTGACCGTCAGATTACTGCGCCTGGCTGCGTTCGCAGTCCTTGCGCATACAGCCAACAGCACCGCCGAGTCCCCCTCCTGCCTTCGCGGGTTTTTGTCCGCCGCACCGGACACCCCGCCACAATAGCCCGAACCCTTGGCGGAGACACATGGCATGGCTTTCAACCGGGCGCTTCTGCACCCTTCGGCGAAGACACTCGACGCCGGGCTATCTGAGCTCCATCGAGTTCGAGGATAAAATCATGCTGGCCTACACTCGTGTCAGAAAAGCCGGCAGCGGGCCATTCCGGCGACGGTGCTCGAAGAGCGACTGGCCGGCCGGCCAAATCTCTACGGACAGCTGGCTATGCCCGAAAGCGGATGAGGTCAGTGATTTGGGAGGAGGGCTAGTCGCGTCTCGAATGGGGGCGGGAGGCGACGGGAGGGTTTCGTACACCGAATGAGGTAAGCTGACACTCGCCTATAGCTCAAGCTTTGACGCTTTCGGCCTATTACGAAGATTCGGCTTCTGGCGACAAAAGTTGCGGGCGAAGCATGTTGTTCTAACCTCAAAAGAACAAGTGTGATGTTACTCAAGTGACGTTGCGCGGCGCTAAACTCATGTTTATCAGTGAAATAAGAAGTAAATATTCTAAGAGATTACGCGCAAATTAATGCCTCTTGGCTCGCGAGGAATATGAGCGATGGATGACGCTCCAATCCCCATTTCGACTCTCGACAATCCGACCAAGTGGCCATTGGCGAATGCTAGATTATTGGGCCTGGGTGCAGGCCTTCCGGTTAATCCGCTAGACCGCCTGGCAAACTTCAGTGCCGACGAGTTTGAGCGGTTTACACTCGAATGGGCCGATGGCTTCCTGCGCCAGAAGCTCTCCGGTGTGACCGACATTCAGCAACGCGGCGGCGCCGGCGATAAGGGACGCGATATCGTTGTCTGGTTCGGTGCACCGGGGTCACCTGAGCGCCATTGGCACCTGTATCAGTGCAAGCGATATGGCACGGCGCTCGGCGTCAATAAAGGCATTGGGGAGATCGCAAAGGTTCTTTTCTATGCGTTCCGGGGTGACTACACGCTGCCGTCCGAATACTGGTTTGTTACCCGGAAAGGCGTCACAGGCGAATTTCAAGACCTGATCGACGAACCGACAAAACTGCAAGGCTACTTGATTGCCAACTGGGACGCGCATTGCGCATCTGCGATCACTTCAAAGAAAGCCGTAAAGCTAGAAGGTGAGTTTGCTGACCACGTCGCCAAAGTGGACTTCAGCTTCATCCGTGTTAAACAACCACTCGATATCATCAACGAACACGGCCAAACGCCCTACCACCGTGTAGTTTTTGGCGCTCCTTTGATCGACCGGCCGCCGCCGCCCACGCCGCCATCGGAGGTGGATGAAGCCGAACAAGGCTATGTTGGTGAGCTCTTCAAAGTGATCGGTGAGATGACCGGTTCGGACGTTTCTTGTGAGGGTGATTTCGCAACATATGCGCAAGCGAGAGGCCTTTTTGAGCGCTCTCGGATGACGTTCTACAGCGCGGAAGGCTTGAAGGAACTGGCTCGCGACGGAATGGCCGACGCCTCCTTCTTTGATCAACTACTTGGTGAATTTCGCCATGGTCTCTACTACACCTACAGCGCACCCGCAGCTTCTGGATATATTCGCCTAAGCGAAACCGTCAAAGCCGCGCAGACTCAGCAGGTATCGAGTTCAGCCCTCAAAGACCACATAAATTCGCCTGATCGGGAAGGCCTGTGCCATCACCTGGCGAACAACGGTGATGTGAAATGGTGCGATGATGTCTGATCGTGCAGTCGCTACCCCAGCATCACTTGATGGCCATCGACTGTCCGGGTTCAGCACCAATGAGACAATTTCGGCTTAACGGATAGAGGAGGATTTCTGGCTCATCGTAGCCCTTCAAGGAGCGAAGATGAGACGGAAATCCGGGACACAGAAGGAGCCGGCGGAAAAGGTCATCAAGGACATCCGCCGTGCAACCCGCAAACATTATTCGGCGGAAGAGAAGATCCGCATCGTGCTGGAAGGCTTGCGCGGTGAGGAGTCGATTGCCGCGCTGTGCCGGCGTGAAGGCATTGCCGAGAGCCTCTATTACAATTGGTCGAAAGAGTTCCTCGAAGCCGGCAAGAAGCGGTTGGCCGGCGACACCGCGCGGGCAGCCACCAGTGACGAGGTCAAGCATCTGCGTCGCGAGGCCCATGATCTGAAAGAGGTCGTCGCCGAGCAGGCGCTGGAACTGCGGCTGCTTAAAAAAAGCATGATCGCGGATGGGGGCGACGACGAATGAGATATCCCGCCTCCGAGAAGCTGGAGATCATCCGGCTCGTCGAGCAGTCGCATCTGCCGACCAAGCGCACGCTGGACAAGCTCGGCATTCCCCGCTCGACCTTCAATCGCTGGTATGACCGCTTTCTCACCGGCGGCGTCGATGCGCTGGAAGATCGCAAGCCTCAGCCCGGGCGGGTCTGGAACCGCATTCCCGACGACATCCGAGAAAATATCATCGACCTTGCGCTTGATGAGCCGGAGCTGTCACCGCGCGAACTGGCGGTGACGTTCACCGACACGCGAGGCTACTTCGTCTCGGAATCCTCGGTCTACCGCCTGCTCAAGGCGCAGGATCTGATCACCAGTCCAGCCTTCATCGTCATCAAGGCTGCCGATGAGTTCCATGACAAGACGACCGCGCCGAACCAGCTGTGGCAGACCGACTTCACCTATCTGAAGGTCATCGGCTGGGGCTGGTTCTATCTGTCGACCATCCTCGACGATTACTCGCGCTACATCATCGCCTGGAAGCTATGCACCACGATGAAGGCCGGGGATGTCACCGACACGCTGGAACTCGCCCTGCAGGCATCGGGTTGCGACAACGCCAAGGTGATGCAACGTCCACGGCTCTTGTCAGACAATGGTCCATGTTACGTCGCCGGCGAACTGGCCGATTGGCTCTCCGGCATTGGGATGGAGCACACCCGCGGTTCGCCTTGCCATCCCCAGACCCAGGGCAAGATCGAGCGATGGCACCAGACGTTGAAAAACCGCATCCTGCTCGAAAACCACTTCCTGCCGGGTGCTCTCGAAACGCAGATCGACGCCTTTGTCGATCATTACAATAACCGGCGCTACCACGAGAGCCTCGGCAATCTCACACCGGCCGACGTCTACTTCGGACGCAGCCAGACCATCCTGCAGACAAGAGAAAGGATCAAACGCGAAACTATCAATCAACGGCGCTTGCTGCATCGCAAGGCCGCCGCTTAGAATGAAATCCTGATGGGCCAGAGCCTCCACTAGATCAGGCCGCCGAACTGCTCAAAACCTCTGACGACGGACAGCAAGTCTGGGCACCAATCGATTCGGCGTCAGTTCTCAAGCTATGCCGAACGATAGAGCAGGTCTTGCAGGAATGGTCATGGCCTAAGGATGTGAGGGTCGAATTCGACGAAAAAGCCTACGATCTCAAGGTCAACGGCAAAGCCAGAAAGTCCCATGGTAAGGGGTTTCGCGCGGTTCTCAACTCCGCACTTGCGATTGGAGTACTGAGGTATTGCCATGAGCATCAGAAGCCGCACCCCCAGTTTGTTGTGCTCGACTCCCCCCTAACGACTGTTAAGCAGCGCGACGTTGAGGCACCATCGGAGGGCGACAAAGCAGATGCACAGAGCATCAATCAAACCATCGAGCCTTTGTTCTGGGACAGCATATCAAAGACAGCACATGATATTCAGGTTATTATCCTCGATAACAAGGAGCCGAGTTCTGAATTGGCTGACGAGCTTAATCTCCAGCTTTTTGCTGGACCCACGGCTGGGCCAGAAGAGCGTGCCGGGTTTATTCCTGAAGGGGACGCTTTGGCTTCCGATTAAGGCTGCGCTTATAGGTCAGCTTTCCGCCCGTTATAGCCTTCAATAAGGTATTGAATGGCTGCTTTCGGGAGGCTCACATTTGAACTTGAATGGCGGGAATGTGGGCGCAATTCTGCCGATGGCACGGTCGCGTCCCGCGCCCTTCCGCTCCACCCTCACAGGCGACAACCCGTACCCCGGTGGAAGCGCTTCCTTGCCCACCCCACCAAAACCCCTTTTGCCACCCCCATTCCCCCCTCCGGCCTTCGTGTTTTTTATCCACCGCCCCGGACACCCCGCCACAATAGCCCGAACCTTTGGCGGAGACACATGGCATGGCGTTCGACTGGGCGCGCGCGATCGAGAAGAACCGTGACGATCTGATCAGTGTCGTCACGACGCTCTTCGTCATGGCGGGAATCCGCACGGGGAAAACGGTCACCGTGTTGCCGCGGTTCATGCATCGGCGCATCCTCGGCCTGTTGCGCCCGGCGGAATATGCCGCGCGGCGGCTGATCCTCATGGCGGCCTGCAAACTGGTGGTGACTGCCGCTCCACTCGCCACTGCGTCGCGGGGAAGCCGGCAAGCGGGCAGCGTCGCCGGAGGGAGCGGGACGGGAGGCGAGCCTGCCGATCCCGCGCAAGACGATGCCATTCCGGCCTTTTCGCTGTTCGACCCGTTCAAGCGTCCCGCCTATCCGTGGATCGAGCCCGGGGATCTCGTCACCACCGCCGTCGATGATGCCGGGGACTGGCCGCCGCCCGGCGAGCCGGTTGGCGCGGGCTGCCTCTGCCGCCGGATCAGGGCGCTGGAAGGGGCGTTGCAGGACCTGGAGGGCGCGGCGCTGCGGCTTGCCCGCTGGCGCGCGCGGCGATACCGCAATCCCGCATCGTCCGCGACGATGAGCCGGGCTCGCCCCCGACGCTGGAGCGTCCTGCGGCCGGGCCGTCCGCCGGGCTGGAAGCGCAGGCCGAAGACACAAGTCGAGGCGGTGCTGCACGAGTGTCATTCCCTCGCGCGCGAGGCGTGGAACACGTCATGATATCGCGCGCATGGTTTTCGGTTTGCCCGAACGCCCGCCCGGGAACGGTGCGCGGCGACGGCGGCGCTTGCCGGAGATCCGCGACCGGCTTTGCGTTACCCGCCGCGCTGCCGTGCCAGAAACGCCAGCCGCTCGAAGAGATGCACGTCCTGCTCGTTCTTTAAAAGCGCGCCATGCAGCTTGGGCAGCGCGTTTTTCGCGTTGCCGCGCAGGGTTTCCGGCTCGACATCGTCGGCGACGAGCAGGCGGATCCAGTCGAGCACTTCCGAGGTCGACGGCTTCTTCTTCAGCCCGGCGACCTCCCGGATTTCGTAGAACTGTGTCAGCGCGGCATTGACGAGGGTCTGCTTGATGCCCGGATAATGCACGTCGACGATCGCCTGCAGCGTCTGCATGTCCGGAAACTTGATGTAGTGGAAGAAACAGCGGCGCAGGAAGGCGTCGGGCAGTTCCTTCTCGTTGTTGGAGGTGATGATGACGATCGGGCGGTGCTCGGCGCGGATCGTCTCGCCGGTCTCGTAGACGAAGAACTCCATGCGGTCGAGTTCCTGCAGGAGATCGTTCGGGAACTCGATATCCGCCTTGTCGATCTCGTCGATCAGCAGCACGGTCTTTCGGTCGGCGGTGAATGACTCCCAGAGCTTGCCGCGCTTGATGTAGTTGGAGATGTCCTCGAAACGCGGATCGCCGAGCTGCGAATCGCGCAGGCGCGACACGGCGTCATATTCGTAAAGGCCCTGCTGGGCTTTCGTCGTCGACTTGACGTGCCATTCGATCAGGTCGAGGCCGAGCGCGGAAGCGACCTGCCTGGCGAGTTCGGTCTTGCCGGTGCCGGGTTCGCCCTTCACGAGCAACGGCCTTTCGAGCCGGATCGCGGCGTTGACGGCGACCGTCAGGTCTTTTTCGGCGACATAGGCTTCGGTGCCTTCGAACAGCATGCGGATATCCTCTGTTGTCACCGACCGTCATATGCATCGTGGCGTCGGCGGGCAAGCGCTGCGCCGGAGACCGGTCTGTGCAAAATCGCACAGTCTGGATCGGGCCGCTTTGCTAGACCGGGCTTGCCGGGGGCGGGGGCGCACCCACCTTCGGTGGCGGGAGGTCTCGCGGCCGTTCTTGTTGCCCCACGAACCAAGCGGGGCCTCCCATTAGATCCTGGAAAATCAGCGCGTCGGAACCGGCGTTTCGCCCCGGTAATCGTAGAAGCCGCGCCCGGTCTTGCGGCCGAGCCAGCCGGCTTCGACATATTTCACCAGAAGCGGACAAGGCCGGTATTTGGAATCCGACAGCCCGTCATGCAGCACCTGCATGATGGACAGGCAGGTGTCGAGGCCGATGAAATCGGCAAGCTCCAACGGGCCCATCGGGTGGTTGGCGCCGAGCTTCATCGCCGTGTCGATCGCTTCCACCGAGCCGACACCCTCGTAAAGCGTGTAGATCGCCTCGTTGATCATCGGCAGAAGAATGCGGTTGACGATGAAGGCCGGGAAATCCTCCGAAACGGTCGTCGTCTTGCCGAGCGTCGCCACATAGGCTTTCGAAGCCTCGTAGGTCACGTCTTCGGTGGCGATGCCGCGCACCAGTTCGACCAGCTTCATGCGCGGGACCGGGTTCATGAAATGGATGCCCATGAACCGTTCCGGCCGGTCGGTGGAGGCCGCGAGCCGGGTGATCGAGATCGAGGAGGTGTTGGAAGCCAGCATGGCCTCGGGCTTGAGCACCGGGCACAGCTTCGAGAAAATCTCGCGCTTGACCGCCTCCTTCTCGCTCGCCGCCTCGATGACGAGGTCGCAATCGGCGAGGTCTTCGAGTTTCCCGACGGGCACGATCCGCGCGGCAGCGGCTTCCGCGTCGGCCTTGTCCAGCTTGCCGGTATCGACCATCCGGTCCATCGCCTCGACGATCTTCGCCTTGCCGGCTTCGGCGTTTTCGAGCGAGATGTCGTTGAGTTTCACATCATAGCCGGCCGTCGCGCTGACCTGCGCGATGCCGCAGCCCATCTGGCCGGCGCCGATGACGCCTATCATCTTGATATTTCCCGTCATTTTCTTGTCTCGCAGAGTTGTCGCCGCTGTTTTTCCTTATTCTGCGATTGCTGCGCTGCAATGTAAACAAGGAATGTTGCGGTGCGATACCTACCGAGACTGGTCGAACCCGAGTTGCCGACGCAGCTTGCGGGTGAGCTTTTCGGCGACGATGCGATGGCTTTCGCGCAGGTAATCCTTCAGCGCATCGTCATCCATCGAGTCGCCGGACACGCGCTGGATCCAGGTCATCCCGCGCGACGCCAGATAGGGTGCCGGCCGTAGCCCCGGCTGTTCGCGGAGGATGTCGAAGGCGAGCTCGCTCACCTTGAAGGTGATCGCCAAATCTTCGCCCGCGCTCCAGCCGGCGATGGCGAAGACCTTGCCGCCCACCTTCCAGACATGCGCGTCGCCCCACTGCACGACATGGGTCGTGGCCGGAAGGCCGGCGCAGAATGTGTTGTAGGCGTCGAGGTCCATCCCGGGAACGCTAGACGATGGCGGCAGGCAAGCCTAGTCGATGAATTCGACGGTGACGCCCTTGGTGACAAGCCTTGCCAGTTCTGCCGCGTCCCAGTTGGTCAGGCGCACGCAGCCATGCGAGTTCGTCTTGCCGATACGGTCGGGTTCCGGCGTGCCGTGGATCCCGTAAGTCGGCTTCGACAGGGCGATCCAGATCGAACCGACCGGGCCGTTGGGGCCGGGCGGGATCGTCAGCACCATGGTGTTCGTACCCTGAACGAAGTTCACCTTCGGATTGTAGGTGTAGTTGGGATCTATGGCGACGCGATCGACTTGCACCAGGCCGGACGGCGAGGGGGTGTCGGACGAGCCGATGGTGGCTGGATAGGCAGCGATCAGACGCCCCGCCTCGTCATAGGCACGCACCTGTTCGTTCGCCTTGTCCGCCTCGATATGGGCGACGGAACGCTCGACGTTCTGGCCGACCGCGACGACGCGGATGGTCGTCCCGGCGCGGTAGAAATTCACATCGGGATTGAGCTGTTCCAGATAGTTCTGTGCCATGTGGAAGCGTTCCGCCAGCATTTCCGCCGGCGAGGTGAAGGACATGGCGGGCATCTTCGCCTTTTCGGCGTAGTCGGTCGGGATGGACTCGGCGAACGGGCCGGCGACGTCCTCGGGCGTGATGACATATTGCGCGAAGGCCGGGCCGCCGGTGCGGTCGAGTTCCGCATCCAGCGTCGCTTCGTCCGTCACCGTATAGGCCACGCCGGTCACCTGGCTGGCAGCCGCGACGGCTTTCCTGACATTGCTGCCCATCTGGCCGTCGATCACGCCGGGCGAATAGCCGAGACGGTCGAGCAGGACCTGGAGCTTGACGACGACCGGTCCTTTCGAAGGGATGTTCGGTTCCGGGCGAGGCATGGCGGCGGTTTTGGTATTTGCCGCCGGCGTTTCTCCGGCATCGGGGGCCGGGACCACCCGGGGCTGCGGCACCTGCGCATCCGGCGGAGTTATCCGTGCGGGTGCATCCGGGTTCTGCTCCGCCAGCAATTCATCGAGGCTACGGATACGCGAATTTCCGTCGCCGGGCGATCTTTCGTCGAGTGGCGCGCGCTCCACCGTTTCGGGGGCCGGGATCGGGTCCGCGGTTCCCGGGAAGTTCCGGGGCTGCGGCGGCGTCTGCGGTGCGGGCGGGAAATCGTTGCTGTCGTCGCGCGGGGTCGCGGCAAGCGGCGGGAGGACGCGCTCCAGCAGTCCCTTCAAGGGCTGCGGCTCTTCCACGGCAATGATGCGATTGGTCTGCCGGTCGAAGTAGACGCGACGGCCATGGCTGTCGACGAAGAAACCGACATCCGATTGCGCGACCTGGTATCGGGCGGCTTCCGGCGGCGCGCCTGCGGTTTCGGCATGGACGGACATGGTGGCTGCCGCTGCCGTGATCGAGAGCAAGCCGAGGAGGACGAGGCGTTTCATTGGGGGATTCCCGGGACCATGAAAAAACGGTTCACGCGACATGAATGTCCCGCAAGCGAATCTGTCCCTTCATTACCCAGAATTTTATACAATGTGGGCATGAAAATGGCCGACCCGGCCGATTTTGGCCGGGTCGGGATGGTGATCGCAGCCTTACGCGGCCTGATCCTGCTGGACGGCGGCGGGCCGGAAATTCAGCCGGTCCGAGCCTTCCAGAACATTGACGGTCGAGCCGTCCAGGATTTCGCCGGACAGGATCATCTCGGCGAGCGGGTCCTGCACCTCCTTCTGGATCACACGCTTGAGCGGGCGTGCGCCATAGGCGGGGTCGTAGCCCTTTTCGGCGAGCCACTGCATGGCGGCGTCGTCCATCTTGAGCGTGATCTTGCGATCGGCCAGAAGATCCTCCAGCCGGCGCAGCTGGATCTTGACGATCCGGCCCATCTCCGCCCGCTTCAGCCGGTGGAACAGGATGACCTCGTCCACGCGGTTGAGGAACTCCGGTCGGAAGGACGCACGGACAACGCCCATCACCTCGTCGCGAACGCTGTCGGTGTCCTGATTCTCGCCGAGATTGACGAGATATTCCGCGCCGAGATTCGACGTCATGACGATCAGCGTGTTCTTGAAGTCCACCGTGCGGCCCTGGCCGTCAGTCAGGCGGCCGTCATCGAGCACCTGCAACAGCACGTTGAAGACGTCCGGATGAGCCTTCTCGATCTCGTCGAACAGGATCACCTGGTAGGGCCGTCGCCGGACCGCCTCGGTCAGGACGCCGCCTTCCTCGTAGCCGACATAGCCGGGAGGTGCGCCGATCAGGCGCGAGACGGAGTGCTTCTCCATGAACTCGCTCATGTCGATGCGCACCATGGCGTTCTCGTCGTCGAACAGGAAGTCCGCGAGCGCCTTGGTCAGTTCCGTCTTGCCGACGCCGGTGGGGCCGAGGAAGATGAACGAGCCGATCGGCCGGTTGGGATCCTGCAGGCCGGCGCGGGCACGGCGGACCGCCTTGGAGACGGCCTGAACGGCCTCGCCTTGGCCGACGACACGCTCGGCCAGCTCGTCTTCCATCCGCAACAGCTTGTCGCGTTCGCCCTCGAGCATCTTGTCGACGGGCACGCCCGTCCAGCGCGAGACGATGTGGGCGACGTGATCCGGCGTGACGGTCTCCTCGACCATCGAGCCCGCATCGCCTTCGCCGCGCTGTTCGGCTTCGGTGAGCTTTCTTTCCAGATCGGGGATCAGGCCATAGGCCAGTTCGCCGGCTTTCTGGAACTCGCCCTTGCGCTGGGCCGTGGCAAGCTCGTTGCGCGCCTCGTCAAGCTGACGCTTGAGGTCGGCGGCGGTGCCGAGCTTTTCCTTCTCGGCCTGCCATGTCGCCGTCAGGCTGTCGGATTCCTCTTCGAGCCCTGACAGTTCCTTTTCGAGTTTCGAGAGGCGATCCTTCGAGGCATCGTCCTTTTCGCGCTTCAGCGCCTCACGCTCGATCTTGAGCTGCATGATGCGCCGGTCGACCTCGTCGAGCGCCTCGGGCTTGGAGTCGACCTGCATGCGCAGGCGCGACGCGGCCTCGTCGACAAGGTCGATCGCCTTGTCGGGCAGGAAGCGGTCGGTGATGTAGCGGTTCGACAGGGTCGCTGCCGAAACCAGAGCGGAGTCGGAGACGCGCACCTTGTGGTGCTGTTCGTATTTCTCCTTGAGGCCGCGCAGGATCGAAATCGTGTCCTCGACCGTCGGTTCCTCGACGAAGACAGGCTGGAACCGGCGGGCGAGCGCGGCGTCCTTTTCCACATGCTTGCGGTACTCGTCGAGCGTGGTCGCGCCGACGCAGTGCAATTCGCCGCGCGCAAGAGCCGGCTTCAGCAGGTTGGACGCGTCCATCGCGCCGTCGGCCTTGCCGGCGCCGACAAGCGTGTGCATCTCGTCGATGAACAGGATGATCGAACCGGCTGCCGACTGCACTTCGTTGAGAACGGCTTTCAGGCGTTCCTCGAACTCGCCGCGATATTTGGCGCCTGCAATCAGCGCGCCCATGTCGAGCGCCATCAGCTGCTTGTCCTTCAGGCTCTCCGGCACATCGCCATTAACGATACGCAGCGCCAGGCCCTCGGCGATGGCAGTCTTGCCGACGCCGGGCTCGCCGATCAGAACAGGGTTGTTCTTGGTGCGGCGCGACAGGACCTGGATCGTCCTGCGGATCTCGTCGTCGCGACCGATCACAGGGTCGAGCTTGCCGTCGCGGGCATCGGCCGTCAGGTCGCGCGCATATTTCTTCAGCGCGTCATAGGACTCTTCGGCAGACGCGCTGTCGGCGGTGCGGCCCTTGCGGATGTCGTTGATTGCCTGATTGAGCCCGGTCGGCGTGACGCCGGCCTTGGAGAGGATTTCGGCGGTCTTCGCCGATTTCTCCATCGCCATGGCAAGCAGGAGCCGCTCGACCGTGACATAGCTGTCGCCGGCCTTCTTGGCGATTTCCTCGGCGGTGTTGAGCACCTTGGCGAGCGGCTGGGCCATGTAGAGCTGGCCGTTGCCGCCCTGCACCTTCGGCTGGGCGTTGAGCGCCGCCTCGATAGCGAGACGGACATCCTTCGCCTTGCCGCCGGCGCGTTCGATCAGCGACGCGGCCAAGCCCTCGGAATCGTCGACGAGCACTTTCAGAAGGTGCTCTGGCGTGAATTGCTGGTGGTCCTGCCCAAGCGCAAAAGTCTGGGCGGACTGGATGAAACCGCGAACGCGGTCGGAATACTTCTCTAAGTTCATTTTGGTCTCCAATCGTCCGGGCAGCCTCTCCTGAGCACTGGCCGGTTCATCTTTGACGGGTTCCCGCAAGCGGCAAACCACTGGTCCAGACGGATATGGTGACTGACGACCTCGAAAAAAAGGGGAACCGGGGGACAAAGAAAAACCCGCCTCGCGCGAACGAAGCGGGTTCTTGAAATTTACGTATTCCCGGTGCGGGATCAGGCCTCGGCGGCTACCGATTCACCGTTTCCGGCGGCTTTTTCCTCGGCTGGCTTGTCACCGGCGCTTTCGCCATCGGAAGACGTTTCTTCCTTCGTGCGGCGCGGTTTGCGCGGTCGGCGCGGCGCGCTGCGGCGCGCCTGGCCCGATGCGGCCTGTTCCTGTTCCTCAAGGGTAACTTCGACCGGCGTTTCGCCGATTACCGGCTGCGGCGCCTCGGAAGCATCCTGCCCGTTTTCACGGGCATCGCCGTTCGGCTTGGAGTCGGCTGACTGTTTTTCGCGGCCGCGGCGCTTTTCCTGCTTCTCGCGGTTATCGTCGTCATCCGATCCGTTGTCGGCGTTGTTGTCGCCACTGTTGTCGCCGTCCTGATCGTCGGACTGGCCGCGTTCCTCACGTTGCGCCTGCATCTGGGCCTGCGCCGCCATGATGATGCGGTTGTAGTGTTCGGCGTGTTGCAGATAGTTCTCCGCCATCACGTTGTCGCCGGACGAAAGCGCGTCTCGGGCGAGCGTGGCGTATTTGTCGGCGATTACCTGCGCGTTGCCGCGGATCTTAACGTCCGGGCCGTTGCTCTCGTAATTGCGGGAAAGCGGATTTTGGTTACGCCGATTGCCCCCGCCACTGTTGCGATTGCGCTGGCGGCGACCTTGCTGTTGTGGTCTCATCAGACTCTCATGTTGTCATTACAGTGCTTACAGATTGCGCGTTGCGCCGGATCGGTCCGGGCCAAAGCTTCCCCCTACTTTGCCCGGGCATACAAATTGTGTGTGTGCGTGCCTGTAGCCGATCTCGCACAATAGTCGGCGGTAGGCGGGTGTCCGCACGGTAACGTCAGTTTTTCCGTAGGGTGTCGGACTGGTGGCTTGGTTGAAACATGCCACTGTCTTTAGGTAGCGTTCCATTGCTGCATTGCCAAGTGATTTTTTCACTACAGCCAGCAAGTTTTTGTCATTTCACAAAAAAAAGTGTCCGATCATGGCCCGAATAGTCCTTTCGTTCGCCTGTCTGGCGAAATCCCGAGGACCGAAAGAGATTCGTTACCGGTAATTTCTGGTCATGGCCGATTTCGACGCCGAGCGCACCGTTTTCGGTCAGAAACGATCCGGCTTGACTGGCCAGCAACCTGTAGGCGGACAAGCCGTCATGTCCGCCATCGAGGGCCGGCAACGGATCGTGATCGCGCACATCCGTGTCGAGTTCGGCGATATCGGCGCTCGGGATATAGGGCGGATTGGACACGATCAGGTCGAAGGAGCCGGTAATCGCCTCGAACCAGTCGGACCAGACGGTTTCGAAGCGGTCGGCAAGGCCGCATGCTGCCGCATTGGCGTCCGCCGCTTCCAGCGCTTCGCGCGAGACGTCGGCCCCGACCGCCACGGCCTGCGGCACACAGGACAGGAGCGCCAGCGCTATCGCCCCGGTACCGGTACCGAGGTCGAGGATCCGGCAGGTGCCGTTGCGCGCGGCGGTATCGGTGACGAAAGGCAAGACCAGGTCGACAAGGGTCTCGGTATCCGGGCGTGGCACCAGCGTCGACGGATTGAGCTTCATCGGCAGGCCGTAGAATTCCCTTTCCCCGATGATTCGGTGGACGGGCTCGCGGCGCAGCCGGCGCTCGACAGAGGTCTCGAACCGTTCAATGGCGTCGGGCAGGACGATCCGGTTCGCATCCGTGATCCGGTCGAGCACGGTGAGCCCGGTCGCATGTTCGAGCAGAAGGCTCGTGTCGAGATCGGCGGTCTCGATGCCGATATCGGCAAGCCGGCGCCTTGCGTCGCGAAACAGGCTTTCGACGGAGCGCGGCGCGACGGATGCGTTCACGCGAGTTCCTCGGTCAAGAGCTTCGCCTGATGGTCGGCGATCAGCGGGTCGATGACATCGTCCAGTTCGCCCTCCATCACGCGGTCGAGCTTGTAGAGGGTCAGGTTGATGCGATGGTCGGTCAGGCGGCCCTGCGGGAAATTGTAGGTCCGGATGCGTTCCGACCGGTCGCCGGAGCCGACCTGCAGCCGGCGCGATTCGGCGCGCTCGTCCGCGGCCTTCTGGCGCTCCGCGTCATAGAGGCGCGCGCGCAGGATTTCCATGGCGCGGGCCCGGTTCTGGTGCTGCGATTTCTCGGACTGCAAAACGACGATACCGCTCGGAATATGCGTGATGCGCACTGCGGAATCGGTCGTGTTGACGTGCTGGCCGCCTGCGCCCGAGGCTCGCATCGTGTCGATGCGGATATCCTGGTCGCGGATTTCGACATCGACGTCCTCGGCCTGGGGCAGAACCGCGACCGTGGCGGCGGAGGTGTGGATGCGTCCGCCCGCCTCGGTTTCGGGCACGCGCTGGACCCGGTGGACGCCCGATTCGAATTTCAGGCGCGAAAAGACGCCGCGTCCCGAAACCATGGCGATGATTTCCTTGTAGCCGCCGGCGTCGCCCTCGGAAGCCGAGATGACCTCGACCTTCCAGCCGCGGCCGGACGCATAGCGCTCATACATGCGAAACAGGTCGCCGGCGAACAATGCCGCTTCCAGCCCGCCGGTACCGGCGCGGATTTCCAGGATGGCGTTCTTGGTGTCGGCCTCGTCCTTGGGCAGGAGCAGGATCTGGATTTCCTTTTCCAGACCCTCGATCTTCTCCTCGACCTCGGGCAATTCCGTTTCGGCCAGCATCCGCATCTCGCCATCCGTCTCCTTGTCGGCAAGGAGCGTGTTCAGGTCGTCGCGTTCCGACGTCGCTGCGGTGTAGGCGCGGATCTTGCCGACGATTTCCTCGAGTTCGGAATATTCGGAGGCGAGCTTCACATAAGTGTCGCTGTCAGGGCCGCTCGCCATCTGGCTTTCCAGCATGGCGAAACGCTTGACCATCTGGTCCATCTTGTCGGCGGGAAGTTCAATCATGGCGCGGTGCGCTGGTCATGCTCTCAGCTGTAGGGGATGGCGTTGGTGTCCGCAAAATCGCGGATCATCGGAAGCATATCGGACGGACCGCGATCATTTTCAATCGCCGCGTCGAGCGTGGCGGTCAGCGCGGCGAGGTCCGTGGCGAGCAGGGCGGCCTTGACCGGTCCGATCGCTGCGGCTGACATGGACAGGTCGCGGATGCCGATGGCGGCCAGCGCCAGGGCGCTGAGCGGACGGCCCGCAAGCTCGCCGCACAGCGTCAGGGACGTGCCATGCGCCTCCGCGGTCCGGGCAACCGTGCGCAGGGCGCGCAGGAACGGTCTCGACAGCGGTTCGAACCGAGCGGCGATCTGCGGATTGCCCCGGTCGCTGGCGGTCAGGAACTGGAACAGGTCGTTGGAGCCGATCGAGACGAAGTCGACCGAGCGCATCAGCGCGTCGAGATCGAACAGAAGCGACGGAACCTCCAGCATCGCGCCGAGCCTAAGCCGCGTCGGCAGGCCATGGCCGAAGCGCGACAGGTGCTGGACCTCGCGATTGACGATGGCGCGGGCCTGCTCGATTTCGCCGACTTCGGTGATCATCGGCAGCATGAGCCGCAATTCGCGCCCCGCCGACGCCTTCAGGAGCGCGCGCAATTGCGTGCGGAAAATGCCGGGCCGGTCGAGCGAAAGGCGGATGGCCCGCCAGCCCAGCGCCGGATTTTCCTCCTGCGGGCCACTTCGGAAATAGGGAAGGATCTTGTCGCCGCCGATATCGAGCGACCGGAACGTCACCGGCTTCTTGCCGGCGGCCTCGATGACGCTTCTGTAGAGCGTTTCCTGCGCCTCGGCGCGCGGGAAGGCCTCGGCGATCATGAACTGCAGCTCGGTGCGGAACAGGCCGATGCCCTCGGCGCCGGATTCGTCGAGCTGCGGCAGGTCGACGAGCAGTCCGGCGTTCATGTGCAGATGGAAGTCGAGGCCGTCCTTGGTGACGGACGGCTTGTCGCGCAGATCGCGATATTCCTGCTGGCGGCGGGCGCGAAAGCGTACTTTCTCGGCGTAGGCCAGTTCGACGTCGCTTTGGGGACGCAGGTGGACATCGCCCGACAGGCCATCGACGATGATCGCGTCGGCGTTTTCGGACAGGGCGACGATGCCCTTGGCCTGGCCGACCACCGGTATGCTCATGGCGCGCGCGACGATGACCACATGGCTTGTGGCGGCGCCGTCCTCGAGCACGATGCCGCGCAGGTTCTTGCGCGGATAATCGAGCAACTCGGCGGCGCCCATGGTGCGCGCGACCAGGATCGTGTCGGGCGGCAGCTTCTCCTCGCGGCTGGCTGTGTCCTCGCCAAGCAATTCGCGCAGCAGGCGATTGGCGAGGTCGTCGAAATCGTTCATGCGCTCGCGCAGATAGGGATCACTGACGGCGGTCAGCCGCGCGCGCATGTCGCTCTGCACCTTCTCGACGCTGGCTTCGGCCGTCAAGCCGTTGCGGATCGCTTCCTCGAGGCGGCGCACCCAGCCCTTGTCGTGGGCGAACATGCGATAGCTTTCCAGCACGTCGCGATGCTCGCCCTCGAAGGCGATCTCGCGGCGCGACAGCATGTCGTCGATGGTCAGCCGCAGGGAACTGAGCGCCGAGGCCAGCCGCTCGATCTCGGTGTCGCTGTCCTCGTTGAACAGGTTGGTGACGACGATGCGGGGTTCGTGCAGCACGACATGGCCGAGGCCGATGCCTTCGGCCAGTGCGCGGCCGTTCGAGGTCACTGAGCGTGTCAGGTCGAGTTCGATGCCGGCGGTCGAGAGACGCTTCAGGTCTCCGGCGGCGATCAGTTCGCCGAGCACCATGGCGGTCGTTTCGAGGGCTTCCACCTCGTCGTCGCCATAGGCGCGATGCGCCTCGTTCTGGACGACGAGAACGCCGAGCGTCCGGCCGGCGCGCAGGATCGGCACGCCGAGGAACGAGTTGTAGACCTCCTCGCCGGTCTCCGGGAGATATTCGAAGGCGGGGTGCTTCTGGGCCTCGGCCAGGTTGAGGGGGCGCGCCGCCGAGGCGATCGTGCCGACAAGGCCCTGGCCGAGGCGCAGGGCGGAGTTGTGGACCGCGGTCGGGTTTAGGCCGATCGTCGCGTAGAGTTCGAGAACGCCGTCGGCGCGCAGCACATAGGCGGAGCACACTTCGGCGACCATGTTCTGGGCGATCTGGCGCACGATCCGGTCGAGCCGCTCCTGCGGCTCCATCGGCTCCGCCATGATCTCGCGGAGCCGCTTCAGGAGGACACGTGGTCCGGCATCCGCCTCACGTAACAAGCACTTCTCCCTGCAAAATGTTGCCGCGCCGGGCAATTGCCCGCGCATCCTCCCATGGCATAGCCGTGCCGACTAGACCTTGTCGAGACCGTAGACGTTGTGAAGCGTGCGCACGGCAAGTTCGCACCAGTCGCCGTCGATCAGGATCGAGATCTTGATCTCCGACGTCGTGATGGCGCGAATGTTGACGCTCTTGTCGGCCAGCGCCTTGAACGCGCTGGCGGCGACGCCGGCGTGACTGCGCATGCCGATGCCGATCACCGAGACCTTGGCAAGGCCCGTCTCCGACTGCACGGCCTCGTATCCGACCTCGTCCTTGACGCTTTCGAGCGCGTGCAGGGCCTTGTCGACATCCGTGCTCGGGACCGTGAAGGTCATGTCGGTGAATTTGCCGTCACCCGACACGTTCTGGACGATCATGTCGACATTGATGCCGGCCTCGGCAAGCGGGCCGAAGATCGCCGCGGAAACGCCGGGACGGTCCTGGACGCGGCGCAGGGAAATCTGCGCCTCGTCGCGCGTATAGGCGATGCCGGTCACATTTTGTTTTTCCACGATTTCATCCTCATCACAGATCAACGTGCCCGGCGGATTGTCGAAATCATCCATGCCGGGGGCGTCGGGCGCCTCGAAACTGGAGCGCACGAACGTGCGCACATTATGCACCATGGCGAGTTCGACCGAGCGAACCTGCAGAACCTTGGCCCCGAGCGACGCCATTTCGAGCATTTCCTCGAAGGAGACTTTCGCCAGCCGGCGCGCCTTGGGCTCGATGCGCGGGTCGGTCGTGTAGACGCCGTCGACATCGGTGTAGATGTCGCAACGGTCCGCATTGACGGCGGCGGCGATCGCCACGGCGCTTGTGTCGGAGCCGCCACGGCCGAGCGTCGAGACCCGGTTGTCGGGCGCGACGCCCTGGAAGCCCGCGATCACGGCGACCTGCCCGATGCCGAATCGTTCGATCAGGAGCGATCCGTTGATCTCGGCGATACGGGCGGCGCCATGGGCGTTGTCGGTGACGATCGGGATCTGCCAGCCCTGCCAGGACCGGGCGTCGACGCCCATCGATTGCAGGACGATCGCCAGCAGTCCGGCCGAGACCAGTTCGCCGCTGGCGACGATCGCGTCATATTCGCGGGCGTCGTGCATCGGCGAGGCGGCGCGGGTCAGGTCGACCAGTTCGTTCGTCCGGCCAGCCATGGCGGAAACGACGACGGCGACTTCGTGGCCGCAATCGACCTCCCGTTTCACATGCCGCGCGACATTGCGGATGCGATCGATATCGGCGACGGAAGTGCCGCCAAATTTCATGACGATACGGGCCATGGCAGGTGGGGTGCTCGATGGTTGGCTTCGTTATACGGGCGGGCATTGCCCGGCAGGTCGGAGCGCTCCATATCGAATTGCGGGAAATGCTGCAAGTTCGCCATTGATTTGCCTGCGGCGGTGCGGCCCCTTGACTTGGGCTGTGCGACGCCCGAGTTGATGGCGAAGACCCGTACAGGACGAACCGACATGAATACCGGCGCAACGACGATCGACGAATCCGAAGTGGACCGCTTTTCGCGGATGGCCGCGGACTGGTGGAACCCGACGGGCAAGTTCAAGCCTTTGCACAAGTTCAATCCTGTGCGCCTGAGCTATATCCGCCAGACGGTGATCGAGCATTTCGGCCTGGACGCTGGCACTGCACGACCGTTCGACGGCCTGCGCCTGCTCGATATCGGGTGCGGCGGCGGATTGCTGTCCGAACCGATGGCGCGGCTCGGCGCCGAGGTGGCCGGGGCGGATGCCTCGGAAACCAATATCGAAATCGCGCGTCTCCATGCGGGCCAGTCCGGGCTCGATATCGATTATCGCGCGACCACGTCGGAAGCGCTCGAAGCGGCCGGCGAAAGCTTCGATGTCGTTTTGAACATGGAAGTCGTCGAGCATGTCTCCGACGTCGATCTCTATATGAAATCATGCGCGGCGATGGTTCGCCCCGGCGGGTTGATGGTCGTGGCGACGATCAACCGGACCATGAAAGCTTACGGTCTCGCGATCATCGGCGCGGAGCACATTCTGCGCTGGCTGCCGAAGGGTACGCATCAATACGAGAAACTTGTGACGCCGCAGGAACTGGAAGACGCGCTTGCCGGGACGGGCGTCGATATCGTGCGGCGAACGGGCGTCAGCTTCAATCCGCTGGCCGACGAGTGGCGGCTGTCGCGCGACATGGACGTCAACTACATGGTGGTCGCCGAACGGCCGCGCTGAAGCCGCGTCAGTTCAGGTCCTCGGGCAGGTCGGGAAGCGGCAGGATCTCGACGCCCTCGTCGAGCAGGCTGGAAACCTCGTCGGGCGTCGCCTTGCCGTAAATTCCGCGCGGATCGGATTCGCCATAGTGGATTTTTCGGGCTTCCTCGGGAAACCGCGTTCCGACATCCTCGCCGCTCTTTCGAACCTCGCGCGCCATTGCGCGCATTTTCTCCACCACCTCGCGCTGCATCGCGTGGCCGATGGCCACAGCGACTTCCTCGCGTTTGGCGGCGGTCGTGACATTCGGCGCCATCAGCCCCTTGGAGACATGGCTCGAACCGCAGGTCGGGCATTCCAGCAGGCCGCGTTTTCTCTGCGTTTCGTAGTCGCCGCTGTCGCGGAACCACGCCTCGAAGTCGTGGCCGTTGTCACAATTGAGCGAAAACTTGATCAAAAGCGTGCTCCGGTCGGTCCAACTATTGTGCATCCACCAGATTAAACGGGCGTATATTCTTAAGGTTCGGAATCTTGCCGCGCGCCTCGGCCACCTGGTCGAGATCGATCTCGGCGACGATCACGCCGGGCTCGTCATCGTCCTTCTCGGCCAGGATGCGACCCCAGGGATCGATGATCATCGAATGTCCGTAGGTTTCGCGTCCGTCCTCATGCGTCCCGCCCTGAGCCGCGGATACGACAAAGGCGCCATTCTCGATCGCGCGGGCGCGCAGCAACACGTGCCAGTGCGCCTCGCCCGTCTGGCGGGTAAAGGCGGCCGGGGTTGTCAGTATCTCGGCGCCCGCGAGCGTCTGGCGGCGGAAAATGTCCGGGAAACGCACATCGTAGCAGATCGCAAGACCAAGACAGGCCTTCCCGATATCGGCGGTCACCGCGCGGTCACCGGGCTCGTAAATCGCGGATTCGCGCCAGCTTTCGCCATTGTCGAGATCAACATCGAACATGTGGATCTTGTCGTAGGAGACCCGCAAGATTCCGTCGGGTGCGAACAGGAGTGCACGGTTCGCGACCTTGCCGTCGCCGCGGTCGATCGGCGTCGAGCCGACATGCAGCCAGACGGAAAGCTCTTTCGACAGTTTGCCCGCGGAAGACACGATCGGATCGTCATCCTGACCGAAGATCGACTCCATCAGCGCGGCCCGGTTTTTCTGGATCAGCCCGGTCATTTCCGGTGTCTGGACATACCCGGCGCCCTTCGACGCCGCCTCGCGAACCAGCATCTCGAATGCGTCGCGGTTGGTCGCGACGTCGGTGGTCGAACGCATCTGGACCGCGGCGCAGGTCAGGGTGCGTGTCATGGTCAGCTGGCCAGAAGGGCGTCGAGCTTGCCGGCGCGATCGAGCGCGTGAAGCTCGTCGCATCCGCCGACATGAACGTCGCCGATGAAGATTTGCGGGAAGGTGGTGCCGCCATGCGAGCGCTGGATCATTTCGCGCTTGAGGTCCGGCTTGAAGGTTGCGTCATGCTCGACATAGGACGCGCCCTTCTTCTCGAGCAGGCGCTTCGCCGCCGAACAGAAGCCGCAGAACTGGCGTGTGTATATGGTCACGGGGGCCATCAATTTTTCCTTTCAGATGCCGCTATATATGATCGCTGTCGCATCCTGAAAAGATAGGCTCGCCATATGGCCCTTTCGTTCGGTCAGTCGCTGAAATGCGGAACGACGCGCGAAAAGCACAACACATCGACGTTGTCGGCACCCGCGCGCAGCAGGGCCTTGGTCGCCGCGGAAATCGTCGCGCCGGTCGTGTAGACGTCGTCGACGAGAAGGACGCTGCGGCCGGCCAGCGCGATCTCGCGGCCGGTCGGGACGCGGAAAGCGCCACGGACGTTGTCGCGGCGCTGGGTCGCGGTCAGGCCAACCTGCTGGCGGGTCGGCTTCACCCGCGCCAAGGCACCCGGCTCGAAGGCGCGGCCGGTTTCGGCGGCAATCGCGCGGGCGAGTTCGGCGGACTGGTTGTAGCGGCGGGCGAGGAACCTGCGTGAATGGAGCGGAACGGGCACGATCACGTCGCATTCTTCGATCAGCGCGCTTCCGGCGCGGATCATCCAGCGCGCCATCCATGGCGCCAGCTCGGTGCGGTCGCCATATTTGAGGCGCTGCACGAGTTGGCGGGCGATGCCGGTGTGGAGCACGGCGGCGCGGGCACGTCGGTAGTCCGGCGGATCGGCCAGGGCTTCGGCGCTGACCATCCTGTCGCCGAATTCATGCTGGAAGGGCACGCCGGTGACATCGCATAATGGTTCGGCGATAAAATGCAGCCTGTTCCAGCACTCCGGGCACAGCGTGCCGCGATCGGCGACATGCGTGCGGCATGCGAGGCAGGTGTCGGGAAACAGCACCGATGCCGCGGCGCGGCTTGCCTTTTGCGCCAGGTTTTGCATGTGAGGGACCGGATAGCTGGCTGCGGATGCGAGCACTGTTACAGAAGAGACCATGGCCGTCAAAACCATCATCGATCTCGGGCAGGCGCGGGCCAATCGGCGTCGCGCCGAAAGGCTGGGCGTCAGCGGCGCGGATTTCCTGTACCGGTCGGTCGCCGAGGATCTGGATCTGAGGCTGTCGGCGGTGACGCGCAAGTTCGAACGGGGGATCCTGTTCGTTCCCGACGGCGCGCCGCAACTGCAGCTCGAACGTGACGGCGTCCTCGAACGGCATGCCGCCCATGCGGACGACACCGAGGCGCTGGACCTGCCCGAGGGGGCCTACGACCTCGCGGTCAGTCTTCTCACATTGCACGAGAGCAACGACACGCCGGGTCTGCTTGCGCAGATCCGCCGCGCCCTGAAACCGGACGGGCTGTTTCTCGCCTGCGTGCCTTCGGGCGGAACGCTCGGTGAATTGCGCGACAGCCTCCTGGCGGCCGAATCCGAGCTGACCGGCGCGGCGAACGCCCGGGTGCTGCCGTTCATGGATGTCCGCGACGCCGGTGGCCTGTTGCAGCGGGCGGGTTTTGCCCTGCCGGTCGCCGACACGGAGACGCTGACGGTCCGCTACGACACGATGTTCAACCTGATGCTCGATCTGCGCGCCATGGGGGCGACGAACACGCTCGCCTCGCGCAGCCGGGCCATGGCGACCCGAGGATTGTTCCAAACGGCCGCCGAGCACTATGCCCAAAATCATGCCGATGCGGACGGACGCATTCGCGCGAGCTTCAATTTTGTCTGGATGTCCGGCTGGGTGCCGCATGAGTCGCAGCAAAAGCCGTTGAAACCGGGAAGCGCGACGAATCGCCTTTCGGATTTTCTCGGCGACCGGTCAGGCGGAACGGAAGGGCAGGGCTGAGGATCGATGCACGCGAACCGCGCGGCCGATCAGCAATCTCCGGTGCGCACACCGTTCGAGTGAATGATGCACATGGAGCCGGGCGAGGTCTGAAGGACGCTGCGGCGGACCGTGTATTGCTGCGAGCCGCTTGCGCGGACCGTGCCGGTGGTGGTGCGGTCGAGCGCGCCATAGGAGGCCGACGCGGACAGTGTCGAGCCGTTGGAGCGGTCGAGAATCGGCGTCAGGAACAGGGCGATCGCGATCGCGAAGGAGCCGAAGAGCAGGGTGATTCGAAGCATGCCTTGACCCGCTTCGGATATAGCGGATGCGTTTTGGGGCCGGATTTCGGCCCAATCACGGTCTTCTTGCATGTTTTCGTACCCCTCTTACAGACGAGACAAACCCAGGCGCCGGATCAAGTAAACACCGGTGCGTTCAACACAAATCGCACACTGTAATAAACGTTTGATTAACAACGTTTGTTAGCGATTGAAAGGGGGCTCTACAAGAGGTCCTGGAGGATGGGGACAAGCGGCAGATCCGCCGGCGGCATCGGGTAGTCGCGCAGTGCCGACGCCCGCACCCATTTCAGTTGCTGGCCTTCCCGCGGCATCGGAATGCCCTGGTATTTTCGGCAGACATAGAGCGGCATCAGCAGGTGGAAATCCGGATAGGCGTGGCTGGCGAATGTCAGCGGCGCGAGGCAGGGCGGCTCGGTTTCGATGCCGAGTTCCTCGTGCAACTCGCGAACGAGGGTCTGTTCGGGCGTCTCTCCGGCCTCGACCTTTCCGCCGGGAAACTCCCAGAGGCCGGCCATGGACTTGCCCTCGGGCCGTTGCGAGAGCAGCACCCGATTGTCGGTATCGAGAAGCGCGCAGGCGGCGACGAGGAGGATGGAACTGGGCGCGGGTTGCGTCACGGGTTCAGTCGCCTTTCTGGCGATAGCTGTAGGTGTAGACCTTCTCGAAGCCGAGGCGCGAATAGAGGCTGACCGCCGATTTGTTGGCGGTCATCACCTGCAGCCAGGCGCGTTGCGCGCCCTGTGCGCTCGCCCAGCGTAACGCGGCGCGCACGATGGAGCGGGCATAGCCCTTGCCCTGCTGATCCGGGCGGACGGCGACGTCGAACAGGCCGGCGAGATCGTTGTCATGGACGCAAAGCGCCGATGCGACCGGCCCGGTCTGGTCCTCGAGCACGAACATGCCGTTGGGCGGGCGGATCGATTCCACGACCTCGGTCAGACCGGCCTTGCGCTCGGGATTCTCGTCGCGGATGCTGATGGAGGCATCGACATAACGTCCGACATCCTGAAGCGGGATCTGGTCGAAGCCGCTGTCGAGGTCGATGTCCTTCAGGCGCGCGATCATCACCGAGGTTTCGTCGAACCGTCGCCAGCCGTCGGCGTCGAAATGGGCGTTGAGCTGGAGCGGGGCCAGCGGCGACAGGCGGAAGACCAGCGGACGGCCATAGGCCGCGAAACGCCGCGCGGACCGCGCGATTCGCTGGTCGATGTCGCGATAGTCGGACGGGTCGAGCGGATTGACCGAGTTCAGCCGCTTGGAGGGATGGCCGGCGGTCAGCCGCACCGCCCAGCTTCCGTCGTAATGAACGGACGCGGCCGGCCACGCACGGAAACCTACAGCCTCGAGGCGGCGAACGAGTGCGAGACCCGACACCGCGTCAGCTCCTGTAGTCGCCGTTGATGGCGACATATTCCTTGGTGAGATTGCAGGTCCAGGCCGTGAAGCGGCCTTCGCCGAGACCGATATCGGCGCGAATGACGATCTCGTCGTTCTTCATGTAGGCGCTCGTCTGGTCCTCGGAGTAGGATTCCGACCGTTCGCCCTCACTGGCGACCAGAATGTCGCCGAACCAGATGGCGAGACGGTCGCGGTCCGCCGGTTCGCCTGCCTTGCCGACGGCCATGACGACACGCCCCCAGTTGGCGTCCTCGCCGGTCACCGCCGTCTTCACCAGCGGGGAGTTCGCGATCGACATGGCGATGCGCTTTGCGGATGTGTCGGAGGTGGCGCCGGTCACCTCGACGCGAATCAGCTTGGTTGCGCCTTCGCCGTCCTTGGCGATCATCAGCGCGAGTTCATGCAGGCATTCGCCGAACGCTTCGCCGAAGGCCGCGAGGCGCGGGTCGGCGGCATCATCGATGGCCGGCGCGCCACGCCCGGCGGCTGCGCCTGTCGCAAAGGCGAGCAGCGTGTCGGATGTCGAGGTGTCGCTGTCGACCGTGACGGCGTTGAAGGTGAGCGCGGTGTGGCGCGCGAGAAGCGCCTGCAGGACGGGCGCCGAAATCGGCGCGTCGGTCGCGACATAGGAGAGCATGGTTGCCATGTCGGGCGCGATCATTCCGGCGCCCTTGGCGATGCCGTTGATCGTCACATCGGCGCCGTCGAGCGAAACGGTGCGCGTCACCATTTTCGGGAATGTGTCGGTCGTCATGATCGCGTGGGCCGCGTCGGACCAGCGGTCGCCCGCCGCCTCGGCGACCATGCCGTCGAGATGGCGCTCGAAATGGGAGGGGTCGAGCGGTTCGCCGATCACGCCCGTGGACGAAAGGAAGACCGCGGTCTCGTCGCAGCGCGCGGCATGTGCGGCGGCGCGCGCGGCGACGGCTGTGGTGTGGCGTCCCTTCTTTCCCGTGAAGGCGTTGGCGTTGCCCGCATTGACGACCAGAACGCTCGCCTTGCCGCCGGGAAGGTGCTCGCGGCACAGTTCCACCGGCGCGGACGGGCATTTCGAGGTCGTGAACACCCCGGCGACGGCGGTGTTCTCGTCGAACACCATCGCCATCAGGTCGACGCGGTCGCGATATTTGATGCCCGCTTTCGCGGTCGCGATGCGCACGCCGTCGATCGCCGGCATTTCGGGTTGGTTTTTCGGGGCGAGCGGCGAAATGCTGACGCTGTGCATGTCTGTGCCTGGAGTGGGTTCTACTGCGCCGACGTGGCCTGGTCGTAGGCCGCCTTGAGCGCCGGATCGGTGATCTCGACATCGGCCTGACCGCGCAATTCGGTCAAGAGTTCGAAATAGCGTTCGCGCACCAGCACCGAGCGGATCTGGCCTTCAACCTGCGCGAAGGCCGGGGGCTGTGCGGCGCGCTTGTCCTCGACCTTGATGACATGCCATCCGAACTGGGTCTGAACCGGCTCTTCCGTGTATTTGCCGACTTCGAGGGCGAATGCCGCCTCCTCGAATTCGGGAACCATGGAACCGCGTGCGAAATAGCCGAGATCGCCGCCATTGGGGCCGGACGGTCCGGTGGATTTTTCCTTGGCGAGGGTGTCGAAATCGGCGCCGTTGTCGAGTTCGGCGATGACGGCTTTCGCTTCCTCTTCGCTCGCCAGCAGGATGTGTCGGGCCCGCACTTCGTTTTCCGGCGAGGTGGCGGCGATCTCCTTGTCGTAGCGCGCGCGCACGTCCTCGTCGGTGATCTTGTCCAGGACCTCGGTGCGGAAATAGGCGTTATGAAGGGCGCGCTGGCGCATGAATTCCAGGCGGCTGCGGAAATCCTCTGTCTCGTCGAGGCCGGCTTCCTCGGCCTTTTCCGCCAGAGCGCGGATGTCGATCAGCGCCGTGAGAGCGGCTGCGTCGCGGCCCTCGGGCGGCACCTGTCCGAGCTGGTCCTGCAGGTCCGTCAGGGTCAGGTCGAGATCCTGCCGCGTGATCGGTTTGCCGTCCATGGTCCCGACGACTTCGCTTGTTTCCTGAGCGCAAACGAAGCCAGTAGCGCCGGCGGAAACGGACAATGCCAACACGAGACTGGCAAGTGTGCGGCCGATGCGCGAAGGCAGGACATGGCTGGTCGAACGGGAAAAGGGCATTGATTACTCGCTTCGTTGCGGAAAACTGTTTCACATCGATGTGACCGGAACGCGCTGCAAATCGCCGGCTTTCGCGGTCCGCCGCAGCGTTGACATCACTATTGGCCCCTCTTATCTGTCCTTGGCTATCGCGTCCACTCCGAATAGCCGGGTCTCCGGGCAAAACCGCTCCGGAAGAAGGACGCAAACACACAGATTTCCGGCCGCCATCCTGTGCGGTCAATCCATGGGAAAGGACCATTTACATGGTCAATTTCGGCGGTTTCGCCCGCAAGATTTTCGGTTCCGTCAACGATCGTCGCATCAAGTCGCTGCAGCCTCGGGTTGCAGCCATCAACGCCCTCGAGGACGAGATGGCAGCGCTGAGCGACGATCAGCTTCGCGCCAAGACGGATGAATTCAGGGCTCTCCTGAAAGACGGCAAGTCGGTCAACGACATTCTGGTTCCCGCCTTCGCGGTTGCCAGGGAAGGCGCGAAACGCGCCCTCGGGATGCGACCCTTCGACGTGCAGCTGATCGGCGGCATGGTGCTGAACGAGGGCGGGATCGCCGAGATGAAGACGGGCGAGGGCAAGACCCTCGTCGCCACGCTTCCGGTCTATCTCAACGCCTTGACCGGCCGGGGCGTTCACGTGGTCACGGTGAACGACTATCTGGCCAGCCGCGACGCCGAATGGATGGGAAAGCTCTACAATTTCCTCGGACTGAGCGTCGGAGTGATCGTCCACGGGATGGACGACGAGCAGCGCAAGGCCGCTTACGACAGCGACGTCACCTACGGCACGAACAACGAGCTGGGCTTCGACTATCTTCGCGACAACATGAAGTATGAGCGCGCCCAGATGGTGCAGCGCGACCATGCCTATGCGATCGTCGACGAGGTGGACTCCATCCTGATCGACGAGGCGCGAACGCCGCTGATCATCTCCGGTCCGCTGGACGACAAGTCGGAACTCTACATCACGATCGACAAGTTCATTCCCGGTCTCGCGCCGGAAGATTACGAGATCGACGAGAAGCAGCGTTCGGCGACCTTCACCGAGGAAGGCACCGAGAAAATGGAGCAGATCCTCGCGCAAGCCGATCTGCTCAAGGGCGCGGGCCTCTACGATATCGAGAACGTGTCGATCGTCCACCACGTCAACAATGCGCTCAAGGCGCATACGCTGTTCCAGCGCGACAAGGACTATATCGTCAAGGATGGCGAGATCGTCATCATCGACGAGTTTACCGGCCGCCAGATGCCGGGACGACGCTATTCGGAAGGGCTGCACCAGGCGCTGGAAGCCAAGGAAGGCGTTTCGATCCAGCCGGAAAACCAGACGCTCGCTTCGGTGACGTTCCAGAACTATTTCCGCATGTATGACAAGCTTGCCGGCATGACCGGTACGGCATCGACGGAAGCCGAGGAATTCGGAAACATCTACGGCCTCGACGTTGCGGAAATCCCCACCAACCTGCCGATCCAGCGTCTCGACGAGGACGATGAAGTCTATCGCACCGTCGAGGAGAAGTATGTCGCGGTGGTGATGGATATCGTCGCCAGCCAGCGCAAGGGGCAGCCGGTTCTCGTCGGTACGACCTCGATCGAGAAGTCCGAATTGCTATCGTCCTTTCTCGGCGACACCAAGCGGCTGAAGCAGATTCGGGATTCGATCAAGCAACGGATCGAAGGGATCAAGGAAGGCAAGGAACAGGAATTCCGCGACTACCTCGAACAGTCGCTGAAAAACCTCGACGAGGCGATCGCCGCCGGCGGCGTGCCGCACGAGGTGCTGAATGCGCGCCAGCATGAGCGCGAGGCGCATATCGTGGCGCAGGCGGGCGTGCCGGGCGCTGTGACCATCGCGACCAACATGGCCGGCCGCGGTACCGACATCCAGCTCGGCGGCAATGCCGACATGCGCATCGAGCAGGAACTGGCCGACATGCCGGCAGGCGAGGAGCGCGACAAGCGCGAAGCCGAGATCCGGGCCGACATCCAGAGGCTCAAGCAGCAGGCGCTGGAAGCCGGCGGCCTCTACGTGCTCGCGACCGAACGGCACGAGAGCCGACGCATCGACAACCAGCTTCGCGGCCGTTCCGGTCGTCAGGGCGATCCGGGCCGGTCGAAATTCTTCCTGTCGCTGCAGGACGACCTGATGCGGATCTTCGGGTCCGACCGCATGGACGGCATGCTGCAGAAACTGGGCCTGCGCGAAGGCGAGGCGATCATCCACCCCTGGATCAACAAGGCGCTCGAAAAGGCGCAGAAGAAGGTCGAGGCGCGGAACTTCGATATCCGCAAGAACCTGCTGAAATTCGACGACGTCATGAACGACCAGCGCAAGGTCGTCTTCGAGCAGCGCAAGGATCTGATGGATGGCAACGACCTTTCCGATACCGTGGCGGAGATGCGCCACGAAGTCGTCGAAAGCATCGTCGCCAAGCATATTCCCGAGAAAGCCTATGCGGAACAGTGGGATGTCGCCGGGCTGAAGGAGTCTGTGGTTTCCCTTCTCAATGTCGATGCGCCCGTGGACGAGTGGGCCGCCGAGGAAGGCATCGCCGAAGACGATATCCTGGAGCGTCTGCGCGACGCGGTCGACAAGGCAGCGGCCGAGAGGGCGGAGCGCTTCGGCCCGGAAATCACCCAGTATGTCGAGAAATCGATCCTGCTGCAGACGCTCGACACGCTGTGGCGAGAGCATCTGGTCAATCTCGATCACCTGCGTTCGGTCATCGGGTTCCGCGGCTATGCGCAGCGCGACCCGCTGCAGGAATACAAGCAGGAAAGCTTCGAACTGTTCCAGGCGATGCTCGGAAACCTCCGCCAGGCGGTGACGGCGCAACTGATGCGTGTCGAAATCGTGCGCGAACAGGCCGAGGCGCCGCCGCCGGACCTTCCCGAAATGGAAGCGGAGCATGTCGATGCGTCCACCGGCGAACCGGATTTCGAGGAAAGGTCTTCGGACAGTTACGGAACCGCGATCGCGACCGGACAGGTCGCCGTCGAGGACCGCGATCCGAACGATCCCTCGACCTGGGGCAAGGTCGGGCGCAACGAAGCCTGCCCGTGCGGTTCCGGCAAGAAATACAAGCACTGCCACGGAGCTTTCGCGACCACGGCATAGGAGGGTCCCGATTTTTTCGTTACGAGAACAGGCGAACGCTTTCTTAAGCGGATTGGTCTAATTCGGGCGCAAGATTTCGCAGCAAACGGAATGCGTGATTTTGCGGTTTTCGGCAGTAGAGACAAGCGAGCAATTTCTGTCGGCCCCGTTGTTCCAACGGGTGGCGCCGTTTGCGCGCCAGCTCGACCGGATCCGGAGCGGTTCTGACGAAACCGCGATCGCGCAGCGCATGTCGCTGATCGCATTCGCGATCCGCATCGCGAGCGCCGGTATTGCCTTCCTGTCCCAAGTCGTGCTCGCACGCTGGACCGGCACTTTCGAGTACGGCATCTATGTCTTCGTCTGGACGGCGATCATCATCCTCGGCAACCTCTCATGCTTCGGCTTCCAGACGGCGGTGATCCGTTTCCTGCCGCAATATCGCCGAGAGGGCGATCTCGAACGGTTGCGCGGCATTCTCCTCACCAGCCGGATCTTCGTTCTCCTGTCCGCTTCGATTATCGCCGCCGCCGGCATCGCGATCGTCTGGATGCTGTCGGGCACAATCGAATCCTATTATGTCCTGCCGTTCGTGCTCGCTTTCACCTGCCTGCCGATGATCGCTCTCGGGGACGTTCTCGACGGGACGGCGCGCGCCAATTCATGGCCGGTTCGCGCGCTGACGCCGACCTATATACTGCGGCCTTTCCTCGTCCTCGCCTATATGGCGATCGCGCATGGGTTCGGCTTTACCGCGACGGCGGTAACCGCGGTCATCGCCGCCGTTCTCGCGACCTACACGACGACGCTCCTGCAATTCTTCGTCATCACGCGCAATCTCGACGCCGCCTATCCGTCGGGCGACCGGACGGTGGAATTCGGATTGTGGATGACGGTCGCCTTTCCGATCTTCCTCGTCGAGGGTTTCTTCTTCCTTCTGACCAATGCGGACGTGCTGATGGTCGGCATGCTGATGCCGCCTGAGGATGTCGCGGTCTATTTCGCGACCGTGAAGACGCTCGCGCTGGTGCATTTCGTGTTTTTTGCGGTGAAGGCCGGTGTCGCGCAGCAATTCGCGGCGCGCACGCCGGTGGAGGACCGTCAGTCGCTGCGCAGCTTCGCCCGCCGGACTGTCGGCTGGACATTCTGGCCGTCGCTGCTGATGGGACTGGTCGTTCTGCTTCTCGGCCGGTTCCTGCTTTCGCTGTTCGGCGCGGAGTTCACGCAGGGCTATACGCTGCTCTTTGTACTGGTCGCGGGCGTGGTCCTGCGGGCGAGCATCGGCCCGGCGGAGAGCCTGCTCAACATGACCGGAAACCAGAATATCTGCGCGGCCATCTTCGCGGCGGTACTGGTGATCAATATCACGGCGAACCTGATCCTCATCCCGGTGTACGGCCTGATGGGCGCGGCGATGGGCGCCGCCGGTGCTACGGCCGTCGAGGTCCTGCTGCTTTTGACCATGACCTATCGGCGTATCGGGGTCGTCATGTTCGTTCTGGCGCCGAAAGTCGCGGAGCCCGCCACATGACGCAACCGCAGCCCCTGATCGACAAGAATGTCCCGCTCGCCGGGTCTTTCATGCTCTCCGGCATCGTCGGCGACCTGCCGCGCGAAATTCGCCCGGAAGTGAGCAGACTGACCAATGGCGACCGGCGTTTCGTGGTCTACCCGGCCGATAGCGGGTTCGAAATCCTCGACGACATCGACCGCGTGACCGACTACGCGCTCGAACCCAACATCTTCTTCACGCCGCGTTTCCTCGTTCCGGCCATGCCCCGCCTCGACGACCGGCAGGTCCGGCTGATGATGCTGCAGGACGGACCGCCGGACGCGGCCGAGACCCGGTTCCTGATGCCGTTCTCGGTGGAAAAATCCGGTTTCGCGGTCGGGCCCGATGTCATACGGGCTTGGTCGAACCCCTATGGACCCTACGGCATCCCGATCGTCGAACGGCGCGAGGCATCGCGTATCTTCGACGACCTGCTTTCCATGCTCGGCGATCAGAATATGGGCTTGCCGAAAATCCTCGTGCTTCCCGACATCATGATGGACAGCGTATCGATCATGACGCTACGCGGTGTCGCGATCGGGCGCGGTTTGCCGGTGATGACCACGAGTTCGGTTCAGCGGCCTTTTCTGAAAAGCGAAAAGGACAGCGTCGACTACATCACCGACAACATCCGCTCGCACAGCCGCCGAAACTTCGGCCGACTCCGCCGGCAACTGGAGGCGATGGGCGACTTCAGCTACGAGGTGGCGCGCAGTCCCTCGGAGGTTCGCTTCGCCATGGAGGAGTTCCTCCTGCTGGAAAACGCGGGCTGGAAGGGACGGCAGAGGACATCGCTTGCCGCGGATCGCTATCGGGCGGCGTTTGCCCGCGAGGCGATCAACAATCTCGCCGAGCGCGACCTGTGCCGTATCCATTCCTTCAAGCTGGACGGACAGGTGATCGCGTCGCTGATCGTGTTCGTCCAGTCGGGCCATGCCTGGACGTGGAAAACGACCTATGACGAAACCTATTCGTCCTATTCGCCCGGCGCGCTGCTGATCCTGCAGGTCACGGAATCGCATCTCGACGATCCGAACATCCAGCTCACCGACAGTTGCGCCGTCGAGGATCATCCGGTGATGGCGCGGCTGTGGTCCGAGCGGCGCGAATTCGCCACGATGGTGATCGGCCTTCGGCCCAATCTGGATCGGGAAACGCGGCAGGTGACGTCGCAGATCGAGCTCTACCGCAACACGCGCAACGCCGCCAAGACGATGCGCGACCGGCTGCGGCACATTGTGCGCAGCCCCCAGCGCTGACGGCTACCCTTCGCTTTCCGCCTCGAATTCCGCCTGCGCCCTGTCGCGGAAAATCCGCCGTATGACCTTGCCGGTCGTGGTCAGGGGCATTTCATCGACGAAGTCGATCTCGCGCGGGTATTCATGCGCGGAGAGACGCTGTTTCACGTATGAGCGGATCTCGGATTTCAGGTCCGGCGACGGCGCGACGCCCGGGCGCAGAACCACATAGGCCTTGACCAGCTGGCCGCGAATGGCGTGCGGTTTGCCGATGACGGCCGCGAGCGCGATGCTCGGATGGCCCACCAGACAATCCTCGATCTCGCCGGGTCCGATCCGGTATCCGGCCGACGTGATGACGTCGTCGTCGCGGCCCACGAAAAAGAAGTAACCGTCCTCGTCGCGGAAACCCTGGTCGCCGGTCAGCATCCAGTCGCCGATGAATTTCGCTTCCGTGGCTTCGGGATTGTTCCAGTATTCGAGGAACATCACGGGATCGGGCCGGCTGACGGCGACCTGGCCCTGCTCTCCGGGCGGCAGTTCCCGGCCGGTCTCGTCGATGATCGCCACGCGGTGCCCGGCGACGGGCTTGCCCATCGAGCCCGGGCGCAACACGCTGAGCGCGTTGCAGGCCGACAGGACGAGATTGCACTCGGTCTGGCCGTAGAACTCGTTGACGGCCAAGCCGAGATTGTCGGCGCACCATTGCAACGTTTCGCGGCCCAGCGCCTCGCCGCCGGAGCCGATGGTGCGCAGGTCGAGGTTGTATTGGCGGGCTTCGTTGCCGAGCGTCGCCATCATGCGCAGCGCGGTGGGCGGCAGGAAGGTGTTGCGAATTCGCGCCTTTTCCATGAGGGCCAAGGCCCACTCCGCCTCGAATCGCGGTGCGCGTGCGGCCACGACGGGAACGCCGAAGTAAAGGCCGGGCAGCAGGACGTTGAGCAATCCGCCGGCCCAGGCCCAGTCGGCGGGTGTCCAGAGCAGGTCGCCTTCGCGCGGCAGGAATTCATGATGGGTCTGGACGCCGGGCAGATGACCGAGCAGGACGCGGTGCGCATGCAGCGCGCCCTTGGGCTGACCGGTCGTGCCGGAGGTGAAGATCATCAGCGCGGGATCGTCCGGCGACGTATCGGCGGGTTCGAAATCCGGCGAAGCGGCGGCGAGCATTTCGCCGAAATGATGTGCGCCTTCCGCACCACCGACGCAGATGAGGGATTTCAGATCGGGAAAATCATCGCCGGCTTCGGCCAGCTTGGCCATCCCTTCGGGATCGAGCACGAGCGCCCGCGCGCCCGACAGGCCGAGCCTGTAGCGGATCGCGTCCGGTCCGAACTGCATCGCCATCGGCACGGCAATGGCGCCGAGCTTGTAGGTGCCGAGATGGGCGATGACGGTCTCGAAGCACTGGGGAAGCAGGATCGCGACACGGTCGCCACGCGCGACGCCCAAGCCCGCAAGCGCGGCAGCGAAACGGTTCGATTTCTGCGACAGTTCGCCGAATGTCAGCGTCAGGGGACTTTCGCCGGACCAGTCGATGATCGCCGGCTTTTCCGGGTCCTGCCGGTCGGAACAGGCGACGCCGATATTGAAGCGGCTCGGGATGTCCCAGCGGAAGCGGGAAACGAGGTCGTCATGGGAAGCGGGATCTGCCGGCAACATGGGCAAGGTGATGCACTGTTGTCCGGCACAGTCAAGAAGATTGCGCATCATCCGGCGCGGCCGACCCGGCGTCGGTCCCGCCGGTTATTCATCGACGACCGAATTGAAACCCTCGAATTGCGGATGACCAGCATACATTCCCTTGTTGGACCCGGCATTGCGGTGGGCGTTGCGGAAATTCTCCGATCGCGTCCAGTCGACGAAATGCTGTTCGCTTTCCCAGATCGTGTGCGAGGCATAGAGCGTGGTCTTTGCTTCCTCGTCATACGGGCCTTTCAAAAGGTGAAAGGACTGGAAGCCCGGCGTATCCGCGAGGCTGGAATTGCGGTTTCGCCACACATTCTCGAAGGCCTCCTCGTGCCCCTCATTGATGCGGAAGCGGTTCATGGCGACATACATATGCAATTCCCTTTCGTGATCTGACTTGTCTTACATAATTGCTGCCGGCCGGTCATCGGCGGACTTCGACGGGGATGACGAACTGACGTTGCGCACCCGAAGGCGGCGGCGGAAACGGCGCGGCGCGGCGGATGTGGTCCAGTGCGACCTGATCGACCGAGCCCGAACCGGAACTGGCCGCGACGCGAATGCTGGCGAGCCCGCCACCGGACGAGATCGAAAAGCGTATTTTCGCCACGCCTCTGCCGCCGGCCCGTTTCTGACGGGTGCGCCGGATCTTCGCATAGACCTTGCCGGGATAGTTCGATGCCCGGGAGTTGCCGGACTTCTTCGCCTTGCCGCCGGGCTTTGTGCCGCCTGACTTGACCTTGGAACTCGCCTTGCCAGATGTGTTCCCGGCGCGCGCATTGCGGTCAGCATTGCCGCGCGGGACACTGGCGACCTGTTTTTTCGGCGCGGGGTTCGGCTTTTTGGCGATTTTCTTTGTTTGCGTCTCCCGCGCTTTGGCAAGGTTGCGCGCGTCCTGCGGTTGCGGCGGGCGGGCCATCGGGACCGGAACGGGGCGCTCTTCGGGCTCCGCCTCGATCGTCTCGGTCGCGTGCGACGGCGCGAGCGCCGGTCGGGATGCGGCCGGCGCTTCAGCGGGAACGGTTCGGGAAGGGGCGACCGCTGCCGCCACCGGGCTTTGGGTCGCGGAAAGGGTCGGAGCGTTGTCGGCCCGTGCCGGCGGTGGTGTCGGCTGTGTCGTTTCGGCCGGTTCACTTTTTCTGGTAACGGGGGCTTCGACCGGTTTCGACGCCCGCGGCGCGGGCGCGGAATGGCTGTCGGGTTCGGCCGGCCGGGCCGGATTGGCACCGGCCACCAATTCTTCGAAGGACGCGCCCAAGGCCGCGATTTCGGCTGTCGCCCCGCCTTCCTGGCGGACGTCCGGAGCCGGGGACGTCGTCACCATCGCCGCCGCGAAGTGTACGCCAAGGGAGGCGGCGAGCGCGAGGGGGATGCGGAGCGTGCGAAGCGGGATCGTCATTCCAGTCCCCTTTCGGTCACGACAAAGATCCGGGCCGCGCCGCCGCGGCGCAGTTCCTCGGCGATCTCGATCAGCCGGATTGCGGGAAGGTCACGGTCCGGCACGATTCGCATGACATTGCCGCCGTCCTCCGACCCGGTCTTCGCGTGTCTTGCGGCGTCGGCGATATCGATCTCCTGTCCGCGCCATATCACCGTTCCATCCGAACGGATCATCAGCGCATCGGGCGGTTCGCGTCCTTCCAGTCCCTCCGTCCGCACGAGCGTCAGGTCCTTGTCGAGCGGCGGCGCCAGTGTGCCGGCGATCAGGAAGAAGATCAGCATCAGGAAGACGATGTTGATCAGGGCGATCGTCGGTTCGGGCTTCCTTGCGGGGGGCGATGCGGCGGCAAGGCGCATGGCGGGCTCCCTTCAGCGCAGCACGGTGACCGCGAAGCCCGGCATGGCGCGCAACGCGGCATAGACATCGACGAATCGCTGCGAGACGGTTCTGTCGTCGAGCGACAGCAGAATGGTGTCGGCACCGGCCTCGGCCTGGCCGGCAAGCGCTTCAGGCAGCGTCTCCAGCGTGAGTTCCCGGCCATTGAGGACGATCCGGTCGCCCTGCAGGCGCAGATAAACCGGGGTGACGGGGTTTCCCGACGCGCCGCTGCCGGCTTTCAGTTCGATTTCGCCGAAACGGGTGAAGGTCGATGAGAGCATGAAGAAGAGCAGCAGCAGGAAGATGACATCGATCAACGATGTCATCGACAACACGCCACGCCGTCTCTGTGCCGCCTCAAGCCGCATGGGCCTGCATGCTCCTCTGGCCTGTCCGATTGGCGTCCTGCTGCGTTTCGCCCGGCTGGACGATCGGCGCGGGATTGAGCACTACGGTCATGGCGCGTTCCAGCAACTCGCTCTCGCGCGCGACCCGGCTTTCGAACCAGGTGAGAAGAAGCGATGTCGGCATCGCGACGGCCAGACCCACCGCAGTGGTCAGGAGTGCGACCCAAATGCCGCCGGCCAGAACCGACGGATCGACGCTGTTGCCGGCTTCCTGCAGCTTCCGGAAGGCCTGGATCATGCCGAGCACGGTACCGAACAGGCCGATGAGCGGAGAAATCTGGGCGATCGCGTCCAGCGCGCGGAAGCCCGATCTTAGCCGTGTGAGATAGGCCGCGGCATCGACGCGCAATCGCTCCGAAATGGCTTCGAAATCGTGTGGCGAGGCATTCATGACAGTCGCCATGGTCTGCCAGACGAGGCGCGCCGCGCCGTTGCGGCGCGACGAGAGGTCATTGAGCGCGATGCGATGGCCGCCGGCCGTCCAGTGCGCGAGCGCCTTCTCGATCGTCCGGTGACGGCCGACGCGCGCGATCAGGAACTGCCAGACCTTCATGATGATGAGCGTCAGCGAAACCACGGACACTGCCAGCAGGATGGTGACGACCGGCCCGCCCAGCGACAGGAATTCGAGCGTGCGCGCGATCGTTTCCTCGATCAGGGCGCTCATCCGGCGATCTCCGCATCGGTTTTCGAAGACAGTGCGAGGCGGTCGATACATTCGGTGCCGGCGAGGCCTTCGCCTTCGCAGGCAGCCGCGCCGTTGATCAGGATGCGGCCAATGGCACTACATGGCGTGTCTTCCAGATCGAACTGGCGGACACGCGTGCGATTTGCCGGCATCGCCTGAAAATCAAACAGTGTCAGACGGTCGACGACGCCGTTGGCGTCGATCAGGACGGTCTCGAAGGACAGTGCCGACAGGTCCGCGCCGAGGCGGTTTTCCGCCAGAAAGACGATGCGGCATGCATCGTCATGCTGCTGCAGGGCGTTGAGTTCGAGAGAGAGCGACGGGGCCAGCGCGTTGTCCTGCGAGAAGGCCGGCCCCGTCGACAGGGCAAGAACGCACGACAGGCTCATCGCGGCCCTGATCAGCCGGTCGTGGGAGTGTCGTCTTGCCTGTTCCATGGTGTTTCCTCAGAGATCGAGTGGTTTCTGCGCCGAACTGCGAAGCGCGATTGGTCCGGGTTGGCGGGAAGGCCCCGCGCATCCGAATAATCCCGCTGCGGCGAACGGATCTGGTCCGGGTCGCCGTGGCGTGGAGGCGTTTTGGATATTGCGTGATTTCGGAGCGTTGGTCCGATCAGCAAGCGCAGGGAAAGTCAGGTCTACCGGCCTCATCATCTTCTCCGTCGAGAGGAAACATGGCTGGCTGGCGGCTGCTTGCTGGCCCGAGCGAGTGCGAAAGTCAGAATAACTTGACACAATCACTCATGTATTGCATTCGATAGAAAACCTGATAATCGAAGTCAAGTTTGAATTTGCTTTTCGAACGTGCCGAGCCAGCGGTCAGCCAGCCAGGCCTCTCAAATCGACAGACCGATGCACATGACAAAGCAGGACGGCGGCGCGCCGCGCACGGACACCATGAAACCGGAAGAAAAGACCTTGAGCGGCGGCAAGCCGGTCTATGACAGCGGGCAATTGTTCCGGGGCACCACCGAAATCGCCATCCATCACGACGGCGCCTTCTACAGGTTGAAGATCACGCGCCAGGGCAAACTGATCCTCAACAAGTGAGTGCGGCGGCTTACGCCTCTGTTTCGCATCGCCGGCGGACATCCATCACCACGATCAGCAACTATCGGGCCAGGAACGGCAACCAATGAACGTATCCATGCAGAAATTTTTATGTCGCGAACGGGCAAGCGGCAGGCTCATGACGGCGGCCTGTTTCGCCGGGATCGCTGCCCTTCTCATGCTCCGAGGAACGGCGTTCGCCGCCGGAGAGCAACAGCGCGTTTTGTCCATCGGCGGAGCGGTGACCGAAATCGTCTTCGCCCTGGGCGAAGAAGACAGGCTCGTCGGCCGTGACACGACCAGTTCCTATCCGCCTGAAGCCGAAGACCTGCCGGATGTCGGCTACATGCGCGCGCTCGCGCCGGAAGGCGTTTTGTCGATCAGGCCCGACCTGATCCTTGCGCGGGAGGGAAGCGGGCCGCCGGAGGCCATCGAGGTTCTCAAAGCGGCGAGCGTCGAGTTCGTCGAGGTGCCAGACAGCTTCTCCGCCGAGGGGATAGGCGAGGCGATCCGCGTGGTTGCCGAAACCCTGGACGCAACCGAAAAGGGCGACGCCCTGCGCGCGGCCATCGCTTCGGATTTCGAGCGTCTGGCTACCATGACAAGCAGCATCGACAGGCGCAAGCGCGTGCTCTTCATCCTGTCGACGCAGGGTGGCCGGATCCTCGCTTCCGGCACCGGAACAGCCGCAGACGGGATCCTCAAGCTCGCGGGAGCGGACAACGCCATTACCCAATTCGAGGGTTACAAGCAGCTGACCGACGAAGCGATCATTTCCGCCAATCCCGACGTCATCCTGATGATGGATCGCGGCGGCAACCATGGCGGCGACGATGACGCCGTGTTTTCACAGCCGGGCCTGAAGCCGACCGAGGCGGCGAAAAATCGCGCGATCATTCGCATGGACGGTCTCTATCTTCTGGGCTTCGGACCTCGGACCGCGAATGCCGCGCTTGACCTTGCAGAGGCACTCTATGGCGATGAGCTTCACTGAGGCGCCGGCCGCGGCGCCGAAATACCACCGGCACGACGGAGACCGCTCCGCGCTGGCGCGCGGGGTGCTCGCCGCCCTCGTCGCGGTCCTCGTCATGACCTTCTTCTTCAGCCTCGCATCCGGCGCATCCGATACGTCCGCCTGGCAGGTGTTTCGCGAGACGATCGGCCTTGGCGGGCGCGCGCTCGACATGACCGATCGTGTGATCGTTTTCGAGATCCGCCTGCCGCGCGCGGTGCTCGGCGTCCTGATCGGCGCGGCGCTCGCCGTTTCGGGTGCGACCATGCAGGGCGTGTTCCGCAATCCGCTCGCCGATCCCGGTCTCGTCGGCGTATCCGCGGGCGCTGGCCTGGGCGCGGTGAGTTTCATCGTGCTTCAGGCCGGTGTTCTGGCACCTATCGCATCGCTGTTCGGAATCTACGGCATCCCGTTCGCGGCGTTTTTGGGCGGTCTCGTCTCCACGCTGATGCTCTATCGCATTTCGACCCGCCACGGGCGCACCTCGGTCGCCACGATGCTTCTGGCCGGTATCGCGCTTGGCGCGCTCGCGGGGGCTTTCACTGGCGTGCTGGTCTTCTGGGCCGACGACACACAATTGCGCGACCTGACCTTCTGGGGCCTCGGGTCGCTCGCCGGCGCGACATGGACCAAGAGCCTGATGGCCGCGCCTTTGATCCTGCCGGTCCTCATCGCCATGCCGTTCATGGCGCGCAGCCTCAATGCGCTCGCGCTCGGCGAGGCCTCGGCGCGGCATCTCGGCATCGACGTGCAGCGCTTCAAGAATCTCGCGGTCGTCTCGGTGGCCGCGGCCACGGGGGCGTCGGTGGCGGTCTCTGGCGGGATCGGTTTCGTCGGGATCGTCGTGCCGCATCTGCTGCGTCTCGCCATCGGTCCCGATCACCGGTTCCTGCTGCCGGCCTCGGCCTTGCTCGGGGCGGTGCTGCTGCTGTTCGCCGACGCGATCGCGCGCCAGATCGTGGCGCCGGCCGAATTGCCCATCGGCATCGTCACCGCCGCGGCCGGCGCGCCCTTCTTCCTCTGGATCCTGCTGCGCAAGCGCGGCCTCCTCGACCTCTAGGCCGACCATGCTCAACGCTCAGAATATCGAGGTTTCGCTCGGAAAGACCCGGATCTTGCGCGGCATCGACCTAGCCGCGCCGCCCGGAAAACTGGTGACCGTGATCGGGCCGAACGGATCGGGCAAGACGACGCTGATGCGCGCCTTGTCCGGCGATGTTGCCTATTCGGGCCGGGCGGAATTGAACGGCATCGATATCGCGCGGACCCGGCCATGGGAACTTGCCGCGATGCGCGGCGTGCTGCCGCAATCGTCCAGCCTGTCGTTTCCGTTCACCGTGCGCGAGATTGTGCAACTCGGCACGCGCGAAGGCGTCGCCGATACCGGGCGAGCGAATGTCATGGAGGCCCTCGAAAGGGTCGATCTTTCCGGCTTCGAAGGGCGGATGTACCAGGAACTCTCCGGCGGCGAGCAACAGCGGGTGCAGCTTGCGCGCGTGCTCTGCCAGGTGTGGGAGCCGGTCCTGGACGGCAAGGCGCGCTACCTCTTTCTCGATGAGCCGGTTTCTAGCCTCGATATCCGCCACCAGTTGCAGATCATGAACGTGGCGCGCGATTTCGCGCTGCGGGGCGGCGGGGTGCTGGCGATCCTGCACGATCTCAACCTGACCGCCATGTATGCCGACCGCGTGGTCCTTCTGAAGGACGGGCGGGTGCATGCCGAAGGGGCTCCCGGAGCGGTTCTCACCGACGACAATCTGCGCGCGGTCTATGAATGCGACCTGTCGGTCAGCCGCGTGCCGGCGGATGGCTCAGTCTTCGTTCTTCCGCACGGTGCCGCGGTCTGACCGGCTTGACTGCGATCGGCGCAGCGGGCTTTCTCGCGGGTGATTGAATCGACGCCGTGTCAAAGCCCGTTCCGGGCGCCGCCCTGTCAGGACAAGGACCAATACGATGCCTCTCGCCGATCACGGCCGCTACCCGTTCTCGCCGATCACGGCGCGTCCGGATTTCTCCTGGCCGGAGGGGAAAAGGCTCGCGGTCTATGTCGGGATGAACCTGGAATGTTTCGCCTTTGGCGAAGGGTTGGGCGCGATGCTGAGCGATGGCGGGCCGCAGCCGGATGTTCTCAACTTTGCCTGGCGCGACTACGGCAATCGCGTCGGCGTCTGGCGGATGATCGAGCTGTTCGACCGGCTGGACATCCCCGTTACGGCGCTGGTGAATTCGCAGATGTACGAGATGGCGCCCGAGGTGGTTGCCGCTTTCCGGGAACGTGGCGACGAAATCGCGGGGCACGGGCGCAGCAATGCGGAGATGCAGGGTGTGTTGGCCGAACAGGACGAGGCGGGCCTGATCGCGGAGGCGACCGAGGCGCTGACGCGGCATGAGGGGCGGCAGCCGAAGGGGTGGCTCGGCCCCTGGATTTCGCAAAGCCGCACGACGCCCGACCTGCTGCAGGAAGCGGGATATGACTATCTTCTCGACTGGTGCCACGACGACCAGCCGGTCTGGATGACGACGCGCAAGGGCCGCATCCTGTCGGTTCCCTACCCGCAGGAACTGAACGATATCCCGCAGATCGTCGGCCGCAAGCACGAGGGCGCGGAATTCGCGGACATGATCATCGATGCGTTCGAGGTCATGCTGGCGGAAAGCGAACGTCGGCCGCTGGTCATGGGTGTCGCGCTACATGCCTATCTGATGGGCCAGCCGCACCGGTTCCGGCATCTGGAGCGGGCGCTCGCGTATCTGCGCGACAAGTCCGACAGCCGCGTCTGGTGGACAACGGCCGGCGCGATCAACGATCATTACCGCGCGCTCGGACTCTAACCTTCGGGATGGAAGCTGTTGTAGCGGTACGGCGTGTGTTCCGACACGACGCCGGTTGTGCGGATGATGGCTTCGAGATGCGGGACGAGTGCGTTGACCATGTCCCAGTCGCGCGCTTCCGCGGGTGTTTCGGGCGCCGCCAGTCTCTCCGATATCTCGCGCAGGACCGCGTCGCGGTCGATGCCTGTCACGCGGCCGTTCTCAACGGCCTTGCGGCCGGCCACGAAGACCTGGTCCACCGCCGATTTGGTCACGCGGTGCAGGATCGTCTCGGCGAGTGGTGTGCGTGGCGAGACATAGGGCCTTTCGATTTCGGAACGGCGCAGCAAAACGATATCCGCCGCCATGCCGGGCTCCAGCCGTCCGGCGACCTTGCCGTAGCCGCATGAGCGCGCGCCGGTCTCGGTCGCCATTTGCAGCACGGCGGCAGCGTCCGGCCGGTCGTTGAAGAGACCGGTCTCGCGATGCAACGCCCAGACCAGCTTCATTTCCACTGTCATGTCGCGGTCGTCGGCGATGTTCGACTGGTCGATGCCGAGCGCAACCGGGATGCCGCGCTCCCGCATCCGGTTGACGGGCGCGATGCCACTTCCGAGCCGCAGTCCCGAACTCGCATTGTGGCAGATCATGCAGCCGCATGTTCCCAGCAGGTCGATATCCGCCTCGGTCGCCCAATTGCCGTGACCGAGCGTGAGTTCGGGGCCAAGGCAGCCAAGCGCTGCGAGATGTTCGATGGCAGTGTGGCCGTAGCGCGTTTCGGCGAAACGCGCCTGCCGCTCGGTTTCGAGGAGATGCATATGGACGCTCGCGCCATGCTGCCTGGCGGTTTCGAAGATGGTCTGCAGGCTGTCGTCGCTGCACCAGTGCAGATTGGCGGGGGCGAGGCTCATACGCACGGTGGAGCGTCCGGAATAACGGGTCTTCGCCGATGTGAAGAAATCCATGTAGTCGCGCGTCGGCGTGGCGGCGGATGAAAGTTGCGGGGCGATCCAGTCTCGGAGATCGTCCGGCAATGAGGCCAGAACCTGCGCGTCATCCTCGTAGGACAGGATGTTCCGGTCGCGCATCATGAAGGAGTAGGAGACGCGCATGCCGATTTCGTCATAGGCGGACAGGATGGCATCGGTCGTCGTTTCCCAGTTGTCCGGGGTCCCGACGAGGCCGCTGTTTATGTGGTGGACCGCGGTCGTGCCGCTTTCGAGCATCTCGATGGCCGAATAGAGCGTGTCGAGACGAGGCCCGACGCCGCGCATCGCCCGGAACCGCGGCAGCCAGAATTCCAGCGGCGCGAAGGGCACGCCGGCCATCAGCGGGGTGATGCCGAAATGATGGTGGCCGTTGACGAAGCCGGGAAGGGCGATGAACTCCGGCCCGCCATGGCGTGGCAGGTCCGGATGGCGGCGGGTCAGTTGATCGGTTGGTCCGATCTCGACGATGATCCCGTCACGCACCAGGATGGCGGCATCGGACAGACCTTCCGGCGCATCCGCCGGTGCGAAGCCGGTCAGGACGGTTCCGGCCGCAATGAGCGCATTCTGATCGTTGTTCATGCAGGTCCCCGTTTGCGTGTCGGCAAGAACCGGTCTGGTATTTCGCCGATACGCCCCATACTGCGCGTATCGCGAATGCGCGCAACGCAAATTGCCGAGATGGCGAGCGTGAAAGAGGGGGTGTCGGAGATTTCAGGTGGTCGTCGCGGATGGCGCAAACAGCCAATAGAATGGCTTTGGTGCCCCCCGCCGGAACCAAACAAGCCTAAGAATGGCCATAAAAACCTTGACTTCTGGGATTTTTGACTCCTAAGTGGTACGCAAATCAGTACACAATAGGCGAATTCGATGTCCAAACGAGCACCCAAACCGAAAGGGCTTCCGGCTCATGTCAGCGTGTCAAAGACCGGCGTGTATCGGTATCGGAGGCGCGTCCCCGGAAATCTAGTGGAGACCATCGGGAAACGGGAGGTAAAGGAAAGCCTAGGCAAGGACTACGGGGCAGCCCTTAGGAGACATGCCGTCATTCAGGCTGGCGTTGAAAAGCTTTTTGCGCAGAAACCCCGGAAGAACTCAAACGCCGAGATCAAGGTGCTATCCAAGTTGCGGGAGTACAGCCTTGACCTACAAGCGGTCGCCGCAGCGGCACGGGAGGGCGTTGACCCTGACCAGCCTGATGACCTGACATACGCTATCGACGCCGCCATTGAAGAGCTTGAGCGGGACCCGGAGATACCACCAGAATTCCTCAGGAACGCCGCTAAGGGCATCCTCACGGTTACTCTGGCCGGTGCGCTGGACGATTATTGTGAATACAGGAAAACCGGACAGCCGATCAGTGACCGCGTAATTGAGCGCCGCACCGAGCGACACAAGGAACGGCTCGCTAGGTATCTTGGCAGGGATGCGGTCAACAGAAGGCCGCTGAGCAATCTCAGGCGCACAGATGCACGCCGGGTTGTGGAAGCGCTGATAAACGAGACGAGCCCCGCAACCGCGCGGCGATACCTCAACGACATCAACGCGGCGGTGAACCGCGCAATATTGGAGTACGACCTAGATTGCGCAAATCCATTCATGCGGCTGGACACCAAGGGCGGCAAGCACACGAGAGATAATCGCCTTCCCCTTGATGACGACGACATGAAAGCCCTCGCGCCGATCATGGAAACCGACGACGACCTAGGGACCATCTGGATTACTTTGAGGGACACCGGGGCGCGGCTTAATGAGATCGTCGGCTTGCGCGGCTGTGACGTGGACGAGAGACGAAAGACCGTTTGGATACGCCCCCATGAGGCGCGACCGATCAAGACCGACAACAGCAACCGAGAGATACCTATACCGGATGCCGTGCTGGAAAGGCTGATGGCACACAAGGGAAAGACATCCGAGGCCCCGCTGTTTCCCCGGTACGTCCGGGAACGCGGTAATGACGCCTGTTCACAGACCTTGATGAAGCGGCTACGCAAAGCGGTGAAGGAACCGCGCAAAACGGCCTACAGCCTACGGCACCGCATGAAGGACATGCTAAGAGACGCGGATTGTCCCGAGGACCTTGCGAGGGAAATCATGGGGCACAGCGACCAGTCGAGCGCCGCGAACTACGGGCGCGGGTCATCACTGGAGCGGAAGCGGGCGGCGCTGGAGAAGGTGTGGGATAATTAAACCAACGCGCTCAGTCTGATTTCAGGCGGGCCGCCTTACGTCGCTCAAGCCACCAATACGCACCTAAGGCGGGGGATAGAAGTAAGATTTCAGCTATGTAGTTGATGATATTAAAGGGGCTGAAAATTTCTCGCATTTGCGCCAAGCCGCCCCAGAAGCCGTTCGCCATGAACATACCGGCTATGGCGATAGCGTTTATACCAAGCGCAAGCGCCACCCAAAGGCGAATGAACCATGTAAGAACCTTATCCATGTTTGGATGTATGGCATTCGGCGTTTCCGATTACTAGCTAACCACGCCCAGATTGTGTCTCTCGCGGCATGATCTCTGCGCTATCGCAGTCAAACTGATGCATATAGCACATCAAACGCTCACCAAGGATGATGGATGATTGCGGTTGCGCCGCCCCGGAGAGACGCCCCGAGACGGCGCGGTGATCGCGGCGGGCCGTTAAACAGGCCCCCGTATAGAACAGCAGACCGACGCGCCCGGAGGTTACCCCGGAGATTACACAGGCATTTCCGACACCTCGAACTCTGGCGCTTGCGGGTTGATCCGATGCGCGATGGCGCAAGCCTCTAGGTAGTCGCCAGCGGTGACCCGGCAGGACGCCACGGGCCGGTCGGCGGTGTCGAGATAGACCACCTTGAATTCGGCTTGATCGGCGGCGGTGGACGGCTGTTGTGCTTGCATGTGCGGTTTCTCCTCTTGGTTACACGCGGGGGCAGCGTAGACGCGAGCGACGGAGAAGAAAAATGTTATTTTTCAGATAGTTACTGCGCTTTTGGAGTATCTGCGGCAGCGCAGGATTTTAAACCCGCTTCATATAGAACATATCACAAGCACCCGACCGGCCGGTGGAGGCTGTAAAAAGGTGTCATCCTGAAAGACGCCGACCGCCCCGGGAGACCCCTGAGTGAACGCGGGCGGGGTCATACCCTGCCATATAGAACAACACCCCTCGCGGCTCAGCCTGTCCGTTCACGGCTTTGCCCGCTCTTTTGCAGGACCCAGTGCGATAAGTGTCACGGTGGACACCTAGCGCCACGTCCTGACCCCCTTCGCCTTCCCGCAGATAAACGCTGAGGCGCACCCCGAGCCGTCCGACATGACGGTACCACCCGAGCAAGACCCAGCGATCAGCAATCGCAGGACAACCGACCGTTCCAACAGAGGGACGGCAGGAAAGGAATGCCCATGAGCAAGACACCCATGAACCGCGTGACAGCGCTCAACGAGATCAGAGTCGCAATCGCCAAGAATGGTCTGACGTATCCCGGAGAGAAACCCAAGGCCCTCACGCTCCCAGAGATCAGCCGCAGGGTCTCCGTGTTTCAGCGCCGAGAGATCAGCGGGAGACACGCAGACGACCAGCGCCATGTTGAGATGTTGCGCCGCGTGATCGGGACCAACCCAAAGAAACCCAAGATGCTTGACCCGATTGTCGTGTGGTGGGGCGGGAACCGCTGGTATGTCGTGGACGGTCACCATCGTCGCGAAGCCTATCAGCGTGTCGGGGTTACCGTGCCGGTGCCCGTGAAGGTTCTAGGCGGAACGCCGGATAACGTGGTGACCCTTGAGGAGGCCATTGCATATGCCGCTGCGGCGAACTCCAAGGACCGCCTCAGGATGGAACCGGAGGACAAGGCGAATTCCGCTTGGTTACTCACGGTGCTTGGTCACGGGTCCCGCACCTATGTCGCGGATAAGTGCAGCGTGTCGGAGGCGTTGGTCTCGACCATGCGGCGCACCCTGAGAACACTCAAGCAAACGACCAATCCAGATACCGGCCTGTCCTATACCGCCGACGATTTGGTGATCATGGATTGGGATGTGGCCCGGAAACTGTCGCGGGGCGAGATCGTTAAGCCGGATGACAGCTGGGACCCCGACGAGGCACTGAGGGCACGGGCTACCGACTACCGGAACCGGCTGTATCATCACTTCGGGAACAAGCCACAGCGAGACTTTGAGGCCTTCGCGATGGGCTTGAAGGAAAGCGACAAGACGATCCCGTCGAAGTACGTGCAGACCCCGGCGTGGGAGGGGGCGATTGAGGACGCGATTGAGGCCCAGGTAGAGGAGAAGCTTATGGAGCTAATCGACTATCTCGGGGAAACCTCAGGGAATCCCGAGGCCGTGAGAGAACTCCGGGAACTGGCGTTGACCTATGAGTATCTCGACGGGCCGCGCGGTGTTGATGACGAGGACGAGGAAGACGAGGATTACTAAGGGGGAAACCCTTGGGGCCTGTGTTTCTCTTAACTGCTAGATTTACACACCGGGCCTGTGTTCCCGAACACAACACACCCTCACTCACTATCGAATTGGAGAAGACCAATGCCCGTTGCAGATCATGCACGGGGGCGACCTGTCGCGTGGTTCACGCAGGACCGGAGCGGACGCAAGCATAAGCTGCGAGCCGCCAAGGCCGTGAACGAGACAGGCAAGTGCGCAGTCGCGCGGTGTGAAGATCACCGGGCGGGGCTGTCGTCGCTATGCCGCAAACACGCGGATCGCCTCAAAGACATCGGAGACCCGGTTGCCCGTGTCCCGACACGAAATGAGATTGTCATATTCGAGAAGGCAATCGACCTATACCTCGCCACGCTCCCGGAGCGGAGACGGCGGGAGATCGCGACCGAACTGGACAACCGGGCGCGGGTCTTTCAACGGCCCGTGACATGGGCGGCGATGCCGTCCGACATGCACCGTCGCTTGCCGCAGCAAGCCCGTGCCGAGATCATCAAGGCATGGCTCACCAAGGACGCCAAGGACCCCCGAGGTTTCTTCAAGCGGGCCTTGGCTATCGAAGGATGGGCGGCGGTGTACTTCGACGGGATGCCCCGCTATCGGCGGCGCTTCATCGCGACACATGCGACGTCATGGGCAACCACCCGAGGGACACCCTCAAAGAAGCTGACACGGCGCAGTGTGAAAGACGATCCGACCACCGTGATCAGTACGCCGAACGGCTGGCGACACCCGAAGATTGAGACCATCTGGACCGAATACCAGCGGGCGCACATCTCCGGACCGGTCAAGGCACGGCTAGGCCAAGAGGCGCTTGATGCGGCGCATCACGCATATGGGCGCGGCTTCTGGGATAACGCCGTATCCACTCAGGACGGGCAGGACATGACCCTGCTCGACTATACCAAATTGGCGCTACGCGCGGCGGGTCTACTGCCGCCCGCCTGAGGCGTCACTTTCACCCACAGGACCAAACAACACACGAAAGGATTGTCATGGGTATCTATGACGACATGCAAGACCTATTGCCGGACGGCCAGCCGATAGCCGGGAAGCCCAACCGGAACATTGAGGCAGACCGGCAATACGCCAGCGCTGACGCGCCCGAGGTTGCCCCTGAGGGCACCGTCTGGGTTGCCGAGCTAGACACCTACGTAGACGCCGACATTGCAGCGCAGACCGGCCTAGAGGGCGGCAGCGCCCCGCGTAACGAGCAGCCCTTGGAGGACACCGAGGGCTTCGACCAGTTGAACCCCGAGGACTTTGAGGTTGACGACGATACCGAGGAAAACGAGCCGCTGGCGCGGAGCAACTCAGAGACGCTTGACCAGATGGAAAGCATGGTGCCGAGCAGCACGAGCGAGGCCATTGGCGAGAAGATTGTCGAGGGCGATTTCGACGGTGTACTTGATGATATGGCCGGTGCCCTTGGGGTAGACCAAGAGGCGGCGTCGTCGCTGATCAGCATGGCCGTCACGGATGCGCAGCCGGTGATTGCCGACGCAATCGGCGGGGACGCCTTCAACAGCCTTGTCTATGCGGCGACCCAGACGGATGACCCGATGGCGCGGCGCGTTCTTAGTGACATGGTGCGCGGGGTTGTCCCAAGGGGCAACATGATGCGGGCCTATGCACTTTGGTACGAAAGCCTGCCAGACGCCGACTGACCAGCACAGCTAAAACCGAACAACACCTAGAGCCGCGCCCGGTCACTCGGGCAGCGGGCCACCCACACGTATAAAGGAAAAAGACCAATGGCAAAGGCAGCCAGAAAGACCGAACTCACCCGCGAGGAACTCCAAGCTCAGCTTGAGGCGCTCGACAAGCAGGACACCGTTGCACAGCGGGACGCGGAGATTGCCACGCTCAAAGAGGAGATCGGCAAGGTGACCCGAGAGCGTAACACCCTTTCGCAACAGGTGACCGACCTGTCCGGGGTTATCCAGACCATCCACAAGACACTCAGCCCGTTCCGTGACGCGCTCGACAATGCGCCGCGTGGGGGCCTCTACCGGGGCAGGAGACACGCACCACGCCCGCGCCCTGTGGTAACTCAGGGGTGCGCTGAGGTGCCTCAGGTGACCGAGGCAGAGACCAGCAAACCAGCCGCGACCGGCAAGGGTATTGCCGCGTACTTCCCGAGCCTGTCGGATGACGGGCCGAGTGAGGTAGTCGAAGCGGTAGACTGAGGGCTACTCTCGGGGGAGAGAAAGGGTCTCGCCCACGGGCGGGGTCCCCTTCGCCAGCACAGGGAGTAGCGGACGACCGCAGTCAGTTGTTTAAGAATTTGCTGTGTGTAATCCTGACGCTAAGAAATGGAGGGGTGCTATGCGACGTGAAGCGGGACTTTTTCTAGCCCTGTTTGTTTCTTTGACGATGATCGCGAACAAGGCGTCTGCGAGTTTTTATGATGGAAATGAACTCATCAAATATTGTAGGGCCGACGACGCTACTGCTGGTAGTTGGTTCTGTATGGGATACATCGCATCTGTCATCGATGTGGTGGAAAGCAGCACCGGAATAACTGAACGGTTTCCTGTCTGCCTACCCGGAAATGTGAAGCTCGGACAGATTGTTGATGTAGTGAAGAAATATCTGGAAACACACCCAGAAATCCGCCACCAACCTGCGGCGTACCTAACCATTGATGCCCTACAAGAGGTGTGGAGGTGCTGAGTATTTCCCGAGACGAGCAGATGATGGGCCGGGGACGTGATTAAACAGGTGGACTGAGGGGCAACCCGAAGTAACTGAGGCGGCTCTATCCGCCATCGTGGTGACCGCAATTCGCGCATGATGGTTTGCATAATGCAGCGCCAATTCGTTCGTATTGCATTTACGATATGAGCACCAAATTTTTTGTGAGTTGCCCCTCTACAAAGGCGGGGTAGGTTTACCTTACATGGAAAGACGGGCAACATACGAAAAGCCCAATGGGGGCCAGCTGTAACTGACCCCCAAAGGCGGGTGCGCCACTGGCGCTGTTGGGGTCGCGGCAGTCTTGACAAGACCGCATATGCCGCAACCCCACGCCAGACGTCCAATATACCCTTGTGCCGGAGACTTCCCCAACACCGGCTGCCGCTCTGCACAGGGTCTTTTTGTTCTTATAACGTTCTTTTGTCTGCCGCGCCTTTTTTTCAGGAAAAATGTGTTTCGGGATATGTGCACAGGTGAAAGCCGATTTACCCCCGTTGGGGGAGGGGCCGGCGGCGCTGCGTCCTATACCGGGCCGCTAACCGAAAAAGCCGGGACATAATCTAGTACACAAAAGCGACATTTGGTACACAGGCCGCCTCTCAAATCCCTTGCTTTATAGGATGTCTGAGAGGTGAATGGTGCCCCCCGCCGGAATCGAACCGGCACTCCCGAAGGAACGGGATTTTGAATCCCGCGCGTCTACCAATTCCGCCAGAGGGGCAACGCCTGATAGATTTCGAGCTTTATTGGCGTACCAGAGCCGCGTCAAGGCGGGTTGCGTCGTGACGCCACGCCGAAATTGTTTGGCAATCAATTGCGGTCTAAAGCTATGGCTGAGCCTCATGCCGCAACCGGGAGTCCCATACCGTGTCCGTTCATCAGGAGACAGATGCCAGCCACGCCCCGCGCGGCGCGCTAGCCAAGATCGAGCATATCCTGCATGCGGCCGAAAGCGACGATGACGGCAACATCGCACTCGGTGCGCTGAGCGACGCCATGGAGGAGCGGGCCTTCGCGCTGCTCCTGCTCATCCTCGCATTGCCATGCTGCCTGCCCTTCATCTACCTGCTGCCGCAGATCGTCGCGCTTCCGATGGCGTTTCTTGCATGGCAGATGGCCAGCGGCCGCCGCTCGCCCTGGCTTCCGGAAAGGTTTCGCGCAAGGAAGCTTCCCGTCCGCGGGATGTTGCAGATCACGGCGCAGGTCAAACGCTATGCCGGATGGCTGGAGCGGCTCGCCCATCCCCGGCTGACGGGACTGACGGACGCAGGCGGCATGCGCATTCTCGGCATTCTCCTGCTGATACCGAGCCTGTCGATTCTGGTGCCTTTGCCGCTGACCAACACGGTGCCCGGCATCGGTGTCGCGATCACGTCGGCGGGGTTGATCGAAAGGGACGGCGTCTTCGTTATACTCGGCCTTCTGATCGGTCTCGCCTGGGTCCTGGCGCTGGTCGTTGGCGGGCCGACGGTCGTCTATTTCCTCATCGACTGGATCAGGATGCGCGTTGCCGCAACTTGAACACAGTGTCGCGCAGATTGGTTTGTCCAATCTTGCGCGATGCGGTAAGCCACGACGCGCCTTTCCAAACCGGAGACCCCGATGGCCCAGACCGCTAACCGGCCCGTACTTTTCCAGTCGGCGCTGTTCCTGACCGTGGCGATGGCGGTCGTGGTCGGCACCGCGCTCGGCTTCGAACATATTGGCGGGTTCGTTCCCTGCAAGCTCTGCCTCGCCCAGCGCGTTCCCTACTATGCCGGTATTCCGGTCGCCCTGATGGCGGCGGTCGCCTCGGGCCTGAAATGGAACCCGGTGATCGCGCGGGGGCTTTTGCTGATCGTTGCCGCCCTGATGGCCTACGGTCTCTATCTCGGCGTCTATCATTCCGGGGTGGAGTGGCACTGGTGGGCCGGTCCCGCCGATTGCAGCACGTCGGCGACAAGCGGGCTGACAACCGATGCCGGCGACCTGCTTGGCGCGCTGGAAACCGTCAAGCCGCCATCCTGCGACGAGGCGGCCGGCCGTTTCCTAGGATTGTCATTTGCGGGCTGGAACGTGCTGGCGAGCCTGGCGCTCGGTGCGGTCGCGCTTCGGGCGGTCCTGATCAAGCGCTAGTGCGCGCAAACAAAAACGCCGGAGACCTTCCTCAAGGCTCCAGCTCGACATCCCAGTAAAGGTAATCCATCCAGCTTTCGTGAAGATAGTTGGGCGGAAAACTTCGGCCATTGTTGTGCAGGTCGTGCACCGTGGGCTGGAACGGCATCTGGTGCGGCCGCATGCCCGATTCGCGCGGCATCTTGCCGCCTTTCCTCAGATTGCAGGGCGAGCACGCGGTGACGATGTTTTCCCACGTGGTCTGTCCGCCGAAGCGACGGGGAATGAGGTGGTCGAAGGTCAGGTCGTCGGGTGAGCCGCAATACTGGCACTCGAACTTGTCGCGCAGGAAAACGTTGAAGCGCGTGAAGGCCGGATAGGCGGATGGTTTGACGTAGCTCTTGAGGCAGACGACGCTGGGCAGCCGCATTGCGAATGACGGCGAAGAGACCTCGTGATCGTACTCGGCGACGATATTCACACGGTCGAGAAACACCGCCTTGATCGCGTCCTGCCAGGACCAGAGCGACAAGGGATAATAACTCAGCGGACGGTAGTCCGCGTTAAGCACGAGCGCCGGAAGGCTGTCCGGCGAAACCGCAATCGTCAAGGCTCACCTCTTCGCATCACGATAGAACTGCGGACATATAGTAAGCGCGTTATGACATGCTTGTGAAGCATCCCGTTGAAAAGTGCGCCTTCAGGAAAAATCCTGAAAAATCAGAAGTTTGTATTTTCCTTACTGTCACGGCATGACGGCGCGTGCGTGCCGCGTGGCGTAGAAAGCCCAGAAAAGCCGCGCCGCGACGCCACGCCAGGGCGCCCATGATTCGGCGATTGCGCGCAATTCCGCGACTGTCGGCCGACGGGCAAGCCCAAGTGCTTCGCCGACGGCGGCCTGAAGCGCGATGTCGCCGGCCGGGAAGATATCGGGGTGCCCCGCCGCGAAAAGCAGATAGACCTCGGCCGTCCATGGCCCGATGCCCTTGATCGCGGTCAGCTCGCGCATGGCGTTGTCGCCGTCGACACGGCACAGATGCTCAAGATCGAGGCCGCCGGAAATCATGGCGTCGCAAATCGCGACCAGGGTGCGCTGCTTGGGGCGGGAAAGCCCGGCTTCGCGCCAGCTCGGCTCGCCGCCGGCGAGGAAACGCTCCGGATCCAGCGGATCGATCAAGCTTGTCAGCCGGCCCCAGATTGCATCGGCGCTTTGCCGCGAGACCTGCTGCGACACGACGATCGAGGCGAGGCTGGAAAATCCGGGCTCGGTGCGCCGCAGGGGGACTTCCCCGGATTGCGCGATCACGGCTTCCAGTCGCGGATCGGCGGTGCGCAGGCAGGACAGCCCTCTTTCGATATCCGCGCGGCCGGTTATCGGCGCGTGACGTTGCGTCCCGGGCGCGCAGTTTCTACTAATCTGGCGAACCATGTCCACGTACGCCTCCATGACCGACGACCGGCCCGTTTTCCGTTTCGCCCCGAGCCCCAACGGTGCATTGCATCTGGGGCATGCCTATTCGGCCATCCTGAATTTCGAGATGGCGCGCGAGTCAGGCGGACGGTTTCTCTTGCGCATGGAGGATATCGACACGGACCGCTGTTCGCCAGCGCTCGAGCGCGCGATGCTGGACGATCTCGCCTGGCTTGGCCTGTCATGGGAAGACCCGGTGCGGCGACAGTCGGAGCATTTCGCCGATTACGAAAAGGCGCTGGATGCGCTGGAGGCGGAAGGGCTTGTCTATCGCGCCTATCTGAGCCGATCGGAGATACGCCGGCTCGTCGAGGCACATGAAACGACAGGCACGCCCTGGCCGCGCGACCCCGATGGCGCACCGCTCTATCCGGGCAGCCGCAAAGAGAGCGGAGAGGATGATACGCCCTATCTGCTGCGACTCGATATGGAGCGTGCGCTGGCCTGGCGCGGAGACCCGCCCGAATGGATCGAGGAGGGAAGCGGCCCCGACGGACAGAGCGGACCGGTTTCCGCTGATCCCGCGGCGTGGGGAGACGTTGTCCTCGCACGGCGCGATACGCCGACCAGCTACAATCTGTCGGTCGTGCTCGACGATGCCCTGCAAGGGGTGACGCATGTGGTGCGCGGTCGCGACCTGTTTCATGCGACATCGGTCCATGTCCTGCTGCAGGATCTCCTGGGCTTGCCACGGCCGCGCTATTTCCATCACGATCTGGTGCTGGCGGAAGACGGGCGCAAACTGTCGAAGAGCAACCGCGACACGAGCCTTCAGTCGCTGCGCGCAGCCGGTGCGACGCCGGAGGATATCCGCAGGATGATAGGGCTGTAGCGCTCTAGTAATGCAGTCGCCGGGCGAATGCCTTCAACATGGCGAGCAGGGCGAGCGCCGAAAACGCACCGACGGCGCAGGCCAGGCTGCGCAGGGCGACGTTGTGGATCGGCAGTTGCATGTGTTCGATCGCGAAGAGACCGAGGACCGAGCCGAAAATCAGGATGATCGTGTTCTTGAACGCGCCGAATCCGTCGGCGCCCATCACGTTGTCGGTCGCGGCGCCGAGGAAATAGGTGCCGACGGCAAGCGCGATGCCGAAGAAAGTCAGGGTCGTGTTGTCGAACGCGGCGAACATGTCAGCCTCCGCCGTTTTTTCACGGTCGTTCGGCTTACTTTAGGTAAGGCGCATTAAGGCCGATTTAGAAGAATCGCTCAAATTGCGGCATTTCGGGCGTTCAACGCGGCTTTGAACGGCTCTCCGCGGCCAGCGCCATGAGAGATCGCGCCTCGCGCAGACGGATGATCGCGGCATTGATCTCGGCGCCGAGAATGAAGATCGCGGCGATGATGTAGAGAAAAACCAGCGCGATCATGATCGACGCCAGCCCGGCATAGGTCGTCACATAGGTGGCGAAGCTCTCGAGATAGCTCGCGAACAGGATCGCTCCCAGGACCCAGGCGGCGAGGGTCAGTACGATCCCGGGAACAAGCGAGGCGAAGCTGCGCCGACCATTGGGCAGCCATTTGTGGGCGACGAACAATCCGGTGACGAGCACGACCAGTGCGATGGCGAATCGCCAGAATCCGATCGAGATGGAGACGGCCTCGATGCCCGGCATCCATTGCTGCGCGATGCGAAAGGCGAGTGGCGCAAGGACAAGCAGGAAACTGATCGCCATGATGGCAAAGGTCGCAACAATGATGAATCCGAGGCTTTGCAGGCGGATGAGGAAGATCGAGCGCGTCTCCGATACCCGGTAGGCGCGGTTGAGCGCGACGCGCAGCGCTTCCACGCCGTTGGACGCGAAGAAGGCGGCGGCGAGGACGGAGATGGTGAGGAGGCCACCACGCTGGACGGTCAGGACGTTCTCCACCTCGCGCGCTATCGGCGACGCGATGCGTTCCGGCCAGGTGTCGAATACGAGGTGAACGGCCGTTTCGGCGAAACGCTCCGCGCCGAGGAAGCCGGCGAGCGTCGTCGCGAAGATCAGGAAGGGGAATATGGCGAGCACCGCCGACAGGGCGACATGGCTGGCAAGCGCCCAGCCATCGGTCGCGTTGAAATGACCGAACGCATCCTGAAGGATGTGTCTGATTGCTGTCAGTTTGCGCTTCATGCCTTACGGGTCTCGTTGTCTTGCGCGAACGAATATGGGAAAGCGCTCTCAAGTGAAAGAGACCGGCGAGATCACATTGCCTCTTCAACCGACGATTCTGATCACCGGATGCTCTTCAGGCATCGGCCGGCATTGCGCATTGCGGTTGCATGAAGAAGGCTATCGCGTCTTCGCGACCGCCCGCGGGAAAGCCGATCTGGTGGAACTGGCCGATGCGGGTCTCGACGTACTCTATCTCGATTACCGGGAACCCGATTCGATCCAAAGTGCCTTTGCGGCCGTGATGGCGCAGACGGGCGGAAGGCTGGACGCGTTGTTCAACAATGGCGCGCATGCGCAGCCCGGCGCCGTCGAGGATCTCCCGGTTTCGGCGCTTCGGGAGCAATTCGAGGTCAATCTGTTCGGCTGGCATGAGCTGACCCGGCTGGCGGTTCCGGCGATGCGGAAGCAGGGCCATGGCCGGATCGTGCATTGCTCCTCGATTCTCGGGCTGGTGCCCGCACCGATGCGCGGCGCCTATGTCGCATCGAAATATGCGCTGGAAGGCCTGATGCTTACCCAGCGGATGGAACTCGAGGGAAGCGGTATCCACGTTTCGCTGATCGAGCCCGGACCGGTTCCCTCGCGGTTTGCATCGAACGCGCTTGCCTTCGCGCGAAAGCACATCGACATCAAAAACAGCGTTCATGCGGATGCCTATGCGAAACGCATCGCCGAGCTGGAAGCCGGCGGGACGCCCGATGACGGCGGCCGTGCCGCCGGATGGGTGCTGGACGCGCTTCGGCACGCATTGACCGCCGACAGGCCAAGGCCGCATTACCTCGTCACGCGGCAGGCGCGGATCGGGGCTTTCGGGAAATGGCTCCTGCCGGCGGGGTTTTTCTATCGACTTGTGGCGCGCAATACCTAGATAAATGGGCGTTAACGGAGAGCCGGGTCTCGACACCGGCCGGATTGCAATATTATGTCCAGTGGTATGTTCTTTCTCGCATTTGTCATCATGCTGGCGGTCGTCGCCGTGCTCATGGTCGGCCTGCGCAATCTGATGCGCGACGGCGACGGCAATTTCTCGAACAAGATGATGCAGCTGCGCGTGTTCCTGCAGTTCATCGCGGTTGCAGTGATCGTCATCGGCCTCTACATCGCTCGATCGAACGGTGCGGGTTGATCAGGCGCTATGGTTGTCCTCAACAAGATCTACACAAAGACGGGTGACGACGGCACGACCGCGCTCGGTACGGGCGAGCGGCGGCTGAAATACGATCCGAGGGTCGCTGCATACGGCACCGTGGACGAGGCCAATGCGTGTCTCGGCATGGTTCGCATCCACACCGGCGCGATGGAGGGGCCAGTCGACGGTATGATCGCGCGCATTCAAAACGACATGTTCGATCTTGGCGCCGATCTCGCCACGCCGGAAACCGAAACACCGCCGGAATACGAGCCGCTGCGGATCGTCGAGAGCCAGGTCAAGCGCATCGAGGCGGATATCGACACGCTCAATCGCGACCTGTCGCCGCTGCGGTCTTTCGTGTTGCCGGGCGGATCGCCGGCGGCTGCCGCGCTCCATCTCGCGCGCACCGTGTCGCGAAGGGCCGAGCGGCTGATGGTGGAACTTGCCGAACTGCCGGGCGAACACGTCAATCCCGAAGCGCTTAAATACATCAATCGCGTCTCGGATTTTCTCTTCGTGGCGGCGCGTGTCGTCAATGACAACGGCGCGCGGGACGTTCTGTGGACGCCCGGCGAAAACCGCTGAAGCGTTCCGGAAAGAAAGGCGTCGCCGGTTCATGTTCATTCCCCTGCACGACGCCAACAATCTCAAGCATATCGCCCTGCAATATGTGACGCTCGCGCTGATCGGGCTCAATGTCCTCGTCTATCTCATCGTGAATCTCGGTCTCGTGCCGGGGGCTTACGAGGCCGCGACGGTGTCCTTCGGCTACATACCGGCAGTGGTCAACGATGTTGCGGAGCTGCCGTCGAACATCGTCTACATTCCGGAAGAGCTGTCGCTCGTTTCCTATGCATTCCTGCATGCGGACTTCATGCATCTTGCCTCCAACATGCTGTTCCTCTGGGTGTTCGGGGACAATGTCGAGGACGCGATGGGGCATTTGCGCTTCCTGGTTTTCTACCTTGCCTGCGCGGTCATCGGCGCGCTGGCGCATGGCTATCTCCAGCCGGAATCGACATCGCCCCTGATCGGCGCATCCGGCGCGATTTCCGGCGTCATCGGCGCCTATCTTGTGCTGCATCCGAAGGTGCGTATTTGGGTGCTCGCGTTCGGGCGGATTCCGTTGCGGCTTCCGGCGGCGATCCCGCTGGGGGTCTGGATCGCCTACCAGGCGGCGGCCATCGTGATCTATCCGACCGAGGGCGTTTCATGGACCGCACATCTCGGCGGCGTGGTCGCCGGGATGGTGCTCGTCTTCCTGTTCAAGCGGCGGGGCGTGCCGATTTTCGACCGCACGATCGCCACGCCGAGGGCGGTGGACCTGGCCGAGGCGGAGGCGAATTCCAGGAAGTCCGCGACGCCGCGACCGCCGAGCTGGGGGCGCAGTTGATCGCTCGTGCATGTGCTGATAAGTAACCAAACGGTGCGTTATAGAGTTCATAAAGAGAATTGACGTTGACGTAAGCGTCAATTATCTAATCGATAAAATCGTTTTACGTCGGAGGGGAGGGGTTGCCCGGCCTTGCGGAAACCGGCATTCCCCTGCCGACGAGAAATGTCGAGTTTGCGCAAGTGGCGCGATGGCCATCTGATATGCAGATGGCGAAACCGGAACGGGAGTTGAACTGCAATGAAAGTCCTGGTGCCTGTTAAGCGGGTTATCGATTACAACGTGAAGGTTCGTGTGAAGGCCGACGGCTCTGGCGTCGAGCTTGCGAATGTGAAGATGAGCATGAACCCGTTCGACGAGATCGCCGTCGAAGAGGCGATCCGTCTGAAGGAAGCGGGCACGGTGACGGAAATCGTCGCGGTGTCGATCGGCCCGGCGCAGGCGGCGGAGACGATCCGCACGGCGCTCGCCATGGGCGCCGACCGCGGCATCCTGGTCAAGACGGACGACGTGACGGAGCCGCTGGCGGTCGCCAAGATCCTGAAGGGCGTCGCCGAGGAAGAACAGCCGGGTCTGATGATCCTCGGAAAGCAGGCGATCGATGACGACGCCAACCAGACCGGCCAGATGCTGGCCGCGCTTCTCGGCTGGTCGCAGGGCACATTTGCATCGAAGGTCGTTATCGAGGGCGATACCGCGAAGGTGACGCGCGAGATCGACGGCGGCCTGCAGACGATCGAAATCAAGATGCCGGCGATCGTGACGACGGACCTTCGTCTCAACCAGCCGCGCTACGCATCGCTGCCGAACATCATGAAGGCCAAGAAGAAGCCGCTCGACGAGAAGGCGCCGGGAGATTACGGCGTCGACACCGCGCCGCGTCTGAAGGTCCTCAAGACCGAGGAGCCGGAAGGCCGCAAGGCCGGTGTGAAGGTCGCTGACGTGAACGAGCTTGTCGACAAGCTCAAGAACGAAGCCGGCGTGCTCTGAGAACGGGGAGAAAAAACCAATGACAATCCTTCTGATTGCCGAACATGACAATGCAACGCTCTCCGACCAGACGAACAAGGCGCTGAGCGCCGCCAAGGAAATGGGTGGCGACATCCATGTGCTGGTCGCGGGCAAGGACGCGAAAGCGGCGGCCGATGCCGCCTCGAAGCTGGACGGTGTCTCGAAAGTGCTGCTCGCCGACGACGCGTCGCTGGAACAGCAGCTGGCCGAGCCGATGGCCGCTCTGATCGTGTCGCTGGCCGATGGCTATGACACCTTCGTTGCGCCGGCGACGACCAATGGCAAGAACACCATGCCACGCGTGGCTGCCCTGCTCGACGTGATGCAGGTCTCCGATATCATCGCGGTCGAAAGCGCCGACACGTTCAAGCGTCCGACCTATGCCGGCAACGCGATCCAGACGGTGCAGGCGACGGATGCGAAGAAGGTGATCACCGTGCGTACCGCCTCCTTTAACGCGGCGGGCGAGGGCGGCTCGGCGGCGGTCGAGGATGTTTCCGCGCCGGCCGATCCGGGGCTGTCCTCCTTCGTCTCGACGGAACTGTCGGGCGGCGACCGTCCGGAGCTGACCTCCGCGAAGATCATCATCTCGGGCGGCCGGGCTCTCGGCTCGAGCGAGAAGTTCGAGGAAGTGATCCTGCCGGTTGCCGACAAGCTTGGCGCCGCGGTGGGTGCGAGCCGTGCGGCCGTCGATGCGGGCTATGCGCCGAACGACTGGCAGGTTGGCCAGACGGGCAAGGTGGTCGCCCCCGACCTCTACATCGCCTGCGGTATCTCGGGCGCGATCCAGCACCTGGCCGGCATGAAGGATTCGAAGGTCATCGTCGCCATCAATAAGGACGAGGAAGCCCCGATCTTCCAGGTCGCCGATTACGGCCTCGTCGCCGACCTCTTCGATGTCCTGCCCGAACTCGAAAAGGCGCTGTAGAAAAACGCCGAATATCCGAATTCCGGAAACCCGCCACGGTTCGCCCTGGCGGGTTTTCTTTTTGGGAGCAATGGGCGCTTCACGAGGCGCGAAGGCTTCGATCCCGGGCGGGGTGAAATGACTTCAAGATCGGGATGGTGTCCGAACGGACCTGCCTATCCGGCTATCTGGGCCACGACCGTTCCGTCGTCGCCGCCCTTCTTCAACAGCGTGTTGATGCGATCGCGTTCGCGTTTGAAGGCTTCGAGATCCGCGCCGGCCAGGACACTGCCCTTGGGCAGACGCACGCGCATGGGATCGACGCGCGTTCCGTTCACCCGCATTTCGTAGTGAAGGTGCGGACCGGTCGACAGGCCGGTCGTTCCGACATAGCCGATCACCTGGCCCTGACGCACGCGCACGCCTGGCTTGATGCCCTTGGCGAAGCGTGTCTGGTGCGAATAGGAGGTCTCGTAGCCGTTGGCGTGGCGCAGGATCGTCTGTTTGCCGTAGCCGCTCGACCAGCCGGCCTTTTTCACCACGCCGTTGCCGGGCGCGATGATGGGCGTGCCGCGCGGTGCGGCCCAGTCGACGCCCCAGTGCATGCGCGAATAGCCGAGAATCGGGTGGCGGCGCATGCCGAAGGGCGAACGGAACTTGCCGTTCGGAACGGGCTTGCGAAGCAGGAACTGGCGCGCGCTGCGGCCTTCCTCGTCATAGTAGTCGACCGTGCCGTCGGATGCGCGGAAGCGGTAATAGGTGTTGTCGTTGCCGTTGAAATTGGCTTCCACGAAGAGAAGCTCGTAACCATCGTCGCCGCCGGCGCCTTCCTCGGGCAGGGAGAAGAACAGTTCGAGGCGGTCCTTCGGCTTGATCGCCGACTGGAAGTCG